>CALNAJ010000028.1 GCA_937874695.1 uncultured Lactobacillus sp.
GAAACGCGTTCAGTCGGGCAGGTCCCTCCGCTTAACCCCAATAAGCACCGACTCGGTTCCACCGAGTGGGCACTTATTGACGTTAATGCTCAGGACCTACCGCCCTTCTTCACGCTCTTACATCTTCATTCCCATCTTCTCATACGAACTCATCCCAGCGAGGTGGAGGTCTTTAACATCTATCCCTCGCTCCTCAGCTACCGCGTTCATTAAGGTATCCATATCCATTAGCTTATAGGTTTGTGGATGGTCTGGGTCGTAGGCTTCGATTTGCGCCATCATGCCACCGTCTTCGTGCTCGATGATGTGGCAGTGATACATGTAGACCCCGGTGTGTTCGAACCAGACCTTGATGCGAACCGTTTCGCCTGGGTTGACGCCGACCGTGTCCTTGAAGCCGTGTTCGTTGGGGTATGGTGCCTTCCCATTCCGCGA
Source organism: uncultured Lactobacillus sp. (assembly GCA_937874695.1). GTDB lineage: Bacteria > Bacillota > Bacilli > Lactobacillales > Lactobacillaceae > Levilactobacillus. The sequence goes on from CALNAJ010000028.1 coordinate 436, forward strand.
GATCACCAGAAATTGCGTCCCATGCATGTGGAACGGATGAACCATGCCGCTACCCATGTCGTTAGTGTTGGTCACGTCCCAGAGTTCGACGTTGCCGACCTTTTGCTTGGCATCGATCCGTTGCATTTCAAATTTTTTGCCGTCGATCATGACCTGCTCGTCCATCCCGGACATCACAACCTTGCGAATCGGCGTGTCCGGTGTAACTTCTGGGTCGGGGATATCGACGAGGTGGTCGGGTAACTTGGCCGTATCTGGCTTAAACGCATGGATGCGGAAACGAACCAACGGAACATCGTCAGAATACAACGTGACCGTTTCGCCCGGCTTAGTCTTGCCGAAGTCCACAATAATTTCGGCCCGTTCCGCGCAAGTTACCATCAGGTGGGTAAATTCAACAGGCTCTGGCATCACGCCACCGTCCGAAGCAACTTGTGTGAACGGCAAGTCGTTACTGAAATGAAGCCGCCACTCGCGCCTGTTCGCACCGTCCAAGATGCGTAATCGCAATCGCTGCGTGGTGACATCGAAGTAAGGATTGATGGTCCCATTGATCATTGCCGTGGGGCCTTGGACGCCATCTGGATCGTAGTCAGCTTCGTAATCCCACTGGTTATCCTCGTGGAAGCGCCGATCCTGTAAGACCAACGGAATGTCATCGACCCCATAGTTTCTTGGGAATGGCAACTTGGCTTCTTGTTCGTCGGTGACCAGTGCCAACCCGGCCAAGCCCTTCCAGACTTGTTCGGCCGTTGATGGGCACGGATGGGCGTGGAGCCACAGTGTTGCGGCCGGTTGGTCGACTTTAAAATCAATGTGCCGCGTCTTGCCGGGATAAACCGGTGCGTGACACCCACCGTCCGTGTATGGCCCGGGAACATTCAGCCCGTGCCAGTGGAACGTGGTCAGCTCAGGTAAGTTATTTTTTAGATCGATATGCATCGTCTTGCCCTTAGCGAAGACGATGGTCTGACCGAGCAGGCTCCCGTTGTACCCCCAAGTCTTGGTCTTCTTGCCGGGCAACAGTTGTGTCTCCCCAGCCTGGGCCTCAACCGTATAGTAGGTATCCGTGGCAGTCTCCTTGTCAGGCTTTAAAAGTGGCGGAATCCGTAGCGGTTGTTGCGGCGTATCGGGTTCCTCCAACGGGACGTAACCCCCGTCATGCGTGTTAAAAGCCGGTTCATCAAAGAAATAATCGGTGTGGATTGATTTTGTCATCTTTCAGGCTCCTCTTCGATTTGATTTGGCAACACTGTACAGGTCTATGATAACGCATTCACCAGTTTTGGGGAAATGAACTCTCTATTACTGAAAATTCGTAAAAACTCCCCCCAATAATAAAAAAGGCCGCCCACAGGCAGTCTTTTTTTACACCAAATTTTCAAATCGATAACGCCTACCGATCCGTCCGCGCCCGTAGCGCGTAAAGGATGGTGACCGTATCCACAACTTCCTGGAAGACGGCCCCAATGATAGCTGGAATCACCCCGAAACTGGCAATCAACATCAAACCGGTACAGATAAAGATACCAATCAACACGGCCTGTTTGGCCACACGCATCGTATCGTGCGCAATCTGGCGCGCCGTGCTGACCCGGGTCAGATCATCCTTCAAGACCACGGCATCCGCCGACTCACTGGCCGCCGTGGCGCCGTGCGCACCCATGGCAATTCCAACATCCACGGTTGCCAGTGAAGGGGCATCATTGATACCGTCCCCCACCATAGCCACCGGCCGCTGTTCGGCCGGCAGATCCGCCAAAACCTTAATCTTATCGGCAGGCAAACAATCCGCGTGAACTTGGTCAATACCGACTTCACCGGCAATCGTTTCGGCAATTGGCCGGCGGTCCCCCGAGATCATCAGGAGATGTTCGGCCCCAGCTGTCCGCAGAGCCGCCATCGTTTGACTGGCTTCCGGACGCACGCGGTCATTGAAGCTGACGTACCCTTGGTAGATACCAGCTACCGAGACGTAGACCGCCGTTTGATTGGATTTATCGACGGTTTCATCCGTGACAAAGCTACTCTTGCCGACGCGAACCTCCTGACCGGCCACCATCGCTGCTACCCCCTGGGCCGTGGTTTCGTTGACCTCGGTCGCAGGTAGCAGCTCTTCGGTCGTGGCCGCAACTAGAGATTGGGCGAGCACATGACCCGAGTGCTGCTCGGTACTAGCTGCCAACTGGAGAAGTTTCTCCGCGGGCAACGCTGTGACGGGAACGACTTGGTCCACGACCAACCGGCCCTGGGTAATCGTCCCGGTCTTATCAAACGCAAAGGTCTTGACCTGTGCCAATTTTTCCAGCGTCGTCCCCGTCTTAACAATAATCCCATTTCGACTGGCCCGGCTCATCCCCGAAATCAGCGCAATCGGTGCCGCCAAAATCAGTGGACAAGGTGATGCCACGACCAACACTTCCGCTAATCGGACGGGATCGCCGGAGAAGAACCACGCCAGCCCAGCGATGACGTAGGCCAGCAGGGTAAATGGCACCGCGTACCGGTCGGCCATCCGGACAAACTTGGCGGGTTGCGCCTCGGCCTGTTGGACCAGACGGACAATGTTCTGGTACTGACTGTTGTCAGCAGTCTGGTCCGCTTGTAAGTAGACCGACGCCTCACCGTTGATACTCCCGGACATGACGGTGTCACCGACCTGTTTTTCGATTGGCCGAGCTTCACCAGTCAGCGAGGCTTCGTTGACCGTAGTGGGTCCGGTCGTTAACGTCCCATCGACGGGCATAACTTCACCGGGCTTCACCAGCAGCTTATCCCCAACTTCAACCAGACTCACGGCGATATCGGTCAGCTGCTCGCCATCGGCTCGATGCGCGGTCTGCGGTGAGTTATTTAATAGCTCTTGCAGTTCACTGTTGGCGCGACTGGCCGCAAAGTCTTCCAGCGCATCGCCACCGGTCAGCATTAGTAGGACGATTAGTGCCGCCCAATACTCACTCACGGCCAGCGTGGCTAGCACGGCCGTAATGGCCAACAGGTCCACACCGAACTTACCTGAACGCAGTGTCCGCACCATTTCGACGAACATGATGATGGCTAGTAGGAGGCCCAGCCCAGTAATTAGAATCTGTGCCCACATTGCCTGATGATTAACAAATTGAAGCCAGAGTGCGATGGCCCCTAAGATGATAACGAACCAGAATTGGCGATACTGCCGTAATTGTTGCATCATGGTCCCTCCCCTTAAATCGTAATTGTTACCTCGAGTATACCAAAGCTTGTGATAATTACCACATACGAACCGGAATTTTTACGAAACAAAAAGAGCCCGACCACGGTCGAACTCTCCACTAAATCAAATTTAAACCAAATTATGTTTAGAAGTGACGGCGAACAATCACGCCTGCACCTAACGTAGCTAATACCAGAACACCACCGAGCACGCCGGATAAGTTCCCCTGATCATTGGTCTGAGGTAACTTCGTGTTTGTAGTCTTCGTGGTACCAGGATTTTCGGTTGCTGTTGCTTTAGCAACGGCAGCCTTTGCAGCGGCAGCTTTGGCGGCAGCGGCCTTAGCAGCTTGTTTCTTAGCAGCCTGCTTGGCAGCTTCTTTCTTAGCGGCAGCTTCTTTTTCTTTAGCTTCGCGTTCAGCCTCTTCTTCATCGGTTTCAGTTCCGCCATCGGTATCCGTCGTCCCAGTACCGGTATCGACATCAGGGTCGACACCTGGTTCTTCGGTCTCGTGCGTGTCACCACCACCGGAACCACTGTTCCCATTAGAAGATGAAACTTTCCCATTTGCTTCTTCGGAATTCTTACCCCCTGAGGTGCCCCCACCCCAAGTCATGATAGCGTTGTTTCTAAATTTATACCCAGAATCAATCAACGATGGGTCAGTCACCTTAGTGTAGTAATCGATAACCACCAGATTGCTGACGGTGTCGTTAAAGGACAGGTCAAACCCATCTTTGTTGTATGTAACGTTGTAATCGGTCCCTTCAGTCATTGCTGGCTTTTCGCGCTTGTAGGTCGTGGTGTTTGACCAGTACCCATTACTTACGGTCATGCCGTGAATCAATTCCTGATTAGGTCCAATTGTATCGGTGATATCCAAGTTTTCCATGTCAATCGCGCGACGGTCGACTAAGATCGTCCACTTGATGGTGCCATCGTCTTGCAACGTTCCCTTCTTAGAAAGGTTGGCGTCGTTGTCAACGATGTTAATCTGAGAAGTACTGCTCCCATTGTTTTCGAGTGGGAAGACAACATCCTTCTCACCAGAATCTTCATAACGGTACTTGGTCATCATGTTCAACGTCATCTTGTTGTTGGTCTTACCCTCCAACGCGTCATTCATGGTGATAACCACACCGGTATCAGACACAACGGCCTCACCGATCACCGTGCCATTATCATCGTACACTTTGAAAGTGTCGCCCGGGGTCTTCCCCTTCAAGTTCTCCGGAAAATCAAGCGTGATGGTATCGCCACTCTTAAGCGGCGTGTCACCAAAATCCAAGTTGTATTGGACATCAATCGTATCAGCATGCTTGAAATCTGGTCCGTTGGTGACGCTGGCTGAGGTGGTAAAGTCGGCCCCATTGTGATTGGTTGCGGCTTTGGCCGGTGTCGCCACTTGACTGACAACTAATAAGAACACTAAACTAACGAGCCCAATTAGCAGTCGCCAAGATTTACTATTTATCTTCAAAAATATCCCCTCCCGAAACTTTTAGATAGTCAAAGTATACGCGCCCGTGCAACCGCTTGGCAATAGTAGCGGGACAGGTTACGCAAATTGAGGGGAGAACTTCCTGGTCTTTGAAAAATCGTCAATGATAGCGCTGCCGAATCCGGTCATCTGCGCAGTCTCTGTATTTCTCCTGCTGCGACCGACAACTCAAATTTCTATAAAAAAAGAGCCACCAGTCTCAACGACTCGTAGCCCAACAACGCCTAGCAGATACGCGTGCCCAGCGTTTGCATTTCTTTTTTCAAATCTAATTTTGATTTCTCTTCAGCCGTGTAGGTGATTACGCCAACCGCACTGTCCAAGATACCACTGTCGTCGCGCAAGGAAAGTTGGTTGAAGACGCGGTCTAAGATCAAGCCGTTACTCAAATACAGTTCAGTATCAGCATTGGTTTTCAACGCCCACCCCGCGTTATTTTTGACCGTAATCGGATAATCGGGGTCGTCATCGGTCAGGGCAACCAACTGGAATTTATCGCCGATAGCACAAGTGCCCCCCACCGTTGAATACCGGTTGGAGCCATCATCCGTGGTCAGTAGCAGCGTACTGCCCGGTTGAACATTCTCGGCTAGGTATGCTTTTGCTGCGTCTTTAATCGTGATTTCCATGATTATTTTCCCTCTTTCTTGCCAACTATCATCCAATCAGTTGTGCACAACTAACTATAGCTTTATTAGGTTAATTTGTAAATCAATTCGACTTGGGGTGACCTTGACGAACCCTCTAACTAAACACTGATTTGAAGAAAACTATTGAAGCTCAAGATCTACTGATAGTCGACTGATCACTAAACTGTCAATAATCTAGTGAGCTCCACGGTTGTGGACAATTTCAGCCGCACGCGAACCGCCCCCTCAACCGTTGAGACGCACAAAAGCCAGATGAAAAGCCCCACCACTCACCCGTGAGGTGCCTTTCATCTGGCTCTTTCAGCAAATTTGACTAGTCGTTCGGATCATCCTCATACCCGCGTTTGATCAGCGCAATCAGCTCGTCCTCTGACAGATTGAGCTTCTTGGCTTCGCTGGTGAAACGACTGACGTAGCGGTCGTAGAACTCCGCGCGGCGTTTCTCACGAATCGTCGTCTCGGCCGTGGCCGTGACGAACATCCCCACGCCACGACGTTTCTCAATGATTCCCGCGGCAACTAGCCGATTGATGCCTTTGAGCACCGTTGCTGGATTAATATGAAATTCTTTGGACATTTCCGTCGTGGACGGGACCTGTTCGCCCGCCCGATAGATTCCGGTGAAGATGGCTTCTTCAACCTGCTCGGCCACCTGCAGATAGATTGGTTCCGGACTATCGAAATTAAATTTCATTGTCATTTCCCACATTCTTTGTGAACTCGTTCTGTCGACTAGTTCGTTGGCGCCTTCGGTAACACGATCCGCCAATAAAGGGTCAACGTAATCGCATAGTAAATGGCGTACAGACCGATGAAGATGGCAAAGATACTGCCGATTCCTAGGTAAGGACTCATCGGACTGGCCATGATTGGCTTAAACATTTGCAGACCAAACAGAACATCGATTACTCCCATGATACCAGGAATCAGGAATAAAATCCCAATTTCTTTCGCAATCCCGCGGCGCATCAGGCTCTGACGCACCCCAATCTTATACAGCATCCGGTAACGTTGCTTATCGCCAGGCGCACCGGAGAGAATCTTGAACATCAGGCAGGAAGCTAGCATTGCCAGGAAGGCGATTCCCAGGAAGTAACCCATGAATTCCAGACCGCCAAAGATACCGCTCATCATCTCATAGCTCTGATAGTTACCGACCGTGATCTGTTCTGGCAGGGCAAACCGTTTCACTTCCATCCGATTCAGTCGCTTCAGAACCTTTTGATCCTGTACGAGGTCCTTGACCCGCACCGTTGTCACGGTCATCGTGGTCCCGGACTGCTTCGCAAATTGCTTGGCACTGAGAATCTTTGGGGTATAGAAGCCCATATCTTTACGGACAGCTAAACTTTGGAAATCAAAGTTCTGAACACCACTCTTCTTAAATTTAGTCAGTGATTCCGTGTAGAACTTAGGGTGTTTCAGACTCTTGGCCAGTTGGGCACTCTTGCTGAGCTCGAATGGCTGTTGTTGTAGCTCAGCGGCGTTGTAGTAGACAACCTTTCCTTGCCGCTTCTGCGTATACGTCGCTTGGTGTTTCACGTTCAACTGGTCGATCAAAGCTTGTTCTTGGGTATTCTTGTCGTGAATGGCCACAGTATACGTCCCAATGGAATTAGCCATCAATGGCAACTGCCGGTGATAGCCGGACCCCACCGTGATAGCACCCAAGGCCATCGCAAATAGCAACGAGACAATGGTTAACATCCGCGTGTAGTTGTAGACCCGGAAGTTCAGTTGACCTAAGAGGAAGCCGTTTAAATGGCGCTTAGCCCACTTGGTGCGACGCAATCCCTGAATGATAACCAGTAAGGTCGCCCGGAACAACAGATAAGTCCCAATCGTAATGGTGACGAGGGCAAGTGGAATTGCCGCCACCTGTAACGTCTTGATAGCGGCCAGGGCCCAGTACCCAATCCCCAGGAAGGCCACGCCCAGGACTGCGGCGACCATCTGCCGGAAGGGATGGATTTTAGGTTGGTTGGCTTGTTCGTCCGTGTGCAGTAATTTCAACACGGTAGTCCGGGTCAGCCGCACCATATTAAACAGTGAGGCCAAGATGAAGAGGCCCACGTAGAGCACCGCCGTCGCAATGATGGCCGGCAAGTAGAACGCGGACAGATGCGCGAGATGCAGGCCCAACATATCCAGCAGAAGTCCTACTAAGAACTGACTCATCAGTAACCCCAGCACAATCCCGATAGCCGTCGCGATGGCTCCCAGAATCAACGTTTCCAGAAAAACCAATTCCCCGATTCGCTTCCGTGTGGCTCCCAGCATCATGAAGAGGCCATAGTCGTGCTGGCGCATACTCAATAGGAAACTATTGGCATACATAATGTAGACAATGGTGATCAGGATCAACAGAACCGCCCCAAAACCAAAGATCAGGCTAGCCTGGTTGATCACTGCGTTGGCCTTCAGGAAGGCCCGGTTGGTCGCCAGATTGGCAAACATATAGAAGATGGCGGCCGACATGGTCAGTCCCGCCAATAAGACGAGGTAGTCTCGCCGCCGGTTCTTGATTCCGGCCAGTGCTAATTTTCCTAACATTATTGACTTCCCCCTACTCGTTAAACGTCCCCAGCTCATTTAAGATTTGCTGGTAAAAGGCACTCCGGTCCTGTTCGCCACGCTTGATTTCGGACCCAATCTGGCCATCCTTGATAAACAGGATACGTTGGCAGAAACTGGCGGAGAACGGATCATGGGTCACCAGCAACACGGACATGTGCTGTTTCTGATTAATCGTCGTCAACAAGTCGAGTAATTCCCGAGCACTGGTGGAATCCAACGCCCCGGTTGGTTCGTCTCCCATCAGGATTGACGGACGATGCACAATGGCCCGAGCAGCGGCGACCCGTTGCTTTTGGCCCCCGGACAATTCTGAAGGGTACTTTTGTAAGAGGTCGGCGATTGACAAGGTCTCGGCAACTTCATGAATGGCTTGATCCATCACTCTGGATGGCGTCCCCTTTAAGGCCAGTGGCAGACCGATATTCTCTTCGGCTGTCAGACTTTCCAACAGGTTGAAGTCTTGGAAAATAAAACCGACTTCCTGCGCCCGAAAATCAGCGAGTTGGTTGCCGCGCATCTTCGTGACATCGTGTCCGTTGACCACAACATCCCCCTTAGTCGGCACGTCGAGCGTTGATAGCATATTCAACAACGTGGTCTTACCCGAACCAGAAGCCCCCATGATCCCGACAAATTCACCAGCTTCCACCGTGAAATCGAGACCCTTCAACGCCTTGTATTGGCGTTCATTAGCCTTGCCGTAAGTCTTTTCGAGATTGTGGACGTTAACCACAGTATTTGTTGTCATTGTAAAATCCCCCACTCTTTAGTCTATTGGTTAGTTACTTGTGTAATTAACTATAACGGTTGGCTAGAAATTGTCAATCCTTAATTTCATTTGATTGAAGAGCAGTCCCAGAGTTAATGCCGCTAGCTTCCCGGTAGGCCTAGGACAGAACTAAGTTTGCAACCAGCAGAAAAATTTGTAAGCAATGCTGTTTTGACTCATTTGGAACATTCTTAATGCTCCAAACTTCTCACGCGACCTTTCCCGGCTTTCGTTGTACAATTAAGCATGTAAGTTTCAAATCTGAAAACAAAGGAGTTTTTCTGATGAAACAACTGCAATTAGGTGGCAGTAACTGGCAAGCTTCCGCCGTCGCTTTGGGGATTATGCGGATGGGTGTCATGAGTACGGACGACGCCGTCAAGTCCCTTCAGGCAGCGCACGAGGCTGGCATTAATTACATCGATTCCGCTGACATTTACGTCAATGGTAATTCCGAAAGGGTCTTTGGCGAAGCCCTCAAAGCTTCCGGCCTTTCACGAGATGACTTCTACATCCAATCCAAGGGGGGCATCGTGCTCGACCCTAACCGGAGTCACGACGACTTGGTCTTTGGCCAACGCTACGACTACGGTAAGCAGCATCTGATTGACGCCGTTGATGGCATTCTTTCCCGCATGGGAATCGACTACTTGGATGCCTTCCTCCTTCACCGGCCGGACCCACTGATGGAACCGGACGAGATTGCCGATGCCTTCAATACGCTGCAGCGCGAGGGTAAGGTTCGCCACTTTGGTGTTTCTAACTTCAACGTGCAACAATACTTGATGGTCCAAGACGCCGTTGACCAAAAGTTGATGTTCAACCAACTGCAATTTAGCGCGGCGCATGCCGGGATGATTACTGAAGGCCTGCACGTCAACATGGGCGATGTCCCAACGCACAACGACTTTGGCATGATTGAATTCGCCCGGCGGAATCACATCACGATTCAAGCTTGGTCGCCATTCCAATACGGACTGTTTGCGGGCATGTTCATCGACGATCCGAAGTATGCTGAATTAAACCAGGTTCTGCAAAAGTTAGCCGACAAGTACGGCGTCTCCAAGAACGGAATCGCCGTGGCTTGGATTCTTCGTCACCCCGCTAATATTCAAGTGCTGTTAGGGACAATGAACCCAACGCATATCAAGGATAGTGCGGCCGGTGCCGACGTTACCCTGACCAAGCAGGAATGGTACGATATCTACCTGGCTGCTGGGAACGATTTACCTTAAAATCACAACAATTAATGGCTCACGAAACGTTCAGGAATCTTTCTGAACGTTTTTTTATTTACCCGTAAGTCGGCAAAGTCTGGCCCACCAAGTAGTTTGGAAAGCGGTTCCAAATTCACCACAAACTTTTTTACTAAAGGGGTTGTACTTTTCTAAAACGGTGTTAAACTGTAGTTGTAATCAAGGGCGAGTGATTACTCGCTCGATAACTAGAAAGGGGATTTTATCATGTTTACCACAACATTTTGGATTCTTGCTATTTGGTTAGTTATCAACGGAATTTGGACCTGCACGGCAACGACAAACCGGGAATTGATGAAGTGGTTCGGCTGGATCAACGTGGTTGCTATTATTGCCGGCTTCTGGGTATTCTACGGTGCTGCTGGCGTTGCTGGTCTGACAGGTTGGTTCACTGCGGTTAACTGGATTAACGTTATCCTGGCAATCACACAATTCTACTTTGCTTACAAGAAGACTGCTGCTCAGGCACATTAATTTAAACAAAGTACTTTACTTAAAAATCGGGGATGACTGCGAGCATCCCCGATTTTTAATGACTCACAAACCTTTAACAAATATCAGTTACCGTTGCTGAAGATTCTATCTGGTGTGGGACCCCCTAGCCTACTCCTAGTGGCATAATTGGTATTTTCTAAGGAAGCTGGTAAGATTAGAAAGGACCTTCTAAAATCAAATAACCTTGCTGATAACCGCGATCGGTTTATCAACAAATTTTAAATATAAAAGGTGGTCGTGCCATGTCTGTTAATAAAATATTGGATCAGTTTCCCGCCACTATTCAGGCGACGAAGGAACTCACGCAGAAGCAAAAGGACGTGCTGATCGCCAGCATTCAACTCTTTGCCAAGCAAGGGTACGCCAATACCAGTACCCACCAAATTGCGGTTGCCGCCCACCAATCTGAGGGCACCATGTTCAAACATTTTAAATCCAAGGCCAATATTCTCCGGGTAGCCCTGGAGCCCGTCATCTTTCAAATCATTCCCGACGTTGCCGCTGAATTGAAGAAAGATACATTGAGTAAGCCCTTCACGAACCTTCATGACTTTCTAATTATCTTCGTCCAGAACCGCATGGAATTCGCCGAAGCCAATCAGGATGCCATCAAGGTCTTCTTCAGCGAACTGCTCTATAACGAGAATCTTCGTCAGGAGTTCATCGACGTTGCCCGTGACCAATTCATTGTTTCCTTTGAAGGTACGGTAACCAAGCTGCAAAAGCACAACTTGATTATCGACTGGCCATTCACTATGATCTTTCGCTATATTGCGTCCGTCGTTGCTGGTTACATTCTTGATCGTTATGTGTTATTTCCCAACCGAGACTGGAATGACGACGACGAAGCCAAATATCTCGTAGCCGAACTCGAAAAGGTCTTACAACCAGAACAAGCCTAGACGCACTGTCTAAACTTGTTTTTTTATGGCGCATCCGTCAGTTGCCACAGCAGTTCACCACTGTAATCACCAGCGACGGCGTCACCATTGACTTCAATTAGAACCCCGTCGTCATCTTTCCATTTTTTGGCGACGTCAGTACACTCATCGTCCGTCTTGGTTGTCTGTTCCTCAATTACCGTCGGCTTATCCCCGATGGTTTGTTTTTGGCGTGCCTTCCCATTACGGTAGACCACGTCTCCACTCAATTCACGACCATCCGTGGTGGTAAATTTCTTACTAACATTCAGTTGAAGCTTCCACGAGCTCCCAGCGCCTCGGCCATCACGTACCCGTAATTGCCAATCCTTGTCTCGACCAATCATCTGATGTTTCCCGTTCAACTCACCCTTAAAGTTGCAGTTGCAAGGCATTGTGTCAAATGCCAAGTCTCCCGAACGTTGGTTAACCGCAATACTTAAAGGCTTGGCCACATCTTTGCGGTTTGTCGCTTGGATTGAAACGCTATTTTTTCCGGGTTTCAGCAATCGATTAGGCACCTTAAACTGAAATTTACCGGATGTTCCTTCCCAAGATCCCTTGAGTTGATTCAGGCTAAAAGTCAGACCACCGACGTCGATTCGAACCTTAGTATCTGCTATGATATCGTCATTAATATCTTTACCATCATTGGAGAGCCGGGCGTGGACTACCGGGTCCTTCCCCTTCTCCGCGCTTAGTGGGCCGTCGTCTAAGCTCTCCAGTTTCAAATTGAGTTTCCGTTTAACTGTATATCCTGCCGACTCTATCTCAACGTAATGATCCACTCCGGAAAAGATAACTTTACGTGGTGGCACATAAACATCATGATCCACTGACTGGATTTCCGTCTTTAACCAAAATGCCAACGCGGGCGTTGCTACAGAGAATGCATGATTCGCAATCTGAGCATCTATGCGATCCGCTAATAATTCCTGACTATTTAACGGATGGAGGGCATGAATCCCATCATTTGTGAAATGTCCTCGAATGCGTTTAACCGCAGATATCGCTGGCAACATCGCCGTTGCCGTAGTCAGCGTTCCTGAATTCGTCGGATTTTTCGCCGTCGCATGTAGAACGTAGCGTAAAGTTTCCCCCGGAGTAACCGTATCCCCCTCTTTAATCTTGCGCTTGACTGCCATGTCCTGCATGATATTCGTTTCTGCCAACTTTGAGAATTGGATTTGACGGGGCGTTTGATCCAGAACGACTAGCTGGTTGGCACTGTTGAACTTACCAGTGGACCCGGTAATTCCCCAGGTAACTTCATTGGCCAGTGTTCGCCCATCGGCTGAAAGTTTCTTACGATCAATCGTGATGGTATCCTGAACTTCTGGCTTCATTTGCTGCCGCGTCTTCGGGTCCTGATCATTGAAGGTATAGGTCATCTGGCTACTCTGTACTTTCCAATCAATCGTCACGTGACGCCATTGGCCATCAGCAGGATTCGCCATCAACTTAGGTTGTTGATGTTTCAAAGAAAAGTAATGTTTGTTTCGCTGACCATATTGCTTATACATGGACGCATCCGCTGGATAACCACTGGCAATGTGTGGCCCCTGACTCGGAATACCATCCGCATCGTAGTAATTTCCAGCGCCGGGACTAGGCGTCTTATTAACCGTGGTATCAAATTCCAGCGCCCAACTATGTTGAATAGCTATTTGGGATAAGCCAGACGCTGAGGCCCCAGAATTCGTATCACTAGCCCAGACCCCTAACGATTGACCTTTTCCACCCTTGGCAATCGCATGGGTGGCCTCTGGAGCATTTTGTAGAACAAAGGCCATCCCAGAACTCTGATTGGCTTTTTTATTCCCAAAGTAGAGCCAAAACGACCAGCTCGTATCGTGCGTCAAATTGACCTTAGCTTTGGTTTCACCCAATTGCTGTGACCAGAATGCCCCCACCTCATTTGTTCGTGAGTCAATATTATCGTTGGTAATTTGGGCGATTGATTCCTTGGTAAATGTCCCATCTATCAGTTGGGTTTCTGAGTAGGTATTAAATAGTGACGACAATGTCATCCCGTTTGGTGCTGTCTTAACAGCAGCTTGCATATCCTCATCTAACGCGACTCCGGCAGCCTGGGCCTGCCGTTCACTTAGCAAGCCAACTCCCAGGCATGTTATAATAATGAATAATAATCGGCGCATGTGTATTCCTCCCTGTAATCTCTATCGAATTAACACTCGCTTAGGGAGTATACAGGAGAAATGCCCATTTGACCGCAAAATTAAGTTGTTTTCATAAAGAATTGTGTGAAATACAGTTGTGTACAATCTAAACTGCTGAATTGATAGGCTTTCCCCGTTGTTTGGGGTGGCCTATTTTTCGAAGGCTAGCCGTTTAAAATTGACTATTTTCATTTTTCCCACAATGGTTTAGTCCCATGACTATTCACTTTTCCTGGCACTATTGTCAAAAACGTGCTAGCTGTCACCGTCAGCGCGCATATTTATGTACCTAATACTGGTAATACTGTCAAAAAGTCCATTCAACACGCTCCCCACTAGAGTCAAAGTATACCCGAAACTCAGCGTCAATAGGGCTTAAATCTTCTGATATCACCATTTAGCTATTACGATCCTTGTGTTAGCGATTGCGCTTCGCAGCAAAAGACACGGCAGCGAGATTCCTCCCCTGCCGTGTCTTTTGTCTAATTATGATTAAATTTATTGATCAGGACCTTGGATGGCCGTGCTAACCGGATTAAGCCGACCGTTAACGCAATACTCAACGCCACCATCAACGCGCCAAACAGCGGCGTCCAGCCCAGGCCAAAGCGACTCGTCACCTGACCACCGATACCGGATCCCAACGCAATCCCAACGTTAAAAGCCGAGATGTTCAGGGCAGAAGCCATTGTGATATCAGCTGGCGTATACTTTTCTGCCAACTGAACAATGTACAACTGCAGACCCGGCACATTCATGAAGGCAAAGAAGCCCATCACTAAGACCGTCAGTAGGCCTAACCACTGGCTATTTGCCGTCACCGTCAAGACCAACAGTGTCGCAAAGAGGCCAATAAACATTTTCAACAAGGCTGCCAGTGGCTTGGCGTTAGCCCAGCGGCCACCCAACGTGTTCCCAACAGCAACCATCAAACCGTAAACGACCAGAATAATCACGACGGCGCTACTAGACCAGCCCATCTGCTGCTCCAATAATGGAGACAGGTAGGTGTAAGCCACGAAGGTACCGCCATATCCCAATGCCGTGACCAGTAAGGCCACTAAGAGTTGGGGATTTCTCAAGACACGTAAGATACCACGAGCCGTTGCTTTGCTAGGCAGTGGCAAATTCCGAGGAACCAGGATGTAGTCGGCAATCAAACCGATGACGCCAATGACACTGATAAAGATAAACGACCAGCGCCAACCGCCTAATTGACCGATCATCGTTCCCAGCGGCACCCCGGTAACCGTGGCGACCGTCAGTCCCGTAAACATCACAGCGATTGCCGATGCCCGCTTAGAAGGGGCTACCACATCAGCAGCGATCACGGACGCCACCGTCATGAAGATACCGTGAGCCAAAGCGGCAATGACCCGTCCGGCCAAAAGGATCACGAAGGTCGGCGCAAAGGCAGCGACCAAATTCCCTGAGATAAATAACAACATGATGACTACCATCAGCGTGTGGCGATTGATTTGCCCAGTCAACAACGTCATGACGGGCGCGCCAACCATGATACCCAAGGCGTAGACCGAGACCGTCAGCCCAGCCTGGGCCAGGCTCACGTGGAAGCTTTGAATCAAAAGGGGAATCAGCCCCACACTAATGAATTCAGTTGATCCGATTGCAAAGGCACTAACGGCCAGTGCGAGTAATGTAAATGTTGGTGAAAGTTTTTTTGTCATAATGACCTCCTTGAATTGCGAACTCGATAAATATTGATTATACTGGCTAGGAACTCAAGTACAAGAACCCACTTTAAAGTACCCTACCCACCAAAAGGTAACCATCAGTCAGGAGGCCATTTCATGCCCACAAAAACTTATCATATTGGCGTCGAAGCCACGATGGAGATCATCGGCGGCAAATGGAAATCGATCATTCTCTGCCATCTCCGTCACCAAACGATGCGGACTGGCGAGCTTGCCCGCGCCATTCCGCAAATTTCTCAGAAGATGTTGACCCAACAACTCCGCGAATTGGAAGCCGCCAATATCGTTTCTCGCCGTGTTTACCAACAGGTCCCCCCGCGAGTTGACTACAGCCTAACCGATTACGGTCAGTCATTGTCAGGGATTCTTCACGAACTATGCGTGTGGGGCGAGGATAATATCGACCGCCGGCAAAATAATGGCGAAGAGATTACCTTACTCAGTCGCGATGACGTCTAGCCTTTGATTATCAATTGTCCAATAGCCAGCACTTACTGATTAGATTCAGGCGTGCCGGCTATTTTTAAAATCAGACTTCCTAGTAGTGAGTTGCTAATCGTGGCAACTAACCCCAACAGCGAACAAAGATAATTATATGTAAAGTCAGACCAATTTCAGTTACCCTAACTTGGCCTATATTGGGTCTACTAAGCCTAATTAGACCACTCGTCAATCCAGTGATTTCAGGCCCTCTTACACGAAGATAATGCTTGTCAGGGGGCCCAGTGAATGCTATGGTTTAGCTAGTCCAACACCCTTAACAAACCAGCTTGGAGAAAAGCCGTTCTGTTAAGCAATCGACTCATATTAATACCTTTATCATTATATTATAATTCCGATAAAGAGTGGTTAAACCTACTTTTCGCCAATATGCCCTTCCCGTTCAGACAAGTGAGAGGAGAATTTCATGAAACAACTAAGAATTGGCAACAACCGACACGTCATCGGCTTATTCCTGACAGTTATCGTCCTGGCCGCCACGCTGATTTTACCGGTAACCAATGCTTTTGCCTCCAAAGCCCCCAGCAAGCAGGAACTCCGCACTGAAAGAAAAGTCTTTATGAAGAAGAATCAGAAGGAACTCAAGGCCGCAACCCTAAATTCTAAGGGCCTTTCCATCGCTTGGAAGGACGTACTCCAACATAAAATCAAGCTTCTCAAACATTTGAAGAAAACGATTGCTCAAGAAAAAGGCACTGTCTATTCCACAAAACAGGCTAAAGCACTGACCCGTAAGATCAACAAATTACATAAAAAATACGCGACTAAGTTAAAAAAATTGAAAGGCCAAAAACAGCCCGCAAACATCGTTTATAATTCTTACGTTGATGGTAACTATATCTCATTCATGAAGGAAAAAGTTAAACAGGTCGGTAACCGAACCTACATTCTCTGGGGCATCCACGAACACAATGGTAAATTCACCAATTTTGGCGGTCACGGTGCTGGCTTTACGGTCGGATAATGCCTCACAACTACGATTTACGAGTGCCCTTACAGTCTAGACTAATCGACCAGCTCTTACTTAAAAATAAATAATCAACCAGCTTCAATGAAGCCAACGACCTACTGTAATAAACCAGAATATTTGTTACGGTAGGCCGTTTTCGCGTTCATCTCACCGAAAACATGCCATACGGATGCTATTCTTACTTAATTTTCCTATTTTCCAGTTCTAAAAGATAACTCCCTAAACCGATGGCTTTATTAAGATTTTAATCCATTTCAAAATAGTTGATGCTTTGACCTGACAAACTCTGTATAATAGTACCGTTATAGCTCTGTCACGTTTCATCAATAGCTACATACTTCATCGGAGAAGGGAAAAACAATGCACGTATTCGTTAATATCGTGCCGCAAAGCCAGCTAGACTGGGCGTGCTTAAGCACACTCGTCGGGGAGTTGACCAGTCAACACTTTGCGGACGCTTCTTTTAATTTGCAATTACCAGCGGACCAGACGCTCACGCCCGAACAACAGCACCAAGCTGCTGCCTGGGGCTTAACCATCAATCACTCACAAACCGCATTAGCACCACACAACTATCTCATTAATTTAAGAGAAACCGACCACGTTCTTCCTGGTGCCCTTCATCAGTGGGCGCAAGTCATGGCTAAACATACCGGCAGTCCAATTAGTCTGGCGGCTTTTGACTTGTCAGAAGAGTTAGACACCCAAATCATGGCGTACGTTGCCGATCATCAAGAATCCGGTCTGCAACAAACCTATCGCCAGCTTGCCACAACTACAATCGACGATCCTGACGAACGCCTACTCACGTTGTGGAGTCTACAAAGCTACAGCGTCCAGACAAATCTGCAAAACATCCGGCAGATGACACAGCGAATCCGACCAACTGGTATCCTATTGCCAACCGAACGGTTAACGCCAACTTTACCGTTAGTCTCGACCGCACAAGCCTTCGCCGTCCTTCGTCAAGGCACAGACATCGTTCGCCTCCACGTGCCCACGATTCAACGGGCCATGTGGGCAGAGGTCACGCCTACTGTCTGGCTCGATGAGCTAACACAGATTGACTCCACGCAACTAGATGTCATGTGGCAACCCGCCTATACAGACTATGTGCAACGCCAACTTAATTTTTTGTTGACAGTAGCTAGTCGCAAGCAACTATCCAAGCAGGCACACACAACCTTAATGACACGTATCAAAAAACTAATCACTGGGCCTACCCATCGTTGGTCTCGCCTTGGACTGTTACAACTGGTGTCGCCTCGTCTGGCACATCAGTTGTTCTACTAGGAGGCCCTCATGAAATTTAGCATAATCACCCCTTGCCAACCGGCAGAATTATCCCAGCTACTAGAGCTCCGGCACAATTTAACCAATCAGGCTGCGCATGACTTTGAGTGGGTAATTGCCTTAAATGCGCCACTCGATTTAACTGCAACCGATTGGCAGTTGCCTTTTGCCGTACATCAAGTCAGCTTTGAAGGCACGACCCTTGGCGCCGCGCGTAATGCTGCCATGGCGGCTGCAACCGGAGATTGGTTGGTCTTTGTCGATAGTGATGACTACCTGACGACTAATGCCCTAACCGAAATTACCGCTATCCAACCACTCCCAACCGACACGCTGGCTGACTTGTATCAGTACCCCACTTACGAACCCCACACGTCCTTTGTGGCCAGTCAAGAACAGGCCCCTATTGCAGATAGCCTTCCTAAATGGGGCGGTCCCAAGCGGCGTCAACTCAAGAATCGTGCCGTTAATTTGAGCGAGGCGATGCTTACCCAGCTCTCAACTGATCTACAGGTCGCTCCGAGTGCCGTCAATTGGCTACAACACAAATACATTCGCTACACCGGAGAAGATCGTTGGACTCAATTCAACCGGCAACTAAAAATTACGGGCAAGGTCATCGACCGCCACTTGATTCAGGACAACCAGTTAACGTTCGATACGACCAACGCACTTTATCCGGACTATACTTTTTTGACGCAGGTCATGGCACGGACCAGCAGCTACATTCGCTTAGCTGACCCCACCTACATTCGGGTAAAACACAATGATCCGATCAACCGGCCTTCCGTCCATCAACTTGACGCGCCAGACCGTTGGCAACAACGGCTTGCAGCTTGGCAGACTAGTTTGGCTGCTATCGCCGATGCAGATCTCCACCTGGCCTTCAGCCGCTACTGCTTGAATCGAATTCATCGATTCTTATACATGGCCTTAGCCTCCGATGCGACCGCTGATGACCCAACAATCACCGATGTGCCACAGCTGATGATGCAGCTTCACGACTTCCTACAATTAGCAGATGAAGAAGCTCTTGGCGAAATTTCCATGTTGAGTCGTCATATTCTCAACAAAATTCGGCGTCAACCTGTCTATCCACATCATGCCATCAATCGAATCGTGCATCTACGTCAACTCGGCAGAGTCATCAAGCATCATGGACGCGGTGTCACGCGTCTTTCCTACATGTGGTGGTTCACCAAGCTCCCAATCAAGTCCAAGACGATTCTCTACGAATCCTTCCTGGGGCGCAACTTCTCGGATAGTCCCAAGGCCGTCTACAACTATCTCCAAGCTAACTATCCCGGTCAGTTCAAACACGTCTGGATCTCCAATCCCGGCGTATCTGGCATGCCAGATAAACGGCCCAACACGATCGTGGTAAAACGGTTTGGCTGGCGGTATATGTATTATTTAGCCACTGCTAAGTTCCAAGTCATCAACATGCGTCAACCCAAGTGGTTCGTCAAACGGCCGGGAACCAAATTCTTAGCAACTTGGCACGGGACACCCCTGAAACACTTGGTCTTCGATATGGATAACGTGGCCAGTGCCAATCCGCTCTACAAGCAGATTTTCTTCCAGCAGTCTCGTCAATGGGACTATCTGGTCACGGCCAACCAATTCTCCGTGGATGTCTTCGAACACGCTTTCATGTATCCAGTCGAAAAGATGCTAAAGTCTGGCTATCCACGCAACGATATTCTGAGTGCACCTGATCGTGATGCTCGGGCACGTCAGATCAAGGAACAATTAGGTATTCCGCAAGACAAGAAGATTATTCTCTACGCTCCTACTTGGCGTGACGATGATTACTACGGTGTCGGTGATTACAAGTTCACCTTGAAGCTCGACATCAACCGTCTCCGTCGCGAACTGGGCGATGAGTATGTGTTGGTCTTACGGACCCACTACTTCATCACGGAACACTTGGATACGACTGGCTTCGGCAACTTCGTGTACAATGAATCCAGTTACGATGACATCGCCGAACTCTATCTGATTTCGGATGTCCTGATCACCGACTATTCTAGTGTGTTCTTCGACTATGCCATTCTGAAGCGCCCAATTCTCTATTTCGTTTACGATTACGAGAAGTACGGGAGCGTCCTACGAGGCTTCTACCTCGACATGGAAAAGGATTTACCAGGTCCCCTGCTGAAGACCAACGATGACGTCTTAGCGGCGCTTCATAATTTACCGCAGGTCACCCGTGACTACGCAGCAGCTTACAAGACCTTCAGTCAGCGGTTCAATGCTTGGGAAGATGGTCACGCCACCCAGCGCGTGGTCGACGCCTTCTTCGATCAAAACGACTTAAAATAAGCTTTCAGCAAATTTAAAACTCCCATGCCAGTGAAATCGCCAGCATGGGAGTTTTTTGTGATCTATTCAATTCACGAATCATCGCTCTTTAAAACAGCTTAGCCACTAGATACGATTGGTCTCGCTATCCTAGAGCAAAACTGGTACTGTCAAAGTAAGTTAAGATTGTGTCTTCTGCCGCTCTCGTTGCCAAATATCCGCAATCAGACTGGCTAGAGTAATGGCGGCCATCTGAGATTCCGCCGCTGCCTGAACTGACGCATAGGCCTCACGCAACGTCTCCTGAATATTACCACCCACGATACACTGCGGATTGGTCTTATCATCGACATGTAAGAGATTGTCATCCGTTTCAACGGCCCGATAAATATCCAGGAGTGAAATATCCGTTGGATCACGCGTGACTTCTGGCGTGGCCGTCCCGCGTTGCGTCGCGAGTAAACCAGCCGTCCGTAGTGCGGCCATCAAACGCCGGACTAGGCCTGGATTGGATTCGACGCTCTCGGCGATAGCTGTACTGGATAAATCATCATCGTGGTAGATTTCAATATACGCCAGAATATGTACGGCGTCACTGAGTTTATGGGAATATCGCATCCTTCACGGCCCCCTTGCTTACTTCGCTGCTGCCAGAGCCGCCGTTAAGACGTCTGGTAGGCTCTGTGCGGGATGGCCCATGATCTTGCGGTAGTCATCGGTCACTGTTGCCAACAGGCCACGGCCGCCGGCATCGTACATGGAAGCCAGCATGTGGCCTTCATTGCCTTCGTTATAAAGCGCCGCAAACTCGCTGAGCGTGACTGGTGCGTAACCAATCGTCTCACCCGAAACGGTACTAAGGACCTTGGCGAGTGCCGGCATCGTGTACGACCGTTCCTGAGTCAACGTGTAGATCGGCTGCCGCCATAACGCTGGGGTCACAGCCACCTTGGCAAAGGCTGCGGCACTATCGGCCAAACTGATGAAGCTCAGTGACGCATCCCCCATGGGATAAATGACGTTGTGACGTTCGATCAATTCCGGCAAGTAAGGTACCAGCGGATCGGCGTACAACGCGTTTCGCAAAATAGTGTAACTCAACTTCGTGCCAGCCAATCTGCGCGGGACATAGCCATAGAATGCAGAGAGGTCAAACGGATTGTCGGCCTGATCGGCAATGAAGCCCATCACGATCAAATGTCCCACTTGCGCCTTTTCCGCTGCGGCAATCACGTTTTCAAATTCCGTCACGCGGCTAAAGCTATCGTGACTCTTGCTAGGAACGTAAATAGCCACGTCGGTAGCATTCAAAACGGTGGCCACTGTATCGGCATCACGATAATCTAACGGCAGGACCGTCATCCCTTGTGCCGCAAACGTTGCGGCCTTTGCTGGCGTATGAACACCGAGCGTGATCTGCTGTGGCGCGACTAACCGGACTAAAGCCTTAACAATTTGGGTACCCAAGTGACCAGCGGCACCAGTAACGACATATTTCATCCTGAAGGACTCCTTTAGATTAGTTGTTACTTTAAAGATAACACCTAAATTTCTGCTCGTCAATCAACTCATCTCATATTTTGACAAATTGCACCGCTTCTTCGTCGCGAACGACTATAATAAAGTTAAGATACATTAACCCAAAAATAGTTTTGATGAGGAGTGAGTAACGTGGTTCAACAATTAGCTAATAAAGTTGCAATCGTCACTGGTGCCGGATCTGGTAAGGGCCAAGCCATTGCCGAATTATTTGCCAAGCAGGGTGCTCAGGTCGTAGCTGCCGACAGTAATGCCGAAGCGCTAAACGCCGTGGTCGACGGCATTAATTCCGCTGGTGGGACGGCCATTGCCGCAGTCACCGACGTCACTAAAGACGCCGATGTCACCGCCATGGTTCAACGCGCCGTTGATCAATTTGGTCATCTCGACATCCTGGTCAATAATGCCGGAATGCTCGATAAGTTAGCCCCCGCTGATACGCTGACTAACGAACTATGGGACAGAGTCATGACGGTCAATACGACCAGTGTGATGTTGGCCACACGTGAAGCTCTCAAGCGGTTCACCGCCCAAGACGCCGGCGTTATTCTCAACATTGCTGCGGTTGAAGGCGATACGAGTGACCGGGCCAGTGCGGCCTACGCCGCTTCCAAACACGCCGTGGTCGGCTTAACAAAGAATACGGCCTTCATGTACCAGAATGCCGGCATTCGGACCAACGCCATCGCACCCGGCAGTAAGGACGCCGAATCGCCACTGGGCATCACCGTTCCCACCACGCCTAGCGGTAACAAGATTGCCCAAACTGCACTGTTCCTGTGCTCCGATGCCGCCAGCTATGTCAATGGTGTCATCGTCCCAGTGAAATTCTAACTTGTAAATGAAATCGAAACTGGCGTCGCAACGCAGCAGTTAATGTTGTGCCACGACGCCAGTTTTTGAGCTAATTTTCAGTTGAATTTCACCACTTACCAATCAAATACCTCTAAGATATCGCCCAGTTTGTCCCCATGCTATACGCCCTTGCCCGTGGCAGAAAAAATTGACGCCATCCCCCCTGACTTGTACACTGGAAAGCAGATGTTTTAGCGGGTAAGGAGATGCGTCATGCAATGACATGGTTAATTTTACTAGTTACAGGATTCTTAGTTGGGTTGCTGGTTATTTCGACCGGTGGCGGTGGCGCAGCCATCTACCTCGGTCTCCTCACAACCGTCTTTCATTTGGCTCCCGGATCGGCAGCGGCGACCTCATTGTTCACAGCGTTTCCGTCCCTCCTAGTCGGCGCTTACGGTCATTACCGCACCGGTCAGATTCACTTTAAAGTTGGCAATCAGATGTTGATTGCGGCCATTCCAGCAACTATCGTGGGTGCTCTGATTTCACCGTACATCCCGATCAGGCTGTACACCTGGCTGGTCGCCATTATCTTGTTCCTATTAGGTGTCCAGATTCTGGTCAAACGCTTCAGCCATCGTCAGAGCAAGCCCGTCCAACATCAGGGCTTACAAGCGGCGTGCTACGGCGTACTCAGTGGCTTGATGGTCGGAGTCGCTGGCCTATCCGGTGGTGGCCCAATCATTGCTGGGTTACTGGTCCTCGGTCTCGACATGATTCCAGCCGCGGCTACCTCCGCCTACGTACTGGTCGGGACGACCCTCGTTGGCCTGATCTTTCACATGTCGGCTAACAACGTCAACTGGAGTATCGGTGTCAGCCTGATGATTGGCGCGATGCTAGGCGCTTTCTGTGCGCCACGCCTGCTGATGCACGCTGACCCACAGAAGCTAAATGCCTACCTCAAGCCTTTTATGGGCGTATTGATCATCTTCATGGCATTGAAAATGGTCTTTTAAATCTAAAGTGACGCATAACTAAAAACGCCAATCAGCATTT
This sequence comes from uncultured Lactobacillus sp., assembly GCA_937874695.1. Taxonomy (GTDB): domain Bacteria; phylum Bacillota; class Bacilli; order Lactobacillales; family Lactobacillaceae; genus Levilactobacillus. Next base: position 24,156 of record CALNAJ010000028.1, read on the forward strand.
AAATTCGCTGATTGACGCTTTTTTTATTGCTTTAAATTAGTCGCGACGCTTCTTAATGATAACAGCGCCCAACGTTCCCAACAGACTAGCCAGAAGTGCTGCCCCAACAGCTGGTGCCCAATTATTCTGAGCTTCACCCGTTTGTGGCAAACCACCCAAGTCGGCTAAAATCCGGCTCTTCAGTGCTTGAAGCTGGGCAACCCGTTGTGCATTGCCTTGGGCTTCAGCCGCCGCAATGGCTTGGTCGACCCGTTGCAACAGGGTTTCTTCACTCGCATGTGCTGCGGATGGCACCTCTGCTTCATCGGCAATCAAGTCGTCCCAGTAGTCCTCGACCACTTCATCCTCAGCATAGTTTGGATGCTCGTGTTCGTAGGTCAGATCCCCTTCACCTTCGTCACCGGGTTCTTCAGTACCAGGATCTACGATGTTGGGTTCTTCAGTCCCTGGTGTTTCGGTATTTGGTTCCTCGACATCTGGTCCCTCAATGTTTGGTAATTCAACATCAATGCCAGGGTGAACGGGCTTTTCAAACTCCTCTTCTTCATTGTCACCATTGCCTTGTAGATCCCACCGGTGGGTTTCCGCCTTAACAATGACTTTGTTAGCGATGAGGTTTCCGTCAATGTTTTGGTTAGCAACAATCGTTGCGGAAGGCGCCAGCATACTGCCTTGGAATGGCGCATTGACGTTGATTTCACCGCCATACTGCTTATCACTAGCGGTACTATCATAGAAATTCCACAGTAAGTGGTTATCTCCAAAGTCTTCCGTTTCGTGGTTATTCCGGTCGCTACCATCGCTGTAGACGATCTTGATCTGCGAGTTAATGTCGTAGTCCGCTTGACCACCGGTATCCACGTTAATGATCACCGTCGTCCCATCAGCGTCAGGTGACAAGCCCTTGATGGTCAGTGGCCGGTCCTTTTGCAAAACGTCTGGCGACAGGTTGATGACGATTTGGCCATTGGCATTAGGTGTCATATCGCTGATATCGATAACCCGGTTGTTTTCATCCGTAAAGTCACTATTGCTATAGCTGGCTTCACTAGCCTTGTTGGCCAGGGATTCATTCAACGTCTTTAGCTTCGCAAACTCCGCATCAAAATCGATGTAGGTCTGGCCATTCTGGTCTTGGTAGACTTCGTTTGCCAGCAAGTGGTCGATGTAAACACCATTGACCATAGGCCGGTTGGGATTACTGATATCAATGTTGATACCTTCCCCAAAGACCACCTTGTTTTCACGGGTATCACCTTTAGAAACAAAGGAACTACCAGCAATATTGGTAAAGTTCTGTATGTAGGAAATATCCTTGTCGAGTAATTCTTCAATCACATTCGTCCCGAAGTTCACATTCCCAATCAGGTTCTGAACGGCAACGTTTCCGTTGGTGTGAGCGTTCAATTCAGCTTCTCGGGCAAAAATATGAAAGACGGAAGAAACCCCTAACAGGTTATCCAAATCTGGATAGTCATCGTAGACGGTTCCACCGGACTGAATTTCGGTTTCTGACAAAGGTTCAAGGGCAGTGGTTTTAGCTGGCACATATTTTGCTTGGGCCTTTTCAACTAAAGCGTTGACTCGCTCACGCAACTTAGCATTGGCTAAAGCTGTCACAAGGCCTTCCTTAGACGTCATCAGACGTGCACCTGACGACGTTGTTTTGTGCGCCATTTTATAAAGATTCTTTTTTGACGTTTTTACTTTTTTGGTGTTCTTATTGCTTGATTTCGAAATCTTGGAACCATCAGTAGTCGTCTGATTTTGACCATTAGTCTCAGTAGTCGTCTTGGCCGAAGAGACATGTGTGTTTGCTGGCTGGTTCTGCTTCGACCCACTATTTTCGTTGACACCATCGCTATCACTACTGGTGGTACTGCTACTGGTGGTACTGCTGGTGCTGCTACCACCACTGCTACTCTCAGCAGATCCTACAACGCTAGAAGAGACTGCGTTGCTATTGCTACTATCGGTTGTCGAAGCGTTGGCCGTCACCATGCCGCTACCCCCAATGGCAAGCATTACTGCGCAGGCGAAAACCCACTTACGACCGTCTTTATACATCTTAAAATGCGTTCGTTTCGTTTCCATATCGACTAAATCCCTACCTTTCACTATAAGACTCCATCCCTATTTTCGTCCTCTCCGGAGGAACATTCAACGTTATTTTGAAATTATTTTTTAATTTAACAAATTAACATTTATGTAGTTTATCAGAAGAACATTGTCGATAGATTGTTAGTTCACTGAACCAGCCACAGGCCTTGTTTTCACAAAAATCGACATTATTTTGAAAATTCATGCGACAAAATATCATTTTTTTACATTGGTATTAGTAGGAGGCCAAACAAAGCGGCCCCGACAGTTGATTGTCGGAGCCGTTAAATACCTGTGATTTAATTAGTTATGGCCTTGCAAATCCAATTTGTACTTTGCTAGCGTTGCCGTTTACGGTTTAGAACAAATCCGGTCAACGCGCCACCGAGTAGTAACGCTAGGCCGACCCACGGTGAAATGGTAGCTTCGTCGGTCTGCGGCAAGGTGGCATCCGTCGTCGCCTGTTGCTTAGCTACCTGCTGTGTCTTAGCGGTTGCTGTCGCAGTCTTCGCGTTCAGGTTCACAGTTTGCGTGCGTTTGTTCGTTGACTTCTGGGATTGTTTACCAGGAGCAACCCGGTCGGCATCCCCGCCGTTCACAGCATCTCCTGCGTCATCAATTATCGGGGTCTCAGGATCGACGAGGTCACCATCGCCGTCCGTGTCGACCGCTTGGTACGTGAAGGTGACGGTCTGGCCTGCCGCCGTGTAGGTGCCACTTGCGACACCATTGCCAACTAATTGATAACCCGGTAGCGTCTGGGCGTTGATAGTAAAAGCATCGCCAACATTTCCAGATTGTTGCGTCTGACTGATGACCTTGCCATCCTGATCAACGTTAACGATGGTGACAATCCCGGTCGTAACGCCCGGATCCGGTGTACCTGGGTTACCTGGATCGACTGGTTTTTCATTTTCGATCTTGAAGGTAATGTAGGCACTGTACCCCCACAATGCACTATAGCTTTGGTTAACGACTTGAATGGTGTAGGTGCCATCTGGCACATCATCCTTCGCGGTAAACATCAGGGCTACCTTGTTTCCCGAAATACGTTGCACGTTGAACCAATCCGTGGCATTTTCCGCGGTAGCAGCCCAGGCGGCAATATCTTCGGTCGGCAGATTAGGATCAAGGTCCCCGTAAGCGATGGTCACACCACCAGCTAACGCGGCCGTCCAGGTTCCTTCATTGTCATCGATCTGGCCCGTGCTCATGTCTTGAAAACCGGTAACAACGCCGGTGACTGGATCAAATGTCCGGTTGTCAGCACTAATCTTGTGCGTATTGCCGACGAGGCGTTGGTAGATACCGTAGTTCACGACCGGTTGACCATCTTGACCAATCATTTGGATTACGCCATTGCTGAGTCGATTGAACATGTAGGATATCTGTCCACGGAATTGACTCAAATCTGGAAGTGCCCCAGAAAATTGGTTATAGGAAACATCCAACATATAGAGTGATGGCCAGCCCTTAACATCTGGAAACGCGCCACTTAACTGATTGTGATTGACATCTAAGGACCAAAGATTAGGAATGGCACTCAGATCCGGGATTTCGCCCGTCAGCTGATTATTTCCGAGATAGATCATTTCCAACTTAGCGTATTTACTCAAATCCGGAATGCTTCCAGTAAGTTGACTATCACCCATTCGCAGAAATCGTAAATTAGGGCAATTGTCGAAGTAAGTGTTCATAATTGTCGCCATGTCATGGTTTGCACCATCGTTGGTTAATGTCAAATCAATACTAGCCAGTAATGGCACGTTAGAAAAATCAATTAATGCGGCCACTGGATTTTTAATATGGGTTAAGGATATCGTATGCAGCGCCGGGAAGTATTCCAGGCCGGCAAAACTTGTTATTATGCCAGAGCTTCCATAATCCGTTAACTGATTTAACTTAGAAACATACTGATACAGATTACTTTCAGTTGCCACATAAACGGGCTTTCCCGTGATTTGTGAAACTGACGCTCCTCTATTGATGACTTTGATAATAAGGGCTCGCAAGGTTGCATCCGGAATCCATTCAGTCGCATTCACACCATAAATCGGTGACACTGTCACGGCTGGTGCCCGCATGAATGCCGGCTTGGGCGCGGGTGCCTTGGGAACGACAACTTCATCTGGAGTCGTGGGTGGTGTCACGTCAGGTGTGGTATTCGTTGGGTCAGTTGCAGGTGTTTCAACTTCTGGTTCTACCGTATCTGGCTGTGGGTCAGCATCTCCTTCAGGCACAACATCTGGATCGGCAACTTCTTCCGGACTCGTCACCTCAGGTGTTTCTGGCTTCTGGGTGTCATCCACTGATGGTGCTGGTGTTTCTGGCACATCCTGTTCATCTACCGGTGGTATGTCTTCGTTTGTCTTCTGCTCATCCACTACGGTCGTCGCTGGTGTTGTCTGCAACGCGACTTCCTTAGCGGGTTCCGCCTGCTCATCCGTCGCTTTTTCGGCGATAGCCGGTGTAACTGTATCGTCCGCTTGCGCCGTTTCGGTGGCCCCCATCAGGCCCAATCCTAACGTCACGGCGGTAATACTGGCGACTACCCAGTGTTTGCCTGCCTTGTAGCTCTTATAATGAACTTTTGTGTCGCTAGCCAATTTATTCATGGGTCTTCCTCCTCAACGTTTACACGTTCGTCGTCTTCATTCCCAGTCAAGTGTTTTGTGACGGATTAATCAATGTGGACAAAGCCTTTATACTCATATTGTAACCGATTTCACAGAGCTAAGATAGGTTACTTCCTGACCGTTTTGTACGCGTAGATGTTAGCTGGGCTAACTATCCGCAAACACTGGATTCAGTAAAGCGATACACCCATGAACACCATGCCATTCAAATTTACGGTTACAGTCTTTTGCGGCACATAACTTTTAGGGGATAAATTATTTTATTATTATCGTTATTCATAGATTTAGCGAACCCCCTCACCCAATTGGTCACTTCCTGACCCGTTTACTGTTAAAGTTTACCCGACTTGTCAGTCGGTGCCGTACACAAAAAGCCGACACACGCGCTCATCTTGTGTCGGCTCATCAGAAATTGACGTCGTTACTTCATCTTGCGTTTAATCCCTAATAGGCTGTAGAGCGTAACCAGCAAGGCAATTCCCCAAAGTGCTGAGGTCTGCCGCTCGCCAGTCTGAGGAAGTTCAGCCGTAGCATTCTGATCACTACTAGGTGTACTTGGTGAACTCAAGGGACTGATGCTACCGGTAATCGGATTCGGTGTTGCTCCCGGATCAGCCTGGTTCTCGGTCAGATTGCCCAGACTGCCCTGGCCAATGGCTTCATTTCCCGTATGATGCAGGTCACCGGATCCATCATCCGAGGTCACCGGATCATCAGTTTCCGTATCGCCATCCCCAGACGTGACTGGGTTGAGCTGGCTACCAGTAGTCTCCCCATCACCGCCATCAGATTCAGATGAAACGGCTTCATAAATATAGGTGACGGTCGTGTCACTATCTCCGAATTTACCGTTAGCATTAGCTGGCGTTACTACCAACTTATAGCCGTCAGGAGCGGCCGGTTGCGTCGTGTAGGCCTCACCCGGCTTTCCTGTTACGACCTGATTCGTAGCGACTGGCTTCCCATCCGCGGTCTGATGATGAACCGTGACCGTCGTTTGTTTTGTGGGTTCCGTCGGCGGCGTCACTAGTGGTGGCTTAACGGGATTACTCTTCTTGGCATAGACGTAAATCACATCGGTAGGTTTCTCACTGTATTTTCCCGTCGCATTCGCTGGCGTCTTCAGCAAGGTATATCCGTCAATCGCCTTCGCAGTAGTGGTGTAGTCCTCTCCAACCAATTTCTCTGGTAAGACCTCGTCTTCAGCAATCGCTTTGCCGGATTCATCTTGGGAATGAACCGTGACCTTAGCAGCCGCCGCCGCGAGGGTGTAGGGTTGAACGACGTGAAAGTCCGAAATATCTGCCGTTGGTTCTGACTTCCCAGTCAAATAATAGTAGTCTTTCTGAACATCAACTGTCACATTCATATTAGCGAATTCTGGAAGTGAATCCGCTCCCGGCTTCTGATCCTGAATATAGGAATAGTTTATTCCCCCCTCACCATCCGGCACGGGATTCCCGCCAGTGTGATAAATACGATACGTAAATCGGCCTGCTTCACTAAAGAAGACGGGTTCCGCAATAAGTTTTCCTGCTTTTAAGGGAACCACTTGACCATTAATGTCGAGACACTGGACTTTAAGGTGACCCGTTCTATCCTTATCGTTAACCATGATCGGAGCAAGCATCACAAATTGCCCCTTACTCCCGAATGACTCATAATTTTTCCCTTTCAACGGCGAAAAATCTCGAATGTGATTATACACTAGCTGCATATCCGTCACGTTCTCCAAATCTGCAAGTGGCGTGATATCTTCGATTCGATTATGGCTAAGATTGACAACCTTTAATTTCTTCAAGTTACGCAATACCGATATATCCACGATATCACCGAAAAAGGCCCCTGGTTCCAGATTAAGCGTCGCTCCCATTTCGAGTGTCTCTAAATTAGTCGCATACTGCAAACCTTCCAGAGAAAACTCGGTCTTACCGTCGATATACGTATCAATTTTATCTTCACCGGTGGCCTCAAACCTTTTCAAAAGTAGCATATCATCCTGCGTAATATCGGCCACACTATTCCAGGACTTCCCTGCATTATCCAACTTATGCAGATGCTTCAAGACTAGCTCCTGCAGTATCTTGTTGGGCATCCATTGATCGATTGTCGTCGCATCTTTATCTGCTTTTTGGGTTTTAACTTTAGCCCTGACTGCCTTCATCGTTTTCCTTTTGTTCACTGCTCTCTCAGCCGAAGACATTTCGGCCACTAGTTTCCCATTATTGGGCTTCACGGCGTCACTAGTTATTCCCTCCGCCAATGATTTCTTCACGGCCGATGTTGGTACACCCGATTCTTCTATTACTGCTGAAACTTGCTCATTCTGTTGTTCCGCCAAATTCTTGGTGACCGTCGTTGAAGCGGCCCACTGACTTGGTGTTGTATGCGCTGTCATTTCGGCAATTGATTCTGACATCACCTGTTCATCTGCTTGGGCCGTTACACCACTAAGTGTAAATAGCATGGCCCCACTCACGATTCCAGCAGTCATCCAGGCTTTACCTCTTTTATACGTCATATCATGTCTCTTCGTTTGCATGTGTTGGTTCATCACTCATCTCTCCCCCAATAAGTAAAGTATCGATTCGTTGAAAAACTTACTATGGAAATGGAACTGTTCATTTAAAATACCGTTTCCAACAAAAATCAGTATAGTAAATTCTCACCATACACAGGTGCTTTGCTTAAAAAGCAAACCCGATACTTCCACTTGTGAATTTTCACAAAGTCAGCACTAATGGGATTCATTAGTGCACATTAAAATTGGACGCAATATAATTATTCAAAAAAAAGCGAGCCATCTTTAGCTCGCTCCGTGACGCGTCTGCACTTAATCTTCCTCTTCTTTTTTTCGCCGTCGTCGACAAACCAAGAAGAACCAAAATCCGATGATCATACCAAGGATAAGCCACCAGAATAAAAAGGACTGCCAGAAATAATGTTTGTGAAATGCCGTCCGTTTTGGTGCGGTCGCCTTGGCTGCGGCACCACCGTGATGTTGGATTGCAGTCGACGGCTTCTGTTCAGAATCTGGCTGCTGCGCTGATGCTTGCTGGGCCGCTTTAGCTACTGAGCGATTAGCTTGCACTGGTCTTCTCGCCACCGCACGTCTGGCAGGTTGCCGTGGCGCTGCATGAATGGGACGACCGGGACGCTTTTTCACTGGTGATGAACCGCTAACGCTTGCGGCTGCACCTGAAGTCACAACAGTTCCCACATCATCGTTGGGCACTGTCTCCGTTTGATAAACGTACGTCACCATTTGTGGCTGCTCCAAGAACACCCCTTTGATATTCTTGGGAACGTCGTAGAGCATATATCCCTTAACCGCCACCGCATCGGCCTTGTACGGTTCTCCGACTCGCCCATGGAGGTTCACATCCGCATGGAGTTTCTTGCCTTGCTGATCCACATAGCGGACAGTAACAGTCGCTTGCGTCGTGTGCGCAATTCCCGGCGCCGTCGGTTTACCTGGCAATTCCGGCTGTGGCGTTGCAGGCTTGGGCAAAGTTGGCGGCGTAACAATAGCGGACTGTTTCCCATAAGTATAGGTCACGTCAACGTCCTGTGTTGTGTACACTCCCTTTGCATTCGCCGATTCATGCAGCAATTTGTAGCCGGCTACCTCTACCGGATGTGTGGTGTACGCTTCACCCACTTTTCCTACCGGTAACGTTTGATCTGGGGCAATTGATTTTCCCTGCTCATCGTGATAATGCACGGTAACCTGCCCAGCGGCTAACTGCCCAATCTGATAGGGCTGAACAATGTCAAAAATATCCACTCCGGTCTCATCTTGACCTTCAGCTAGCAGAAAATTCTTATCCGCTTGCGGTATCACATGAAAGCCTTCAAACTCAGTCAACCCTGGCTCTTGGTCTGGAATATACCAATACTCCAGGCCTGTCCCGGCATCATCATAATAAATATGATCAATATCAATATTCATGTAAATAAGATTCCGGGCCTTCTCATGCCCACTCCCCGGAAGATCATAAAAATAAGCAATCTTCGAGTAGGGGCGGATCGCCATATCAACAAGTTCGCCATTAGGCAATCGAAAGTTGTTTTCTAGATGTGCCCAGCGCTCATCCGGATCAATGCCAATCTTATCTAACGTCACGTGTTGATACCTATAATCCTTAACGGCCGATTGAATTGGCTTCAAACTTGAAAAATCTTTGACATGATTATTGACGATCGACAAGTACGTGAGATTTTTTAGTCCTGCCAACGGAGAGACGTCCTCGATGCGATTAAAATCTAAATACATGGTCTCGATTTCTGGCATCTTACTTAACGGTGAAATATCAACCAGGTCACCGAAAAGCGCGTACGGTGGATGGTAATAATCACCACCGCTAAAGTTAACAAATGTTGCGTTCTGGGCGTACTGCAAACCTTCAATTGAAAACTCTTGACGGCCATCGATGTACGTTGAAACATGATTAGCGTCACGCCTACCGTCAACATCGATTCGTCCCAAAAATTGCATATCCAGCTGACTGATTTCACTGACATCCTGCCAATGTAGCGGCACTTGATCCTCTTTAACCTGCGCATTCAACTGATAGAGCAGCGATTGTTGCAACCGTTTATTGGGCATCCACTGGTCAATATGCCCTGGTTCGGTGTTCGGTAACTTCCCAGCCACCGGCTTTGGACCACCTTTTAGCAAGGCGGTATGATCTGTTGGTGGCGTCTGATCGGCATAGGCAATATGCTCATCAACGGCCAACATGCCAGCAACTAACATCAGGGTTATAATTGATAACCACAATTTAGCAGAAATATACATTCTATTAGACAGACTTAGCTCTTGCAAAGATAATCCCCCTCCAGCACGTTACTTCCCTCTCATCCGCAACAATTATGATCTCGGGTATGTTACCTTCTTGATTATACCGACGTTATCCGCAGAAAGATACTATAACGTTAATTATTATATATGTTATTAATTATAAAACCAGCTATCTTCAGCGCCACGACAGCCTATTCATCTCAATCACAGCTTGAAATTTTCCGAAAAAAAAGAGGCCCCCCTTGGTGGCCTCTCAATCATCCTTCATTACTGATCTTTTCGTCGAGACTTAAAACCAAAGAACCCCAGGACGCTCAACAGTAATGCCACGCCCCAAACCGGAGAAGTTGCCTTTTCGTCGGTCTGCGGTAACGTCGTCGCTGCCTGACTACCTGGTTTCGTTGCTAGCTGTTGTGGTGACTGACTAGCTGACCCAGTTGAATTGCCGGTAATCTGATCTCCCTGACTACCTGTTGACGTATCTGGTCGATCAATCGTCACTTGACCATCATCAGATTCATTACCATCTGGTTCATCTATGTCAGGATCAGTCGTTGCCCCGTCGCCATCGCCAGAATCCTCTACTTTCGCATAGATATACGTCACCGTAGCATCACTCGTTCCAAACGCTCCCGAGGCATTACCTGGTGTCGAAACGAGAACATACTTTGTCCCGTCTACTGTAGCTGGTGAAGTCGTGTAGGTCTCACCTGGTTTTCCTTTTAGTAACTGGTCGGCAGCTACTTTGACACCATCAGACGTTTGAAACTGAACAGTTATCGTCACCGTAGTATCCGGCTGTGGATCAACCGGTGGCGTGACAGTCCCGCCATCCTTCTTGTAGACGAAGTTCACCGTGATGGCCTCATCGCCGAATGTTCCATTGGCGTTTGCCGGCGTCTTGGTCAGCGTGTACCCTTCGAAGCTTTCCACCTCAGCCGCGTAGCTTTCACCAATCATACCCGTCAACGTCACCGGCGCCTTCAAGGCCGTTCCCTTCTCATCTACGTAATTCACCGTGACTGGCTCGGCTTCATCGGTCAGCACGTACGGCGTAAATAGATTAATCACCCGGCCCGAGTTGCTATCAATATAGGTCGAGGTCAGGAAATACGTGTAGGCATTAGGATAAGCATCGTAGCCGGCAAATGGGCTTGTCGTTGGCCCAGGCATTATCTGATCAACAATATTGGTGTAAACCAGTTGGTCGCCCACCAATTTTGAAGTCCCGCCATTGTAGTACACTTTTGCCTGTGGGTGGTCGTGAATACCAATCGGAAAGATCGGAATCCCGGTTCGATCACCAGCCACGCTCGCGGTCAGGGTAACCCCTTGTGGTGCCTTCATCGGATTCGTCATCGTATAGGTCCGTGTCTTCTTATTCACGTAAACCACTGACTGTTCGACGACTTGGGCATCATAGTTAAAGCTTTTTGTGTACTGCGATGCCTTCAGCGAAGATAAGTCAGCAATACAGTTATTACTAATTTGCAACTGGTTAACTTTAGACAGCCCAGCAATCGGACTAATATCCGAAATCCGGTTGTTTCCCATCTGGATAGAGACTAGATTTTCCAAATGCCGCAATGGACTAATATCCACAATATCGCCACGGAAAGCGTTGTTATGAATATTCAGACTATTATAGAGATCTAACTCAACTAAATTCGTCGCATACTGCAAGCCTTCCAGTGAGAACTCGGTCTTCCCGTCAATGTAGAGTGACACAAGAAATGACTGCGCGCTTAATTTTTTCAATAGCAACATGTCTTCTTGAGTAACGTCCTTCGCGCTAGCCCAGGTGCGATCCTTATTGTCCCGCTTTAATTGTTGCCACACTAAATTTTGCAGTGTCTCGTTAGGCATCCACTGATCGATATCCGCCTTGACCTGCGGTGTGGCCTTGACCGTCAACGCAACTGGTGCCGCAGCCCGGGCTGTCTTAGAGGCCGCTTGGCCGGCATCCATTGTTGGTGGCGTGATCGCTGGTGTTTCCGTGATTGCTGCTGGTGCTGTCGGCGGCGTTGACACTTCATCAGTTTCCGGTTCTATTGATTCGTTTGTGTCAGCGCTTTCATTTTCAGGTACTTCAACTGTGATCTCTTCTGCATCTGTAGGCATAACGGCCGTCACCGGCTCCACCGGCACATCGGGGGTTACTTCGGTTGTCGTCGGCTGGTCGTTGGCCGTAGTTCTTAACGTTACTTCTTGCGATTGGGGCGTTGCACCGGTCGTTGTTGCACGATTTGTGTCCGTATCGGTGGTTGTATCTGCATGGGCAGACACTGATTGCGTCCCCAGTAAACCCAGTCCCAGACTGGCCGTAAGTATGCCAGTGTAGAGCCAAGGTTTACCGTGTTGGGGGGTATGCCGTGAGTTCGTCATTGTTGCTCCTCCTTAATGATGGCCCAGCTAAAATATCCCGCATTTGTATTCAATTTTTAAAGTGACACATCCCAGAAGTACGACCCCTTTGGTACCCTCATTATAACCAGAATTATCCGAAATAGCTAGGAAACACACGTGAAAGTTTACGGGTCAGTCTATCGTTTGACTTGTCTAATGTTAACTACCAGTTCCACGCAGAACGCTTTTATACCAGTATTTAATCACTTGACGGCTGCATTGCCGTATTTTATTTCCGTTCATATTGCTAAAGTTACATAATTCAAGATATGGAAAAAATTATTACAAAAAAATACTACTCATTTACGGTAGTATTTTCTGGAATTTAAATTGTATAAACTGCTACTTGATCCAAGCTTGTAGTCCAGCGGCCAACAGACCACCGAGGAGCGGACCAAACATTGGCACCCAAGCATAGTTCCATTCAGCGGAACTCTTGTTGGGAACGGGTAAGATGGTGTAAGCCAGCCGCGGACTCCAGTCACGGGCGGGGTTAATGGCAAACCCAGTGGTCGTCCCCAAGCCCATCCCGATGGTCATAATCAACATTCCAACCATAAATGGCTTAAGGCCCTGCGTGAAGTCTCCCATATTCAAGAGAATAAAGATGAACGCCCACGTTGCCACAACTTCAGAAATGAAATTAAACAAGGGATTTTTGATGGCTGGCCGGGTCGCGAAGATGCCGACGCTGTTTCCGGCTGCCTCATCCGGCGTGGCTTTGAAATGCGGGTAGAACTGCACAATGGCAATGGCAGCGCCTACAAAAGCGCCCAAGAACTGCCCCGCTATGTATGGCAATACGTCTGACCATGGGAAGAAACCGAATACGGCAAAACCAATCGTGACTGCAGGATTCAAATGTCCATCAGACCCGAGCATCCCGGCCACATAGACCCCCATGGTCACAGCCATCCCCCACGCAATGCTGACAAACGTCCAGTTACTGCCAGTCGCGTAAGACTTTTTAAGGTTGATCCCGGCACCCGTCCCGGTCCCTAACAGGATCAGAATCAGGGTTCCGAAGAACTCTCCAATAAATCCATTCATAAAATGACACCCACCTTGTTATAATTTCGCAATAATTTTTCAAACTATTCATAGTCTACCATAACTCAGAAACAAAGGGGGCTTGATTTTGCGGCGTATCAACCAGCATCACAATTCCAATTGAATCATCCAAGCCTTGTAATATTACATGAGTCGGTAAAAGCGTAACGCCAATAATATTGGGGCGTAACCATCCTGTAAAACTTATGGGTTATCTTAGAAGTTGTACTTAAGCGATGACAATTTTACATAAGGGATGGACATTAATCATGCATATTAAGAAGATTGGATTGGCAATCGCCTTTGCCGCTACTCTGGTTCCCGCAATCAGTTTAGGCACAACCACGGCGCACGCCAGCAGTACCAACACAATTGTTAGCACCAGCAATATGACCGACACGTCTTACGTTCGTAAGAGTGCGACCGGTTGGACCTATAACTTAGGTGGGACTGCTAGCAACATGACCTTTGGCAAGAAGACCCACTACTTAAAGAACTACCCCAACACGACTTGGCATGCCACCAAGAAACGTTACATCGTTAAGAAGAATGGTGTGAAGTACCTTTACTACTACGTCACGAATGGTCGTAAGACGGCATCCGGCTGGATCTGGCACGGCTATCTGCAAAAGAAGAGCTACGCCCATACCACCACAACCAGCACGTCAACGAGCGGTAATGGAACCTACGCTTCCATTTACAACCAAGCCCAGTCGCTCTTGGGCAAGCCTTACGTTTACGGTGGTAATGGTCCTAGCTCATTCGACTGCTCTGGCTTCACAAAGTACGTCTACAGCAAGGCCATTGGCCAAACGCTTCCCCGGACGGCCCAACAACAATACGATGCCTACAAGCACGTGAGCGCTAAGAACGCCCAACCCGGCGATCTGATCTTCTTTGGAACCAGTACGGGTAACATCACGCACTGTGGAATTTACCTGGGTAACAACAAGATGATCGACGCCCAGCTCCGCGGTGTTGTGACTGAGGCCACTAACGTTTCCTGGTGGCACACAGTTGGCTACTCACGCCCGGCAACTTTAAGTTAATCATGATTTTGAAGGTCGCGATGTGTGTCGCGGCTTTTTTTAAGCAAATAGATTGAGACCAATTAGCAAACAAGTTATAATTCAGTATAATCCGGTGAGCAAATCCACTTAAAGGTGACTAATAATCATGTACAAGATTGACTTCTATGAAGACTCAAATGGACTTAGTGAGATTCATGCCTTTTTGAAAAAACTAGATCACAGTCACCAAAAGAACGATATTGCTCTATTAAAGAAAATTACACATCAATTGAATTTACTAGAAATTCTTGGACCACAACTCAACGAACCACAAGCAAAGTTCCTAAAAGGGTATCGTTATCCCCTTATGGAGCTCCGACCCATACCTGAACGGATCTTTTATGCGGCTTGGGATAAAAACCGCTTTGTATTGCTCAGTCATTACACCAAACGCTCAAATAAAACTGCCCCTCAAGAAATTAATAAAGCTATACGGCTTCTCGAAGATTGGCACAATAGAAAGGACTAACTTATCATGACAACCTGGGATAATTTTAAAGAAAATATTCAGGCCATCTCTACCGACGAAATGACCATCATTGATACACTCTCTGCATTACAGGCTGAACGAATCCGCCAAGGACTTTCACAAAAGGATCTAGCCACCCGCATTGGCATGCCACAACCACAACTTGCGAAAATTGAACGATTGGATTCAACACCTACTTTGACCACACTAAACCGATATGCACAAGGATTGGGCCTAGAAGTCAAATTAGCTATCGTCTCTGCTTAGTCACAAAAAGGCTGCCACTCAATTGAGTAGCAGCCTTTATTTACATATTCATTACTATGCTGGTGATACATCCAGGTTCTTGTTGCCACCGTTTAAAATCTTGAAGAAACTAGCCAGTTCCTTCTTCCGGTATGCAGCGGGAACGAATTCCCGGATGGTCTCCAAGTCGAAACCGGTCGCTAACTTATTGCGGTCAACGACAATCGGGTTCTTTAAGATCCCTGGGTTCTTTTGTAAGAGGTCCACGAGCTCATTCATCCCCATGTCTTGCACGGAGTCGGGCAAAGCCTTGTAGGCCTTAGAACGGGTAGAAATCAGGTCGTCCGTTCCGTCTTCAGTCAGGGACAGCATGTATAGAATTTCTTCACGTGTTAAGGGTTGTTTTTTAATGTCACGAGCAGTAAAGATGGCGTCGTGGTTAGCAAGCCACTTCATGGCCTTCGTTACCGCAGTAGTCTTAGCATGAAAGTACATTTTAATCATAGAATCGCCCTCCAATTATCTTCTCTTCGATGAGGTACCAGATTTAGCACTCTTTTGCTGGAGTGCTAATTTATATTTTCATTGTACACCACAATGAGAAATGATGAAACCCATTACCCTCAGCTAAGCTCACCTTTTAATAATTTCGCAAGAATCTTGCAAACCGGTGATTTACCAGCAATCCCGTTACATCGGGCTTACAGTAACCTTACCAAGATAATCCAACCTTTTTAGGATAGAAAAATGAAATTTTTATGAATTTGTTAGGGCTTACATTTTTCGAGTCCTCATGAAAGCCTCACGCCTCATTTTGGTTCACTTTTCTTAAAGGTTGGAAACAGTGTACCATTTTTCATCCGTAAAAGTCCTTGATTTGAATCAAAAATTCAAAAAAAGACGCCGTCCACCAAAATTGGTGAGGCAGCGCCTTCCTAAAGCGATAATCCTGTTAAATTATGAATCTAAGTCAAAGGCTAATGCCCGCGTCCACAAACCATTGTCCATCTGGTAGTAAGTTGAGACCTTACCATTGGAATCGGTCCGCTTGACCCGATGCGTAATCGTCACACGCCGTTCTGAAATATCAGCGGTCGTGCCCTTTTGCTTAGCCAGCATTGGATCGTTGAATGGCTTTGTGTAGACCGGATAAACCTTCATTAAGTTAAATGACCGGTCGTAGCTCTCACTCTTGAATGTATCAAAAGTCAAAGCACCCTTACGAATCCAGTACTTTTTGGCATTGTCACTCTTACTGAAACGAATCCGGTACCACTTACCCGTATCGGCAGTAGCCCGCATATCAACGTAGACCCGCTTGCTCTTAATGCTCTTCCAGTTGAACTTCAGAATGTTCCAATTCTTGTGGCCCTTGATGTGGTTGTACACAGCATACGTCTTGTATTTAGTCGATAACTGGGCATGTTGCGTGTCCAGACCACTGTAGTACTTTTCAGACTTGTTGGTCTGCTTACGCTTCTTCAACTTCTGAGAAGTCGTGTTGCTGACTGACGTGGTCGGAATCGTTGGCTTCGTCGTCACCGTCTTCTTCTTGGTCTTCTTGATTGTGTTATTACTGATGTCAATTGTGTCGCCGGTCAGTGCAAAGTTGCTCTTCACAAAGGAAGCGCCCTTCTTCTGTGTGGTGACCTTATTACCAGTAATTGAGACACCCGTCATTGGGTTGTCCGCATCCGCACTATCCAAGAAGACGTATTGCTTGGTTGGATTGACGTTGGTAAACGTATTATCTTCAATATTTAAATTCGACATCTTGTAGTCAGATTCGGCATTGTATAAGTAAATATAGTTTCCGGAACCCAAAACGTGTTGATTAATAAACTTATTGCCCGTGATCCAGAGATCAGAAATGCCCTTGAAATGAATCGTGGCAACACCATCATCCATCAGTGGTTTAGGATCAACTACCGTGTTGTTGGTGAAGTACACGTTGTGGATAATACCGCCCTTACCATGGGCGTAAACCGCGTGTTCACCAATTGGATTTGGTGCGTAAGATTGAACTTGTCCAGACTTCTTAGAGACTGGCAAGAATTGATTCTTATTGACTCTGACGTTGTAGGTTGGGAGGTTATCGTACTGATCACCAGGGTTCTTGTAAGACATTGCCTTGGCATTCGAGTAGTCAACTTGGATAGCTTCCTTGAAATCTTGTGACCCATTGAACCCAGTAAAGACGGAGTTAGTGATGTCGATATCGTGACTCCCATCGAGGTCAATGTAGTGGCCAGTCGGTGATTCGGCGTTATCGAAGACACAGTTGTCAAATGAAATGTTCGTCGCATGATGGACACTCTGGGTGAAGACACTTTGACCCAGCTTCGTATTGTCCCCTTGGAATGTGGCGCCTTCCCACTTGACGTTGCTGATCCCACCATCATAACCTGCTTCAGGACTTGGATAAACAAAGTTCACCCGATTACCTGATGTGATCCGGAAAACGGCACCTTTATCAAACTTGAACGTAATGTTTGAGTGTAATTTGATGTTCCCCGCATCAAACACATAGGTCCCTTTCGGTACGTGGACCGTGAGATCATCGCTGTCCCAATTGTCCAACATATCTTGCAACGCCTCATTGTTCGCTGTCTTGGCATCACCAGTCATCCCTTGATGCTTGGCATTGATCGTCGTCGCCGCTTGGGCTACAACGGTATTGCCCACTTGTGGTGTTCCAGGAACACCGCCCAGTCCTAGGACGGTTGCCCCCATTGCAACCGTGGCCAGCAACCCGAGTTTTACCCGTAATTTCAAAAAAATCCCCTCCAGTTCCAAATTCTTCCAACAGTTCCATTATAGCTAAGACATTAAAGCGTTGGGTCATCTTAACCTAATTGTCACACGATTGAAAGATTCTAGTCGTAAAGGGGGTTTCTTTTCAATTGTAAATTAAGTTTAATTTATTACATTAATTTAGAAATATCGTCATGCAACCCGTTCAGGCGTTCAACTACTTGGCCACGAACAGACGTGTAAACCTTAACACCATCTGGCGTTAACTTCAGATTGTGTTGCCGACGGTCAACCGTTGAAGCGATACTTTCAATTAAACCAGCCCGTAATAACCGCGAGATTTGACCGGAGATCATTGACTTAGAAACACCGATCTGGCCAGCAAATTTAGTTGGCGTGAACTCCTCGCGTTGAGTCGTGATAGCATGTAACAGGTTGAATTGTTCCAAGGAAATCGTGATTTCCTCCGTTTTAATCGTTGTTACTGGCCGCATAATCTTTTGGAGTTGGGAAAACCATTCCAAGGATTGGTTTAAATCGTTAGTTTGCGTCATTTTTTGCTTTCTTCCTTTCCAGTTGGGGATTACCAGGTGTGCAGATAAAAAAGATGTTACTATTCTTACCCGCTAACCATTTATTATAACCCTCATTTTCAGCCTTTATGTTACCGATTCATTAATAGTTTATAGCATTACGAATGAAAAAACTAGTGATACGCCATCATTTTGTCATATTTCTTCCAGATTAGAACATTGAATTCAGAAACAGAACCCCGTATGATTAAAGTTAAGAAAAATTAAACGAATAAGGAGCTTGGTATGACAAGAATTAAAATGATTGCGACCGATGTTGATGGGACCTTTTTGAATCAAAAACGACACTATAACCAGACCCGCTTTGCACGCCAATTAACGGCACTCGAGGCCGCTGGCATTCACTTCGTCGTGGCTAGTGGCAACCACTTAGGCCACCTGCACCGTGTCTTCGCACCAACGCCTGCCGTTCAGACTTTTGTGGCTGAAAACGGCGGTCTGATTGTGGATCACGGTCAAACTCTATTTGAGGACATTATCCCTACGCCGACCGTGCATCAAATCGTGGCCGACATTCTCGCTGATGATACGTTGCGGCCACAGGTATTACGCCTGTCCGGTGCGCATGGGACCTACATCAACCGACACGACCACCCAAGTGATCCGATGTCTCAGGCCTACTTCTTCAATAACATTGTTCTCGTCGATGACCTCACCGAAGTCGAAGATACTATCTATAAAATCAACGGCGAGTGGCCCAACGACACGATTCAACGCCTAGCAGACCGGCTAAATCACCGATTCCCCGGTCAAATCAATGCCATGGCTAGTGGTTTTGGCAGTATCGATATCGTGGCAGCTCACATGAACAAAGCCATTGGGGTGACTCAACTGGCGAAGTCCTGGGGGATTGCCCCAGCCGAAATTGCGGCATTTGGTGACAATGATAATGACCGCGATATGTTGGCCCACGTGGGGTTGGGGGTCGCCATGCAGAACGGAACGGACACCGTTAAAGCCGTGGCCGACCTCATCACGCCTACCGACAACGATCACGATGGCGTTCTTGATATCATCGATTCTATTTTAGCGGGTGAAGTTTAAAGCCAGCTAAACTTTTAACCGTTGGCCTAAATCAGGTCGGCGGTTATTTTGGTAACTGACCCCAAATTAGCGTTGCAATCAATCGCCACATTTTCGGTGAAGCGTGCAATTGCCCGTGACTCGTCGCGGGCACGTGTACCTCCCGGTAGGTGATGGCGCTACCTGCCAAGATTGGCCGTAGCGCGGTCACCTGATGAACGGGCACAGAGCCATCCGTTAAGCGACCTGAGAGCGTCCCATAGACGTTAATCACGGCACCGTGATGATTGGCTGGCAAATGATGTTTCGCGGCTCTCAGCTGCTCATAGGCCGTATCAACGGGGCCGCCCACTTCCCCCTCATCAACTGGTGCTCCCAGCAGAATCAGCCGTCGCAACTGTGGCAGCTCCGAGCGGTGTCCGTGCAGTACAAAGCTGTGGACCGCCGCACTGCCGCCCCAGGAATGGGCCACGGCATTGTATGCCGTCACGCCATAACGGGCCTTCAGTGCCGCTAAAATTGCCGTAAGCCAGCTAACTTGTGGCTGATAGTCGCGTGTCAGACTGTGATCGAATAACACTTGAATCAATGGATTCGTCTCCGTGACCGACCAATCGCCAGCAAAATGGAGGCCCCCGCGCCAATCAACGCGAACCGTTAGAACCTTGTGACCATACCCTTGCTGCGCTAACCACCGCAATAACCCATTATAAGTCCACGCGTGACCACCCCACCCGGGAATCAAGAGGGTCGGCACGGCAGAATAGGCCACATCAGTTCGTCGCCGTGCCAATGGCTGCGGCGCAATAGCTAACCGACTCACCCAACGATAGCTGAGCCAGCCGCCAACAACGATCGTTGGTAACCAATGCCATTTAAGAGTCAATGCGTTCCCCCCTAAACTAAACCATTATGCCAGTTATTTTGATTGCGTACAAGCTACATCTGTTTTGCTTAACATTTGTTATGATGAACTGCAATTTCAAAAAATTATCCGCATAAAGTTGTTTTGGCTAAAACTGCCGTGGTTATAGGCCTCATTGCATTGACAACCAAAAAAGGTCACCCGTTTATTGGTTTTCGTCCCAACTATATTTGACAATTGTACGGATAAAAATATAGAATAGAGCCAGAAATGAAAACGCTTTAATCTATAGAAATCGAGGACTTGCTCATGAAAACTGCTACGACGAAATGGGATACTTACCAGAATCAGGCTGTCACCGAGTATACGATTGAAAATAAGAACGGCGTCAAACTTGGCATTTTAAGCTGGGGTGCAACGCTACATACGTTATCCGTACCAACTGATAAGGGTGACAAGAACTTGGTGTTATCTTACCATAAAATGGAAGATTATCTGTCCAATCCGTTTTACGTCTGCATGGGGATTGGCCGGATCGGTGGCCGTTTAGGTGGCGGTACCTTTGAAATGGGTGGCAAGACTTACAAAGTCGACACCAACGAAGGTAAAGACACGAACCTTCACGGTGGCCCTCACGGCTTCAACACCGTTAACTGGGACGGCGAAATCGACGACTCCGATGAAAACGAAGCCAAGATCATTTTGAGCCATACCTTCAAATCCAGCGATGACTCCTTCCCTGGCGACATGACCGCCAAGATGATCTACTCTCTGGACAACAACGACCGCGTTAACTTGAAGTTCGAGTCCAACTCAACGGCTCTGACCCTCTTCAACCCAACGCTGCACGTTTACTTCAACTTGAGTGACGATCAATTGATCTCTGGCCAAACGTTACAGATCAACGCCAAGGAACACTTGGAAGTTACTAGTGAAAAGATTCCTACGGGGAACTTCATCCAAAACGCTGGCACCCCATTTGACTTCAGTAATGGTCAAAACTTGGGTGAGGCCATCCGCGGCATGCAAGGGACTAATGAAAAAGGCTTTGATGACTTATTCCACGTTGAACCCGGCGAGGACAACACGATTGCTGAATTGAGCGATCCACAATCCAACCGTTCCGTTACTATTAAGTCTAGCCGGAATGGTCTGGTCGTCTTCACGGCCAACTCCTTCACCTCTGACATGAAGCTGGCTACTGGTGCCGGTCAACCTTACATGGGTGTTGCTCTGGAAGCACAAACCTTGTCCGATACGCCACATCATCCAAACTTTGGGGACGTGTCCGTACCTGCTGGCGAGACCAAGACTTACCAAATCTCATACGAAGTTAAGTACTAAAAGTGTTAGAAACGCCCCGCTACCCATCGGTAGTGAGGCGTTTTTACGCTAGTCGTAGTGTACCATACCGGCTCAACCGCGAGAAGCACAATCGTTTTAGCGCCCAATGAGTTAATGAGCAAAATCTTTGACAGCCTCCGCGGTACCGTGTTATGCTGGCAAAACGTAATCATTACTAATTAGATAGAAGGAGATTCCTTAATTCATGGCTAAAAAATCAAAGATTGCAAAAGAAAAAAAGATTGAAGCAACGGTCGCAAAGTACGCTGATCAACGTGCAGAATTAAAGGCTGCCGGCGACTACGCCGCATTGGCCTTGCTCCCCCGGAATGCTTCACCAGTCCGGATTCACCACCGCGACCACTTAGATGGCCGGCCACACGCCTACATGCGGAAATTCGGGATGTCCCGGCTTAACTTCCGCCAACTCGCCCATGAGGGAAAGATTCCTGGCGTTAGGAAGGCTAGCTGGTAGAAGCAAGAGAGTGGAGCAAGCCGGTTAGATCCTGAGCATTAACGTCATTAAGTGCCCGCTCGGTGGAACCGAGCCGGTGCTTAATGGGGTTAAGCGCAGGGATCTGGCTTGCGGAACTCGTTTCAGAGGCCGCATATTTCCGGATATCAAGGCGAGAGAAAGTCTAACGACCTAAACCTGTCCAGCCATTATCATCAATCGCCGGACAGGAGTTGTTTAACTTTCTAACGTCCAAAGATCCTGCAGTCTCACCTCAAAACCCAACCAAAAATACAACCCACGTCAACCCCTGCCCGCGGCTTCGTTTGACGTGGGTTTTCGTATGCTCTAAACTGAAATCATCATACACAACAAAGGAGCTTTTACCATGACAGAAGTCTTAACGGTCATCCGGGAATTCGATGTCTTTGGCAACGCCGGCCAGACCCCCTACGGTATCGATACACCAAAAATCAACGCCCAATTCGTTGGCGTCAGCCCGGCCATGGCTTTTGATACCAACAACCAACCCAAGCTAGCCCGAGCAAACGAACGGAAACTCCGCGACATTGAAGACGGCCTACGTCACGACTTTCACGACAGAATGGCAGCATTAGATGGCAATGATCTTGCCCAGAATTTACAAGCGATTCAGGACCTGATCACCACCTTCAAATCACGTCTGGAGCAAGACCTGCTCAGCGACAATCAGTTGGAACTGGAAAGTCTGACCATGAACGGCGAATGGCTGACCTACTGGCAAGATGATGCTCCCCTCGCCAAGACCAAGGCCCGGCAACAAGAAAACTTACCACAAGATTTCTAAATATTCTAAAAAAAATCATCATTCCTAGTGCTCACTGGCACTACAGGAATGGTGATTTTTATTGCGGTTCAGATTTCAATTCAATAACATGAGGTGAGTATCTCGTAATCCGCCCGCGCGACTGCTAGTTTCGGCACCACACAACGATCCGTGGGCTGGACGGCTTTCGTGTGGCTTCATCCACCAGCAGTTATTTTTAAAACTAGTCTGTCAGCCCAATCGTATGCCGACACCCTTACCATGCAAAGGTGACATCGCAACCTTATCGGCCTTTACCGGCTGACAGTAACTAATTTTCAAACTTATTTCACGTCCACTGGCTTGCCTGCTACGTCAATCGTCAATGGGTCACCGCTGAGTAACTTGAAGTGAGACCCTTGACCGTCGACCGTGACTTCAACCAACCGGCCACGGAAAACTTGCCGGAAGGAATAGCTCGTCCAGTTCTTTGGTAAGAATGGGGCGTAGTGGAGTTGGCCATCACGAACACGCATGCCAGCGAACCCTTGAACAACGGCAATCCAGCCACCGGTCATGGCCGTGATATGCAGACCATCCGTGGTGTCATTGTTGTAGTTGTCCAGGTCCAAGCGAGCCGTCCGTTCGTAGAGTTCGACCGCTTTATCTTCATAACCCAGGTCGGACGCCAATACGGAGTGAATGGCTGGTGACAGGCTGGATTCGTGGACCGTTAATGGTTCGTAGAAGTCAAAGTTAGCCTTCTTCTGTTCTGGCGTAAAGTCATCGATGAAGTCCCAGACTCCTTGCAGCACATCCCCTTGCTTGATGTAAGGTGACCGCAAAATCTTATCCCAAGACCAGTGTTGGTTGATTGGGCGTTGGTCGGCTGGAATCGAACTGACGGGTTCGATGTCCTTGTCGAGGAAGCCATCGTGTTGAACGAAGATGTTCAAGTCCTTATCGTAAGGTAGGTACATCCGATCCACGATATCTTGCCACTGCTTCTTTTCGGCATCGGAAACATTGAGCTTCTTGGCCGTTTCGGCATCGACTTGATCCAGAATTTCCAGGGTGTACTTCAACGTCCACTGTGCCAGGAGGTTGGTATCCCAGTTGTTGTCAACGTTGTTTTCGTACTCATCGGCACCAGTAACCCCGTGGATCATGTACTGACCGTTGCGCTTGCTGAAGTGAACCCGGTCGGCCCAGAAGCGAGACATTTCGGAAAGCACCTTGGCCCCTTCGTGCAGGACGTAGGAGGTGTCGCCAGTGTAACGGGTGTAGTTGTAGATGGCAAAGGCAATATCCCCGTTTCGGTGGATTTCTTCAAAGGTGATTTCCCATTCGTTATGGCATTCGATCCCGTCGAACGTCACCATTGGGAACAAAGCACCCTTGAGTCCTTGTTCTTGGGCGTTGATATAGGCGCCATCGAGTTGCTTGTAACGGTACATCAAGAGGTTCCGGGTAACTTCAGGATTGGTGATTCCCAAGTAAACGGGAACAGCGAAGGCTTCGGTATCCCAGTAAGTCGCGCCACCGTACTTTTCACCGGTGAAGCCCTTAGGTCCGATGTTCAAACGGGAATCTTCGCCGTAGTAAGTGGAGAACAGCTGGAACAGGTTAAACCGAATCCCCTGTTGTGACGCGTCATCCCCAGCAATTTCAACGTCGGATTTTTCCCAACGGTCGGCCCAGATTTTAGTGTGGGCGGCCAACAAGTCCGCATAGCTTTCACCGGCGACCTTGTCACTCAGGTCGTGCATGGCCTGCGTTAGTTTTTCTTGCGAATCGTAATCCCGTGAGGTAACGACGATCACGCGCTTCTCTAATTCTGCTGATGCCTTGGGAGCGAGGCTGCCCGTGTAGGCGGTCATGACTTCCTTATCGTTCGGTTGGGTCACGGCCACATTGTTAAGGGCCGTTACCACACGCATTTCCATACCAGAAGTGAAACGTGGCGTGCCAAATGGGTTCGGCGTGGTCTTCGCAACGATACTGCCCCGGTCGGCCTGCTGATCGGTAGCCAGGACATCCCAGAAGCGTTCGTCGTAGTTGGCCTCTTCGTTCATCACATCGGCATCGATGCTTGGCTTCAAAGTGACGTCAACGGCTGTGGACCCCAAGTTCTTCATCGTCACCTTTTGGGCGGAGAGTTCTTGTTGGCTGACACTCAGGAACCGTTCGAATTTCAAAGCTACTCGGACATCCCCACGCTCAACCGTAAAGGAACGGGTCAGCACGGACCGGTGCAGGTCGAGGTCGAGGGTAAAGTCAGAAATCGTATCCTTGGCCAGATCGACCGCTTCCCCATTGAGTTCAACGGGAATCTTGATAAAGTTGACGGCATTGACGACTTTCCCAAAGTACTTGGGATAGCCATTCTTCCACCAACCGACCCGGGTCTTGTCTGGATACCAGACGCCACCCAAGTAGATACCTTGGAGGGAATCACCGCTGTAGCCTTCTTCAAAGTCGCCACGCATCCCCATGTAACCATTCCCGATACTGGTCATGGATTCCTGGAGGCGTTTGTCTTTGGGGTCAAAGGTATGGGTGATAACGTTCCACGGTTGTACCTCAAAAATTCGTTTCATGGTGTCATTTCTCCTTTTTATTATTTCTAGTTTGTTTAAGTTCTATTTTACAGATTAAGCTTTAACTTTACAGAAACTGGCGCTGACTTTCTAGCGAAACTAAGCGCGGTAAGTTTCCTTGATGGTGAAGACGGACAAAGCACCAATGGCCATGATGATCCCAGCTAACAGGAACATGTTGGCTTGGGCGTGTCCAAATAATGGGAACAACGCGAAGCTGGCTAAGGATGCCACGATTTGTGGCAAACAGATTGAACCGTTGAACAGGCCCAAGTAAGTCCCCATGTGAGCACCGGATAAGGCGTTGGTGACCATCGTCAGTGGGTAAGTGTTCATAGCAGCCCAAGCAATACCGACGAGGATAAAGGAAATGATCAATGCGTATTGGTTGTGGACGAAGAAGACGGAAACAAATCCGATGGCCCCTAAGCCCAAGCTCCCGGCATAACCTAACTTGTGAACACTGTTTGGTAACTTAGCTAAGACGTATGACCAGATAACAGCGGCAATGGATTGCACGGCGGCTAAGACCCCGTACCAGTTCCCAGCAGCTTGGTACCCTGCAGATGCGGCGTTAGTCGTGTGCCAAACGTTAGAAGCAATGGCCCCAGCGGAGTAAGTCCAGAGGTATTGGAAGGCAACCCAGCAGAAGAATTGAACCAAGGTAACCGTCCAGAAAATCTTAGGCGCTGACTTCAATAACGTCCACCAGTTCCCACCAGTTGCGTTATCTTCTTTGGAAATCCCATGGTACTTAGCATAAGTATCTGGATCGTATTCTTTGACCCGGAAAATCGTGAATAAACTCGTGATGACTAACAACACGGCACCAACGTAGAAGGCAACCGTGACCGTAGCAGGCACAACCCCTTTAGCAGCCGTGTTGGCTAAGCCAATCGCAGCGAACAGGAAGGGTAAGATGGCGGCTAAAACGGCACCCGTGTTGGATAAGAAACTTTGAATCCCGTAAGCGTAACTCTTTTGGTCATCGTTAACCATGTCCCCAACCATCATCTTGAATGGTTGCATCGCAACGTTAGAGGACAAGTCCAGGAAGGCCACGGTGATAGCCCCGAAGAGTAAGGCGGCAAGTGATGCGTAACCAAAGCCCATGCTCCCGGAGTTTGGTAACAGACACATGACGATAACGGCCACGATGGTCCCTAACAAGAGATAAGGTAACCGCCGACCACCCAATTTAGGGGCCCAGGTTCTGTCAGAATAGTATCCGACAATCGGTTGCACAATCATTCCAGCTAATGGTGGTAAAATGAAGAACCACCCCAAACTGTTTGGGTCAGCCCCAATCGTTTGGAAAATTCGACTCATTTGAGAACTTTGCAAAGTGAAGGCGGTTTGTACCCCCAAGTAACCAAAGTTGATCATCCAAATGGTGCTGGCTGATAATGTCGGTAAACCGTTATGTTTCTTGGCTTCTTCGGCCGATAATGATTCGTCTGCCATGATCCAAAAACCTCCTCAGGTTAATTTCAAATTTAATAATTGCTAAGTAATTACTTATCGCGTGAGTTTATTATGGCACCGCTTACATAAAAATGCAACCGTTTGCGCAAAAGTTTCTTCGTGCACCTTTTCACACCTGACAGTTAAAAAAGGCCCGGCTGTGGGATTTCTCTCCCGCAAACCGGACCCGGATTTTTTATTTAATTTCGTAGGGAATTCTGATTTGTTTGGGTGCGTTTACATCCTCAGTTTGCCGATTGCCAAACAACAAGCTCACTGTGGCTGACCCCATCTTCTCGGGGAATAGATTGACAGAGTGCAGATTCGCATCCGTCAGCCCAGTTGGCAACGAGTGGTTGTAACTGACCACTGGAAAATGGCTGACGGCGTACTGTTCCCGCACCAGCCGGTAGAACTCGATAGCGTT
The DNA here is from genome assembly GCA_937874695.1 of uncultured Lactobacillus sp. Classification (GTDB taxonomy): domain Bacteria; phylum Bacillota; class Bacilli; order Lactobacillales; family Lactobacillaceae; genus Levilactobacillus. The sequence goes on from CALNAJ010000028.1 coordinate 51,245, forward strand.
AAAGTCATCGGTCGCCATGATCCCGTCAATTTCGGGGTGATGCTTGATAAACGACTGCGCGTACTCAATGTCACTGAGCTTGCAGGTGAGTGGCTCCACGTTAAATTGAGCCGCCACCCGCTCGTAACCTTGCCGTCGTTGCCGTTCGTAACCCCAGTCGTGACCGGACTCAACGAAGACGGGGTGCTTCACCGCCAATTGGTCTAGGAGGTAGGCTGCCCCACCGATCCCGGCTTCCAGATTATCGTTATCCACGAAGTAATCGTGGGTCCCATCGACTGGCTCTCCAATCGTGACGAAGTGCAGGTGTTTGTCGCGCAGGAAGGCCGCGACGGGATCATTTTGGTCTACATAGAGCAACACAAAGCGCTTGATCTTCCCCTGAGCCACCATGGACTTCACGTTCTCCAGCAGTGCGTCAGCCGTCTTGCTGATGGCCACGGACAGCACGTACTGGCGCTTCATCAGTTCGGTGTTGATGCCCCGTAAAATGTCGATGTAGAACGGGTTGTCGGTCGAGTTGCGGTCGGATGTGGGAAACACGACCCCCACCGCATTGGCCTCGCCAGACGTCAGGTTCTTGGCATTATAATTTGGCCGGTAGCCCTCAGCTGCGGCTAACGCCTGAATCCGTTTCCGGGTAGCGGCGCTGATACGTGGATTATTATTCAATGCCCGGGAGGCTGTGGAAACCGAAACGCCCGCCTTAGCGGCAATATCACGGATTGTTAACATCTCTTCAAAAGCTCCTTACGCGCTTAATTATAGCGTCCTAATGAATCAAATCTTACCATAGATACGGACCGATTAAAACAGTTCTACCCGCCAATCATCTGAAATTGGTCTATGTTTGTCGGGTTGAGGGTTACCCGCTATCGCCTGCGGCCGTCAAAAAATCCGCCTGCTGTGGGGACCGGTGAAATCCTGAGAAACAGTATTTCACCTCGACTTGAGGCCTCGCCAAAACTCGCGAGTCCCCAAGCTCGTCCCATGGCGTAACCACGGGGAAGAGCGAGCACCCGTGCTAACGCCATCGTCACGGCCGGCTACATTTCTGACCGTCTTCGGCTAAGATAGCTGTTAACTCTCAAGCGAGAAGGCATCCCCTTTTCCAATGACTGAGTAGTTACGTAAAAAAGACATCATCGTTTTACTTAGATTCAAAAAATACCGTTTACCGATGGTCCCACTTGCTTATCGGTAAACGGTATTTTAATAGTCTATTTCAAGTATTCAAACGCACTCAGTTAAGCTTTCTTCTCGTGGTGACCACCCAACCCGACTGGCGGGTTCAGTGGCAACGTCGTCACGAACTGACTTCCCTGTGGATAATTCGCCTTCACTGCGATGCTGCCGTGATGGAGGTTCACAATCCAGTGGGCAATCGACAGGCCCAGCCCATTGCCACCGGTCTGCCGACTTCGGGAACTGTCGACGCGATAAAAGCGGTCGAAGATTCGTTTCCGTTCATCCTCACCGACTCCGATGCCTTGATCGGCAACAATCAGCTGCCACTTGCGGCCGACAACTTTAGCCGACAACGTGATTGTACTGCCCTTGGGCGAGTATTTCAGAGCATTGTCGATTAAAATATTCATCAGTTGATGGATCAAATTCTGGTCCAGCGTCGCGCGAAAGTCCGCGACCGGTGCCAGTACCAGTTGTTTGCCCTGACTGGCTGCAATCTCCGTATAGGGTTCCACTGTACGCTGCAAGAATGACGCCACATGCGTATTCTCAAAGTTTGTCTGTAGCGTATTGGAATCCGAACGCGCCAGTGCCAACAGATCCTGTGTCAGCTTCTGGAGCCGCTGACTCTCGCTATTGGCGATTGCAATATTTTCCGCCTGATCGATAATTTTATCATTGGGCTTGGTCAGTAAGAGTTCTAATTTATTCTGAATAATCGTCAGCGGTGTCCGCAACTCATGCGCTGCATTACCCACGAATTCCGTTTGCCGGCCCCACGACTTCAAGATTGGTCGCATGGTCAGGCGCGACATCCAGATACTCATCAGAATCGACAGTAACCAGAAAATCCCCATCGTAATCAACAGTACCCGCGTAAAGTTACTCATCGCTGCCTTCTGCGGATCGATGTTCTCCATGATCAGGAGGTACTTGCCTGCAACTAGTTTATCCGAATTACTCTTGGGGACTTTAACCAACAACGTCCGGAAATTATACTTGCCACCCACCTGAATCGTGTGCAATTGGCTAACCTGCGACTTGTCCAATGTGATATTCTTCAGGGTATCGTAGCGCGATCCCAATTGTGCTTGGTTGGCGATTTTGCCTTTGTCGTTAAAAATCAAGGTGGTCGTCATAAACGGATGAATCGCCTTGCCGGTCTGCGCCTGTTTCCCGGGTTGTTTGCCCTGAATTATCGGTTTTTTCGCCATCATATCGCCGTTTAAGCGTGAAGACCGTTCGACCCGTAAAGCCTGGTCGGTACTGGTCAGCATCGCATTGCGGAACAACACAAAAACGATGACGCCCAGCAGGACGAAAATGATGGTGAATCCAATGAAATTGTTAACAAATAATCGCCACTGCTGGGCGCGATTAACTTTATTGCTCATCAGGGGCCTCCACAATGTATCCCGCGTTACGGATGGTCCGCAACGACAGGTCACTGCCGGCATTCTTGAGCTCCTTTCGCAGGTTACTCATGTAGACTTCGACAACGGAGAGACTGGTCTCGGAATCAAATCCCCATAGCCGGTTAAAAATCTGTTCCTTCGTGATGATCGTACCAGGATTGGCCACCAGATAAGCCAGCAGATCGAACTCGCGACCCTTCAGTGTCAGCGGCTCCCCTTTAAAGGTGGCTAAATGCTTGCTGGTGTTAATTTCCAGCTGACCGAGACTAATGATATCAGTACTGTTCAAATGGCCTGTCCGCTTCAATAACGCCTTCATCCGGGCCAACAGTTCTTCCCGATGGAAGGGCTTGGTCACGTAGTCATCGGCCCCATCGTTGAAGCCCCGCAACTTATCGGCAATCGTATCCTTAGCCGTCAAGATGAGCACGGGCGTCTTGATGTCCTTGTTGCGGATGTGCAGCAGAAGATCTAACCCACTCTCACCGGGAAGCATGAGGTCCAAAATAATCGCATCAAAGACCCCTTGGCTGGCCAAAAACTCACCCTGTTCACCATCAAATGCAGTAGTTGTTTCACAAATCGGTTTAATTAATTCGACAATGTCCGCGGATAGTTCACGTTCATCTTCCACGACTAACACTTTAGCGGTAGTACTCAACGGGCATTCCTCCTTTAGTTTTTTCAAAATTAAATCACATCATTAATTTGATAACAGCTTGCTAGACGAGACCCTCTAGTTGCGAAGAATGAGTAACAGCCATCAAGCAAGACTAGCGTAGTTTAAGCGTACCATCAACCTGTTATCATCATGACATATTCTGCTATTATTTAGCTTAACCTTAAAAATCTAGTCAGCCTCATTCAATATCAGTTAACACTAATTCTCTAGTCAGAGCTAACAATGGACACCTGCCAACTCACTGTCACGGTAAAACGCTATGTGAGCCGTGAGGGTGAGGCAAATCAACCAAGCCATGGGAATTCTCTAAGCGGTGTCCTTTACCGCTTAGAGAATTGGTGTCTTTGAAACTCGAACTTTGAGGTTCAAAGCAAGCCTGGAGACCGCTCTGTGGCTCCGGGCGTCCGCCCATAGCGTCACGGTTGATTTGCCTCGCCCGGAAGGCACAAGTCACATCAGTCCTATCACCATAGACGTCACTATTTGAGCAGCCACCAGGCAACACCCAACATTAACTAGAATTATAGTCTACTAGATTAACGATAACGCAACCTTAAGTTATTTTCCTTACCAAAGTCTAAGTTTATCCGAAGTTTAGCACGTTCTTTGCCGCAGTACCCGGGATTTAAGGTAAACTTTTATCCGAGCACAGAGAATGTTATCCTATTAGGGTCAGACATTTTGATTGTCATCAACGGAGGGGTTTTCATGGAGCAACATCACAACACCTTGGCACAGTTAAGAGCAAGCCGTTGGGTGTATTTGGGGGCATTTTTAATTCCGCTGGTCATCACGTGTGTGGTCTTCTGGCAACTGAAGATTACGCCATTTGGCAAGCATAGTCTGTTGTTTAGCGACACGGGCGCACAGTACGTTCCGATTTTGGAGTATCTGCGCTCGACCGTGACGCACGGGCAGTTTCACCTATTTTCATTCGCTTTGGGGACGGGTAGTAGTATGGTGCCATTATTGACCTACTACGTGATTAGTCCGTTTAATCTTTTGATTTTTCTCTTTCCAGCGGCGCAGTTACCGACTGCGATTGCTTGGATCGTCATCTTAAAAATTGGCACGATTGGCCTGACCATGGCGATTTTCTTACGTCGCGCATTTCTGCGTAGTGGGTGGTCACTCCTGCTGTTCTCAACGGCCTTCAGCCTGTGTGGCTTTGTGGCCATGTATTTCTACGACATCATGTGGTTGGACGCCCTGATTTGGCTGCCAATTGTGGCTTTAGGGCTACATCGGATCGTCAGTTCACACCACTTTGGCCTCTACACTGCGAGCCTAACGCTGACCATTCTGTCCAATTATTACTTGGGCTACATGACCTGTCTGTTTTCACTGATGTACTTCATCTACTTGACGGTGGAGCACCAACCAGTACCCACCCCGTTCAAGGAAACGTGGCGGATGCACTGGCCAGCGATTCGCCAATTCATCTTTGGCTCGCTGCTAGCCGGCATGATGTCGATGATCGTCCTGATTCCGACGGCCTTGGGCATGTTACAAACGGGGAAGAGTAATTTCTTCGTGGATAACTACCTCCCCACGCCACTGTTCGGACCAGAAGTCCTCGCCCAGTTTGGCGTGGGCACGACTGATTTCACGTCACATCTCTACCACGCGCCGAGTCTATTCATGGGGACACTGATGTTTCTTCTGCTGATTGTCTACTTCGTGTCACCGAAGATCAAGGCGGTCGAAAAGACCCGGACGATGTGGTTGCTGATTGCGATGGGGTTGAGCCTGTTTGTGACGGTATTCAACACCATCTGGCACATGATGCAACAACCAGCCGGTTTCCCGTTCCGAAACGTCTACTTCTTCACCTTCTTGGCCATCGTTACGGCATATCGGGCCTGGCAAACGCATCCCGACCAAACCATGAACGATCCACAAAAGATTCTCGCCCTATTGTGGGGCGCTGGGTTGCTCACGATTGGCTTCACATCGGCCCAATTTCTCCCAAAACTGTGGGAAAAACTTTCGCCGAGCTACAACAATGATCTCTACCTCAACAGTCAGCCCAATTTCCATTTACTGTGGTTGGCGTTAGGCCTGCTGTTACTCAACACCATGCTGATCTTCGTGACCGAGTGGCGCCCGATTCGAATCGGCCTGCTAGGCCTGATTATCTCCTGTGAGCTGGGTGGAAACTTCTTCATTGCCACACACGGGATGGACTTCGGATCTGAGACCAAGTTCGAGAAATACTTCAAAAAAGATTCTGCTATTCTCAATAAAATTGATGCCTCTTCGACCAAGTTCAACCTGCACCGGGTCGACTACCTACATTCGACCATCGGCAATGCCTACACCGGACCGTATAACCATTACAACGATCCACTAATGTTCGACTATGCTGGGTTGAGTTCCTACTCGTCCACATTGGATGAACAGTCGCGAGTCTTCCAACACGACCTGGGCTACTTCAGCCCTAACGTGCGACGAATCAGTGCGCAGGGGTACACGCACCTGACGGATACCTTGTTCAGTGTGAAGTACCGGTTGAACGCTGACAACAAGCATCCCGTGACCCACCTAAACTCGTACGCCGGCCTCGGGTTCGCTGTGCCAAGCAAACTGGCCGACGTACAACTGCGCGACCAGACGGCGCTATTCAACCAGCAGATGATTCTGGACGCCTTGGGTGCACAACCGAATACGTTCGCACGAGCAACGGTCATGGACATTTCTGCCCACAAGGCCACGGCTAAAGAAGCAGCCAGGGCTGCGGTCAAACGCAATCGTCATCAAGGCCCACGCTACGTCCAAACATTTAAACTCCGGGTCAACGCGACCGGGCTTCTGCACGCCTACTCGCCATCAACCAACGTCATCTACTCCAGCCTGTTGGTCAATGGCAAGAAGGCTAAGCCGCTGATCAACGCCGATGGTATGCGCTACGTCTTCAAGCTGGGGCAACACACAAAGGGCGACATCGTGACGGTCAGCTACATCACATCACGTCCTCAGTCTGGTTACGGCAACGAATTCGTGTCGTTAGATCAGGCCAAGTACGTCAAGCTGGCGCAAAGTCTGAAACAGCAACGCTTCAAGCCCGATCGTAAGAGTGGCGTCACCTGGTTATCGGGACACGTCACAGGCACGTCCCAACGGCGCCTGCTCTACGTGTCGATCCCCGATACGCCGGGTTGGCACGCCACCGTCAATGGCAAGCCGGTCAAGATTCGTTCGGCCATGCATGCCCAGTCGATCATCCCTGTAGTTAAGAACTACCGTGGTATGATCGGTGTGCCGATTCATGTGGGTAAGAATCACGTGATTCTGAAGTACACCACGCCAGGTCTGACAGCTGGTGCCCTACTGAGTGCTTTAGGGGCTGCCATCTTCGTCTTCTTGCTGATTGCCGGGGAATGGTTACGACCATTACGACGGCGCAAGTCACAGCGTGAAATTGATCAATCCTAATTTTAAATTTTGACAGAAGGTCAGCTCAGATTGAGCTGATCTTCTTTTTTTGCCCGCCACTTATTACTAATGTAAATTTTGTAAAAGCAGTCTCATTTTATTGGTAAAAATCGTTTTAATCTAGAATCTATTATGTCTCCTAATCGTCAAAAAAGGACGACCACAATGCGGTCGTCCTTGCCATTCATTTAGCCTATCTATCTTACTCTGATGGTCGAACCTTAGACCGATCAACTTCTCCGCGATGGGCCCGGTTCATCGTAACTCGCAGCAGGAATGGCGCAACCAGCGTCGCAATGATGATTGCCGCCACAATAGCCGAGTACCGTACTGGTGACATCAGCTTTGCCGTAAACCCAATCTGGGCGATGATCAAAGCCATTTCGCCCCGTGAGACCATCCCGGCACCGACCGCTGTGGAACTATCCAGCGAGAAGCCGGCCATCTTGGCTCCGGCTCCGGCCCCAATCAACTTAGTCAAGACGGCCACCACGGTCAGCACCGCGATGAATCCAATCTGCTTGCCCAGTCCATTGAAGTCCATATTCAACCCGATACTAACGAAGAATACCGGGATAAACAATGCGTAACCGATGGGTTCGATGTGTCGATCAACAGTGGATTTTGCACTGGTTTGTGAGATCGCAATTCCGGCAAAGAATGCCCCAACCACGTCACTCAGACCAACTAATTCGGCCACGTAAGCCATCCCAAAACACAGAATGATGGCCATCAGCGTCTGTCCCATCGGAATCATCAAGCGGTCACCAATTTTCGCCATGTACGGTGCGACCCAGCGGACCACGAAGTAGATAGCTGCAAAGTAAACGATCTGCTCAATCGTCGTCAGTAGTAAACTGCCAGACGCTGCCGCGGCATCGCCCACGGCCGTCCCGGTGGTGGAGACCAGCACACTCAAGATGATCACGGCCAGCACATCGTCGACGACGGCGGCCCCAAGGATCGTGGTCCCTTCCCGGCTATTCAGCGCGTTCATTTCCTTCAAGACTTCCACGGAAATCGACACGGAAGTTGCCGCGAAGATCACACTGATGAAGAGACTCTCCGTGGTACCAAGATGGTAAAGCATCCCCACCAAGTACGTCCCAATTACCGGAATCAGGACCCCCATCAACGCCACGAGCACACTTGGTTTCAGGTAACGTTTCAGGAGCTTCAAATCACTCTCCAACCCGGCAATAAACATCAGAATGATGACACCCAGTTCAGCGTAGCTCTCCAGGACGTGTGTTAGGCTGATCCACCCCAACATCGCCGGACCAATAATGACCCCTACCAAGAGTTGCCCGATGACGGCTGGTATCCCGATGCGCGTACTGTAATGGCCGACAATCGTTGTGGCTAATAGAATTAACGTTAGGTTTCTTAAAAGTTCCACGAGTAGCCTCCTTTGTTTGACAAGTCTATTTAAATTCCCATTATGGTTGGTTTTGTTTGTCGATCTGGCCCCCCAATAGCTGACCATTTTACCCCAAGCAGCTAAAAAGCGACCGCTTCAAAACGGCCCTCCCAACCCAAGGAGAACACTATTCTTGAAAGCAGTCGCTTCAACCATCTTTAATTTAATTAGTTTATATTATACAGAAGAACGGGGCCCACCGCAACCCAACCGCACCAGGCTGGATACTTCAGCCCCACAACCAAAGCACAATACCCAAATTCTTTAATTTCGACTTCGCCGCCAAAATTTATAGCTACCCGCAACCCCCGAATCGTGTTAAACTAATAACGATTGTGAGGTGACGCGTGTGAAGTGGTTAGAATCTAACTTAGTCGTGATTTTTTGGGCGGTTATCTTTGGTGAGGTCATTGGCTACATCGTTGGTGCCTTGAAACAAGTAACTTACGACCCAATGACTATTGGCATTACTATGGCAGTTGTTGCTGTCGTCGCCGTCAATGGGATCATGTTACTCGGTCGTAGCGACGTCAAGTCTTCTGAAGGTAAATAAGCGTTCACAATAAGCATGACCGAAACAACCAGGACCTTGGCGAAAGCTGGGGTTTTTTTGTTGCAGAGAGTGAAGCAAGGCGATTAGGTTCCGAGCATTAGGGAGCTAAGTCCTCCTGTTCGGCCTCGCCGGACAGGAGGACTTAGCTTTCTAAGCGGAAGAACCTGCCTTGCGCAACTCGTTTCAGAGGCCGCATGTTTCCCTAGTATTTCGGCAAGAGAAAGTCTAACGCTCTAAGCCAATCAAGTCACTAACAACTCACCACCTATTTCTTTAAAACAATATTCCAAACAAAACAAACAGGGCGCCACCTAGCAGAAACCACTTTCCGCCAGGTAGCGCCCTTTTCAATTACTAATCACAAACCACCTACAACTGTCCGTCTTCAGCCCGAATCTCATTCTTAATCTCATTCATATCTTGATCCAATTGATGCACCAACTCAGCCTTGGCAATCAACTCTTTACGAAGCTCGGCTTGGTGTTGGACATTCTTCTTATAACTCAATTCATGTTCCAGGGACGCCCAGAAGTTCATGGCAATCGTTCTGATCTGGACTTCCACTTTCACCGGTTCGACCCCGGCATCCAGATACACGGGTACCGACAGGATTAAATGCAGGCTACGATAACCGTTAGCCTTAGGATGCGTGATATAATCCTTTCGCCGCAGAATCTGGATGTCCGGCTGTTTTTCCAACCGACTTTCCATCGCGAGAATATCATCCTCAAAGCGGACAATGATTCGAATGCCGGCGATGTCGTGCATCTCACCTGGGAGTTTCTCTAAGTCAAAATCAAAGTGCTTACGCTGGACCTTTTCCAAGATGCTTTCCGGCGACTTGATTCGCGATTGCAGGCTATCAACCAGTGTGTGCCCGTGTAAAATCTGATACTCTTGGTCGAGATACTCGATCTTAGTCCGCACCACTTTCACGGCGCTATTGTAATCCAGCATCAACCGCCGAAAGTTATCGACCGCCGCCAGCGACGTCGGATCATTAGGAAACTGCGTAGGTAAATTCTCGTTAGCCATGTTAATCCTTCCTAGTTACGCGTTTTTTTGCCGAAAATGCCGTACTTCGGGAACGACCCACCATAACAGCAAGAAATTCAGCAACAAAGTAATGGCGGTGAAAATAAACACACCATTATAGTTGAAGATATTCGCCACGAGGCCACCGAACAAGGAGCCAAACATGCTCCCTGCCGCCTGGAAAGACTGATTCCAGCTAAAGACGGTCCCCGTCAGTTCTTGTGGCGAATTCTTAGTCAACATCGTTTGCACCGCCGGGAACAGTGCCCCGTCAGATACCCCAATCATAAACCGTAAAATTCCCAGAAGCCAGATACTTGTGACGAATCCTTGCGGGAAATACATCAGCACCGCGAACACGTAGCCAAAGATCAGCACGCGGCTGGTCCCCCGACGATCGCCATAATCTCCCAGCTTAGGTGCCGCTAACAGCGTGGAAATTCCAGGCAAAGCGGCAATGATTCCGGCAACCAACGTAATTGGCCCAGTATTGTTCATCAACTGTTTGACGTACAGACTAATAATTGGGGTAATCGAATTATTTCCCATTTGAATGATCATCGTTGATACCAATAACACGAGGATCAGCTTGGGTCGTTTGACCCTATGTAACCAACTGCCCGACTGTTCTTGTTGATCGCGGGTGATCGGCGTAAAGTGTTCGTGAACCAACGTGGCACTCAAAATGAAGACGATAATCAGAAAGATTCCGGTCAGGATAAACGTCCAGCGAATGGAGAAGACTTGCGCCAAAATCCCTCCGAGCACCGGGCCAATCAGGTTTCCACTAACGTAACCAGTCGTCAGGATGCCCATTGCGCTCCCACTCTTTGCCCGGGGTGTTTCCGCCGCAATCAGTGCAGTCGCGTTGGGAATATACCCGGCAAAGAAACCTTGCAAGAATCTTAACCCGATGAGTTGCCACACATTACTAACAAACCCCATCAGGCCAATCACAATAGCCATCCCAAAGGACGAACGTAGCAACATGATCTTGCGACCTTTGGTATCGGCCAGCTTGCCCCATAGTGGCGAAACCAGCGCAATCACGAAGAAGGTCACGGCGTAGGTTACCCCACTGTACATGGTCAGCTGTCCCTTGGTAAAGGTTCCCAGGTCATCAACATACAACGATAAAAATGGCATGACTTCACTAAATCCCATGCCCGCAATAAAAGTCCCCAACCATAAAACGGCTAAGTTTCGCCGCCATTGTTCAGGTTTTCGTGTGCCCACGACGTCATCGCCTCTTAACTTTTCTAAAAATGCATTAACTACCAGTGTAGCATAAAACCCGTTATACCGCCGTTATATTGACCTCCAAAAATTTTTGTAAATTTTTTTAATAAAAGGGTTGGAATTTTGATGGTTTTGTTTCATAATAGGTGACAAGCATGTGACGTAGTTCACTTATAATTTTGTTGATAGTCCTTTCAAACCTCACTTGCCTTTAATTTTAGTCAGTTGAGAATCAACAGAACACATGACGCAGATCACACAAATATTTGGAGGTAATACACATGGCTCATCGTTTAGATGGAAAAGTTGCAATCGTTACTGGTGGTACTCTCGGAATTGGTTTGGCTGTTGCCGACAAGTTCGTTGAAGAAGGCGGTAAGGTTATGATCACTGGACGTCACAGTGACGTCGGTGAAAAAGCTGCTAAGAGCATTGGTGGCCCAGATGTTATCCAATTCTTCCAACACGATGCTACTGACGAAGCCGGCTGGTTAGCATTATTCGATGCTACTGAAAAAGCCTTTGGCCCAGTTACGACAATCGTTAACAACGCCGGTATGGCCGTTAACAAGAGTGTTGAAAACACGACGACTGAAGAATGGAAGAAGCAATTAGCCGTTAACTTGGATGGTGTCTTCTACGGTACCCGTTTAGGTATCCAACGGATGAAGAACAAGAACCTCGGCGCTTCAATCATCAACATTTCTTCTATCGAAGGCCTTGTTGGTGACCCTAACTTAGGTGCTTACAACGCATCTAAGGGTGCCGTTCGGATCATGTCCAAGTCAGCTGCCGTTGACTGTGCTTTGAAGGACTACGACGTTCGTGTTAACACTGTTCACCCAGGTTACATCAAGACGCCATTGGTTGACGATCTTCCTGGTGCTGAAGCAGCTATGTCAGAACGTACGAAGACCCCAATGGGCCACATCGGTGAACCTAACGATATCGCCTGGATCTGTGTTTACTTAGCTTCTAACGAATCTAAGTTCGCTACTGGTGCAGAATTCGTTGTTGATGGTGGTTACACCGCTCAATAAAGATTAATCTCATTAAAAATGAAAGAATCTGGGTCAACAGTCCCTGAATTCCAGTAATTAAAAATTGATCTTAGAAATCACAAAACGATTTCTAGGATCAATTTTTTTGTTGTTTCTATCTGACTGCCATTCCCCCCCATTCCGTTCACGATAGAATCAATTTTAGCAATTACAACTTATTCTCGTCCATTTCCAGTAAACTTTTGCGATGGATAATGGCTTTGATTAAGCGTTTACGCTTTTGATCCATACTCTCTTTTTTTGCAACCTTTCTGAGCTTTCTAGAATAGCTGAAATCTAGTGTTTGAAAAATTTTATACAGATCTTGCAAATCTTTGGATTCTAGCATGTGATTAACATGAGGCGTTTTCAAAATCTGTTGAACTGTTTTTTGATATAAGCAAATCGAAATCAGTCTTAAAAGGACTATGCTACTAACCAATGATGCTAGCCAAACCCAAGCTAGCAATAAGATCGCAACTGCAAACTCTAAGGGTGTTTCATTCATTGATAAGTTAATATACCATTCTACACCGATGATTGCTGTAGGCACGACCGCCATACAACTAGCTAGAATTCGAAATTTAAGATCGTACAATTACAAACACTTACCTCTCTATTTTAAATAATAGTGACCATCCCAAAGTTTTCAGTTACTTGAAACTTATTGACTTCAGTGTGCTCACGTTCAATATGCAACGTGGCGCCAGAACCACCGACCGTATCAATCTAGATAGACCCAATTCTTAATCTTTACAGAAATTTCACCTAATATTTGGTCTAACCCATTAAATGAGAATGCCTTATTTTCTGCCAAAACTTTTTAATTCCATCCAAATTATTGTTTATCTTACCATCCTTAACCGTATACACCATAATCCTATCACTTAAAAGCACAGAACTCGAGGTGCCAACTTCTAATTTCCAGGTGACATCAACAGCAGGTGATTCAAAGGTATACGTAGCGGCAGTTGTTGAAACTTAAAATTCTGGAATTGCTTTCAAAAACGCTAAGTTATCATGGTAGTATCCTAAATCAGTATTAGCGGCTTCAATTGTATTTTTCTGCAAGTCATTGGTAAATGAGATTTGCGGAAATACCGCTTCAACATCATTTAAGGCTAGATACAACCAGGAGCTTGAATGGACAAAAACAGGAAGAAAATTCTCAAGAACCGAGAATTTTCTTCCTGTTTTTCTATAGAGAACGAGTTACGTCCCCGTCCTTTTTTCATGCTTGCGTCCCCAAACTTATTCGTGGTTAAAACGAAAGACTCTGTCATTTTGCGAAAAGATGAGACCAATTCCGTGAAATTTACATTAGTAATGAGTATAGGGCCTATTTCCCAGTCAACCCGATAGCCAATGCGATCATCAGGATAATTAGAACCGCTGTGGTAATCACCACGTAAAGATGGTCACGTTCCTTGTAAAAGGCATAAATGGACACTACGACCCGTAAGACTGGCGTCAGGATTAGGCAGTACATCCCCAACATCATGATGGCATATGACTTTAGCTGCCAACTGCCGACCAGAATGGCGACCATCGTTAACGGTACCGTGTGCCCCGCATATCCGGAATCACCGGTCGCCAGGAGAATCACTAAACCAATCCCCATCACGATGGCGGAGAAGACGACCCCAATTTGCAGAATCCGACCAATAATCGTTTCGACCTGTGCCATTTCCGTTGCGGTTGCGCTCTGTTTTTCTTGCATTAGAAGTGAACCCCCAATCCTTTACCCAACATCTGAATCCCAATGTATAAAATGATGGGGATAAAGACAATCCGAATCCACCGTGCCGGCAGCACTTGCATGATCCGCGAGCCAATCACGGCACCACCCAGGATACCAAGCGCCATGGGCACCGCGATACCGGGCAAGATGGAGCCGTTGAAGAAGTACACCGTGGCACTAGCGGCCGCCGTGACCCCCATCATCAGATTCGATGTGGAACTGGATGGTTTGAGGGGCATCTTCATGAAGGTGTCCATCGCCATGACTTTGAAGGCCCCGGAGCCGATACCCAACAGGCCACTGGCCACACCGGCACCAAACATCACAGAGAATCCAGCTGGAACGTTTTCAACTTGATAATCGATGTTCTTCATCTCGGCCTTGTCATAATAGCTCCCGTTGAGCTTGAGCTTGCTGGCAATCTTATCAGGCTCAACCCGTTGGAGAACTTCCTGGCCCCGTCGCAACTTACGATACATGTTCCACCCAGAAAAGACCAGCAGGCACCCGAATAACAGATACAGGTACTTCGGATCCAGGACCCCCGTTAACAGGGCCCCGACAATCGCGCCGATGGTGGTTGCGATTTCCAGGAACATGGCGACCCGTAAGTTCAGGACGTTGTCGCGCAAATAAGCGATGGTCGAGCCCGAACTCGTGGCAATCACGGCAATGATGCTAGCACCGATCGCGTATTTAATATTCAACCCCATTCCCAGGGTCAGAATTGGCGTAATGATCATCCCGCCACCGATACCCAGAATAGCTCCGGCAATTCCGGCGAAGATGCCCACCCCAATCATGATTAAGGCTGTTTGAATCATTTTTGTTTCCTCCTCACGAATCAATCTACGTCATTGATTATCAGCTTTTCGTTAGCCCAGGGCAAGCTGAATCGAACGAAATTGCATCCGAGTACGTTCTTTTACTCACAATCCGGCCGACCCACGACTATCCGCGTGATTAAGCGTCCTAGCAGATGCCTCGGATTTCTTAATCAGCCCATTTACATCTCCTTCGTGTTTATCTACACAAAGTGTTAATTCTCGTTCTTCAACAATTGCCTCTTCATTGCTCCCTGGAAAAGGCTAGTCTACCGCCCCAGGAACCGATTACAACGACAAAAGACCCTGCCATACGTTAAAAATATGGCAGAGCCCTCAAATTTGTATTTCACATATATTTAATAGCTATCGATGAATCGCTGTAAAAGCGGACTAGGCGTAATCGTCGCGGGCCAGACCAGCTTCAGCGTCGTCCGCCATGGTTGATAACGAATCGGCCGAATGTTGGTCGCCACGCCACTCGTTTCCTCCGCCACCGTTTGTGGGACCACGGCCACACCCATCCGGGCATCGGCCCATTGCACAGCGGTTCGGGCGTCATCACAGGTACAAGCGATGAAGGGCTGCATCCCCTTTTCATCGAAGGTCGTCTGAAAGAGCTGCTCAAACCGGCGGTAAATAATCAATGGCACCTCGGCTAGGTCTTCGACACGCAACGTGGCTCCGGTAAAGTGATCATACTTGTGAGGCACCACCGCAACCATACTCTCCGTCGCGAGTTCTTTGCTGACCAGTCCGGGAGCCGAGAACGGGGTCCGCACAATGGCTACATCGATCAGATGCTTCTCCAGCCGGTCGATCAAGCCATAGGTATTGTCCTCAAACAGGCGAATCTGCACCTTAGGATAGTGACGCGTCAACGTCCGAAGTTTCGCGTTGGGCGTGGCGCCAATTGAAGAAGATACGACCCCAACCGACAGTACTCCCGCCAGTCCTTGACCCAAGGACCGCACCTGGCTGTCGGCCCGTTCACGTAGGTCGACCAATTGCCGGGCATAGTCTTGAAGCAAGCGGCCCGCCGGTGTGAGGGTGACCCCGTTCGCTGAACGGTTGAGCAACGGCACCCCTAAGTCACTTTCCAATTGCTTAATCTGATAGCTCAGCGGCGGTTGCGCCATGTGCAAATGATGAGCGGCCGCCGTTATTTGACCGGCATCAGCCACCGCTAAAAAATATTCCAATTGGCGAAAATTCATACTTAGGGCCTCCCGCAACTCGTTTCTTTCATTATATCAGAGATCAGGGAAGTCCCATTTCATCGGCTTCTTTACTCTGGGAGCGCTTAGTCGTCGGCACACGATCCTTGCTTGGCAAAGTTTCCTTCAGAAGGTACTGCCGGATCAGCAAGACAATCTGTTTATTCTGCGGCAAGTCCGAGTGCGTTGTGTCGTCCCCGGTCACCGTAATTTGCGTATAGTGGGCCACTTGATTCTGGAAGACGTACTTCCCCTGGTTCACGCTGTTGGCGGGCACCGTACCATCACTGGAATAATTCTCGGTCCCGGCCACGGAATACACCGTCAGTTTCTTAGGCAGTTTGGACCGTCCTTTGATGAGCTCACGTAAAATTGCTGTTTGTTTGGTCGTACTATCGGATTCCATATTGTACGGCGTGGCAATCGTCATCAATCGATCCGGCGTCACGTGTTTGGTCTGGGCTAAATATTTCTCCGTAAAGAGGCTCAGGATCAATCCCCCATTCGAATGCCCCAGCATGGAAAAGTGATTAAAGTGGTACGTTTTGACTAAATCCTTAAAGGCCAGATTCAGCCACTTCGCCTGTTTATTGATATTGGCATAACCATCCCGATTATTTTCAAACGCAATCACGATAAATGGATGATTATCCCCCTGGCGAATATTACCGGTGTAGCTGATTGCGCCACTCTCCGCGACCTTAACTTTCAGGACACTGTGGGATTTCTTCGTTTCCTTACGCAACTGCGTAATCAACGTGTCAAAGCGATTCTGACTGGCACTGGAACCTGGTACCATAATCGTGGGAGCCAACGGTGTCTTATAACTTGATTTATATTTAGTGACCCGCTGCTTCAACCACACCTGACTGGGGATGAAGACAGCCAGAATGACCACAATCAGCAACGCCCACCGCCACCAACTACGCCGCATGGTCCGCACCCCCTTCCGTATTGAGCAACCGCACGAACGGTAAATAAATCAAAACGGATATCGTGAGACACAGCCCACTCAAAAGCAAGGCGCGCCAATCACCACCCGTTCCCAGATAGGCCACGAGTGGACCTGGCGTGGTCCGTGGCACGGGGTACACGATTGGTGGGACCAACTTCAACGTAATCGCCGTCCATGCCAGCACTATGTTCACGGCCGGAGCTAGGACAAATGGCACTAGCAGGATGGGATTGAATAGCACGGGCAGCCCTAGTAATGTCGATTCATTTAAATTCACGAGATTTGGCAGGACCGTCTGCGTGGCAACACGCCGATAACTTGCCTGTCGCGAACCGATCCAAATTGCAATTAGTAGTGCCAGAGTCATCCCCGCGCCGCCGAAGTTGGCGTAAGCATCCCCTAGAGTATGTAAGGTAATCGCATGTGGGGCACCCCAACCAGAACCGTGTTGAACCGCATAGGCCAGATTTTGCAACGAGGTCACCGAACTGTTGCCTGCCACATCAATTGGCCCAATCAGCCCCAGCCACCACAAGCCATTGCTCACAGATGTCACCAACAGAATTCGGAGACCGTTGTGCCCGGGATTTGTATTTAATGTCTGTAAGGCCAGATACACGAGATCATTAATGCCCCCATCAGTTAGCCAGCTCAAGCCATAGCCAATACCAACCGTCGCGCCTAGAACAATCGTCAGAGACCATGCAACCCGCCCCGTCCAGGACAACGACGTGTGTCGGTGATGGCGCCACCACGTCGCCAACCCCTGCATGAGATGACTGGCCAGCCACCCAACACCTAATCCTACAAGAATCGCTAAGAATATTCCCTGAGGTCCCAGATTGGGCATCCAGAATTGGGCAAGATCGTTGCCATGGCTCGTCTGTCCAAACGTATCATAGTTCACGTTCAACGTCAGAAAGGCTAATGCACTCATCAACCCGACAGTCAGCGCATCAGCATGATAAGTTCGTGCCATGTAGTGTCCCGTCGTAAAGGCAATCATGACCGCCACCAAACCATTGACGACAACGCTGACTGCCTGCAAGATATCGCGCCAAAATTCCAGTCCGGGTAGCCAACTCCCAATATGATAAACCTGAAAAAAGAAGCCGCTCTTGGACAAACATCCTTGCCCAACAACGTCTATTAACGCCATCACCAAAATAAATGGATAGGCGACTCGCAGTGCTTCATGAATTGCCCGCATCGCTCGCCATTGATCGACGCGTTGATTAACGCACCACAGTCCCCGAAATAATCTAACCATTCTAACTCCCCCTACTGATGACCTCATTACTTTCATTATACGGAATTCACTTGAAAGCGACCGTTTAACGTCTTACAAATTTATTTATATTTAACAAGTACTGTGCTTTCAGAAAATGATCAGATTTAGAATCATTATTATCTCACTATTGTGCATGCTTACATCGCGTGCTACGATAACTATGTAATGGTTTACATCATTTTCACCATGCTAATGGATTCGCTTACTCAGTGTCGTTTTGGATAAAATTTCGATCAAAACGGAATTAATTCTTGTATGCGTTTTCAAAAGGCGTTAGTATGTTGTGGTAAACAACCAACCAACTTAGGTTGATTGGCAAACTATCATATGAGGTGAGAGAAATGGATTCTGCATCTAAAGCGTTGGAACAAACCGACGTAAAGCTTCCATGGCGTGAGAAATTCGGTTGGGCAACCGGGGATTTCGCGCAAAACTTGATTTATACCACTATTTCTACGTATTTGCTATTTTTCTACACGAACGTTTACGGCCTGCCCGCTGCTGACGCCGCAACCATGTTCCTGGTTGTTCGGCTGATCGATGCCATCAACGACCCGATTGTTGGGACGATTGTTGACAAGCACACCTCCCGCTGGGGGAAGTACCGTGGCTGGTTACTCTACATGTCAATTCCACTAGCTGTACTTGCGATGCTCTGTTTCCACGTGCCAAATGTTGGTGCCATGGGTAAGTTAGTTTACGCCTACGTGACTTACGTTGGTCTGTCCGTTATTTACACGACCGTCAACATCCCTTATGGTTCCTTAAACGCCGCTATGACGCGGAACAACAAGGAATTGGTTTCCATGAGTTCCGTACGGATGCTCTTAGCTAACTTAGGATCATTAGCCGTTAGTTTCGGTGTTCCTATCTTCGTTAAGATGATCTCTGGTGGCCACTACTCCGGTGTTCAATCACAATCTGGTTGGTTCTGGACGATGGTCATCTACGGGATTGCCGGTGCCGCAATCTTAATCTTCTGTTTCAGCCAATCCGTTGAACGGATCAAGATGGCGCCAGAACAAGAATCAAGCGTTAAAGTTTCTGACTTGTACCACCAATTAGTAATCAACGGCCCACTGCGGACGTTAGCTATCTTCTTCATTATCACCTTTGGTTTGATGTCCGTTGTAAACTCCGTTGGGGCCTACTACATGACTTACAACGCCGGTAACGCTGGCATGATGCAATGGTACAACTTACTGGGAACCTTACCAGCCTTCATCGTGGTACCAATTACCCCATGGTTGAACCGTAAGATTGGGACCCAATGGTTGATGCAAGGTAGCCTTGGTTTAGCTGTCATTGGTTTCTTGATTATGTATGCGGTTCCAGCTACTGACTTGACTTGGACCTTCATCGGCCGGACGATTGAAGCTGCCGGTATCATTCTCTCCACCGGATTCCAATGGGCTTTAGTTCCTCAAGCAATCACTTACGGGGAATGGAAGTCAGGTAAACGTGAAAACGGGATTATCAACGCCGTTATCGGTTTCTTCTTCAAGTTTGGGATGGCCCTTGGTGGGGTTGTGCCTGGTTACGTCTTAGCTGCTTACGGTTTCGTGGCTAACCACCAACAAACCGCACGGAGCTTAGCTGGTATCCGAATGACCACGACGATCATTCCAATTATCGTGACCGTCTTAGCCATGATTGTCTTCGCCTTCTACCGTTTGACCGACGAAAAGGTTGAAAAGATGAACGAAGAAATCGCTGCACGTCACGCTGCTGAAAAGGCTGTCGAAGACTAAAACTTAGACTTTAAAATTGGTATCCGGATTGTTTGGGCCTGGTGCCAATTTTGAAAATAGATTACTAAAATTATGAATAGGAAGTGGCTACTTTGAAGTTTACTAATGGTTATTGGTTAACTCGTAAAGAGTACGACGTTAACTCACCGGCTGAAGCATTCGAAGCCGAAAAGGATGGCAAGGCCTTAAACGTCTATGCCCCTTACAAGCGAATCAACACACGAGGAGACGAATTAAACCTCGGGATGAGCACGATTAAGCTCACCTCCCCCGTTGAGAATGTTATCGGTGTGAAGCTGACGCATTTTGATCAAGATACCAAAGGCCCTTCATATGAGCTCAACAACTTAGACCCAGACGTCGACATCGACGTGACGGATAAGAAAGCTTCATTGACCAGTGGTGATCTGACCGTTTCCCTCCCACTTCGTCAACAATTTGATATGGAATTCACCGCCAAGGGCAAGGTCCTGACGGCATCTCGCAACAAAGCCCAAGGTGAGATTTTAAACCACGACACCAACGTTCACTACATGCGTGAACAATTATCCGTTGGCGTTGAAGACAAGATCTACGGTTTAGGTGAACGTTTCGGGAACTTCATCAAGAACGGTCAAGAAGTTAAGATCACCAACCAAGACGGTGGGACGGCTTCCGAACAATCCTACAAGAATATTCCCTTCTACCTGACGGATGCCGGTTACGGGGTCTTCGTTGATGAACCACAAACGGTTGATTTCGAAGTCACCTCTGAAAACGTTGACCGCGTACAATTCAGTTCCGAAGGCGAATCCTTACAATACTACGTCATCTACGGCCCAACACCACAGGAAATCTTGCACCGCTACACCGAATTAACGGGTAGCATGCAACTGCCACCTGCATGGTCATTCGGTCTCTGGCTAACGACCTCCTTCACGACTGATTACAGTGAAGAAACGGTGCTGAAGTTCATCGATGGCATGAAGGAACACAACATCCCATTGGATGTCTTTCACTTTGACTGCTTCTGGCAAAAGGGCTTCGAATGGTCCAACATGGAGTGGGACCGCGACGAATTCCCAGACCCAGAAGGCCTGATCAAGAAGATTCATGACCGGGGCATCAAGGTCTGTGTCTGGATCAACCCATACATCGCCCAAAAGGGGAAGATGTTTGAGGAAGGCAAGAAGAATGGTTACTTCATCAAGCGTGAAAATGGTAACCTCTGGCAATGGGATCTCTGGCAAGCTGGTAACGCCTTTGTTGACTTTACCAACCCCGATGCCGTTAAGTGGTACAAGAGTAAGTTAAAGGCCCTGCTCGACATGGGTGTTGACTGCTTCAAGACCGACTTCGGTGAACGAATTCCCGTTGAGGATGCTGTCTTCTTTGACGGTTCAGATCCTAAGCGCGAACACAACTACTACACTCTGCAATACAACAAGGCAGTCTTCGATACGATCGAAGAAACCAAGGGTAAGGGTGAGGCTGTGGTCTTTGCCCGCTCCGCTACTGTTGGCTCTCAAAAGTACCCTGTCCACTGGGGTGGTGACGCCTTATCTAACTTCAAGAACATGGCTGACACCTTACATGGTGGGTTATCCTTCTTGAGTTCTGGCTTTGCTTTCTGGAGCCATGATATTGGTGGGTTCGAAGATGGTCCCGACACGCCTACGCCAGATCTATACAAGCGTTGGACACAGTTCGGTCTGTTATCTTCCCACAGTCGTTACCACGGTAGCAACGTTTACCGGGTGCCATGGAACTTCGACGATGAAGCCGTGGACAACACACGGAAGTTTGTTAACTTGAAGCTTTCCCTGATGCCATACTTGTACACCCAAGCGGCTCATGATGCGGCTTACGGTAACCCTCTGATGCGGCCAATGTGGTTCAACTTCACGGAAGACCGGACGGCGCACACGTTGGATAACCAATACATGTTTGGGACCCAACTCTTAGTTGCCCCCGTCTTCAATCCTGAAGGCCACGTGAACTTCTACCTGCCAGCCGGCAAGTGGACTAGCATCATCAATGATGACGAAACATACGACATCACTGATGGTAAGTGGATCAGCAAGGACTACGGCGAATTGGACTTGCCTGTATTGGCTCGTGACAACACGATCCTCTTACGGAATCCCAAGGCCGTTCACGCCGACTATGACTTCACCAAGGACCTGGATATCAATCTGTACGACATGCACGAAGGTTCTACTTCCGTTGCTGTCGTTGACCAAAAGGGTCAGGATGCTGGTAAGGTCACGGTTGTCCGTAGCGGTAACCAATTGACCGTCACCACTACTGGTTTGACTGGTTCTGCTACTATCTACGTCCACGAGAACGGGAAAGTGACTAAGGCTGCCTTAAACGGTACCGAAGCAACGATCACCCTGTAATCAACGACTTTAATCTTTAAATACGAAGCGTCATTGCCAATTCAATTGGTGATGGCGCTTTTTGTCTGCCGTTTTACAGCGCGCCAGACGGTACTGGTGCTGACACCGAACTTCTGGGCAATCTCTCGGTAGGTCTTGCCAGTCGTTCGTAGTTGGCAAAACGTTGTGGGCGAGGGCACCAACACCTGCGGCTGCGCCAGTGCTGGTTGCTGGTCGTCTTCCGACTGAGACATCCCCCCCACAGTCTCCCCTACCGAATCCAAGCGAGTCCCCGCCTGTGGACGTGTCAAAATTAGGGGATCTGTCTGCTGAATCTTAGCCAAAGCATTGACCACGCAATGCGTCGTTTGCGCATCCCAGAGCGCATTATGCTGGTGCGGATTGAAGATATTCAGGAGTCCTGCCACGCCATTCAATGGTAAATAATGGTGGGTATCCTTCTTCCGATGATTACTGCGATTAATGACCTGATTGGTATAAATACTACCGTCAAACACTGCTAGTTTCGTTCCTAAAAGTGCCTGTTCCGCCGTCGAGAATGACGCAAAATTAACAGCTAACGTGTGCCGGAGTAAGCGGAGATCATTGCTCTTGTCCCAAAAAACTAGGGGTAACTGCCGTGCCAAAACTTCGTGGATAAAGGTTTTCAACACGGTCACCGGGTCCGTCTGACTGTCGTATTCCGCCAAAGTCAACTTGGTTTCCTTAAGTCCTCGTAATTTAACTTCGGCCGAAAAATTAGGATTATCCAAGTAGCGATTAAAAAATAAATCCAGTGCCCGGTTACCCGCGTATCCCAGCACCGCCAACTGAAAGATTCCCGCTTTTTCGCCGTAAACCGTGGCCCGACGATGTACGATACTGTCACCCTGACGTTGGGTCCCAAAGAGAATGCCAAATTCGCAGTCAATCACCGCGTATTTCTCCGGGATCTCCGTTAACGTCTCAACTGTCGGAAAGACGGCCGCCAATTGCGTTTTAAAGGCATCAGTTATCGGCTGGGCCGTTGTCACGGGTAAGCTGTAGCCATTCGTCTTTAGCAATGCGGTCACACTCGTGGTTTCCGTATCAGTATCGTAGTTGACAATCTTTTTGGCGCCCAGCGTAAGCGAATGCCCCGAGGTTGATTTAATCACAAACCGCTGGCGGGCATCGATCGTAATCTGCGTAATCTCACCCCAACTGGCATAGTTCTTCGCCACCAGCAACTGCCCAGATTGATCGACCTGACAAATGGGATAATCGACGATATAGACAAAGTGATTCTCCTGCGGGAGCTTATCCAGCGCCCGTCGTTCCGCGAAAACAATCCTAGCCGTCACCATCATCCCCCGCCTCTGAATTTTGATTATCCTCAGCTTACCGGAATAAAATAGCAAAAGCCACTGATATGCTTTATAAATTTAATTATTAAAGCCGTTACATAAATTTACACATAATTTGACTCAAAAAAAGTTCAGGACGTTTTTCCCTGAACTCACACATGACGATTAACGATGATTCTCGAGATACTTCACGGTGTCGCGGCCTAACCGATTCATCGCACGATACTGTTGCGCCTGATTGCCCTGCTGAGCCATAACCACGACGGTATAGGTGCCGTGTTTCGTCCTAAAGAGACTCGCGTCGTTCTGCACCCCCTTGGCCGGAAATTCACCAGTCTTGTTATAGACCGCCGCATGCTTCACCAGCTTCGGCAACTTTGAATGATTCTTGCAATGGTGGAGTAAGGTCATCATCTGATTATCATAGGTCTTCCCCAACAGTCTATGCTGACTAACCAACGTTAAAAAGCGCGTGAGATCGTTGACCGACGTGTAGTTGTCATGTCCTCGCTGCAAGGCCCGCGTGTCCATCATGTAGCGACGCAGATGGGAATGCGCAAAGCCATAGGTCTTCATCGTTTGATTGACGCGCTTAAAGCCCCCCAGTCGATGAATCAAGCGATTGGTCGCGGCATTGTCCGAGTTATGAATCATCCGTCCCAGATCTGTTTTGACCGCCTTCGTCAGCTTTAAGCGGTGGGTCTGCACCCGCTGAAAAATCGTCAGCATGACGTAGACTTTAATCGTACTGGCCGACCGCTGCCCCCGAATCTTCTTATTTCCCGTCGTCACCGCTAGTGGCCGTTGTCCGAGCCGCGTGACCTTGACGGACCACCGCCCATGAACGGGGCGCATATCGCGCTTAATTACCTTCTTAATCGCCACCTGCTCGTGACTGACCGTCGTCGCTTGTACAGTCGTCACCACACTGCCAAATACACCGCAACCAACCACTACCGCCAACATTATTTTCCAATACCGCATATGTACCGCCTCATTAACTATTAATTAATTCACATTTTACGCCTAACCCGGCGAAAGCAATAGGCCCTAAAAAAACGTCCTCCATGAAAACAGTCATTTTGACTGAATCTCATGAAGGACGATACTGCTGTCTACTTATTTTATTTTTTCAAAGCTTACCAATCAAACGCATTCCCTGACAACACTTCCGGCTGGTGATTGCTCAACAGATAAGCTTGTCCGTTCCCGCCAAAGCTCAACCCCTCAAATTCTCGTTTGGAAGCGAAATGCGTCCACTTCACATCCTGGCCAGTCAAGTGACCCCGACCAGCGAGCTTAGCCACTGGCAGACTGGCAATCGACTCGTCGGCCACCAGATACAGACGGTCATTGTTTGGATTGAATGCCATACTCTGAACGCAGGTCCCAGGACCGTGTTGCAGGACCTGACTCGTCAGCCGAAAATCAACGTGATGCCGACCGACGCGCCCCTGATAAATGTAAACATTCGTAGCGTTCGGTCGGGTCCAGAAGTAGGCACGCCCCTGGTGATCAAAGGCCAGTACATGACCGCCAGGAACCGCAAAATCCCCCGCTCGTAAGCGGAAACGGATCCGATGGACTGGGGTCAACGTGCTGGCACTCAACTGCTGGAGGTAACCGTATTGGCTAACGGGTACCCGCGGCGCTGATTCACGGTCGCACCACATGTAAAGTCGATGGGTCTTCCAATCATAAGCCAACGATTGGCCGTGACCGGTCACAAAGGCCGGCCCTACTTTGATTGCCGTGCGAATCTGCTTCTCCTTTGCCGACAAGTTGGCCGCAATCGTGTAGACCCGCTGAATCTGCTGCGGCGTCGCCTCGAGACTAGCCAATCGGCTCATATTAAACCGTACGATTCGGCCACGATTATGCCAAGCCGTCGGACAGTAAACGACATAAAGATCGTGTCCCACCACAGCCATACTCTGCGGATCACCCCAGGCTTCCCCTTGATAACCTGGCGTGGGTAGAAGGTATTTTGTGGTAAAAGTCACTGCCGACCCCTGATCACTGGCAATCGTGTTGGTGCCGTGAAGGTTGGCGGCCTGCGCATAACTGCTGGGTACCGTGACAAAATGAACCTGACTGTCAGCGAGTGGACGTAGCTTAGCCGGTGTCACCAAGGCTGCTGCGCGTTGATCCACAGTAGTCATGGCGTGAGCCGGCACCGTTGCTGAGACGCCCCAGATAAGGCTTACGAGTAATGCTCCCCATAAATGAATTTTTCGCATAATCCATTACCCCCCCCAATCTTTTCAGCCAGTATAAGTCGGCCAGAAAAAACTAGGGTCTCAAACTATTTTTATTACTCACTCAACTTACTAGCTACCAATTGGACCGGTTACCGGTTAAAATTTCAGGGTTATGATTGGTGAGCAAATAAGCTTGCCCATTGTGTGCAAACGCCAAGCCCTCAAACTCTCGCCGCGAGGAGAATTTATTCCAGGTCACATTGTGCTTGGTGAGATGCCCCTTGCCATTTAATTTCTTCGCAGGTAACTTGGCGATGGAGTCGTCGGCCACCAGATAGAGCTGGCCCGTGCGCGGATTATACCCCATACTCTGAACCCGCGTCCCAGGCCCGTGCTGCAAGACCTGATGGGTCAGGCGAAACTTCACGTGACGACTCGAAACCCGCCCCTTGTAAATATAAACATGATGCGTGGTCGGCCGGGTCCAGAAGTAGGCGTTCCCGTATTTATCAAACGTTAAGACGTGGCCGCCGGCAACTGCGAAGTGCCCGTGCTGCAACCGGAACCGCACCTGATGAATGGGCTTCAACTGACTGCCACTGATCTGGCTAATGTAGCCATCCTTATTAGCCGGCACCCGTGGCGCCTTTTCCCTGTCACACCACATATAGAGCTGATGATCATGCCAATTATAGGCCAAGGACTGTCCGTGTCCCGTCACAAACGCCGGACCAACCTTGATTGCGCGTCGAATGGCGCGTGATTGCCCATTTTCCGTTCGATAAGTCCGCTGAACCTGCTGCGGTGTCACATGAAGCTTCTGGAGGGCTGACACGTCATACCGCACAATGCGGCCACGATTATGCCAAGCCGTTGGGCAATACACCACGTAGAGATAGCGGCCAGTTGCCGCAACACTCTGTGGATTGCCCCAGGCCTGATGACGATAGCCGGGATACGGCAACAGATAATGCGTCTTAAAAGTAATGTGAGCACCCCGCGTCTGCTTGATCACGTTACCGCGATGAAGGTTGGGCGCGTGCCGATAGCTCTTGGGCACCTGCACATAATGCACGGCACTATCATTAACAGCTCGGAGTCGACCAACGCTTAACGCACTAGAGCGCTGATGAACGACGTGATAGGCCGCCGCGGAGGTGCTCGGTAAAAAACTCAGCCCCCCTAAGAAAAGACCCACGACAAGGAACAAAGTAACCTGTTTCCAATTAAGCATAAAAATCTCTTTTCCCCAAAATAATATTCCAAAAATAATCAACTACCTTAAGTATAAGCCGTTATCGCCTAGAATTTCAGTATTTACGCCGAAAAAAACACGTGCCCATCTAAAATGGTCACGTGCCTGTCAATATAAAATTTAGTTAACCTAAATAACTTCGCGCTTGAATGGGTCCTTAGAAATCCCCTTGTCGAGAATATCCTTGCTCCATTCCTTAGCGGAGAAGAGACTGTGGTCGCGGTAGTTCCCACAACTGTATTTGTCAGTCCCTTGAACGTCCTTCCATTCCGTATCAAATGCGATTCGGTGAAGGGCGGCCTTCAAAGCCTTGGCAACTTCTTCGGTGGATTGTTCACCCCAGGTAATCAAGTGGAAGCCAGTCCGGCAACCAAATGGTGAACAGTCAATGACGCCGTCCATTTCGTCGCGGAGGTAGCCTGCTAACAAGTGCTCAATCGTATGTAACCCGGCCGTTGGAATTGCATTGGTGTTGGGTTGAACTAACCGTAAATCAAAATTCGAGATAACGTCACCCTTCGTCCCCGTTTCACGGGTAATCAAACGAACGTAAGGTGCCTTAACAGCGGTGTGATCTAACGTAAAACTTTCAACTTTTGCCATTATTGTGCCAACTCCCTTATTAAAAATATGTGTACTCCCTTACTGTACACCAACCGCCCCAGCAGTTGCTACTAATTTCCTAATAACAAAATTTGTCGCCTGCGGCTGTCAGAAATTCCGCCTGCTGTGGGGACCGGTCCAAGCCTGAGGAACGGTCTTGAACCTCGACTTGAAGCCGTCAAAATTCGGACGTCTCCAAGGTCGTCCCATGACCTAACCTGACCAAAACCGTCAGCTAAGGTCATCGTCACGGCTGGCTACATTTCCGACCTCCTCCGGCTTAGATAACTTTCATTATTGAAAAGCTACCTGTATTCTCCCAGTACCACTAACATTTGCAAAATAACACCGCTCAAAGAAGCTCTCCTACCAACACTCTCTTTTCTTTCTTCCCCGCAACACCCTCCCCTGGTTAAGTTTTCCTCTCAATTTCCTAAAGTTACCTAAGAAAACATCAAAACTGGGCGTCACCTTCGCTACCGTTATCAAACCTGGCTATACTGGATTGCGGATTAAGAGATTCAGGGGAGGAATCATCATGGAAAATACACCTTTACCACCACGTCGTCGGACCTTCACGCCCCGTCATCACCGTTTGCGGCGGTGGCTACTTGCTCTCTGTAGCCTTCTGGCCATCGGGGGCGGCATCTATGGCTGGCGAGCCTGGCATGCGGCTCAGGCCACCTTTTCGCAGACCTACCGTGCCGATGGCCTCAAACCAACGAACACTGCTCTGACCAGTGGTAAGCCCTTTGCCATCTTGCTGTTGGGCACCGACACTGGGGCCCTAGGCCGGCATGACGTGGGTCGGACCGACACCATGATTGTCGCAACCATTAACCCCCAAAAACAGACGGCCAAACTAACCAGCATCCCCCGCGACACCCTGGTCGATATTTACGGGAGCCAACAGGATGAAGAAAAAATCAACGCCGCCTATCCCCTCTATGGGGCCAAAACGACTGTCAAGACCGTGGAACACCTCGTCAATATTCCCATCGACTACTATGTCCTGCTGAACATGGGCGGCCTGAAGAAAATGATTAACGCGGTAGGTGGCGTCACCGTCGATCCCTTGCTGACCTTTCACTACGAACAGGCTAACGTGGTCAAGGGCCACAAAATTCATCTGAACGGGGCCAGCGCCCTCGCCTACTCACGGATGCGTGATCAGGACCCGCTTGGTGACTACGGTCGCCAGGCCCGGCAACGGCAAATTATCAAGGCACTGGTCCTCAAGGAAGCCAGCATCAGCTCGTTGACTCGCTACCAGTCTGTCCTAGACTCACTGAGTAGCAATCTCCAAACCAATCTGACCTTCAACGACCTCATGTGGCTTCGGGCCAAGGACGGTCACACTAGCCGGCACATCAAATCCCAAACACTTCAGGGCGAAAACGCCACGCTCAACGGTATTGACTACCAGATTGCGCCGCAGGGTGAAGTCACCAAGGTCTCCTTAAACCTTCGACGGGCGCTAGGGCTACCCGCAACCACCAACTTTCAAACGGACGCCCTTGATCCTCTCGGGTTCTAAAAATGTGAAATGACAGCCGGTTAGCTCATGACAAGTTTCATTCCTATCAAAATACGCGATTGAAGAAGTTGTCACCAGCCTCTTCAATCGCGTATTATAAAACCTTTTTTAATTTTAGGATGATCACTAAGTGCAGTCTACGATTCGTCTGTCTTTTGTTGGCGCGCCTGCCAGATTCGCCAGCCAATAATCAGCACGCTGACATCCCCCAGCAAGGTTCCTAGCCCAATCAGAAAGTTACCAGCACCGGTGACCATCAGACCAGACGTCGCCGGTATCCGCGCAAGCAGTGCCAATAACGTGGTAATCCACAGACTGCCCAAAACGGCGGGTAACCAAGAGTTGGGATGCTGCCGATTTTGCCACCAAGCTAAGCCAGTAATGACCGCGGCGAAAATCAATAAGGTAAGACTTCCACCAACCCGTGTCAGGTAGACCAGGCCGTGTACCGGAACCGTTCGTGCAGCAATGCCCATCGCAGCCAACAGACCCACGATGATCACCAGCCACCCGACTAGTCGCCCCCGCGCTGTAAACCGTTGTGTCAGCCAGAGGCCTAGTCCCATCGCGAGGATAAAGAGGCCATACTGCACAGCTACCAACAGCATCTGTAGCGGTACCGCTGGCAAAATCACGCCTGGTAAAATTGTACCCAAAGTGAAGACTAGCAGCGGCACTAAGGCGTCCCAGGTTTGCCACCACGGACGCTGATTGACTAGCTTGCCCATCGCGATAGCCACCGTTGCCGGACCACCACTTAGATAATCTTCGGCAGATTGCCCATTTTTCTGGGCGGCCAAAATTTCCGTTAGAAGGTCCGCCAAATCCCGTTGTAACAAGGTTTCATCCGCCGCATACTTCGGCTGTTCGCGTAAATGCCGGACGAGTTGACTCCAGTAAGCCTGATTGACTGTGTTGAGTTGCTCCCGCATCGCGGCATTTCGTTTAATAATCGTTGCGATTCGCGCCACGATTGCCACTCCCTTCGAAAAAACATTCTGTTTCCATAATAGGGAAGTTTCAAGTAAAACGCCACTGATTTCTACTGTTTAGCGGAAATGCAAGCCACACCAGAGCCCGCTGGCTGCTAGTAACAGCCCACCGCCAACACTCAGGATCAAATACCCTAATGCAGCGCCAAAACGCCGCTGGTCGGCTAACATGACCACCTCGTGGCTAAAGGTGGAGAAGGTGGTGAAACCGCCGAAAATTCCGGCTCCCAATAACACGGTCAGCGGCTGATCAAGTTGCCAGCCTGTCAGGCCACCGAGCAAGAAGCATCCCAGCCAGTTAATGATTAGGGTCGCTACCGGCCAATGGTTCCCCAGCCGCCGCTGAATCAACCGCGTTGTGCTGTAACGCCCCAGTGCCCCAATGGCCGCACCGAATCCAGCCACCGCGGCCATCATGCTTCTTCCACCACGGGAAAGGCCCACCAACGTCGTGCACTCCAGACGCCGAACCAGCTGAGTAACAAGCCACCAATCAGAGTAACCCCCACGTAGAGCCCCGCAACTCCCCACGCTTGTTGGATCAGAAGTCGTTCCAGGTCCAGGCTAAACGTGGAGAAGGTCGTAAACGCACCAAGACCGCCGACCCCTACCCCAACGGTGACGGCACTGGGCCATTTGGCCGTCACCGTTTCCGCGTGAGATAACCAGGCCAGCAGGCCACTCCCTAACAAATTCACCAGGACTGTGGCCCAAGGAAAGCCAGCGGTCACGGGGAGTAAGCTTCCTAGCAGGTAGCGCCCACCGCCACCGATAAACGCACACACTACAATTGCAAAAATATTGGCCATTGATCCGGGCCACCTCTCAAATAATATCTCTCGATTATACCAAAAAAGCCACCATAATTGGCGACTTCCGGATCAATGCGTTTTAACAACTAAATCCAAGGCATCCTGTAGCTCAGCCTGCTGGGTCTCATCGAGTTGCTCCTCGACAATACATTGCTTGACGTTTTCGGCGACAACAACGCCCATCATCCGTTCCACACCAGAACGAACGGCGGCCAATTGGGTTAGAATATCCTTGCATTCACGCCCCTCATCGACCATCTTTAAAATCCCTTGAAGTTGTCCGTCGGCGCGTCGCAACCGGTTTTTGAGTTGGTTCGACGTCGTTTGTACCATTAAGCCGTCACCTCAGTGAGCTTTTCATCGATGTACTTCTTCAAAGCTGACTTGGGATGGAAGCCGACAACCTTTTCCGTTGGCATCCCATTCTTGAAGATGACCAATGACGGAATACTCATGATACCCAGGGATTGTGCGAGGTCTTGATTCTTATCAACATCAAGGGAGGCAAACTTCACTTGATCGCCATAATCCTTGTCGAGATCCTCAAGAACTGGGGTCTGCATCTTACATGGCCCACACCAATCGGCCCAAAAATCAATGACCGTTACGGCAGTATCGTCACCAATATGTTCAAAATCCTTACTTGTAATGGCTTGCATGCTTAGCAACTCCTCTTCAAAATTAATTAGTGGTCTCAGTATACCCCCGTAGGTATCTTTTGGCTAGTCTTTTGCTTGTCAGTTGCCTAATTTTCAAAGATAGATGCGCCTCATAGACGCAAACAAGGCTCAGCGTCTTCACGCCAAGCCTTGCTAGAATCGTTTTTTTAATTAAACGTTCTCTGAATCTTCGCCCATCCCGGCTGTCAGACGTGGATGGTTATTTCCACGCTTCGTTTCCTTTTCAACCGCCATCTGAGCCACGATGTTCAGATAGTTAAATGGCGCATCGAAGTTCGGATTGAACAGCATGTCGATGAAGGCCAAGTCATCAATCGTGTTGCGGTTTTGAATCGCAATTGAAATGGCATTAGCCGACTGGGCAACTTCATGCTTACTAATAAACTGAGCACCCAAGACCCGCCGATTCTCTCGGTTGTAGACCAAGTTAATGGTCAAATCATCAGTCGATGGCATATAGTCTGGCCGCCAAGTTCCTTGGAAGGTCACTTGATCGGCGTCAATACCAGCTCTCAAAGCGTGGTCGATCGTCAATCCGGTAGAAGCTAAGGTCCGACCAAAGATATTCATGGCTGACGTGGCTTGTGTCCCCATGTATTTCTGAATGTTACCAAAGATGTTGATCCCGGCTAACATCCCTTGCCGCACAGCGTTCGTGGCGAGTGGCGTGTATGCTGGCTTGCCCGTTGGGTTGAAGTTAACCACACTGGCATCCCCACAAGCAAAGATATCGGGATTAGACGTCTGAATGTAATCGTTAATGATAATGGCACCATGACGGTCCATATCGACCTGGCCCCGTAACAACTCAGTGTTAGGTACGAACCCAGTGCAGACAACGGCTAAGTCGGCCGTGAAATCACCGTTCGTAGATTCAATAACCAGCTGACCATTCTCGTCACCGGTAAACGACGTAACTCGGCTATTCAGCATAACCTTAACACCGTGGTCTTCCAAGATGCTAACGACGTGATCGGAGAATTCCTTGTCAACGTAGTGGTTTAAAATAATATCCCGTGACTGAATCAACTGGACATCGTGACCGGTCCGCGCGTAACTTTCGGCAAGTTCCGTACCAATATAACCGGCCCCAATGATTGCGATTCGCTTGTTGCCTTTGGCCGCTTTATCAATGGCAATAGCTTGATCATAGTTCTTACACATTAAAACTTTTTCTTCGTCGATTCCGAAGATTGGTGGCACGGTAACGGTCGAGCCGGTTGCCATGATTAATTTGTCATAAGTATCGGTGGACACGTCCCCAGTATCCATGTCCACGATTTCAAGTGACTTGGTTTCTGAATCAATCTTTATAACGTTGCGGCGCGTCAAGACCTTTGCACCGGCTTCAACTAACGCTTCAGGTGAAGAATAGAACATATCCTCAAGATGCTTAACTTGACCGTCAAGGAACAGAGAAATCCCGCAAGACAGGAACGAAACAGTCGTATGCCGTTCGTAAATAGTTACATCAGTTTCTGGATGATCCCGTAAAATTTGCAATGCTGCATTTGTGCCAGCATGTGTACTACCAACAATGATGACTTTCATGTTTACCCTCCTACATGAAAAACGATTCTAACGGTAGTCTACTAGAAAGTTAGCGAAAGATAAATGACTTCGTCTCGGAAAACCGGCGATATCGGTCCAAAGTCTCACATTCAAGGCCAAATGACGGGGTAAAGTGCATCTTGCACTTATTTTTACATCGTTTTACTTATACAAGCATCACAATTATCTGCATAAGTAAGCGCTGTTTCGCAACGATACGTGGGCTCATTAGCCGTTTTCGTAATTTCGCCATTTTGTTCGGGTTTTCCTCATCATCGACACCATAACTCATCACGCCCCTTTTTAAAATAAACGAATTAAATCGCTTACTATTTGATTTTAGCGGCCGTTTTTGTTCCCTTATCGCGCAATAAATAACGATTCCCCATAATTAACCCAGCGACTGATTATTCTAAATTTCGAATGCACGACTAGCGGTTTCAGACGTTTTCTAGCCACTTAATTGCAATCGTCACATTTTGCTTGCGCACGGCCTACTGAGCGCTTATGATGACTGTAGTTAGTTCGTGATACGTTCTGACCTTAAGCACTGTGATAGATGATAGGAATCACTGTCTATAGATGCACTCCCCCCAAAACA
Source organism: uncultured Lactobacillus sp. (assembly GCA_937874695.1). Classification (GTDB taxonomy): domain Bacteria; phylum Bacillota; class Bacilli; order Lactobacillales; family Lactobacillaceae; genus Levilactobacillus. The sequence continues at coordinate 84,969 of CALNAJ010000028.1, forward strand.
AGTGATTTATTAACAGATTCCTAAATAGGGTCCCGAGTAATCCGCATGTTACTCGGGACTTTTTCTATGCAAAAAACGCGTGGGCTCTTAGCTCGCGCGTTTTTCTTTAACGTATTGTAAGGCCCGTTGCCCCAAGAAGGGAATCGCCAGTAACACGATGAACAACCAGGTGAAGTTATTTCTCACGAATGGGGTATTGCCGAAGAAATAGCCGACTGCACAACAGCTACCAACCCACAGGAGGCTCCCCAGCAGGTTATAGAATCGGAATTGCCGCCAGGTCATTTCAGCCGTACCGGCCATAATCGGGACAAACAAGCCGACAAAGGGGATAAACCGCCCCACCAGCATCGTCTGATCCTGATTACGGTTAAAGGCTGCCGTTGCCTCTGCAACCTTTTCTCCCGGCAACCGTTCAATCAATTTATCCTGGGTATTGTGCCAGCGCAGCGTCGTCAGGTACTTAATCGCTGAGCCCAAAGTTGCTGCCATCGTAAACATCAACACCAGCAGCCAAATATTCAGCCGGGACCCCGGATCAGCTGAGATTGACCCCACCATAAACAATAGCGATTGTCCCGGGATGAAGGAGAAAATCAACATTCCTGATTCCAAAAAAATCAAGAAGAATAATACCGGATAGATCCCCGTTCCCAGTTGATTGGTCAGGGGCACCAGCACATTCAGTGGATGCCAAATCATATTCCAAATTTCCAATAAAAACGTCATACGGAAGCTTCCTTTATCTTACGGATGTTTGGCCATGAAACGACTCATGGCTCATGATTTTACAAGATTTAAGTACTTTGGAGCCGTCATTTATCAGGCGAACAATCGGATTACAATCACCTTATGCGGTAGGAACGTGCCCTATCATCCGGACATTTAACGGCCAGATTAGCCCTAAAAACAACGAAAGGTCACGCTAATCGCTGGCGAGTTGCCATTGTGACCGTCCAAACGACAATGGGCTAGCAACTTTAATAACTGACTGCAAATGACAAACCATTGCCGCTATCATTACGATTGATATATGTGACGTATAAACAATTAACGGGTAACTAGTCGCTGAATATCCAACAAAATGTCAAAAGTATAGACCACTTATCAATCCCCAGTTAGACAACCGCTTGGCCAAGTGGTCCCCTCAAACCGGTAAAAGTGTCGCCATCTACCGTCATTACTGTTTGCTTCTCTATTATACGGATTATTCGTTGAAAGTCAGTCATTTTCGACCGAAATAAAAAGCGACCCACTCAGTCATTGGGGCCGCAAAACGTTGTTGTTGGCATCTTTAGTAGCATGAAATTATTTTTGTGTATGATAATTGTTTCAGTTACTTAATTTTTCGAACGCTGACCAATAAATGGTCAAAAGTGTTGTGGCACAAGGGATAACCCTATTATTAGTAAATTTATGGAACCAATCAATTGCACCTGAGGAGTCAAGGCGTTACACTACAAGCAAGTTAGTAACTACGGATGTTACTAGCTGGGTTGTACCAAATTCTTATTACTCTTTTTACGAGCAGCAAGTAGCACTCCCCCAAAGTATCTATATTCTGCTCGTATCCCCCCTCAAGCCGCGATAACCTTAATATCGTGGCTTTTTTTGTACGGTGCAAAATGTTTGCGGCTTGTCGCCTGCGGCTGGCAGGGGTTCTGCCGCTGTGGGGACTGCTTGCAGCCAAAGTACGGGCTTCCAGCTCGGTTTGAAACCTCACCAGATTCAGGCGAGTTTCCAAACACGTCCCACGGTGTAAAACCGGGAAGAATCGCCCACCCGGTCTAACACCGTTGTCACGGCTGGCGCCACCCCTGCCCACCTCCGGCTACGATACTTTAACTATCGCACGCCGTTCCTTCTGTCATTGGCAAGCTAGTCCTACCCCCATCACCGACAGTCAGCATTTCATAATCTTTATCTTTACCTAGTCCAACACCTGCACGCCGACCCCAATTAAGCCCGGGCCCGTATGGACGCCTAGTGCCGGTGACACGTCGCCAGCATACCATTCCAGAACGTCGGGATGGGCGGCCTTTAACTTTTCAAGGACAGATGCCCGCAGCTCCGGGTTCACCCCATCACAAACGGCGACGTTGACCCGCTTGGCATCGCCAATGGCATCATCAACTAACGCCAATAACTTCGTGATCGTCCGCTTTTCACCGCGAACCTTGGCGATCGGGTAATAGATTCCCTCTTCGTCACAAGAAATAATGGGCTTCACGTTCAGCAAAGTTCCGGCCATGCCGGCAACCTTGCCGATCCGACCACCCGCCTGTAAGTATTTCAGGGATGGCACATAGAAGAAGACTTTCGTCTGCGCTGTCACCCGTTCCACCTCATCCACGATCTCCTGGAACGACTTCCCAGCAGATCGCAGAGAAGCGGCGTAAATGGCCGCGAAACCACTGCCGATTCCCACACTTCGGGTGTTGACCACATGGACCGTTAAGTCCGTGTCAGCGGCCAGCAATTGCGTTTCCTGATACGTTCCAGAAAGGCCTGCCGAAATGCAGACGGCGATGACGTGGGTGTAGCCGGACGCCTGAATCCGTTCCAGAGCTTCCATAATATGCTTCCCTGTGGGACTCGCTGTCGTCGCTTTCTCCGTCGCCTGTCGCCGGTAGAATTCTGCTGGTGTAATCGTTACCCGATCCTCGTAGGCGCGGTCCCGAAAAATAACGTTCATTGGCATCAGAGCCATGTCTGCCGCTTCCAGAACAGCCGCCGGAACGTCAGAACATGAGTCCACTAAAATTGCAATTTTCTCTTGTGGCATGGGTGTTACCTCGTTTCTCCTAGTATCGTTCTTGGATAATAATCGTTATTATAACGCAATTATCTAGTTTTGGGAACTAGGTCATCTGCTGTTAGTTCCATATGTACCCTTACTAAGCCCTAAACTTGCATCTGTTAAGCCAGCAGAAAAGTTGATTTACGTGTAACCTAAATATAGCCGAAAAAAATTTTTTTCTGTTAAAATTAAGCCGTAACTAATTCTGATATTAGTCCCGCATACACGACCAATCCTGGTTTCGGCAAGTCACGTCACTTTGAGTAACACTTCACACAGTCAATCACTGCAACCATGAAACCGGCACCACGCCGTTACGCGTCCTCTGGAGCACGTACTTTTAAAGCATTTTTACACTGACAAGAAAAAGGCTTCTACTTATACAAATATTTTTTTGGAGAGCCAAAACTTCAGCCTGGTAAGGTTGACATTGCGGTCAGATAGCCTATACTTACGTTTGGAAATGAAGTGAGTGATCGACATCAGTTTTCCGATTTTGCTCTTATTTGCACCATCTATTACTGGTTCCGACCACGTACTTACCAGGAAAGACAGAAGTCACTTGACTACCTGAATTTCTAAGCCAATAGAAAAGAGGGATTTTATGAAAAATCATGAAACCGACCCAAAGTCTAAGCACCATATGATTGGATCCACTGGTTCTAACCAGAAGAGTCTCGACGAAGTCAACGGTACCGTTGAAGTGCCGCAAAACGCAGGGTTCTGGAGAACCTTAATGGCCTATACAGGCCCCGGTGCGTTAATTGCCGTGGGGTATATGGACCCCGGGAACTGGATCACGTCAATCGCCGGTGGTGCGCAGTACAAGTACGCACTGCTAACCGTTGTTCTGTTATCCAGTCTGGTTGCCATGTTGTTACAAGCCATGTCGGCACGGTTGGGGATTGTTACGGGTAAGGATCTCGCGCAATTGACGCGAGAACGTACCGGTAAGAAGACCGGACTGTTCCTCTGGATCATCACTGAATTAGCCATTATGGCCACGGATGTCGCCGAAATTATCGGGTCCGCGATTGCCTTAAAATTATTATTCGGTTTCCCATTGATTGTGGGGCTGATTATCACCGCCGCTGACGTTTTGATTCTGTTAGTTCTGATGAAGTTGGGCTTCCGTAAGATTGAAGCCATTGTGGCCACACTGGTTGCCGTCATCCTCTTCGTGTTCTTATATGAAGTGGTCCTCGCCAAGCCAGAAGTCACTCAGATGTTAGAGGGTTACATTCCTTCTAGTGCTATCGTGACGAATCACGGGATGCTCTACCTGACCTTAGGGATCGTCGGTGCGACGGTCATGCCCCATGATTTGTACCTGGGGTCATCAATTTCACAAACGCGGAACTTCGACCGTAGCGACCGTAAGAGTGTTGCCAAAGCCATCAAGTTCACCACAATTGATTCCAACATTCAATTAACGATTGCATTTGTCGTCAACAGTCTCTTACTGATTTTAGGGGCCGCCTTGTTCTTCGGTACCAACAGTAACCTGGGACACTTCGTTGACTTGTTCAACGCCTTGAGCGACAACCAAGTCGTCGGTGCCATCGCCAGTCCAATTCTCAGTATGTTGTTCGCTTTAGCCCTGTTAGCTTCTGGGCAAAGTTCAACCATTACCGGGACGTTAGCTGGACAGATCATCATGGAAGGGTTCATCAACCTGAAGATGCCGCTTTGGGCACAACGGTTGCTGACTCGGTTACTCTCCGTGACGCCAGTTATCATCTTCGCCATCATCTACCATGGTAATGAAGCGAAGATTGAAGAGCTGCTGACATCATCGCAGGTCTTCCTAAGCATCGCGTTACCATTTGCCATGATTCCGCTGGTACTGTTCACCAGTAACAAGGAGCTGATGGGTGAATTCGTCAACAAGACCTGGTCTAAGGTCGTGGGATGGATCATCGCTGTCATTCTGATTATCTTGAACATTTACTTGATTCTAAATACACTGGGCATTACCGCCTAGAACTGACACTCGACTTGCAAAGGTCGGGTGTTTTTTTGACTTCTGCGAGAACAGCGGGTATAACTAAATCTATACTTGGTGGTTTTATCAATCTGCATGGCCACCTAATCTCTTGCAGAGCGAGGTGTTTCCCGTGAAATCCAACTTCCTAACAACCCTACGGACCCATCTCATGACCCCCGTGGTTGCCGATGCCCCGGCCCTATACGCCCTGATCGATGCAGACCGTGAGAATCTGGCGCGGTGGATGCCCCGCACGGCCAGCCTCAAATCGGTGGAAGATGAAGCGGCCTACTTGTTTCGTTCCCAAGAACGCATCGCCAACAACCAATTCTGGCTAGCTGTTATCTGGGTTGGCAATCGACCAGCCGGAACCATCGACCTCCACAACTTTAAAGACGGTCATGCCGAGATTGGTTACTGGCTGGGACGCGACTTCCGCGGCCGCGGTATTATGACACACGTCTTGGGCATTGTCGAAGAAGTAGCTTTCAGTCAACTGGACCTTCACCAGCTGGAATTGATTATTGCCACAGCCAATACGTCCAGCCGCGCCGTGGCCCAACGCCGTGGGTTCCATCAAGACGGTATTCTGCGAGAACACCTGTTAACAGCCAACGGTGACTATGATGACGCCGTCGTCTATACCAAGCTGGCTCGCGAATTTAAGTCATCTTAGACAAGCGATGGCAGCTACCAGGACGCCGTAATCTACTCAAAATTGGCTGACGAATTCGAAGCTTAATTGCATTTTAAAAGGGAACTGCACACCGAAGCGCAGTTCCCTTTTTAAAATCTATTTCAGTTTATACTTTAAGCGCGTTGACCACCGTCGACCGTGAATTCTGCCCCGTTAGCGAAGCTAGATTCATCGCTACCCAGGTAGACACAGACTTCACCAATGTCTTGTGGCTTGCCTAAATGACCAACCGGCACCGTCTTCACGATAGCATCGCGGGCAGCTTCGGGAATGATCGCCGTATCGATCCAGCCGGGATGAACGGAGTTAACCCGGATGTCGATCCCACGTTGGGCTAGGTTCAAGGCCGTTGCGTGGCTTAACATCCGACTCCCACCCTTACTTGCGGAGTAGGCTGGGGCTAATGGCAACCCAACCAGACCGGCAACGGAGGACACATTGATGATGGACCCCTTGGCGTCGTTAGTCTTTTGCATCGCCTTGATCCCGGCCTTTTCACCCAAGAAGTTCGCCGTCAGGTTAATGTCGATAACCTTCTGCCAGTCTTCCAATGACAGGTCTTCAATGGCACTGTTGACGCCACCAATACCGGCGTTGTTGACTAAGATATCCAGCTTGCCAAATTTAGCGATCGTGGCATCGATAACCTTCTGCCAATCCGCTTCCTTGGCAACATCTTGTTGGACGAAGAGACTCACGTCGTCCCCAAACTTTTCAACGGCAGCGTGACCACCATCGACGTTATGGTTAGCGGTAACCACGACCTTGGCACCCTCCCGAACGTAGCATTCAGCGATACCTAATCCAATACCAGCGACCCCGCCGGTAATAATCGCAACTTTACCCTTTAAACGATCTGACATCTTAAATCATCCTTTCACCATTTACTATTGTTCAGAATATCACATTACGTAAACGGAAGAAAATAATTTGCCTGAATAATTGCGGCCCTGCATTTGCCAAAGAGTGGGACAAAAGGTGGTTATCAGTTTTAAGCGGAACCGGCTGCCTTTTGGCGCACGTTTCGACCATATAAAATGGCACAAAAAAGGGCCTGGGGTTTTGTCCCGGGCCCTAAACTCACTTAAAATTTATGCGGTAAGACTAACGCACCAAACTCGTTTTCGTTTGGCCGTTCACGCTTAACCACCAATTCCTGATTAACGAAACTGGAAATCCCAGTCTCTCCAAGTTCTCGACCGAACCCAGACTTCTTCACCCCACCAAATTCCAACTCTGGCAGAGAACTGAAGAAGGTATTGACGAAGACCATACCAGTCTCAATCTGAGAAGCCAATTCTGCACCGTATTCGGCGCTACCAGCAAAGACGATACCGCCCAAGCCGTAATCGGAGTCATTGGCTAACGCGACTGCCTCGGCATCATCCTTAACCTTGTAAACCTGAGCAACGGGGCCAAACATTTCCTTACCATATGCCGGATTATCCTTGGTGATATCCGTCAGGATGGTTGGCATAAAGAATTGCCCCTCATCGTCGATCGGTTCGTGGACGTAGTAAGCCGTTGCGCCACCTGCCAAGGCTGTGTCGACCTGCGCCTGGAGATGTTCCTTAGCCTTCTTGGAGTTCACAGGTGCCAGCGTGGTTTCTGGATCCATTGGATCACCCATCTTCACGCTAGAGAAGGCATCCTTCAACGCTGCTAGCAGCTCATCGTAATTGTTTTCGGTGACGATAAACCGCTTGGAAGACGTGCAGACCTGCCCGGCATTGTAGAGCCGTGCCCGCGGTGCAATCGCTGTCACATCAGCCATATTGGCATCATGTGCGACGATAAAGGCATCGGTCCCACCGAGTTCCATCGTATTCTTCTTCAAATACTTACCGGCAACTTCGGCGACCGCGACACCACCACGTTCCGAACCGGTGAGAGCGACCCCTTGAACCCGCTTGTCAGCGACCACCTGTGAGACTTGGTCATAAGACAGGAAGAGATTGGTCAACGCACCATCAGGGGCCCCAGCCCGCCGCACAGCGTCCTCAAATGCCAGCGCAGAAGCTGGCGTGATGGCCGCGTGCTTGAAGACGATTGGATCACCGACCGCAAAGTTGGGCGCGAAGATCCGCATCATTTGATAATAGGGGAAGTTCCACGGTTCCACGGCCATCAGAACACCTAGCGGATGATTTTCCAGTTGCGCGTCACCGGCAATCGTGTCGATAGCCCGTGGCTTCAGAAGTTCCTCGGCGTGGTCAGCATAATATTCTGCGATTTCCGCACACAACAACACTTCTCCTTGGGCTTCCACAAAGAGTTTACCCATATCGACGGTCAAAACCTTGGCTAAACTATCCGTCTCATCTTTGAAGAGTTGCGCAAGTTTACGTAACACGGGAATTCGGGTGGCTACCGGATCATTCCGCCACTTTTTATACAGGGCCTGCGCCTTAGCGAGACTCTCCTCAACGTACTCTGGCGTTGCATCATCATAAGTTTTGACAACCTCGTTGGTATAAGGATTGGTCGTTTGATAAGCCATAATGTTCGTCCTCCTGTCGGAATTCTTCACATTCACAATGTAACCCTTTACAAAAGATACTATACCCGCATAAACGGTGAAATACCAGCAGTTAGATTGTGATAATTCCGGCATGCTTGGCTTGTGAATTTACGCATTTATTCTGTCACTTCACAATTGACAGTTCTGTCGCAAATTCTTCTTCCTCTTGTGTACAAAAAAATATGTAGTCGCATTCATCGCCACAAGAGCAAAAAAAAAACGGTTAACCCAAACTGACCGAATCCAGTCTGCATCATCCGTTTTGACCTTACACTTTAGCTTAACTTCCAACGGTCTAGAATCCCGTTGAACAGGCGGTTAGCCGTCGTCATTTGATCGAGGACCGTCCGGGGACTTGCGGTAAAGTTATCGTTCGCCCACTTATTAATAATTCCCAACGCGCCAGCAGCAATAAACTCTGCCGACGTGTCGATCACGTCTTCCTTTAAGTAACGGTACTCGGGCATTGCGTGGAGCAAAATTGACAATCGTGAAGCCACAAATTCATTCATTGATTGACGCCAAACGCCATCGTCATAGGGATAAGCGTTCAGGAAAATCTTAGAATTATCAGCGATCCGTTCCAACAATTGAATCGTTGCCGGTCGCCAGTTCTCTAAGGTCAAAGCTACGGGTTGTTCATGACGTGGTGCTTCAACGATAAAGTGTTGATAGACAAAGTTCAACAATTCATATTTATCGGCAAAGTAGTAATAGAACGTCTTTCGGTGAACTTCCGCTTCGTCCGCAATCTCACGGACTGTAATCTTATCAAACGTATTGTGGTTCAACAACGAAGCCAAGGCCTCCGCAATTCGCTCCTTAGTTTCCGATGCAGCCATCGTGATACCTCCAATCATTCACACAACATTTTATTTATGTTTTGTGCGTTACTAGCATTCCCCCCCTGGAAGCTAGTAACCTTAACTAACATCCCAAGCTGACTAAAATTATACGCGTCTTCTAGTGAGAAGAAACCCTTTTCGCGAAAAAATGTCAGTTCATTGTTGAGTAGTTAGACCTATCAACAATACTATCAATTTAGTTTTTGAACAAAATTGATTATAGCATATCTACCGATACATTGTACGATACTTTTGTGCACAATAGGTAAGAAATCCGTAAATTTTTTGAAAAATGCCTAATTTTTTTCGAGAACTACCCGCTCGGTTGTCATCGCCAGACTTCCCTCAAGCCGTAACAGCGATTTTTTCCGAGTCAGTCCACCGGCGTAACCAACTAAATCACCCGTTTGCCCCACAATTCGATGACACGGAATCACTAGACTAATCGGGTTATGACCGACCGCATTGCCCATGGCACGGGCTCCAGGATTGTGACCGATCATTGGGGTCACCAATGTTGCCAATTCACTATAGGTTCGAACTTCGCCATATGGAATTGTTCGTAACACTGACCAGACAGCCTGACGAAGCACCGTTCCAGTCGGTCGGACCGGGAAATCTACCGTTGGCCGCTGTCCGTCAAAGTAGGCCGTCAGCCAATCTGTCAACGCGCTAAAGACTGGTGCATCCCCCAGCGACGTATCGGTTGCTAGCGTGCTCCCGTAATAACGTTGGTCGGTAAACCACAGACCAGTAACCGCATCGCCATCGCTGGCTGCTGTAATCGCTCCCAATGGCGTCATAAGTTGCTTCTGTCGCATCATTTATCACCCTTTTTGCTTATTTTAGCATTAAAAAAGCGGGTAGGCTAATATTGCCTACTCGCTTTTTGAAAGTTGTCCAATTTTTAGTGATAGAGATCGAACCGACCCTTACTGAAGACGGTGCTCAAGTGAGCACTCTCCAGGATGGAACGATCAGTAATGACCTTCTTCAGCGCAGAAGCTGGATACCCTTTGACCTTCCGCTTATTGCTAAAGATCTCACCGATACCATCCCGGTCACTCAGTGAAGCAACTGTGCCGACTGACTTGTAGACGAACGGCCGTGTCTCGTGGCCGCGTAACTGCAAACCAATATTTTTAGCAGCCTGCGCACCAGCGGCCAACGCAATCTGTGCGGTCGTTGGGTAAGGCCGGTTGCTCTCAGCATCCATGACGGCCGCAACGTCCCCAACCACGTAGACTTCAGGATGGCCTTCGAGCGACAGATCATCCTTAACCACGATTCGATTCCGCCGTTGTTCAAAGCCCGAATCGGCAATGACGTGCGAGCCACTGACCCCGACCGTCCACACGATGGTGTTAGCTGGCTGCTCGTGTTCTTCATCGTTACTGTCACTATAAACCACAATGCCAGGTTTGATTTCTTTGATATTCGACCCCAATCTCATTTCCACATCGTGCTTAGCCATAAAGCGCATCGCATACTCTGCCAGTGACTTATCAAACATCGGCAAAATGGCTGGCGATCGTTCCAAACAGACCAACTTAATTTCCGGCGTATTGTAGCGTGTCTGGAGTTTTGGCAGAGACTGCGTCAATTCCCCTAATAGCTCGATTCCGGTGAAACCAGCCCCACAGACAGCCACTGTCAGGTCGTTAGGGTCTTGCGTCTGGGCGTACCCTTTGACCTTATCCTCAATATGCCGGTAAACGGCTTCGGAAGTCTTCAGATCATCCATCGGTAGTGCATTTTCTTCCGCACCCTTGAGGCCAAAGGTTTCGGTCTGGAAACCCAATGCTAGGACTAAATAGTCATACGTGATTGGCTCATGATTTTTCAGGGTGACTTGCTTCTGGTCCACATCAACGTTGGTCACGCTATCTTGAATGAAGTTAACTCGATTACCGATTACATCGTTGATTTCATAGGTAATCCGTTCCGGAGCAATTGTTCCGGCCGCAACCTCGTGGAGATTGGTTTTTTCCGCGTGCGTCCCCGTCTTATCGACCAAAATGATCTCATCGTCGCTCGGAACCTCACGTTGTAAAAACTTAATAGCCCGCATGCCTGCATAGCCACCGCCTAGAACTAAAACCGTTGCCATTGTAAACGACCCCTTTTCTACTGTAGTTTCCCAATTCACGATTAGCTCGTTAACACTTCCGTTGATTAAACCGGTTACATTTTCAATCAACCACTCACTCCCCCCGGAGAAATCGGTGGGTGAACTAACCAATTAGGGATGATTTACCTCTATTATACGAGTTATCAAGTGAAAAGCTATTGATAACGGTTAGCAATTTTATTCACAATCTTTCACCTAGCCACAATAACTGGAATTTATTATCAGCACTGTTAATCACCACCGCAATCCGTGACCGGCATTCTCGATTAACAAGTCGTTTTAGCTGAAACTTTCCGCCAAAACCTTTATGGTAGAGGTTAGTTAAGTGAACGAGACTTAGGAGGTTTTTGGAATGACAACATTGATTATTGGTGCTCACGGTCACGTGGGCCAGCACATCGTGAAACAACTTGCAGCAACGGGTGAAACGGTATACGCCGGCATCCGTTCCGCTACTCAGGCAGATAGTATCACCACATTAGGTGGTCAACCACGTATCGTCGACTTGATGGGAACAGCCGAAGCCATGGTTCCCGCAATGGCTGGTGTTGACACGGTGGTCTTCTCCGCCGGTTCCGGTGGCAGTACGGGCGACGATATGACATTGAATATCGACCTCGACGGTGCTATCAAGTCAATGATTGCTACTGAAAAAGCCGGTATCAAGCGTTTCATCATCGTCAGTGCTATGGGAACCGACGACCGGACTTTCTGGGATAAGTCGGGCATCCGGCCTTACTACGTTGCTAAATACTACGCCGACCAGTGGTTACGCCATCGGACTGATCTGGACTATACGATTGTCCGCCCAGGAATCTTAACCAACGATGCGCCAACTGGAAAAATTACATTGGACACGGCCAACAGCGACATTAAGTCCATCAGTCGCGAAGACGTGGCCGCAGCGGTCGTCGCCGTGGTTAAGCATCCCCTACCTAAGCAGACGTTTGAATTGGTTAATGGCGATACAACGATTACTGAGGCTGTAGCAGCTGTAAAATAGGTTCAATGCATCTGTAAGCTTTATCCGTATTGTAAGCACACAAAAGTTAGACAATTCAGGCCGTTGCTGTACGTTTACATCATTCTAAACGTAGCGACGGCCTTTTTTATTGCGCAATTCACAATCACATCTAAAAAGCCAGCAGCGCTCACTGGCACTGCTGACAACTTAGCTTCTATTTTGCTGATTTATATTTGGGACGCTCTGCCCAAGTGATTGGGTCAATTCTGTTTGGCCGAATTTAAACAGTCACTTTTCACTTTACTTTAATTGGCTATCGGTATGCTTTTGGTCTAGGTTCAAGGCACTGGCATCAACCACCGTTTGGACTTGGCTGGCAACTTGCTTCGTGGTGGCCCGCTTCAAATGAATCTTCATGGGTTGAATCGTCGCAGCTGGCCGTGAATCCAATTGCACCGTCGTCCGAACGGCGGGGGCCGTCGTGTTGGTCGTCGTCACCGTGGCAGCGGAAGCACCAGCGGATGTTGCTAATAAAGTCGTTACAGTCATGGCACCCAGCATTACTTTAGTCATCATTGATTTAATTTTAGTCATTTTAACCACTCCTCAGTTAGTTGTTTTGGCTTATCGCTTTCGATGTATTAGTTATACCATCCGGTCAGGTCATTAATCTTTAAGCTTCGTTAAGGTTAAAATATGAATTTCTTATTTTTGGCACGGCATCGTGTGGTATCATGCCTATAAACCACGTCACAGCAAGGAGTATCACTTAAATATGAAAAATAAAATTTTACTAGTCGAGGATGAAGAAGGCCTCGCTAGTTACGTTGCCAAGGAACTAACCTTTGAAGATTTTGAAGTTCTAACCGCAGCCGACGGGGAAGCCGCCTGGGAAACTTATCAGGAGGAGAAGGATGATCTCCTCTTAGTTCTGCTAGACTGGATGCTACCAAAGATGGATGGCATGCAGGTGCTCCGGCGCATTCGCAAGCACGACGACCTTCCCGTAATCATGATGACGGCTCGTGATTACCTCGGCGATAAGGTCACCGGCCTCGACACCGGTGCCGACGACTACATTACGAAACCATTTGAGATAGAAGAATTGTTGGCCCGTATCCGGGTAATTCAGCGGCGCACCGCTCACCAGAGTGGCCTCGACCAGACCTATCACCTGCAGGACCTGACGCTGGTCACCAAGACCCGCCAAGTCGACCGCGCCGGCCAAACGATTCAATTGACCCAACGCGAATACGATTTGCTCCTCTTCCTACTACAGCACCCAGGCCAAGTCTTTACCCGTGATGAGCTCCTCGACAATGTCTGGGGCGTCGACTTTCTCGGCCAACAGAACGTGGTCGATGTCTACATCGGTTATTTACGGAATAAAATTGACGTTGGCGACGCTCCCCACCTGTTCCATACCATTCGGGGCGTCGGCTACAGTCTTAAAGAGGAGGATGACAATGACGGCTAAGCAACCCCGAACTTACGCGGATATTATTCGCCATTCATTTACCAGCCTGCTCGTCACAATTGGTATCGTCATTGTACTGACTGTCAGCGTGACGCTGGCCGTGGACCAATTACTGCGGGCGCAGGACCAGGCCGAACAACTGAGTGCCAGCCTCCAAACGTCACAAGTTACGAACTTTCAAGACTGGCTGGCCATCAACCGCTCGAGTGGGCTCAACTCCCACAACACATTTGTCTTCATCAAGAACGCGAATGGCTCGACCACTTCACTGCTGCCCCACGGCAACACGCTGGCCAACGCCAGCACGTGGTCCGTTCCGTTTACCCATCTAACCTACTTCAAGGGCTTGGGACTCTTCTTCGCTGAAACGCTGAAGGCGGGTGGACACACGTATCATCTCTATATTGGCATGCATGTGTTGGTCGGCAACCTTCACGTGTTGATTGCCGTATTGATCATTGCCATTGGCTTTAGCCTCCTGATTGGCCTCTTCTTCGTACGGCGCCTGGCCAAACGGATCAGTGAACCCACGATTCAACTCGCTCAGGCAGCGCAACAAGCCGCAGCCAATCCCGAAGTGACACAGACGGAACTGCCTCAACCACAGGAACCCGTCGAAATTTCTCAGCTGGCCAAAGACTTTAACCAACTGTTGGCCGCGCAAAACGGGCGCTTGCAACGTGAACGGCAGTTTATTTCCGATGCCTCCCATGAGTTACGAACGCCCATCGCGACGATTCGCGGTAATCTCAAGTTAATCGAGCGTCGCGGGGACAAGCATCCCGAGGTCATCCCCGAGTCGCTGGGCTTCATTGATCAAGAGTCCTTACGGATGCAACACTTGATTGAAAACCTCCTACACCTGTCGCGGGCCGACCGTGCTGAGGTGGCCTTACAGCCGCTGGACATCGCTCAGCTGACGCAGGGGGTCGTCACGCACTACCAACCACTTGTCACGCAACCACTGACCTTCACTGGCCCTGAGGAACCAGCAATGGCGTTAGGTGACACCGACATGCTTCATCAAATAGTAACGGCCCTCTTGGATAACGCCCACAAGTACTCACCCGCGGATCAGCCCATAGCTGTGACCGTCGCACAAGCTAACGGTCAGGTTACCTTGACAGTGGCCGATCAAGGCACCGGAATTCCTGCAGCCGACCGTGACCACATCTTCGAGCGCTTCTATCGGGTCGATGCCTCCCGTTCCAGTAAGATTGAAGGTAGCGGCTTAGGTCTAGCCATCGTGTCACAACTGGTCCAACTGAATAAGGGAACTATTTCGGTGAGCGATAACGCCCCGCACGGTACCACTTTCACCGTGACTTTACAGGCCAACTAATATTTTTCAGGCTACGGGCGGTCCCCATGGCAGGCAGAATCCCTGACAACCGCAGGCGACAATCCGCCACTACCTAGAAAACTAAGAAAATCTCAGACAAAACTTAACTTAAATCAAGGACTTCCGCTACCTTTCCCAGGTATACTGGGTTCATCAAGTGAAAGGAAGCGGAGAAATATGCTGATAGATGACAACCCAAAGATTAAAACGATTACTCCCGCCCAGATTACGAAGGTGTTCTACCCTTACGTCATCGCCAAGACGGAAGCCGGGAGTTACGTCAACATTAAGTTAAGCGACCAGGAGCGCAAGGATCCCCTCTTTTGGGAATCGATTACCAACATTGCGAAGGCCAAGCTGTGGGTCCCAATTGGTGAGAAATTCCATCAGTTGCTGGCCTATGACTGGACGTACTCGGCAGCCTACTAAATCCATTTTGTCAGGTTTAGCCACAACCATTTAATCCTAAAAATAATATAGCATGATACGACTGCGTTTAACCGTTCCAGTGAGAACGGAACCAGTCGTATTTTTTATTGCCCATGATTAGGGGCTAGCACGCCCCCCAAAATTACTTGGTATGCCTATCTTCCAGCCTTAAATGGCACAAAAAAATAACCCCAAGTCGAACGTCCATTCGTTGACTTGGGGTTATTTATCTGCCAGAATCGGAAGACCACTTCCGATTCAAGCGTAACTGTTAAATTTTCCAGAGAAACACCATAAGCTTACCGTGGCATTGGCTTACGGAGAATCTCAGCTTTTTTCCGTAACTGAGCACGTGTCTGGCCAACTAGGATATCGGTTGGGTGGGCGATGCGACCGTCCAGAGAACCCCCAAAGCTTGCCACGCAGAAACTAACGAATCCCCAGGCCGACGGTGACCAGTACCCAAAGTAGGGCGCTACCGCCGCCATCATGACGAAGAAGCCGATGCTGATCAGACCGCCAAATCCTTGGCGCCCAAATCGATTAAAATATGGATATTGCCGAGTAAAGAGATAGTCGACAAGTAGAATCGCAACCATCGTGCCCATCGCCATGTGTTTGACGGACACTTGATCAATAAAAATCACGGGACTCATCATCAGCATCAACATCATTAGAAACCAAAATGAATGAAAACCATACCGCCAGTCATACCGCATTCCGGTCGCCTCACTTTCAATCTACACAATCGCATCTTCATTAAGTGAAGTGTAGCATGGGGTTAATAAAATTAGGTTAACTCGCGGTCGCTATGGTAAAGCCAATAGCAATACTAACGCGTGCTTGTTGGCCGGGACAGCTTGAAAGCCATTAGCATACTCAACAGTGCCAAGGCCCCCGTGACGACCAATACCAGTAGGGCCCACTGTGACCCCATCGCTGTCTTCACGGCTGTACTGCCCTGACCACTCGCCTGACTGGTGGAGATAATCATGGAAACAACGGCGGTCCCGAGTGCGCCCGCAAACTGTTGCATGGCGTTCATGAGGGCATTCCCATCGGCCTTCAAGTCACCGCGCAACTGTTTCAAGCCGGCCGTCATGATGTTCCCAAACCCGGTTCCGATACCGACCATGTAGGCAATGTACAGAATCAGGACGGCCCAGACCGGCAACCGATGGGCGAACACGGTCATTGCAATCAACGTAACCGTCACAATGCTCAGGCCTAAAATAATCGGTTTCTTTGCACCAAATCGGTCGAGGATCTGACCGCCGATCGGTGAAAACGCAGCCCCAATCACGGCACCAGGCAAGACGACTAAACCGGCAATGAAAGCGGTTTGCTTGTCAACCAATTGCAGATAATTTGGCAAGATAAAGGATAGGCCCAACGCCGTCGTCTGTAAGAGGAAGAACGCCGCTAAATGCCAGGCAAATGCAGAATTTTTCACCGTATCCAGATTAATCAGCGGGTGTTCCACATGATTAGAACGGAACACAAATCCGAGTAGACCCACAACCCCAATAATCCAGGCCCCCAGAACAGACCAACTTAACAGGGGCTGACTGCCCAGCGAACTGAATCCATAGATCAAACCACCAAAGGTTGCAATAACTGTCAGCATGCTCAACACATCAAATTTTTCATGGACGATAGGCGAGACTTGTTGAATGGTCTTGAGTCCCACGAAGAATGACACAATCAGGAACGGCAGTAAGATCCAGAAAATATACCGCCAATTCAGATTGGTCACGAGGATTCCCCCATACGTTGGTCCAATCGCCGGTCCAATGGCAGTAATCAGCGTTCCGACCCCCGTCATCATGCCAATCCGACTCAACGGAACCTGTTCCAGGATAATATTAAACATCAGTGGTAACGCAATCCCAGTCCCTAAGGCTTGGATTGCCCGCCCAACCAGTAGCCAAGCAAACGCTGGTGCTAGGGCGTCGACCAGCAATCCCGTGATGAAAAGCAGGTTTGCGGTCACGAAGAGTTGTTTCATTTTAAAGCGTCGTTTCAGAAATGATGAAACGGGTACGATGCATGCGACAATCAGCAGGTACAGGGTTGTCATCCACTGGACCGTTCCAGTTGTCACGCCGAATTGTTTCATTAAAGTGGGAAACGTGATGTTCATCGCTGTTTCAATAATGACCCCACTCAGAGACATCAATCCTGTCGCCAGGACGGCCCCGATTACTCGTGGTTCAATTTTTTCCGTTGCCATTTATTTACTCCCTTTCTCCGGGGTCTTCCCCCACCGCGTCACGTTCTCTAGCGCGTGACGAAACGCTATGGCCTCCTGAGCCGTCAATCCAGCCACCATAAGGGCATCCCGCTGTTCCAGGTACGCCGTCACGATGGGCACCAGTTGCTGTCCCTGTGTCGTTAGCTTGAGTTGCCGCTTACGACTATCGCCAGACGCCACGACACGGGTCATCATGCCGTGTTCCACCATCCGCTTAATTAAGATGGAAGCTGTGGAACGCTGGACGTGAAATTCCCGTTCCACGTCAACTTGGAAAATATCAGTGTCACTGCGACGACCGAAGAAGTCGATCACCGACATCTGCATTCCCGTCAATCCGTATGGCCGGGCGAATTCGTTCATTTCCAGGCTCATCTGGTGCTCAGCATCTCGGAGCCAAGCACCCAATCTTCTTTCAGTCAATCCAACTCATCCTCTATTTGTTAGTCAGCTAACAATTTTAAGCCGATTAACCACCAATTGCAAGGAGCATTTCAGAAAAAACTGTTAATCACAAAAAAAGTCGTTCCAAATCAACACCTGACTTGGAACGACTTTCGTTTTCTAAAGTTTTAAGTTAAAGGTTATCGCCCTTAGCACGTAATAGTTCACCTAGAGCGGGCTGTTGCTGAACGTCAATATGGTTTTCCTTAGCGTAAGCATCGACGGTCTCTTGGCCGTAGAGCTTGGCGTCAAGTGGCATAAAGGCCGTCCCAATTGGGTCATCGTCCTTGATAACGGCGTTGACGACGATTGGCTTCTTGTTGCCCTTTGCCTGAAGGTCCTTAATCTGATCGAAGACCTTTTCGACTTCGGCATTGTTGGTCACGGTAAAGCCGATACCACCTAAGCCTTCGGCGACCTTTGCCCAGTCGGCATCGGTCAAATCAACCCCATACAGGTGCTGTTTCGTGTCGACCTGTTCGCGGTAAATGAACCCGAAACGCCGGTTACTGAAGACGACGTTAATGACGGGCAATTCGTAACGCGCTTCCGTAATAATATCGGGAGCGACCATTGCAAAGCCACCATCACCGGAGAACGACCACGCTTGACCCTCTGGAACACTCAAGGCCCCGGCCATTCCGGCTGGCAACCCGTAGCCCATCGTGGCAAACAATCCGGATAAGACGAACCGTTGTTGCTTGTCCATTGGTAAGCCCCGAACGGACCATTCCGAAACGTTCCCGGTGTCGACCCCGTAGGTATCCTTAGGGCCCACCATGGAAGCAACCTTCTTCGTAACGGCTTCAGGTGCCAAGCCATTGCTATCGTCATCGGCTAACTGGGACAACCACTTGTTCCAGTTCTGCTTGTTAAGCCGGTTGGCCTTGAGCCAATCTGTTTCAGGCAACGTTTCACCTGTAGCAATCATGGCTTGCAGGTAACTCTTGGCATCGCTGATCACAGCGTAGTCAACGGGCACCATCTTCCCAATATCAAAGGAATTATCGTTAACTTGGATAATCTTGATATTCTTTGGCCAGAACTGGGCAAATGGGAACTCGGACCCCAAGAACAGAATTAAATCGGTGTGTTGGAGTGCTTCAAATCCGGACTTAGAACCCAAGCGGCCAAACGTTCCAATAGCATTTGGATGGTCGGTTGGAATCACACCCGTAGCTGGAACGGTGTTGATAACGGGCACACTGAACTGTTCGCTGAACTTAACCAATTCATCGCGAGCACCTAGTAAACCTCGACCAGCATAGATCAAAGGATGCTTGGCGGCCTTCAACAATTCCAAGGTCGCAGTCACGGCCTTGGGATCAATTGTTTGCGTAAACGTGTTGGAGACAACGTTTGGCGTCTTCACTGGTTCGTAGTCGATTTCGGTCGATGACAAATCTTCTGGAATAATGACCACAGCTGGACCCTTTTGGCGGTATGCTTCCCGAATCGCTTGGTTGACGACATAAGGCAGTTGTTCCGCGGTCGTCGCTGTCCGATTATACACAGCAACATCGGCGAACATTGGCGTTTCATCCATTTCCTGGAAGTAATTCGTGTTCATCGTCGCTGTTGGGACTTGCCCAACCAGCGCCAACATTGGCACGTGATCCATCTTGGCATCGTAAAGGCCGTTGAATAGGTGGGTTGCGCCGGGGCCGGCGGAACCAAAGGCCACGCCGACTTTCCCAGTGTACTTGGCATCGGCAGCCGCTGCTAATGCCCCAACCTCTTCGTGCCGTACCTGAATGTATTGAATCTTATCCTTTTCGAGGTACAAGCCTTCAACGGTGTGATTAATCGATCCCCCAGGAATGCCATACAGGTGATCAACACCCCATGCTTCCAAAACCTTTACCAATGCTTGACCCGCAATCATTTTTGTCATTTGAATCGCGCTCCTTTGATGAGGTGTCGCCAAAGAAAAGCACCCCGAAATCATTGATTGGTAACATCATAGTCCGTTTCAGACAGAAATACCAGCATTTCTTCTTACTTTTTGTTAGTGAAAATTATCACTTAGGTCGTTGATTAAACAAACGCCTAAGTTTCCCGGCCTGACAGCAAATAAAGCGCCTTCAAAAGATTACAAACTCATGAGATGCCACGAAAACTAACAAGCCGATTAGTGTAGGCTTATCCTTGGCAACAGCTTCACGGTTAACGAACCTTTTGACAAACACGAGCAAAAAAAATTAGGCAACGAAAAGGCCCCCACGAAAAATGGGAGCCCACATGTTTCATCATTATTTTTACCAGAAATGCCGGTGTTTCAGCATCAGTGCGACCCACACCATGACCCCGAGCATAATCGCCACGGTAATCAGCCACGAAACACTTCCCTGGTTGGCCAGCGGCAGCTTCACGTTCATCCCATAGAAGCCGGTCACAATGGTTGGAATCGTCAAGACCAACGACCAAATCGTTAAGAACTTCATCGTATCGTTCAGGTTGTTGTTCAGCACGTTATTAAATGTACTTGAGATACGATCGACAACATCCGCCTCGATCGCTGTCATTTCAGAAGTCTGGCGCGCTTCGATCACTGCATCATCCAGCCGTTCCTGATTAGTATCAGAGAGTTGCCGACCAAACGGGGTATTACTCAAATTGACCACCATCATGGCATTGTTGCGTGTCGCACTGACAAAATAAGCCAGGCTCTGTTGCAAGTTAGACAGTGCAATCAGATCCTTATTGTCTGGCGACTTATTGAGCTGTTTATCCAATCGATTCTGTTCCGCATTGATCTTGCGAATCGGTGCTAAAAATTGGTCGAATAGGATAAACATCCCGACTAGCAATAATTCATTCGTATCATAAGTTTGATCCAATTTTAACCGTTCGTCTAACAGTGTATTGGCCCAGTGGGTATTCTTTGTGGTGATGGAAAAAATATAATTCCCCTTCAATAGGAATGTCACTGGTCGGGTAATGTAGCGTTGGGATACCTGATCAACGACCACTGGCACGTGTAAGACAAACAATTGTGAATTTAAAAAGTCGTCACGGTCATAGTGAGACCGTTCGTTTTCATCGGTAACATACGTTAAAATTTCATCGGTTAGGCCATATTTAACCTTCAGGGTCTCTCGGTCGGCTTCTTCCTCAACCATGGTCATGACCCATATCAGGTCCTGATCCTTCGCCCCAATCTTCTTTTCAACTATCATGGTCTCCGCTCCCTCATACAAGCAATGCCCCTAGTGTACCACGTCCCCTATACCCGCGCTGAAAAAAATCAATTTTGAAAAAGGCTGAGCGCAATTAGCAAGTGGCACACCACTATAAAAGCCGTCGTTCCAGACCCCACGTCCGGAACAACGGCCCCAATCACTAAACCTTAACTTAGTTGGTACTCTCTAGACTGGCAGCATATGCCGTCTCTTGCTCGATGACCCGCGCGCGTTCCTTCTTGTTGTACCAAGGTGAAACGGTAAAGGCCAACACGTCGTTGATCAAGTAAACAGAGCTGTTGATAAACATCGCTAGCGTTGCAGAACCTTGCCGGAACGAGATAAACCACAGCACCATTTGAGCCAGACCCGATGCGATCCACCAGATGTACTGGTTGTTGAAACGTAAGAAACAGATGATGCCAGCCGTTAAGCTAATGGCAAAACTGATAGCATCGACCCACGGCCGCGGATCATCCGTGAAGGCGCCAATCGCCCAGCCGGAGATTAAGTAAACGGCCACCGTGGAGACTAAGGCAATTGCCCAACTTTTGCCGGTGAATTTCCGAATCTTAGAAGCCATGTTAACGTTCCAGCTTGCACTCAGCAGAACTGGAATATCCAGGGTAAGTACATATGATAACTGTTCGAAAATGCTTAAATAATTCTTAGCAGCGAAACCCGTAACAATGAAGCAGATCGCAGACAGCACACCTAGCCAACCGTTGACTGACTTTGCCGCGTTGATTGCCAGAACACACAGCACACCCAGTGTGGTCCCGATAAATGTCAGGACTGTCAGTAGCGTTATCTGCTGGCCAACCAAAGTCATGACTTGGCACCCAAGGCTAAAGAAGAATAAATAATAGTTCTGTTGGGGCCACCCCTTCAGTTGATGAGATAAAAATTGAATATAATGCTTCATGTTAATGTGCTCCCTCATGTTTTATTAACCACATATAGTATCTTTCTCGCCGGCGAGGTGGCTACATCACACAATATATTGTGTTGCTCGTTTTGAACAACAGGTTTGATTATAGCACGCAATTTTCTCGGTATCGGGTAAAATTTCAAATTTGTTTCATGACATTATCGCTACTAGAAAACGGTTACACGCCCGTCAGGTATCCTGTGAAACAAGATTCTATAACGTATCGGTATTGCACACTTTGGACGGTTCGAGGGGAAACGACCAAATAAAAAAGATCAGTCGTGAACGACTGATCCGTTTAAAGAAAAATTTAAAGGTTCCTTACTCTTCTGGTGTTTCTGGTGTTAATTGTGCCGTAGCCGACGCTAACATCTGAGTCAGCTCACCTACCGTTAGTTGACTGCCCTCTGTAGAAAGGGGGGTCTCACTCATGACCTTTGCTGACTTAACCAGCAGATCATGGCACATCATCTCCAGCTCTTCACCACTCGTTGTTAGTGACAACGGCCGTACTCGGCGATCAGAAGACTGATAACTCTGCAGCACATAGCCACGCCGAATCAACTGTGAAATTCCACGCGAAACAGCTGCCCGCGAGATTCCCCGACTGTCAGCAACCGTAGCCGACGTCAGCTTACCAGGATTCTCTAAAATATGGTGCAGAATCGCATACTGATCCACCGAAATCCCCATGGCTCGTTGGAACCGCGTTGCTGATTTCTCCAATTCTCGCTTTAATTCCATGTAAGATTCGAAAAAACTTTCCGCATGTACGACCTTACTCTTTCCCATAGTATTCATCATATCCTTATCTTTTACTTACTAACCGCTAAGATAATTAACACGATTAGCAATACGCAAAATGGTTGACCCCATAGAAATATCTATACATTTAATAATAAAGAACAATCTAGTGAAATGCAATAGGATTTCACTAATTTGTCAAAAAGTTTATGGTTTAAACTACTCCGATTGCGATTCCGCCTAACTATTAACAGCTATAATACTCTGCGCAATTAAATGTATACAAAAGGCGGCCGCGTTTTCACCCGGACCGCCCCGCTTTCACACTCATTCTAGTTTTCTTAAATGGTACAGCCGTGCTTCCCACGGTTGAATCTGGGTATCATCCGAAGCGGCATCGACCCGCATATTGGTAACGATCATCTCGCTCGGATTTAAGTCAAACTCCTGAGTTGTTGCAGCTTCATTGCTCATATTCACGACGATCAACCAATTATCCCCGTTATAGGTACGACGGTAAACATATAGCTGGTCATCCTTAGTATCAATCAGTTCGTAACGGCCCTTCTGTAACGTGGGGACCGTCTTTTTTAGTTGAATCAATTGCCGATAGAATGTAAAGACTGAGTACGGATCGTGACTCTCACGTTCCACGTTGATTCGTTCCGCGACTGACGTGGGTTGAATCCATGGTTGGTGTCCAGAGAAACCGCCATTCGGTTCATCGTTCCACGGAAATGGCGTCCGCGCGTTGTCTCGACTCTTAGCGGCCAGCTGCTTCAAAATCTTTGACTCTGGAACACCTTGGGCGTGCTGTCGCCGATAATACAAACGACTATCCAAGTCGCGATAGTCAGCAATGTTATCAAACTGCGCATTGGGTAGCCCCAACTCCTGGCCCTGATAAATGAACGGCGTCCCCTTCATCAACAAGTACCATAAGCCTAAAGCCTTAGCGGAACGACGGCGATAATCCACCGGGTTCCCATAGTATGAAACGGCCCGCGGTAAATCATGATTTTCAATGAACAGCGCATTCCATCCCTTGTCGGCTAGTGCTAGTTGCCAGCGCGTCAGGTTCTGACGTAAGGCCGCAATCGGTAGCTTGGGCTCCGCATTCTCCCAGTAATGCACGTGGTCAAATTCCAACAGAAGGTCAAAGAACCCCGTGTCAGGATCCAGCCAACGTTGCGCCGTTGGCATATCGATACCGCCCGCCTCACCAATGGTAAATAAATGATTGCGTTGCAGGACTGGCTTCAGGTCGGCCAAGTAGGCAGTGACCCCCGCAAAGTCCCGGTAATAGTCTGTCCGTGGCGCGGCCACGTCGGCAAAATCGGCTTGCTTCTTCAGATGGGTAACCCCATCCAAACGGAAGCCATCGACACCTCGGTCGGCCCACCACTGGATGATGTCACTCATCTCGCGGCGCACAGCCGGATTCTCCCAATTCAGGTCCGGCTGTTTTCGAGCAAAGGTATGCAAGTACGCCGCCTGACTTGCAGCATGGTAAGTCCACGCTGAGCCACCGAAGACCGATTCCCAATTATTCGGTGCCACGTCCGGCGTGGTCGGTTGCCAGATATAATAATCGTGATAGGCACTGGTCGGGTCGGCTAAAGCCGCTTGAAACCACGGGTGTTCGCTCGACGTATGGTTAAGCGCCAGGTCGATCACAATTTTAATATCAGCCGCATGGAGCGCTTCAACGAGCCGGTCAAAATCAGCCAGCGTCCCAAATTGTGGGGCCACGCCGCGATATTTCACCACATCATAGCCATTATCCACGTCACCTGACGGGTAGAACGAAGAAACCCAGACAAAGTCGACCCGCAAGGTTTTCAGGTAGTCGATCTGCTGCTGAATACCAGCCAGATCTCCGATACCATCGTTATTCGTATCTAAGAAACTCTGCGGATAAATCTGATATCCGACTGCGTGTTGCCACCACTGTGCGTCGCCCATGACTTTCTTCCTTCCATAACCAAACTAGTGCAACCGATTGTTATCGGTAAATACCAATCCTGCATTCGCTTTCATTGTAACAATAATTATCCGGTTTGTCGGCCTCTTTTGCAAGTTTTATGCCTATCTTTCAAAAAGTCCGGTCCCCGAACATTTCGGTCGGTGGCCGGACACAATTTTCAAGTTTAATTATGACATGATTAATGACATCACATCCCCGCCCAACGTTTCCGGCGTTCAGGCTGGCTTAATCAATCTTACGCTTGGGATTCAACAGGTTCATTGGATCAAAGAGTGTCTTGATCTGGTGTTGCAGCTGATCGACTGTTTCACCCAACTCAGGGTTGTTCCACTGGTTTTTCAGCATCCCAACAGCGTGTTCCCCGGAAATGGTTCCCCCGAGTTCCAGCGTCTTCCAGAACGTCTGCCGTAAGGCTTCAATGATCACCTCTGGGACTTCGTCAACGTCCTTGTCCCACACGAAGGTTGGGTGCACATTGCCATCCCCGGCATGACCCGCCGTGTAGATGGTAATACCCAATTTCTTCCCAAGATCCTGCAGATAATCCATCATTGGGGCCAGCTTGGACAATGGCATCGCCATGTCCTCCATCAGGTGATTCCGGCCGGCAAAGACGGCGGGCAACATGTCCCGACGTAGCTGTTCCAAATCAGCTTCTTCTTTTTCATCTGTCGTAACCGTCACGTTCTGTCCATGATACTTATCCAGCAAGTCACGGACGACCTGGACATTCTCGGGACTGCCACCTTCTAGCCGGAAGATCAGCATGGCCCCACTGTTGTCGGCGTAGTGGGTCTTTTCGTATTTATCCAGTGCTACCACGGTATTGCCGTCCAAAGCTTCCAGCATCGTTGGGTAGACCCCGGACATTCGGATGGCTGTGACGCCTTGTGCCAGCGCCGTCATATCGTCGAAGAAGGCCACACCCATGACGGATTGCCCCAGCGGAATCGGCATTAATTTTACAGTGATTTCGTAAATGATGCCCAAGGTTCCCTCAGAACCGACGAAAAGCTGGGTCAGATCATACCCAAAAGCCTGCTTCAACGTCCGGCCACCGAGCTTAACCACCCGACCATCGGCCAGCACGGCCTTCAAGCCCAGCACGTTATCCTTGGTCGCCCCATAGCGCACAGTGCTCATCCCACCGGCATTGGTGGAGACATTCCCGCCAATCGATGAGAATGGCTTAGAACCGGGATCTGGTGCGTAGAACAGGCCTTGCTTACGGGCTTCCTTGTCCAAATTGCCATTAACCACCCCGGGTTCAACAACGGCCACGGAATCTTCCTTACTGATTTCCAGGATCTGATTCATCTTACGCGTGGACAAGATAATTGCCCCGGTCAGACCGTCAGACCCGATTACCGTGCTACTAAAGGTGGTCTGCGGAATCACGGCGATATGAAACTTCCGTGCGGTCCGCAAGACACCTTGAATATCTTCAACGTTGGCCACCTCGACAAACGCCCGCGCTAAGCCCGTTTCACCACCAGTTGCATTGGGATTGAAGGATTGCTTGCGCAACGTGGCTTCATCCGTGGCAACCGTTCCCGTCTTTACTTGAGACTTTAAATAATCCAGAATCTCATCGTCAGAATAGGCACTAAACACTGTCATCACAAAGACCTCTTTTATTTTTGAATTACTCATTGGTCATTCTACCAGTAAATCAACCCGATTACGCCACCAATAACTCGATTTTTGTTGCAATTACAACTAAATCGTCGTATACTCATTCTTATTATGAAATGAGGTGCATCAGCTTGGCAGAAATTTTACGTCCGATAGGCACCGTCGCCCGGGCACTCGACAGCATCAGTAACATTGAATTCAAGGCGCTCGACCTGAACCGCGGCCAGTATCTATACCTGGTTCGGGTGGCCGAATCGCCTGGCATTATTCTGGAACGCCTCGCCGTCATTGTCCGGGTCGACAAGACCACTGCGGCTCGTGCCATTCAGAAACTGGAAAAGAACGGTATCCTGGAACGCCGCCCTAGCCCGACTGATAAGAAACAGAAACAGATCTTTCTCACGGCAAAGGGCCAGGCCCTCTACCCCATCATCAAACGTGAAAATGCCTATTCCAACGCCACCGCACTCAAAGGATTCACGCCGGCCGAACGTGACCAACTCGCCGAGTATCTGAAACGGGTGGAAGCCAATATCAATTCCGACTGGGTTAAAGTGAAACACGGCGAACACCGTGACTACTGAAAGGATTGTCGATCAATGAAAAATACTACTATCATCCCCGTAACCGCCGCTGACTTGGAACAACTCCGGAACGTCAGCATTGAAACATTTACCGCAACCTTTGGAGCCGTGAATACTCCGGAGAACCTAAACACTTATCTGGAACACGACCTCAGCCGCGAACAACTCAGCCAAGAGCTCGTCGACCCAACCGCCGCCTTCTACTTTCTTCAAGTCGATGGCGAACTCGCCGGCTACGGTAAACTTCTCCACCACACGGCTGACGTAGAAATCCAACGGGTTTACGTGCGTGAGGGCTTTCAACACAACGGTCTCGGTCGCCAATTCCTCGAGTTTACCGAACAGGTTGCTCGCGATGCCGGCCTACCCAAGGTTATCCTAGGGGTCTGGGAACACAACGACAACGCCTTAGCCTTCTACAAATTCATGGGCTATCACCGCTACGGCGCCCACACGTTCAAGCTGGGCGATGATCCTCAGACCGACTACCTGATGGAAAAATCCCTGTAAGCTTGTTTCAGACTGATAGCCGTTTCAACCTGGAACACACGAAAAAGGCCTGGAAAAATTCCAGGCCTTTTCGTGTGTCATTTTATATGGTCGAAACGTGCGCCAAAAGGCAGCCAGTTCCGCTCTCTTTCCTACGTTTAACCCAACTGTACAAACTGCTTATTTTCCAAGCGATACTGGTGATCACAGCGTGCCGCCACGTCGGGTTCATGAGTCACGATGATCACACATTTTCCTTGTTCGTGCGCGATTCGCTGGAACTGGTCGATGACTTCTTTCGTATTATCTTCGTCCAAATTTCCAGTTGGTTCATCGGCTACGACGAGCTTGGCATCGCAACACATGGTCCGCGCAATGGCGACCCGTTGCTGCTGCCCACCGGAGAGTCGTTGGACGTTTCTCGTGATCAGGTCATCCCCAATTCCCAGGTCGTTGAGCACCCGCTGCGCATAGCCGCGATCGCCGGCATGACTGGCATTGGTGATGGCCATCGCCGTCAGAAGATTATTCAAGGGGGACATGTAGTTAAACAGGTTGTACGCCTGAAACACGATAGCTACGTCGTGACGCCGATAGTTGGTCAAACCAATCTGTTTCAGCGACCGGTCATTGAGGAAAATATCGCCCTCGCGTGGCTTATCCAGCCCGGCAATCAACGAGAGGAA
This sequence comes from uncultured Lactobacillus sp., assembly GCA_937874695.1. Classification (GTDB taxonomy): domain Bacteria; phylum Bacillota; class Bacilli; order Lactobacillales; family Lactobacillaceae; genus Levilactobacillus. The sequence continues at coordinate 113,098 of CALNAJ010000028.1, forward strand.
GGTGGTCTTCCCGGTCCCACTGTGGCCAAGAATTGCGTAGGATTGTCCTTCTTCAAATTCGAGATTGATATCTTGAAACAGGGGTTGTTCTTTATCCTGGTACCAATAACCCAGGCCTTCAGTTCTTAACATCTGCGTCCCTCCTTAGGAAATCAGTACCTTCTTCGGCTCCAGTCTAAGAATGCCACCGGAGGCAATCATGATCGACAGGAACGTAATGGCTAAACCAAAGCCACCCAGTTCCGCCAGATCGACAGCGCTCACGGCAATTTCCAGATCAGGATTCTTCGTCTTAGCGCTGCTGGTCGTGCTGCCAGGACCACCGGCCCCACCGTGCATGCCACTACTCCCGCTGCCGCCCGGTTGACCACTGCCACCAGGTTGGCCAGACGTACTGCTACTGGTCGTCTGTGTGGTGGTACTCTGTGAGACTAGTTGTGACCCCAACTGATTCCCCACGAATTTGCCGCCAACGCCAGCAATTGCCAGAGCAATCACGATGACCATCAACATTTCTGTAAAGAATTGGGCCACAATCTTCCAGCGCGCTTCACCCAGAGACAGTAGCACGCCGATTTCAAACCGTCGTTCGCGAATCATCAGGATGACGATCAGGGCCAGAATAATCGTGCCGGCAATTGCCACCAACCAAACGATCTTGTTGGCAAAACCTTCCACGTTATTCATCGAGGCCTTAATTGACTGATAGCTGGAATCATCGGTACTCAGGGAGTACTTGCTGCTGATCAGCTTGTTGCCGGCCTTCTTGGTCGCACTCGCCTTGGCAGGATTCGTCACGTTAAACGTCACGGAATCTGCCGTTCCCGCATACTTGCTGCCCTTAATCGTGTTGGCCAGAGTGTATGACGCATAGATTGTATTGGCGGGGTCAGTGCTCATTGGCCCCGCACTGGCTGAACTAGTCGAACTAGCCTTGTAGATCCCGACAACCTTCACCTTGAGCGTGCTCTTGGAACCCGTCGTCTCCTTGATGGTCATGGTATCGCCGACCGTCAAGTTATTTTGACTTGCCAATTCCTTTTCAATCACGACATTGTTGGTACCCTTGTCAGACGCCTTGATGCCGCGCCCTTTGGTAATCTTGCTCTGACTGTCGGTGAAGTCCGTCGTCAGCGCCGTCGACGTGACCCCATCGATCTGGGTATCACCGGAAGAACTGCTCGTGGACTTCATGCCAGGACCGCCACTGCTATTGCCGCCCATCCCCGTACTGGTCGAGACCGTATCATAGGATTTCGCATTCGCCGTGGTACTGCTGGTCACGTTGTAGCTCTTGATGTTGCTAAGATTCGCGATACTCTTGGCATCGCTCAGCTTGACCGGCGTCAACGTCAGCTTGGGCCGACTGGAGGTCGAGGAGCTGCTGGAACTACTACTCTGTATCTTCTTAAATGCCGCCTGCCGGTTGGCCGACAGCGTCATCGTTGCGCCAGCATCCGTCTTGGCCGTTTCCGTTGCCTTGACCGCGGCACTTCTAATCAGTAGACCCGCTAACACAAACATGAGAATGGCGGATGAGACCAGGATCAGTAAGACTGACCGGCCCTTTTTCGCCCACACATTTAACCAGGCCCGTTTGAAAAAATTCATTCGAGTCGCCTCCATTTCATAACATGTCCTGATTATGGCAAAGCTGGCTTATCGCAAACCTAAAGTACTGGGCTTTACAGCATTAACCGATAGCGAACATCCTAACAAAAAACGGCGATATCCCGCAGGATACCGCCGTTTGTGACTGATTCATTTGTTAATCATGGTGTTAATAAACCGTTAAGGCTCGCCCAGCTTATCCTCCGGTGGAAAGACGTCCGGGTAGAGCGCTGAGTATTCCTGATACCACTGAAAGGCGGTGGTCACCAGTACCTTTAGCACGGCGAACCCCGGCACCCCGAAGATCACACCGACTAGGCCAAACATCTTCCCAGCCGCTAGCAGCACGAAGACAATGGTGATTGGATGCATGGCCAGGCTGTTCCCCATGATGAGAGGCGACAGGACCTGCGTTTCCAAGACCCATTCGATCAGGTAGACGATGACGACCCCCAGCAGCATTGACGGGCTCGTGATGGCCCCAATAATCAGTGCCGGCACCAAGGCGATGGCCGACCCAAAGTACGGAATCAGGTTGAGTGGCCCCGCCAGTAGCCCAATCAACAGGGCGTAACGCAACCCAATGATAGAGTAACCAGTGGTGAAGATGATCAGCACGCACAGTGCCACAGTCAATTGCCCACGAACATAGGAACTAACCTTGACGTTCATCTGGTCTAACATCACGATAAAACGTTCCCGGTAAGCCGTGGGCACGACCTGACTCACGTAATGGGGAAAGCGCGATCCGTCCTTCAACATGAAGAACAGAACCAGTGGCGCCGTAATAATCGTGATAATCCAATCGCTAACGGTCGTCACAACGTTACCAATCGAAGTCAGTGTCCCGGTCAACAGATTCAAGCCCCGCTTAGAGAAATACGTGGTGACCCGCTGATTGACCTCGTTTAGGTTATCACTAGAAATCCAATGGTGAACCTGATTGAGGTGATTCAGTCGCGTTAAAATATCGTTGGCAACCTGTGGCAACGTGCTCACGGCCCCAGCCGCTTGCTTAGTAAGAAACGGAATTAAATTGAGAAAAATCAGGACGATGGCTCCGACAGCCACCAACATGGCAATTGTGATTGCCAATCCCTGACGAATATGTAGTCGCCGTTCCATCAAGTGGACGAACGGATCCAACACATAAAACAGAATTCCTGCCACCACGATGGCTGGCATGGTAATGCTGGCAAACTTCCAAATCGGATCCAAAAGCCCGGCGTTCTGAACAATTTCGTTAACAACTAACAATAAAAGAAAAATATTCAATAGCAAAATCGTGATGTGATTGTTCAAGAAACGCTGGTAGAACCAGGAAAATCCCGATTCCGGTTGACGCAAATTTTTCAAGCTGACCCCTCCCTGCTGTGACTTCTCTCCTAGTGTACGGCGGAACGGCGCCGTTGACTAGTCCAGACGCTTGGGTTTTGGTAAAAATCATAGTTCGACGGTTTCCATTCGCCTGCGGCAGTCAGGGATTCCGCCTGCTGTGGGGACCGGTCCAAGCCTGAGAAACGGTCTTGGACCTCGACTTGAAGCCGCAAAAACCAGCGTCTCCAAGCTCGTCCCATGACCTAACCTGACAAAAATCGTCAGCTAAGGTCATCGTCACGGCCGGCTACATCCCTGACTGCCTCCGGCTATAGACTGATACACACCATGATTTTCACCAAACCTAGCTACTTCCTGATTGATTGCAAATTAAAACGGTTGTCACCCTCTACTGTGAGGTTCAGACAACCGTTTGTAATAGCCCGTTCGTTTGTTAAATCAGACCAACAGCACGGATCACTTAATCTATCTCAGCCGCAGGACTGGTGAAAATGGGCTCAGCCGTGGGAATTATCTTTGCGGCGACCTTGGCCGCTTAGAGAATTGGTGACCCTGAGACTTGATTCATAGGCTCAGGGTCAAGTCGAAAGACCGCTCTGTGGCTTTCGGCGCCCGCCCGCAGCGTTCCAGTCCATTTTCACCAGTCTGGAGGCGCTGTAGAGATTAAACTGATCAATGCTAGTCTGCGGCTTGGGCTAATTTGACCGTGCTGGCCGCTGTCTTGCCGCTGACCGTGTAGAGTTGCTTACCGTTCTGCCAGCTGACCGAATTGGCCTCGTCCTTTTCGGTGCCGCTGTAGACCGTAATGGCCCCGGTGTCGGCCGATTTGGGGAGACTGGACGACGTGATCTGCTTGTTAACTTGCTTGGCAAATTGCGTTGGTGTTCCCGTCTCGTCGGCATTGTTGGCAACCGCTGTGACCGACCAGTCGCCCTTATTCCAGTGTACATAGGTGTGGCCCATGACACCTTGAACCACGGCGGTTGTGCTCCCAGTCAGTTTGACCTTAGCGCCCTCAGTATTGGTCCCCACATAATCTACCTGGTTCTCCGCACTATTGTCGGACCCGTACGTCTTCTTTTGTAGGGTAGCGGCTTGGCCGCCCGTGCTTTTATCGGTGTATTTAACCGTGTAATTCTGCTTCGTGCCACTGGTACTATCGGCGGTTAGCTTCGCACTGTTGGCGGTCACCGCGCTAGGCGCAACCGTCTGACTCACGCTGCTGACATCATTGGCGGCGTGCATCTCGAGGACCGTTCCGGACCCCAGCGTGATGGCTGCCAAGGCTACCGTAACTACGGTAATGATCTTTGTTTTCCGTTGCATATTTATTCAGCTTCTTTCGTGATTTATTCCGTAACGTAGCTCTTCAACGCCGTGACGTATTTGCCATTACTCAAAACGAAGTACCGTGACCCGGTAGACCGCTTCTTAACGGCAGTCACCTTCAGCTTGGTTCCCTTGGAAACGGCCGTTGACCGACTTGATTTGGCAAATGAAGACTTCTTGTATTCGTAAACTTTCTTCTTGGTCGTAATTGTCTCGGCAGAGCTCAGAGATTCATAGTAGGCCGGCGTCATAAACTGTACGTTGGCGGACAAATAGCCGAGGCTCGTCTTGACGCGATAGGACTTACCGCTCGGTGCCTTGACCAACTTACCAGCCACCGTGTCACCGGAGACATAGTAGCTCCCCGTCTTCTTGCTCAGACTGGAATCTGAATAAAGATTCAACTTGTGCTTCAGCGTATAGGACCCGTGTTGCCCCACAAAGTAACCCGTACCATCCTGTGAAAGGACCCACTTGCCTAGATCACTGATGTACAGGGCTTGTTTGGATTTCGACTGAGTCAGACTCTTAACCTTAGAAATCTTGTAGAATTTCTGCCGGTCGGCCTGAGCAATCTTAGTACCATCTGCATATTTGGAGGCATTGCTATGTAGGTAAATATGCTGACCCGCTTTATACCCACTGTACGCGTAAGTCACGCTCGATAACGCTGTCGACACACTATCCGTCCACCAACTGATGGGGTGAACTGAGGTCACTGCCTGACTGTTATCGGTGTATTCACTCAACGCCGACAAGTAATTGTGATCAGTGTACTGCCACAAGGCATATGAAATCGTTGGCGTGTAAGAATAGTTAGCGATCCACTGTGCATCAAAGCTCTGCCGCGCCGTGTTGGCATATGAGGTCGCAAACGATTGATAGGAATAGAAGACTAAGTTCTTACCCGTCAACGACCGCATTTCATCGTACCACGCCTTGACCGCAGCATTCGTAGTCCCCGAGGTGACATCATTTTCCTCAAAGTCCAAGGCATAGAATGACGCGTTCTTATTCGAACGATTATAGAAATCCTTGGCTTCCTGCTTGGCACTGGCCGCACTGGTAAACCGAGCGTAGTCGTATTCCCCAAATGGAATGCCGTATTTCACATACAGCGCCGTGTTGTTGGTGGCATACAGATCTTGGTAGGACGACCCGTACTGTCGCCGGTTGATGACAAAGGAGACCTGACTCTTCAAATTTGAAACCTGACTCGCCGTTAACTTTCCTTGCCACTCGGAAATATCCGGAATGGCTAGCGTGCTAGCGTTGGCAACGGCCTGCTCGCCCCACGCAATCCCAATCAAGGCACTAGCGGCCACGACCAACTGCGCTAATCGCTTGGCCCAACGATGCTTGTTCGACATACTTGGCACTTCCCTACTTAAAATTTGGTGTGCCCTACTCCTTTAGACATCGGCGTTTAACTCCCCGCGCCGCAACTCCCCTTAACTTGCTGCTCACCACCTCATTTTTTAGGTTCTTACTAACAGTAACTGAAGAAAGTGTGCATTCGATAACAAGGGGATTGCAGTTTCATTACCTGATTTTACAATTATATTTATTACAGGAACGCCGTTAAATCAACGATAGTCGACATTTGTTGATTGTAAAACCATTGGTATTCTCAACCGTTAAAATCTGACACTTCATAGTTTGTGAGGGATAACGAAAGCATCTAAAGCTGGAAAGTGATTCGGTACTTTCTCTTGGTGATTGCATTTGAGCAAAGTTCGTCTTTTATAAGTTATTTGATATTATGCCGACTCACAAGCAATCGGTTCAGCAGCTGTTGATACTCAATGATTTATCGTGACATATATGATTACTAGTGACTATTATATGTAAAATCAGTCCTTATTTTCTTTCTCAAATATACGAATATTTATATTTTGTTCCCGTTGATTGTTCACGAATAATCACGTATGATGGGACTAACTTAAATTACTCTAGGAGGTCTCGCTTATGCGCCGCGCTTTGCTTAGTGTTTCCGATAAAACGGGAATTGTCGAATTTGCCCAAGACTTGATTGCCCATCACTTTGAAATTGTCTCAACCGGTGGCACCCAGACTGCCCTCAATGCGGCTGGCATCGCCGTCACGCCGATTGAGGACGTGACGCACTTCCCCGAAATGCTGGACGGTCGGGTCAAGACGTTGAATCCCCAGGTTTTTGGCGGTATTCTTGCGCGGCGTGAGAACCCCGATCACTTGCAAACGCTCGCCGATCACGATATCACACCGATCGACCTCGTTTGCGTGAACCTCTACCCCTTTGCAGAGACAATCAGTGACCCAGAAGTTACCTTGGCGGCGGCAGTTGAACAGATTGATATTGGTGGGCCCTCTTTGATTCGAGCGGCAGCCAAGAACTACCGCGACGTCTTAGTGGTCTGTGATGTCGCCGATTACGATCAAGTTATTTTGGCGCTCGATGGACACAGCGACGACACGCGTTTTCGCAAACACCTGGCAGCTAAGGTCTTCCACCACACTGCCCACTACGATGCCGTCATTGCCAATTACCTGACGGATGAGGCCAAGCCAGACACCCTGACGCTGACCTATCAACGCAAGCAAGCCCTCCGTTATGGCGAAAATCCACAACAGACGGCGACCTTTTACGCTGACTATCAGCCAGCACCATTTTCAATCGCTGCGGCCAAGCAACTCCACGGCAAGCCGCTCTCCTTCAATAACATTAAGGACGCCGATGCCGCGCTGGGTCTAATCCGCGAGTTTCCCACGCAACCGACCGTGGTCGCCCTCAAACACATGAATCCTTGTGGTATCGGCTCCGACGCCATTCTCGAACACGCTTGGGATAAATGCTACGCTGCCGATTCCATGTCGATCTTTGGCGGTATCATCGTCTTAAATCGTCCGGTCGACCTCGCCACCGCTACCAAGATGCATCAACTCTTCTTGGAAATCATCATCGCCCCCGCTTTTGACAACGACGCGTATGACCTGTTGGCCAAAAAGAAGAATTTACGTCTAATGACCGTCGACTTTACGACCGCCCAGGCCCCAGAAGCCGATGAAATCATCAGTATCCGTGGTGGTCTGTTGCGTCAAGAACGCGATGACGTGCGCGAAGATCCGGCTAATTTCCAAACTGTCAGTCACGCACAACCAACTCCAGAACAACTCGACGCAATCACATTTGGCCTCAAAGCCATTAAGTTCGTGAAGAGTAACGCTATTTTGATCAATACTGGCGACCAGACGTTGGGTGTCGGTCCCGGTCAAATGAATCGGATCGACGCCGTGAAAATTGCTGTCGGCAAGGCCGAGAACAAGCCGAATTTTGACCAAGCCGTCTTAGTATCCGATGCCTTCTTCCCGATGGATGACTGCGTTAAATACGCCGCTGAGCACGGGATCAAGGTCATCGCCGAACCCGGCGGTAGCATTCGCGACAAAGATTCCATCGCGATGGCCGACGAACTGGGTGTGGCCCTCGTCTTCACCGGGAATCGCCACTTCAGACACTAGGAAAAATCTTTCATTCAAAAAGGCCCCCGGCAATCTTTTGAATAGACTGCCGGGGACCTTTGTCTGTTAAAATAGTCAATTGCTAAAGTTACTTAAATGTGGCTTAAGTTAAGTCCCCACCCCAATGATTCGTCTGGTTCCGGTTTATAATCAGAAACATAAGTACTTATCATTCTTTTTGGGGGAAATGATGACAATGGAAAAGAATAAAACACCACGCTTAACGCTGGTCGTTCCTTGCTATAATGAAGAAGCAGTCTTGCCAACAAGTTCTGACACGCTTCGCAATATCATGCAGCAATTAATGGCGCAACATCAGATCACCACTGACAGTAAGATTATGTTTGTTGATGATGGGAGTAAGGATAAAACCTGGGGACTCATTACACAACTAAGAGCAAGCAACAATTTATTTACTGGCCTCAAGTTCAGCCGTAACTACGGACAGGAAGCTGCCTTAATGGCCGGCATGCAAGTTGCCCACCACTACGCGGATCTTATCATTACGATTGACGCAGACCTACAGGATGATCCACAATTAATCTTCGATATGATTGCGAAATCTCGTAACGGCTTTGACATCGTTTATGGGGTCCGTAACGATCGGTCATCCGACACCTGGTTCAAACGTACAACCGCACAGAGTTTTTACTGGTTCATGAAAAAGCTGGGGGTCGACATTGTTCCCAATCACTCTGATTTTCGGCTCATGAGCAAGCGTGCTGTGATCGCATTAATGCAATACCAAGAGACGAGCCCATTCATCCGCGGTATTATTCCACAACTTGGCTTCCCAACTACGAAGGTCTACTACAAGCGACAGCCACGACAAGCCGGCACCTCCAAGTACCCCTTGCGTAAAATGATTCGATTTGCCCTGGATGGCTTATTGTCTTTTTCAGTAGCTCCCATTCGAGCTGTCCTGTATGCCGGTATTCTCATTTGCGGTGGCGCATTAGCCGTCTTTCTATGGGTTATCATTCAGCATATTCGTGGCGCCGTCGTCACTGGGTGGAGTTCCATTATGCTCTCACTATGGTTCTTGGGCGGCTTTCAACTCGTTGCTATCAGTATCATTGGTGAATACGTGGGCCGGACCTTCACGGAAACAAAGCATCGACCACGTTTCATTATTCAAACAGATACCTACACGTCCAGTTTCACCACTGCTAAACCAACCATGGCCACTTTTCATTTCGACCATCAATCCGTAAAATAGGGAGGATTATCATGTCGATTCGAAAGCGGCTCGCCTTTATTCTATGTGGTTTCATCAGTTTAATGTTCCTATTGACTGGCGTTCTAGCCGGTCTGGTGCCCGTGACCTTTCGGATCGACCACGACTGGCTTTCACCACTCATCATTATTCTAGGTGCCGGCATCTACCTGGGCGGTGTGGGACTGGCTTTTCGCTGGTTCCATCGACTCAGCAGTCGCCAACACCGCTACCTCAACGTTAGCCTCTGGATTCTCCTATTGGCGATTCAATTTTTTGTGGCCGTCAATTGGATTTCTGCGCCCCGGGCTGACCTATACTTCGTCCACCAACAGGCGATTACCCTGCTAAATGGGAGTCATCATTGGACCAATTACTTCTATACCTATCCCAATAATGTAAGTTTCACGATACTTTTGAGTGGCCTGCTTCAAATTGGACGTTGGCTGGGCAGTGACGCCGGTGTGTGGTTGAACCTCGTTCAGTTTGCCTGGCTCGACTGTGGACTAGTAGCCGTCTGGTACGTCCTAACCAAAAAGAATCCGGCCCGTGGGCACTTGTTTTTAGGTATCATTTTGGGAACAATTCCCCTGTATGCCTATGCGCTCAACACTTACAATGATACCTACGTTCTCCCGATGGGCCTTTTAACCATCGTTCTCGTGCGTGGCCTCCTGCAGGCTCAAACGTGGCGGCAAACCGTGCCTCGCGCCCTAGGTCTTGGACTCATTCTGACGGCAACCTACCTATTAAAAGCTAACTTCATCGTCCTCATTATCGCCACCATACTGATCATCTGGCTGTTGCCAAACGCCACGACCCATCCCTTCCTAACGCGTAGTTGGGTGACCCTCCTCCTACTGGCGCTATTGGCCGGTGGTATGGTCGGCAATCGGGCTGGCCAACAAGCTGCCGGGTTTCAGTCCAACTCTAATCAAGCTCTGCCTGCCACCAGTTGGATCGCGATGAGCTGGAATCCCGCGAACTACGGTCAGTACGACCGCCACGATGTCGGTCGGATTATAGCGCAGCCCACAGCAGGCGCTAAGCAAGCCCAGGCCAAGCGTCACTTAAAGGACTACCTGGATCAACTCGGTCCCAGCGGCATCATCCACCACCTCTACCGCAAGGCTAAACTATTCTTGGCGACAGGAACCTTTGATAGCTTTCAAATCTCACCAGCCTACGACCGCGCGCCCAATTGGTACCGCCAGCACCGCAACACCATCGATTGGCTCCTGGCCAACTGGTGTCAGGTGAACTACCTGGCGCTACTCATCGTCAATTTCGGCTGGGGGATTCAACAGATTCGCCGGCGCAAATTCAGCACAGGCTACCTTCTAGGCGGTCTCTTCATCATTGGTCTGGCCTGCTTCCACGTGATCTTCTGGGAGTCGGAGGAACGGTATGCCCTGCCACTCCTCCCCTTGCTCATCGCCGGCACCGCCGCCGGTTATCGACAACCACTGAATCTCCTGCGCTGGTCGCAACGATCGCGTTGGTTACCTCTCGGATTGGCCATTGGATTCACTGCAGCTTTGGGAATCGGCGCCTGGCAAAACTACGATCTGGTCACCAAGCCCCGTAACCATCCCGTCAGCGTGGTCAGTCAAAACGAAGGCCGCTACTATCAAAATCACAAGGTTCGGTTGCAACAGAATCAACAACTGACACAACCCTTCACGGCGCCGCTACCTTTTAATCACGTGCTAATCAATAACGGTGATCCTTTCACTGGTGTAATCACGCTTCGAACAGCAACGGGTCATGTCGTCTGGCAGACACGTGGTCCACAGGTCAGTCTGGCGCAGAACCTACCGCACCCCCTGCCAGCCGGCCATTACACCTTGACCCTCAAGGCGACAAGTCTCACACCACAAAAAGTGGGCACGGCCCCCGCTACCTATCCGCTGTTGCCGCAGCCGCTAACCACCCATCCTCACCAGTATCTACGGTTCTTCATCGACCAGCGTAGCGTGAGTCCCATCCTGACCCCCAGCAAACTCTGGCTGATCATCGGGACGCTGTGGCTCGGTGGGTTAATCATCATCGACCGTTTCTACTGGTATCGGCGTCATATTTAAAAAAAATAACCAAAAGACTTGCCTTCGAGTGGCTCTAAGGTACTAGAATGGAAACATGGGAAAATTCCCGATTTAATTCCAGCAGACGTATTTTAAAAGGAGCCAAAAACTTGAAAGAAATCAACCAACAAACTTTAACTGGCGAACGGGCCCTGTTTCAGGGACACGATCTCCACATTACAAACAGTACCTTTGTCGATGGCGAATCACCGCTGAAACACGCCAATAACGTGACCATCGACCATACCATCTTCAAATGGAAGTACCCCCTGTGGTACACCAACCACGCTAGCTTGGACCATACGACTTGGCAACCCGACGCCCACGCCGGCATCTGGTACACCAAAGATCTAACGATGAAACACAGTGTCGTCCGGGCCACCAAGACCTTCCGCCACGCACAAGACATTCATTTGGATGACGTGACCTTTGCGAATGCCGGCGAGACACTGTGGTGGTGCCAAGACGTCACGCTCGACAACGTGACCGCAACCGGCGACTACTTCGGCATGAATAGTGAGAACGTCGTTGCTAACAACCTGACCATCAATGGTAATTACGCCTTCGATGGCAGTAAGAATGTGGAAGTCCATAACTCGACCTTCATCACCCACGATGCCTTCTGGAACTGCGACAACGTGACCGTTTACGACTCCACCATCATCGGCGAGTATTTAGCTTGGAACACCAAGAACATTACCTTCGTCAACTGTTGGCTGGAAAGTGATCAAGGCCTCTGTTACGTGGATCACTTGACCCTGCGCAACTGCTCATTGATCAACACGGACCTCTCCTTTGAGTACTGTTCCGACATCGATGCCACGATCAACACGGCAATCGATAGCGTGAAGAACCCGATTAATGGTAAAATTACGGCACCGGCCATCGGTAAGGTTATCTTTGATGATCCTGCCATTGACCCAACGCAGACCATTATTTCAACTACTCAGGAGGCTTCCGCATAATGAGTTATAACTTTTCAGAAATGATTGACCGGCGGCACACGAATTCCGTCAAATGGGACGTGGCCGCAAACGAACTCCCCATGTGGGTAGCGGACATGGATTTCCGTACCGCACCCGGAATCGTCGACGCCATCAAACGCAAGGCTGACACGGGAATCTTCGGTTACGAAGAAGTGCCCGATGCTTACTTTGAAGCCGTCCAACACTGGTACGCGACTGAACACGACTGGGCACCCAACACGGATTGGATGCGCTTCGTGACCGGTGTCGTTCCTGCCATTTCGTCGGCTGTCCGCCGTGTCAGTCACGTTGGCGATAACGTGTTGGTCCAGGCTCCGGTCTACAATATCTTCTATAATTCCATCGTCAATAACGGCCGCCACGTTCTTTCGAGTGACCTACGCTATCACGATGGTCAATACGACATTGATTGGGACGACCTTGCCGCTAAAATGGCCGAGCCGCTCACCACGATGATGATTCTCTGCAATCCGCATAACCCAGTCGGCAAGATTTGGACGGCCGACGAATTGAAGCACATTGGGGAATTAGCTGCCGCCAATCACGTGGTTGTCTTCGCCGATGAAATTCATGGGGACATTACCGAAACGGGTTACGGCTACACGCCATTTGCCGCCGCTGGCGACGTTTGTGCAAATAACAGTATCACCGCCGTTTCACCCAGCAAGACCTTCAACGTGGCTGCCCTTCATGCCGCCACGCTGATCATCCCCAATGAGAACCTGCGGAACATCGTTGACCGGGGCATTAACACCGATGAACTGGCTGAACCCAACGCCTTTGCTATCGATGGGAGTATCGCGGCCTACACCACTGGTGCGGAATGGGTTCACGAACTCAACACCCAAATTACGGCGAACAAGCAAGCCCTAACAAAGTTGATTGCTAAAAAATTACCACAGTTACACGTCATCACCGGTCACGCTACCTACCTCGTGTGGATCGATTGTACCGAAATCACTACGGATTCGACGACTCTGTGTAACTTCATCCGCAAGACTACCGGCCTCTTCATTACAGCTGGTTCTGTCTACGGCGGCGATGGTCACGACTTCGTGCGCATCAACGTCGCCTGCCCGGCTGAACGACTCCAAGATGGCTTGGATCGATTAGTTGCTGGGGTAACTGACTTTAAAAAGCTGAACCACTAAGCTAAACGGCTAACATGGCGATACAGCAGCGCGTCTAGGATTCTTCCTAGGCGCGTTTTTTATCCCAGTCAACTTTCCCCAAACTTCACAAGGCCCCGCCAGCTGGTTTTCCCGTCATCCTTGCTATACTAGTCGTAATGACAGTGCCAACCACAACGAGGAGGACGTAACCATGACAACCATCAATCCCAGTGCCGCCCAAGATGTCTACCGCGATGCCGGTGAAAACATTCAATTCACGACCTACTTAATTGACCGCGAGGATATCGCCAAGGATCGTGAGACCCTGGCCGAATTCGTCGACCGGCTTGCAGCCATCGAGCGCAGCATGGCTATTCGTTACCCGGATGCGCAGCTCAAAGTCGCCTTTGGCCTCGGGGCCACGGCTTGGCGCCTGCTCTTTCCTACTGCGAGCCAGCCCAAAGAACTGGTCGATTTCACCCCGATCAACGGGCCACGCTACACGGCACCAGCGACCGCGGGCGATTTGTTCATGCACGTCCGGGCCAAGGAAATGGCGGTCGTCTTCGAGGTCATGGACCAGGCTCGAGAATTTCTACGCGACTGGACGACCGTGATCGATGAGACCCACGGCTTTCGCTACTTTGAAGGCCGGGCAATCATTGGCTTCATCGATGGCACGGAAAATCCTGCTGGGGCCGATGCCGCCGAATACGCCCTGATTGGTGACGAGGACCCCGAGTTTGCCAACGGTTCCTACGCCTTTGCCCAGAAATACACCCACAACATGGATGCCTGGAACGCGCTACACACCGAGGACCAGGAGAAAGCCATCGGTCGGCATAAGTTTTCCGACCGGGAACTCGACGATGATGACAAACTGGCTAACGCCCACAACTTAGCTTCTCAAGACAACATGGATGGTATCGAACACAAGATTGTCCGCATGAACGTGCCCTACGCCAAGCCGGGTGAAGGCATCGCCGGTACTTACTTCATCGGTTACGCCCGCCACTTCACAGTGACCCAACGGATGCTAGAAAATATGTTCACGCAGAGCGACCGGCTCCTCGACTTCAGCACGCCTATTACGGGTAACGCCTTCTTCATTCCCTCCCGGCCACTGCTGGAACGCATCGCAGAGGGTGACCTATTCCCAGTCGAGTGAGGAAAAGCCGCTACCCATAGTGCTCGGAAATTCTCCCACGTTCCACTCTTCTCCAATACCATGAATAATCGTAAAAGATCTCCCACGGCCCTTTCTGGCATGGGGGATTTTTTCGTAGTTGCATCGGCCAAACCAAGTCACCGTCAATTTCTCACGCAATTTCAAACCCTCTCTAAATATTTTAAAATTCCGGCTACCGCATGGTACTAAACCATTGCGAGCGCATACAAATAAGCGGTCTTCGTTGACCTTTCGGCTTTAAGAGGGTATGTTAGTGGGGTTGCCATCAAGATTTTAATGTCGATTGGTTTGCATTACCTGGGGTAATCTCACCAATCAATCTAGACACTGAGGAGTTGACTCATCTTGGACGAGGCTGAAAGAGCACAGGGGCCATGGCGTCGTAATCTACGTGTTCTCTGGTTCTGTACGTTCGTTGCCGGTATGGCTTTTAGTGAGATCATGCCGTTTTTATCGTTATATATTAGTAGTTTGGGTAATTACACCAAATCACAGGTCACCATGTATAGTGGGCTCGTCTACGCCGCCGACTTCTTTGTCAGCGCGATTGCCTCCCCACTCTGGGGCATGGTTGCCGATCGCAAGGGGCGGAAATTAATGCTGCTCCGGTCATCCCTCGGGATGGCGGTGGCCATGAGCCTGATGGGCTTTGCCACCAGCGTTTGGCAGTTAGTCGCCCTGCGTGCCCTGCAAGGGGTCTTCGCCGGTTTCATTTCTAACGCGCAAGCCCTCGTGGCTTCGCAGACCCCGCGGAAACATTCCGGGGCCTCCCTCAGTACCTTAATGACCGGGGTCACCAGCGGGATGTTGCTGGGACCCGTGATTGGTGGGGTCTTGGCGCAGATCTTCTCGATTCGGCTGACCTTCTTTATCACTGGGGGTCTGCTTTTACTGACCTTCTTCATGAGTTGGATCTTCGTGGAGGAACAGTTCAAGCCGGTCGTTCGCGACCCCAACCAAAAGCGGCTGCACAACCCACTAGCGGCCTTTCCTAATCCCAAGTTGATCTTGGTTTTACTGTCCTCAACGCTGATCGTTCAGTTCGGGAACATTTCGATTTCTCCTATTATTAGTCTGTACGTTAAGGAGCTCATGCACAACGTGGGACCGATTACCGTGGTCGCCGGCATCATCGCCGCGCTGCCCGGGATTTCCAACATTATCGCTGCTCCTCGGCTAGGCCGCTACGGAGACCAACACGGGTCCGGGAAAGTCCTGCTGTTTGGCTACATCTTCGCGACAGTCATGTACGTCCCGCAAGGCTTTGTCACCAGCGTGTGGATGCTCGGCATCTTACGGTTCATGATCGGTATTTCCGATGGGGCCCTTTTCCCCGAAATTCAGACGCTGCTGACCAAGAACTCACCGGTTGAACTGACCTCAACCGTCTTCAGTTGGAATCAATCCTTCCAGTCGATTGGGAACATGATGGGTTCACTACTCGGTGGCTGGATCGCCGGGGTCTTCAACTACAATGCCGTCTTCATTTCCACCGCGGCGCTCATGCTGATCAACCTCGCCCTCGTCTGGTGGCTGGTTCCGGAAATTCGGAAACCCCAGATTCAAGTGGCCAACGACTAAAACTAACCTAATAATTTTAAAATACTGACGCACAAAACGACCAGAATTCGATTCTGGCCGTTTTTATTTGTGCTATTTCTGCCATAATCAAGCAAATCAGTGCGCACGCAAAAAGTTTGCCCACATGCATTGACCATTCCCGATTTGCGCGGTATGTTAATGACATGTTCGCAACTTTTTGCGTTAAGGAGCTGACCCATTGTGGGTGAAACTGATACGGACCATGAACTTTGGCGGCGGAACCTCCACATTCTGTGGTTCTGTTCGTTCATCGTTGGTATGGCCTTCAGTGAAATTATGCCATTTTTATCGTTATATGTTAGCAGCCTAGGCAACTACACCAAGGCCCAAGTCACCATGTACAGTGGGCTCGTCTACGCCGCCGATTTCTTTGTCGGCGCCATCGCCGCTCCCCTCTGGGGTATGGTCGCTGACCGCAAAGGCCGCAAGCTCATGTTGCTGCGAACCTCTCTGGGAATCGCCGTGGCCATGGGCCTCATGGGCTTGGCCACCAACGTCTGGCAGCTGGTCGCCCTGCGCTCCTTGCAAGGCATCTTTGCCGGCTACATCCCCAACGCCCAAGCGCTGATTGCCGCGCAGACACCGCGAAAATACTCCGGGGCCGCGCTCAGCACCCTGACGACCGGCGGCACTAGCGGCAATCTTTTAGGTCCCATCATCGGTGGCGTTCTAGCACAGATTTTTTCCATTCGCATGACCTTCTTCGTGACGGCCAGCCTGCTTCTCGTAACCTTCGTTCTGAGCTGGGTATTGGTCAAGGAAGACTTCAAACCAGTGCCACGTCAGCCCAAGCAAGCGCAGCGTCACAGTCGCTTGGCCATGGTGCCCAACCTTAAATTAATCATCGTGTTGCTCTGCTCGACCATGTTCGTTCAGTTCGGCAATACCTCAATCTCACCGATCATCAGTCTCTACGTCAAAGAACTCATGCACAACGTGGGCCCAATCACCGTGGTCGCCGGCATCATTGCCGCACTTCCCGGGATTTCAAATATCATTGCCGCGCCACGACTCGGTCGTTACGGTGACCACCACGGGTCTGGGAAAGTTCTACTGTTTGGCTACATCTTTGCCACGCTCATGTATTTCCCACAAGGCTTCGTAACCAGCGTCTGGATGCTAGGGATTTTACGGTTCATGATCGGTATTTCCGATGGGGCCCTCTTCCCTGAGATTCAGGTTCTCTTGACGAAAAACACCCCCGTCACGCTAACCTCGACCGTCTTCAGCTGGAACCAGTCGTTTCAATCGATTGGCAACATGTTGGGGGCACTCCTCGGCGGCTGGCTCGCCGGCATTTTCAATTACAACGCCGTCTTCTTCTCGACCGCCTTACTGATGCTGGTTAACTTGGCGCTGTTGTGGTGGTTCGCACCGGAGATTCGACACCATTCATCGCAAGCTTCTATGGAATAGTAAAACCCCGTCCACTTCATGGTGAACGGGGTTCTTTGTATTTATGGCATTCATTTGAAGTGTCGCCTGCGACTGCCAAGGATTCTGCCGTTGTGGGGAACGCCTACAGCCAAAGAACGGGCTTTCGGCTCGGTTTGAAACCTCGTGAAGTCCCCACGAGTTTCCAAACGCGTCCAACGCAGTAAGGCCGGGAAGAACCAATCGCCCGGTCTAACAGCGTCGTCACGACTGGCGCCATCCTTGACCTCCTCCGGCCAGGCTAGTTCTTAATGATACATAGAGTTTTACATCATAACTTAGAGCCGGCTTCGCTTACGACTAGTGTATCGATAGCTACTCATCAATAACGAGTGCTGCCATATCCATACTACAGATAACATCGTGGCAAGGCACTATCGTAACCGGAGGCGGTCAGAGATGTAGGCAGCTGTGACGACGGTGTTAGCTGAGAATCAGCTTACAACGTGGGACGCATTTGGAGACTGACGCCTTTTAGTCAGGCTTCAAACCGAGCCGGAGGACCGCTTTCCAGGCCGCAGGCGGTCCCCACAGCAGCCGGAATCTCTGACAGCCGCAGGTGGACCAATTGTAGATAGGACCTAGCCAGCGAAGCGTTGTTCATCCAAAAGTGGCACCGCTTCGGCGGGGACTGGCGCCACGCCCAACATGGCGCTCACACTACCCAAGCCTTCGAGCAAGTCGGCCGCAATACCGGATGCCATTAAGGTTCGTTGGGCCGCGCGAAGTTCGCCCGGTAAGTCCTCGATGTCATCGGTCCGGCTAACCAACACGCGGGGCACTGCCACTGCTTGGGCCGCCGTGATCACGGTTTGGACGATTTCCGTCAAATGAATGGTGGGCGCTAATGCCACGACCAGGTCTTGATCGAGCATGGCGGCACTCAGGCCACCTTCATCCAGATTTTCTCCCGTGAAGCCGGTGATCCCTGCTGGCAGGGTCACATCACTAGGGGTATAAACCGTTAAGTCAAGCACTGTATTTTTGCTGAGTTGGCGGACAAACGCCTGACTGGTAGTGTCTAGGGGCCCAGCAATCAAGATTCGTTTCAAGTTCGTAACTCCCTTTCAAATTAACTGATAAATAAGATTATAAGGGGTTAGAGTAGGTCTAAGGCAAGGCTTTTTCACAAAAAAAATAGGCAGATCTTGCACCCGTTTCCACCAGTTCAATAAGTCGTCTCTTATAAAAAAGAGCGTTAGGTATGTTATGATTAAATTGGGTAGTGGTTGAAAAAAAGCCGAAGTAGCGGTATTTATGCGCTATAACGCTAACGTAAGCTGTTTCATACCCGCCGATTATCAACACTAAAAATTGTTATCTTTTGGAAAACATTAAGGTTTCGTGTACAATGGCTATATTCACAAGAGCCTATCGTTTCAAATACGACCGGTCCCCGGGTTGCTTCGCTTTGCGTGCACCACTGGACGCACCGATCGTTATTTCTATGTTTCCGGCTCTTTTACCGGAAGTGTGACATCATTACACAGGAGGTTAATCTATGCTACTTTCAATGGAACATCTACGTAAGGAATATCCCAACGGAAAAATCGCCGTCGACGACTTCAACCTTGAAGTCGACCGTGGTGAATTTATTTCGTTCATCGGAACGTCTGGTTCGGGAAAGACCACGACCATGCGGATGATCAATCGCATGTTGCACCAGACTTCGGGGACCATCAAGATTGATGGTAAGGATATTTCGAAGATGGATCCAGTCAAGCTGCGGCGTTCCATCGGCTATGTCATTCAAAACATCGGCCTGATGCCGCACATGACGATTCAAGAAAATATTGAAATCGTCCCGAAACTACTCGGCTGGTCCAAAGAAAAACGGGCCGAACAAGCGAAAAAAATGATTGATCTGGCACAACTGCCAGCAGAAATGTTAAACCGCTACCCCGGCGAACTCTCCGGTGGGCAGCAACAGCGAATCGGGGTCGTTCGGGCCCTGGCCGCCGACCAAGAAATCATCTTGATGGATGAACCCTTTGGGGCCTTGGACCCCATCACACGGGAATCTCTGCAAGACTTGGTCAAACATTTACAAGAAGACCTCGGGAAGACCTTCATCTTCGTCACCCATGATATGGATGAAGCCCTCCACCTGTCGACGCGCGTGGTCATCATGAGCCACGGGAAACAAGTCCAGGTCGACACCCCCGAAAATATCTTGCGGCACCCAGCCGACGAATTCGTCACCAACTTAATCGGTGAAGAACGGCTGATCAGAGCGCAACCGAATATTCTTTCCGTTAGTCAGATCATGTTGAAGAACCCTGCCGCCATCACGCCTGAGAAGACGCTGGATGACGCCATCGACTTGATGCATGACCGGCGAGTTGATACGTTGCTGGTTACCGATGAGGACGGTGTGCTCCAAGGTTACGTTGACTTGGACGACATCAACCGAATCACTGATGCCACCACGCCCGTTAGCCGTTTTACCAATAAGGAAGTCTTCTACGTTCAGGCCAGCGCCCTCATCGGGGATACCGTTGACCGGATTCTAAAACAGGGGGTTAAAAACGTTCCCGTTGTCGATGCCAAGAAGCACTTAGTCGGCATCGTCACTAGAACCGCGTTAGTCGACATTGTTTATGATGCCTTGCGCGGGGCCCCAGCTAGCGATGAACAGCCAGCGTCACCAATCAACGCTGACATCCACGCTGCTGCCACTCACGAAGGAGGCGAATCATCACAATGATTCACTTCTTACAGGTTTATGGCATGCAACTGATCGATAAGACCGGCCAACATCTTTATATTTCTGCGGCCGCCCTTTTCTTAGGAATTATCGTTGCCGTGCCCCTCGGGATCTTACTGACCCGCATGAAGCACGGCGCCAACGCGGTCATCTCTTTGGCTGGTGTCTTACAGACCATCCCCGCCATGGCGCTGTTAGCCATGATGATTCCCATCTTCGGGATTGGGTCCACGCCAGCCATCGTTGCCCTATTCATCTATTCCCTTCTGCCCATCCTGCGAAACACGTACCTCGGGATGGAAGGGGTCTCGCCCACTGTGCGTGACGCCGCTAAGGGGATGGGGATGACCTGGTGGCAATCGATGATTCGCGCCGAAATTCCGCTAGCCGCGCCCGTGATCATGTCCGGGATTCGGCTGTCCGCGACCTACGTTATCGCGTGGGCCACGCTGGCATCCTACATTGGTGCCGGTGGTCTGGGTGACTTTATCTTTAACGGGTTGAACCTCTATCGTTCCGACCTGATTTTGGGCGGCTCGATTCCCGTTATTTTACTGGCCCTACTCGTGGACTATTTGTTAGGTAAACTTGAAAACACCGTGACACCACGGCAATTACGATAGGAGGTCCGTCATGCGAAAACATTTACGTCAATGGCTAGCCGGACTCCTGGTTGCAATCGTCCTCTTACCGCTCGGCGGGTGCAGCTTGCCCGGTCTGAGTGGTTCCGGCGATAACACCGTTCGGATTGCCTCACAGAACACGACTGAACAGCAGATCATGGCCTACATGATTCAAGGCATGATCGGCCACTACACGAAGTTAGATTCGACCATCGTCAACAACCTGGGGTCTGGAAATGTCAGCTTTAACGCCTTAAAGAACGATAACGCCGACATCTCCTCCATTCGGTTCAATGGGACCGACCTGACTACCATCTTGAACGAGAAATTCGAGCGGGATCCTAAGGCCGTCAACGCAACGGTCACCAAGGAATTCCAGAGTCGCTACCACATGACTTATTTCAAATCATACGGGTTCGCCGACACCTACGCTTGGATGGTCAAGAAGAGTTACGCCAAGAAGTACCACCTGAAGACCGTCAGTGATCTGAAACGCCTCGCACCTAACATGCGCGTTGGGATCGACCAGATCTGGCAGAACCGTCAGGGTGACGGTTATCCCGCCTTCCAAAAGGATTACGGCTTTAGCTTCGGCACGGTCTACCCCATGCAAGTTGGGTTACTCTACGATGCCTTGGAAGCCGACAAGATGGACGCCATTCTGGGATACTCCACCGATGGTCGGGTCGGCAGTTACGACCTGACGTTGCTGAAGGACGACAAGAACTTCTTCCCACCATACGATGGGAGCCCGGTCGCTACCGATGCCATCTTGAAGAAACACCCTGAACTCAAGCCAGTCTTGAATCGTTTGGTCGGCAAGATTTCATTGAAGACCATGCAGGACTTGAACTACAAGGTCGACGATCAACTGGAAGAACCACAGACGGTCGCCAACGAATTTCTGAAGCAACACCACTACTTTGAAGGGGGGAACTAGGCATGAAAGACATGGGCTTATTCAGTCAGTTAATCTATTACTTCTCGCACAACGGGATGTACGTCCTCAGTCAATTTAACCAAACGTTCCTCGTCTCTATCTATGGGGTGCTGTTCGGTGCCATCGTGGGGATTCCTATTGGGATCTGGATCTCACAGAATCGGAAGCTTTCCCCCGTTATCATCGGGATTGCTAACGTGATTCAGACGATCCCTTCCCTAGCGATGCTGTCTATCTTGATGTTGGGCCTGGGGCTCGGGCAAAACACGGTGATTGCGACCGTCTTCCTCTACTCCCTGTTGCCAATCGTCAAGAACACCTACACCGGGATGCTCAGCGTCGACCCCGACGTTCTGGACGCTGGTAAGGGAATGGGGATGACCCGTTTTCAAATCATGAAGACCATTCGAATCCCACTGTCACTTTCCGTGATCATCGCCGGGATTCGAAACGCCTTAGTCTTGGGGATTGGGATTACCGTTATCGGGTCCTTCATTGGCTCCGGTGGTCTGGGGGACATCATTGTCCGCGGGACCAACGCCACGAACGGGGGCGCGATTATCCTGGCCGGTGCTCTGCCGACCGCGTTGATGGCGATTATCACCGATCTGGTCCTTTCCTTCATCGAAAAGCGCCTCACACCAAAGACGTCTTCTGAAAATTAACTTGGATCTCTGTCATCGCCTCCGGGCCGGTGAAAATTGGACCGGGTCGCTGAGGGCGGACGCCTAAAGCCAAAGTACGGTCTTTAGGCTTGGGGTTCAGCCGCTATAAACCGCGTCTGAACCCCACCAAGACTCTAAGCGGCATAGCCACTAAGAGTCTTCCCACAGCTGAGTCCATTTTCACCGGCCCTGCGGCTTTACATGGCGTTGGTTCGAAGACGTCGTTGGCTGGCGGCTAATCGACGGCAAGTTTCCATTAGCAAATCTAAAATTTATCATTCCTGTAGGGTCGACAGTTCGCTGTTGGCCCTATTTTTTGAGTTTACATAGCACGCAACAGGATAACAAACAATCCAGTATACCAACGGCCGCAGATGTTGCCTACGTCTTGGCACGGGCTAAATCCGTGTTAGCCGTGAGGGTGGGGAAAATAGGCCCAGCCGTGGGAATTGACTTAGCGATTTATCGCTTAGTCAATTGGTGGCCTTGAAACTCGCTTCTCAGAGGTTCAAGACCAAGTCCGGAGACCGCTCTGTGGCTCCAAGCGTCCGCCCACAGCGTCACGGCCTATTTCCCCCACCCGGTAAGACGCTGCCAAAACACTATTTAGCCCCTGCCAAACGCGTGCGGCAAACATTGGAGGAAAGTTTGGTATACTGGAACAAACTTGAAACGAAAGAGGGACCCTTTCCCGTGACCCGACTCAAACAAAGTGGCATCGATTTTTCCGTAGGCACACTGAACTTTCTAGCCAACATCGGTATCATCCTGCCCTACGTTCTCATCCTCGCCAAATGGCAACAGACCCAAAACGAGACGTACCTGATTGCCCTCGTGGCCTTCTACATCTCCCGAGCGGCCAGTATATTCTATACCAAACGCCTGAACCTGCGGGCGAGCACCTATCTGATTCTCAGCCTGACCCTCGGCGCGGCTGGTAGCCTGATTTTCGCCGTCGCCGCCCACCTCGGCTGGCTGATTATCGGTAGCCTGTTGTGGGGCTACAGCGCCGCTACCATCTGGCCGTACTTTCTGACCGTCAAACTCCACCTGACCCACACCGCCGACTTTAAAATGAAGCGCCTCTACTGGTTGATTTTCGCCATTTTAGCCCTGATCATCGGTGCCGATGTGCTGGCTAAATTCAATTACACACTGACCTTCGCCTTGCTGGGCCTGCTTTACCTAGTGGCGTTACCCGGTGGACTCCTGTTAAATAACTTCACCAGTGACTTCTACCAGGAATCGCCGCACCACGTTCACGGTCTCTCGCAGACCTGGCGCTGGGCGCTTTCCGTGATCTTCTTCGGCGTCATCGCCGTCCTGACCACGCTACGTAAGGCATCCGTCAACATTCACAGCTGGCTGATTCTGACCATCATTGGCGTTGCACTGGTCATTCTGATCATCGAACTGATTGCCGACTGGCACGTCCTGCCAAGCTATAAGATGCGGCTCCTCAACCGGGGCTTTCTCGTCAGTATGGTCCTGCTGTTCAACAGTTTTTTCGCCTATTTCTACCTGGGGAAGGCTGGGATGTACGCCGTCTTTGCCGTGTACCTGCTGGGATTCGAAACGGGCTTCACCCTCTTCAATCTGCTCGGCCACCACGATGCTCGCCGCGCCCGCCACTACAGCCTAATCAGCCTGATGGTTGGCCAAGTTCTCCTGTTGATTCCGCGGGTCGGCAGTTACCTGCTGGGCCTCTTGCTGATCACGCTCTATGTGGGCTATGACAACCCCACGCTCAACGAGACGCTTTACGGCCTCGACAGCATCGACACCGACAGCGCCATCATCCACAAGTACCGCTTCTCCACATACGGTGGCTTGCTGTGCCAATTGGCCATGTTTGGCCTGCTCGTGGCTGTCAGTGCGGTAACCGGACTATCGATCCTCGACTTCTTCAAACCGAGCGACACCGGCAATTTTGCCCTGTATTTCTACGGTCTGAGTTGGCCGCTCGTCATCGTCTCCCTCAGCATCTCCGTAGGTAATCTGCGGTCGAAATCACCCGTAGTAACGAAAACTCAGTCTGAATAAGGCTGGGCTTTTTATTGCCCCCTCTATTACTACTAACGTAAAAAAACCAAGTTTGGTCTCACTATTTTGCTAAATTCCCCTGAATTTCGTTTCAACCATGCATCGGTGAATCCACAAAATCGTGATTGCCATTCAACAATCTACCAAAAAAGTCAGGCCCCTCACCATAACGGGGAGCCTGACGATTGTCTTCTATTTTGCTGATAATGCGCGATTAGTTGGGCGTCGTTTCGACCCATTTTTTCAAAATAAAGATGTTCAGGACGGCTTCAATCGCGGCCACAACTAGGACGCCCAGAATGTTAATCAGGAAGTGGGTGGTCCCGCCACCATCGATCAGTTGGCCAAAGTTATTGAACTCGTAGAACAGGAAGCCAATGACCCGCACGACCAGGTAGATCACGATGACATAGAGAATCACGTTGATCAACCGCCGACTCGCGTTTGGCAAGAAGTTGTTGGTCGCACTGATGACTAGGTGAACCAGCGAGATCGTCGTCCATCCCAGGATTACCAGCGACAGGCCCATAATCAAGAGTCCCACACAGACCTTAGCAGCATCCATCGTGGTGTAGCTGGGGCCACTCATGATCCGCAACATGTCCGTCAGATACGTGTTATCTACGGCCTCAGTGATCAGGTAGATAATCAACTGGATAATCCCAAAGTAGATAAACATCACGAACGATGAGAACAGGTTCGTCAGATAAAGCTTGGTGTCACCCAGCGGCAAGAGCCGGTATGTATCGCGTGTATAGACCCGTTCGATCCGGACGGACAACAGGACAAAGGCAATGGCAAAGGCCACCATGGACCAGGCCATAGCCACGCCGAAGGTTTCCCCTGGTTGGATACCCTGCCGCACAAAGCTCCAGAGTAAGGTGGCGGCCACCACGGCAATGTCTGCCACGATTAGCCAGTTAATTAAGCGGAAACGGTCGCGGCTCATCACCTTCAACAATGCTGTAAATTTAGTCACGGTCCGTACCCCCTTCTGTGTACAAGCTCTCGTAGTAGTCCTCGATGCTCAGACCAAACTCCTCACGAATCGCATCACTTTCCTTGTGCGCGTAAACGGTCTGGTCCTTCACGATGACGACCTCGTCTAAAATCGGTGCGATCTCGGAAACGTAGTGGTCACTGATGACCATCGTGGCATCGGCCGGTTTCCATTTCAAAATACTACTGATGATTCGCTTACGACTCATGCTGTCGATGCCGCTAAACGGTTCGTCCAACAGGTACAGGTTGACCTGCCGAGCGAGGGTCAAGGCGATGATCACCTTTTCCTTCATCCCCTTGGACAGGGCGGTCAGCTTCAGACTGGTATCGATCTGGAGGAAGGTCACCATCTCTTCGAAGCGGGCGCCGTTGAAGTCCGGATAGACCGTGCGGTAGAAGTCCGCCACGCGATCCACCCGCGTGCTGGCTGCAAAGCCTCGGAGCTGTTCGGTGAAGCTGACGTGGCTCTTGTGGTGGGCGGTAGACGTGTCACCACAAACTGCGATGGTCCCGGAACCCTTGGCACTCCCCGTGATCAGCCGCATCAACGTCGTCTTCCCGGCCCCGTTTTCACCCAGCAAGCCAATAATTTTCCCCGTCTCAAGGGTCAGGTCGACGTCGTGCAAAATGGTCTTAAAGTTGTGTTTATAACCGACTTGATTGATTGCTAGAACATTAGTCATCCTGTTGCCCCCTTTGTGCAATGTATTGTTTCAGACTCGCAATGATTTCGTCATCCGATAAATTCAAGGCATGTAACTGCTCATAGGCCCGTTCCAATTGCTCCATGATTAAGTGCTCCTTTAACTGTGTAATGCGTGGCGTCTCCGTCGTGACGAAGTTGCCTTTCCCCCGCTGGGATGTGATAATCCCCTCCGTGATCATTTCCCCGAGTGCGCGCTGAACGGTGTTGACGTTGACCGTCAAGTCCACTGCTAATTGGCGAACCGCTGGCAATTTCTCCCCTGGCACCAGCTGACCGGTCATCATTTCGTGGTACAGGTGATTCTTGATTTGGTAGTAAATGGGGACCTTATCGTCAAACTGCACGTTCGACCACCTCCCTAGTGTTATATTTTACTAGTACACCGTAACATTAAAACTAGAACTTGGCAAGTCTTGGTGTCAGTAAGCGACTAGTTGTGGACGTGAAAATGCTCGTCAAATGCCGCGGGGGCACGCTTAGACCCGCAATTTTTCGTCAAAAAAAGTCGTCAGAATCCGGTTGGGATTTCTAACGACACGTGACCTTATTCTTGGACTAAAGTAATCTGGCGACCGTCGATCTGTAGTAGGCCGTCAGCCACCAACTGCTTGAGTTGCCGACTCAAAGTTTCCGGCGTGATACCCAAGAAGCTGGCGAGTTCTTTCTTCTTTTCCGGTAGCGTGAATTGGGTGGCCTGCTGTTCCTGACCGACCTGCTGGAGGTACGCCAACACACGGTTCTTGGCCTTTAGATTACCAGTGAGCGCACTGACGGACTCCAACGCCGTCAGCCGGTCCCCCAGAATGTTCAGGAGATTGAAGGCCACGGTTGGCACCCGGTGAAGTAGCGCCTGGAAATCCGCGCGACCAATCGAACAGATTTCGGTGTCTTCAACAGCTTCGGCGTAGTTGAAATGTGGACGTTGGGTAAACAGCGCGGCTTCGCTGTCAATCGCCCCGTCGCGTAGCATGTAGAGCACCTTCTCCTTGCCATTTTCGTTAAGTTGATAAACTTTGACGCGGCCCTCATCAATAATTAGCATGCGGTCTAACGGCTGAGTCGGATCGTAGAGGACACTCCCCCGCTTGAAAACCTGTTGGTGAACGGAGATCTTGGCGAGATCGGCAATGTCGGCATCGGCCAGCCCCTTGAAGATGGGCGCGTTCTGAACACATTTAAAAGGATTGTGAGTCATCTTTTTTCTCCTTTCTTGATAATTATCAATTTTTTATTTTGCCTTTCATTATACACTAGACCCATCACTTCGAGGAGGTCATTATATTATGAAAATCTATCAAGCAAATATCGTGCCACTTAACGAACAGGCTATTGGCACGGCGGCTCACGGGTCAGCGCTCTTCACCATCAACGGTGACCAGTTGACCATCAATATTGAAATGTTCGATACGCCCGCCAATCTCCAACACTGGGAACATTTCCACGGCTTTCCAGATGGCAAGGACGCAGCCATCGCCACGAGTGCTCAGGACGTCAACCACGATGGTTTCATTGACCTCCCCGAGACTGGTGCTGTCTCCGGCACGACCATGGTACCCTTCGATGCGGCACCCCACGAGATGAACATTCCTAACGATAACTACCCCGTTTCGGATGCGAATGGCTACTTCGCCTACACGAAGGTCGTGCCGTTAGCCGCCCTCGATGCCCAATTCAAGGCAACCTTTGACGACAACGAGTTGGCCCTGGACAAGCGGGTCATCTACATTCACGGCGTAACCGACGATGTTGCCTTGCCAGATACGGTGGCTGGTGCGGTCGGCCACTATTCCACCCACGTGACGTTGCCAATCGCTGTGGGAAAGATTGTCGCCCTGTAATGCGGCACAGCTATTGGCGCGTGATTGCCGTCATCTTCTATCTAGTCGTGTTGCTACTAGTTGTCTTTCATCAAGATATGTTGGCCATGTACGGCATGGCAGTGGGGATGTTATTAGAAGCCATTATGGCGCTGCTGTTCAAGTCCTGAGTCTTACACCCAAAGCCGCTGGATCGCTTAACTTACAATAGGAATACACAAACGGGACTACCTGCGGGCGGCCCCGTTTTTAAGGTCTATTCGACAAAAAACGGTGTCGCCCGCAGGCAACACCGTTATGGTCAAAAATTAATTTTATTTGTTCTCACGGAGCAACCGTGCTTGCCACCGAACGACGGCCAACAAGGTGATTGCAATCAACAGGAACAGGCCAAAGACGCTGGCTAAGAACACCTGTGATTCACCAGTTTGTGGCAACCGTCCCGCAACGAGATCAGCTGTACCGGAATGAACAACACTTGCAACGGCCCCAGCCGGTTTATTGGCTGCGCTATGGCCGCTGGTGACACTGGTCGTGGGAGTGTGACCGCTGGGAATATCTGAGTTAACAACATCACCATCGCCACCATCAGTTAAGACACCACTAGATTCACCGGAACTATCAGATGAACTAGAGCTATTAGCTGAAGGAACCTTATCTGGGTTCCCACCGTGATTAACATCACTTGTGCCAGTAAACGTGATACCTACGCTAGTACTCGCTGTCGTATTCGCTGAGCTTGTCCCCGTATCTGAAGTGTCAGCAAGTGCTGTCACACCAAACCCGAGTCCCAAGACCACCGCCGCCACCATCACCAGTCGCTTAATGATCTTCTTCATGACCGCCGCCCCCTTTCGAGACTGCCTATTGCTACGCTTCCTCTTCATCGTCCTTACGACGCTTACGCCGAATCAAGTAAATAATCAACAGAATCAGGAGAATCAAGATTAGCATGCCCAAAGCACCTAAAGCAACTAATAGCCAAATACTGATACCAGCATTTGCGTCCTTGTTGTACTCATTTGCCTGAGCCTGCGTAATAGTAAAGTTACGGTCAAATACCCATTCATGATCCGTATTCTTAGCAATCATGTGTAAGTGATAATGTCCCGCTTTTAACTTCATATCCCCATATAACACTGGATAGTTAAAAGTTGTGTTAGGCGCCATCTGTACGTTTTCTTGCTTAACCCTTTTAACGAGTTTTGCACCATCACGATTAGTAATCGTCGTTGCCAGCTTTAAATTTGGAATCATTACAGCAGTAGTATTACGTAAATCGGCAATTACACCTCTTCGACCATAACTCTTACCAGCTGTGACCTTTCCCAAATTCATCGATGGATTGGGAACTTTTCCCATTGTGTATTTCATGCCAATAACATATGAATACTGACTTCTGATATTATTAGCACCTTTAACATTTCCGGTAACTTTACTGTCAACCCGTTTAAAATACCAACCGCCTAAAATCACACCGTTAAAATCCGTCTTTGGAATCTTAACGTTAGCAGTGACCAACTTAGAACTATTAGCGGGAATCGTTAACGTCTTCTTACCTTGAATCTTAGTCAGATCGCTCATCTTATATCGTAACGTTGAATCATAAGACTTAGCTGGTTTAACGTAGTCAATTGTCCCCGTGGTATTAGTCCAAGCGGTATGAATCGCTGTTTCAACTTTAATATTCTGATTTGTGACATTATAAACTCTAACCTGCAATTGTTGCGTTTTCTTCGAAGACATCTTTAAATCGAAGAAAGAATTCTGCTTGTTAATTTGATTATTCGGAATTTTAGCAGCTACGTTATAACCAACATTATTGTTAGTCGCTGCCTGCACCCGAGGTATAAGTGATAGAAAACCACCTAAAATGACACCCATCACTAATAACATAACCAAACGAATCTGCTTTAATCCTAGCATCCTTACACCTCTGCCTTACCCTAGTTAATGCAACTCCTGTAATATCCTTATAATACTACATTCATAAGCAAAAAGGTGTTCATTCGCACAGAATGGACACCTTAAATCGCATTTTGAAAATTAGCTGGCTGGAGTGTTGTTCAAAGTCCAGTTTAAGGTAGCCGTGTAAGCAGTCCCAGCTTTAGTAGCATTAACGTTTGCAGGAATGTTAGTCAAAACAATGTTGCTTGCATCCAATTGCATTGCAGTAGCACCAGCACCAACACCAGTTGCAGCGTTATAGATAGTCGCAGGACCCTCACCGGTAACCAAGTTAGCAGGCTTACCAACTGCCTTAGAACCGGCACTGTTTGTAATAGTTGCTTGATCCCCACCTAAATTAAGGTGAGCATCTTTGATAACGTCTGACCCAGCTACTAAGTCAGAACTGTCAACCGTAACGTTCCAGCCGGCATTAGTACCACGCGTATCAGAAACTTCTGTAACCAGCTTAGGCGTAGCAGGAGCTTCTTTGAATACACTTGATTCAATGCTTGTAGGACTGTAAGTCTTGCTGGTAGAAGCCGTAGTTTGATCTGCAACATGACTACCGAAATCCATCGTTGGTGAAACGTATAAGAAGGTTAAATCGGCGTCGTCACCGGGCTTAGCACCACCGTTTGGATTGTTTGGATCAGTTGGTGTAACTGGCTTCGTTGGGTCAGTTGGATCAACTGGTGTAGTAGTTGATGCAGGCTTGGTAAACGTGATTGTACCAGTAGTCGTACCAGTCGATGGATTGTCGCCGGTTGCCGCGTTAGCCGTAACTGGTGCAATGGCCCCCAATAATAATGCACTTGCTAATAAAATACTGCTTACTGTCTTCTTCATAATTAAGCACCCCTCATTTTGTGTTTAAATCCCTCAAAGTCCCAACAACAGATATATTTAATAATTTCCGATGCCCCTTAACCACTAGTCACCGCAAAGACTGGCTTCACTTAGTTAATGGGGAATCATTTCGCAACTGCCTCCTAGTCGGTAGTTACGCTTTACTAAATATGTAACAAGTTCATTATAGCGTGGGAAGGTCTGCCTGTAAATAGTTTTTTTGATAAAAAGTGAAACTTTTTTAAAAAAATCGCAATTTCGCTATAAAAACCGTTATATTGGGGTATGTAACCGCTAACCAGTTTGTTAGGGAAACTTATTTTAGTGCTAATTTGTCAGCATTTTGACAAATATGGCTAAAAATTAGTCAGGTGATAAGGGATGTCGCCCCATCGTCATTGACTTGGCTAATATTTTAGCAAAACCCACACAAAAACGACCCCATCACTGGGGCCGTTACTCGTTAATCTTGTGATTTCAGAAGCGCGGCAACTAACTGCTGGGTCGCGGTAGACCGGCCTTCCTGTTGATCCTGCACACGCAGATAATACTGATGGAGGGCTGACAGCGTCACCGCCTCCGTCGCCGCGGGTAAGGCATACAGTCGATGATAAGCGGTTGTAACCGTTATCAAGTCGTCACCCCCGTGTACGAGTTGCCGTAATTGCCGGGGAGTCACGTGATTCTTTCGCGCGGGCACCCAGCCAGTAGCCGGTTGCTGGGCGAGACGTTGCTGGAAAGCCTGCGTCAACGTAGCCGGCCAGGTCGCCGGTACGGATTGCCCAGCAGTCAGTTGTGCCCTGAGTGTTGCCAATTGGGGATAGACCGTAGCTGGCACCTGCCGCCCCTCCCATGTCTGTTGAAGGCGGGCCAATCGTTCCTGCCGCTGGGCCGTGGTCAAGTCAAAGCCCACTGCCGCGTTGAAGACATCGTCATCCCAATCGCGTTGGCGTCGTGCCGCCAGCCGACGGGCGATGCGGTTCAGATCCGCCACCAAGTAGCGGGGAACAATCTGCAATCGGGCCGCCTTAATCTGACCGGTTCGGGCAAACTCAGTCGCCATCACACCCAATTGATAGGAATTGACCAATTTGTGCAGCGCTACCGGCATCTTAATTGCCGCCAACTCCTGCTTGAAGACGGCCAAGGCCAAGTGTTGCGTTAGGAGTCCCGCGACCGCTGCCAGATACTGGCGATAGTCCGTAGAATCTCGCAATTGGCGTTCCGCCGTGGACTGCGCGGTATTGGCTGCCTCCCAAGCCGCCTGTTCTTCCTTTGCCGCGAGGTCCTGTTCCTGCTGTTGCTTGGCTTGAACCTGCACGGCCACAGCCACCTCGGCATCCCGATCCGCCGCTTGAAGCTGATCGTACGCCGTCAAATACGGCGCTAGCTGCTCGTCTGGCAGCGTCTGTGAACGATGGCGTAAGTAACCCGTGACCGTGGATTTCGTCCCGTTATGGACCCACCGTTGCCGTCTGCGGTGCTGCTGTGGCAGGTTAGGCAAGGCATCCTTGGTCCACAGAATCTCCGGCACCACTGGATAGTGGTCCGTGAGCGCATCATACTGGGCCACCGCGTGAAAATTATCATCGGTGGTGATGGCCATCAGGTACTGCATTTCATCACTCATAAACTTCTTCACGCACTCCGAGCCAACCAAGATCTCATGGTCGGTCGCCCGCAATACCACGTGGTATTCGTAGCGGACCGGCTTATGGCACAGCGCGCAGTGATGCCAGTCAGTCCGATTCTCGCTGGGATTGATGGCGTAGGGTAGCCGCGCCAAGAGTTTCCACGCCAGACTCCCGGTTACCAGCCAGTCTACCCGCTGTTCCATGATGACTTCGCGCGCCGACCGCGTCAAAAAGTCACTGGTATCCTTGACTGTGGGGTGCTCGCGTAACAATGGCAGAACGCGAGTCAATTCTGGTAAGGCCAGCGCGGGCTGGGTCAGTTGAAGAAACCGGTTCTGCGCCGGTGTGAGGAGCGTGGTTGCCATGAAAAACATTTCCCTTCTACGTTAAAAGTCGTTTTATAAGCATATCATAATTTGCCGGATTGGGGAACGTACGTTTTGAAAATAAGACATTTTTACCACCTGAGACTATACTTTTATCAAAAGGATAGTCTCAGGTGGTAAAAATCGTCGCCAAAAAAAGGATGAGCACCCGCCCACCCTTTGCTAAATTTCCAATCATTCAAGCCAAACTGTTCTATCAGATGTGGACCATCATCACGGCCCCACCAATCAGAATTGCCAGGCCAATCGCCTTAGGCACCAATTGCTTCAGGTTGGCTTCCTTCAGGACGATCACGCCAAGCAGTGTGGCAACTACCACGTTCAGTTGGGTCAGGACAAACCCGTTGACCAACCCATTTAAGCTCAACGACATCAGGTAAGTTCCCGCCGCCACAGCGAAAATGAACCCAGAGGTGATGTTGCGCAGGCCCCAGGGATCTTGCCCTGGAATCCGTTTGCGACCGACGACGTAGATCGTCAAAGCCCCAGCCATCATCCCCAGCGTCTGTGGAAGAAAACCGTTGAGCCCCTTAGCTACCGTGTAGTGAGGGAAACCAGAATACCCCCAGTAACCGACACAGGTGACCACCAGCATGGCATAGGCGCCAAGGTCCTTGCGCGACACGTGAATCACACCGTTGCTGACCATGACCCCGGCCAAAATAATCAGGAGGGCAATCACGCCCAGCACGCTGTCGTGCCAACCGACCCATTCGCCGAAGACCCAGCCACCGATCAGGGAGTTCCCGATGATTTGAAGCGCCGTGGAAAATGGCACCGCGTTATTGACGCCCAACGCGCCGTAGCCCCAATACTGACCGCCTTGGCCGATACTCCAGCAGACCCCGGAGACAAAGTACAGCAGGAAATCCGTGAGACTATAGTCGTAGTGAAAAATGAGCTGTAAAACAATGGCGCTGATCACGCCCCCCACGCTGGTTCCCAACAGTTGTTCCGTCCAATTGCCGCCGGTTTTACCCTGCATCCAAATGGGGAGAATCCCCCAAAATAATGCGGGCATCAGACCAATGACGATGTTCATCCCGATCACCTGATTTCTAGCTTCAATAAGGTTAATCGTACGCCATTGATGAAAGCGCTGTCAATGATGATTCGATAAGTTTTTCAGTGAATCTTGTGTTTCCATTTAGAGTTATCCAAGTTCTCAGCAATTTAGGAAACTATCAACTACCGAGTACGTGCTAAATAAGTTCAGATACGCGCATATTCTTCTATAGTAAAAGGCATAGTTGCTGTCCAACTTGCGGATAACATCTCTGCCTTCCCACTTACCTAAACTTTTTGAATGATAGTCACTTTAAGAGCCTAGCCACAACAGCCAAACGTCGTCCTAAAGTTTTCCGTTCATAAACTGAGCCTCACCGTTGCCAAAACTCCAATCGGCCTTGGTATTGCTGGTGATGTTGATCAAGACATCAGTTGGTGGCACACCCGCACCAGCTTCCAGCTCTTTAACCAATCGTGCATAGAACCGTTCCTTGTCGGCCTCTTCACGGGGACTGGACGTCAAACTAAAGATCAGCGTCTTCTCCGTCCGGTCGAAGCCTAAGCCCACGTCCCAAACAATCATTTCTTCTGGATCGTGTTGCGTGACGATCTGGTAGCGGTCGCGGGGCAACAGGTGCAGTTCTTCCGTAGCCACCTTGTAGGCAATATCCAAAATAGTCTTGATTTCGGCCTTACTCCGGCCCCTGTACATATCGATTCGCATTAATGGCATGGTTTCGATCTCCTTCTTGAGTTGTCTTTCAGCTACGCCGGTTAGGCAAGACGATTTCGTTTTGCCCCAAAATTACTTACCAGCACGGCTTTATCTGTAAATATAGCAGAAGCGCGCTACCTTTTGGGCTCACGCGACTCGCTCGGGTGTGGCTTGTTGCCACAACCCTTAACGACAAGATTCATTCTACTCGGAAAGGCTGGAGAAAGAATTGATAAATATCAAGTATTGATAACTTAAAAAATATTCGGAACGATTTTCGAGCTTCTAACATTTCCTATCACCTAGTTCTCACCCAACCAAGCCTTCAGCGCCACCCCAGTCCGGGAATCCGCATGCGTAACGGCCTCCCGCGGTGTACCGCTGTACTGGATGTGCCCGCCGTAACGCCCGGCGTCCGGACCGACGTCGATCAACCAATCCGCCTGACTGATCACTGCCAAGTTGTGCTCAATGATAATCAGCGAGTTGCCCGCCGCGACCAAGTCGTTAAACAACTTCATCAGGCGCGCCGTATCCTTCAGGTGCAAGCCGGCCGTGGGTTCGTCCAACAGGTAGACGGTTCCTTGCTTGCCCAATTCAACGGCTAATTTCAACCGTTGGAGCTCACCACCCGACAACGTCGTCAGGGGTTGGGCCAACGTCAAATAGCCTAGACCCACGCGGTCCAAGTTCCCCAACTGACGCGCCAGCTTTGGTGTGTCTTGGAAGAAGTCCGCAGCCGCCGTCACCGACATCTGAAGCACTTCGGCAATCGTCTTGTCTTGGTAGTGATACTGCAGGGCTTCCTCGCTATAGCGCTTGCCGTGGCAGAGCTCACAGGTCTGCACGACCGGGTCCATGAACGCCATATTGGTGATGGTAACGCCCTTCCCCTTACACCGCGGGCAGGCGCCCTTGCCGTTATAGCTGAACATACTGGTCCCGACGCGGCCATTTGCCTGGCTAAAGAGCTTCCGAATCTCGTCCAAAATCCCCAGGTAGGTTGCCGGCGTCGAGCGAATATTGATGCCGACCGGCGTCTGGGCCAAGTCGATGTAGTCTTCCTTTAATTGCCGTTTGAGCGCCGTGACCAACGATGATTTCCCAGAACCCGCAACGCCGGAAATAACCGTCATCACGCCCAGTGGCACGTCGACGCTCACGTCCTGTAAGTTATTCTCGTTGATGTGCTGCAACGCCAGCACGTGCTCGACCGGCCGTTCGGGGCCCCATTCGTGCGGCCGCCGCAGCCAGTTGCCCGTCAGCGTATCCGAGTCCAGCAGTTCCTGATAGGTTCCGGTAAACGTAACCGTTCCGCCGCCTTGACCAGCCTGTGGGCCCATTTCGACCACGTAATCAGCAAATGAGATCATCGCCGGATTATGTTCGACGACCAGTACGGTATTGCCCTTCTCCTTTAATTTCGTCAGCGCTTGCTTGATCAACTGAATATCGTGCGGATGCAGGCCCACGCTGGGTTCATCCAGGATGTAGACCATGTCGACCAACGCACTGGTCAGGTACTTGGCAATCTTGATGCGTTGGGCTTCCCCACCGGACAGCGTGCTGGTCCCCCGGTCGAGCGTCAAATAACCCAGGCCGATATCGACCAACGATTGAATCTTAGTGGCCAGTTCCCGCACCACGTCGGTCGCTAGCGGTTCGGTAATCGCCTGCAAAAAGGCCAACACGTGGCGCAAATCCATCGCAGACACCTCGGCAATATTCTGGCCGTTAATATGGTTTGTCAGGACTTCCGGCTTCAACCGCGTGCCGTGACAGACGGGACATGGTTTGCGCGTGACGATGGCCGCAATAGCGTCGCGATGGTGTTCGGCTTCCTTTTTGCCGATGACCGACCGCCGAATCCGCGGCACGACCCCTTCATACAGCGCCGTGCGGGGAAAGCCTTCGCCCGGATGCTTCAGCGTCTGTTGTGGCGCGTGCATCAGTAGCTCATATTCTTCGGCCGTATAATCCTTGATGGGCTTATCATCGTCAAACAGCCCACTCGTCGCGTACCGCCGCCAACGCCAAGTATCTGGTCCGAAACTGACGAAGGTAATCGCCCCTTGATTGAGCGACTTCTCCGGGTCAATCAGCTTGCTTTCATCAATGTCATCGACGTAGCCGAGGCCCTGACAGGCCGGACACATCCCCTGCGGCAGGTTAAATGAAAAGCTGTCGGAATACCCGATGAACGGCTTGCCGATTCGCGAAAAGAGTAACCGTAACAACGAGTAGATTCCGGTATAGGTCGCCAACGTGGATCGCGCATTCTTCCCCAGTCGCTGCTGAGCAATGACGATGGCCACCGGTAGATGGTCGATGTGCCCCACGTGCGGTTGCCCGTATTTCGGTAAGTACTGTTGCGTGAAACTGGGAAACGTCTCGTTGAGTTCCCGCCGCGATGCTGCCGCAATCGTATCGAAGACTAGCGAAGACTTGCCGGACCCCGATAGTCCGACAAACACCGTCGTCTGATACTTGGGCACCCGTAGACTCACGTGGTGCAGATTGTTTTGGGTGGCATCTTGAATGTCGATATAGCCTTGTTCAAATGTTGGTTGCATACCCGAACTCCTTTCGTCTTATGCCGTTTCTTTTTGGTCGTTAGTGCCTGTTCCCTGTAAGTACTATCCGTTCTATAATGAAATACCTAACTTTTGATGCGTCCAAATTCATAAAAATTTGGACGCATCAGCACAACATCATTTAGATACGTAGCATTCGCAAAAACCTGTTAAATTATGTTTCAAGAAATCACTAATGCTATGATAAAATTAAACAGCTATTGGCGTTGCATCCAAAACCTAATGTAGGGGTGGAGATAATGAATAATAAACCGGTGTTTGATGGGGATCAGTTCGGTTGTGTTGCGTTGATTATTTTAATTCCACTATGTTACTTCTTAATTAAGTTGTGGCTTAGTTTCTTCGCGTATCTGTAAGAGTGTTGGCCAGGGCTAACGCTTTTTTATTTTAATCCTCTGCCAGCGCCACACTTTAGACAACAGCCGCCATGAATCCAAGAACCCTCACCATTTACGACCCTACCCAACTACCTTACCACACTCTAAAATTGCACCAAAGTTCCGCGACTCGCAAGCAAATTCCCCCTAACTCTGGGGCAAAACGCCTATACTCAAACTTGTGATTACAACTACCAAGGAGGAATTTTAATGTCCTTATTTAAGAAACATCCACTCGATTTACCCGCCGCTGTGATTGCGGGCGGCGCTGCTGGGATTGTGTCCGGTCTGGTCAAGCTTGGCTGGGAAAACGTCCTGCCACCTCGAACCGAGGAACGCGACGCGACGAATCCCCCACAGACGCTGCTGGAACAATTCGGCGTACCGGCCAAAGTGACCCACGCCACCTACACTTACTCCGGCCACAAGTTGCCGTGGGTCAGCTACGTGATTCACTTCGGCTTCTCCACGACCTTCGCCGTGCTCTATCAAATCGTCGGCGAAAAATTACCGCTCATCAAGAAAGACGCCGGCACCTGGTTTGGCCTGACCATCTGGATTGCCTTTCACGTCGGTCTTATGCCAGCGATGGGTACCGTTCCCGCCGCCAAGGACCAGCCAACGGAAGAACACGTCTCGGAAGCCCTCGGTCACATCGCATGGATGGTCACTAACGACCTCGTCGGCGCGGAAGTCTACCGGCGCTTGGTGGCTGAGAAGCGAAAATAGTAACTAATGAAACGCCAGACTTACCGAGCTTATTTTACTAGCAATTGTCTGATTAGCTTCAGAAATCAGTAAAACTGATTTCCCTAATACTTATTACTAATGTAAAAATCAGAAAATTTGTCTCATTAATTTTGAAATTAATTTAAAAATCCCACCCATCACTTAGCGGAAAACGTTGCTGGTGGTGGGTGGGCTTGATTGTAAGGATGACTTACCAACTGAATGGGACGCTTAAAATTTCGAAACGTATACTTGGGCAATGCTGACCCAATTGGATTGATGACTTTATCCAGATTAAACTGTCTGCCTTTGATTGAGAATTTGTGGCCTGCGAAACGCGTTCAGTCTGGCAGGTCCCTGCGCTTAGAAAGCTAAGTGACTCCTGTCCGGCATAGCTGTTAATGGCTAATCTGGCTTAATTCACTAGACTTTCTCTCGCCAATATATCCGGAAATATGCGGCCTTGGAAACGAGTTCCGCAAGCCAGATTCCTGCACTTAATGATGTTAATGCTCAGAATCTAAACGGCTTGCTTCACTCTCTTATCTAAAAAAGGCAGTACGACTCAGGCCACCTAGCCCGAAATCGTACTGCCTATTCGTTTGCATTAAAATTAGTCACTCGTCCGGCCGCCGTGTGTCCGGCCGCGATTTGAGTTGCGACGCTTATCATGTAAGCTGTCAAAGCCTACGAAACCTGCAGCGACAGCGCGGTCGTTTGCTTGGTGTAAGACCTTGATGAAGTGTTCAGCTTCGTCCTTACCGAAGAAGCCTAACCAACGGTGGAACCGTTCGTCAGTGGCTTGGGCCAAGTTCCGTTGAACCCGGCTCCCAGCCGCCGTTAACGTGATGTATTTTACCCGACGGTCGTTAGGATCTACCTTTTGCATAACGTAGTTTTCCTTAAGTAATACGTTGACCTGGCGAGCGATAGCGCTCTTGGAGACGCCCTCCAATTTGGCAAGTTCAACCAACGTTTGTCCATTCTTGCTCCGGGCAACGTTTTCCATCACCATGAAGGCTTCAAAGGTCAGATTGTACTTTTGCGTCGGAATTGAAACGAAATCCCCGATATACTTGAAGATGTGCATGTATAAATCGTCAAACTCTTTCTTCAATTCTGCTTCCGTTACGTTGTCATTCGTCGTCTCTGTCATTATAAATCCATTACTCCTTCTAGTTTCAGCGCCGGGCGCTGCCTATTAACGTCCTAATTTGCGTACAGCCCACGGGTCTTAATTTTAGTCGAAAATCACGACCGCGTCACCGGTCAATATGAAAAAAGTGGATAACCCTACTTATATTTCACTATCAAACCATCTTATCCAATAAAATTATTTTTAGAGGTTCCCAAAATCGAACACACGTTCTATAATAGAACTAATCATTTAATCAAGGACGTGATGACCATGCTTAGCCAGGCACACCAACAAATTAAGCAATTACTCCAAACTGCTTACCAAAGAAATCAAATTACTACAATAAACGTTCATAACATTACCTATACGGGAACCGTCGACTTCATTTCACCGGCGACTGTCTACTTGGGACTGGCCGCTGGCCGTTCCCGCGAGATTCCCCTAACTCAGATCAGCCAGGTCAAACTGCACCAATTTCAATCTTGGTGGTATCTCTATGATTCTACCGCACAGTAACTCCCTCTAGTATCGCCTCTCTCGGCAAAAAAATAAACCTTTTTTTAACAAATTGTTGGGATTTTATTTACAATTTACCGAAAACGCTGTCTTTTCTGCTTTTAACCGGATTTTCTGCGATTTTTAGGAACCTAAATTACGGCAAAATTCACCGCAGAACCCCCTTGATTATACCGCGCAATCGTCATTTAATTGTGCACCACTTTAATCCGACTGGCCACATTTTTAATTTTGCATAGTTTGATTCATTGATGGGGTTCAATCGACTCATCACAAAAATATCACCCTAAAATATAAAATCCCCCTATACCATTAGCAGTCGCCGATGGTATAGGGGGATTCTTTTCATTATTTGACTTGTACACCACTACATTTCGTACGCTAACACCAGTTCTGCCAATCACACCAGATACAATACCCGGTTATTCCACACGAACACTGCCATGAACTGTGTTGATCTTAACCGTGACCACCGGGGTCGCACCGATTGTCCCAATCTTATGGTGACTGTCGTCCAGCGTCAACTGGGCCACGCGCGGAACCCGTACCGTGCCGTCATCGTTGCGCACGTCAAAGTTATAGGCCTCATTGGCGACTTCAACCTCGGCACTGGCATTGCCGGTAATTTCCAAATCACTGGTTAGGTCGCTGACCTGCACGCTGACTCGTCCGTTGCCGGAGCTCAAACGCCCACCGCCGGCTAGATTCTGAACGCGAATGGCCCCGTTACGACTCTTACTGGCTAACTGTCCAGTGAAGCCGTTAACCTTAATCGCCCCATTACGGGAGTTCAACACAGCATCCCCGGTGTGGTTCGTTAGGCGAATCGCTCCGTTCGTCGACTCGATCTTCCCAGTCCCCTGAGTATCGTCCACCGTGACCGAACCATTCGTGCTGACCACGCGGTAGTTGAGGGCCGTCATCTGGTTGAGCCGGACCGAACCATTGGTTGACTGCACGTCAAAGTTCATGGTTTGGTTGTTAAATGCCCGCACAGTGCCATTGGTCGCGCGAATCTCAAAGTCGGCGTTCGACCGGAGATCACTGACCTCTAGACTCCCATTACCGGCGTGGACCCGGACGTTACCCTTCAGTGCGCTGGGAATAAAAATCTCCGTCCGCACGTGCAGCGGCCATAGTCGGGGCCGGTCGCCCTGGCGCAATTCCAATTGGGACCCATACTGCTTACTACGCAGGTAGAAACGCTCACTGTCCCGACTCATGTATTCATTGACCACGATTTCAGAGGCGCTGGCCTGACCAATCTTGACCGCGGCATCGGGATAGTCAATGACGACGTCCGTCACGTCGGTTACCGCAAAGGATTGCGTGTTGACTAGTTTGAGCGACCCCACGTAGGCCCGCTGTGGCCGCTCACCATTGATTTTCACATCGTCGCCATCCACGTCGATAAAGCCGTTGCCGACTGAAACGTGGTCACCATCGACCTGGACCAATTTGCCCAAATCAACCTTGTCCCCACCGTCAACGACCACGTGATCCCCCCAGGTGACGCGATCGTCGGTAATGTGGAGCTTGCCAATCTGTACGTGGGAGTGCCCGCGCCAATCCGTGTCGGCGCCGGTCTTGGACTCGTCGGTATCTGCTGCATCGTCACCTCGCTGAGCCTCATTCGCCTGATCGGCGGTTGCCGAGCTATGATCAGCTTGCGTGTTGTCTCCGAGGTCGGCTTCCGCCTGTGCATCTGCATCCGCGGCCTGGTCCTCCGCGGCAACTTCCTTGAGCAGCGTGTCGATATCGCCAAGTTGGCTCATGGCCTCATCGATGGCCTTGGTTGCCGTCATGCCTTGATTGATTTTATCGGTCACAGCTTCGGTCAGGTCACCGACCAGTTCTTCTTTTAATTCCGTCAACGCACGAGATGGCTGGTACTGACTGAAAAGCTGATCTAACCGCGTGCGAATCTCCATTGTAATATCGTCCATACTTAGTCCTCCTCGGTAATCTGACCCGTGATCAATTCATCAATAATCGGCTTGGCAAACTGCCAGGCGGCCTTCTTCTCTGCCAGCATCTCTTGGCCGGTAGTCGTGACGTGGTAGTATTTCCGTCGCGATCCCTGCGTCTCATCGCCCCAATAATCGGTCAACGCGCCATTCTTCTCTAGCCGGCGGAACACCGTATAGAGCGTGGCCTCATTCAACTCATAATGGCCCTGGCTGAGCTCCCGCACCCGTTTAGCTACCTGATACCCGTAGCTATCACCCTGCTGTAGAATATTCAAAACAATGGTATCCGTATGGCCCCGGATTAAATCCTTGGAGATCACCTCAGCCATGTTGCCACTTCCCTTCTTCGTTTTCTTGATTGGGTATAATGTATCACATACTACTATGCGTGTCAAAGTAATTTATCTGAAATAGTACTGTGGCGTTATTTTTACTTGTCGACCGTCCTCAGGAACACAACATGTGGACTTGGGGGAATTGTCTTCCCCCAATAATTCCTGTAGTACAAAAAGGACTGAGATTTTCATCCCAGCCCGTATGTAACAAAACGTTTTACTACTTCAACTCTAGAAAGGCACCTGGTAAGAGTCCCGCTACCGTCGTTTCGGCTAACGCACCCTTCTGGTTAGTCAGGTAGATGACCGCGTCCTGGTCAAAGAACTCACTGATCACCTGCCGGCACGAGCCACATGGCGCAATGGCACCCTCGGTGTTGCCGGTTACCAATAGTGCAGTGAACCGCTTTTCTCCGGCTGCAATCCCTGAGAAGATAGCCGTCCGTTCAGCGCAATTCGTTACACCGTACGCTGCGTTTTC
The DNA here is from genome assembly GCA_937874695.1 of uncultured Lactobacillus sp. GTDB lineage: Bacteria > Bacillota > Bacilli > Lactobacillales > Lactobacillaceae > Levilactobacillus. The sequence continues at coordinate 155,682 of CALNAJ010000028.1, forward strand.
GATATTACAACCACCGTAAATCTTGCCGCTGGCACCAACCGCCGCAGCACCCACGTGGAAGTGAGAATATGGGGTGTAGGCGCGATCCAACATGTCGGTAGCAACTTGCAATAATTCTTCTAGCTCTGCCATGATGTTTCCTCCTTAGCGTGTATCTATTGATGCCCCTTAATTGTTGCATAGTTTCATAGAAAGCGCTACCATTTGAACGGAATTTCTAGGGAATTATTTAACTTTTGCCTAAACAGGCAACAGATGGGGTGACTCATGGTAAACTAGAAACATTAAACTTACCTAGGGGAGCCATCTGTTAAATGAAAATATTACGTAACATCTTAAGCTGGGTCGTACCCATTGTGGTCGCCGCAGCGTTGGTTCTGCTCGTGCGGACCTATGGCGTCGAAGTGGTCAAGGTATCCGGTGGTTCCATGGAACCCAACTTGGCCGACACGGAACGGATGATCGTGGTCAAGCCTCTCAGCGTCAAACGCCTGAGCGTTATCGTTTTTGATGCCTACGGGGAAGATCCTAACGCCCCCAAGAACACCAACTACGTCAAACGAGTCATCGGAATGCCGGGCGACAAGGTCGTGAGCAAGAACGGCTACATCTACGTGAACAATCAGAAAATTAACCAGTCCTTCATCAGCAAGTCTGAACGGACGACGGGAACCGGTAACTGGACGTTAAGCAGTCTGGCTAAGGAACACAATTGGTCCTACAAGGGCAATGCGGTGCCTAAGGGCCATTACTTCGTGTTGGGTGACCACCGAAGTATCTCCGAAGACGGTCGAGCCTGGGGCTACGTCGACGCCGATAAGATCATGGGTGTCGTGAAGGTACCTTTCTGGCAGGGAACTAAGGAACATCGGGTCAATGTGAATGGGATGGCAAGTTAGTTAGGCTGCTCCTTTTCAGAATAAAATTTATAACTAAGGCGACATCCTAAAATTGGGCGTCGCCTTTTTCATGCCCCCCAAAAAAGCGAGCCAGCAGCTCGCTTTTCCAAATTAGTTCATTTTAGAACCTTAACTAAACATCCGCTTGGTTGCCTTCAACAAGGTCTTCGGATCCTTGTCATAGCGTGGTGTATCAACCAAGTTATCCATTGGCACACCTGCGAAGTGGAAGGCCGCAATTTCACCGGAACGCGTAGCACTCTGTTCCGTGAAGATCATCTGGTAAGGTTGTTCGACGAATTCACCAGTGAAGGCCAAGTTCGTGGAATGTGCCGGAATGACTTCAGGCCGGTCGCTCTTAGCCCGGTTGTTGAACAAAGCTGAGGCGTATGGCATGTAAACTGGAATGTTGTTGATGATACTATCCAGAATTTCGGCTTCATGATTCTTGATGTTGTTTGGACCAGGATCAACCTTGGACAATTGCCCAATCAATTCCTGAGCCATTTCCTTACCGGTCATCTTAATGTATTGCTTGTGGACAAATTCACCCTGACGCCGTGGATACAAGAAGTAGCCCCAGATAACGGATTCATTTGGCTTCTGGGTCGTAAAGTGAGGTTGGTGGTGAACCACGATCGACATGTTGACGTCCTTTTGCCCGAGTGGCGTGATTGGCGTCGTCGACAGGAAGGAGTTCAGCGCGTTCCCAGGAACTTGTGTAGTGATCCGGGTAATTTCGTTCAACAACAGGTGGTTCTTCGTGGTCAACGTGAAGCTGACCCACTCGGAGTTCTTCCGGTCGTCGAAGAATTTATCTGGCGTCCCCAAGTTGTAGAAGCGGTTCGTGGCTTTCTTCCACAGTGCAGCACTGATCCCGTATTCCATGTTTTCACGAGCTGGCGTGTTGTAGTCCCCCATCGTAGCGGAGTCGGTAATTGACCCGTTAGTGAAGATGACTGCGGTATCGTCGTCAATCGTGACCAGTTCTTCGGAATCGTCTTCCACGTTCTTCACGTGCAAGCCGGTGACCGTGATCTCATCTTGCATCGCACTGTCGGCGAATTCCCAATCAGTGACGATCCGGTTGGAAATGAAGGTGACACCCTCATCCTTTAAGTAGTTGATCAGAGGAAGCATCATACTTTCAAATTGGTTGTAACGGGTCCGGTTGACCCCAACCAAATGTTCAATTTGCGTAAATTCGTAGATCATTTGGTGCATGTAACGCCGGAGTTCTTGAACGGAGCTCTGAATCCGGAATGCGAACGTGGTTTCCCACATGAACCAGAAGTTGGTCTGGAACATGTGTGGATCATCCTTGAAGAACTCAGCAATGGTCATGTTATCCAGCTTCGTTTCTTCTTCGTCCGGCATCAAAACTAATTTCGATAACAGCACGCGGTCCTTGTTGTTCAGACCCAACTTGCCACCATCAATAATGCCTTTGCCGCCTTCCATCAAACGCGCGATATCGAACGTTCTGTGGTGTGCGTCAAAGTCGCGGGTATCTTCGGCCGCGGTCATACCCTCTTCGGTCGCCGATGGAATCCGGTCCAGTAAGTCCATTAAATCAACATACGTCCGGTAATTCAACATCCGACCACCACGAGCAACGTAACCGGTATGGTTGTCTAACGGGTGTTCCTTGTTCCAATATTCATCACTGAAATCGGTCGTTTCGCCACCATCGTTAGCCCCATGCATATCAGCGCCATAAAAAGTGATATTTTCACCACGCCAATGGCCTTCTTGAATCAGGTAAACCGCTGCGGCCATATTAGATAAACCGGCACCGATCATTACTGCTTTTGTCTTAATCATCAAAAACACCTCCGTAGATTCTTTGAGCCCTTTACGCCTTCATTATGCTTGCTTTGTCATGCATTGTAAAGCGTTTACATGAACTAATTAGCAACTTCTAAGAAACGCAAGGAAACCTTAATCTACCGGCCATTGTAACAGGGCGTGTTGTAATTGTAATTCTGTGGATGACAATATAAATGGTTAAAACCCGCAGTGAACCTTGTCTCGGTAACGGTGACAAAAATCGACTCATTTTCAGCAAATTTTCTCACTGTCTGCTGGTTATGCTGTCTCAGCATAACACGTGGGTGGCAGATGGCCTAGAACTATCGTTTTAAGGTGGAAATGGTCATGATACACAATAATTAGTCGAAATGGCCGCACAATTAACGCTTATTTATATAACAAAACTTGTAAGCCGTCCCAAGCAAATAAATCATGGCTCTCTGGTATGCTGACACAAGTAGAAGTTGAGGGAACGGTAGCTGTTTTGCTTTGACGGGAGGTGAGTCTTCGACTAAATCCAACCAAAGGAGTTCACAGCATTGGCAGCTTGGTACGGTGTCGCAGTATCGGTAATTGCGCTAGTCTACACCATTTACAAAGACCAACGAGATCATAATCAAAAAAAATAACCTTCCCTAGATTGTTCACAACTTTGGCGAGTTGAAAGGGTAAGATTATTTTACTTCAGTAACGCTTGCTACCGTGTTCCGCAACGGCTACCAGAAAGGGAAGTCGCGCGAGAATGTGGCGGCCCTTTTTGTTTGGCTTCATTGTATCACGACGGCACAACGATAGTGTCATTCACGCCTCAGAGTTTTTTTGGTGCTTGCGCTCATCCCCGAATCGCCGGTGCACTTCCCCGCAGATAGGCCAGTGGCGTCAACCCGGTATAGCGTTTGAACATCCGGTTAAAGTATGTCACGTTGTTGAAGCCAACGTGAAAGGCCACGTCGGTCACGGATTCTGGCCGATGCCGGAGGTACTGCTGCGCCATCTGTACGCGATAACGATTAATGAATTCAAAGATGGTCTCACTAGTCTCCTCTTTAAATAATCGTGACAAATAGGTCGGCGCCGCCCCGGCCGCAGCGGCCACATTGGCCAAGCTCAGGTCCTCTTGATAGTGGCGGTAAATAAACTGTAACGCTTGATTGACCTTGCTACTATAGTGGTTGTCCCGCCAGGCGGCCACAATTTCACAGTACTGGGTCGCTATCTCCGTAGTCAGCCGTTGATAATTCTTCAACGACGGCAACTGTTCGATGACCATGGCGTAGTGACTCGACACGCGGTCCAGTGTGACCGGACTGACATTGCCACGTTCAGCGGCCAACCGACACATTGTGTTAAAGACATACAGAATGTTTTTAGCCGAGCGAAGACGCCGATTGGGCACCCGAGAGAAGAAAATTTCAATGTCACGTACCGATACGGCCGCCGCAATCGCCGTCGGGAGTTGTTCGGTGTCCCCCTGCGTGATCAGTCGCATCAGCCAATTCTGATTCGCATAACGTGCGGCGATTGCCGCATCATCATCGCTATCCGTCGCTGCCAAATCCACCGTCAGTGGCGGCACCTTGATGTGATCGTCGTGTACCGTGGCCGTCCGCTTTACACCGGCTAAACTGGCGACCAGAATCTGAGCCAGGCTACTGCTTTCCGATTCGCAAGGACCGGCAATCAGATAACCGGTGAGGGCGTTTGCCTCAAAAATGCCCACGGCCAAGAAGTCGCCTTGCGTCGTAATCGCCCGTTCGACCTGTGTCGGCTGGGTCGGCAACGTCCGAAACACCGGTAGCGGCGCATCATCCCCGCTCAGCGAGACCGTCGCTAACCTGGGATCGCACACCCGCATGCTGACCCCACTGATGCGGACCAGATTGACACTCAATTGACTGATCTCGGTAAAGGCCACTGTAATCACTGCTCCCCTCAAAAATTAAAATAATTTCGATTGACGTTAAGATAGTTTTCAAAACCACAATATTGTTCAAGCACACACTCTGATTATAGTTTATTCTTCTTGTAAGCGATTGCAAGAATGATCGAAAATAAATTTAGGAGTGATTCGAATGTTATATCCTTTGATGACTGAAACCCGTTCCGTTTTAAGCTTAAATGGTATCTGGTCCTTTAAGATGCAAGCCGATGGTGAACGCCACGACCCAGTTGCCCCCTTACAAACGACCGACGTCATGGCTGTTCCCGCTTCCTTCAACGACCAAACCGCAAACCCAGAGCTGCGCCAACACAGTGGTTACTTCTGGTACGAACGCGATTTCACCGTCCCTGCCGCGCTAATGGACCAACGGCTGAGCCTGCGTTTTGGCTCGGCGACCCACGAAGCTTGGGTCTTCGTCAACGGTATTGCTGTCGGCCATCACAAGGGAGGCTTCACACCATTCGAACTGCCGATCAACGACGCCGTTCAAGCTGGCACCAACCGCTTGACCGTCAAGATCAGCAACCTACTGGACCACTCGACCTTACCCGTCGGCAACTATACAGAAACCAAGGATGCCAACGGTAATACCGTGTCGCACGTCGACGAAAATTTTGACTTCTTTAACTATGCCGGTCTCCATCGCAACGTGAACCTGCTGGCAACGCCGTGGAATCGAGTAGAAGACATCACGGTGACGCCACACATCGACCTGGCGACGACTAGTGCCGACATCGACGTCGCTGTGAAGACCACTGCGACCGCTACGGTTAAGGTGACACTTCTGGACGAAACGGGGACGATCGTTGCTACAGCCAACGGCGCCGACAGCACACTTCATTTGAACAACATCCATCTCTGGCAACCATTGAACGCCTACCTCTACCAAGCCCGCGTCGAAATTCTGGACGGCGACACCGTGGTCGACAGTTACACAGAACCATTTGGCCTGCGGACCATCGAAATCAAATCCGGGAAGTTTTTGATCAACGGCGAGCCCTTCTACTTCAAGGGTTTTGGGAAGCATGAAGATTCCTACGTCAATGGCCGCGGGATGAACGAAGCCGTCAACGTACTCGACCTGAACCTCTTGAAGAAGATTGGGGCCAACTCGTTCCGGACCTCCCACTACCCCTACTCCGAAGAAATGATGCGGCTCTGTGACCGTGAAGGAATCGTGGTCATTGACGAAGTCCCAGCAGTTGGTCTGATGCCCGATTTCAATTTCGATGTTTCCAGTGCGTTCAAGAATACCGAAAATCCTTTCTGGTCCACGGTTAAAACGCAGGCAGCCCACGAGCAAGCTTTGAAGGAAATGATTGCCCGGGATAAGAACCATGCGTCCGTTGTCATCTGGTCCATTGCTAACGAACCGGCAACCTTCCTGCCTGGCGCCCACGATTACTTCGAACCGCTATTCAAGCTGGCGCGCAGCCTGGACACTCAGAATCGGCCATGCACCTACATTAACATCATGATGTCCACGCCGGATCGCGACAACTGTTCCGACCTCGCCGACCTGTTGACGCTGAACCGTTACTACGGCTGGTACCTGCAAACGGGAGACCTCAAGGCCGCAGCGGCTGCGGAAGAAGCTGAACTGCGCACTTGGCAGAAAAAGTGGCCGGATAAGCCAATCATGTTCACGGAATTCGGGGCCGATACCGTGGCCGGCGTGCACAGCGCCTACAACGAGCCGTTCTCTGAAGAATACCAAGTCAACTACTACGATATGAACGCTAAGATTTTTGACAAGATCGATAACTTTGTCGGCGAACAACTCTGGAATTTCGCCGACTTCCAGACCAAGTTCGGTATCAACCGGGTCCAAGGGAATAAGAAGGGGATCTTCACTCGGTCTCGCGAACCTAAGGCGGCTGCTATTTGGCTGAGTCACCGTTGGAATAACATTCCTAACTTTAATTACAAGAAATAATACAAAGATTTTCGTAGAAAAAACAAGCCATGATTTTTTCAATTTCAAATCATGACAACTTCAAAGCGGATGACCAATGACGGTCATCCGCTTTTTATGTGGCCGCTCTACTCAGCATCTTAACCATTCACTGTCGGCTCACTACTCCGCATGTAAGCTACTGGCGTCATCCCCACGTAACGCTTAAACACGCGATTGAAATATGTCACATCGTTAAATCCGACACCAAATGCTACGTCCATCATCGACTTTGGTTGATAGCGCAGGTAGACGCGAGCCATCCGGATGCGGTAACGGTTAATGAACTCGAAAATAGTTTCCCCAGTCTCCTGTTTAAACCGTCGCGACAAGTACCCGGGCGAGGATTCGGCAATCTGCGCAATTCCGGTGAGATTCAGCGGTTCTCGATAATGACGGTAGATAAACTGAAGTGCACGGTTGACCTTCACACTATACTGATTGTTCCGTCGCGCGGCAACGACGTCACAGTATTGAATGGCCATCTCTAAAGCCAACTGTTCCTCACCCTTTAACGAAAAGAGTTGCTCGATAGCCTGCGAGTAGTGACTGGAAATGCGGTCCAAGACCACTGGACTAATATTGCCCCGTTCGGCTGCGATCCGGAAGGCGGTGTTTGCGACAAACAGGATGTTCTTGGTGGACCGCAGTCGCCGATTGGGAATCCGCGACAGGAAGCGTTCCTTTTCGCCCAAGATTCCCGTCAACGCACTCTTCACTCCATCTCGGTCACCACGTGTAATGGCGTCCATGATTTGATTTTGATACCTGTAAGATTTAACAATCTGGGCATCATTGTCGCTATCACGTTTGGCTAAGTCGACGTCAAGATTCGCCACCTTCACGTGATCCTCAATCAACGCCAGAGGCTGATTACTCTCGCCAATTGCAGAGATGATGACGCGTGCAAGACTCCAACTATGTGTGGTAACGGGCCCCGCCACCAGATAACCAGCGACTATCGACTCATTAAAAATACCAGCCACTAAGAAGTCCCCTTGACCCGTAATCGCCCGGATACACTCGCCACTGTCGGTCGGCAGCTTATTAAACTCGGGAACGTCACCATCATCCCCCGCGGTAAATACCGTGTTCAAGTCCACATCACACCGTCGAACCGTGACACCACTGATTCGGGAGAGCGCGACAACTAACTCCTGTTCCTGCTCACTTTTCACTGCTAAGGCCTCCACAATCGTCCGAATTTTTTGTAATTTTCTCAAAATGTCAGTATTGTCTGCCTTTCATCAAAATAGTCCAAGACGTTACTCACTTCTTATATTATCTTAGTTGTAAGCGATTGCAAGCGAGCAATCAAACAAAATTGGAGTGATTCATCGTGTTATACCCATTAACGACTGAAACAAGAACTGCCTTGAGTCTCAACGGCATTTGGCAATTTAAAATGCAGGTTCCTGACGAACCTGGTGACCCTAAGCAGCCACTGACCAACCCAGACAGTATTGCTGTACCGGCTTCCTTCAACGATCAAACGACTAACTTAAAGCTGCGGCACCATGACGGCTATGTCTGGTACGAACGCCAGTTGACCATTCCACAAGTCCTCAGCGAACAACGGCTCAGCCTGCGTTTCGGTTCCGCCACCCACGAGGCTTGGGTCTACGTTAACGGCATCGCCGTTGGCCATCACAAGGGAGGCTTTACCCCCTTCGAGCTACCAATCAATGACGCCGCTCACGTTGGCGAAAACCGAATCACCGTGAAAATTAGTAACCTGCTAGACGACACGACCCTTCCCGTTGGCAACTACTCTGAAACAACTGACGCCGCTGGCCACCGCATTCCTCATGTAGACGAAAACTTTGATTTCTTCAACTATGCCGGTCTTAACCGAAACGTTGACCTGCTGGCAACACCGTGGAATCGACTGGAAGACATCACAATTACACCACAGATTGACCTCAAAGCTAAAACCGCAGACGTCACTGTACACAGCGAGACTACTCAGGCTAATGGCAAAATTCAAGTCATCCTACGCGATGCCAGCGATACGATTGTAGCTACTGGTACCGGCCGAGACAGCGTCATTCATCTCGACCAGATCCACCTCTGGCAACCCCTGAACGCCTACCTGTATCATGCCCAAGTCACACTTATGGGCGAAGATGGTAGCGTCCTCGACAGCTACACCGAACCCTTTGGTCTACGAACCGTCGCCATCAAAGCCGGTCAATTTCTCATCAACGACCGTCCCTTTTACTTCAAGGGCTTCGGTAAACACGAAGACACTTACATCAACGGCCGTGGCCTCAACGAAGCGGCCAACGTCCTCGACCTAAACCTGCTGAAGCACATGGGCGCTAACTCATTTCGGACCTCGCACTACCCTTACTCCGAAGAAATGATGCGCCTCTGCGACCGCGAAGGTATCGTCGTTATCGACGAAGTTCCCGCCGTTGGTCTGATGCCTGGCTTTGATTTCAACGTTTCCAGCAAGGCCAACAGTCCTAAGAACAATCCTTACTGGCACCAAATCAAGACACAGGTCGCGCATCAACAGGCGATTCAAGAAATGATTGGCCGCGACAAGAACCACGCCAGCGTCGTTATCTGGTCACTGGCCAACGAACCGGCGACCCACATTGAAGGCGCTCACGATTACTTCGCGCCACTCTTCAAGCTGGCCAAACAGCTCGACCCCCAGCAACGGCCCTGCACCTACGTCAATATCATGATGGCAACACCCGAGCGCGACACCTGTTCCGACCTCGCCGATATTCTCTGCCTGAACCGCTACTACGGCTGGTATATTCAAACGGGCGACCTCGATGCCGCGGCCGTTGCGGAGACCCAAGAACTACAGGCATGGCAAACGAAGTATCCCGACAAGCCAATCATGTTCACCGAATTTGGTGCTGACACATTGCCTGGGTTACACAGCGCCTACAACGAGCCCTTCTCCGAAGAGTACCAGGTCAATTACTACGCGATGAACGCCAAGGTCTTTGACGGTATCACGAACTTCGTCGGCGAACAGCTGTGGAACTTCGCCGACTTCCAAACCAAGGTTGGTATTGGCCGGGTTCAAGGTAATCGCAAGGGTATCTTCAACCGGGCCCGCGAACCTAAAGCTGCTGCAACCTGGCTAACTCACCGTTGGCAAGCGATTCCTAATTTCAACTATAAAAACTAACAAAGGAGCAATTCACATGGAAGGTACAGTGAAGAATTTGAATAATCAGAATACAACCGTTGTTACGAAACAACCATTTGGGATTCAAGATAAGATTGGCTACATGTTCGGTGATATCGGGAACATGTTGACCTTTACCACCGTCACAACGTTTCTTATGATTTTCTACACCAACGTTCTCGGTGTCTCCGCCGCTGTCGTCGGGATTCTCTTCCTGATTGCGCGCTTCATCGATGCCTTTGCTGACCTCGGCGTAGGCCGACTGGTCGATAACAGTGATTTAAAACACGATGGCCGGTTCCATCCCTGGATTCGTAAGATGAAGTACCCGCTACTTCTGCTCTCCATGTTGCTCTTTTTACCCTGGATCAGCCACCTCTCTATGACAACGAAAATCGTCTATATCTTTGTCACCTACATTGCCTGGGGGATTCTTTACTCGACCGTCAACATTCCTTATGGTTCGATGGCTTCTTCCATGTCCAGCAACCCTGCAGACAAGACCTCACTCTCGACTTTCCGGAGCATTGGTTCTGCCATCGGGACGGTTCTAGTCAGCTACTTCGTGCCCATGTTCATGTATGCCAAAGGGTCACAACAAATTTCCTCAACACGACTATTTACGGTCGTCAGTCTCTGTGCAATTGGTGGCTTTTTAGCCTACTCAATTCTGGGCCACTTCACCCATGAACGGGTCCGGACCCAAAAGAGTGAAAATGTACCGTTAAGCACCCTATTTAAGAAATTATTGACCGACCGGGCGTTAATTGTCCTCGTGATTGTTGACATCTTGATCTGCATTGCCCTCTACAGCTACACATCAATGGCATCATACTTATTTAACGACTACTTCAAAAACAAGGGTGCCATGGCCCTGGCAATGCTGACTATTTCTGTTGCCGTCTTCCTGCTGGCGCCATTCACCAAGCACCTGTACCAACGGTTTGGCCGGAAAGAAGCCACCGCAAGTTTCTTAATCTTAGGCTTCATCTTCTTTACCCTACTCTTCATCATTCACACACACAGCGTCGTAGTCTACCTGATTTTCGCCTTCATTGGCTCAATGGGAATTGGGATGTTTAACCTGATGGTCTGGGCTTTCATCACCGACGTCATTGACAATGAACAGGTTGAAAACGGCATTCGTGAAGATGGTGTGGTCTACGGGGTCAACTCCTTCTCCAGAAAAGTTGCGCAAGCCCTAGCTGGTGGGGTCTCTGGTCTCATGCTATCCTTTATCGGCTACAAGGCGTCCACGACTGGTGGTGCCGTTCAGACCGAGGCCGTTGCCAACCACATTTATCAATTGTCAGTTGGCTTACCAGCCGTCTGCATGGGTGTTGGCGCCCTGATCTTGATCCTCTGGTACCCACTGAACAAGAAGAAAGTCACCGCCAACGCTGAATACTTAAAGCAGCTCAATCAAGACTAAATTGTAAGCGGTTAATATCAGCTGAATGCGCGAATCGTTTAAGTCACTTGCATCACGTCTGTTCAACAAATATTAGCTGATACGCAGACATTATACATTTTGGGTAAACAGTTGTCCTAGCTGGAGGCGGCCAGGGGTGTAACCAACCGTGACGATGGCGTTAGAACGGGCGCTTGCTTCTCCCGTGCTTACGCCATGGGACGAGCTTGGAAACTCGTGCTTCTCAACGAGGTTTCAAGTCGAGGTAAAAGACCGCTTCTCAGGCTTTTACCGGTCCCCACAGCAGGCGGAACCCCTGGCCGCCGCCAGCGACACACAATATTTACGCTTAAACCACAAAAAAGCGGATGGCCCGTAAGCCATCCGTTTTTAAATATACTGGCGTATTTAACTAATCGGCTGCCATGAATTTGCCGGCAGTCAGTTGAGAGGCTAAGACCCAGCCCTTCGTCTTGCCGCTGGTAACGTAGTCGTACTTCACGTTCTTCTTAGCTTTCTTGATTGTAATTGTCTTGGTAGCGTAGAAGGTCTTGCTGTTTGGCAATACGCCCTTCTTGGTTAACGTTACCTTAGGCTTGTCAGCGGCGAATTTGCCGGCGTAAAGGGCAGGTTGACCGGCCTTGAAGTGGAAAGCGCTCTTCTTGATGCTCTTGGCGCTAACCAGCGTGTAGGTCTTCCCTGCGATCTTGTCGGCTGCCTTCTTGGCATCGGCGTTTCCGTCAGCGGCCATGAACTTGCCAGCCGTTAACTTGGAAAGTGCAACCCAGCCCTTAACCTTGCCGTTGGATGACTTGATGTAGGCGTAGGTAACTTTCTTAGCCTTAGCTGTCTTGGTCGCCTTAACTTTAACCACGATCTTCTTAGTTGCGTAGTAGGTCATGCCACCCGCTAAAGTCCCTTTCTTGGTCATGCCGACCTTTGCTTGATCAGCGACAAACGCTGCGCTATACAGCGCTGGCTTGCCACTCTTAACGTGGAACGCTGCCTTCTTGATGGCTTTTGCACTGACTAAAGTGTGGGTCACTTTTTTGGCTGCTGGTTTAGCGGCCGCAAAAGCAGTAACCTCACCGTTTGCGGGAGCAATAGCACCAATCCCCAATGGTAATACCATAGCCGCAGCTGCTGCGATCATTGCAACTTTTTTCATCATAACAATTACCCCCCAGTAAATTTTCGAATTCATCCCTGAACTCAATTGGTATCATAACACGGTCCTTTTTTTCGGGCAGAAATGATCTCCCAATTTAACTCAAAAATCGTGAAAAATCCCGGGGCTCCGGTAAATTAATGGAACTAACGTTACGGGGCGTTATCGGTGTTTCCAGCAAAAAGTCGGGAACGGCAAATCAGTAGCGTTCATGATATTTTGGCGGGTAACGGATCTTGTCCCAGATGATTTCCTACTATCGTAACTCCCATCGATTTCGTAAAAAACTGCGTTGCCTTCAGCTTCAATTAGCTTGGGACAACGCAGTTTACATTTTATTCTGAAGATATAAGCCACGGGTAATCGGCAAACTAGCAGTTCAATCGTTACTGATTAGCCTGCGCAATCGCCTTGGCGATCAACGAGGTGTAGTGCCGGTTTCCATAATTATTCGGGTGAACGTGATCACTGACGAACCACTTAGGTTGGTTCTTAGCCGTCGTGTACCAGTCAATCACGTGGACATTGTGATACTTGTCCGCGGTCTTGGCAATCCGATTGTTCACGGAATTCTGCCATTCACGCGTTGGCACGTGGGCCGTGACCCAGAAGATCTGGTGACCCGGTCCAATTGCGTGGACGATATCATCGGCCTGTTCCGGCGTCACGTAGCCGTTAGTTCCGATATTGATCAAGACATTCTTCGCCAGCTGACCTTGTTGGGCCATGCTCACGATGACATCGTGCATGTCGGCCGCTTGCCGACCAACCTTACCATTAACAATGGCGCCTGGGAAGACGTCCTGCAAATCACCAGAATCATCCAACAAGACGGAATCCCCAATGGCGGTCAACGGTGTTTGCTTACTATTTAAGACTTCATCTGGCGTTAAGTAGTAGTACTTCGCCAGTTTTTGATTAGCTTTCGACAACTTGGAGAAGGCCACCGCGGTGTCGTGTTTCTTCTTGGACGAAGCCGCCGCCAAAGCCTTCTGCTTCTTCACGGCAGCCGCGTTCTTTATCTTCGCCGCAGCTTGCCGAGCAGTAATGGTCTGTTGCAGGGCCGTTGGCTTGGCCGCTGCGGGTTGTTGTACAAAGCCCACCGCCGTCAATCCAAAGAGTAAGGCCGCGACCACACCCAACGTATTGGCCAAACGGTGTGCCTTGGGTTGCTGGAAGTAGCGCACAACGTCACTCGTCAATTGCCCATAGTGGTAGTGCCGCATCGGATTTTCAATCCACCGATAGCTGAGCTCGGTGACCAGTAAGATTAGGGCCACTTCAATCAACGCATGAAATAGCGGATGATTCCCAATGTTGATCTTAGACTCGTAGAAAATCATCACTGGAAATTGGTAGAGGTAGATACCGTAGCTCCGCTTGCCCACGTAGCTAAACGCGCGGTTCGTCAGGATGCGATTCATGTCGCTCCCGGGATGGGCCACCGTGCCGACCAGAATACCAGACAGCACTGTGAACCAGAACATCCCGCCGCGATAGGTGCTAGCCGCCTGCCCGTTCATGGTAAAGAAGAGGTAAATCAGTGCCAGCAACGAGAGTCCGCCGACAATATCCAACGTCAGTCGCTGTTGCCGCCCGACGTCCGCATTTAACTTGTGTGCCGGCCAAACGAAGGCCATCCCCGCACCAATCAGAATCGCAAACATCCGCGTATCGGTCCCGTAGTAGACCCGGTTGGGATTGCTAGGACTGTACAGCACGGCCATCGCAATCGCCGAAACCACGGCGACCGCCATGAGAATGCCCAACCGTTGGGATTTTTTGTGCACGAACAACAAGAGTCCCAGCACCACCAGCGGCCAGACCAGGTAAAACTGTCCCTCAATCGACAATGACCACAGATGGGTAAACGGCGATTCTCCGCTGAACCGGTCGAAGTACGACTGGCCATGATTGATTTCAAACCAGTTATACCCGTAGATCAGATTGGTCATGACCGTTCCCCGGATATTGACCAACAGATTTCGCTGAAATAGCGTGATGTAGGCTGTTGTCCCGAGAATCATAGTGACCAGTGCCGGATACAACCGTTTTAACCGACGACCGTAGAAACCAATAATATCAATGTGATTCTGCGTATCGAACTCCTGAATCAATAAGTATGTAATTAAATAACCTGAAACGACGAAGAAAATCGGCACCCCTAAATACCCACCCTGTAAGGTGGATGGCGCCAAATGGTAAATAATGACCCCTAAAACGGCCAACGTCCGGATACCATCGAAACCGGTGATATACCGCCGTTTGCCCGACTGACGCGCGCGCATCCCCATTCGCGTCAGTTCCGTGTTAAAATGATTCATCGCAATTGCTCCTTCTCTTTAACGCTGCCGTTACTCCCCCATGTTAAGCAAGTATATGCCTCCGGGATGGTGAAAATGGACCGGGTCGCGGTAGGCGGACGCCTAAAGCCAAAGAGCGGTCTTTAGGCTTGGTGTGAAGCCGCAAGAAACGCGTCTCCACACCACCCAATGTTCTAAGCGGCACAACCCGCCACTAAGAACATTCCTACGGCTGAGTCCATTTTCACCATCCCTGCGGCTAACACAAGCTTAACTTGCGGTCGACTGGACTCTCGACCGCTTTAGATAGTTCACATAACACTATGCTATTAATATTAATTATTTGAATTTATTTATCGTGCCAATACTCCGGCACACGGGGGATTTGTTAACCCCCTGACGATTACATCAATTCTATAATGTTTGGCCCCCAGACACAACGTTTTTTAACGAAATTTCACATTTGTAAAATTTGCAATCCAACCGTCACGCATTAACGACGATAAACCGCAAGATATCGCGGTTTTGGCCGGTCGGTTTGTTCACTAACTTTCCCTTTTAAACACAATAAAAATGGAAAAACTTTGTTAATCAACAGAACTGTCCTAAAATCGGATGAGTTTTTCCGAATGGTTTCATTACGCATAATGCCAATTTCCCAAATCAACGGTTGCTGCCTCCAGGAAAAGGCGCCAACACCACACAACTACGGGCTAAATCTACCTGAGCCGTGAGGGTGGTGCAAATAAACTCAGCCGTGGGAATGTTCTTAGCGGTGGGTTAAGCCGCTTAGAACATTGGTGTCTTTGAAACTCGGTTCTCAGAGGTTCAAAGGCAAGTCCGGAGACCTTGTTTTGGCTCCAAATGAAGCGGCTTCTCCTGATAAGACATTGTCAAAATTTCCCGCGATTACGGGACTAAATCCGTGTGAGCCGCAAGGGCGGTGAAAATGGGCTCAGCCGTGGGATACCTCTTGGCGGCTGAACCTTGGCGCTTAGAGGTGTGGTGGTTTTGAGACGTGGTCTTCAGCGGCTTAAAACCAAGTCTAAAGACCGCTCCTTGGCTTTAGACGTCCGCCCACAGCGACCGGCCCATTTTCACCGTCCTGGAGGCGTCAAAACGGACAATTTACCCCGTAAGGTCGCGTAGTTAAGCGCTATCATGGTATACTGGAAGGAAGCTACATATTCCAAAGGAGGACCTTGCCATGTCTCAAGTTAACCCTTTTACCGCAGACGCCGTTCGTCAGTATCCCAAAGTTGAGTTGCACTGTCACCTCGATGGGTCGATCTCACTACCCGCACTACGGAAGATGGCAGCCGTTACCGGTGCCGAGTTGCCAGCCAGCGACACGGAGCTCCGGACATTGGTATCGGCACCCATTGATACGGTCAGTTTGATTGATTACTTAAAACGATTCCAGGTCGTGACCGATCTAATGCAAACGCCGGAACAGCTCCGGATTGCTGGTTACGACATGGTTCAGACCGCTGCCGAAGACGGTCTGATTTACTTAGAAACGCGGTTTGCCCCCGCTATTTTCACCGAAAAGGGCCTCTCCATTCGTGAAGCCATCGCCGCCACACTGGAGGGCCTACACGCCGGTTCCGCCGAATTTGGCATCCCGGTCAACGCCATCGTCTGTGCGATGCGTGACCGTCCCTTGGACGAGTGCATCGACGTCTTCCAGACTGCCGCCGACTTCAAGAACGAGGGTGTCGTTGGCCTGGACTTCGCTGGGGACGAGTACAACCACCCAACGATCGACTTGGTTGACGCCATTCATGCGGGTCAGGCAACCGGCCTGCCATTTACAATTCATGCCGGCGAGGCCGGACCCGTCGATAACGTCGTGGTCGCCCTGACCATGGGTGCCAAACGTATTGGCCACGGGGTCCACATGAGTGGCTTCCCGGCTGCAATCGCGCAAACCAAGGAAGCCGGAGCTACGATTGAAATCTGCCCGACGAGCAACATCCAAACGAAGGCTGTCCAAAGTTGGAGCGACTTCCCTCTGTCAGAATTTCTCAGTGCCGGCTTAAAGGTCACGGTCAACACCGATGATCGAACCGTCTCCAATGTCACTTTAACCGATGAATTTGTCACGCTCCGCAAGCAGTTTGGCTTAAATTGGTCTCTGCTGGAACGTCTGACACTCAACGCCATCGACGCGGCCTTTATCGATGACGATCAAAAAGAACAGTTACGCGAAAAGGTTTTGGCTGCTCGCACCTCAACACCAGCCTAACCCCATCATCGCCACGACTTCACGGTCGTGGTCACCACTCTAAGTTAACGTAATTTTTAGCAAAGGAAGTGTTTTGCCGTGTCCCAATCTTATCCGTATCAAGACGCCTTTAACCGTACGCTCCGGCAGCGGGCCATGGCGCAAGCTACTCAGGACGAGTACAACGCAACCCTGACGGACTTTTTCAAATATTTGGAGAACTTCAATCCCACCTATCAGCGGGACCACCGCGTCAATCAGCTCCAGACGCCCGATGTGGAGCAGTACCTGGCCATGTTAGTCGATGCCCGCAAGATTCAGAATCAGACCTACAACAAGGTTCTGTCACACCTCAACGTCTACTTTAAATTTCTCTTCTCACACAGCTGGACACCCTATCTGCCGACCTTGGATCTGAAGAGCAAGCCCAAGCAGGCCGCGCAACCCTTGAACTACCGCTGGGTCGACGACCTCGACCGCCTGCTGGCTGACCCGCGCCTCCACGTCTATACCCGGCTGACGCTCCTCCTCATAGCTCACGGCTATCCGGTACAGGCCTTTCTCCAACCCAACTTCACGGCTAATCTGAAGACACAGAACTGGTCGGCGCCGGCCCAGCAATTTCTAAATGAACTCCAGGCCTTTCTGGCTCCCCTGCAGCAACGGTTCCAGTCTAACGATTGGTTTCTAAAGCAGCGGGCCGCGGCCGATCCCCACTTAACGTTGCCCGGCCTGCATAAATATTTGAAGCCGGATGAAGCCGTCGTGGGCTTTGCTCTGAGTCCCACCGTGCTGTACCAAGGTTACTTAGTTAACTATCTGCGCCGGCACCCCCAGCTATCCGACCGTGAAGCCATTTCTGCCCTCCATTTGGAACCGGATTCCATCGACTATTATCGTCGATTGACCCAGCGCGCAGACTAAATACGTGCCAGCGTTCATTGAACCCCCTATACTAAATAGTAAACGAACAAACTGGGGGAATGGGCGATGAAAAAGAAATGGTGGTTCTTTGGGGGCTGTCTGGCATTGATTGCGCTACTGGGCGGCGGATTTGCCTGGAGTCAGTCGCGGCCGAACACCATTAGTCATCCGGCCCGTCACAACCGGGTGCAAAGCCAAGACGCTGAATCAACGGCGGTTAAGCCCGTCAAGGCCAAGCCCTGGATCAAGTTAAAACAGCCACTCAAGCTGCCAATTTTGATGTATCACAGTATTTCCAGCGGGAATCAGTTGCGCGTGCCCAAGACCCAGTTCGCCAGTGAGATGGCCTACCTCAAGCAGCATCACTACCGGACACTGACCACGGCTGAGGCGATTCGCGCGCTCTCGACCAACAGCATTCCGCAGAAGAAGGTCGTCTGGATCACACTAGATGACGCCTACAAAGACAACCTGACCAACGGTCTATCCGCACTGAAAAAATACAACCTACACGCGACCATCAACGTCATCACGGGCTTCACGCACAAGAGCAATCACCTCACGCTGGCCGAAATGAAGCGGATGAAGGCAACCGGCCACGTGGACTTTGCCAGCCACACCGTCCAGCACCTGAATCTCGATGAATTGACGGCGGCTCAGCAGAAACGGGAACTGGTTAAGTCTAAGCAGTGGCTAGACACTCATCTCGATCAGGAAACGCGGATGCTATGTTACCCGGCTGGCCGCGCCAACGCCACGACACGGCGGTTGGCTAAGCAGAGCGGCTACACGCTGGCGCTAACCACGCAAGAGGGCGTTGCCACTCTGAAGCAGGGTCGCTACAATTTGTCACGGCTGCGGGTCGTTCCCGGCATGAGCACCGCCACCTTTGCCAGCCTCGTCGATGTCACCAACCAGTGATTAGATTTGTCCGCCTGCGGCTGCCAGGGATTCTGCCTGCTGTGGGGAACGCCTCCAGCCAAAGGACGGGCTTCTGGCTCGGTTTGAAACCTCGCCAGGTTCAGGCGAGTTTCCAAACGCGTCCCACGCTGTAAGACCGGGAAAAATCACCCCGGCCTAACACCGTCGTCACGGCTGGCGCCATCCCTGGCCTCCTCCGGCTAAACTGACGTCTAATCTGACAATGATTTAACGCCGAATCTGTGGCTGGCAATATTGCTAGTCAAATATTCAGAAAGCTGGCAAAGAACCACACGCCATATTAACTAAACAACAATTTTCATAAATAAAATCTATCCCCAGGTGAAACGTGGCATAAGTCACTTTACCTGGGGATAGATTTAGCAAAAAAATGTAAGCGGTTCCTATTGTGTCATTTCGGTGTTCGGCGTACAATGAAGGTAATTAGAATTGGACAGAATCGAGGAGGTCTTTAAAATGGGAAGCGTCGCAACTCTTGTTACTTGGTCATTCATGGTGGTTTTAATTGGTGCCGAAATTGTGCGGGGCATTTTCATGTTTAAGCATTAATGACCCCCACTCGAAAACAAATGCGTTTGGTGGACCGGCTGACTTGGCTGGTCTTTTTGGCGTACAATGCCTGCTCAAAAAGCACCCCACTAGCCTAAGTTAGCGAAGGTGCTTCTCTGATGACGATATTTAGCAATTGGCAGACCGACGAGCCAGTCTCTACTCTTTAGATCTTGCCTTCTTGCTGCTTTAGCCGGCCGATTACGTGACCTAGCCAAATCAGTAACAGCGTCAGCCACCCTACTAGAGTGATACTGACCAGACTACTGGCAACCGCCGCCGAGACTGACCACCAGCTGGTCGCAACCAAGGCGCCCGTTGCCGCTAGACTTCCCAGCAGCCCCGGTAACCGTCCCCGACGCCACCTTTGTTCCCATACGGGCAGGTCACTGAGTTGCTCCTCAAACTTTTGCAGATAGGCCAAGCCAACCAAGTTAGCTAGCACCGCAACGATTAAGATGGCGCCACCTAGGCGACTGGGCAAAAAGAAGATTAAGATCACCACAAATAAGCTATTCAAGATGAGCATCGCCTGCCGGATTGGCCGCAACCTCACCGCGACCTCCGACTTCCGCAAATAATCCAGCATCCCCGTATCTTCCTTGATTAGGCTATCCAATGTCAGTCCGTACAGATTGCTCAGCGTTACCAGACTGTCAATGTCCGGATAACTCTTCCCCGTTTCCCAACTTGAAATGGTCTGCCGCGAGACGGCCACCTGCTGAGCCACGGCCTGTTGGGTCAGCCCATGATCTGCCCGTGCCTGCTTTAATCTTTCCCCGAGTGTCATCGTATTCCCTCCCGTTGATGTCTGCCCTAACCCTAGCAAATGCCTGCTGTTTTGTCACGCTAAGTTTGCTTGCACTGTTGATTTGGCGGCCTTTGATGGGACCATCTTTCTTCACGTCATTCGGCCAAGTTAGCCAGTCGAGGCGCACTAATTCTGTTCACGTTGAGAAGCTCTACTGTCCTTACCACCTCAACCATCTGCACAAATCCCATCACATCAACTGAAAAAGCGCTACCATTATTTCCATTGATTAAGGTGTTCCCCTTTAGTCACATCGCTAAATAGGGTAAACTAGAGAAAGTAGTTATTTTTTACATAATTGGATTTTCGCTGACATTATTTGGAAAGGGTTTTTATATGTTACTAGTCGCTTTCTTCTGTACCCTATCCGCCTTCATCATGGCAATCATGGGAATCGTTCAACGTCCCCAACACTTGCAAATGCTGGCGGGTATCTACATCGTTTACTACGTCATTGCCATTGGCGTGGTCTTCGTCATTTTACCCAGCAAGGCGCTCTTTAGCCTGATCATCATGAACGTCATCAGTGGCGTGCTGTACCTGCCATTCCTGGCGCTCAGCAGTCCCAACGTGGCGGTCGAGACCGGCAGTGGTGACAAACGCCCTCACGTTCGCAGCCAAAATAAAGGCTTGAACGTGGCAGCCGGCCTACTGGCATTGCTCTTTGTCGTCAGCCTCTTCGGGGCCGCTCAGACCAAGTTCGGCGTGAAGCCCGTCTACAACTCCTTGAAGATCAAGACGATGAAGACCGCACCCCTGCTGGACAAGGACGCGACGCCAATCGCTATCGCACCCAAGACAGTCCGTAACAAGATGAACAAGGCCATGAGTGCCGTGCCTAATACGTCTTACTACAAGCTTGGTGCCCTGCAAACGCAGGTCGTTAAGGGCAAGACCGTCTACATCGCCCCCGTTGAATTCGACGGCTTCTGGCGGTGGCAACGGGCTAAGAAGTCACCCGGTTACTTCATGATCGACGCCACCAACGTGAACGCCGAGCCCCACTTTATTAAGCAGTCCATGAAGTACACGCCGAGTGCTTACCTCTTTGAAGACGCGCAACGGGTCATCTACAACCGTTTCCCTGGCTGGGTTCAGGAAGGGCAACCGCAACTCGAAATCAAGGATAGCGGCGAACCCTACTTCATCCAGACCGTCTACAAGGCGCGCGGCGTTTCCAGTCGACTCAACTATAAGAGCCTGCACGTTGTTGTCTTGAACGCCAAGACCGGTGACACCAAGCTCTATACAGCTGCCGGCGCACCGAAATTTATCAACGAATCCATCGCGTCCTCCACGGCTGCGGAAATGAACGAAATCTTCGGTTGGTACGGCAACGGTTACTTCAACGCCCACTTTAACAAGACCGGCGTGAAGGACCCGAACAGTAACGGGACCGAGGATGGCGTCACCCCCGTCGTGGACAAGCACGGCGACATCTCCTACTTCAACGACTTCACCTCACCTAAGACCAGTGCGGACTCAACCATGGGTTACTCCATGATCAACGCGCGGACTGGGACACTGACGTACTACACCGGGAAAAACATCGGGGTCATGGACAGTGACGGTGCCAAGAAGATCGCCGAAAAGGAATACGTCGCCCAGAAGTGGTCCGCTACGATGCCGATCATGTACAACATCGACGGCACGCCAACTTGGGTCGTTTCACTGCTAGACTCCACTGGGGCCTTCCGGAGCTACGCCTACATCAAGGCGGCCGATCAAAGTGTGAAGGCTTACGCCACGACGGCGACCCAAGCGCTCGATCAATACCGGGTACAACTCGCCACGGTCGGGTCAACGGCTAGCTCAACGACGAACTCCAAGACCATCAAGCTCAAGGGCACGGTGGAACGGGTCGTCGTCATTCCAAATGGCGATAACCAAAACGTGCTGTTCGCCGTCAAGGGTAACGATACCCTCTGGACGGTCGGTACCGCCGACTATCCTAAGGCCGTGTTAATGAAGGCCGGCGACCAAGTCAAACTGACGGGTCGGGTCAACGAGTCCGCTAAGACGGGGACCGTTGAGTCTTACTTGAACCAGTCGTTTAAGTAACCTTGCTAGTCATTTTGGATGCCGTAACGCATTCATCTCAATAGCTTTCAAAAAGCAGGTGCTTCTCCTTATTAGGAGGGGCACCTGCTTTTGCGTCTCACTGTATTTCTAAACAACGATTACTTCTTTACGCTACGTCGATCGACAAATAGATCATGCACAATCGCGGCAAAACCCATTACAATCCCACAGCATAGTACGTTTGCCACCCACCAGATCCAGCACAGCCAACCGGTTAGGGGCGTTGACACTGACATAAATGGGGAACCTACCTCTTCCACTCCGTTCCCGTCAACGCCCACGGCAAGTACGTTGTCAGCGAAGCCAAGAAGTTAGGCAAACGGGCCAGTCACGGTTGCATACGGCTACGCGTTGCCGATGCCCATTAGATTTACAGCCACGTACCTTACAACATGAAAGTTGTCATTCACTAATCTAATTGCCAAAAGAACCGGTAGCACTCGTTAATTGGGTGCTACCGGTTTTTAATACCGCTCGCCAGCTCCTCAACCACCTAACTCTTCGCAATTTCCCTAAAATTCAGTTATGCTAAAGAGAAACTCACCTCGCATACGATATAGAGCTGACACCTAAGGAGCGAAAATCATGTTTCGACAAATGCAATGTTTTATCGCAGTCGTCAAGAATCACAGCTACACCAAAGCAGCGGAAGAATGTCACATGTCACAATCATCGCTGTCCCAACGTATCAAGGAGCTTTCGGAACGTCTCGGTGTAACCTTAGTTCAGCGCAAAGGCCGCAGCTTTGAATTAACCCCCGCTGGCGAATACTTCTATCAACACAGTCAGGTGGTCTTGGAACAAGTTACCAAGTTGGTTGACGAAACCCAAGCAATCGCCCAACAGACTCAGGAAACCTACACCCTCCACTTGGGGTATTTAAGAAAATTCGGATCGCGAGAATTCTTACAAGCCGTTTCGCAATTCTCTCACGCCTATCCCCAGGTCCGCGTTCAAATCCACAGCGATTCCTATCACGAACTTTTTTCTCTGATTCGGGCCGACAAGATTGACCTGAACTTCTCCGATCACCGTTACGAATTTTCACCGGACTTCGAAAATGAATTCTTGACCTCTGCCGATTACATGGTGGTCCTCGCCGACAAAGTAGCGACGACTAAAACCATCAGCATCGACACCACTGACCTCGTCGATCTTCCCTGCATTCTCATCGTTGGGGCCGACGAATATGCGTCTGAACAACGCTACTATCGCGATGTCCTGGGAATTCAAAGTCCCTTTCAGATTGCCGCTAGCTTTGGCGAGGCTCAAATGTTGGCCTCTGCCGGTCAAGGCTACATCGTCGTCAATAGCCGCACCGCTAGCCAAATTGATCCCACGATTAACCGCGTCCTAAAGCTCGTTGACCACGGCCGCGATCTTACGCAGCATTACTACGCCTACTGGAAAAAGAACAATTCCGGCTTCTACGTCGAGACGTTCGCCCAGATTTTAAAGGACCAGTTTACCGAAGAATAACCGCTACTAGTCACACGAGATTAACCCAATTTTACCCTTGAAGGGCCCGCCAAATGCGGGCCTTTTTTAATCCATCGGTTTTTCCGATGATTCCCATCGTAAAGCCATATTGGTTGGCGCTACAATTCCGGTTATGATAAGAAACGTCAAGAACGGACTACCCTATTTCCCCAGACGTTGCGAAAGAAAGGAGCGGATTTCCATTGGACGCTAATCAACTCGCACTAATCGACTGTTACCAACAACTGGTTACTGCATTAACAACCCAAGACATTTGCCAGCTGGACCACCTCCTGGCGACTACCGCAGAACTCCACCTCATCAACGGCCGGACCTACGCCAAATACGATTGGATCGATGCCATTCAAAATGAGACGCTTCGTTACCAAGCATGCTCTACTCCTGACGCGCCACAGCTCACGATGTCCCGGGGGACTTTGCAAGTTCAGGTCAAGTGGCAGATTCAGGGAAACACTGCACGGACGGACCAACAGCGGCTCACGT
Source organism: uncultured Lactobacillus sp. (assembly GCA_937874695.1). Lineage (GTDB taxonomy): Bacteria > Bacillota > Bacilli > Lactobacillales > Lactobacillaceae > Levilactobacillus. Next base: position 179,843 of record CALNAJ010000028.1, read on the forward strand.
TCGTGCAGGATTGCGACGGTTGGCGGTTACTCGACCAATGTCCACCAGCCATCCCAATTATCGAAAAATCCGATTAGTTAACTGACGCCGCATCATTCAAGCATCCCCGTCAACTCGACCGCAATTAATCATTTAGGAAGTGATCTCGTGCTACTCTTACTCTTTCCTGTCGCCATGGGCGCAGGCTTAGCGATGCAAACCGCTGTCAATTCAAAATTGAGAAGCTTTACTTTTTCATCCTACCTCTCATCCGGCTTTTCTTTCCTGATGGCCTGGCTATTCCTATTATTACTCAGTCTCTTTACCCACCAATCGCTAATGATCAGTAGCACCGTCTTCACCCACAATCCGAGTTGGCTTTGGCTCGGCGGTCTCTTTGGGGCAATCGCGCTGACTGGCAACGTCGTCTTGTTTCAAAAGATTGGCAGCCTTCAGACGACCGTGCTCCCCATCATGGGACAAATCGTGATGAGCGTCATCATTGATCAATTTGGCCTGTTCAAATCTCCGAGCAGTCCACTCACCCTGGCCAAGATTCTAGGATTAGGTCTCATTATCACCGGTGTCGTGCTGTCCCTTGGCATTTTGGATGCGCAGGACGCCATCCGCAAAGATGGTAAGGATGCGCAACTGCCCATCGCCCACGAATCCCTCATTTTGTATCAAGTATTTGCGATTGTCGCCGGCATGTTAATGGCCATTCAGACCGCGGTCAATGGCTATCTTGGCACGGTTCTCCGTTCACCGATTCATGCCGCCTTCGTTTCCTTTTCCATCGGGGTTCTCTGCCTGCTGATTGTTAACCTAGCCGTTTCTACAAAATTCACCAATCTCCGGCTGGCCGTCAAACAGGGCCGCCACTACTGGTGGATCTGGATCGGCGGCATCATCGGTGCGCTGTACGTGCTCTGCAGCTCCTGGCTCGTTCCCCTGATTGGCACGGGTCAAGTGGTTGTCTTAGCGCTCTTTGGCCAATTGTTCTTTAGCGCTCTAGTCGAAAATTTTGGTCTGTTTGCCTCTCCCAAAACCCAGATCACCCGCTCCAAAATCATCGGTCTCTGCGTTCTATTTCTCGGTGTCTTAGTCGTTAAATTCATCTCATTCTAGGAGGATATTTATTATGAAAAAAGTTTTAATTTTAGGTGCTTCCGGTTCCATCGCTACGCTGGTCGAAGAAAACCTCATTGAAGATTCCCAGGTTCAAATGACCCTGTTGGTGCGCCACCCCGAACGTCTCACAGCTGCCATCAGAAACGACAGCCGGGTGACGGTGGTCGTCGCCGACGTCATTAAGGATACCGTGACGCTGACCCAAGCCATGCGTGGTCAAGACCTCGTTTACGCCAACCTTTACGGCGCTAATCTGAAACAACAAGGTCAAGCCGTGGTTCAAGCCATGCAGACCGCCAAAGTCAATCGCCTGATTTGGATCTCAGCGAACGGCATCTACGGCGAGGTTCCCGGGAAATATGGGAAGTGGAACCAACAAATGCTCGGTAGTACCCTGGACGCCTACGCCGCTGGTGCCAAGGTTGTGGAGAGTAGCTCACTCGCTTACACCATTATTCGGCCAGCCTGGTTCTCCGACAAAGAGACCGTCAACTACGAGTTAACCCAGAAGGGCCAAACCTTTAAGGGCACTGAAGTCTCCAGAAAGAGTGTCGCTGCCTACATCGGCACCCTCATTCTCGATGACAGTCAAGCCATCAAACAATCCATCGGTATCAGCGAACCGCACACCGAGGGCGCCAAGCCAAGTTTTTACTAATCGAAAGGAAGTCTGACTATGAAAATCATGGTGATTGGTGCGTATGGCCACCTCGGCCGGCTGATTATGACGGAGGCTCAGGCCCGCGGACATGACGTCGTGGGCGTTGCGCACCGACAACACGCCGGGACAACGCAATCTCATGTGATCATCAAGGATATGCTGGAACTGACGCCACAAGACATTGCCGGTGTTGACGCCATTGTCGACGCTGTTGGTGCCTGGACCCCCGCCACCGAAGCCATCCATTACACGGGGCCTCTACACATGATTACGTTGATCAAGGGGACGGCCATTCATTATCTGAAGGTCGGTGGCGCCAATACGCTGTATATCAACGCCGCCCATACCCACACGCTGCAAGAACTCCCCCTGTATTATCCCAACTACATGCAGGATCTCGGTTCCGCTCACGCCGAGGGATTAAAGGTTCTCCGTGGCACCGATGATGTGAACTGGACTTACGTCACGCCCACTTACAACTTCGATCCCGACGGCAAACGCACGGGCAGCTACCGGGTCGCGGGTGAAGAATTCAAGCCCGCTCGCTCCCAAAATCCCAACGACGGCAAGCAAGACTATATTTCCTACGCCGATTTCGCCAAGGGCGTAATCGACATCATTGAGAATAAGCAATACAGTCGTCAGAGAATTACCTTGTTCAGTGGGAACAATCCCCAACCAACACAACGTTACTAAGCGCGGCTTGTACTATTGGTCAAAAAAACGGTGTCGCTCCTGTCTGGGGGTGACACCGTTTTTCGCATCTAGTTAACGTTGATAATCCGTTTCATCAGCCGTCAATGGCCCGACCAATTCATGCGGCAGGTATGGGGCCTCCAAATAAGCCACGTCGCCCGCGCTCAGGTGAACGTCCAGCGCCTTGACCGCACCGGTTAAGTGTGATGACTTGGTGGCACCGATGATGGGTGCCGTCACCGTTGGCTTCTGCAGCAACCAGGCCAGCGCAATCTGAACCCGTTCGACACCATATTTCTTGGCCATCTCACCGACTCGCTGAATAATCGGTAAATCCAGTTGCTTACTGTCATCATACTTGGACCGCGCCACTTTATCGGTCGCATAGCGCTTGGTCTCACCGGACCAGTCCCGCGTCAACCGTCCGGAGGCCAATGGGCTGTACGGCGTCACCGCAATCCCTTGGTCCGCACACAGCGGCAGCATTTCCCGTTCCTCCTCGCGATAGAGCAGGTTCAGGTGATTCTGCATCGACACGAACTTGGTCCACCCGTGCTGTTCCGCGACCGCTTGGGCCTTTTCAAATTGCCAGGCAAACATCGCCGAGGCCCCAATGTAGCGGACCTTCCCGGACTTGACCACGTCGTTTAAGGCTTCCATGGTCTCTTCAATCGGCGTGTTGTAATCCCACCGGTGAATCACGTACAGGTCCACGTAGTCCGTTTGCAGGCGTTTCAGGCTCTGGTCGATCTGTGAAAAGATGGCCTTGCGCGAGAGTCCGGCCACGTTGGGCGCCTGTTCCGGCGTAAAGAAGACCTTGGTTGCCAGGACGATTTCATCCCGGTTCGCCAGCTTCTTCAGCGCCTGACCCACGAAGCGCTCGCTGTCACCGTGCGAATAAATATTCGCGGTATCGAAGAAGTTGATGCCCAGGTCGAGTGCTTGCTTGATGACCTGTTCACTCTTTTCCTCGTCAACGGCCCACGGGAACATCCCCGTTGACGCATTGCCAAACCCCATCGTGCCCAGACACAGGCGCGACACATCTAATCCCGTATTGCCAAACTTGCTGTATTCCATGTTGCCACTTCTTTCTAAAACTCTACTTATCCTAAGAGGTACATCCAGGCCTAGCTCTGACGATCGACCAACGTTAACCCACCCTGATTGACCAAGGTATCCGGGCTCAGCACCGTTGTCTGCGCCGTCTGGATCAACGACTGACTCGCGAGCTGATAGTGCTTGTTAGCTGCCGTCTGCTGGTAGCGTTGATAGGCCAACTTGTCCTGGTAGACTTCGAAGACGACCCATTTTTGCGGGTCATCGACGACTCGCCCAATAGCGATGACCAGCCGGCCAGCCTGAGTGGTCGTTGCCGCCGAACCACTCGCCGTGACCAGTTCCTGGTACGCTGCTGCCTGACCCGGATTGAGGGTCACCTCCGTCAGCTGGACAAAGCGCGGCTCCCCACTCACCATCAGGGGCTGTGCCTGTTCCCTAAGCACGATTGGCGTGAGATTTACCACGGCCTGTTGGGTCACGGCATCCTTCGCCACCGCCCGAAACGCCTTGAACTGCGGCGAATCGGCGTGCTGGTCGTAGCTATCGGTATCGCGATAGACCTCAATGACCCGATTTTCCAGTCCAGCCGGTGCCACGTGTAGGGCGTACATGGCCAGCGTTCCGGGCTCGTTTTGCATCGACGTCACCAGATTGTGTTTCCCAGCCGCAACAAAGTTAGCCCGCTGGTCAGCGGTGATGGTCAATTTGAATAATCGAAATAACGGCGTTGCTTGATTTGCCATTCGTCTCACTTTCCTTTACGTGCTAAATGGTTATCTAATCCTGAGGCAACGGCGGTAACGTTTCAATGATCCGCGCTGGAACGCCGGCGACGACCGTATTATCCGGCACATCCTTCGTGACCACGGCACCCGCGCCGACCACAACGTTATTGCCGATGTGCACGCCACCGATGATGGTCACGTTGCCCCCGATCCAAACATCGTTGCCGATCGTAATGGGCGCGGTGGTGGTAATCAGATAACGACTACCATCCGGCCGCACGCCGAACCGGTGCGTGGCGTCCAGGGCATGACTGCCACAGTACAGCTTCACGTCCGGTGCAATGATCACGCGGTCACCCAGGATGATCTGATTGGAATCCTGGAACGTACAATTGCCGTTGATAAAGACATCATCACCGACCTGGATGTGCACGCCATAGACCGCGCTAAAGGTCCCGTTGATGGTCAAGCGCTGACCTGTGCGACCAAAGAAATCCTGGATGGCCGATTGCCGAGCGGCACCCTGCCCCCCATTGATAACCGTAAGCAGCTGCTTCCCGCGAGCAATGAGCCGCTGGAGTTCGGGATCACGGTAATCGTAATCCTGACCCGCCAATAACTTTTCGTGTTCCGTCTTCATTGTCAATTGCCCCCTGTTAACCTGTCGTTTCGCCCAATCTACGCCATCAGTGTCTGCCAATTGTCGTGGAGGATGCCGTGCCGCTGCTGATCCGTGATGGTCATCGCCGAGACGGCTTCTTCAATGACCCCAGTCGGCCCGACCGGTGGAATCCCAAACGGCGAGTCGGTCCCGAAGAGCACGTGGTCGCTGCCGAAGAAGTCGACAGCGAGTTCCAAGGCCTTGGGATTGCCTAGAATCGCCGTATCCACGTAGAATTTCTGGAAATCGGCATAGTCTGCTGGCCCCTGAATATACTTGATGCGCTGGCTAAAGTACGGCACCATTGCCCCCGCGTGATGCACGATGACCTTGAGTCCCGGATACTTCCGAAAGTACTTCGCCGCCACGATTCCGTACATCGCCTGCGTTAGCTCGTATTCCCAGCTAAACGTCAGGTTGTTATCCGACTTGCGTGTATCGAAGACGGGATGGAGCCAAATTGGCGCACCAATTTCCGCTAATTTGGCAAAAATCGGTTCGTAAACGGGTGCCGTAATTGGTTGTCCCAGTGCCTGCGTGAAGAGTTGCACACCGACCAAAGCATCGCTACCGGCCACCTGTTCGTCGATCAGCTTAAGCGCCGCCGGAACGTTATTCATTGGCAACATGGCCACCCCGGCCGGGAAGATATCCCGGTTGGTACGGACCGTCGCCGCTAACTCATCGTTGGCCGACCGGCAGAGTGCCGCGGCCTGCTCGGGATCGACAAAGTCCTCGGGGTTCAGGTTGACTGCCGAGAGAATCTGTTGATGATCGGCAGGTAAGGACGCGCGATGCTTGGCCACATCCGTCAATAAGTCGTTCTTCATATAGGGAAAGTTATCCAGAATGTTGGGCTGAACCGCGTTCATTTGCGCGAGGAATTTAGGCGGTAAAATGTGTGCGAAAACGTCAATGACTGTCATAGGCGTCCCCCTTAGACCCAGCTGGGTTGGTCGCCGTCAGTTCCGGGCTTATCCAGGCCCACACTGGCATTCTGGTAAGTATCCGGCTGCGTGATGACCTTGAAGGCGAAGTCCGCGACACTCTGCCGGGAGACCTCGGTTCCTTTGAAATCTTCACCCAACTGCGTTTCTTCGTAGTCGACTTCGTCCTTGTTCGTCAGCCAAGCCGGGCGAATCTCGGTATAGGTCACACCGGAATCGGCCACCAATTCGGCCGTCTTGCGGAACCCGGGCAGAAAGGCGCCGATAGCCTGTTCGTTCCACTCGCCAAATTTGCCGGGAACTTCATGATGGGCGCCCAACGAACTGATGTAGATCAACCGGTACTTGCCGGTCTGTGCCATGGCAGCGAGGACGCTCTGCGTTTGGTCGGCCAAGTCCGGACCACCCAGATTGGAATAAACCACATCCGCATCGGCCATGCTCTTGGCCACCAACGCTGTGTCCTTGATGTCGCCGTCAACGAGAGTTACCCGGTCGTTCGTTGTGTATTGGTTCAACCGTGAGGCATCGCGCAGGAATAGCGTCAAGGTCGCCGTCGTTTCGTTGAGTAAACGTTCCGTTACCAGTTGTGCCATGGCGCCATGTGCGCCGACAATCATTACTTTTGTCATCTAGTTATCCTCCAATTCGATTTACATCTTCATCATGTAGTCGCGGGCTGGCCTAAGCCATTGGGGCTTCCCAGGAGCCCTTCGTGTTCACGTTTGCGGCCGTCGCCAATTCTTCTAGTCTGCTGATATCGCTATCGCTGAGTTTCAATGCCAATGCCTTGGTTTCACTGGCCATGTACTTGGCCTTTGTGACCCCCACGATTGGAGTGACACCCTTGGCCAGTGCGTAGGCCGTGGCCACCTCGGCTGCGGAGGCGTCTTGCTTGGCACCAATCGCCTTCAAGCCATCGTTAAGGGCCGTCACCTGTGGCAACACATCGTTATAGACACTCGCCCGCATACTTCCGGCAGGTAGTGGATTGTCGACGTTATACCGACCGGTCAAGAGCCCCTGTTCCAAGACCATGTAGCCGAAGAACGTGATGTCGTGTTGCTTGCAGTAGTCAATGATGCCGGCTTCTTCCGAGGACCGGTACAGGAGGCTGAAGTGATTTTGTACGGCTGAAATTTGAATCCCAGCTTCGCCCAAGATTTCATTGGCCCGCTTGATCTGGGCGAGGTTGTGGTTGGAGACCCCCACGCGTTTGATTTTGCCGCTCTTAACCAACGGAATCAGTTGTGGCGTCCATTTTTCAACATCGGCGGGGTTGTGAATCCAGTAGATATCGATGGTATCGGTGTGCAACCGTTTCAGACTGCCCGCAAGCATGTTAGCGACTTCGTGGTCACTGTCGCCCGCGGCCATCTGGGGCGTGAACTTCGTGGACAATTGGTAGCTGTCCCGCGGATAGTCCTGTAAGAGCTCACCCAACTTCGATTCGGATTCCCCGGAACCGTAAGCATAAGCCGTGTCCCATAAGTTAAATCCAGCAGCCATCGCCGCCGTAACGACTGGCTTCAAATCAGCGGCCGTTAAATAATTTCCAAAGACTTGGCCTTCGGGCGTATCGCCCCAGGCCCAGGTTCCCAATGCAATTTTTGCTGATGTATTTGTCATTATTTTTTCTCCTTTTGGCTGAATAAACTGACAGTGACATGATGCTCTCTCAAATAGAGATAATCCTGTGTTTATCATACGAGTAATCGGTTACAATGTAAAATACCCAATCATTATGTCTTGCTATTCAAAAGCGACATACTTACGACCCGAATCCCCAGTTCTCGCCATTGCCATCAGTTAAGTGACCCGTGGCGAGTAGGGAGGCTTGACGGATCGCCGTTCTAAAATCATACTTACCCTACATACCTAAAAATTTGGGGGAATTCACTGTGAATCATAAACGCAAATCCTGGTGGGGCGCACCACGAACCATCACGAATACCATCGAAAACCGGAAGATTTCCTGGCTGGAACTCTTCTCCGACTTAGTCTATGTCGTCATCATCCATAGCTTTGTGGAGAACCTGTCCGAACACTTTACCCTCTTTGGTTTCGTGACCTTCTGGGTGCTCTTCCTGTTCTTCTTCAACACCTGGACCAACATGGTGCTGTACTTCGACCTTCATGGCAAGGCAAACCTGCGAAATACCTGCTTTGCCCTCCTACAGATCGTTGCCGTCGCCATCACGGCGACCTATACGACCGACGCCTTCGCCGGTCACTATACCGGCTTCATCCTCGCTTACTCGTTCAACCAGCTGATCTACATGTACCTCTACTTCAAGACCATGGTTGCCGATCCGCTGCACGCGACGACTACGCGGCCCTTCTTGATTGCCTACATAATTGGAGAAATCATCTTCATTGGCAGCATCTGGGCACCGAGCCTGCTGTGGCAACAGGGATTGATTGTCCTCAGCCTGTTGATTTTCATTAGCACCGTCATGGCCGAAAACCATAACTTCGACGTTGAGTTTAAGCGCCGGGGGATTCCCTTCGAGCTCAACTCCGCCATTCTGGAACGCTACGGCCTCTTCACCATGATTGTCTTGGGTGAATCGCTAGCCGGCATCATCGAACACATGACGGCGGAACACACGGAGCTCGCCGATTACACCCACTTTACCGCCGCTCTGGTCTGCATCATCGGGACCTGGATGATCTATTACACGCTGATGGACGAGCGAGAAGTGACCGCCAGCCATTATTGGCCCATCTCGCTATTTCGCGGAATTCACCGCTTCCTGATTGCCTGTCTGACCCTGCAATCCTTCTTCATCTCACAGACCTACGAGACCGGCAAACCTATTTACTACACGGGCCTCATCATCGTCACGGCACTGGTATTACTGGCCCTGTTGGCACTGACCCGGCCGCAACTCTACAATGTGCACCCACTCTCATCCCCCAAGCTCTGGGCCACCAGTGGGACGATCGTTCTGATGTTACTCACGCTGCTAATGCCCGTCTTCGTCGGATTGGCCGTGACCGACATCGCCCTCCTCACGCTGGGAATCTGGAGCTGGACGACGCAGGTCTAGCTAAACATCAACCGTTTAAATTGGTCGAATCTCAACCGTTGCGGATTGTGGACCCGCCTGGAGCATCGGGAGCAGGTACCCACTGCCCGCGTATTTCTGCCGGTACGCCGCGTCGATTTGCGCAGTTACGGCGCTATCGGCCAAAACTGCGGCGAAGCTAACTTGAAAATTACAACCGGCCAGGTGAATGCGCCCACGGCGTTGCCGAACCGCCGCTTGGTACCACGAGGAACGTTGCCCATTCCAGGCCCGCGCATACAGGTGCTCATCCACAACGACCGACCAGATCCAGGTTGGCGTGCCACAGGTTCGCCCGTCATCGTACAGTGGGGACACCTGTAGGTCATCCGCAACCGCAAAACTCTGCAGCCGTTGCGGTGTCCATTGTTTCATCATCACGCTACCTCCCTTCTTTGTCACCTTATAGGTCTATCCTATGGCTTGACTTCCGACATGTCGAATGCTTAGATTAGATTGAATGCTATACAAATTAGTTATAGGAGCTGAGTGCCATGGAATTACGCGTTCTCCGTTACTTCTTGATGATCGTCCAGGAAAAGAATATCAGTAAGGCCTCGGCCCGTTTGCACGTATCGCAACCGACCGTCTCCCGGCAATTAAAGGAACTCGAGGAAGAACTGGGAACGACCCTCTTTACACGCGGCAATCGGACCATTCAGCTGACCCCGGATGGTGAATATTTCGCCAATCAGGCGCGCCAGATTCTCTCCCTGACCGACAAGACCCTGACGAACATTCATCGGGAAACGGACATCAGTGGTGCCGTCTACGTAGGGAGCGCGGAGGCCCGCAGCGTGTTGACGGTCGCACAGGCCATCGGCCACCTCAATCAGCAGCATCCACACGTTCAGATTCACCTCGTCAGTACCGATGCCAGCGACATTCACAGCCAATTGACCTCCGGTGTCTTCGACTTCGGCGTGGTCATGGAACCCACGGATAAGAGCGACTATGACTTTCTCCGGCTACCGGGTGAAAGTCGCTGGGGCCTGCTCGTCCAGAACAGTTCGCCCCTAGCTCAACAGGCTACCGTGAGTCTGGACGACGTGGCGCAGTCGCGGCTGATTCTCCCGCAACAGGGGGGCAGCGCGCGGATTCACGCCGTCTTCGGCCTCACCCAAGAGGATTTGAACGTCGCGGCCACCTACAACCTGCTGTATAACGCGTCCCTGCTGGTATCTGCTGGCGTGGGAAATGCACTGGGGCTAGATGGCATCGTCAACACCAACCAGTCCGACCTGACCTTTGTCCCACTGGCACCCCGGACATCTTCCGGATCGAGTCTTGTCTGGCTAAAGGGCCAACGCCTGTCCGCGGCGGCACAAGCGTTGTTGGCCCAGGTTCGCGCAGAGTTGACACCAACTGAAAATTAATCTTGAACACGATTCTAGGAACTGGCACTCGTCGGCTCCTTTTTATTTGCACGGATGCCATCTTAATCCGTCGGCGCACCCTTCACCCGACGCAACACTCTAGCCGGCGTACCCACGACCACCATATTGGCAGGAACATCCTTGGTCACCACCGCCCCAGCACCCACAATGGCGTTCTCACCAACCGTCACCCCGGGGAGCACCGTTGCTCCAGCACCGATCCAGGCGTTTTTCTCAATATGAATGGCTTTGGCCTGAACGTCGCGGCGATGGGCTGGGTCTTCGAGATGGTTGACTGTGACCAGCGTGGCGCGTGGGCCAATCAGTGCCCCCGCGCCCAAGTAGATACCGCCTAGGTCCACGAACATGACGTCCTGATTCACGTAGACATCCTCGCCGATAAAGATGTGCGGCCCAAAGTCGCTGTGTACCGGTGCATTGATCTCCGCAGACTCCGGCACATTGTACCCCACGACCCGACTGAGCGTGGCCCGCCGTTGAGCCGGGGTCTTGTCCCTTTGGTTAAATTGTTTCAAGAGTTCCTGCGTGTGTTGCACCGTTTGGTCGATCTCCCGGAAATCATCACCGGAAAAGTCAAGGGGCAGGCCCTTTAACGCTCGTTGAAAGATAGTTGGTTCTGTCATTTGAATGACTCCTTTGCTTATTTCTTGATGATGCTTAGTATAGTGGCCAGTCTTAGCCATATCAAATACCTATTTCAAATGGCGAAATATAGTTGTCAGGCATAGATAGCTTCTCTCCAGAAATGCCCTATACTTATTACTAATGTAAAAATGCCGAATTCATTCTCACATTTTTAACGAACTTTATCTTTTCTTAATCAAAAAATGGCGACTCCCCACATCTTGAGGAACCGCCATTTTTCAATTGATTTTTTCTGATTTTAATACCAACTCGGCTTGTCACCGTCAGTCCCAGGCTTATCCAACCCGACACTAATCACCCACTGGATGCCAGCCATTAGGATCCGACAGCCGGTCGAGAAAGGCCATGTCCTTGTCGTTGATCTCAAAGTCCAGTTCCGTGTTAGCCTGCACGTGAACCATGGAACGGCCCTTAGGTAGTGGCGCGACGCCCTTTTGAACAATGTAGCGCAGGGCTAATTGTGGAATCGACACGCCGTAATTGCCAGCGACCCGTTCCAATTCGGGACTGTCGATTAATCCACCGGTAGCCAGTGGTGAGTACGCCTGAACCGTGATGTCATTGGCCTCCGCCGTCTTCACGATGGACGCCTGCGTGTGACCCACGTAGTATTGAATCTGATCAACGGCCGGCTTAACGGTCAAGCCATCCCAAGTTAACAGGTTTTCCAGGTCGTGTGAGTTGAAGTTGGAAACCCCCACTGACTTGGCCTGACCGCTAGCATAGATATCCTGCATGGCGCGCCAAACGTCGCGGTTTTCGGCGTCATGGTTGGACCCCATTTGTGCCCATGGCCATGGTGCGTGGATGATGTAAGAATCCACGTAGTCGAGGTCCAAGGCAGCTAAACTGCTCTTGAAGTCGGCCATTGCGGCGTCGTAGGACTTGGATTCGGCGGGCAACTTGGTTTGTACGAAGATATCTTCGCGGGCCACATCGCTGTCCCGTAAGGCTTCGCCGACACTCTGCTCGTTATTGTAGGCCTTGGCGGTATCGATGAAACGGTACCCAGCCTTTAAGGCATTGCTGACGGCGTCGTAAGTTTCCTTACCGGGCCGCGTTTGCCAGGTCCCAAACCCAACCTTAGGCATCTTGAGACCGTTATTCAACGTAAAAGTATCCGTAATTGTTGGCATAGCTAATCCTCCATTTTCTAACTGATGGGTTCATTCTAGCCCCTTAGACCCACTCGAAGGCAAGCCATTTGTTTCTTGATTTTCGCTATTTTTTGACTCACGAAAATAGGCCTCCAGAAATCGATCGACGACTTCTGAAAACCCTTTAGCTATCTGATATTCAATTACGCCGTTTAATAAGCTTGCCCATAGATGATCCAGTAGGCCCACTCGAAGGGCGTCAACCCCAGGAATGCCAGCCAGATGAATAGGCCAATTAGAAAGACAATGCCATAAAGTGTCAATAAAATTCGCTGACGCGTTGGCAGCTGGTGCCAGCCAACACGGTAGGTATGAATGCCATACGTCAGGACACCAACGAGTCCAACGAGCCCCCAAACCAATAATCCCATCAAGACCAAAGCATCCGGATGGGATGGGTCGTTTTCCGCCATCAAAACGTACCCGTTAATCATAACCACCAACGGTCCCCCGATGGTCAAACAAGCAACGACTCCGGCAATCCAAGGCCGAATCTTTGAAAATGTCTGCATGCGTACTCCCCCTTAGTGACAGCATGCGCGCTTTGACTTTGACAGTCAACTGCTGCGGGCAGCCACTGAGCGGGAACACAAAAAGGCTGGGATTTCTCCCAACCTTAGCTTACGCATTCTAAAGATGCTTACTTTTCCCAGCCACAGAGCTTGTAGTGGTGGCTCTTCGCCCATTTCAGCGTCACGTGCTTGAGCTTGCCCGCGTGACTGAGCCCCCGACAATTCTTGGCATAATGGTACTTCTTACCATGGTTCGGCGCAATCCAAACCTTAGAGGCCTTGGCTTCGGCCGTCGTCGTGTGAATGACCATAGGTTCTGCAACCCCGGTCAGCGTAAAGGTAGCGGTAAGCAATAGGGCCGCCTTCCGTAGTGTCTTCATGAGTCTCCTCCAAAATAATTTCAAAATGCGTTTCTCTTAATTAATTATATAGAGGGCATATTAAAAACACAATCACCTTTTATGGCTTACCGCTGATAGATCAGGTCTTGCGGCCGCACCGCATGATACAGGGCAAACGCCCCGTCCAGATTGACCACATCAAAGCCGTTCTGACGCAGAATCCGCTCGGCCATATAGCTCCGTTGACCACTGAAGCAGCTGACCACATACGGTTGCGCCGGATTCAACTCCGTCAGCCGCTGCCGTAACTGATTCAACGGGATATTACGGGCCTGTGGAAACTCACCATCGGCCAGCTCATCGGCATCCCGAACGTCCAGCACCTGCCGACCAGCCGCCAACGCCGCTGGTAACTGATGCCACTGAATCGTCTTGCTCAGGCCCTCGGCCACGTTCATCGCGGCATAACCCAACATGTTGACGGGGTCTTTAGCCGACCCAAACGGTGGCGCATACGTCAACTCCAGCTCCGGTAAATCGTCGATTGTCAGGTCTCCCTTGATGGCCGTGGCCAACACATCGATTCGCTTGTCCACGCCCTGCTCTCCGACGCCTTGCGCGCCATAGATCTCCCCAGAGTCGGGATTGAAGACTAATTTCAACGTGAGCGGTGTGCTTCCGGAGAAATACCCCGCGTGACTGCCGCCGCGCACGTGAACTATCCGATAGGTCAGACCGGCCTGCTGTGCCTGATACTCACTGAGACCGGTCGCCGCAGCCGTTAACTTAAATGCCCGCACGATGGCGGTGCCCAAGCTCCCCCGGTTGGGATGGGGCAACCCGGCAATGTTATCCGCCACCTGACGGCCCTGGCGATTGGCCGGCGACGCCAGAGGAATCAGTGTCGGTTCGTTGGTCACCTGTTGTTGGACCACGATGGCATCCCCAACCGCGTAGATATCCGGCGCGCTAGTCTGATACTGCTGATCGACAACGATACCGCCATGAAAGCCTAAGCGTAGGCCAGCAGCCTTAGCGAGTTGACTGGCCGGTCGCACACCGACTGCCATGATTGTGAGGTCCGTGGTGAGCTGCGTGCCATCCGCCAAAATCGCCACTTTGCCAGCATCTTCGAATGACGCGACTGCCTGACCGGTGATGACCCGTACCCCGTTACGTGCCAGTTCTGACTCAACAAACGCCGCCATCTCGGTATCCAGTGGCGGCAACACGTGTGGTGCCTGCTCAACGACTGTCACCTTGAGGCCGCTCAACACTAGATTTTCGGCAACCTCTAGCCCAATGAAGCCACCGCCAACGACCAACACATGCTGGGTGGATTCCACCTGGATCCCGGTCATAATCTGGTCGAGGTCGGGAATACTCCGCAAGGCATAGATGTTCTTGGCGTCCGCGAGGCCTGGCAGAGTCGGCATGATTGGCCGTGCCCCCGGCGCCAGAATCAACCGGTCATAAGACTCATGGGTGAGCTGGCCTGCGTACCGAACGACGACCTCGTGGCTATCAGGCAGAATCTGGGTAACCTCGTGATTCGGCCGTACGTCTAGATTGAAGCGCTGCTGTAGCTTCTCCGGCGTTTGAACCACCAAGTCAGCGTGGTCACTGATCTCACCAGACAGGTAAAACGGTAGCCCACAATTGGCAAACGACACGTAGGGTCCTTTGTCAAAAACGATAATCTCAGCGTCTTCGTCCAACCGGCGTAACCGGGTCGCGGCCGACATCCCGCCGGCCACACCACCAATAATGACGACTTTCATCCACAAAACTTCCTTCCGTTTCCAATTGATACCCCAACCGATATCTCTGCGCCAAGTATACCGAACCCAGTTAGATTTTCAAGCGTTTTTGAAAACGTTTCCCGTTGCGTCTACATTGGTTTCCGCCTACAATTGGATTAATGCTTGAATTGTGCGTTGTCGCCTACGGCTGCCAGAAATTCCGCCTGCTGTGGGGATCGCCTACAGCCAAAGAACGGGCTTTCGGCTCGCCTGGAAACCTCGCTAAGACCCACGAGTTTCCCAGGTCGTCCCATGGTGTAAGACCGGGAAGAAACAATCGCCCGATCTAACGCCATCGTCACGGCCGGCTACATCTCTGCCCTCCTCCGGCTAAGCTAACACGTAATCCCACAATTAACCGTTTTCCATCGCAATTAGACATTTCTAAATATGCTCTGAATCAACGCTTATACGTATCACCCATAATTTTTAAAAACTTGCCCTGTTCAGAATCCCTTACCAAACTTATCGACTGGCGGAATCCCTGGCAGCCGCAGGCGACAACAATTATTACCAACAAAAAGCAAAAGACAAGGAGAATCTAAGTATGGCTTACATAGAAGTTCGTAACGAAACGCGTCAATTTACTCAAGGCGACCAGGTCACCACCGCCAACCGCGACATCTCCTTTAGTGTCGAGCAAGGCGAGGTCGTCACCATTCTGGGACCCAGTGGCGCTGGTAAATCCACACTGCTCAACATCCTCGGGGGCATGGACAGCCCCACAAGCGGCCAAGTCCTGATCGATGGCAAAGATATTGCTCAGCTGACCGCTAAACAACTCACGACTTACCGGCGCCAGGACGTCGGCTTCGTTTTTCAATTCTATAACCTCGTGCCCAACCTCACCGCCAGAGAAAACGTCGAGTTGGCCTCGCAAATTACCGCGGACGCCCACGACGTCAGCGAGACATTGGGACTGGTTGGCCTGACCGACCGGGCCGCCAACTTTCCCGCCCAACTCTCCGGGGGTGAACAGCAACGTGTCGCCATTGCCCGAGCCATCGCTAAGAACCCCAAGCTCCTGTTGTGTGACGAGCCGACCGGCGCCTTGGATTATCAGACTGGGAAACAGGTGCTCCAAGTCATTCAGGACGGTGCCCGGCGGACCAATATGACCGTCATCATCGTCACCCACAACAGTGCCATTGCCAAGATGGGTGATCAGGTCATCCATATCAATGACGCCCAAGTCCAGTCCGCTCAACGCAACCCGCATCCCACACCGGTTGCCGAGATTGAATGGTAGGTGCCGCTATGACAAAAAGTTATGTCAAAGCCATGTTCCGAGAAATTGGCCGTTCCAAGGCCCGTTTTCTCTCGATCATGTTAATCATTTTTCTCGGCGTTGCCTTCTACACTGGCATTCGGGCGACCGGGCCGGACATGCTCCAGGCCGCCGATGACTACTACACCACCCAAAAATTAGCGACGAATAGCGTCCAATCTACGGCTGGTCTCACCAAACAAGACCTGGCCGTCTTACACCAACACCGCAGTCAGATTGCCTACCAGGCCGTGAAGTACCTCGACATCAATCAGCTCAATAATAATCAA
The DNA here is from genome assembly GCA_937874695.1 of uncultured Lactobacillus sp. Taxonomy (GTDB): domain Bacteria; phylum Bacillota; class Bacilli; order Lactobacillales; family Lactobacillaceae; genus Levilactobacillus. The sequence goes on from CALNAJ010000028.1 coordinate 196,187, forward strand.
ACCGTCCGAGTAGCCGAGGTACCCACCAAACAACACGTCAATCGGCTAACGGTGGTCAGTGGTCACCTTCCACGCAAGGCTAACGAAATCGTCCTTGACCAGCAGGCGCGGACCCTCCAGCCGCATTTAAAATTAGGATCGACCTACAAGATCGCCACCACTGCCAAATTGAACACCTCCTTTAACCGCCGGACGTTCACGGTTGTCGGCTTCGTTAACTCCCCCCGTTACATCGAGAAGACGACCCGCGGTGTCACCACCGTCGGCAAGGGCACATTGGACTATTTCGCCCTGGTCAAGCCGGGCACGCTGACGCAAAAGGTGGCCAGTCGCATCGACATTCAATTCAAGAACCTCGCGGCCGTTGCCCCTTACTCCGCAACGTACAAGCGCCGCCAACGGACCAATACGGCCAAACTAAAATCCTGGCTCAGCCCCCAGGCGGCAAAACGCCAAGCCCAGCTTCAGCGACAGGCCCGCGCGCAGTTAGCGCCACAGGTTCAGCAGGTGACGCAACTGGCCCAACAGCTCCCCGCTAACTCGCCAATCTTGCTCAAAGCTCAGACCCAGATCAAGCAGGCGCAGGCAAAGATTGCTGCGATTGGCCAGCCCACCTATCTCTATACCGGCCGGGCCGCTAATCCCGGATACAGCGAATACCACGAGAATACGCAACGGGTCGTGGCCCTGTCCACGGTCTTTCCGCTCTTCTTCATCGCCATTGCCGCGCTGATCTGCTTAACGACCATGACACGGATGGTCACCGAACTGCGAATTCAGATGGGGACGCTCAAAGCCCTCGGTTACAGCAATCTTGCCATCGGCAGTGAGTTCATGCTCTATGGTGGACTGGCCAGTCTGCTAGGCACACTTCTAGGCGTGGGCTTTGGGGTCAATTTCTTCCCCCAGTTCATCGCCCAAGCCTATGGCAGCATGTATAACCTCCCCGCCATCAACGTCCAGTACCTGTGGACGGACATCCTGATTGCACTGGTCATCGCGCTAGCCTGCACCATGGGCAGTGCCGCCATCGTCCTGCGTGTCGATCTCCACAGCACCCCTGCAACGTTGATGCAACCCAAGGCCCCCAAGGCCGGCAAGACGCTATGGCTCGAACATTGGCACGGTCTCTGGCGGCGCTTGAGCTTCAATCACAAGGTCACGCTGCGGAATCTCTTTCGCTACAAGCAACGCCTGCTCATGACTGTTCTGGGTATCGCTGGCTGTATGGCGATGATGATCACAGGCTTTGGCTTAAAGGACTCCATCGGCGATATCAGTGTCAAACAGTTCAATCAGCTCTGGCACTACGACGCCATCGTCGTGCGCAACGGCACGCAGACGGCCCAGCAACGACGCGCCTTGCACCAACAATCCTTATACAAGAATGACCTGGTTCTCAAGCAATCACAAGTGACCGTGGAACGCGCGGGCGTGGCCAACCAAACGGCAACGTTGAGCGTGCCCCAACGGCCCCAGCAACTGAAGAAGTTCGTCGTCCTGCGTAATCGCCAGAGCCACCATGCCTACACGCTCAACAGCCAGGGCGCCATCATCGATGAAAAGTTGGCCAAGCTTTACAACGTCAAGGTCGGTGACCAGCTGCCGGTTAAACTGGGCAATCATACCATCAAGCACGTCCGGGTCGCGGCCATCGCGGAAAACTACGTCAATCACTTCATTTACCTGTCACCACAGGCCTACCACCACGTCTTTGGACAGCACCCCGTCTACAACGGCAATCTGGTTCAGTTCACGCATCACGGGCAAACGGCTCAGAACCAATTTGCTAGTGATCTCCTGAAGACCAAGGGCATGCTCAACGTTAGCCTGCTGAGTACCGAGAAGAAAAACAACTTCCAGATGCTGGATACAATGGACCTGGTCGTCATCATCTTCGTGGTCGCCGCCGGAGCACTAGCGCTGGTCGTTCTCTACAACTTGACCAATATCAACGTTTCCGAGCGAATTCGCGAGCTCTCAACGATTAAGGTGTTGGGCTTCTACGACAGCGAAGTCACAATGTATATCTTCAGAGAAAACCTCATTCTAACGGTCATGGGTATCTTCTTTGGCTGCTTCATGGGGGGCTGGCTTCACAGCTACATCCTCAATACGGCGGAAACCGACAGCCTGATGTTCTCGCCGGGCATTCATCCCGTGAGTTACGTGTACTCGGCCCTTCTGACGCTGGCCTTTAGCTTGCTGGTGATGTGGCTGATGCATCGCAAATTGAAACGAATCAACATGCTAGATGCTTTGAAATCAGTGGATTAGCTAAAATCTTCATAAACTGATAGCCCGATCGCCTGCGGAGTCCAGAATTCCGCCTGCTGTGGGGACCGGTCCAAGCCAAAGTACGGTCTTGGACCTCGACTTGAAACCTCGCATAAATCCGCGAGTTTACAAGGTCGTCCCATGGTGTAAGAACGGGAAGAAACAAACGCCCGTCCTAACACCATCGTCACGGCTGGCTACACCCTGCCCTCCTGCAGCTACACTGGGTTAATTTCTCTAAAATTTCCGCTCCCATGACTCTTCACTTCTCTCAACTCGCATCACAACTCACAAAACTTCAAGCCACAGAAAAAGTCGTGCCCACCATTCAAAACCGAATGACGAGCACGACTCTTTTCGATTAATTTACTTTTTTAAACCGATCTGCTTACTTAGCTTCTTCTTCCTCTTCAGCGTTTTCAGAGTGAATTTCAGCTAATTTGGCAGCGTTGGCGTTAACGCGCTTCTTACTCAATGGGTAGAAGAACAGTAAGACCAAGCCGGCCAATAACAGGCAGACGGTTGGCACCCCAGTCGCTAACGTGTAGATATGGTTAACAACAGTCGTGGTCTGTTGGGCACCACCACCAGTAGATGACTTGTAACCGATGAAGGTCAACATGAACCCACCGAAACCACCGGCGATAGCTTGGGCAACCTTACGAGCAAACGAGTTAACACCGTAAACCACACCATCTTCACGGACACCCGTCAAGACTTCGTGATTATCGATAACATCGGTGATGAAGGCCCAAACCATCAGGTTGAAGACCCCGGCACCTAAGGAACCGAAGAACAGCATTACCAGGTAGAACCCGGCGCTTTGTGTCCGCATCATCATTAAAGTCCCGTAGATTGCGGCAGCAATGAATAAGGCGACAACAGAACATTCCTTACGACCAAACGTCCGCGTCATCCAGTTACTGAATGGGGCTAACAGAATAACAGTCGCAAAGTTGAAGACCAACGCGATACTCAAGGCCTTCGTATCCTTGAAGTAATCGTTGAACAGGTACGTTAACAACGTCCCTGACAAGTTAATGTTGATAACGATTAAGATATCAACAAAAACTAAGACAATCAAAGCTTTGTTTTCAAACAAACCCTTAACCAAACGTGCTAATGGTACCTTTCCAGACTTTTCAGTCCGAACACGTTCAGTCGTTAAAGCCGTCGTTAACGTGTAGCAAGCCCAAGCGATAAAGGCACAGCCGACAACGACCCAGAAGAACCGGTTCCCAGAAATCTTTTGGGAAGCCCCAACGTAAATGACCAGTGGCAAGACGTAACTGGTCAACGCACTACCAACGGCAGAACCGACGGCACGGAACGTAGACAGTGAGGTCTTATCGTTAGGATCCCCACTAATTGCGGAAGCCATAGACCCATAAGGGATGTTAACTGAAGAGTAGAAGATTCCCCATGATAAGTACGTAATGAAGACGTAAGCCAAACGTGCTGGCATTGCCCAATCCTTAACGATTGGCACGAATGTCAAGATGAAGGCAATCATCAGTGGGTACTTCATCCGGTTCATCCAAGGCTGGAACCGGCCATTCTTATGTAACTTACTGTTATCGACGAATCGCCCAACCATGATATCGGCAAAGGCATCCACGAACCGAGCAGTCAAGAACAAGATACCAACTTGAGCCCCAGTTAAACCGAGGACGTTGGTGTAGAAAATCATTAAGAACGAGTTGATAACGTTAAATGAGAAGTTATTCCCAATATCACCAAACATATAACCGACACGGTCTTTTATGTTAAAAGGCTCGGCATCGACGGTAACCGTTTTTTGTGTTTTATCCAATTTTCCTGACACTTCCTAAAAATATATATAGTCTAAACGTGCGAAATAAGGGCTTAACTGAACGCTGTGGTAATCCTAGCTAGGGTATTTACGGTAACGCTCTTCTTGTATAACTAATATACAAGTTAGGTTCAGCCTAACCACGTGTAGAAATCGCTTTCAAGGACAAATTAAAAGAATCATGTGAATTGGTAGCCGATTTGCTACCAGTTTACGGGCCCTCATGCACTGCTACATCAACGTTTATCGTTATACCTGCGTTTGTGATAAATTTTAAAATAAAAATGTTTCCGCTTTCACTAAAAACCAAGATCCGACTGGTTTTTCCTTCTGATATACCACCTAAGCGCAAAATTAGCAATTTAAACAATTTGCAAAGCGTCATCTCCCCCCGCAATCGCCAGAATGGCCACTGGCCGTACTCACTCAGCAATCAAACCGCCCGTTACCTGGCGACCATGTTAATCTAGGCTTGTTGTCGGCCACGACCTCTGCAGCTGATTGGTCAGTGCCTTCCTAAGAACTGTGACGTGTCACCCTTTTCGTTCCCAACTTTTCGGAAAAAGTCGGCCTCTTTTTCTGAAAATTTCCGACCTTAACCTTACAAAACTCATCATAAAATAGTCCGGATGAATTTCACACTCACGACATAAATCAGACTGTTCACTTGTTTATTAGCCCTCATCGTTACTTTTAACTTATCGTACGATAATATTTTTTCTTCCTATAAGTAACAACATTAAAAAAAGAACCGAGACAGCTGTCCCGATTCTGTTGAAACGTATTAAGTTGGTTTAACTCCTAAAACAAAATCGCTACCGGTTGCTTCAACGCCGTCAACAGTTGATCAGTCGTTGACTTCGCTGTAAACACGACGCGCTCGGCAAATAAGGTTGCCGTTTGGTCGGCACGGTACGTAATCTGCTGGGCCGCCCCAGTCTGCGTATCGGTGACGGTGGCCTGAGCCACGGGATCACCCGCATCGACCGTTCCCGAACTCAATTGTGCCGGGGTCAATTTGGTCTCAACTTTTGTCGTGAGACTGGCCGTCTTATCCTGATACCAGACACCAGCCTGCGAAGCCGTTGGCGTGGCAGTCACAGTCGTAGCCAAACCATTGGCTAACGCAATGCGTTGTGAAGTCAGCGGTGTTGTTTCCAGGCTATACTTCTGCTTCAACTGCTTGATCAGCTTATTCATCGCCGAGAACGTCGTGTCCCCGCCCAGAATCGTGGCGACCATGCGTTGCCCGTTAACCGTGTAAGTCGCCGTGAAACACAGCTTGGCGTTTTCCGTATACCCGGTCTTCAAGCCATCGATGCCGCTTTCCTTCTTGTATTGCGCCTTTCCTGGCAAGCAACTGTTTTCGTTGTAGATCTTGGTGCCATTGATGCTGGCTTCCGTTTGGCTGGCAATCTTGGTAATCTCCGGGTCCGCCTTCAAGAGCTGTTGTGCCACTGTTGTGATGGCTTTGGCAGAGACCAGGTTCTGCTCGCTCTTTCCGGTATCAGGCAACACGAGATCGTAATCCTTGAGATCGGAGTTGTCGAGACCGGACGAACTGATGAAGTGAGCCTCTAGCCCCCACGCCTCACTCTGCTGATTCATCAGGGCGATGAACTTCGCATTACTGCCGGCAACAATCTCACCCAATTCGGTGGCCGCACTGTTAGATGAGGCGATCATGGCCGCCGCGACCAGTTGCTTAACCGTAAACTTTTCTCCCGCTTTCATCCGTAGTGAGGAATAGGCATAACTGTGACTTAACTTCAAAAGGTTTTTCGGCATGGTGACCTCTTCATCCCAGTTGAGTTTTCCTTCATTAATCGCTTTGACGGTGAGATAAACCGTTAGTAATTTAGATAGTGAGGCAATCGGATACCGTTTATCAGCATTTTGCTGGTAAAGGACTTGGCCGCTGTTGGCATCCATAACGTAAGCGGCGCGCGCCGGTACCTTACTGACCGTCTTACTTGCCGCTTGGGCCGTTGCTGGTGCCAAGATAGTGGCAATCAAGCCGACGATTGCAATGACACGTAACCAGCGTTTTAAAAGAACCACAGGTAAATAAGCTCCCTTCGTGAACTAAACTTATCTTTCAATTATACAAACTCTCGGCGGTAACACCACGATTATTGGGAAACTTCCACAAATTTTAATTACTTATTAGTGAATTTGTAATCGAATGGCAACCTTGTTCTTGACACTTTACGTTTACAGATGTAAACTCTAATCATCAAGTAAAACTACAAACGTAAACAAAGGAGTGACTCATCGTGGCAATCACCGAAAATACTGAAATTACCGAAGCTATTACCGACGCCGAGTGGGCGGTCATGCGAATCGTCTGGACGCTGGGTGAGGCCGACAGCCATACCATCATCGACCTGGTCAGCCAGCAACACGTCTGGAAGGCCGCAACGATTAAAACCTTGATTGGTCGACTGGTCAAGAAGGGCGCGCTCGCCACCACCAAGAATGGGCGGCAATTCATTTATACCCCGCTCATTCCCGAACAGACCGCCATGGACACGGCACTAACCAGTCAACTCGACCAGATGTGTGCGATGTGTCGGGGCCAAGCCTTCGTCAACGCCATCGATCAAACCGAATTGAGCCAAACAGATATTCAAGAACTGATTACGCATTTGCAAGAAAAGTTAACCACGGCACCGACCACGATTACGTGTGACTGCCTGCCAGAAGGCTACGAGGGGAGCTGTTAATTATGAAAGAAACTGAACGGCACTTGGGGATGTCCCACATGAATATGAATCATGACATGAAGGGCATGGATCACAGTCAAATGAATCACGACGACATGGCCGGCATGACGATGGGCGAAGGCTCTGAACATCAGGACATGAGCAATATGGATATGACTCACATGGATATGGACATGGGTGACGGGCATATGATGCACATGGGCAATCTGAAACGCAAGTTCTGGGTTTCCCTGATTCTCACGATTCCCGTAGTCCTGATGTCCCCTATGATGGGCATGACGCTGCCCTTTCAATGGATTTTCCCAGGTAGCGACTGGGTCGTCGCTATTCTCGGTACGGTTCTCTTCTTCTACGGCGGCGCCCCCTTCTTCAGCGGCGCCAAGGCTGAGCTTCAAATGAAACGTCCTGCCATGATGACCTTAATTACTATGGGGGTCGGCGTGGCCTACATCTACAGTATCTACGCCGTCATTGCTAACAACCTCTTTCACGTGACCCCGACCGTCAACAACTTCTTCTGGGAGCTCTCCACGTTGATTGTCATCATGTTATTGGGGCACTGGATCGAAATGAACACGGTCATGAATGCCGGTTCCGCCGTCGAAGCGCTGGGTAAGCTTTTGCCCCAAGACGCCCACGTCGTCGATGACCAAGGTAACACGACCGACGTCCAACTGAGTGACCTGCAAGTTGGCCAAACGGTGGCAATCCGCGCCGGTGAACAGGTGCCAGCCGATGCTTTGATTCTGGACGGTACCTCCGACATTAACGAATCGCTCGTGACCGGTGAGTCTAAAGCCATTCGCAAGACCATTGGCGACCAAGTCATTGGTGGGTCCGTCAACGGTACGGGTACAATCACGGCCAAGGTCACGGGTACCGGAGACTCCGGCTACCTGGCCCAAGTAATGAAACTCATCAAGGATGCACAGAATTCCAAATCCAAGTCTGAAAATCTCGCGGACCGTGTGGCCGGTTGGCTCTTCTACGCCGCCCTCTTCACCGGGATCCTCGCCTTCATTATCTGGCTGACCGTTGCCGACTTAGCGGTCGCACTGCCAGTCGCCGTTGCTGTCTTCGTTATCGCCTGCCCCCATGCATTGGGCCTGGCCGTACCCCTGGTTGTCTCACGGAGTACCGCTTTGGCTGCGCAAAATGGCCTGTTGATTCGGAACCGGAACGCCATGGAAAAAGTGAAGCAAATCAAGTTTGCCTTAATGGATAAGACGGGTACGCTGACGATGGGTGAATTCAAGGTCAACCATCTGGTCAGCTTCGATACCCAGCGCAGTGAAGACGCTATCCTGAGTCTGATGGCTAGCCTGGAAAAAGGCTCCAGTCACCCGCTCGCTACCGGTATCTTAACTGCCGCTGCAGGCAAAGACCTGACCTTTGCCGCCGCAACCGACACTCGTCAGGAAACCGGGATGGGGCAATTCGGAACCATTGCCGGGACCACTTATGGCGTCGTCTCCGTGAACTATCTCGACCAGCACCAATTGGCTTACGACCACGCGCAATTCACCAAGTTTGCCGCCGAAGGTAACTCCATCAGTTACCTGGTTGCTGGCGATACTGTTCTGGGTTTGGTCGCACAAGGTGATCAAATCAAGCCGGCCGCCGCAACCTTAGTGGCTTCGCTGAAGAAGCAAGGTATCACGCCAGTCATGTTGACCGGTGATAACCAGGAAACGGCCACCAAGGTTGCCGCTTCCGTTGGGATTGATGATGTTCAAGCACGCCTGCTACCAGAAGATAAGGAACGACTGGTGCAACAGTACCAAAAGGATGGCAAGGTCCTCTTCATTGGGGATGGAGTCAACGATGCACCTAGTCTGGCTCGCGCCGACATCGGGATTGCCATTGGTTCCGGGACTGACGTGGCGATTGAATCCGCCGACATCATCCTGGTCTCCAGCGATCCCGCCGATGTCATTCAATTCTTAGACTTAGCTCGCGCAACACACCGCAAAATGACTGAAAATCTGTGGTGGGGAGCTGGCTACAACCTGATTGCGATTCCACTGGCCGCTGGTGTGTTGGCACCGATTGGCTTCCTGCTGAACCCTATGGCGGGGGCGGTTGTGATGTCATTGAGTACGATTATCGTCGCCATCAACGCCATGACCCTCAAGATTAAAACGGTCGCTTAGTGTTTAGGCCGTCGCCTGCGGTTGCCAGAGATTCTGCCGCTGTGGGGACCGCCTGCAGCCAAGAAACGGGCTTCCAGCTCGGTTTGAAACCTCGCAAGAATCATGCGAGTTTCCAAACACGTCCCACGGTGTAAAACCGGGAAGAACCAATCGCCCGGTCTAACACCGTTGTCACGGCTGGCGCCATCTCTGGCCTCCTTCGGCTAAACTTGTCTTAACACGAAGTACCATAAAATTAGCGGCTCATTTCCACTCTTGATAGTCCAGATATGACTAAAGGCTGAATACACTCATTACCGAGTCGAAAAGCGCCGCAATTCCTCAATAACGAGGGATTGCGGCGTTTTTTCATTTAAAAGAGGACCGCCACTTGGCAGTCCTCTCGGAAGTTAACGTTTAGCGTTTCGGTCGCACGATCTCTAGGAAATCAGCGAGTGGTTGGGGGTCGATCAGTTGGCGGTTACACTGGGCGCTGTCGCGGCAGATGTAATTACCATTTCGAGTGAAGGTCCCCAGACCGGACTTCTTGGTCGTTGAGACGAACAGGGAAACATTGCCGATTGTTTGGCAAATGGCACAGACACCCTTAACGGTCTTAGGCCCCATGTCTCCTTGAATCCCAATGAGTCGGTCCTGATACGGTGCTACCAGATATTTTTTCTGGCTACCGCCGTCATTCCAACCGAGATAGGTCAGCTCGTGTAAATCAACGCCAGCCCACTCCGGTTGCTTTAATTTTTTCACCTTACGGAATAGCTTGCTCAATTGTTTCTGACTCAGGCTTGGGAACGGCACTACGAGCGGCTTAATCGTCGGTAGTAACTTGGCCGCAGCCTCACGCGTAATGCGATCGGGCTGTAGTTGTCGTAAAAAGTCCTGAGCGATGGGCTCATCTGCCGGCAAGTGACTCGCGATATTTTCAATCGTGGTATCGCGAATGACGCGGCGCATACGCTTGTCGTTGACGGACAGGTAGGCACTGACGAGGGCGTTGACTTGCTGAGTGATATAACTATATTCGTAAGGGGTGATTGTTGGTTCCATAACTATTTCTTCCTTTCAGATTTAAACCAGACACTTCTCTGAAAGGTTTTGCAGAAAAGTGTCGCTAACAGCCAGCACTCTTCCGTACAAATAACGATGCCATCATCGTCGATCATCTCCTTGTATTCAGCAATTTAGCTGAATTGTTCATAAGTATACCGAAACCGTTGTGGAAAAGCAAGATTCATTTTCATCTGTTTTAACTGTCATCAAAAACCATTAATTGCCGCATTATAAAAGGCCACGCAATATCTTCTGCGTGACCAAACTTTATTAAATTTCAAAAGCCTTTACGCTTCAATTTAATGCCAAGGGTAGTAACTAGCCGAAGGCAGTCAGGACGCATACGGCTGTGACGACGGTGTTATCCCGGGCGATTGGACCTTCCCGGGGTTACACCGTGGGACGTGTTTGGAAACTCGCATGAACTTCGCGGGGTTTCAAACCGAGCCGGAAGCCCGTCTTTTGGCTGCAGGCGGTCCCCACAGCAGACGGAGTCCTGACAGCCACAGGCGACAACTGATAGTCTTGACGTTAAGTAGTTACTCAGTTCGAAAGCCACGAAGGAAGTTGATCATCTTCCGGCCATTTAAGGATAACGCCATGACCGCGAGAATAATCAGCATCCCGCCGAACAAGTCGTAGTTGGTCAGCTGAACGTTGAGGAAGGCCACGGAGAAGACCGTTGCCGCCAGTGGTTCGAAGGCATCCAGCAAGCTGGCCGTCGTTGGCAGAATGTAGCCCAGGGCGTGGGCAAACATCAGGAACGGAATCACCGTTCCCAGAATGATGATCACTAGGATCAAGGCAACCTCCGTGCCGGTCAAGGTCACGTGATCACGCCAGACGGGTCCGAAAACATTTAGACAGATGCCGGCAACCAGTAGTCCCCACCCGGTCACGGATACCGCGCCGAACTTAGGCAGTAAGGGCCGTGGAATCAAGGTGTTCGTCGCCACACCGATGGCGGATAATCCACCCCAGAACAGGACGACCGGCGAAATGGCCAGGCTGTTCAAATGGCCGTGGGTCACGATCAGTAGCGTTCCGAAGAAGGCCATGATCATGCCCAGCGCTTCCGGCCGCGTTGGCGTGACGTGTTTAAATAGTAGAAAATAGATACTGATGATGAACGGTCCTAAAAACTGAATGATGGTCGCAATCGGTGCGTTTCCGAACTTCACGGCCTCGAAGTAACAGAGCTGGACCGGTACCAATCCCAGTAAACCGTAACTGACTACGCGTAAAGCCGTAGCCCGTTGACGCCAGATGGCAAACGGCTTGACCCCGGCAAACTGGCCAAAGACTAGCAGAATCAGTCCGGCCGAGATCATTCTGACCTGTGTCAGCCACAAGGCCGTGACGTGAGAATTCAGCATAAACAAACTGCTGGCCGCTACCCCTGAGATGCCCCAGAGGATACACGCCACGCTAGCCAAGAGTACGCCGCGTAAATGATGTTGACGGTTCATCGTGGCCACTTCCCGTTAGCAACTGTATTTAAATTAAACATTCCCTAATCCCTCTTATCACGTAAAATTAATCGTCCACTGACCATTATAGCAAAGGGCTTCGCGGGACCTCTAAGGAAAGTTCGATTACTCACGCGATTATAATTTGGAATCGCTTCATTCTAACGACGCTATTAGAAACCGCACAAAAAGGCCCCCGCCCTCGCGGAAGCCTCGCTGACCCAGCCACGAATAGTTATCAGCATTGACCATGATGGTAGTCGTCCGACATTATCCGTTTTATATTTTTAGCTGAGCACAAACTTCGGAGGACAAGCTTCCCCGCAGCTTTGACGTTTATTGTATGCCATCTCACAGCAGAACCCCCGCGAAGGGTCCCGGTTAGCTTGGCGAGGAAATTAAAGCCCACCACCACTGTGCCCAACAATTGTCCGCCAGCTGGATATTTTTATAACCAAGCAGCTTTCGTTGCCAGATAAATGTTAGCGTTTACAATTAATCCGTACAAATATTCTTATTTATGCTACAATTATCGAAAAGACCTGGAGGCTATATCCTATGAAAACCGAAAAAGAAAAGTTTATGGCGGGCGAACCCTACAACATCATGGATCCGGAACTCGCAGCCGAGGAGACCAAAGCACGGCGACTCTGTAAGATCATGAATGAACTAGATGATACGGCCGCTGCCGAGAAGGAGCACGTTATTCGCCAGCTCTTCGGTTCCGTCGGCAAGACGCCCTGGGTGCAGCCTAACTTCCGCTGTGACTTTGGTTACAATATCCATGTCGGTGACGCCTTCATGTGTAACTACGACTGTGTCATCCTGGACGTCGCTCCCGTAACGATTGGCGACCACTGTATGATGGCCCCCCACGTTCAGATCTACTCCGCCTACCATCCCCTTGACCCAGCTGGTCGCGATGCCTTCGTAGGTCTCGGCAAGCCTGTGACGATTGGCGATCACGTCTGGATCGGTGGCGGCTCCGTCATCCTACCCGGTGTGACGTTAGGGAACAACGTCGTGGTTGGCGCCAACGCCACGGTCACGAAATCTTTCGGCGATAACGTTGTCTTAGCCGGAAGTCCCGCTCGTGTCATTCGCGAAAACGTCCCAACTGAAAACTAAATTAGCTCATACGAAGGGGACTAGCCAATCGGCCAGTCCCTATTTTTATCAAAATTAACGTAATAACCGGGCCACATCGTCGTGATCGGCCTGCGATGCGCCAATGGGTGGCAACCGCTTAATCACCCGTGCTGGCACACCACCGACTAAGACATTGGCCGGCACATCCTTTGTCACGATGGCTCCGGCAGCGACAACCACATTACTCCCGATCGTGACGCCGGGCATAATGGCGACCTTACCGCCAATCCACACGTCATCGCCAATGGTTACCGGACTGGCCTGCGCCATGTAACTTCGGCGATCGGTCGCTCGTAGCGGATGGTTGACGGTATAGATATCCACGTTGGGACCAACCATGACGTTGCGGCCAATCGTCACCGGCGCAATGTCTAGAATTGTCAGGTTATAGTTGCTCAGGAAATCCTCGCCCACGTGAATATTACGACCATTATCGCAGTTGAACATGGCTTGTACCGAGACCCGTTTGCCATGACTGCCCAAGATTCCCTTGATCTTGGCGGTCTGGGCTGCTGGGTCGGTTGCCGGAATGCTGTTGAATTCCTGACAGAGCTTGGCCGCCCGCGCTTTCCGCTCGGCAACTGTCTTATCGAGAAAATGATAAGGCTCACCCGCATCCAACTTTTCAATTTCAGATTTTGTCATTAACCTTCACCTCACCTTTAGCTTACCACTTTAGGTCTAAAACAAAGGCGTCTGGAAAAATTCCAGACGCCTTTTCATATTCGAACTTATATTGTCGAAACGTGTTCCACAGGGCAACCAGTTCCGCTTAACCCCGATTACCAAATAATCCAAAATCGGGATTTTTCGGTAATCGACGTTAATGCTCACTGGCTAACCGCCCTATGTCTCACTCTTTTAACTATGCAATCCACCCGAGGTAAACCGGAATATCGATCTTACCTTGGGGCGAAATGGTCCCCTGGTAAGTCTGCCCGTGAAGATCAAACGTCGCGACTAACTTAAACTTCAAGGTAGCCACTGGCGTGATAGCCTTGCTGGATAACAGCTTACCCGTGGCGCTCCGCGTAATCTCACGAACGGCCTTGCCATTCTCATACGCGTAGGTCACAGTCTGACTGTTTTGCTTCAACATGACGACCCGTTGAATCTGGTTATTTGCCGTGGCGATGCCAATCTTGATGTGACCACTCTTATCGAGCGTGGCCACCTTCTTGGTCGCTGCCGCCGTCAAACCATCACGGCTCATCTCGCGCTTCATATTGTCCGGGTAGGTTCCCTTAACAACAGCGCTAGTGGGTAACCAACCAATGGCCTTGCCCGCGGCCGTTTCGAAGTACAGGTAGTGCTTTTTGGTCGTGGTCGTCAATGACTGCACGGCGTAGAGCGTCTTGTAACCGTAGCTACTGCCAAAGTGGCTGGCAGCCGTGATACCCAACGTTTTCGCCGGCATGTTCCAGAAGTCGTGCGTCGTCGTTGGCGTCCAGTAGGCCGTCTTCTTAATCGACTTCATCTGACCGATCTGCTGGTGGAATTTCAGCTTACTCAGGGCAACGTAGCCCCCGGTAATCTTCGTCGCCGCAGCCACATTGGATTCCGTGACTTGGCCGTGCTGCAGCTTCGTAGCCGTCACATTGGCCAACCGCACATAGCGTTTGCCATTGACGGTCACCACTTTATCTACGGTCCAATGTTTCTTCGTGCTCAGGTTGGTCCCCAAAACCTTGCTGTGCGCGTACGCGGCGCGGGGATAGCTGTACACCTTGGTTCCCTTAGCCTTAAACGTAAATACCCGATGTTGCGGATACGCTGGTAACGTCACTTTCGTAGCGGCCTGTGCCGTCGTTGTTGCTCCCCATAAAGCCAATCCCAGGCTTCCGGCTAAAGCGAACTTCATCCATTTCATGTGTGGTCCTCCTAGTCTGTCCTCAACTCTTACTCTTCTGAATCAAAAATTTTTCACTCTCAGCTCATTTCTAACCATTTTACTTAAATCTGGCTAATAATCAACCAATTAGAATCAATTTCAACATAAAATAATTACTAACCACAACTTTCGGCTGATAAGCTAAAGGTTCTGACCCTTTTCCCACGCCGTCTTGGAGAGCAGTAAGCCCTGCTTAACCAAGTCGTTGAATAAGGCATGGGTCCGTTTGGAAACTTCGCCGGCGGTCTCGGCATTACTCTTGGTCAGGAAGGTCGTGGCATCCCCATTAATGGTTGCATCCGTAGCGGCAACCCGGGCCCGACCGTAAGATTGACACCCTTCGCGGAAGGCATTGACGCTCTCTACGAATTCGTGGAAGTGTGGTTCAATCAGGACGGATAAAGTCTTATTTAACCAGTACACGTTGTCTACGGAAACTTCGGTCGTGGTGTTCTTGTAGTCTTCTGGCGTGTCATTGATGTTGGTAAAGAATGGCACGTAAGGCGCGTAGGCGAAGAAGCCCATGGCAATCCATTGAATGGCCGCGTGATCATCGTCAACATCATTTCTAATCTGAAGGATCGAGGAGCATTGGTTCCGGTCCATGGCGATTGGCCGGTATTTTCTCTGGTCATCGGCTGACCCGGAAGCAAACGTCCCGAACGGATCGTATGGCGTGCCATTGTAGTGAGAAGATAGGAAGAATTCAACATCTTCAATCGCAATCTTCTTGCTTGGTTGACGCGTAAATGGCATGTCTTGGTCGGTTGGTTGTTGATCCGTAACTTCCGGATTGAACAACTTCTGGCCATACCAGGTCCGTGGCGTGTTGTAGTAGGCATCGTCTTCCCCGTGAGTTCCGAAGATCTCCCGGAAGTTAAACGTGCCTGGCGTTGGGTTCAAGTGATACTTGGTCACAAAGTCGACGAGGTCGGTCGCCACTAAGAAGTTGTCACTATCGTCCAAGTTGACCTCTTGCATCAAAGTTTGGTTTGGCGCAATGGCGTAGCTGTCTTCAGGCAAGCGCATGGCTGCCCAGTGATGGCCTCCAGCCGTTTCCAAATACCAAATTTCATTTTTATCGTTGAAGGCAATACTGTTGCTTTCGCCGGTCCCGTACTTTTCCAATAAAGCACCCAAACGCTGGGCACCTTCCTTGGCAGTCTTCACGTACGGCAGAACCAGTGTGATCATGGCCTCTTCGTTGATGCCATCGTTAACTAATGGGTCGTAACCCAGGACGCGCGCATTGGTCGCCGTCGTTTCGGTCGCGCTCATCCCCACGTTAAACTCGTTGATCCCAGCTTCTTCGTATTGGCCATCACTTTGATCGGCTTGCGGAGTGCCCGTATAGCGGTAAGCGTGGTCGGGCAAGGGAACGTTGACGTCAGTAACAGCCGACGTAAACGTTGCTTGCTTTTGGTCCGTGGCGGGATGCACCACAAACTTGATGGGATTAATTGGCCCATAGCCATCCTCGTTACGCGCTACAATCGTGGAGCCATCCATGCTGGCGGCTTTACCCACTAAAATCTCGGTACAATCGGAACTTTTCTTCACAGTGTTCCGCCTCCTTTGCTTACAAGTATAGGATTATCGGGTGCTAAGGGCTAGGCTTTTCGGGAAATTTCGCGAAATAACTGATAGTGAGATGAAAAGGACTCTGATTAGTAGCGCCGTCTCCCGCAAAACTGCGAAAAAAATGCTACCCCACTCCTAGACGTGAAGGGGGTAGCACTCGTGTTTAAGTTCAGTGATTAAATCTGAATATCTTTACTAATATTGGCTCATCGTAAGCGTGAATTAGAAGTTACGCTGCTCACGTGCTACGGTATGGTTGTCGATGCGGTGCCGAATGGCCTTCGCAATTTCGGTAACCACCAGAACCACAAACCCAGCGATGATCGGAATCCACCAACCGTAGAAGAAATTGACGGACGTGGTGTGGAAGACGCTCTGCATGGCTGGCCAGTAAATAATGCCGGCCTGTAAGACTAGCAGAATCGCGACGATTACGAAACTCATCTTGTTGCGGAAGAAGTACTTCGACAATACCGGGTGGTCGTTCTGTAAGT
Organism: uncultured Lactobacillus sp.; assembly: GCA_937874695.1. Lineage (GTDB taxonomy): Bacteria > Bacillota > Bacilli > Lactobacillales > Lactobacillaceae > Levilactobacillus. Next base: position 212,787 of record CALNAJ010000028.1, read on the forward strand.
TGAAGAGGTAGAAGACCTTCCCGAAGATGATGACGTTTAACGTCATGGTACTCCCGATTACGGCGGACAAACCCTGGTTCGTTAAGAAGTCGTAGGCAAACATCCCGAGTCCGGAAATCAGTAGCGACACGTAGGTCACTTCGAAGACGTCCAGCTTGGACAAAATCCCGCGCGTCACGTCTCGAGGTCCCCGTTTCATAATGCCACTTTCGGCCGGTTCAAAGATGAACGCGAACTGAATAGTCAGGGCAGAAACCATGTTGATCCACAACAATTGGGTCGGGAACAACGGCAATTCTTGGTCCATCAGGATACTCAAGACCACAATCAACCCTTCGGCAAAACTCGTTGGTAGGAGGAAACGAATCGTCTTACGAATGTTATCGAAGACGTGACGGCCTTCCCGTACGGCCCGCAAAATCGACGTGAAGTCATCGTCGGCCAACACCATGTCGGCGGAGTCCTTGGCGACATCGGTTCCCCGAATCCCCATGGCCACCCCGATATCCGCTTGCTTCAGAGCAGGCGCATCGTTGACCCCATCACCAGTCATCGAGACCACGTGACCACGTTGCTGTTGGGCCTTAACGATCCGCAGTTTATCGGCGGGCGTGGTCCGAGCGAACACGGTGTATTGGTCAATCTTAGCTGCCAGTTCTTCATCACTCAACTGCGCCAGTTCGGGCCCGGTAATGGCCCGCGCCTTTTCGGACAAGTTAAGTTGTTGCGCGATAGCGGCCGCCGTTTCGGGGTCGTCACCGGTAATCATCTTAACCTTGATGCCGGCATACCGTAACTGTTTCACGGCATCGGCAACGCCAGGACGCGGTGGATCAATGATCCCGGCCATCCCAGCTAAGTGGAAGTTCTGCCCAACGGTCACGTCGGCCACGTCGGTCACGTCAGCGGCAACTGGTTGATAACCCAAGGCCACCACCCGTTTCCCCTGTTGAGTCAATTGAGATAAACGCGTTTGCCAAGCTGTCTGATCGACGGGTTGACCCTGATCGCTCATCATTTTCATTAACGTTTGTGGCGCACCCTTGACCAGCAAGACGCGCTGATCCTTGTGGTCCACCAACCGTGCGGAATAACGAATTGCGGAGTCGAAAGGTAACGAGTCGATCTCTTGGGGATCGGGTTCCGTTCCCACCATCTTGTGATAGAGAGCAGTCAGCGCACCATCGGTCGGTTCACCCGTCAGGACCCACTGGCCATCTTCCTCATGGAATTCAGCATCGGAGGTCTGGCCGGCAATTTGGACCAACCATTCAAGGTCAGCATCGTGTTGCCACGGCACCGTCTGGCCCTCGTCATTTTCAATCTGGCCGGTCGCATCATAGCCAATGCCGGATACGGTGTAGGTATCAGCGGCGGTCAACACGTCGGTCACGGTCATTTCATTTTTCGTCAATGTCCCAGTCTTATCGGTGTTCACGATGTCGACGGCCCCCAACGTTTCAACGGCCGGTAGCGTCTTGACGATTACGTTTTGCTTAGTCATCGCCTGTGTTCCCATAGCTAAGACCACGGACGTACTAGCGGGCAACCCTTCTGGCATAGACCCAACGACCATCGTAATCACGGCAATCAGTAAGGTTGGCAAGCTGTACACGTGGGTGATCATCCCCAGAACGAAGAGCAAGGCGGCTACCACTAAGATGGCAATCGACAAGCCCAGGCCCAAACTGTTTAAGTTCTTCATCAACGGTGTCCGCTGCTGCTTAACTTCGGCCACGTTCTGTTGGATATGCCCGATTTCAGTATCCACTCCGGTCACGGTCACGATGCCTCGGCCAGAACCATTGGTCACGGCCGTGGAAGCAAACGCTTGATTCGACCGCTCAGCCAGTGGCAAGTCTGGTGCCATTAAGGGGTCTTCACCCTTTAAGACGGAATCAGTTTCACCAGTCAGTGCTGACTCCTGAATTTTCAGATTGTCAGCATCAATTAGCCGTAAGTCGGCCGGAACGGTATCTCCAGCTTCAAGCTGCACGATATCCCCGGTAACCAGCTCACGTGCCGGCAAGGTGATCTTCTGACCATCCCGAATCACGACGGCCTCATTGACTAAAAGGGCCTTAATGCGGTCCAACGCGTTATCCGCGGATTTTTCCTGAAAGTAACCGATAAAGGCGTTCGCGATGATCACCAATCCGATAACGATTGAGTCGGAGTAGTGGTGCATAAAGAACGTGAGCAAGGCGGCGCCCGCCAGGATATAGATGATACTGTTGTTGAACTGCTTTAAGAACCGCAATAAATTGGATTGCTTCTTCGCGGTCAGTTCGTTGGGACCATTGGTCCGTAGGCGTTGTTGCGCCTCGCCGGTACTCAGGCCGTCATCTCTATCCGTGGCATAATCTGCAAGTAAGGACTCGGTCGTTCGCTGCCAGAGTGGCGGCTCCTGGCTGGGTCCGGGGTCAGTGCTTTCTGCTACTTCAGTCGGTGTTACAGTTGCTTCTGGATCTTGTGCCATATATTGAGGTTCATCCTTTCTAAAATGAAAAATTTTAACGGTCGGGAATCGGTAATGCAATATTCCGGTAGTGCAAGACGTCCACCTCCAAATCTAAATTTTTGATTAGTTAATTTTACCAAGTTTTCATGAAAATTGCATCTCATTCAGCCGTTTGCAATGTAAATTTAATATATAGGGTTAAAAAGTTGTAGTGATAATTAAAATAGGCAACGGTTCAGTCACTTGCTGAATCGTTACCTATTGCGTTCATGCTTCGTGTTCTCGGGTAAACATGGCGAGTCGCCAGATATCGGCCACTGAAAGCTTGCCAATTTTTTTGATTTTCATTTGAAGTGTCTTATCAAGGCGATACATCGTTCCCACATCAATCCAAGATGGCTTATTCAAATTTGCCGCTTGCCAGTCCACTATCTCTAGGTAGTTTTTCCTAATGCGTGTCGATTCCTCAGCGTATTTAGTGGTCACAGGATAACAAAGTAAGTCTTTTGAAAAATCATCAATTACGATTACCGGACGGCGCTTTCCCCCGGATGATTGTGTAAATGCTAAATAGACAATCGCAATCTCATTAGTCTCCATTAGCAATGAACTTTTCTAAGTCTGCTTGCGTTTTAATTTCCCGAACGGGTTGATTTTTCGTTGCTTCCAACAATTCATGTGTTGCCCGTTGCCGTTCCGATAGAACAACACCAAATGGCAATCCACCATGGATAATAATCTGACGATAGAACATATTAATTGCGTTAGTCGGTGTCACACCGAGATCACTCAAAATTTTTTCGGCCTGATCAGCAACTTCCGCATCAACTATCGCCTGAACTCGTTTACTTTGATTCTGCTTTGTCGTTTGCATATTACCCCTCCTAGCTTTAAAGAATCATACTATAATAAGCTCAATTTAGCTATTAATACGCTCTAATTTGAGGCAAATAGTGAGACGCCCATCTATATACTAATCAATCCTACGATTGGGTCCATTCTGCCCTTTGATCAGGTACAGACTGGACTACAACGGGTAGCGCGCAGAGCAATTAGGCAAGATTGTCATCACCATCTAGCGTCTTAAATCCAGTTGACACGAAAAAACTTTAAACCTGAAAGTACCAGAGCACATCCTACATAGTGATGGCTCTGGTACTTTTTTAGACGATTTTAAAATTTGTAGGTTGTCGCCCCAAAACTACAGGGTGTTGTTCAAAGTAAGTCATGATTAATTCAGGTAAATCTACATTCACTTCCCGCGTGATCTTTGTCGCGCTAAACATCGGATAATCACCGCCACCATTGCCACGATACTGGTTAACCGCCACGCTAAGCATTTGATCAGGCCGGACGGGCGTCCCGTGATAATCCAACTGCACTACGCGCTGCCCAATCGGCTGATGCAGGTCAAATGTATAGTCCAAGCCACTGTAAAAATCATAATTATAGAGTTGCACCTTGGGCGTTGTAAACGCCGGATTCACGGTAATTTCTCCCTTAGAATTCAGTAGCCAGAAACTAGCGCACCGTTCCAAAGCCGCCCGGATATCCTGACCCGAAAGCTGTTCGACCACGAGGGTATTGGGATAGCTATAACTGTTCAGGAGTTGCCGAATCGTGGGCTGCGTGCTTAGTCCCTGAACATCATCGTTAAAAAGACTGGTCGCCGCAATGTCGGTGCCCCCGGCGGCCATTTCCACAGTATTCACGAACTCGAGATACGGGTGACCATGCAGCCGAGCGGCCATTGCATCCGTCACATTTAGACTGTCACCGCTTAACTTGCCGATTGGACGGTCTAACCAACGCTGGACGTGACTTTCAGTCTCATCAGCCAGCGCCGCCAACCAATCAGCCGGTTGGGCATTGGCCGTCGTCAGCAGGCGTGCGTCGTGGTCAATAACTTGCTTACTCTTATCCAATACTAGGTCGATCATCCCCACCGCTACACCCTTTTCACCAGACTGAGTCGTGGGCACGCCGCGATAAATATCCGCCAACTGCCGATGCTGATGACCTGTGACCAAAGCATCAATTCCGGGAACTTCCATCAAGAGTCGGTAACCTTCATTTTCGCCGGTGGCCCGTTCCGTCGGCTTGCCTGTCGCTGGGTCAGCCTCAAAGCCACCGTGATAGGCGACGACCACCACGTCCGCTTGTTTATGTAGCCGAGGAACCCAGCGTTTAGCCGTCGTGACGACGGAGTCAAACTGCAACCCCACGATATGTTCGGCCGTCTCCCACACCGGAATATAACTGGTCGTTAATCCCAGAATAGCCACCCGCACGCCCTGTCGTTCAATAATGGTGTACGGCGCATCAACGATCTGTTGGGCTTCCCCACCATCAATGTTCGCGCCTAACAGGGGATAGTCCCGATCACTCTCACAGGTTCGCAGGTAGTCCAACCCATAGTTAAATTCATGGTTACCCAAAACACCGGCATCGTAATTCAGGGTTGTGGTCAATTGACTCAAAAGTTCATTTGGTGCCTCGGAATGCTTGGCCAAATAAGTTGTCAGTGGCGAGCCCTGAATCCAGTCCCCATTTTCAATCGTAATGACCACTTCATCCGGCGCCGTATTCTGCCGAATCTCTTCGATCACCGTTGCTGCCTTGAGTAGGCCGAGCGGTTGATTATCCGCCGTATTCAGATACTTCGTCGGGTAGACGTAGCCGTGAACGTCGCTAGTCGAGAGAATCTTCACTTTCACCACTAGATCAACCTCTTTCGTAATTGTTCCGACAGCGAGTCAATCAATAGAACCATCAGGACAATCCCCAATAAGATGATGCCGACTCGCGGCCAGTTACGCGTTTGAATGGCAAAAATCATAGGTGTCCCAATCCCACCAGCACCAACCATCCCCAGAATCGAGGCCGAACGAACCGCGATTTCAAAGCGATAAAGTGTGTAGGAAATGAATTCCGGCATAATCGTCGGCAAGGTTGCCAGCATGAAAATCTGCGCGCTATTGCCGCCAGCGCTTGTAATGGCCTCATCGGCACCTCGGTCCATGTTCTCAATGGCCTCGCTGAATAGCTTGCCCAGCATCCCAATCGAATGAATGCTGACTGCTAGAACTCCGGCATATGACCCTGGACCGACCGCCTTGATAAACATAATAGCGAGAACAATCTCGGGAAAAGTCCGAATCAAAGTCAGCACGACCTTACCGCTTCCCGAACGAATGTGAAGCCATTCTTTACCACCACGCGCCGCCCAAAAGGCAAAGGGCACGCTGATCAGTGACGAGATAATGGTTCCCAAAAAGGCAATCGCTAACGTCTGTAGAATCAACGACACCAGATCTTCGCCGCTACCGTTATAAACGTACGACCAGTCCGGCTGAACCAGGCCATGCACAATCGAACGGGACACGGACGCCGCAGATTCTTGCAGACCGGTGAAATGTAGCCCCGTAATCGCCCAAGTATAGATAACTGCTACGACTGCAATCCATAAGAGCCAGTTCCATCGCCGCCATAAATTCAATGTGGCGGGCTTTTTTGATATTGTCGTTTGCATGTTAGAGTAATACCCTCCTCAAGTGATTACTGATGCCGTCAATGACCATGACCACCACGAGTGTTGCCAAAATAATGACCGACGTCTGGCTATAGTTGAACTCGTTTAGTGACCGCTGTAGGAAAACCCCAATCCCACCGGCACCTAAATATCCCAGCACCGTTGAGGCCCGTACATTGATCTCTAAGGTATAGAGAAAGTAACTCACGAATTGATTCATAATTTGCGGTAAAACGGCGTACCAAATAATGGTTAGTTTGTTGGCTCCCACTGATTCCAAGGCTTCCAGCGGCCCCATATCAATCGTCTCAATGACCTCATAGAAGAGCTTAGAAACCATCCCAAACGAGAAGATAGCTAGTGTCACAACCCCTGCCGTTGACCCGATACCAAAGATGGCCACAAAGATGGCCGCTAAGAGCAGGTCAGGCAACGTGCGGACAAGGTCGAGAATCAAGCGGATAATCCCTCTAAGCCAGCGGTTGTGGACCAGATTACTGGCCGCCAATACGGCAAAGGGAACGGCAAAGGCGGCCCCAATCGTGGTTCCCAGAATTGCCATCTGAATGGTCTCATATAGGGGATGGAGGATAATGGGAAGATAGTCCCAGGCCGGCCGCGACATCCGGACGAGCAGGTCCGTAAACTGGCCAAGATTGCTGAAGAACATCCCCACATCGACGCCGGTCATCCGTGACGACGCTACCAGCAGAATAAGAATGATGAGCGTCCAGCCAATGGGCTTCACGTGCCAGCGTTGTAGCCATGGTCGCCGTGGTATTTGTGTTGTCATCGTTCTGCCCTCCTAGACTGTCTGGTAGACCCGGTTCAGGTCCGCCTCGGTCACGGCCGCAATTGGTTCATCGTAGACCACTTCACCAGCGCGTAACCCAACGATTCGGTCGGCATACTCCCGAGCTAACGCCACGGAATGTAAGTTGACGATTACTGTAATACCGTCCTCCTGATTCAACCGTTTGAGAATATCCATGACCGTCTTGGTCGTCAGTGGGTCCAACGAAGCAATTGGCTCATCGGCCAAAATGATCTTAGGATCCTGCATCAGTGTCCGCGCAATTGCGACCCGCTGTTGTTGCCCACCCGACAGCTCATCGGCTCTTGCGTATAACTTTTCTGCTAGGCTGACCCGTTGCAAAGCCTGTACAGCCTTTTGTTTGTCCGTCGTGCTAAACAACCCCAGGATACTCTTCCAAGTGGGATAGTAGCTTACCCGACCCGAGAGAACATTCTTGGCCACACTCGACCGCTTCACCAAGTTAAAGTTCTGAAAGATCATCCCGATCTTGCGCCGCAGTAATCGCAGTGAGCGGCCCTTATAGGGCTTAATCGATTCACCTTCAACGCGAATCTCACCGGACGTAATCTCATGCATTCGGTTAATCGTCCGTAGTAGGGTGCTCTTTCCCGCACCAGATAAGCCGACGACCACCAAAAATTCACCCTGTGGGATCTCAAAATTAATGTTCTTCAAGCCGACCGTGCCGTTAGCGTAGACCTTGTTGACGTTTTTAAATGAAATAATGGGTGTCTTGTCCATCCGTCTGGTTCCTCCTATGTAAAAGAGCAGCGGAGGCGCCGATACTATCGCTCCCCCTGCTACTCTTACCGTCGTTACATCAATTCAATTTTACTTGTCGAGGGCCTTAGCCTTCTTGTCGTACTGACGAACAATGTTAAAGTTGCTGTCTTTTGAGTCCGCGTAGCCTTCATGCGAGTAAACGCTGGAAATGATGGCGTGACCCTTCTTGGTCTTCGCAATCTGCTTGAACGCCGTCGCAATCTTCTTTTGCCACTTACCGGTCATGTCCCCACGGACCGTAATGGTATCGTTTGGAATCTTCCCTGTGGTGTAGATTGGAACGACCTTACTCATAATGTCCTTCTCGTCCTTCTTCACCAGGTTCCGTGCGCCTTGGAAGACAAAGGCAGCATCCGTGTTCTTGTTATAAACGGATAAGACCCCTTGATCATGGCCCTTGACCGTGACCGTTTGAATGCCATCCTTGTTGATGTTGACGCCTTGATCTAACATTTCAACCGCCGGATAGATCCAACCGGCCGTAGACGTCGTGTCTTGGACGGCAATCTTCTTACCCTTCAAATCCTTAACAGACTTGATGCCGCTATCCTTACGTACCAGAATTTGGGAACGGTAATAGTCGACCAGCTTGGTGTTGGCCTTGTCCCCTGGTTCCGTAAGCCCATAACGTTGTGCTTGCAGTAAGACCTTGTCATGGTACTGCTTATGAGCCAATACGTAGGCATCAGGTGGCAGGAAGCCCACGTCAACCTTCTTAGACCCCATTGCTTCAACGATGGTGTTGTAGTCAGTCGAAACGCTGACCGTGACTGGAATCCCCAATTGCTTCTTCAGCAACCCTTCCAGCGGCTTGGCCTTAGCTTCAATCGTCCCCGCATTGGATGATGGCACGAATTCCACCGTCAACTTCTTAGGGGCATACCCCTTTGATCCAGACGTGGATGCCGTGGTTTTCCCACAACCTGCTAACGTTGCTGGCAAGACCAGTAATGCAGTGAAAACCAAGAGCCATTTTACCTTCTTACTCAAGTGCATCTAGCTCACTCCTCAGTTATGTAGTAGTCCTCTTTGACCACTTCCAATACTAGCAGAAACCCGAACTTTTACAATCATTTTCTGAAAATATACCGGTTTATAAATATATTTATGATGAAAAAAGCGCCTATTTTCAATAAGTAAACCGTAAAACTCGAACGATATATTTATTTTTCAATAAAAGTATCTTGTTGACGAATCTAATGAGCCGACCAACCAATCGTCAACGGAATCATCCGCCTCAATGATCGTCGTAAGCAACAAAAACACGGCTGATCACACCTCATTCGTGCAATCAACCGTGTTATTTTCAGAAAGTCTAGCCTTGCGTCCCATTGTGCTCATGATTCTTAGCCGTATCACTCATTGCATTTAACTTAGCCATGTCACCCGCATCAATTGAGAAGTCCAACTGCGCGTTCGCCGTAATATGGGCCTGACTCGTCGCCTTAGGCAGTGGTAACACACCGTTCTCTAAGACAAACCGCAGAGCTAGCTGGGCCGCCGAAACGTGGTACTTATTGGCCATTTCCTTAATTGCCTCATTTTCCAACATATCGCCGGTAGCCAACGGTGAATACGCTTCAACCAGCATATCGTGATCCTGCGCAAACTTCGTGATCTTGGGTTCCGTGTAGCCGACATAGTATTGAATCTGATCGACCATGGGCGCAACCTCAGCGTGATTTAAAATGTTCTGCAGATCATGACTGTTGAAGTTCGAGACCCCGATGGCCTTCGCCTTGCCGCTGGCATAGATTTCTTCCATTGCCCGCCAGACGTCACGGTTTCCGGCATCGCAATCCTTGCCAATCTCGTCCCATGGCCATGGCGCATGAATCAAGTAGAGGTCAACATAACCGACGTCTAAATTCGACATGGTCGTGTCAAAGGCATCCAGTGCGCCTTGATAGGTCTTAACTTTGGCTGGCAACTTCGTGGTCACAAAAATTTCTGCTCGTGGAATTCCAGAGTCGCGAATCGCCTTACCAACACTAGATTCGTTCGCATAAGCCTTCGCCGTATCGATGTGCCGGTAACCAGCCTTCAATGCGTTAGCCACTGCGTTGTAGGCCGTGTCGCCACCCGGAATCTGCCAAGTGCCAAATCCTACCTGTGGAATCTGCGTGCCATTAGCCAAACTGAACGTATTCGTTAAAACTGACATATTTGACCCTCCAATTTATTCAGCAACTGGGATAAGTATACGCTTTCTTTACACAAGAACGGTCAAATTGGCTTTCGGATTTGTTCGGGATTTCATTTATATTTCAGGAAAATTTCGCTTCCATGAATTTGTAATATTACAAATCACGAGAATTGCCCAAAACCCTTGATTTCTTTGTTATTATAAAGATGTCGTAAAACAATTGCTTAACAACCAGACGACAAACTAAAGCTTTTTTGGTAACAATTGTTAAGGTACCCGGAAAATGCCTCAGCAATTGATTGTCCAAATTAAATATTAGCCTCATTGAATCAGACTAAATCCCAGTTCGATTCAATGAGGTTAATTTTTTTACACTTTTTTACCGCCAGACTGGCTAACCATGATGTTTTTAGAAGAATGCAAATTGACTGCATCCTTCTGAAATTTTCTACTATTGGCGTTACAGACAAAAACAACAAACGTTGCTTCACCCAACTTACTTCCGCTAACTGGCCATCACTAAAATTAGCCATTCAGAGCACCATGAATACTTATTCATGATACTCTTCCTTGTTTCCTGTTAACGTATCCGCTAACTGTTGCAGAACCCGCACCAATTCGGCACGATCGGTATTGGAATAGCTCGCTAATTTTTCGCGCAATGCTGCCTCCCGAGCGAGCTTTATTTGTATCAATCCCCGTTGTCCCTGCGACGTTAGCGTCACTTGACGAACCCGTTGATCCCGACGTTCCGCCTCTGCCAGCCAGCCTGCCGCCATTAACTTATCGACCTGCCGACTAATGGACGAGTGATTCCGGCCAATCTGATCGGCCAATTCGCCAATGCTGATTCCCGGCTGACGACCAACTCGAACCACGATGGGCAGGGCTGCCGATTCCAACGGCACATCAGCCTGCTGGAGCAGATGACGGTCCTGCTGTGGCTGATTAAAAAACGTCACGATTTCAAACAGTGCTTCAAAAATTTCATTATCCATACTTGCTAGTATACCAGAAAGCTGTTAATATGTGTGCATACTGCACGGATAGTTTTAAATTTAAGGAGATTTTTGACTCATGACATCTAAAATTGGCATCATCATCGGCTCCACTCGTCCCTCTCGAATCAGTCCTGACATCGCGAACTGGCTCCAAAAGGCCATTGCGCAACCCAGTCTAACCGTTGATCTTATTGATCTAGCTGAAATCAACTTACCTTTCCTAGACGAAATCGCCCAGCCTTCGACAGGCGTCTACAACCAAGCCCACACGCAACGCTGGAGCCAACTGGTTCAAGGCTACGATGGCTTCATTCTGCTCTTCCCACAATATAACTGGGGCTATCCGGCACCCCTGAAGAACGCCTTGGATTATCTCTACAAGGAATGGGCCGACAAACCCGTTAGCATGGTCTCTTACGGGAGTCACGGCGGGTTCCAGGCCGCACTGGGTGTCAACCTCATCATCCATGGCCTCAAGATGCAGCCATTGAATAACAACCTGCAGATCAGCCTGCACCGTGCTGACATGGACGACCAAGGTCACTTCATCAACGTTGATCAAGCACTGGCCCCCTATGCATTTAATGCCCAACAGTTGGGTGCTGAATTTCAAAATTCACTCAACAAATAGCTTATCATTGGGAGGATTACCCAATACTTCACGCCTCCTTAAAAACTAATAAGCGCCTCGTTCTGTCATCGGAACGGGACGCTTGTTTTAATTTGCTATTTGTTGTTTCACCTGCATCATCGTGACAAAGTCGTCCGTAAATATTCCAGCGACGTGCTGCTTCATGAGCGTCGCGGCCACGGTCGGGTTGTCGACCGTCCAAATACGTTCGGTGATGGGCAGGCCTGATTGAAAGTGACTCAGATGTAAGCCACTCAAATGCTCCTTCGCTACCAGCACTGTCGGTTGAGCCACCGGCTTATCCGTCAACCAACAATAACTCTCATCAGGCGCGATTTGCTGACAAGTCTTCAAAGTCGGTAAGTGAAAAGATGAAAAGATGACAGGCCGCCGCAACTTGGTCGTGTGCACCATCTGCATGACGATGGCCTCAATCCCCGGATACTGAATCTTATCGGTCTTCAATTCCAGATTGAGTTGCACATTGCGATCAGTGACCAGCGCTAGAAACTCCGCCAGTGACGGAATCGGTTCCTGATTGGCCAGACGAAAATGCCGCAGTTGCGCATAAGTATAACTCTCAATCAAACCACTGCCATCCGTGGTTCGGTCAATTCGTTCATCATGCATAATGACTGGCACACGGTCCTTCGTCAAATGCACATCAAACTCTAAGCCTTCGATTCCGTGATCTAAAGCATAGCTGAATCCCGCCAGTGAATTCTCCGGAAAACGCGCCGGATATCCCCGATGGCCAAATACGGTCGTTGTCATTGTCACCAGTCACTCCCTACTTTCAGTCTTATTTACTGTCATTAGGATACCTCTTATTTTATACAACGCTTGTAAAGAATCACTGAGGTTTTGGTAAAGACTTGGTAAATACATTGGCGAACATAGTAATTAAGGCTCTCAATCGTCACTCCGAGAAGAAGCTGGAACTGATGCCTGAAATTAAATTCTAGTCATAAATAGTCCTGCTTACGATGTGGTCTCAAAACTGCGAGAACCGTCTTAATATTACCAACATAATTCATACTTTATGTTTAGATATCAAAAACATATTTGCCTCGTTGTTTGCTCGTTTTTAATCTATAATGGAATTAGGTTATTAGTAGGCATAATTAACTTACTCAATATAAAACTGACCAATCAAATTCGGGGACTCATCCTGCGCCGTTGGACGATTAGCATCATAAACCATCCAAGTAGCAGTCTTGAGAGGGGTAATTGGATCAGCGTTTTATGCACTTATTTATTATTAGGCCAAATGAATGATATACTATTACTCTCTTGCATGTACTTTACGGTACTAAATCGTACAAATCGTTTTCATAAACGATATCATTCACAGGGGATTTGAAGGAGACGAGGAGATATTATGTTAAACATTGGCGTCATCATTCCGGCTCTTAATCCGGATAATAAGTTGATTGACCTAATCAGCAATATAACTTCCTCATCAATATTAAGCGTTACCATTAATGAAATCATCATTGTGAATGATGGTAGTGACACTAATCATCAAGTTATTTTTCAACAATTACGACAACTCTACCCAGAGCTGACTATCTTAAATCATCCACACAATCGTGGCAAAGGCGCGGCGTTGAAGACTGCTTTTACTTACGTTCAAAAGCACCTGCCAAATATCGATGGTGTGGCCACCATGGATTCCGATGGCCAACATACCGTTGCGGCTTTACAGAGCTGTTTGGATAAGTTTGCCCAAGACCCACAACAACTCGTCATCGGCGTCCGCCAGTTTACAAACGATATTCCATTTCGTAGCCAATTTGGCAATCTACTTACCAGTGGCCTGGTTCGCTTATTAACGCGACAAAACATTTCAGATACCCAGACTGGACTGCGGGTCATTCCCATGACTTACACGAAGGCTCTGATCAATTTTTCTGGTGACCGCTTCGAATTTGAATTTGACATGTTACTCCAGGCCAAAAAATATCATGTAAAGATCGTCGAGCAGCCCATTCCAACAATTTACTTGGAAGGCAATGCTTCGTCCCATTTTCGCGTGATTCGTGATTCAATTGCAATTTATTCTCGATTTTTAAAATTCGCAGCCAGTGGGCTAATTTCTTTCTTGATTGACATTAGTTTATTTTATCTGGTTCTCTTTCTCATAGGCAATCACATCTTAAACAGTATCCTCGTGGCAACTGTCGTTTCACGGGTACTATCTTCGATCGCGAACTATTCAATTAACCACCACGTTGTTTTCAATCACGCAGGTAGCAAAACACTCTTTAAATACGGCTGTTTATTTATCATACAGATGTTAGCCTCTGGATTCTTTACTGATTTACTCACAACGCTCTTACCCGCCACTAATGGTCAGTTTATGCCGACCCTGGCCAAGGTAATTGTTGATTTTGTACTCTTTATGATCAGTTATCAAATCCAACGTGACTTGATTTTTAAAGAAGGTCCTCAACATGTCTAATCGCCGTAGGGCACTCTACTTTCTGGCAATTCTCCTATCAGTTATTTATTTGTTATGGCGAATATTCTTCACCATCCCTTGGCATGCAAATTTATTTACGCTCATTTTTGCCCTCTTGCTGGTCCTTAGTGAAATCCTATCGAATATGACTGGATTTATCTTAATCTTCTTTAGAATGCTTTCCACCAAGAAAAAATGGCGACTAGAAATGCCAGACTATAGCACAACACAGCCCCTACCCGATGTGGATATTATTATCGTAACGCACAATGAAGAAGTAGATTTATTGCGGAAAACTGTGAACGCCGCGACTTACATTGACTATCCTGATAAAAGCAAAGTTCACGTTGTTATCGCAGATGATGGTAATCGACCTGAGGTTAAAGCCCTAGCCGCACACTACCATATCGGTTACTCGGGAATGGAAGGTAATAAGCAAGCAAAGTCTGGAAACATCAACCACACTCTAGCAAAACTGGACTCGCCACTATTTGTCATTTTTGACACGGACATGATTCCTTTTTCCGGCTTTCTGCGGAATACGGTACCGCTATTCACCGAAAACTTCCAGCAACTCATCGATGATCCCGATCATACAGAACCGCTGGGCTTTGTGCAGACACCGCAAAGCTTTTACAACGCCGATATCTTTCAGTTCAATCTCTTCTCAGAAAAGATCATTCCCAATGAACAAGATTTCTTCTCCAGAGATATTAACGTGCTGAATGGTGGAAATAAGCGCGCCCTGTTTACCGGTTCTAATGCGGTATTCCTACGCAAGGCCGTTGATGAAGTTGGCGGCTTTCCAACCGATACCATCACCGAAGATTTTGAGTTGGGAACAATGTTGAACATGGCGGGTTATATCAGTCTAGCGACTAAAGTTCCACAGTCCAGTGGCATGACGCCTATTGATATGAAAGGGGTCATTAAGCAGCGAACGCGGTGGGCTCGTGGTGTTATCCAAAGTTGTCGTAATCTGCATATTTTCACGAACCCACATCTGTCACTGATGAACCGAATCATTTTAATTAACACCTACTTTTACTGGTGGGCCTTCTTTCGCCGAATGATTTATATGATTGCCCCAATTCTATACGCCCTTTTTAAAATTCAAGTCGTCAACGCAAACTTTTGGATCCTCATGGTGGTGTGGGCCCCGGGGTACTTCCTCTTACACTATGTCATGGGGGATACTTCTGGGATGGGCGACACTGCCAAGATTCGTAATGAACGTTGGGGGGAAGTTCAGGAGACATTCTTCGCCCCCTACCTGTTCATCCCCGTTATCCTCGAAACTTTAGGACTCAAAGCCAAAAAGTTTAAGGTAACCTCTAAGAACGTCACTTACTCACTCAAGGATAAGCTGTACATCTTGCCCTATCTCATTCTGTGGACTATCACCGTAGTTTCGATCATCAAATTTAATTATGGCAAATACGGCTCTGAAATTTTGGTGGGGAGTGTCATCACATTCTGGCTATTAATGCATTTCATCAACTTAAGTATGTGCCTATTTATTTCCATGGGACGTCCCGTCTACCGGAAGAACGAGCGGTTTATCCGTCAAGTTCCCGGCAGCGTTCAAGGAAACGACGGTAAGTGGCATTCGATGACCACTGAGGATGTTTCCGAAGGTGGCGTGGCTTTCACCACTACCGACGACTCTGTTGATGATATTGCGGAGGGCGATGAACTTAAACTAACCGTTAAACATCAAGACTTCGATGTACAACTACACGGTAAGGTTGCTCGTATTAGCAAACGCAACGGCACATCTATCTACAGTCTACAGGTCCATGTTGCGCCAGACGAGAATCGTGATCACTACCTACAGTTGATTTACGATGGTGCTAATAAGACATTGCCAAGTGTCCAAGATACTTGGGTTACACCATTTGACGAGCTTTATATGAACTTGATCGTGCGCGCGCGTACTTATGAACGAAAACTAAGTCGGCGCTTTAATCGCTTTTAAAAGGAGTCGCTACCATGAGCGCTTGGATTGGATTACTTGTCTACGTATTAGGATTGTTGGGATATAACGGCACACTGCGCCGCTTGGGGGTCAGTCCTTACTTGGCCTGGATTACAGCTATGCTCGTTCAGATCCTAATGCTGTATGTTTTTGCTATGGTTGGAATGCTTAACTTGGGCATCCAAATCGTCACCTATTTTGGGATAGCTTTACTGGTCCTATGGTTCCTATTAAGTTTCTGGCATAAGGGCCAATTGCAGTTTGAAGGGATTCACCTCTTTGACTTCTGGATGATTGGCTTGGGTTTGGCTATGGGGCAAACGCTGCTGAAGAGCCCCCTCGTCCACTATGATAATTTTTCCCACTGGGCCGTCATGGTCAAATTCATGACATTCACTGGCCATCTTCCTGGCGCAACGGATAAATTGATTTCATTCACCTCGTATCCGCCTGCCACCGCGCTATATATCACCCAATTTGTCCATTGGACTGGCTTTAGCGATGGCACGATGTTAGTGGCCCAATTTATCTTGATTTGGGCTGCTGGTTACGCCATCTTCGCTGGGCTTCGTGACCGTTCGCGTGCCCTGACTGGTTTTATTCTCTGTTTTACGTTAGCCATTTCGTTTGTCTTCAATGTCGCCATTCGACTAAATAACTTGTTAGTAGATTACGTGTTACCAATTATTGCTATCGCAGGGCTGATTGGCATTTTCGCTTACAGGAAAAAACCAGCGTTACTTTGTATGCACACCGCCATTTTTATTGGGGCGCTCATGTTGGTTAAAAATTCAGCAACTTTCTTTGTTGTCATGATTGGCGTGTACTTTCTGTATACGCTGATTGCCAACGGGCATGGTCATTGGTACCGTCGACTAGCCATGATTCCACTACAATTAGCAGGAACCATCGGTGTTGGCATCATGCCCTTCCTGTGGTGGGAATGGCACGTTAAACATACGTTTACTATCTCTAAACATCAAATTAGTGCCCAAGCCTATTCCAAGCAGTTGAATGGCGAAAGTCATCAGGAATTATTTAAAATTGCTCACAAATTTATCGGGCAGATTTTAAGTACCAACTCCCTTTCAACTAAAGGGATTATACTCATCAACGTCGTGTTAATTGGCATGTGGATCTACATTCGGCTGCGCGCACATCGCCGGAATAATCTTTTAGGCATGGCGTTTCTTTTGGATATCGTGTTCATTGCCTATTACGGTAGCCTGTTTGGTATGTATATTCTCTCAATGCCTTACGCGGAAGCAATTGTTTTGGATGGTTTTGAACGCTACATGGGGAGTATGGTCATACTCAACCTGCTCATCGGTTCAGTTGCCCTCGTGCGTGCGCTGGATCGCATACAGTTCGAACAGAACTTTCAAAAACGAAACACCCAGTCCTTTAAAAGTGCAGCCACCAAAAATGCTTATCAAATCTCTACACTAGTTGTCGGATTCTTCGCTATTACGATGATGTATTCAGAAATTACGGGAACTAATTTTACAAATAAGATGAATCACAACACCTTACCCCTTCAAATGAGTCGTATTGCTAAACCGTGGACCCATTTGAATCACAAAAAGGTCCTAATCGTAGATCCCGAAAAAGTTGACGTTGACGACTACTATGCGGGATATGTTGGACGCTATTACTTCTTCACTGATCAGGCAATCGGTCAAGAAAACTTCATGATGACCCCCAAGGCTTTCAAAGTCGCTGTGGAACACTTTGACTATGTTGCGATACCCGAAACCCACCGAACCTTCACCGTTCTCACTGAAAAAGTCTATCACCAGCACGTGGTCACGGGATTCTTTAAAGTAACGAATCACGGACTAGAACGCATTCATTAATTTACCAAAATGGAGGGACCCTCTTGGCATTCATTGGACTTATTTTCTTCGCCTTGGCTTTGATCGGTTACAGCAGTACGATGCGTTGGCTTCACGTTAATCCTTATTTAACGTGGATCACTGGTATCTTAGTACAAATCCTGCTGCTGTATATCTTTGCCATGCTAGGATGGCTCAAACCTGGAATCTGGATTGTAACCAGCTTGGGTGTTGGCCTATTGCTACTCAGACTGATTTTAGGCTACTACGGAAAGGTTGCCTTTCATTATGAAGGCTTACACCTCTTTGACGCCTGGATGATTTTTCTAGGCTTCGTGATGGCCTTGGTCCTTTTGCGCAGCCCCTTAATTCATTACGATAACTTTTCACATTGGGCGACGATCGTTAAGTTTATGACCTACACTGGGCATTTACCTGGTGCCAGTGATACGATTATTTCTTTCACATCCTATCCCCCTGCAACTGCCCTTTTTATTACGCAATTTGTTACTTTTACAGGATTCAACTCCGGCACCATGTTAGTCGCCCAATTCATCTTGATCTGGGCCGCTAGTTACGCCATCTTTGCAACCTTACGCGATCGAACACGTGGCCTAAACTCGATGCTGTTATGCCTGACCATTGCCATTTCTTACGTTTTCAATATCAACATTCGGTTAAATAATTTATTAGTCGATTACGTTCTAGCTATCCTCACAATGGCCGCATTAGTTGGGATATTCATTTATCAACAGCACCTGCGTATGCAGATGGCGCACGTCGCCTTGTTTAGTGGAACGCTATTGCTAGTAAAGAATTCGGCGGCATTCTTTGTCGCAATCATCGCCACATACTACCTGTACATGCTGATTCAACGGTCTTCAACCGCCCATTGGTTCAAACGGACCGTAAGTACCCTAGGAATTTGGCTTGGGACACTGCTAGTCGGCGCCTTACCTTTTATCGCGTGGGAAATTCATGTCAAAATGACATTCATTACTTCCAAACACGAAATTAGTGCGCAAGCATACTCCAGCCAGTTATCCCATGATGGCTTACAAGGCTTTATTAGCATTGGCCAACAATTCCTCAAACAAATCTTCAACTTGGGGTCCCTATCTACTCAGGGCTTTTTACTCCTAAATATCTTACTAATCAGTAGCTGGGCAATTATTAAATATGTTTGCCATCACCCCAATAACTTATTTAAGCTCCTAGGCTGGCTCGATTTGATATCACTTCTTTATTACTTCAGTCTACTCGGCATGTATGTTCTATCTATGCCTTACGACGAAGCGATTACTCTAGATGGTTTCGAACGATACATGTCAACAATCGTGGTGCTCAATCTATTTATCGGGGCTATCGTTTTAGTTCGCGTCATTGATGAAACTTTCTATGAGCAGAATTTTGTTGCACGTAGTCCCCGTAATTTCCAATCCATTTGGACCAAGAACGGGTATCAACTGGCCTCATTCTTAGTTATGTTTTTTTCCGTTATCATGATGTACTCCGAAATTAATGGGACTAACTTTACGAATAATTATAATCGGCACACCCTTCCGGTAATGTTGACAAAAATTGCGCGTCCTTGGACCAAACTAAATAACACTAAAATACTGATAGTCGATCCTCAAAAGGTCGAAGTAACCACCTACTATACTGGTTACTTGGCAAACTACTACTTTTTCACCAACAACGCTACCGGTCAGGCCACCTTTAGTAAAAACCCGACAGCCTTCCGCAAAGACTTAGCCCAGTATGATTATGTCGCCGTTCCAGAATACGACAAAACCTTCACACGCGGGATGAAAAAAAGCTATCATCAACACATTCGTACCGGCTTCTACCGGGTCGACAATGGTCATCTGTCTCGGGTGCCCCTAACAACCAAAGTAAAATGATTGCAAGATTAACACGATAACGTCAGCTAATAAAATATTGAAAATTGAATTGTACAGTAAAGGCCCGGCATGCCGGGCCTTTACTGTACAGAAATAAAAATGAGTCGCGTTCTACCGTAACCAAACTATGCTTCCCAAACACTATCCGAGATCCGCTTAACCAGCTTCAACTTGGCCCACTGCTGGTCCTCCGTCAACTGGTTACCTTCTTCAGTCGAGGCAAACCCACACTGCGTGGAGAGCGCCAAGTTGGCTAACGGCACTTGTTTAGCGGCGTCCGCGATCCGTGCTTTCACAACAGCCTCATCCTCTAAGTCAGGGAACTTAGACGTGATCAAGCCCAAGACTAGCCGCTTACCAGCATCGCCATTCCAGATTTTCTTCAATGGCGCAAAGCTTCCGGCCCGATCACTGTCGTATTCCAGGAATAGTCCATCATAGTGCAGCTCACCCAGGTAATCCGCCACGTCATCGTAACCGCCAGAGAACAGGTAGGTCGACTTGAAGTTTCCGCGGCAAATGTGCGTGGTGACTGTCAGATCATCGGGTAAACCTGCCAACAGGCTATTGATGACGTGAACGGCATCCTCAGCCAGACCAACGTACTTTTGGTGGGCGGTGGCATCGTCAGCCGTCTCATTGAGCTTGCTGATCAGGAAGGCCCACGTCGTATCGTCCAGCTGTAAGTACCGGCAACCCAAGTCATAGAAATGCAGAATCGTTTCGTGATAAGCCTTGGCCAGGTCATCTAAGTAAGCGTCCCAGGTTTCATAGAATTGGTGCCAGTTATCACTTCTATTGTCCCGGAACAACATCGTCGGTGAAGGGATGGTCTGCTTCACAACCACACCATCTGGAACCAAGCTCTGCAAATACGCGAAACTCTCAAAGAAGGGATGGTCCGGGTTAAAGGCAATCTTGCCGACCAGATCCGCGTTGTCTGTCCGAGTCTTGCTTCCGTGGAATTTATAACTTTGCTGATAGTCGTAGTGCCCCACACCCGTCAGGCCCCATAGAAAGTCCAGGTGCCACCAACTGCGGTTGAATTCGCCATCGGTGACCGCCTTCAAGCCGAGATTGACCTGCTCAGCCACGACACGCTTCGTTTCAGTCCGCTGAACCGTCTTCAATTCGTCCGCCGTAATCTCACCAGCCGCAAATTTTGCCCGCGCGTCCTTCAAGTTCGCTGGCCGTAAGAGACTGCCTACAACGTCATACCGGTAAGGAAATGCTTTTAAAGTCGTTGTCGTCATGATAAATTCCTCCTATATTTTGTGATCTGCCATGGGACATAAAAAACGCATGCGTCCCCGAACTAATTGCTTAGTTCAAGGGACGAATGCGTCGTTTTACCACCCTAGTTTACAAGACCTTCACAAACCTTGCCTCAACGGTACCTATTGATACCCGGAAAGTTAACGGTTCCTACCGATCAAGTAGCGTGAACCGCTTGATAGCTATCAGGAGCTCATCTTCACGGCTAGTCGTTGACCCGTTCTCACTTACCGGGCTCACTGAACAACAACGTCACCACTACTCTTCTCCTAGCTTTTATGACAAATCGATTAGAAATTAATGATAGTTTAGTCCTCTCAGCAAGCACTGTCAAGGATCTTTTTACGAAAGTACTACGACTTTACCAAAACTATGGTGACTTGCTAAATATTCATTAGCCGCTCGCATGTCGCTCAGTGGAAAGGTTTTAACGGGCGTGACATCAATATTGTGGCTGGTAATTAACTGTAAGAGATCTTGAATCCGGGTTACTTGCACATCTCCAGAATAAAACGACGTCAGGTAGCAGTCGTTAGGAATTCTCATAATCGGATCAAAATCCGTTAGCGTCCACTGCCCACCTAACTGCCCGGTAGAACTCACAATACCCCCGGGATTCAGATGGGTCAGGGAATCGGCAACCGTTGCGGGACCAATCAGATCCAACACCCGGTCAAATTTTTCAGAAGTCAGCAGCTGACCCTCGCGTTCTTCAACGACCGCATCGAAGCCGGCCGCCTGCAACTGATCCGTCTTACTAAGTTGACGGGTCGTTGCCGTCACGGTCACATCCGCCATTGCGTGCGCTAACTTGGCTGCCGCAACACCGACGCCACTGGTTCCGCCACGGACCAACAGCTGATCACCGGCCTGCAATCGCAACCCAAGCAGCGCCCCATAAGCCGTGTAATACGTCTCGGGCACCGCAGCCAACGCGGCCCATGGCAACTCAGTGGTTACCGGGAAGATTTGATCGTTGGGTACCAGCACGTACTCTGCATAGCTCCCATCGTAAGCCCGACCCATTTCACCCATAAAGGTGATTACCGTCTGACCCACGGGTAGCCGCGTTGCCTCAGTCGATTCGGCGATCGTGCCGACTGCCTCAATTCCTAGGATTCGTGGAAACACGACGCTGGGTGACTTCCCCTCACGCGTAAAGACTTCCGAATGGTTGACCCCACGGCCCTTGACTTGAATCAACGACCAGCCTGGCTTGACCTTGGGCGTGGGAACCGTCACATTTTCCAATACCGCCGGTTCTCCCGGATGACGCACGACAACTGCTTGCATCCCGCTAACTTCCCTTCGATTAATCTAATAACCCATGACTCTTCAAATATTCCCGGGCCACCGTCGCTGCCTTCTCATGCTTGACGGTCACCTTATAGTTCATTTTCTGCATATCGGTCGTCGACACCTTGCCGGCCAGCTTATTCAGCGTCGTCCGCAATTCAGGATGGTCCGTCAACAACTTTTCAGTCATCAGTGGTGCCCCCTGATAGGGTGGGAAGAATCCCTTGTCATCCTTCAGCACAACTAAATGATACTCCTGAATCTCAGGGTCGGTCGTATAGCCATCGACCAAGTTAACCTTGCCGTTCGCAATCGCCTTGTAGCGAATCGATGGCTCCATGGTCTTAGCACTCGCAAACTTCAAGCCGTAAGTCTTGCTCAGCCCAGGATAGCCATCCTTGAGTTGATAGAAGTCTGGATCAAAACCTGCGTGGATCTGACCTTCGACCGCAGTCAAATCGGAAATCGTCTTTAAATTATATTTCTTGGCAAATTGCTTGGTGACCGCCAAATCGTATCCATTTTGATACTGCATTGGCTTCAGGTAAGCCATCTGATCCTGCGACTTCAGGGCACGCTTGGCGACCTTATAAGTCGTCTGAGGATTATGGCTCGCCGACTTCTGCCCGGTGACCAGAGACTCCAATACCGTCCCAGTAAATTCGGGATAAATATCAATGGAGCCCGACTTCAACGCCTTGAATAAGAAGGAAGTTCCCCCAAAATTGGCCTTGGTCGTCACCTGCATATTCGGATGGTCGTGCTCAATCAGGTCCTTGTACATGTTGATCAGGATTTCCGGTTCGCTCCCCATCTTCCCGGCAATGGTAATGTCGGTCGTCGGACTGGCAATCTTGCGGTATCCCGCAAAGCCCCCAATCAGGACAATCAAGGTAAGTAGGACAAGACCGGCCTTCTTAAACGACAGCTTGCCCAGCCAGTCGATACCGGCGCCAAAAACCAGCGCCAGGATGGCCGACAACACAGCCCCAATGATCAGGAGGGCATTGTTGTTGGTTTCGATTCCCAACAGGATGTATGTCCCCAGCCCACCGGCACCGATCAAGGCGGCCAGTGTGGCGGTCCCAATGATCAGGACCATCGCGATTCGAATCCCAGAAACAATCATAGGCATCGCCAATGGTAACTCAATTCGAAATAACTTCATTCGGCGCGACAGACCAAACGCCGTCGCGGCTTCTTCTAAGTTTGGATCGATCGTCGTCAGCCCAGCGTAAGTATTTTGAAAGATCGGCATCACCGCGTAGATCACCAATGCAATGATTGAGGGCACGGTCCCAATCCCCACGATGGGAATCAAGATCCCTAACAGTGCCAGACTGGGAATCGTCTGGAGGACACTGGTAATCTGCAACATCACGTTAGCTGAACGCTTGTGGTTCATCAGCAGGATTGCCAATGGAATGGCAATCACCGCCGCAATCAACAACGAAATCAGGGACAGCCCAATATGTTGCCCAATGGCGCGGACAATATCGTCACCCTGCGTCTTTAAGATATGAATAATCGCCTGCAACTTAGTCCGCCTCCTTCGCTGCCAAATAGTCCAACAGGTCCGGCGTGCTGAGTGCACGTGGGCCCTGCGGTGTCGTCACAACCACCGGCGTTGCCTGCTTCAAGGCAGCGGCCAATGCACTAACTGATGCATCGCTGCTCAATGTAGCCGCAGCCGTCGTTGCTTCACCATACCCCGCATCCAACAAAGTCTGAATCGTTGCGGGTTGCGGCGTGTATTCGTTTTGGAAAAAGCCGCGCACAAAATCGTTGGCCGGGTGCTGCATAATTTCCTCGCCCGTCCCAATCTGTTGAATGTGGCCCAACCGCATCACCGCAATATGTTGCCCAAGGCGCAAGGCTTCGTGCATGTCGTGGGTCACGAAAATAAAGGTCATGTCGAGCTCGCGGTGCAGACGCAAGACCAGGTCCTGCAACTGTTTCCGTGAGATTGGATCAAGCGCACTAAATGGCTCGTCCATCAACACCACTTTAGGTTTGATGGCCAACGCCCGAATAATGCCGACCCGTTGCTGTTCCCCACCGGATAACTCACTAGGCATCCGCGTTGCATACTGGTCGGGGTCGAGATCGACCTGAGACAACAGATGCCGGGCCCGCGCAATCCGGTCCTTGCGTGGCCACCCCAAAGACTCCGCCTGAATCGCAATATTTTCCTGAATATTTAGATTGGGAAAGAGGGCAATGTTTTGCAGCACGTAGCCCATCTGCAACCGCAATTGTTTCAAGTCATAATCAATAATCCGTTTATCATCAAAGTAGATGTTGCCATCGGTCGGTTCAATCAGCCGGTTCAGCATCTTGAGGGTGGTCGTCTTCCCACTCCCACTCGGTCCCACCAGCACGAAGAAATCCTGAGTCGGAATCGTTAAATTTAACTTGTCCAACGCCAGGTTGTTCTCATACTGCTTGCTCACATTTTTAAATTCTATCATGCTGCCCTCCGTCTCTCCATGCCTTGCTTCGCTTTTGTGGTTAAAAATTGTCGTCTGCGGCTGCCAGGGGTTCCGCCTGCTGTGGGGACGCTTCAGCCTGAGGAACGGGCTTCCGACTCGACTTGAAGCCACGAAACCCACCTGTCTTCAAGATCGCCCGTGCTGTAAACTGGCCCAAAACGCCAGTTAACACCACCTCCACGGCCAGCTCCACCCCTGGCCTCCTCCGACTAAGCTAGTTTTTAACCAAAAAAACGCTAGAATTCCAGTCCTTCTTAATTTCACAGCTTCATAGGTATTTTCCCAGTCAGGCTTTACCTTTTTTCAGTTAGCATCTGATTGATAACCCTTTAGCCTCATGCTCTAATTCATTCTTTTACCTGGTATTCCCGCCAAAACAAAAGCTCGCCCATGCCAGTCCTAACCATCACCCATTCAGGCGATGTTTTTGACCGGCACCAAGCAAGCCCTATAGTGCCTAATTATACTAATCTTCTTAAAATTACCTAGAAAAACGCCTCACGAATTTCGCGATACAATAGAGTCTACTTTACAGCTTTTTGACGCGGCTGTTAATATTAGAAATAAAGAGTTTCGTCCCAAAATACTTATAAAGTAAGGTGTTGTCCTGTGCTCGATCAAACTGACGCTCAAATTTTAAAGGAACTGACGAAGAATTGCCGTATCAAGGTGAACCATCTCGCCCAACGCGTGCATTTAACCGCACCAGCCGTGACTGCGCGAATCAACCGTCTCGAGGATACCGGCGTTATTAAACGGTACACGATCGAAGTCGATACCGAAAAATTAGGTTACGATCGGCAGATATTTATCCAGGCCGCCACGAAAGACGCCCAGCAACGCGCTAAATACAGTGCGCTGATCAAGCGTCATCGCAATGCTATTCGCCACCACTACCGCGTGACCGGCGACATGCCATATCTTATCGAAGGCGCCTTTCGTTCACGCGCGGAACTCAACGACTTCCTGTTAGAACTGGGAGAAGTCGCAACCTACAAGGTCATCGACGTCATCGACCAGTTGATCTAGTCGTTGTCCACGATGACCTGGCCCATGTCCCGACTCGCCATCACGTAGTCGTGCGCTTCGCGAATGTCAGCAAGCTTGAAGACCTTGGCAATTGGAATCTCCAAATGGTGCTTGACAATCAGACTGAACATTTCATCCACCAAGTCTTGTTGCACATTGGACGAATCGAAGAACGTCAGGTACTTATCCGACAGCGTGAATGGACTGAATTCCTTAGCGACCCATTCGCCCGCCAACAAACCAATCAACGTGACCACGCCGCCCTTGCTGAGGTGTGTAATCGAATCAGCCATCGTGACCGTCCCGACCATGTCGATGATACCGTCGTACGTTTCCGTCGTTACCAATGAATTATCACGATCGAGGATGGCCTTGTCAGCACCGTTCTTGACCAACTCTGGCAACATCTCTTCACGTCTGCTCGTGGCGGTCACCGTCAGCCCCATCACCTTGGCCAGCCTAATGGCTGACAACCCAACGGCACTCGTCCCACCGCGTACCAGTAACGTCTGGCCAGCTTTGAGCGACAGCGACTTGAGAGAACCCAGCGCCGTGTAGAAGTTTTCGGGATACTGGGCTAATGTTACCCAGTCGCCAGCGTAGTCAACTGGGAATAAGTTCGCATCATCAATCAATGCGTATTCCTCATAGCTGCCGTCGACTTCACGTCCCAGACCGCCCATCATGGTGATGACCTTTTGGCCCACCTTAAATTTGCCATCCGCAGCTGCCTCGTGAATTTCACCCACGGCTTCCACACCGATCACTCGGGGAAACTTCACATCAGGTGACCCACCGGCACGAGTCAACACTTCATAGCGGTGCACGCCAAAGGCATGAATCCGCATAACCGATTGCGTCTTCGTGGCCTTTTGGATGGGCCGTTCAACAATATTCATGACGCTGGTGTCCCCTGGTTCGTTAATGACAACTGCTCGCATAATTAATTACTCCATTCTATTCTTGAGTTTGCTTATTCAATGGGTTTAGTATAAGGTGTACCGTAACGTTACAGTCAAGCAAATGAATTGGAGATGTCCCATGTTAACCATTCAGAAATTCGCCAAACTAGCCGGTACAACTCGCCGGACGCTGATTTTCTACGACGAAAAGGATTTATTCAAGCCGAAGGAAGTCGCCGCCAATGGCTACCGCTACTACGACTATGATCAGCTTTATGAAGCCACCTTTATTTTAGAATTGCGCCAGTTAGGCCTCTCGATTTCGGAAATCAAGACGCTAAATTCTGCAGTGGATTCGCACACGTTGAACGAAAACCTCAAGGACGTTCTGGCAAAGATCAATACCCAGATGGACAACTTAAACATTCTACGAGCAACGCTCAATACGCGATTCAATCAACCGGCTGAAGTCACGACCAGTGTCCGCAATCAACCGTTCGTCGAAACGGCCCCCGCCGCTCTGTTCTGCCGATCAAGACAGTCCGTGGCCTGTACCGAAGAAGAAATCGCCGAGATCTATGCGGACTTCTACGAACGCCTCGGTAAGCTTAAACTGGTCAATAAGCAAGATTCCGGCTTCCGCACGCAATTACCGAACAGTGATGCAAACAGCTATCCCGACGCCTCATTCTGTATTCTGAAGGCCGTCACGGCAACAACGGATACCGGTGACCTGCCTCGTTTGGAGAAACCAGCCGGCGACTACGTCTCGATTGATACGACTAACGACACCAAAAACATCTGCATCGCCCTGCGGATTCTAGCCGAGCATATCGCCAAGCATCACATTCAGATCAACGACCACCTGTGGCAAATGAACTTGGACGAAAACTTCACGAGCAAGGGCGCCTCCAATCTGGTCCGGTTGCAGTATCAGATTCAAGCGTAATAGTGGTTCGCCTGCGGCTGCCAGGAATTCTGCCTGCTGTGGGGACCGCCTGCAGCCCAAGTACGGGCTTCCGGCTCGGTTTGAAACCTCGCAAAGTTCATGCGAGTTTCCAAACACGTCCCGCGCTGTAAGTCCGGGAAAATTCATCCCGGTCTAACACCGCCGTCACAGCTGGCGCCATCCCTGGCCTCCTCCGGCTAAACTAACTTTTACCATTGGTGCTAACTAGATACTTTAGCTCATCCTTGCGCCAACTACGCCGTGAAACTATCATTAACATATACCCATCTGTAATATTCAAAATGGCTCACTTCTCTAGAGTCTGGGACAAAACCCCAGGCTCTTTTTCTATGCCATTTTATATAGTCGAAACGTGCGTCAAAAGGCAACCAGTTCCGCTTAAACCTGATAACCAAACAATCCAGGCCCGGGATTATTCGGTTATCAGCCTTAATGCTCGCTGGCTAACCGCCTTTTGTCCCACTCTGTTTCCTATCAATTTCCCCTGGCAGTCGCGTGTTTCTTGACCACCCCTGCAAAAAGTGCTGTAATCAAGTTAGTTATCACCCTAATTTTGTTAAAACCGGGTGGCCATATTTAAAATGAGGTGGAAGAACATGGATGAAGTTGTTCAAGCGCTGAGCGATATCGTTAAGATGAATACCGTTAATGGTGCTGAGAAGCAAGTAGCAGACTACATTGCTACACTCCTGGCAAAACATAATATTGAAAGTAAATTAGTTGAATACGCTCCCGGACGGGCCAGTTTAGTCGCCGAAATTGGTGACGGTAACGGCCCAGTTGTTGGATTCGATGGTCACGCCGATGTCGTTGCCTTAGGTGACTCGGACAAGTGGAAGGTTGACGCCCTCTCCGCCACCATCAAGGATAACCTGATGATTGGCCGGGGGACTTCCGACATGAAGTCCGGCTTGATGGCCGGTGTCTGGGCCATGATTCATTTACAAGACAGCAACGTGCCATTACACGGGACACTGCGGCTGATGGCCACGGTCGGTGAAGAATACGGCCAATACGGGGCCAAGCAACTCGCCGAAGCCGGTTACGCCAAGGATCTCGATACATTGATCGTCGGTGAACCGAGCGGGGTCGCCAAACAATTATTGATGCAAAAACAGATTCAATACATGCTACAAGCCGACCAAGCCGCTGCACAGAAGTTATCCGACGCCAACCACACTGGTGAACAACATTTCATCGAATTGGCGCACAAGGGTTCCTTGACCTACACGGTGCACTCTAACGGGGTCGCTGCGCACAGTTCCATGCCTGAAATTGGCAAAAACGCCATCACACCTTTGATGGCCTTCTATCAAAAAGAAGAGGAATACTTCGCTTCCATCAAGAATTATCGCAACCCAGTTCTGGGCCCAGTAACGCCCGTCGTCACAATGGTTCGTGGTGGGGAACAGATCAACACGGTACCTGCCAGCGCCGACTTGTCCGTTAAGATCCGGACGATTCCAGAATTGCCCAACGCCGACATGACGGTCGCCATCAAAGAAATTATCGCCGACTTAAACGCAGCTGGCGCCGACCTGACCTTGGACATTCTGAGTGATTTACGGCCCATGCACACCATGGAAGACGCGCAATTGGTCACGGTTGCCCGTGAAGTTGGGGAAGACAATCTGGACCAGAAGTTGCCATTGATTGGTGTCCCTGGTGGCACTGACGCCTCATCCTTCCTGGCTACCAACCCTGATATTGACGTGGTCATCTTTGGACCGGGTAACATCACGGCGCACCAAGTTAACGAATACGTCGACTTGGACATGTACCACCGCTTCATCACGATTTACGAGCAAATGGTCACGAAGTTATTGAAATAAACATTTTCTGTAAGACTGCATCAACTCGTTTTAAAAGAGCTGGATGTAGTCTTTTTTGTTACTTTGAACGCACACTACCACCTTCGGCTGCCATAATTCCGACTGCTATGGGGACCGGAGAAAGCCTGAGAAACTGGCTTTCTCCTCGGTTTGAAGCCCCGCAAGTCCCGCGAAGCTCCAAACACGTCCCACGGTGTAAATTGGCAAGATCAGCCAATTAACGCCGCCGTCACAGCTGGCTCCATTCTGGCCTCCTACGGCTACAATACAGTATTCAACCTACAACTAGTTTTGACCTAACTATTTCTTCAAAATCCTTTTCTCCCTCTACTTACTACTAATGTAATTTTTGCTGAATCTGTCTCATAAATCTGGTTGATGCATTCATTATGAATCAATCACATCCAACAAACGCTGATACAACAGCCAAAAGTAATTGTTAGCTCAACTAACTTATCACACCAAAATAACAGGAAAAATCATGTCGTCACTCTGCCAATGGGTCATGGTCAACAGTTATCTTAGCTGGAGGAGGTCGGAGATGGAGACAGCCGTGAAAATGATGTTAGTCCGGGCGATTGCTCTTTCCCGGAGTTACATCATGGGACGCGTTTGGAAACTCACATGTACTTCGTGAGGTTTCAAACCGAGTCGGAAGTCCGACCTTTGGCTGCAAACGTTCCCCACAGCAGGCGGAATCTCCGACAGCCGTAAGCGACAACTCTTGACCATAATTCCATATACAAAATGGCGCCCAGGCTTTAGGCCTGGACGCCATTTCGTGGCTTTGATGAAACTTGGTTAATCTGTTAGCGATTAAATCGCTGCATATCAGCTTTCTGTGGTAGGGTGATTCGTCTGTGATCTCCCAAATTGATTGACACCTTGACCTGCACACCTAACGACTGAATGCCGTCCAGCTTCGGTTGGACTGACATCCCCGGTGAGCGGGTTTGATTTTGGATACTTGGCGTAAGTGCTCCAGAAGATCCGTCTCCAATCGGATATTCCAATCCTGGCGGCCTCCGAAACGTGCTACCCAAGGCAGGTTCCTGCGCTTAGCAACCTAAGTGACTCACTTGCTTGAAGTGACATTGTTCCGAAAAGCACAGCTCCAATCAGATATCCCAATCCTGGCAGCTTCCGAAACGTGCTCGGTTGGGCTGACCCCTCCGCTTAACCCGGATAAGCACCGGCTCGGCTCTGCCAAGCTGGCACTTATCCACGTTAATGCTCAGGGTCAAGCGCCCGCCCTCGCACTCTTACTACTGTGGTGCATCCTCCAGCGTCCAGGTAATGCTCCCGGAATAATTTCCAGGCACCGTCCCCGAATCCACTGCGAGTAAAACGCCGGACTTCTTTTCCCAATGTGCTGCGACGTTGAATTTGCCGTCGAGGTTGGCATCGGTCATCGTATGCGTCAGCACTGGCGTTGGGGTTGCGCCAATCGGCGTTACCCCTCGCTTGCTGACATATACGGGACCGCCACCTAGCTTGACGCCGGCTTCGCTGACAAACGGCGACGCCTGCGCCATCAGCGTCCATTGGGAGCCCGTCCCCCGAGTATCCTGAACCACCAATTGCCAATCACCATCCCGGTGCACCAACTGATTTTTATCCGTCAGTGTACTGTTCTGAAAACTTTCATTTGGCGAAATATAACTAAACTTTAATTCACCGGTCACCGTGATGGTCACGGCAACCAGATTGGACCTATCACCATCCGCCGTGACGGCTCTGAGGTTCAAGGTATTCGTTCCCTGACGCAACATTTCATTGGTCACCGGCAGGGTAAACGTCCCGTCGGCGTTGAGTGCGACATCTGGTAATTTTGCCTTGTTCAGAGTCACCGCAAGTTTGGCTAATGGTCCGGTGGCGGCATTAGTCGTCATATCAACTCTCCCAGCCACGGTGGTCCCCTCTTGTGCCTTCAAGTTTACCGTCTGCCCACTGGTAACGGACAAGTTCAAGTCGACGCCCGGATTAATCGTAAACGCCGGCGTCTCGACCGTTCTAATCAAGGCGTTAGACGAGAAAGTACTTGATGTGCGTGCCACCTTCGTTGTCTTGGACACCGGCGCCACCCGCCCAGTCAGGCTGATGGTTGCGGAGGGGTATGCGCTATCCATCGCGTAACCCAACTCGGTAAGCAGCTGGTTGTCCTTGATTTTGCTGACGTCCAAGGTTTCAGGAACCCGGTCACCACTATAGGTGATCTTGGCTTCCTCGAAATTAATGGACTCCGGAAGTTTCAAATTAGCGACAATGCTCGACCAGGGTTGCCGGCCAGAACGATAGTCCAAGTGGTAGTCGAGACGAACTTGGTCGTTAGCGACCGTCGTCCCACGATCCTGGATCTCCCGTTCACGTGTCAGGTCGGTCAAGGTCGTCCTTGTATCTGTCTTGATGTTTCCCGGCGTGCTTTCGAAGACGACCAGGTTATTACTCCAATTGGACCCCGTGGCGCCGGTAATCCCCCAGCGGACTCGGTTTGAGCCAGTGGGATCAATCGTCTTTTGATTCAGTCGAACCGTTCGACTGACTCCCGACTGTTGTTCCCCAGTTTGTGGATTTCTGTCATTGAACGTGTAGGTCATGGTTTCCGCCAGATCATTCCAGTGAATGGTGACGTGATGCCACTGCCCGTTCGCCAAGAACCCAGGATTCTTAGAGTTGGTGATCAGTCCGTTGTGTTGGAGGGAATAGTAATAATTGGTTTTCGTAATGCCCCACGTGCCAGGATCCACGTACTGATGGTACGTCGTGGCTAGACCTGGATACGATGACGCGATGTGGGCCGTTGGGTAGCCGATATCGAACGAGTTTCCCTGACCGGCAGCGTGTTCACCGGTTTTGTTGTTAAAGGCCGTATCGAATTCCACTGCCCAACTATTCTGAATTGCCGTATTCGCGATTCCCATATTCGAACTTTGGACGGGATTCTTATCGATTCCAAAGACACCCAGCGTTTCCCCAATCACGCCGAATCGGCCAAACTTGGGGCTTGCTTCAATGCCATTCGAATCATTCTGTAAGACGAAAGCCATGCCATCGGCCGCTTTCGTTCCCTTATCACCAAAGTACATCCACATTGAGACTGTTTCGTCCTCTTTTAAATTAAAGTAGTTATCGTCCGTCGACCAAACTGCGCCAAATTGATTTGGGCCGTCAGTCAGACGTGCTGCTTGCGTATTCGGAGCGGCCGGATTCGTTGTATCAACCACAGCAGCAGAGCTCATGCTAGCTGTCCCTAAGGTCATAATAGCATCCGTCTTGTCCAATAGAATTCCTTGCGGCGCCGTTGCCAGCGCATTCGAGTAATCACTATCGGCATGGGCCGTTAGCCCATTGCTTAGGGTCACTGCTAGTAGAATCAAGCCGGCGCTCAACCACCGTTTGTGCAACGTAATTCCTCCTTACTTCGTGTCGGGTGTGTGTCGGTTGCGATAGATGAGATAGCCAATAATGGCTAACAGGATGATGATCAGGAGTACCAGTAACAGGTACAACAGGTAGTTCGGTTGGGTCGGAGTCAAGGCGTGCCGGTTCAGCCGCTTGATGGTTGGGCCGTTGATCGCGAAGTTGCGGACGAACCGCCACTGTTGATCCCCGGATTTCGCCGTCAAATACAACGTATAGTTACCGGCAACTAAGGCCTCATTACCCCAAGGAATCCCAAAGTTGAAGTTACTGTTCGGTGCCATCCCCATCTGTCCTTGTTTCTGCGACAGTAGGGTCTGGTTACTCCCCGCCTTGGTCACCCGGGCGTTGACGGACAACTTCTGGAGAATTCCGGGTTGAAAATTCTGAAGATTAGCCGTCACGTAATTCCGGGCGTTGATCTGCGCAGTGGCAACCCGATCTAACCGGAGGTCGGGCTTCACGGTCGCCCCCTCTTGCAGGGACAAACCGATGGCATACGCAAAGGCGTTCTTAATCATGATTTGACCGTCAGACTTCGCGTTCTCAGGATTCAGTTGAGCCACATAAATGCCACCCAAAATAATGCCACGAATCTTTTTGGCGGGCATCGTATAGCTCAGACTGACCTGCTTTTGTCCGTTTGCCGGAATAGTCACCGTTTGAGTGGCATTCTTGGTAAAGATATCGGCAGTACCCACCTTCAGGGACGAATCCCGCTTCGGGCTGGACTGGCTATAGTCGATGACGCCGTTAGTATTAGTGACCGCCTGATTCACGCTGATTCGAAATTTCTGGGACCGGTTACTGGTGTTGGTGACCACGACCTGCAGCTGTTGCGTTTGACCCGGCTTGACCCGTAAATCAAAGTACGACACCTTTTTCGTGATCTGATTCGCCGGTAATACCGGTCGGACCGTGTAACCCACATTGTTCTCCGCCGTCTTAGCGGCGCGCGCCGTGGGTAAACTCCAAACCATCGCAATTAACGCGAGACTGACTGCCAACAAGATCTTCCATCCACGTTTCATCACATACGCCCCCCTCATCACACAATGACGCCCCAACGACACAAATCAACGACTAACTCATTGTGGCGTATCGTTCAGCTGCCAAGTCATCGTTGACGTGTAGGTTCCACCAAGTTGCCCTGCTGGTACCGCCAATGAGATTTCGGCTAAACCGTAGTTGGCATCCCAGATACCTAACCCACCTTTAGCAGCGGCACTGTAGACAACCGCGTTGGTCCCAGTACCGTCAAGCTTAAATGCTGCTGCCGTTGGTGCTGTGGAAGGGTTGCCCGTGTTAGCAGCCGCAATGTCAGGTTCACCCAACGAAAGGACGGCGCCCTTCAGGATGTCCCCAGCAGCGTCCGTAAACGCCGTATTCTTCACTTGAACGTTCCAGCCACTTGGTAGCCCAGGGTTGGAAACTTCAACTGGATTGTCCGCCGTCGTTGCGTTATACGTCATATCAAGCTTGCCGTTTGGGGTGGCGTTGGCGCCGAATCCGATATTAGGTGCCGAGTCCAGTGCAATTGTTGCGTTGGGACTCGTATCGAATTCTGCCGTAGTCGCGGTCGTCTGTGAGGTTGGCCCACTACTACTGCTATCACTAGCGCTACTGGACGTATCGGTCGTTGCCGCAAAGGCAGGCACTGCACCGATCCCCAGTGCTAAGGCTGCGACACCGCTTAGTAGTGCAGCCTTCTTCATTAACTTTCGAGTCATGTTACTCACTCCTCATATTTGCTAAATTTGTACCTCCCGATTACCCGTTTTAGCAAACATAGATGGCCCCGGTAATGGCTAAGCCACCCGTGACGTTACAGACTAAATTATTCCGTGCTGGCCACCTTGTTCACCAGCCGTCTGTCCGAAGCCGTGTCTTACTTGTCTCTACATGCTTGATTCACTAGATGATGATACCTGGTGGTAAATAAAAAGGCCAGCTTTTCGCTGACCTTTCGTACCTAGTCATTTAGTGATGGAACTCGCCCACCGTTAAGTCCCTTAAACCATTCAGCCACTGGGTAGTTTCTTGATCCGTACCCGCGGTTACCTGGAAACCTAGCGGCGTGAATAACGCTGCTACGGCGGTCCATTGGAGCTGATTGGCAACTAGAAAACTACCTGACAATTGCTGCCGTTGTTTGGCAGTCACAGGGACCGCGCTGACCGTTAATAAGTTCACCGTCAATTGGTCGGCCAAAAGCTGTTGCCATGCCGGTTCACTGAGGGGTGAAACAATCTGAATCGGTGTCGCTAATGGCACGACCGGACCTTCACGTAAGAGCAGTTTTTGCCAGCGCATGGCCTGTCCGGCCAACACACCGTAGAACTGCCATGGCACTTGATTGCCAATGCGCTGAAGCGTTGTCGCCGTTAAGGATGCGACGTCCCACTGAACCTGGTCTTCGCCCTGTGCCAACGCCGTTTGGAGCCATTCGCTAAAGAATCGCTGTACGGTGGCATCGACGATTGGGGGTAACTTACTCCCTTGCACCAAGTGATACCGACCAAGCAAGAAGTCCTCGACCTGATCCCAGTCAATGGTCCGGCTGGTTTGTTGCTGTTTGCGCCGCCGAATCTGCCGCAACTGTTTGAGACGACTCGACTTGCCATAATTACCTGGACGACTCATATTTTGCCCCTTTTCCTTCGCTTTTTGACGATAAATTTCGTTGAAATTGCTTAAAATCACACCAAAAATCGATGCAAATTTGGACGCGCTACCAATGAAAATTGACTGCCCATTTTAGGTAAACATCCGATTAGGCCTAAATTTGATTGAAACACGCTAAACGTATTATAGTCATTTTCAGCTAAAAATAGCCAGCTAATCCAACACAAATTGTGTTGTGATTGGCTGACTATCGGTAATTTTATAGGAACACATAATCCGTCGCTACACTGGTAAATAGCCCCCTCGTTACCGGCTATCGTAGCCGGAGGAGGCCAGAATGCAACCAGCCGTGACCATGACCTTAGCTGGCGTCTTGTGCCAGGTTAGGTCATCGGACGTACTTGAAGACGCTCGAACTTCAGCGGCTTCAAGTCGAGGTCCAAGACCGCTCTGTGGCTTGGACCGTTCCCCACAGCAGGTGGAATTCTGGCAGCCGCAGGCGACAATCGTTAGCCAGTTACAGGGTCTTTTCTTCCTTTTCGCGAGGCTGGTACTTTCTGAAGTAGATGATGGTCATAATGGCCAAGAAGACTACCCCAACCAGGATTGATACCCGCGTCTCAGGATTCAGGAACATAAAGATCAGCGTAATCGCCAGAAAGACCAGCGTCACGTAGTTCGACCATGGCGCGAATGGCATCTTGAACGGATGGGTGGACATTTCTTTTGGATTCTGTTTGCGGAATTCAATTTCACTGATCAGAATCACGAACCACGGTACCATACCGGGCAGGACACTGGAACTGTAAACCATGACGAAGATCTGGCTGGCATCCTTGAAGAACATCGGTAAGACCACGTTCAACACGACCCCGATACCGATCCCAATAGAAATCGCGATAACGGCGTATACGGGCACCCCATGACGATTCAGCAGCGTCACTTTTCGTGGTAACTGCTTCTTTTCCGCCAGGGTAAAGGCCATCCGACTAGCACTGTAAATCCCGGAGTTCGAGCCAGACAGTGCGGCCGTAATCACCACGAAGTTGATGATTGAGGCAGCGGCGGTAATCCCAATCTTAGCAAACGTCTGCACGAATGGTGATCCAATCTGATTCAACTGGTCCCATGGGTAGATGCTGACGATAACGAAGATGGCCCCAACGTAAAAAATCAGAATTCGAGCAACGGTCGACCGAATCGCCGTCACCAGTGTGTGTTGGGGATTCTCGGCTTCACCAGCCGTGACCCCAATCAACTCAATTCCTTGATACGATGCCAGCACAATGGCTAACGCGAAAATAAATCCTTTGGCGCCACCGGTGAAGAATCCGCCGTGCGTCCACAGGTTACTGATCCCGACAGCGTGACCGCCATTCCCAAACCCAAAGAGAATGACCCCCAGGCCGGCAATAATCATCAGGACAATCGTGACGACTTTGATCAGGGCAAACCAGAATTCCAGCTCCCCAAACATCTTAACCGAAATCAGGTTGGCAATACATAGGAAGGTAATCGCTACCAACCCAGGAATCCAATCCGGCAAGTTTGGCCACCAGAAACGGAAGTAGCCACCTAACGCAATCATTTCACTCATCCCCACGACGATGAATTGGAAGATATTACTCCAAGCCGTGAGATACCCAAAGACGGGGTGCATGTATTCAGAAGCAAATGTCGCAAAGGACCCGGTTGTGGGGTGGACGTAGAGCATTTCCCCCAGGGCCCGCATAATTAAGTATAGGAAAACACCAGAAATAATATAGGCGATGAGGACGGAAGGTCCCGTCCACTTGATTGTGGAACCAGACCCCATAAATAATCCAACGCCGATCGTCCCGCCCAACGCAATCATCTGCATTTGGCGTGCGCTTAGTCTTCTTTGCAATCTAATTCCTTCTTTCTATCCCCTATTAAAAGGATTATTCGTTTTAAAGATTAAAAGTATATGAGAATATGCTACCTGGTTCTGAGCAATTAAGCAACTGCTTTTTAAATAACCGGGTGAATATTCATAAATGCCAACCCCAATTATGCCGCAACGGCGGCGTTTATTCAAACTCAGTGTATAAAAAAAGAAGCCACCGCCGGCATTATACCGGTAACGGCTTCCGTTAAAATTATTTTTTTCGCATAAACATTTCGTTAAGCCTAGTTCGTTTGGTGACTAACGGTTGCCCGCCAGCCCAGCCTAGATGAGCTTTTCGTAAACGAAGCAGACATCGTCTGGATGGTAGACACCGTCGATTTGACCAACCTTTTTAAAGCCGAACTTTTCGATCAGGTGTTGCATCTTCAAGTTGTCCCGGTGCGTATCGATCCGGATACTTTCAGCTTCTGGATGATGTTCATCGATGTAGTCGAACAAATCCCGGAACAGTTGGGACGCGTAGCCTTTGCCTTGATGATGGGAGAAGATAGCGACCCGGTGAACCGTCACGTATTTCGTCGTGTCGGAGAGCCATTCACCCTTCATCGTATCGTAGGCGTGGTCTGGCGCTTCAATCACGGCAGCGACCCCTAACGTTTCGTGGTCATCACTGTTGTAGATCACGGCCCGGCCATCCTCAATATCGCCTTCAATAACGGCGCGATTGGGATAGTTGTTCTGCCATTGGTCGATACCGGCATCGGCAAGCTGCTTCTTGCCGTCTTCAATAATGTCACAAACTAAGTCAATTTCTTCTGCTTTTGCTTTACGTAAATACATTCTGGTTTCACCTCGTTAAATTTTCCAATTAATCTTCAAAACTCTTTAAGACGCGTTGTGCGAGTTGGTCAACCCGGGCCAAGTCGTCAGCGTCCGGATCTTGGTCGATCTTGACGGAATCCGCCACCTGTTCACCGTTGCTAGAATTCAACTGAATCGTTAAATAATCCACGGCGCGGCCAAAATGCAGGTGCTTCTTAGAGCTAGAGCCTAAAACGGCAAACTTTGTCCGATTCAGGTCGACTTCTTTCAGGTCCTCAAAGAAGTCTTGGGCCTCATCCGGCAATTCGCCATCATGATAGGTATAACTGATCACGATAACGGCGTCAGCTTTCGGTAGCTCAAAGGCATCCACCTGTGAGATTTCCGTAATCACCGTTTGCGCTCTGGATGCCAGCTGGGCTTGTAAATGGCCAGCGAGGGCACGGTTACGACCAGACATACTGGCAAAAATGATTTGAATACTTGGGATCATAATTGTGTGGGTTCTCCTTAATCGTCAGCATTGGATTGTGGCGCGTCTGGCGATCAGGTCGGCGGTTAAGTCACGCCAACCGATGGATCAACGGCCAAATGATGTTGCGACCCCACCACATCGGCGGCAAGGGTCGTTATAGACTGCTGAGTATTATAGACCTTTTTCCACCGATTCCCTAGCAAAAAGCAACGCTTCTCAGAAAATTGTAATTTGGCTTCGCTTACATAAGGATAGTGCTAAAAAGGCATTATGGCGGGCTTATGGAACACCTTGCTGTCACTACATATTGGCAGAATCACTAGTAAACTAGACCATTTAGCTCAGTCATATCAAAGTCGACGGACACTCCCGGAACATCAAAACCACTCAGCTGGCGGAATTCCCGCCGGTACTGCTGATACCCCGGTAAATCCGGCGTAAAGGTCGCTGGTGTAATCTTTGGCAGGAGTTGCGCCACTTGGCCTTGCGTTGCCGCCGAAAGTTCCCATGCATCCGGTCGCAACCGACCCAAGTCATCGACCTGCCGCTGCTGACCGTAGACCATGTCCCGGAATAACCGATCTTGATGTTCCACCGTTGTTTCATGCGTGTCACTGACCTGTTCCGCCTGCAATAACGCCAAACAGTACCGCGAGAATCCTGGAATAACGGCCGACGCCTTAGTCGTAGCCGACCGGTTCACGCTGATCAGCGCTTCACCTCCAGTTGGGGCTAGCACCGCCTGTAATCGCCGAGCACTGGCCTCGGCCGCCCGCTTTGCCTGCCCCAAAGTACCATCGTGATAAATCGCCGTGGTCGCCGCTGGTCCCTCATAGGAGAACAGAATCGTTTTACAATTAGGTGCGAGAACGCCGGCCACTTTGAGGGCTCGCACCCACAGCTCCCAGTCCTCACCACCCATGACGTGGGTCGTCGCCGCAACCTCTTCCGGAGTCGCGGGTGCTAGCGTTTGTGTGACTAATCTTTCATGTTCCAAATCCACTGAATAATCGGTGACCGGAGCGCCAATCGGCTTGATCACGGAACGCCAGACTTCATCGGAGTTCTCCGGATTGACGCGTTTGGGGGCCGCAACTGAATACACTAACAGGTCAATTGGCCCATCCAAACGCTGCCGAATATAGTCGATTACGAGTTGTTTCGTACTACTCAGAAAGGCATTGGCATTGAAGTTCTGCGCAACGAGTCCGGCCCGTTCCGCCGCCTTCTTGAAATACACCTGATTCCACCAACCCGCTGCCCCGAGGAAGTCGTCCTGTGGTGGCCGCGCGTACCCCACCGAAATTGTGGTGGCCCCCTGACCAAACGCCGCCGTTAATCGACTCCCCAAACCATAGCTGGCCGAGCCGCCAAGAATCAACGCCCGTTTGGCTCCGGCATAGGTTCCCAGTTGCCGGACAGTTTCAATCTGTTGGGCCATCATGCGTTTCAAGCCATGTGGATTGACCGAACGGGCAACGTTGCCCGTGATTTTTTCCGATAATTGCATGCTATTCACCGAGCTTTCCATTTTTCTCTAATTTATCACTTTTTTATTGGAAGCGATACCTTCATTTTCACCGCAACGTTTGCCGCTAATCGCCCGTCAGACCGGCGAAAAATACTAGTTGCGCAGACCAACTAACTTACGGTATGATGGTTGAGCTGCTCATTAGAGTCCAGCGGAAATCAGGCATAAGTAAAGGGGAATTTTCAATATGTTTAAGAGTAAACTCGCAAAATCTATTATCGCTTTAGTCGCAGTGGTCATCGTTGCCATTGCCATTCCAGCCGCTGTCGGCAACAACAACGTCGAAGCTTCTGGTGACTACACGTTCAACGGCAAGACTTACAAGTCTGAAGCCGCCAAGAACGTCGCCGTTCGCAAGTGGAACGACAGCCGGCTTTCTGACACGCAAAAGAAGCTGGTCCAAGCTGCCAACGACGAAGCCGCTGCCTCAACTGGCTTCACTAGCAGTATCTACAAGGCACGTTAATACGCATTATAATTAAATATTGAAGGCGTTAGTTCAACATGAGCTAACGCCTTTTAATATAGACTTTTGGACAATGCCACATCTCTTCTGTATCTCAGAGAAAACAAAGGTGCTATACTATCTTCACTAACGACAACTTGCTTTTAGAAAAGAGGTGTTACCATCATGGCGCGACAATCCGTTTTTTACAATCCTGAAAAAGACCTTTCCGAAAATTACACCGAAGAATTCCGCGTTGAAACCGTGATGGTTAAAGACGTTACCAATCTCCGCGTTGAACATCACTACTGGCGCGATCCTGGTGGCGAATTATGGGGGGACTTTGATGCTCCCATGGAGAACGTGCATAAGGACTTCGAAGCGTATCGCAAAGAAAAAAATTTCCTAAGTCCTAAAGAAATCCATCATATTATAGAAAAAATGGGTCTAACTGTTCGTCAGTTTGCCGACAAGTTAGGATTAGGTGTTTCCACACTTTCACAAATCGAAAATAATCAGCGGATTCAGGTAAAATACCAGGACAACTTGTTCCGGTGGGCAAATGGTGAAACATTTCATCGTCAGTCACCTGATAGGCCCAAGATGTCACTCACGTTCAATCCCAAAGACGCTTAAGGATCAGAGATCTCGAAAAAGTTTTCGGGATCTTTTTAGTCTTATTTCGTAAAATTTAGATTCCGCCAATAACTTCCGCAAAGTCGATACGTTACAAGGTTTCTGGCGTCTACATCACCGCAAGCTCAAAGTTCGTTGATGGTATAAATTAATTTATAAAATATCGGATAAAGTAAGTCAGGGCGCCGTTCCCCTGACTTTTTTGATTCTTAGAGGCAAGCTTTTTCCACCATTTCATGGTAGACTAATACCATCTAAATAAGCAAAAGATGAGGTGAAACCATGATGACACCCATTCAGCGGCTCGCCCTAATTAGCCTGTCGCTAATCTTGATTGGTGGGAGCCTAACACCCACCATCGTTCAAGCCGCCACCCGCCACCCAACTGAGACCGCACCCACTCGTTCCAATAGTCAACAGACCTACACCTTCGATTCAGCTGAGCTCCCGTATA
Source organism: uncultured Lactobacillus sp. (assembly GCA_937874695.1). Taxonomy (GTDB): domain Bacteria; phylum Bacillota; class Bacilli; order Lactobacillales; family Lactobacillaceae; genus Levilactobacillus. Next base: position 254,413 of record CALNAJ010000028.1, read on the forward strand.
ATCTCATTACGGATGCCCAAGGAAAGACTAGCAAGATGTTCTGGTTCCCCAATGCGACCGCTCAGGAATTTACAACAGCGGAAATCACTGGCCCAGACTTTGTCCAAAAGTTGGTCGGTAATCATCCAATCAACAACGCTTCCGATGTGGCTGAAGCCATGCGAGACTTAGCCGTGTCTGGTCTCACCGTTGACCCTAACGAATCGCTAGCCCAATATTTATTTGATAAAAATATCATTCCAACTGCCACCAATCTCGAGGATTTTTCTAAGACCTACGAAGCAACAATGTACATGCATGCTTGGATCTTTCAGGCTGCTGCAGATAAAGTGGTAAACAAGGTTGATTTTGAAACAGCCAAGACACACTATGAGGCAACCTTAAAGAAAAAGCTCGTATCCCTCGGTAACCTGATGGACTTACAAATGTTCACCGATTTGAACGCCATATTCTCCGATAAAACTCAGTACGATGAAAAGCTTGCCGGCCTCTTATTTCTCGCGACCGCTACCTATCTGACGACACCTCCGGAAGAGCTGGTCAACTTAGACCCTTCCGCGTCAGAAGCGAAGACAAGTCAGCTCATCCAAAAACCAATTAAAACATTCATTCACACAAATAATGGCAAAATCATGGCCGATGGTGTGCTGACGGCCTATGCGGCGTTGGTCCCGTTTACCTATGCATTCAAGAATCCCAGTGCACCGGGACCAGGACCCACACCACCGCCTGGTCCCACTAGTCAGTCTGTTACCATTCACTACCTCAATGAGCAGGGACAGGCCCTCAAGCCAGCTAAAACGCTGACCGGTGCACTCGGTGACCACTACCAGACCACCCCTCTCACCATTTCCGGCTACCACTTGGTGAAAACAATTGGTCAGGAGACCAGTATTTTTACAACCAGTCAACAATCCGTTACCTACACGTATGCTAAAAATACCGTGGCTCCAGTCGTAAAAAACAGTGTCGTCTATGCAACTAAGGGGTTAAACCTATATACCACACCAACCTTTAACCGATCCGCAAAACAAGCACACTATGCCCCAAAGTCCCGAATAAACCGACCAATGTTCAAAGTCGTTGGCTTCGCGACCTCCAAAAACGGTGTTAAACGCTATCGGGTAAAGGACCTCAATGGTCGCAGGGTGACTGGATATATCACCACTAGAACAGATTACGTTGCGCCCGTCTACTACGCTAGCAAACAAAAGCAGCTTACGGTCATCAATCCCAAAGGTCTGAACGGTTACGCAAAGAAGAACTTAACTGGTAAACGTGCGCACTACCGGCAGGGACAAGTCCTGCGCGTCAAACAGATTGTCAGTCACAACCTAACCACTCGTTTTATTCTCGGCAACGATCAATACATTTCCGGCAATAAGAAGCTGGTCATTGCTGGCAAGCACGTGATGCCTAAGCGCATACGCACAAAAACGGCCATCAACCGCTACGGTACGGCGAACTTATCCAAGAAGAACAAGCACATCGCTAAGGGTACCACGCTCAAAGTTACCGGCTGGGCCTATTCCAATGCCAATAACTTCCGTAAGGGCGACACGCTCCGCTACAAGGTCGCTGGCGGCTACATCACGGCTAATTCACGATTCATTCAAACGATAAAGTAACTGCAAAAAATGACCTGAGGAAAAATTCTTCAGGTCATTTTCTAACCACTCTTATTTCGTAAATTCCGAATCCGCCAACAACTGCCGTACTTCATCGGTCGTGTGGGTCTCCATCATTGCGTTCCGCAAGCTAGCGGCGTTGGGTTCGCTCCGCACGTAAATCTTGAAGAAGCGCTTGAGGGAGGCAAAACGCGACGTATCGAAGCGTTGCTCGAATTCGTCGTAGAGGTCGAGTTGGTAATCCAACAGTCCGAGTAATTCCTTGACGTCATGGTGTTGCGGCGTCTTCTCAAAGGCAAATGGACTCGTAAAGATGCCGCGGCCAATCATGATACCGTCCACGCCAGGATGCGCCTCAGCCAAGGCCAGACCATCCTGATAGTTTTCAATATCCCCATTCAATTGTAGCAAAGTATGTGGGGCCACCTCATCACGCAACTTCACGATGTCATCGATCAGTTCGTAATGGGCAGGCACCCGACTCATTTCCTTCTTCGTCCGCAGGTGAATCGTCAGTAACGGAATATCCTGTTCGAACAGGAAGGTCAGCCAGTCGCGCCATTCATCCAGACGACTGTAGCCCAACCGCGTCTTCACGCTCACAGGCAAGCCGGCCGTCTTAGCACCAGCGATTACGGCCGCCGCGCTGTCGAAGTTACGAATCAGGTCACTCCCACCATGATTCTTGATAACGGTAGAATCCGGGCAACCCATATTCAAGTCAATGGCTTCGTAGCCCCGTTCCTTCACGTTCTCTGCCGCGCGGGCAAAGGCTTCCCCATCGTTGCCCCACAACTGGGCAACCGGCATGTGGGCCTCTTCAGGCGCTACATAGAGCCGGCCAGCAACGGTGAATTTGGCCTTGGGATGGGTCACACTGATGGCGTTGGTGAATTCCGTAAAGAAGACGTCGGGTGCGGCTGCCCGGGCCACGACGCGCCGAAAGATAGCGTTCGTGACAGCTTCCATTGGTGCCAAACTGAAGAAGGGCCGGTCTTCGGCCTTGGCGTGATCCGCGATGTTTTGCCAGTAAGATGATGAATCAGACACGATAAAATCTCCTCTAGTACTTGTATTTGATGTTTAAGTCCGGTATAAAGCAGTCATTACATTCTACCACGTTTCGCCCCAGAAGCCAGAAAAAAAGAGTTGTGCGCAAGGCACAGCTCTTTTTTAATGTCGCTTAATCCGTATCATTTGAGACCTGAACATCACCGTTGCCCGCCGATAATTGATACTGCGACTTGGCTTCTCGCCGCAGCCAGTAGCCGTTGTGGCGGTGTTTGCCGAGAACCGTGATATCACTCATGTCAGCATCCTGTGAGAAGACTTTAGCGCCCGCTGACTTGGCAATATTCGCGTGAATATCGCCATCGTTCGTGCTCACCTTGAGTTTCTGCGCGATCCGATTGCCTTGGAGGTTGACGTCCCCATCATTCGAATCGATTCGGCCACCGCCCAGCCGACTGGTCGACAACCGCACGTCGCCGTCAGTCGAGGTAAACTGATTATCATTTGCCGTTAACTGGCTATTCGAGATGCCCATGTCCCCATCATCGGCGTTAACCCGCAGTTGTTGGGCCCGCACATGGTCCGCGTAAATGTCACCATCGGTTGAATAGACTGTGACGTTCCGATCGACCCGCAATGCATAGAGGTTGACGTCGTCCGCATTTTCAATGGCCACTTGCTTAGCCTGCAACTGACGCAGCGAGAGACTGCCACTGCCCTTCTTCACGATAATACTGTCTAACTTTTTATCTCGCGGCACGGTGATCAGCACGCCGCCGTTAGTCGTCGACCGATCCGACAAACTAAAGATCGAAACGTTTAGATGCCGTGCTGAACTGCCACCCTTGATGGTCAGCGTCCCCTTATCCACACTGGCCTTGGGCAAGCTGGCATCCCCATCCAGGTAGCTGACGGTCACGCGATTGGTATCGCCATCTTTGATGGTAACCGGTGCCTTTGAATCCACCACGATCCGTTGATAATCCCCCGGATGGTAGCTGCGTTTGACTTCCTGAATCGTTTTAAATCCCCGTGTTGACTTATTCCAGACAACTGCTTTATCTCCATGATTCATCCAGCCAACCCCGAATAAGACGGCCCCCAAGGCCATTAAGGTTAACCCAATCTTTAAGCTCCGTTTCATAGCTTACGCCCCCGTTCTGCTCGACTCCGTGGAATGAAGCGACGATAGATTTCCTTCGCCACCCATGACAGTGCCCAGACAACTTTACTCCCGAACCATTTCAAAATTAACCACCCGATGATGCAGGCTCCAAGAGAAAATAGCCCGATTCCCAGGTAAAAGAGTCCCGTCCATGGCGTCTGCCAGATGACGAAGAGTCCCGCAACAATGCCCACTACTCCGAGGGCCATCACACTAAACACAATTGCGATCACAGCAACGACCAAGCTCCCCAGCACGGCCACCATCGCAAATAATAAGGCTGCTACCACAATCAAGATTGGAATCGTGACTGGCGTCGACAACAGTGCCAACACAATCAGCCAGACCGTCCGCACGTTATTCTTCGTTGCCTGCACGCTGGATCGTGATTGCCCTGTTGACGCGTTTTCCTTAGTCTCGCGTTCACTCATCCGAATCGAGTAATCTGCCAAGACCTTGCGTGCCAACGACCGAGGTGTCCCCAACTCATCGACGGCCTGCTGATACGTCTCGATTCCGGCATCCAGTAAGTATTCGCGGTAGTATTCCACCACGTCTTGTTGCTCCGCCGTTGTCAGCTGGCCTAACAACTTTTCAATGGCCTGAATGTAATCATTCATGCGTGTTTCCCTCCAATAACTGTGAAATTGCCTGGCTAAAGTCCTGCCAGTCCCCTTGAATTTCTGCTAAACGCTCCCGACCACTGTCCGTCAACCGGTAATACCGGCGATTTCGCCCCTGGAAGGGTTCGTCGTAGGTGTCCAGCCAGCCATTTTTCTTCAGCCGCCGCAACACGGGGTATAGGGTTGATTCCGAGATTGGCAAGAGCTGCCGTACTTCTTGAGTCAGCGTGTACCCGTAGTGGTCCTGCTGTGTCAGTAAGCCCAGAACGCTACCGTCGAGAAGCTCGGTCGGTACCTGAATGGCCATACACTTTCCTCCTCACAATATTATACGCGATATAATATGAATTCATCAATAGTATACGAAACTCTGTAATGATTGTCAATATTTCTTGAGAGTTATTTTATAAATAACGGACTTCCCAGCAAGGCCGTTATCATATGGCCGACTACGACCCATTATTAATGAATTCGCCGTAGTTATTAATCTGTTAATGACCAGCCCCATTGACAATGGCCGGCTTACTCGGCATACTAGCCCAAATAAGGTAAGGAGACGATCAGATATGACCAATCATCAAGCATTGTTAATTATCGATTACACCAACGATTTCGTGGCAGATAAGGGCGCGCTGACTTGCGGCGAACCCGGACAAAAACTGGCCCCGGCAATCGTTGCGCTAGCAGACCAGATGCATCAGGCTGGCGACTGGGTCCTTCTACCTACGGATGTCCACACGCCCAATGACCCCTACCATCCTGAGACCAAGCTTTTCCCACCCCACAACGTTCGTAACACGTGGGGCCGCGAACTCTTTGGCTCCGTCAAGGATTGGTTTGATCAGCATATCGCTGATGATAACGTCTGGCTGTTCGACAAGACCCGCTACAGTGCCTTTGCCGGAACCGATCTCGACTTGCGGCTACGTGAACGCCACGTGGACACCCTTCATTTAACCGGCATCTGCACGGATATTTGCGTGCTCCACACGGCGGTCGACGCCTACAATCTAGGGTATCAGCTGGTGATCCATCGCAACGCCGTGGCCAGCTTCAATCAGGTCGGTCACGACTGGGCGTTGAGCCACTTTGAGACGGCGCTGGGCGCGACGATTGTGGACTAACCTAGACCTAATAAAATGACAAAATAAATTTTCAATTAACGCAGGCAATTTCTCACCAAAATGCGGTGAAATTGCCTGCGTTTTTCACTTAGTAAAATGACGCTCCAATGTACACGTTTATTTTACAAATACAATTGTCGTCACCACCTTCAAGGCGTACAATGAGTGGGTAACCTAACCATTATTTAGGCGGATTATCTATCTACAAAATCATTTAATACATACGTAAGGTGGCAACTTTATATGAAACAACTATCCTGGGCCCTGCTCACTTTGAGCTGTGGACTCTTACTCGGCGTCGGCCAACCAGCAAGCGCTCACGCCGCTACGGCGACCTCTAACGCGTCTTCAGCAACTACTGCGACCAGTAGTTCTGTAACTGCGAGCTCTACATCCAGCGCGTCAGAATCTTCAGCTTCATCTAGTTCCAGTTCATCCAGTAAGCCCAAACCAAAACCGAAGCCAGTGGCTTACCACAAAGTAACTAGTTTAAAAAAGGTGAGCTACTACACCAAAATCAACGCTAATAAAAAACACAACTATAAGGTCTACAAGTCCGGCGGCGCCAAATCCTCTGCTGCCAACATGAAGGCCATTTCAACCGGTCGTACTTATGCCAATCTGAAGGTTCACATCACCCGTGAAGAAAAGATGGCAGACGGCACCTGGTTAAAGTTCACCTATAACCATACCCAAACGGGCTGGATTCACCGCAATGGTACGGTGAAGACTTATCGGTATCTCTCTGTCCCGCTAATTGCGCAACGACCACAATTACCAACCGGGTGTGAAATCACTGCTACCGCAATGATGCTTAAGTATGCGGGAGCCAACGTCACCAAGATGTCTTTGGCTAAGGAAATGCCACGAAGCTCCAATCCTAATAAAGGATTTGTTGGTAGCCCTTACTCAAAGTCCGGTTGGTGGATTTATCCCAAGGGTCTTATGAAAACGGTTAAGAAGCACACGGGCTCTGCTAAGAATATGACAGGTGCCTCCTTCAACCAGATGAAGGCCCAAATCAACAAGGGACATCCTGTTGTCATCTGGGTCGCTGGTGTTGATGGCTTCGTCAATCACGCGATTACCTTATCCGGCTACAGTAGCACACGGGCCTACTACAATGATCCGTGGACTAAGAAAAAGACTAGCATGACGCTAGCCAATTTGAACACACATCGTAAGCATGATGCCTATCGTGCCTTAAGTTATTAATTATCAGGTGTTGCCGCACGCAGTCGCCTAATAATAAAACAATCATTATCAAAGGGGAGATTATCTTGAAGAAACATTGGCTCACGGCCTTGTTGGTCGTCGCTGGCTTTGCTAGTGTTGGCGTCACAACAACTGCACAAGCAAAAACAAGCTATTATACTAGTAATCCTGGTATTATTCGTGTTAAGAAGACCGTTGCTTACTATAAGAACGCAACGCGAACGAAACACTATGCCACCATTTCCAAGGGTCACTACGCTAAGATTTCTAAGTTGGTAACGGTCAAGGGTCACGCACCCGTCTTAAAGACCAACACGGGTAAATACGTCACTGCCAACAAGGCATTCGTTGCCAAAACAAAGGGTTACCAAAACCCTAAAAAGTATTATCAAGTCAACTACACGCAGATCAAGCCCTACGGTAAGGTCGGTTACACCGTTAAACGTGGTTACGAAGGCATTAAGACTTGGAAAATCATGCGGCGTTTAGGAACGGCCAACGGTTATAACAAATATAATTCTGCAACCTACTACGCTGTCAAAAACTTCCAACGTAAGCATCACCTGAAGGCTACTGGGAATGTCAACGAAAAGACATGGGTTAAGTTAGGCTTTTCTAAGTCCAGCTGGACCAGCATTGATTCTTACGTAGCGCCATTGGGTGCTCACGCTTGGAACGGTCGTTCAGCCCATATCGAAGCAATGATTAAGCAAGCCTACAAGTACAAGGGCAATCCTTACTTAGTTGGTTCTTCATCAAAGACTATCTATGGGACAGACTGTTCTGGTTTAGTTATGCAATCGCTTTACGCCGGTGGTATCAACACTAAGCCAATCAGTTCCATCCATCATGCCTATCCAGGTAACGAATGGAACTCACGGAATCTGTGGGCTAGCAAGAAGTTCAAGCATGTTGCTTACAGCCACAAACAACGTGGGGACTTAGTCTTCTATTATCAACCAGGCACTCACACGATTTGGCATGTTGCTATTTACTTAGGTAAGGGCAAAGTTATCGAAAGCTGGCCACCACGGATCATGGTTCAATCGATCAAGAACGGTCAACGTTCTAACGTTGCTGGGATTGCACGAGTATTTAACTAAAATGTTTAATTTAGAAAGCGCTGCTCACTTGAGGTGAGTGGCGTTTTTTGATTGCGGTAATTCCACTACTGCTAGAAGATTGCGGGAGAATCACGCCACGTAAGAAGTCCAGAATCATCACCATTCTATTTATTTAAATATTTCCTCTAATTTCATGTTGCCGAAACGTGCTCCGAAAGGCAGACTCCTGCGCTTAACCCCAATAAGGAAAAATCCAGGCCCGGGATTTTACCCTTATTGACGTTAATGCTCAGAGTCTAACCGCCTTTCTCCGCACTCTTTTAACAATCTAAGAATTTCTTACCTAACACTTACCGTAGCACCGTAGTTTCTCCTGGGGATTGCTTGTAAACTAAGCTCTGTTGAATGGCATTGGCCGTCTGGATGCCAGCTTGGTAACCCCTCACCAAACGGCATCAGTTCCAACGGCCAACCGTAAACGACTTAGATTCAGATTCTCCTCCCCCTTTGTTTTGAAAGCACCACTCCTCCTCTAAAAGCGAAATATCCTGGCCAGTTTCCCCGCTGACCAGGATATTTCATTTTACTAACCTAGATTATTGTGAACTTACCGCTACTTCGTCCGACCCAGTACCTCCACGCAATAATTAGTCTCCCCGCAAACTGGGCAGGTCAGCTTCCGTGTCTTGGGTGTGTGCCCTGATCAGAAGGCCTGCTTGAATTGTGGCCGAAACTGGCTGGAACAGGCCGGACAGATATATTCGACCGCCTTAAAGTAATGACGGACGGTCAGGGCCGCGAAAATCACAGCTATCACCATCGCTGCTCCAAAGACCCACCAATTTCCAACGATAATGCTGTAGACCAGAGCCGCCACTTCAATCGCATCCATCATCAATCCACTGACTACCATATTCACGTGAATCCGCCGTAATCCCTTCTTGTTTGCCATAATCAAGTCCATGTCTTCAATCGATTTGATGGGCACCGTGGCAAAGTCAGCGAGCCCGGCACGCACCTGCATGACTGTCTTTAACTTCTCGGCATTTACGGCCTGCTCATCCCGCAGCCGCTGTTCCTGTTGATCCAACACAAGTTCTAACACGTGAGACGCTTGGTCACTGTCCAATATTTCCTGAATAGCCGCCAAGGATAAGTCCATTCCCTTGAGTAAGAGAATCAACTTTAATCGTTGCAGGTCAGCCGCTGTATATAGGCGACGCCCGCCTTCACTGATTTCGGTTGGTCGCAGGAGCCCGCGCTTATCATAGTATTGCAAAGTTCGCACCGACACGTGAGCCTGCTTGGCCAGTTCACCCGTTGTAAATTTAGACATGGTTTTCACCTCCTACCTTAGGTATACCCGATGACGTGGCGTCACATGCAAGGCCTAAACGTCTTATTTTAGAATTAACCGTTTATTTCCCGGGAAATATTTCAAAAGTCGACTCATTTCCCGGGTTATTATTCTCCATTATACCGTAACCGGGGTCATAGTCAGACCAGTTACACCACCCATATGCTTTATAAGCCTGGCAATTTTCATAGACAGCAGTGATCCCATTCTGACCATCGTCGGCTAGGAAGCCTTGTTCACAAAGTTCACTATTATCCATCATTCCAAATTCCCTGTCATTCCTTACAATTATCGTACTTTCCGTATAAACCAACCGTTTGAATTCACAAGATGATCACATTTTCTTCCCTGAAGTCTCAATCTTTGGTAATATGCCTGTTTTATACCAGTGATATATTAGAAGTGTTACATATAGGGGCGAACTGATCTTACGGATCGGTGGCCCCTTTTTGCATATTTCACGAAGGAGATGTTTCATTTGCACTTTAAATACCCTCGACTGGCTGCCCTCACAGCCACATTTCTAGTCATTTTGACGGTTGGGATTGCCGGCTGTTCAGCGACTAAGAGTCGATCCAACTATGCCATCAAGAATAACCAGGTGGCACTGAGCGATTCACAGATTAAGAAAAACTTGGATACGAAGATCATCACCACCCGCCAAGACTCGCAAAAAGCCGCAACTGCTAAGTACAAGGCCGCCGCAGAGAGTTCTAAATACACGTTGACTAGCCCCTACGTGAAGGTCAACCCGTACGGCACCTCACCGCTGTCCGCCCTGGTCACCTTTAAGACCAGCAACAACGTGAAAGTTACCTACACCGTCGTCGGTAAGACCGCCAAGACCTCAATCACCAACACGGTCAAGGGCGGCTACACCACCAGCCACCAGGTTCCAGTCGTTGGCCTCTACGCGGATACCACCAACACCGTGAAGATCACCGCCACGACGAAGGCTGGCAAGACCCAGACCAAGACGTTAAAATTAAAAACCAGTGCGCTGCCTAAATACATTAAGAATGCGACGATTACCACGAAGAACGTCGACAAAACCAAGATGGCTATTGGCAAGAATAAGCTGACCGTCATCAACCGGACGACCAAGCAACCCTTCGCCATCGACGCGGACGGTGCCGTGCGGTGGTACGACACCAACTATTCCCAACACACCATCGAACAGTGGTCCAACGGTCATATCATGATTCTTTCCAAGAAAAATCAGAACTCCGACGTCTATAACGATTTGATTGAAACCGACTATCTCGGACGAGTTTACAAGGAATATGGCTTTGCCAACAAGACTAGTAGCACCGATGGCGGTGTCGAAACGACGGTCATCCACCATGACTTGGTCGAGTTGCCCAACCATAATTTCTTAGCCACCGTTTCAGACGGTTCCAAATATAAGGAAGACACCTTGATTGAGGTTTCCCACAAGACCGGGAAGATCGTCAAGGTCATCGACTTGAAGAAGATTCTGCCAAAGTCCATGTGGGCCAACTACAAGAAGGGTACCGATGGCAAGATCGACTGGCTGCATAACAACGCCGTCGACTACGACAAGAACGACAAGTCCATCGTGCTCTCCAGCCGGAATCAGGATTTGATTATGAAGCTCGACTACAAGACGGGCCATATCAAATGGCTGTACAGTGGCAAGAAGAAGTCCAGCTGGCCTAAGGCTTACCGGAAGTACGTCCTGACCCCAACCAAGGGGACAATTACGACTGGTGGTCAACATGGGTTATACCTCCTGAATAACGGTGGGAAGAACTCGGCCAACAGCGAAAACTTCATGTTGTACGATAATAACATCAACGTGACGAACGGAAACAAGAGTACTTCTGGCAAATACTCGCAAGCTGTTCAGTACCACGTCAACGCTAAGAAGATGACTATCACCTCAACCTGGTCCTACGGCAAGACGTTGGGTAAGTCCAACTTCACCAGTGTGATCGGATACGCCGAAAAGGAAAATAATGGCAACGTTCTGATCGACTTCGGTTACAAGGCCGGTGGCCAACAGAGTAATATCATCGAAGTCACGAAGAGTGGTCAACAAGTCTTCAACGCCACGATGAAGAACGCCTCATCCAAGGCCTACGCTTATCGGGCTTACCGGGTACCGTTCTACAACAGTGCCTATGCCTTTGACGCAACGAAGTAAGGATTAAAATGCCGTCTCGTCCTGCTAGTGATGCCGGCCATTGTGAAAAAACGGCCTTGCATTTTGACTTAAAACTGACTGAATGGGGCAAATACTTTGCTTCAACGATAGTTGTATTAAAAAATGCGGTTCCGTTAAATGGAATCGCATTTTTTACATTGTTAAGAAGCGACGATGATGGTTACATCAATTTAAGCCGGAGGCGGGCAGGAATGCAGGTAGCTGTGTCGGCGATGTTAGACCGGGATGGTTTTTCCCGGCCTTACATCGCGGGGCGCGTTTGGAAACTCGCCTAAACTTGGCGAGGTTTCAAACCGAGTCGAAAGCCCGTTCTTTGGCTGGAGACGGTCCCCATAGCAACCGGAATTCCTGGCAGCCGCAGGCGAAACGCCTTTATTCCCAATTAATGTTTCCATCGTCGACGGCGGTTCTGCTGATACAGCCAGACTAGCAGCGCAACAACCAGTGTTGCCGGCAAGAGAACCGCATACACTGCCATAAACGACGTGAAGGCGGCTACCAGCAACGCACCACCGATGAAGCTCAGCATGAGTGCCCCAGTGTCCAACGCCTTGGCACGGGCATCCCGATTGCGATAGCGCAATCCGTCGTACAACGACTCCGAAATATTCCGCACGTTACCAGTCATCATGAGTGGCGTAAACGGTGCTCCCTTGATTTGTCGAAATTCTTGCAGTTCTGCCGCGGCCGCTAATGATAATAACGCCGCTAGCAGCTCACTTGGCAGATGATTATTTAAGAACAGCACAATCATTAATAATACCAGCATGTAACCCAATACAACCATCTGTGAGCTGACACGCGATTTTTCTAGAAAATGTTGAAGCATCCGCACAATGACCGTTCCCACGACGAATGCGAGCAATGATACCAGGTAGCGGCCCACCACGGCCAATTGGAAGTGCCCCAGGCTAATTCCTAATAGAATTAGGTTACCCGTCTGGAGACCGGCAAAGACGGCGCCGTGTTCCAGATAGGAGTAAGCGTCTAGCGCTCCCGCAACCATAGTTAAGCCACAGCCGAACAGCAATTGTTCGTGGGCGGGAAATGTTATCTGTCTCAATTCAACTCACCTCTCTGAACTTTCTGCGTTCAAATAGTGTAGCTGAAATTATTTGAGTTTTGGTTAAGACCCACAAAAAGCCACAGCAACACCCCGCTTGGTTGTTGCTGTGGCTTACTTTAGCGCGTTACTTAAAAGTCTTTAAAGAATCCGTGATCAGCTGAATAAAGGCCGGACGGTCAATGTCCAATAGCACGTCCGTATTCTTTGGCTTACCAGTCAATTCGTAGTAATCACAAACCGTTTCGCCGCGAACCAGTTCGCCCTGCGTTTCAACATCCACGTTCATCAGTTCACTCTTAAACATTTCTGGATGAAGGAGCCAAGCAATCGTGCATGGATCGTGGAGTGGCGCGCCCTTGAAGCCCCATTTGGGATTCTCGTGGTAGACCTCAAAGAAGTTCAGCAGGCCTTGAAAGGCGTGGGCTACGGGATTATCGATTTCGCCAATGGCGGCGATTTCAGGCTTGAGGATCTGGGCCTTATGCGTCACGTTCAACGGTGCCATAGTTAATGGGATGCCGGCATTGAGGACAATTTTAGCCGCCTCTGGATCGACATAGATATTAAATTCAACGGAAGGTGTCCAATTCCCTAGGCCCATTGCACCACCCATGAAGACGATCCGCTCGATCTTTTCCTTGAGCTCTGGATAGACCCGCAGGAACAGGGCAATATTGGTCATCGGCCCCGTCACAACCAGCGTCACCGGATCACTGCTCTCCCGCAAGGTCTTGGCAATCAATTCGATGGCGGTCATGTCCTGTACGGCAAAGTCAGGATCAGGCAGATCAGCCCCATCCAACCCAGACTTGCCATGGACGTTCCCGGCCGTTTCCAGTGGCTGCATCAACGGCGTCCGATTGCCTCCAGCGACGGGAATCTCCTGATGGTGCATCAGGGTCAATAGCCGCATAGCGTTGTTCAAGGTCTTCTCTGGCGTCTGATTGCCAGCAGAGGCAGTTACCGCCAACAGATCAATCTCGGGGCTTGCCAGCGCCAGCATCATCGCTAGCGCATCGTCGTGACCAGGATCGCAGTCCATAATTATTTTTTTCATGAGGAAATCGCTCCTATCTGTTCATTTCGGTTAGTTTCCATTCTATGCTATGATGGTTGCGCTTACAAGTTCCCGTGGAAAACAAAAAGTTCCGCCGACCTTAATCGACAGAACTTCTGTAAACCTCTGATTGGGCTAGCTGGGTTCGAACCAGCGCATGACAGGATCAAAACCTGTTGCCTTACCACTTGGCTATAGCCCAATGAATTGGATAAATTACTTACCCCAACAAAGAATAATTTTATCATCTTACCCCAGGTAAATGCAACCCTTTTTTTCGAGATTTTTTCCAATAAGCAGAAATAGTTGACGACACCCCTATGAAACCGCTACGATAAACTATAAATACTTGATAATGACAGCCATCAATAGAGTGACTGATTTCATGACTGTTCAATTAGTTATTACACGATTTAATAATACGATTATTAATAATAAAGAAGTGAATTGCATGTCAACTAATATTACGATCAAAGACGTCGCCAAACAGGCCGGCGTATCAGAAGCCACCGTTTCGCGGGCGCTCAACGACAGCCCTCAAGTCAAGCGCGACACTCGCCAAAAAATCCAAAATATCGCCCGTAATCTGGGCTATCGGCCCAACGGCCTTGCCCGCAGTATTCGGGTCCAAAAAAGTCACACGTTGGGGATGATCATCCCCGATATTCTCAATGGCTTCTTCACGCAGCTCAGCCGAGCCATTGAAGACACAGCCAGCCAAGCTGGCTACGACGTCCTAATCGTCAACACTGATGAACACCTCAACAAGGAAGCCAAGGCCATTAATTTGATGCTTGAGAAGCAGGTCGACGGCCTCATCATTACGAGTGCCGGCAACAGCACCGACTACCCGAAAATGCTGGGAAATACCCCGGCTGTTTTCGTGGACCGGATGCCCCCCGCCGATGTCGTCTCACAATATGACCGTGTGCTCGTGGACAACGCTCAGGGGACCCAGGCCATCATTAACTGTTTGATTGACCGTGGTGCCCAGCGAATCGGCATCATTAACAGTTCCGTCTCCGCAACCGCCAGAGAGCGACTACAGGGTTACCATCAAGCATTGGCAGAAGCCGGGCTACCCGCCGACCCTGCTATTGAAGTCTCGGCACGAACCGACGGCAGTAACGTCCCCCAAATGACCCGCCAACTCCTGGTCAACCAGAAGTGTGACGCGCTCTTTGCCGCGGACAATACCATCATGACTGGCGTACTGACCAAGCTTCCCGAACTCCAGCTCCCCGCCTTTCAGCTAGGGGCTTTCGACGATAACGACTGGTTTGACTTCCTACCCCAGCCCATCGTCACGGCTAAACAGCCCATTGCTGAATTGGGCCGCATCGCCGTTGAGCGGATTCTGGCCAGAGCAGCCGACCATCAGCTCCCAACGCAAGAATTTCGGCTACCGGCAGAGATTATCCCGCGGCCGAATAATGCCCGGTAAGCTTGCCACGCGGGACTTTCAATGGATCGCGTATTCCCACAACCATTGTGTGTTACCATCCATCTCTACTAGGTTTCCACCTAAAATTCAGGTATACTCAAGACATCAAGCAGTCACTAAATTTCTGAATAATCCAAACAAAAATTCTCGCCGTTTATCGACGAGGATTTCTTAATCACTGATTGTGTTTACCCAAGCTATAGGTCAAAAATTGTCGCCTACGGTTGCCAGGGATTCTGCCGCTGTGGGGACCGCCTGCAGCCAAAGAACGGGCTTCCAGCTCGGTTTGAAACCTCTCCAAAAACCGGCGAGTTTCCAAACACGTCCCACGCTGTAAGACCGGGAAAAACCATCGCCCGGTCTAACACCGTTGCCACGGCTGGCACCATCCCTGGCCCCCTCCGGCTTAGCAAATTTTTCACCTGAGCATTAGCTAAATGAATCGTTTCATTCATTGCCTAATTTTAGAGTATAACGCCCATTTTTCTTAACTTCTGTCGTTAACCCCATTTTGGAATCTTATATCACTAACTGTACACCATCTAATATGCTACTCTCATGATTAGTCAACTATCTTAGCCGAAGGCGGTCAGGAATGTAGCCGGCCGTGACAATGGTCTTAGCTGGCGTCTTTCAGCCAGGTTAGACCATGGGACGAGCTTGGCGCCTTACCGTAATTTGGTAAGGCATCAAGTCGAGGCGAGAGACCGCTTCACAGGCTCTCACCGGTCCCCACAGCAGGCGGAATTTCTGACAGCCGTAGGCGACACTTTATAGTTTACTTGTCATTAATCTAATATCTGGCAGAACTCGATGGTTTCCTGGTTAGGGCCCAGAATGTTAAAGAATCGAATCCCGTGATCCCAGAACGATGGGATCGACTGAATGTCATCATTGACGCGGGTCAAGCCCTGTTCCTTAGCCGCAGCAAATGCCTGATCGATATCCGTCGTGTTTAACGAGATGTGGTTGATGGCACCGGCTGTCGGATTAGTTGGATCACCTTCCCAGGTTTCAATCGTCAAATTTCCGAGTCGCATGAAGGCACAGCGGTTCTCGCCGTTAGGAAAGAGCCCGGCCTGCGTGAAGCCTAGTGACTTGTAAAACGCAATGGTGGCATCCAAATCAATTGACGGAATTCCCACGTGCTGAATCCCAGTAATGTACGAACTAACTGACATATCTAACGCTCCTTTAAAGTTTCCTGCAACCGCTACTTACCGACATCGACCTGTTGGTGTTTCAGTTTCGGGAAGATTACCCGATCGGCAATCCCAGTGATTCCGCCCTGTGCGAGAAAGGCGAAGACCGTTCCCAGGCCAAAGTTGACGAATGAGTGGGTAATCAACAAGGCAATGATGGCCATAATGGTCGGCGGGATGTAAGACGCCCACATTGCTCTGGATGCATTTCCCTTAAAGTAACGGAACCGCAGAATCTGCATCAAATCATCGGCGGGATGCAGAACCAAGTTGACCCGCTGGTAAATCGAGATGGCAATGGCAATCAACGCCACCCCCAAGAAATTCAACGCAATGTATCCAGCGACCATCCCTGCACTGTGCGCAACGGGGAGACCCGCAAACATAGCGGTCTTGCCGTTGAAGAAGTCCGCAAAGACCTGAATCAACGCTGAGAATGGCACCATGAAGGCCATGTTCCCGGCAATCCGTTTCCAGTCCCAGTGGTGGAGCAGGACGGCATTTAACGCAGCGGTCAGGAAACCTAATATCAGGAATGCCCAGAAGAGGTTCCAGTGGAAGGCCGCACCTAGATTAGCCTCCGCAGCTGACCAGTAAGCCGCTCCCAAAAATGACGGGTGAATCTTGGCGCTAGTGACTAACGTGAGGACGTTTCCGGCCGAGTTGATCACGATCGACAGGGCGAAGAAGGCTAACGACTTTGACATCGATAGGGTCCGGCCACTGTCAACGTCACGACTCTGCGCGCCATCGTTGAATTGACTTACTGCTTCAGCTCTCATAATTATCCCTTACCTTTACTGGTTGTTGCCAACCTTGACGACTGCCTTGCTGACGCCCTTGATTTTACCGTTAAGGACATCTTCGACTTGTTCCAAACTAACTTCGTGACTGATCAGGGAATCAACGTCCACTTCACCACTAGCCAATAAGGCGATAGCATCTTCGAAAGCGTATGGGTTGATGAAGGCCCCTTGGATCTTCAATTGCTTTTGATAAACTTCGTACGTGTTCATGGAGAAGGTTTGATCTGGCTTGCCGACCCCAAACATCAAGACTTGCGCACCCTTCTTGGTAGCGGAAACGGCCTGTTCCTGCGTTTGTGGTAATCCGACAGCTTCAATGACGACATCATAGTCGGCAGGAATGCTGTCACGCTTGGTATTGTAGGTGTTGGTAACACCAAATTTTTCTTTGTTGAAGGCTAATTTTTCATCAATGATTCCGGCAAAATCCACTTGGTGAACGCCGTAAGCTTGTAAGAGTTGCACGAACAGTTGGCCCATGAACCCATCACCAATGACTAACGCCTTTTGATAGGGCTTAACGTCGATCAGGCTCATCCCGTGAACGGCACAAGAGAGTGGCTCAGTGGTTGCAGCGTCCTTTAAGGAAACGCTTTCAGGAATGGGGTACACAACGGATGATGGTGCGGTGAAGGATTCCTCCAGGCCACCATCACGGGTAACCCCAACGGCTGACAGATGGTCACAGAGTTCTGGACGATCCGTCCGGCAGTACTCACATTGCCCACAGTAGATGTTAGGGTCAACGGTGACCCGGTCGCCAACCTTGACGTTGGTGACGTCACTACCGATAGCGGCGACGATTCCGGAATTTTCATGTCCCAAGACGATTGGTGGCACGGCATTGGCAGAACCAGGAAGACCCGCATACAACGCACGGTCGGTCCCACAGATACCAGCGTAAGCGGTGTTGACCAAGACCTCATTTGATTTAACTTCTGGCTTCTTCAAATCTTGAATCTCCATTTGTTTCGTTCCAGTTAAGACTAAGGCTTTCATAATTGAAATCTCCCTTTCTATTTTTTGTATTCTTTAAGTGCGAGGGCAAAATCACCCAACGTTGCAGAACCGTTATTTTTAACCGCCGGCATCACGATGTAATCTTCGAGTTTGCCAACGTCGACGTAATCATTTAATAATTTAGCAAATTCGGCACGAACCTTGACCAAGAAGCCTTCGCTAACGACACCGCCACCAAAAACAATCTTGTCGGGCCGAAGCATCAGCGTTTCCTGCAAGGCGGCTTGGGCCACGTAGTACGCGAGGATATCCCAGACGTGATCCGTCAATGGCACATCCTTACCAGGCTTCCCCAGCCGGGCATCAAATGTCGGCCCGCTGACCAAGCCCTCCAAACAATCACCATGAAAGGGACAAATGCCTGGAAAGTCCAAGTCATCGGGGTGGCGTTTCAACCGCACGTGACCCATCTCAGGATGGCCAAGACTCCCAATGAAGTCTCCGTTGACGATAGCACCAGCGCCCACGCCGGTCCCAATCGTGAAGTAGACCAACGAGTTGATCTTCTCATTGAAGAGCGTCGACATGATGTATTCACCGTAAGCCGAGCCATTCACATCGGTCGTCCAGAACATGGGGATATCAAGATTTTGCTTGAGCCGTCCCACGAAGTCCGTGTCAGGCCAGCCCTTCTTAGGCGTATTCGTAATGTAGCCGTACTTCGGTGAGTTGTGCCGGAGTTCAATGGGACCAAACGACGAAATTGCGATGGCCTTAACATCCGGGAACTGCTTGAAGTAGGCGATAGTTTTACTTAACGTTTCTTCAGGGGTCGTCGTCGGAATCCGCACCTTGTCCAGTACCCGGTAATCTTCATTACCGATGGCACATACGAATTTCGTTCCCCCAGCTTCAATACTGCCGAGTTGCATAAATATTGCCTCCATCTTTCGTCGGGGCCGTAACCCACGACACATAATTACTAGGCTATGAATCACTAGCCCGTTCACCTTTAAAGCGCTTTCAGTATAACATCCGAAACACCCCGAATAGGGCCCTTTCACCAACCCAAAATTTTCAGAAAGCGTAAATGCAGCTCAGCATGGCCCAAATGTAACCGATTACATTTTTCGTACGTCTCGGGCCACATTCCTATGAATGCTGGTAAATAGAAAATAGTACAGGCTGGCTTACAGGCGACATATAGCCAATGAAACCGTTTTCTTTTTCGTAAAATAGCCAGTCATGGTTAAACGCTGCCTAAGCCGGAGGCAGTCAGAAACGTCGCCGGCCGTGTCGATGACCTTAGCTGACGTCCTTTGTCAGGTTAGGTCATGGAACGCGCTTGAAGACGTCTGAACTGTGACGGCTTCAAGTCGAGGTTCAAGACCGCTCCTCAGGCTTGAACCGGTCCCCACAGCAGGCAAAGTTTCTGACAGCCGCAGGCAGACACGACAGTCTTCAACCATGACGCAAAAAATCCTCGCCGCAATCGACGAGGATTCTCTGTCCCTAATGCAATTCTCTTAAACTCTCTAGCCGGATGTTAATTAATCCAAAATCTGGCAAAATTCAATTGTTTCGTGGTTCGGGCCGAGGATGTTGAAGAAGCGAATCCCGTTGCTCCAGAACGTTGGAATGGATTGGATTTCATCGTTGACCAGGTCTAACCCTTGTTCCTTAGCGGCAGCGAAGGCTTGATCGATGTTGGTCGTGTTCAATGAAATATGATTGATGGCACCAGCTTGGGGATTGGTTGGATCGCCCTCCCAGGTTTCAATCGTCAGGTTGCCTAACCGCATGAAGGCACACCGGTTGTCGCCGTTAGGGAATAACCCTGCTTGTTCGAACCCGATGGACTTGTAAAAGGCAATCGTTTTGTCTAAATCACTTGATGGAATCCCGACATGTTGGATGCCAGTAATGAAATCTTGTACTGCCATAAGTTAATTTGCTCCTTTAATCGTCAATTTTACCTACGTCAACTGCTTGGTGTTTTAGCTTTGGGAAGATCGTCTTGTCGGCAATCCCCGTAATCCCGCCTTGTGCCAGGAAGGCAAAGACCGTTCCCAGACCAAAGTTTACAAATGTATGGGTGATGATCACCGCAATGATGGCCATGATGGTCGGTGGAATGTAGGAAGCCCACATCGCTTTGGCGGCGTTCCCCTTAAAGTAGCGGAACCGCAGAATCTGCATCAAGTCATCGGCGGGATGGAGTACCAAGTTGACCCGTTGATAGATGGAAATAGCAACGGCAATGAAGGCGACCCCTAAGAAGTTCAGCCCAATATACAGGATGATCATCCCCATACTGCGCGCTTCGGGTAGGCCGGCAAACAAGCCCGGATACTTGCCAGTGAAGAAATCTTCAAACACTTGAATCAACGCGGAGAATGGCACCATGAAGACCATGTTCCCGGCAATTCGTTTCCAGTCCCAGTGGTGAATCAAGATGGCATTTAGCACCGCCGTCAAGAAACCCATGACTAGGAACGCCCAGAAAAGGTTCCAGTGAAACGCGGTCCCCAAGTTGGCTTCGGCCGCTGACCAATAGGCCGCCCCTAAGAAGGACGGGTGGATCTTGGCGCTAGTGACCAGCGTCAGCACGTTTCCGGCCGAGTTGATCACTAGTGATAATGCGAAGTAGGCAATGGCTTTACCCATTGAGATTGTCCGTCCATTACTGGTGACATCCATTGTTTCAGCCCCTTCGTTCAAATCAGTTGCTGCTTCAACTTTCACAATTATCCCTTACCTTTACTAGTCGCTGACTTTGACAACAGCCTTGCTGACACCGGCAACCTTGCCGTTCAGAACGTCTTCAACTTGTTCCAAGCTAACTTCGTGGCTGATCAAGGATTCAACATCCAATTGACCGCTAGCTAACAGCGCAATAGCATCTTCGAAGGCGTATGGGTTGATGAAGGCCCCTTGGATCTTCAATTGCTTTTGGTAAACTTCATAAGTGTTCATGGAGAAGGTTTGGTCTGGCTTCCCAACACCAAACATCAAGACTTGGGCACCCTTCTTGGTTGCTTCAACGGCTTCTTCTTGTGTTTGTGGTAAACCAACAGCTTCGATAACCACGTCGTAGTCGGCAGGAATGCTGTCGTGCTTCGTGTTGTAAGTGTTCGTAACACCAAACTTTTCCTTGTTGAAAGCTAACTTCTTGTCGTTTAAGCCGGCGAAATCCACTTGGTGAACACCGTAAGCTTGTAATAATTGCACAAAGATTTGACCCATGAAACCATCACCGATGACCAAAGCCTTTTGATATGGCGTTAAGTCCAATAATTTTACCCCGTGGACTGCGCAAGAGATTGGTTCCGTCGTTGCAGCGGACTTTAATGAGACGCTGTCAGGCAATGGGTAAACAACGGATGCTGGTGCAGTGAATGACTTTTCCAAACCACCATCGCGGGTAACCCCAACGGCAGACAAGTTGTCACACAGTTCTGGACGGTCAGTCCGGCAGTATTCGCATTCGCCACAGTAGATGTTAGGGTCAACGGTTACCCGGTCGCCAACCTTGACGTTGGTGACTTCGCTACCGATAGCAGCAACGACACCGGAGTTTTCATGACCTAAAACGATTGGTGGTACAGCATCGGCTGAACCAGGAAGACCAGCGTACAATGCGCGGTCGGTCCCACAGATGCCGGCGTAGGCGGTGTCGACCAATACTTCGTTAGGTTTTACTTCTGGGGTAGGTAAATCTTGGATCTCCATTTTTTTCGTTCCGGTTAATACTAAGGCTTTCATAAGGTAATTCTTCCTCTCTTATTTGTTATATTCTTTGAGTGCTAAGGCGAAATCGCCTAGTGTAGCTGAGCCATTTTCCTTGACGGAAGGCATCACAATGTAATCTTCAACGTTGCCCACGTCAACGTAACCGTTGAGGAGCTTCGTGAATTCGGCGCGTACCTTAACCAGGAAGGCCTCGCTGACAACGCCACCGCCGAAGATAATCTTATCGGGACGCAACATCAACGTTTCCTGTAAGGCTGCTTGAGCCACGTAGTAAGCCATGATATCCCAGACGTGATCGGTCATTGGGACTTCATGACCATGTCTACCGAGCCGCGCGTCAAACGTGGGCCCACTGACCAGACCTTCCAAGCAATCGCCGTGGAAGGGGCAGATACCCTTGAAATCAAGGTCATCGGGATGCCGCTTCAACCGGACGTGTCCCATTTCGGGATGCCCCATTGACCCGACAAACTCACCATCCACGATAGCACCGGCACCAACGCCAGTCCCAATCGTGAAGTAGACGAGCGAATCGATCTTTTCGTTGAACAACGTGGAAACCACGTATTCACCGTAAGCGGACCCGTTCACATCGGTCGTCCAAGCCATCGGCACGTCCAGGTCCTGCTTGAGCCGACCTAAGAAGTCGGTGTTGGACCAGTGGGCCTTAGGCGTATCCGTCACATACCCATATTTAGGGGCGTTGCGCCGGAGTTCAATGGGACCAAATGAAGAAATCCCGATAGCTTTTAAATCTGGGTACTGTTTAAAGTAAGCGATACATTGACTTAACGTTTCTTCTGGAGTGGTGGTAGGAATAATCACCCGGTTATCCGTGCGATAATCTTCGTTACCGATTGCACAAACAAACTTTGTTCCACCAGCTTCAATACTTCCGAGTTGCATAGTCGCTACCTCCATGTGTGGCTGCGGGGTCGTGACCCACAGCGCCTAATTACTTAGTGATGAATGACCGTACAGCCATTTTTAAATCGTTTTCAGTATAGCATCGCGACCAGCCCTTTTAAGGCCTTTTTTCGCCCTGTAATTTTCAGAAAATACCGAGAAAGTGAAGAATGACGCAAATGTAATCAATTTCATTTTTTAGTGAAATAGGTCACTTAATCGGCAAATTGACCACTTGGTGAAAGGGTTTACCTATCATTTTCATACAATCCGGTTGCCCCAAATCGTCATCCGTGCTAAGCTAATGCCACCGAATAAATCATATATTCTGTTCTCTAGGGTTCCGCTGCACTCGCAGGTCTGGTCCGAGAGGGAACCTACGGGTGGTCCCGTAGACACGGAAGGGAAAAAGCCTGGGAGATGTCGTCGTTAAGACAACATTTCTCAGGCTTTTTTCACGTCTATTTAGGAGGAACAATCATGTTAAAACACTGGTTACGCGTCGTCTATGGCGCGATCTTCGAGGTCGGCTGGGTCGTGGGCTTCAAACACGCCGCCACCCTCTGGGAGTGGGGGCTGACCGCCCTCGCCGTCTACCTTAGCTTTTACTTTTTGATCAAGGCTGGTGAAGTACTCCCAGCTGGCACGGCCTATGCCGTCTTCGTAGGGTTGGGCACGCTCGGCACCACGGTCACAGGAATCATAGCCTTCGGGGAACCGGTCAGTCTGGCCAAGGTTGCCCTCATTTTCCTACTACTCATTGGTATTGGCGGTCTCCAGATGGTCACCGCTAGAGAGGAGCACTGACATGGCCTGGATTTTCTTAATTATCGCCGGTCTCTGTGAAATGCTCGGCGTGACCTTTATGAACTGGGCCCTGCAACGCCGCACCTGGCCACTCTGGTCGGCAATGGTGGTGGGCTATGGCCTCAGCTTTGGTTTTCTCGAACTCGCCCTGCAGACGTTGCCGATGGGTACCGCCTACGCCATCTGGACAGGAATCGGCGCAGCCGGTGGTGTCCTGACGGGAATGCTCTTCTTCGGCGAATCCCGGAACTGGCGCAAGCTACTCTGGATTGGCGTCATTCTGATCGCCGTGATGGGCCTCAAGCTAATCAGTTAGTGGCAACACCAGATTGTACCAAGTTTCCCCAGCATGGGTGGAAGTAGAAACGCCCTCGTTGACGTATCCGTTGGCTTCATAAAACGGCACCAATCGTTTGAGACAGGTCAGCGTGATGGCCTGGCGGTGTTGCCGACGCGCCACGGTAGCGAGAGCCGTCAGTAAGTGGCTGGCGATGCCGGCGCCACGGTGGTCGGGACTAACGGCGAGACTCAACACGGTCTGGTACGCATCACCAGCCGCATTGGGCGTGGATTTTTCAAAGAGTGCATCGGTCAGATAACGCTGATCAAAGGCTGGTCCGACCACGTAGCCAACGACAGTCGCCCCTTGCTTAGCGACGAGAAAGGTATCGGGAATCAAAGCGATTCGTTCGGCCATGCTGGCAGAGGTTGCGGCCTCGGCTGGTGAAAAGCCGGCGTGCTCGATGGTCATGATTTGATCTAGGTCTGCGGCTTGCGCAGGATTAATGGTAAGGGACATAAGGTGAAAACCTCCTGAATTTCTATCTGCGCTTAGTATATGCGTGATTGGCCATTGGCTCAACTCGATTGGTCACCCCCACCGCCTGCGGCTGCCAGAATTTTGCCTCCTGTGGGGACCGCCTGCAGCCAAGGAACTTCGGCTAGAAATGGTTTAACCCCAGAGTTGAACCACTCAGCCACACTGACCTCCCAATTTCAAAATTGTCACAATTCTAACAAAAAATGCCATCCAACAATCTGGATGACATTTTTAGCTCTCTATCAATGATGACATAGCTAATTGCTAAGCCTCTACAAATCCAACTAATGTCAGTGTAGCCGGAGGCAGCCGGGGGTGTAGCCGGGGGTGTAGCCAGCCGTGACAGTGCCGTTAGTGCGGGCGTTCGATTCTTCCCGTACTTACGGCATGGGACGACCTTGAAGACTCACGGGTTTAGTGAGGCTTCAAGTCGAGGTGAAATACCGCTTCACAGGATTTCACCGGTCCCCACAGCGGCGGAACCCCCGGCAGCCGTAGGCGAACCCATACCCACAATTGTTAGCTAGCGGCTCGTGCTAGCTAACCTTTACTAAAGAAATCAGTTCACCGTTAACGCTGACGCCATAAGTTGGAATCGGCCCACTGATAACCGTCACATCCAGATTATCCGCCGTCAGATCAATCTCCAAGACACTCTCGGCAATCTTCATCCGGTACGTCAACCGGCTCAGTTCCGTTGGCAGGTGGTTGGCGAAATGAACGACCTCGTCCTGCACGTAGAAGCCAGAGAATCCGGCGACCAGTGCCAACCAGCTCCCTCCGAGATTAGCCAAATGCAGGCCATCCGCGGTGTTCTTTTGCAAGTTGACTAAGTCCATCCGTGCCGTATCCATGAAGTACCGATAGGCCTTTTCAGAATCGCCCATCCGCGCCGCTAAGATACTGAAGATTGACCGCGACAATGAAGAATCGTGGGTCGTCACCCCTTCGTAGTAGCGATATTCCCGCTTCAGTTGATCCGCCGACAAGTCCTCTGGGAACAGGTAGTCCGCCAGTAGCGTATCGGCCTGCTTTGCCACCTGATACCGATAGATGGTCAACGGGTGGTAGTGTAACAACAGTGGGAAATTATCCGGTGTGGACTTCTCCGCTGGCCAGCGGGGCTTATCCAGGAAGCTGTCGTCCTGCTCGTTGATTTCCAGGTCATCACTGTACGGCAGGTAAACGTGATCGGCCAAATTTTGATAAACATCCAGATCAGTCTCGCTCATGCCAAACTTCGATAACAGTTGTGGCGAGCGTTTCATCATCTGATGGGCCAACTCAACGACTAATTCAAAGTTATGCTTTGCCAATCGATTGGTGTAGTAATTATTGTTGACTAACGCCGTATATTCATCGGGCCCCGTGACCGTGTGGAACTCGAAACGACAGTCATCCCCGACTTGCCGCCAGGACCCGAAGTTTTCCCAGAAGCGCGCCGTCTCTAGCACCATTTCAAACCCACACTGGACGACAAAGTCTAAGTCCCGTGTGATTTCAAAGTACTTGCCGACCGCGTAGGCAATGTCGGCGTCGATATGGTACTGCGCCGTCCCCGCTGGGAAGTACGCCGAGGCCTCTTCACCGTTGATTGTCCGCCAAGCGAACAGCGCCCCTTGGTCAACGCCCAAGGCTCGTGCACGGTCCCGCGCTTTCGGCAACGTTTGGTAGCGATAGACCAGCAGTTGCCGGGCCATCTGTTGGTTGGTGTAGGTGAAGTACGGCAGCATATACATCTCGGTATCCCAGAAGTAGTGGCCCTCGTAGCCAGCGCCACTCAGCCCCTTGGCGGAAATGTTGGTCCGGCCATCGCGCCCAGCCGCTTGATTCAGTTGGAAAATGTTGTAGTGAATCGCGAGGTCTAACTCATCGTTGCCACCCACGCTCACTTCACTTCGGGTCCACACACCCTGCCAGAACGTCCGGCTGTCATCCGTTAATGAGGCTAGCGAACTCGCCATGAACATGACAGCGGGATCAATCGTATTATGCTTGCCGACCGTTCCCACGTATACCGCGTATTCCAGGCTGTGCGGTTGTTCATCGCTCAAGTCGAGGGGTTGTTGTAGCAGTTGCCCATGTGGGAGTAAGATTCCCAAATACATGGTTACCGCCTGCTTCGTCAACCGCGTCTTCACGTGATAGCGCTGTAGGTCCTGGGTCACGAATTCCGTTTCGCAAATAGGCAGGCCCGCCATCCGCGTCTTCCGAGGGTCCGCCGACATGATAGCTTCGGCTTCGGCAGGCACCGCGATTGATTTACTGACCAGCAACCCACCGGCGTAGTTGCCCGCTGTGAAGGTGTATTCCGCGCTCCACATGCTAGTCTGTTCCTGGCCAATCACTGACTTGACGCCCATCATGATGGTTTCACCCTGATCAGTATTGATTTGGTAGTGTTCCATCAACTCTCCAGTACCAAGGTCGAGATCAGCGGCCGTTCGCTTACTATGGGTGAATTGGTGCCCAGAACTCGTTGACACGTGGATGTGTCGCAAGTCTGGCAGATTTAAAATCGTCTGGTGCTGTTTGGCGTAGCCGATACCCGCCTCCCCATAAGTAATGGGGGCGGTTTCATAAAAACCGTTGATTAAAGTTCCCGCAATCGGATTTCCACTGATGGGGTCGTTTGCCCGGACGCCAAAGTGCCCGTTACCCAGTGAAAATACGGTTTCCAAATATTCCGGTTGCTGGTCCGAAACGTCGCGTAAAGTTAAATGATAATCGCGTAAAGCCACAATAATCTCCCCCAATTAAATTCTAGACTCAGATTAATTTTGCCGCTGACTTCAGGGCATCTTGGACTGCCGGTACGTTCCCGGTAAAGTTCAGGAACGCATGGCTGATTCCACCATAACGCAGGTAGCTAGCGTCACCATTGGCCCGGCCAGCCTGATCAATGAATGCTTCACCCTGCAGACGGAATGGATCATACTCACCCACCAGCAACGTGGTCTTCTTGAACGTCTGTGGATCAGCTAAGATCGGCGACAGCAGTGGTGCCGTCAGATCCAGTGGCTGACCTGCCACGTAATACCCACTCATAATCTCATCGAGCTGCTCAAACAACTGGTAGCTTCTGTGTAAAGCATCCCGCTGTTCGGGAACGATGTCAATACTATCATCATTCCACAGTTGCCCACCCAGGTCGGAGCCTTGAATCACGGTCGGGTAGAAGAGCAGATGTGAGTCAATCGTGCAGATGCCCATGGACTTGCAGAGTTGGCTGACACCCAGAGCAATCGAGCCCCCAGCGGAGTCTCCACCCAGTGAAATATGGTGATAATCCTTAGTCATGGCAGCTACCACGGCCAAGCCATCGAGAATGCCGGCTGGATAAGGTTGTTCCGGTGCCAGCGCGTAATCCACGTTGTAGACCACGCAGTTCGCCTGTTCCGCCACGTACTTCAACGCCAGTAAGACATCTTCCGGCGTCCCACCATAGTAGGCCCCACCGTGGAAATAAATCAAGGCTTTGTCTGCAGTTAGGTGATCCATCCGCGCAATCCGAATGACCCGGACCCGCCGATTCATCGCCACAATCTGTTGCATCTCAATCTTCATGTCAACGCTGGTCAAGTCCTTTTGACCAGTCGTTTCGGTCCCTTGTCTCAGACTGAATAAGTCGGTCGGCAATTGCGGGTTCTCTTCGATTTCGGCCACCGTTTCCCAAACCAACGGCTCGTAAGTGTGGGCGGGGTCTCTTTCCTTAATCCAGGTGGTGACCCCATCTTCCACATTGGTTGCCCGCATCTTTGCCAATCGTTTTAGCTCGTCCGCATACCCCAAGGACTGCTTCGTTGTCGTATCATTCAACATGTTGATTACCCCTCTCGTTAGCTACGTTATTGCTGAAGCCAAAATTTCGTGAGGTTCCACCTTGCCGCCAACCAATTCAGGTGGCGGGGGAACCAACCCGCGACGTCTGGCCGAATAAAGTGCTCCCCAAAGGCCAGGTCACGGGGATCAAAACTTCTTGGAAATGCCGTCACTGCCCGGGCAAGACTCAAGCCATGCGGGCCATGTGGATAAATAATCTCGGTGACGGGCACGTGTTGTTCGCGCAATGCCGCCACGTAATGCTGCGTGTTGGTGACTGGCACCAGCTCATCTTCACGCGTAGTCCAGATGAAGGTCGGCGGATTCTGCGGCGTTATCAGCAGGTCGGCCTCGTGTTGCGACCAATCGGCCGTGATTTCTTGTAGCTCAGCCTCACTAGTCGGCCAGCCTAATCGTAAGCCAATCACCGGGTACGCCAGCATCAAGGCGCTGACTGTCAACTCGTCTGGATTCGCGTTCACCGCTGACCCCAGCGTCGGCCACAAATCGGCATACAGTGCTGCCAGATGCCCGCCGGCGGAAAATCCCGCCAGGAGAATCTTATCGGCATCAATCCCATAAGCCGCGGCGTGCCGGTGAAAATCACCGACGACATTTGTCAGTTGATACAGTGCCATGGGCAATACCGGTGGATCGTCGCGCAAGCGATACGCCACCACGGCGACCGCAAACCCCTGTGCCAAGTACTGCAGCGCCATGATCTCATTCTCTCGATCCGAATAGAATTGATAACCCCCACCCGGTAAGAGAATAACCAACGGCCGCCGCGGCTGATTGTGAAAGTCAGCAATGGCGGCCGGTTGGTAGTACGTGACGGCCACTGGGTAGGCGGTGCCGCACGTCAACTTACGCGTTTTCATTAGCTTTCTTGTTTGCAACTTCCTTGTCTTTAACTGCCTTAGCTGAAGTGATTTCGTCTTCGTCCAACTTGTAGAAGATGTACAAGATACCAACGATAATCACAGCCAAGATGATCGGTAACCAGACGAAGCTGGTACTAATTGCCGTAATAGCTTTGGCGCCTTGCACTTTAGCAGTCGCTTGGAAACCACCCCAGGAAAGTAACCAACCGGAGACCAGGCCACCGAAGCCCATCCCCAACTTAGCCCCAACCATTGGCACTGAAGATAAGATACCAGGTTCGTCGATGCGGAGTTCGGAACGTGAGTATTCCACCGTGTCGGCAATCATCACAAAGGAAATGGAGAACGCTGCCCCCATGGCAACCAGCGCGATAACATTTCCGGCGAAGAGTAATGGGATACTGTTGAAGTGCATGATAGCTTCACCAATACCGAAGGTGACTAACGATAGAATCATAACGTTTCTGTGCTTCATGAATTTACTCAAGAATGGTACCGAAACGTTCCCGATAACCGCGACAATTACCAAACCGTTGAAGGCCCCAACTAAATCTGCCCGCCGATAAACGTAGGTCAGGTAGTAGACGGCCGTTTGCATCCGGATTACCCAGAAGGTCTGTAACAGAATGAAACTGATACTCAGGGCAACCCATGGCTTGTTCTTAACGGCACCCTTCAAGGATTCCTTCACGGACAGGTGCCCCTTAATTTCCGGTGCATCCGCAGTGTCGTCAACAATGTCATCTTTTTCACGTAAATTTGCGAAGGAACTCAGGAAGAGAACGATGATGGCTAACCCAATGAAGATCCCCCAGATCATCCACCCTTTTTCTGCGTTCTTACCTCCTAATTTTGCAACCATTGGCAGAGAAATTGCCCCGATAACGGCCGTCCCAATGTTGGTCATCACCATCCGGGCACTGGCTAAGTTCGTCCGTTCGTCGGGATCCTTGGTCAAACTTGGCAGGATCGCCGTGATTGGCGTGTTGGCCCCGGAATAAACTAAACTAAACAGCGTGTAGACTACGGAAATCCAGGCTAATTGGAAGGCCTTGTTCCCGCCAAACGATGGGTTGAAGAACAGCAGCATGGTCAAGATCCCCAGTGGAATCCCGAACCATAAGAAGTATGGCCGTGCCTTCCCGTATTTCGAATGGGTGTGGTCGATCAAAAATCCATACACAACACCATCAAAGGCATCAATGATCCGAACAACGAAGAACAGTGTCCCCACAAACGCTGGCGAAATCCCCATAACCGTCGTGTAGTAGAACAGCAGATAGAGCCCAACAATTTGCCAAATCAGGTTCCCGGCCATATCGGTGGCCCCATAGAAGAATCGCTGTTTCCATAATTGCACTTTACTCATGATGAAACCCTCCCCCATAGAATTTATGTGCTTGACTTGTAACCGCTTACATACATAGCATACCGGTCTATCTGCCTTCCGGTAATCCAGCTTTTTGGCTAAGAACTTACCTTTTCTAACCAACTCGTCCCCCAAAGTAGATTCGTTGGGTAAAATTGACAAACAAACCTAGTTACCGCCACTATCATAACCGATTTTAGGTGGTTACTAGTAGTTGGAGGGCTTCATTAGTTTTCCGTGCTAACTCACTGGTTCAGCTCTTACGTTGCATTCAGAGCTCGTCAAAAATTGCCCGCCTGCGGCTGCCAGGATTCCGCCTACTGTGGGGACCGCCTGCAGCCAAGGTTCTGGCTTCCGGCTCGGTTTGGAACCTCGCTAGGTTCATGCGAGTTTCCAAACGCGTCCCATGCTGTAAGAACGGGAAGAACCAAGCGCCCGTTCTAACACCATCGTCACGGCCGGCTCCATCCTGGCCTCCTCCGGCTACAATACATTTCTGACTTAACCATGTGCGGAAGCTAAACCAACGAATTTCTATGATCACGCCACCTATCACGGCTTACCAAACTGGTCTATAGTAACGCTTCCCTACCCAGCTCAATCTATATCTATACACCATTTCAATATTCAAAAGGTTCCACCTTGCCATTAGCTCTTGGCAAAATAGAACCTATCTGTATCTCTTCTACAAAGTGAACAATTTGACTGAAATCGGGTATGCAATGACGCTAAATTCTGGTTCCGCCAGCCATAACCTATAGCCCTTAGCTATTGCGTTGGAGACTGTCACGCTCCACCAACTTGATTGGCGTAATCTTTTGCGGTAGTTCTCCCGGTGCGCAGAGTTGTTGGACTCCTGCGACACCCATCTCGTAGAAATTCTGCGAGATGCTGGATAGTGCCGGTTGCACTAGCTCACAGATTTCCGTGCCGTCAATCGCGAGGATCGAGAGGTCGGTCGGTACGCGGTAGCCCAGGTTACGGGCCGCGTTGAGCACACCCACTGCCGCCATGTCACTGCCGCCGATAATGGCGGTCAGTCCCGAGTCGGCGCCATACGCCTGCATAGCCATTTGACCCGCGTCGTAGCTATAGTTGCCGAGCTGAATCCACTCGGGCTGAATAGTAATCCCGGCCTCCCGCATGGCCTGCCGATAACCGGCCACACGTTGACGTCCGGTGTGAAAGTCACTGTCGACACCGGCGAGACCGATGTTTTGGTGACCCAGCTTCAGTAACGTCTGGGTGGCTTGATACCCTACCTGCCAGTCATCCGAAGTGATGTAGGGCACCTGAATCTCATCGAAGGAAATCGATAGAAAACAGAAAGGAATTCGTGAATTTTGGAGCAGCGCTAAATTTTCTGCCGCTAGATCGACTGACAATAGAAGAATCGAGCGAACCGGCCGCTCAATTACCGTCGTCAACGCCCGCCGCTGTTGCTCTGAGTCGTCATCCCCGGCATATAAAATAATCACGTTCAGGTCATGGCGATGGGCCTCGGCCTGAATACCTTCAATGATGGGACTGGCGAAGTTGGTCTTCGTTGAATTCACGATAGCTGCGACCACGTTACTCCGCTGTGTGACGAGTTCCGCGGCTGCCGTATTTTTCTGGTAACCGAGTTCTGCGGCGGCGGCCCGTACCTTTTCCCCGGTATATTCACTAAAAAATCCCACTTTATTGGCAAGCACTCGAGAGACGGTTCCGGGCGAGACCCCCGCCAGCTTCGCAATGTCCTTGATTGTTGCAGCCATCCCGGCCACCTCACTTTCACCGTTTTTCTTACTAACTCCCATTTTACCGTTAATGGTCTGAAATAACAAAGTCATTTGCCACCAAAATGGCTATTTTTACACAAACGTTTGCTTTTATTATTTAGAGGCATTGCAAACGTTTGTGTAAAGTGCTAAGATTCATTTTGAAAGCGGTTACTTGGACCGTTTAGAAATTGTGAGCACCTGCTATTATTCCATTTATTTAGGAGGAATTATTATGTCTCAAAACGCAGCCTTAGAACGTGAACAAGCCGTCCCGGATACGCCGGTCAGTGACAACTCACTCCCCAAACTACCCTTGAAGACGATCTTCGCCATGACGTTTGGCTTCTTCGGGGTCAACATGGCCTTCTCACTTCAGTCATCTCAGATGGGCCGAATCTTCCAGACTATCGGTGCCGATCCGACCAAACTAGGCTTCTTCTTCCTATTGCCCCCATTAGCTGGGATGGTCGTTCAACCGTTGATTGGGAAATACTCCGATGTCACCTGGAACCGCTTTGGTCGGCGAATGCCTTACCTGATTATCGGGGCACCTATCGCAGCGTTGGTCATGATTCTTCTACCAAATGCCGGGTCGTTTGGTTTCGGTTACGCCTCGCTTGCCGCGCTGTTGTTTGGGGCCATCGCCATTCTCTTCATGGACCTGTCCTCTAACGTCTGCATGCAACCGTTCAAGATGATTGTCGGCGATATGGTCAATGAAGACCAGAAGGACCTCGCGTGGTCTTGGCAGCAATCCTACTCCAACTTGGGTGGGGTGTTGGCTACGATCTTCCCCTTCGTCTTAACCTGGTTCGGGGTGTCTAACGTTGCTGCTAAGGGGACCGTGCCCTTATCCGTACGGTTAGCCTTCTACATTGGCGCCGGCATCTTACTCCTCACTTCCATTTACACGATTGTTTCCGTTAAAGAATACGATCCTGAAACGTATAACCGTTACCACCACGTCAAAGCGGAAACAAAGCAGAAGACCGCCAGCCTCTGGCATTTAGTCAAGACAGCCCCCCGCGCCTTCTGGGAAATTTCCTTCGTCCAACTCTTCGACTGGTTCGCTATCCAATACCTATGGACTTACGGAACTGGTGCCATTGCCGATAGCGTTTGGCATACCGCTAATGCCGCTTCCGCTGGTTATCAAGCAGCCGGCAACTGGTTCGGGATTCTCTCCTGCATTCAGTCATTAGCCGCCGTTGTCTGGGGCTTCGCCGTTCTCTCGCACACCAAGCCTAGCCAACGAAAATTCTGGTTCCGCGTCAGCTTGGTTCTCGGTGGTGCCGGGATGATCTGGATCTACTTCATTCATTCACAGTGGCTATTGATCCTACCATTCTGTCTGATTGGAATCTGCTACCTGACGATGCAGACGCAAGCGATGTCCCTCTTCACCGAATCCCTCAACGGTCAAAATGAAGGTGCCTATCTAGGCCTCTTCAACTGTGGGATTTGCCTACCACAAATCATCGCGTCCATTGCCAGTTTCGCTATCTTCCCCGCTATTGGCAAGTCCATGCCCGGCATGTTAGTCATCGCCGGAATCGCCTTGTTACTGGGGGCCGTATCCGTCAGCGTCATTCATCCCAAATTATCCGCAAATTCAGCTAATTAATTTTTAACGGTTAAACATTGGACTTTGTCGCCTGCGGCTGCCAGAGATTCCGCCTGCTGTGGGGACCGCTTACAGCCAAAGGACGGGCTTCCAGCTCGGTTTGAAACCTCGCGAAATTCATGCGAGTTTCCAAACACGTCCCACGCTGTAAGTCCGGGAAGAAACAATCGCCCGGTCTAACACCGTCTTCACGGCTGGCTGCTTCTCTGGCCTCCTTCGGCTAAGCTAATTTTTAACCTAAATTATTAACTGAATAGTGAGATCATTAGGCTCATACACGACATCTGACCGGTAACTTTAGAATTAACAAGTAAGCTTTAACACTTAAATCACGAATCTAAAATTCAGGAGGTTTTATTTATGGCAACAACACAATGGTGGAAAAACGCCGTCGTTTATCAAGTTTACCCACGTAGTTTTCAAGACAGTAACAATGATGGTATCGGCGATTTACCCGGCCTCACCCAACGCTTACCTTACATTAAGAAGTTGGGCGCCGATGTGATTTGGCTCAATCCAATTTACAAATCTCCAGACAAAGACAACGGCTACGATATCAGCGACTACCGCCACATTCAGGACGCTTACGGCACCATGGCCGAGTTCAACCACATGCTGGCATCCGCGCACCAGCAGGGGTTAAAGATTCTGATGGACTTGGTCGTCAACCACACTTCCGATCAACACAATTGGTTCCAACAGAGTCGTCAATCCAAGGACAATCCCTACGCCGACTACTACATCTGGCGCGACCCGGTCGATGGCCACGAACCAAACAACTGGGGCTCCTACTTTAGCGGGTCAGCCTGGACCTTTGAGCCCAAGCGGCAACAGTATTACCTGCACCTCTTTGCGCCAGGCCAACCCGATCTCAACTGGGAAAATCCTAAGGTCCGCCAAGAAGTCTACAACCTCATGAAGTTCTGGCTGGATAAGGGCGTCGATGGCTTCCGCATGGACGTCATCAACCTGATCTCCAAACCAGCCGGCTTGCCCGACGCGCCGCAAGCACCGGGCGCCCTGTATGGCAACGTAGAACCAATCGTTGCCGATGGGCCTAAGCTCAACGACTACCTCAAGGAAATGAATGAACAAGTCTTGTCCCACTATGACGTGATGACTGTGGGTGAAATGCCAAGTTCAACGCCAGAAGACGCCATTAACTACACCGGCTTTGACGCTCACGAACTCAACATGGTCTTCCAGTTCCAGCACGTCTCGTTAGCCCCAAATCCGGACAAACGGCTGGGCAAGTGGAACGATGCTCCCGTCAAGCTGACTGAATTAAAGGCCGCCCTTTCCCGTTGGCAGAAAGCCCTGGATGGTCGTGGCTGGAACAGTCTTTACTGGAACAATCACGACCAACCCCGGACGATTTCACGTTTCGGTAACGACGCCCCAGAATATCGCGAACTCTCAGCTAAAATGTTGGGAACGACGCTGCACATGCTCCAGGGGACCCCTTACGTTTACGAGGGTGAGGAGCTGGGGGAGACCAACGTCCACTACACAAGTCTCGACCAATACGAGGACCTGGAGAGTATCAACGCCTACCACCAACTCGTCGAGCAGGAAAAGGCCGTTGACGGGCCAACCATGCTAAAGTATTTGGCCAACATGTCTCGCGACAACGCCCGGACGCCAATGCAATGGGACGATTCGACCAACGCTGGCTTCTCTCAGACCAAGCCGTGGTTCGCCTTGAATCCAAACTACACCAAGATCAATGCCGCGGTCGAAGTGGGCCAGCCGGACTCCGTCTTCAGCTACTATCAACGACTGATTGCCTTACGCCACAACAACGTGCTCATCGTTCACGGTTCTTACGAAGAGATCGACCCAGACGACGATCAAGTCTTTGCTTACCGCCGGCACTACCAGGGCCAGACGCTCCTGGTCATCAGTAACTTTACTGACCAGACCGTCACCAGAGACTACCACCAAGACCAAGCGGATCAAAAGTTAATCGGCAACTACACCGATGACCTGGGAACCACGCTGCGGCCTTACGAAACTAAGGTTTACCGTTTCAATTAACTGATTTTTCTTCGTGGACGTGACTGCGAGCGCGTTCACGCTGAGATCTAGCACTGATGACACACGTCTTGCGTTGATCAGTTACCAAAAGCACCGTCTCACTCGGGTAATTCCCTGGATGAGGCGGTGCTTTTTAGCTAAGCTTACTTTTCCAAATACTGCGCTAGCCACTCCACGTAATGGCTCTCGCGCTCAATCGCATGGTCCAGAATCAGGTAATGCCCGTAGGCCTGATCAATTGCTTTCTGATTGGGAAAGACTGTCTCCTGACGCTGCTGCAAGTGGTGCAACTGCGATTGATGGAGTTGGTACTGCTCCCGCAACATCGGTTGAATCCGCGGGTCGCTAGCCGTCTTAATGAAGTAGAGTTTCAGAATAAATTCGTCCTTGCTGGGCGTCAATTCCGGTGAGGGTTGGCTGACCCAGGCCACTAACTTCTCTCGACCCGCCGATGTCAGTGTGTATTGCTTCTTGGCCAACTTTTCGCCGGTCACTGTATCTTCGTGACTGATCTCACCGGCTGCCTCCAGCCGCTTCAGCATGGGATAAATCTGACTGTGCTGGGCCTGCCAGAATTCACCGATTTCATTTTCAAAAGCCTTAGCCAAGTCATACCCCGTCTGTGGGTGCTGATTCAGCAAGCCTAAAATAATATATTGTAGCCGATTACGTTGTCCGATAGTTGGCATCCCCCTTGATTTCACGCGGTTATTTACCTTTATTGAAACAGTTTAAGCTCAAAACTGCAAGAAAAACTGTTGACAAAGACGTGAATTCTGACTACACTAATCAAGTAAATTAAAACATGTAATTAATTACATGTTCGTTTAGGCAGAATAGAAGGAGCACACAACTTATGACTAAAGAATTTAAAACCTTAGATGACTTTTTAGGCACCCACTTTATCTACACTTACGACAACGGCTGGGAATACGAATGGTACGCGAAGAACGACCACACCGTTGATTACCGAATCCACGGCGGCATGGTTGCTGGCCGTTGGGTAACGGATCAAGAAGCCAACATCGTTATGCTGGTTCCTGGCATCTACAAGGTTGCCTGGACGGAACCAACCGGGACCGACGTGGCCTTGGACTTTGTTCCTAACGAAGGTAAGCTGAACGGGACCATCTTCTTCCCTAAGTGGGTTCAAGACCATCCTGAAATCACGGTGACTTACCAAAACGAACACATTGACGTGATGGAAGCTGCTCGGGAAAAGTACGACACTTACCCCAAGCTGGTCGTTCCAGAATTTGCCAAAATCACCTACATGGGCGATGCTGGCCAAAACAACGAGGACGTCATCAGCGAAGCCCCTTACGCCAGCTTGCCAGACGACATCCGTGCCGGCAAGTACTTCGACGAAAACTACAAGCGGCTTAACAAGTAATTTCAAAATAGCACCGTCGCCTGCAACTGCGAGGTAACCTCTTACAAGCGACCTTTAAAAGCGATGACCCACAGTTTAAGTTGAACTGTGGATCACCGTTTTTTTATCCCGTAAAAACACCCCCACCGCATTTTGTGGCATACTAGAACTTAATCCGATAGAAAGTAGGTCATTCACTCATGGCAAATTATATTCAAGAAATCCGTGGTCTTGTTGGTCACCGACCATTAATTCTCAACGCTGCCGGTGCTATTTTGGTTAATGACCGGCAGGAAGTCCTGCTCAACCTGCGAACCGATACCCACAATTGGAGTCTGCCCGGAGGTTACCTCGAATACGGCGAAACCTTCGACCAGGCCTGCGTCCGCGAGTACAAAGAAGACGCCGGTATTGACGTTGAAATCGTCCGACCCCTAGGACTGTTCGATCAAGGTTTTACGACCTATCCCAATGGCGACGAAACGCAAGTGATCTCGCGTCTTTACCTCGTTAAACAGGTCGGCGGACACACGCTGCGTGAAGAGACTGACGAGACGTTAGACCTGCAATATTTCTCCTTCGACAGCCTGCCACCTTTGTTGAATCAGCAGACGGCAGACATGTTAGAGGCGGGACGGGACTACTTCGCCACAAAGTAAAAAAACTACTAGTTTCAGTAGTTGATCCAAAATAAGCAGGACCGTGGAAATTCACGACCCCGCTTATTTATGCTCTTTCGTATCCCAACCCAAGCTCACCAAGATTAGAAAAGCTCCCGTCCCGAAACCCACCGAGCGCGTGGTGGCAGTGTCAAAATTCCAGATACTGATTTCAGCCAATACGCAGAGGATGCCCAACCAAAACGAAACGGTGCGATAGAATCGGCGATTGAAGTGAAACCACATACCGCCACCTCCTTAAAATTGATTAGCCATAAGCTACCATATTTTAAGTAACATAGGTGGGTGAACACTGGGTTTCGTTCGGCGAAAGTCCCTACTTCTCTAAATCTAAAACAGCATTGAATACTTCCTGGGGCAGCTCAATATCACTGTGGGCCGCTTGCCGCTTGTTCACGCTCTGACGGCGCAACAGGGCTTGTTTCTTTGACGCACTCTTCTTGTCGCCGCTGACCGCCGCATTCTTCCGTAACGGTGGCACGTCTACTCTGGCTAACGCCTTCCCCTCAACGACGGATTGGACCGGCATTGGGTAGAGTTTCCGAGGAATGACGAATTTTAGCTTGTGGACCAGCTCCTGGGCCACTCGAGGCGCGTCCTCGCGATGAACCACGAAGGATAACGCATCTACCCGAGCGTAATTGACATGAACTTCCAGCTTGACCACATCGGCAATATCGTAGCCGGCCAACTCAGTCGTCAGCGTCGCATACCCATGGGAGACGGACTTCAACGCATTGAAGAAGTCATAGGCAATCTCGGCAAATGGCAGCTCGTAGTTCAGGACGACCAGATCTCCCTGATTACTCATATCCTGCAATGTCCCTTTGTGCTGATCGGCCAATTTCATCACAGCTCCCAGGCTCTCATTGGTCGTAGTGATGGTCGCCTTCGCCAGTGGTTCCTCGACGTAATCCACCTGTGAATAGTCGGGGAATTTAATCGGATTATCCACAATGACCGGCTCATCCTGATTCTTCAAATGCACGTGATACGTGACGTTAGGCGCCGTTGTCAGAACATCCAGCCCATATTCATCGTGCAGGCGTTCGCGGATGATCTGAAGGTGAAAGATACCCAAAAAGCCACAACGGAAACCAGCGCCGAGGGCCTCGGAATTCTCAGCGTGATAGTGAAATGAGGTATCATTCAGTGCTAACTTTTCTACAGCCAGCTGAAGGTCATGGTAGTGGTCACCCTGGGGATAGAAGCCGGCAAAGACCATTGACTGGGCAGGCTGGTAGCCTGGTAAAGCCGTGGCGGTCGGATTGACGGCCGTCGTCAGCGTATCTCCAACACGCAAGGCCTGAGGATCTTTCAGGCCGGTCACCACATACCCGACATCCCCAACGCCCAGCTGCTTAACGGCTACCCGTTGCGGCGCAAAAATACCGATTTCATTGGCACTGACAGTCTGCTGATTGGCCATCAACAATAGCTGGTCGTGCGCCTGCAAGGTGCCGTCCAGCAGCCGCACGTAGGCGATAATGCCCTTGAACGCGTCGTACTGGGAATCAAAGACTAACGCCTTAAGCGGTTGTTTAGCATTCCCCGTTGGCGCTGGAATCGTGGTGTAAATTGCCTCCAAAACGTCGTGCACGTTGAGACCGGTCTTCGCCGAAATTTTCAGCATGGTGGCATCCTCAAATTCAGGTGACAGCGCGCGAATCTGCTCGGCGGTGCGGTTGACATCGGCTGCAGCGGCATCAATCTTGTTGATCACGGGAATCACGACCAGGTGGTTGTCCTGCGCGAGCCGCAAGTTGGCCACAGTCTGGGCCTGAACCCCCTGCGTGGCATCGACTAACAGGATTGCCCCGTCACTAGCGGCCAGACTCTTCGATACCTCATAGGTAAAATCCACGTGCCCTGGGGTGTCGATAAAATTATATTCATACTCCTGGCCATCGTCGGCGTGGTAGTAGTTCCGCACCGTCCGTGACTTCACGGTGACCCCGTGGGCTTGTTCAACGGCCAGATCATCGAGTAACTGAGCCTTACTGTCACGGTCGTTGACGGTCTGTGTCTGCTCCATGATACGGTCGGCCAACGTGGATTTCCCGTGGTCGATGTGGGCAATGATGGCAAAATTTCTGATATGACTAGAATTCATGGGTGAATTTCTCCTTAAAGATTCCATCGAGGTAGAAGCCAAACGTCTGTTGGGCTTCGGCCTCAAGGTTGATTTGAAACGCCGGAAAGGCGGCGGTTAATGTTGTCTGATTAAATTGGTCCAAGTCTGAAAGATTCATCAGGCCACTGATGATAGCGCTCTGAATCACAAAAAGATGGGCCGCCACCTGGGCGTCGAGTCCGGGAAGCTTGGCAGCCAACACCTCTCCCAGCTTGACGTTCACGGCATATAGGTCGTGCCGCCCCCTCGCAGTCTGCGTGCGGTCGGCATGTGCTTCTAACACCGGACCTCGCAAGGCATTCAACCGCACGAGCGTCGCATGCTGGGTAATGAGTGCTTGCGTCTCAGCCAACAGATACGTCTTCATCTGAGTTGGCGTCATCTCTGATTCAGCCGCCAAGCGGGTGATCAACTGCTGAAAGTAGTCCTGGTACCCCTCGAGGAGGAGTGTCATAAAGATACTCTCCTTAGTTTGGTAATAATTGAATAAGGTTCCCTTGGCAACGCCGGCCTGCCGGGCAATCATTGCCATCGAGATATCACTAAACGCGTGTGTCTGAAAGAGTTGCCAGGCCGCTACGGCGATGCGCTGGGCCTTGGCCATCTTCTGCGTGGGCGTTAAGACATTGGCCATCTGAAACACCTCCGTTGGATTTTTCAAAATTGACTGTTGGTCATTTTTAATATACTAGCCCTTTCCTGGTAATTGTCAACTGATTCATTGGATTAATGTCTCGTCGTCCAACCATTTAGAGTATAATAATATTGTCATTATAAAAACTTAACCTTTGTCTTATTTATTGCTGGTGATTATCAGACTCTATAGGGCCATAACGTTCCTATAGAACCAACAAGGCAAGTGACTTCAGCGCAGCAGAGGCCGAAATGGGCCGCGGCTGAAATTTTTACATATTCCACACATGACTGGATAAGGAGTGATTCTCATGAAGATGTGTCCAAATTGTCATCATCCAGTGGCTTCGGACAGTATATTCTGCGAAAATTGCGGCTTCGACCTGCGTAAGGCGCCAAGCAAGCCGAAACAATCTCGGCGTGGGCTGCGGACTGCCAAACCGGGTAAGGGGACGAAATGGCTTACCCGCACCGTTTGGACTGTTCTAGCAGTCGCTGTGATTATCGTCGCCACGTTAGGCTTCTCATTTTATAACAAGCAAGTAGGCAAGGAGAAACAAGTTGCCAATATGGCCGATATGATTACGAATAACCAGAGCAACGACCTCGCCAAGGTCATGGTCAGCGATAATCCCAACTTAAAGATTACCGGAAATACCGTTCAACCCTTATTGACTTACGCACGGACACATAAGAACTACACCAAGGCTTTCCAGCGGGCGTTAATGACGAGTGGTGAGACCCGTGACCAGTCGTTTAAGTTGATTACAGATGGGCACACCATGCTGGTCTTCCCAATTTATAAATTACGGGTCAGAACAATGCATCCGGTTCTCACCACCAACGTTGCCAATGCCACGCTGGAAGCCAATGGCACTCCACTGGTCACCGCCAAGAATAGCCACTTTACCTACACCGCTGGTCCCCTATTTCCTGGCCACTACGCGTTCAAGCTTTCTGGCAGTCGGTCAAAAGCCACCGCACACGCCAACCTGATGAAGAGTAATGACGTCCATCGACAGATCAGTCTGCTAGCAACCGGTACAACGACCGGTAAAGATGAAGTCTCTAACGACGCGGACACCACCAGCGATGGTCAACCTACCGCTGACGAGGATTCTGCTGACAATAAAACCAGCACGGGGAAAGAGGCAACGGCTCTCTCAAGTAGCGACCAAGAAGGCATCAACGCGGCCAGTAACGAGTTTGGCTTTGATGTGGATGACAATACCTACACTGTCTCTACACCAGCTGACAGCATGCTCGAAATCAAAGTCTATGATAAGTCCTCAGGTCAACACGAGGGAACTTTCCGTTACGACCAAATTCACAGCATCGTCAGTGAATACAACCCAGATACTAATAAATTTGAAACCAACGACTAACTGAAGGGACTGTCCTTATTCTATGAAACAAACCTACTATCGAATCTGCTCCAAATGTGGCAATCAAAACGCAGCGGATGCTAACTTCTGTCTGAAATGTGGCACGACGCTGACAACGGCTGATGAATACGCCCTCATCCCCCATGCTGCTGACCAATCTTTCCCCTTATTCGACCTTGAGTTAACGCCGGATGAAATCACCCAGACTAAAAACTTCATCATCACAGCTGCTACAGAACTTCCTTCGGGATATCGCAGTGCCGGTTTGATTTTTGCCGAAAGCGATGTTGCCCCACGCGCCGGTGAAAAAGCCGCTTGGGAGGATTTAATGAAGCACCTATACGCACTGCTACTGGCT
Source organism: uncultured Lactobacillus sp. (assembly GCA_937874695.1). GTDB lineage: Bacteria > Bacillota > Bacilli > Lactobacillales > Lactobacillaceae > Levilactobacillus. Next base: position 296,670 of record CALNAJ010000028.1, read on the forward strand.
AAGAATTACGCCGGTGCCATGCGCATCACCATTCAACCCCAGCCAACCAATCCCAGCCAACTTTGCCTTTACGGTGAAGCTCTGATTGCAGAAACACTACACTAATTTTTGGAGGTAAAATTCATGCATTTAACACCATTTGCTGCCCCGGCCAATAATCAGCCTGGTGGTGGTCAAAATCATTTCTGTCCCAACTGTGGGACCCCCATCTCACCAGACGATATTTTTTGCCAACATTGTGGCTATAACCTTCAGGCTGAAAATGCGACCCCAGATGCCAACAACACCGCTTCTGAACAACCAGCGCAGCCAACACGGCAACAAGCTACACCACGATCAACGCCGACACGACCACCGCGTAAACCAATGAGTAAAGCCAAGAAGATTCAATGGTGGAGCATCGGCGGTGTGTTGGTCCTGTTAGCCGCCTTCTTTGTTTGGGGCAGTCAGCATTACTCACGAGCAGCCACGTTGGACCGCGAGATTAGTAACATCAAGTCAGGTGAGCACCTAACGTCGACCTTTACAAGTGGGAGCACTGACTTAAAGCTCAGCAAGACCAACTTACTTCCCGTTAACCGTTACTACACCGACCACGCGAAGGCACTGTCTTCACTAAAGAGTGAACTTCAGACTAGTGGGACTAGTAATGATGGGAACTTTACATATAAGCAGAATGGCCACCATCTGCTCTTCTTCCCGAAGTACCAAATCAGTGTGAGCCCCGTCTATCCTACAATTACCACGAACCACACTGGTAACGTCATCAAGCTGGATAACAAGAAAGTCGCCACAGCTACCAGTGACGATTACACAAAGAAATTAAGTGCCATGGTTCCTGGTGAATATCACCTGCAATCCAGTGGAAAAATTGGGAGCCACCACCTGACCAATAGTGGTGATTATCACATCACCCACGATAAGACTTACGATTTGGAATTGACCACCGTTTCCGTCACATTTAACACCGTCCCCGCCTCAGCCATTTACTTGAATGGCAAGAAAATTGGGAATGCGGATGCCAGTGGTATCTATAATTTAAACAACGAGCCTTGGTCTTCCGACATGTCAGCTTATGCCCAATATTCCTCCAGCGCGGGTAAGGCCAGCACCCCTTCTGTTCACATTCGTAAAAGTGATGACCAGTCCGACGTGGACCTTGATTACACCGACATGATCGATGAAAGTGATGCGGATGACTTCTTCGACAACCTCTTTACGGCGGTCCAGAACCTTTCTGATCAAGGTGATATTGACGATGCCACCGATGATGACGATGACGCCATGTCAGACTTCTTTGCAAATGGCAGTAGTAATACCCAATACTCCCAGCTTAAACAGATGGCAGAGGGTTACTACAAGGATGACAACTTAAATTATATCGAAATGGATACTGATATTAAGAGTGTCAAGCCAGGTCCTAACGGAACCAGCCTGGTCGCCTACACTGTTAAGTATGACTTCACACTGGACGACTACGATCACATCCAAACCTACCAATATACCGCTACTTTAAAAGCCGCTGCTGACGAAAACGCCTCACAAAGCTATGAAATTTCTACGATCTCGGGCGGCCAAAAGACTAACGACTATCACGAAGACTCAGACGACTAAGGAGATAACCCATGGATAATTCAAAAAAATTCTGTCCCCATTGCGGTAATGAAATTAAAGCCAACGCCAAGTTCTGTCCTAAATGTGGCTACGCCTTAGGGGATACCTTGACCAACGATCAACCTGATGACCCCCAACCAACTGCACCCCAAGGCGCACCCACATCTCGCGATGCAGGTGCCGCAGCTACCGATTCATTTGCGGATGTCAAACGCTTCTCTGGCAACTTTTTCAGTTGGTGGCTAGCAACGATTCGGCACCCTAGTCAGGTCATTCCTAACGCCAACCGGTCATTTGGGATTATTGCGATTGCTTTAGAAGACTTACTGACCGTCTTAATGCTAGTCTCTCTGGGGAAGCGGTTGATCGGTCTGTACAGTAGCGACGTCAGTCAAGCCGTCGCCAATATGATCAACGTTAACGGTATTCTCTTTAAGTTCGGCCTCATCATCTTCTTCCTAATTCTCTTGGGAGCAGCCGTCTATGTCAGTCTGAGCTACGCTTTCCGGCGCTTGATTGACAACAATGCCCCCCTGAATTTTTGGGAATTTACGAATCAGTTTGCCGGCGTAACCAACTTGATTTTGGTCTTCAATCTGATTACATTTCTCCTAAGTCTCGTCACGACTGGGGCTAATTTTGCCAGCTATAGTGTCATGATTCTTTTCATGATTCCAACCAGTGTGATCCTCAACCTGGGCTATATCTTCATTATCATGAATGACGTCGAGAATCCCCGTCTAGACAAGTTCTACACGATTCTCTTGGCCGAAGCCGCATTGGCAATTGCCTTTCTAATCTTCAGTTACATTGCTGGGAGTATCGTGGGTGGTTCTATCGTCAACTTTATCCAAAGTAACTACGCAAGCTTTGTAAATTCCTTCTAGTCACCTTGGGCTACAGCTATCTGACAACTTTACCCCTTTAACTAGACAACTTAAATATCCTCGAAAATCGTTGGCTAAAAATTAGCCAGCGATTTTTATTTACGCTACACTGTCAATATTTAAGTGGTATCCTAGAACTTAGGAATTTCTACTGAGGAGGCATCACGATGAGTTTAATTTTCATCAAACGGGCCACGCTATTTGACTTACCAGCAATCATGGCAATTATTGATCACGCTAAGGCCCAATTAAAGGCCGCTGGGAGTCCGCAATGGCAGGATGGCTATCCGGATGCCGCGGCGCTGAAAAAGGACGTAGACGGCCAGCAATGCTGGTTATTGGTGGTTGATGGTCAGGTGGCTGGCACAGCAACCATGATCATTGGCGACGAACCCAGCTACGTCAACATCGAAGACGGTCAGTGGCAGAATAACCAAGATCCTTACGCAACTATCCACCGGATCGCCATTGGCGCTGGCTTTGGCGGACAGCACCTGAGCCACTACTTTTTCTCCAATCTGATCAGCGAGGCCTACCACGAAGGCGTCCGCAATTTTCGCATGGACACCCACGCGCAGAACCAGCAAATGCAGGCGATTGCCAGAAGCTTTGGCTACAAGCATCGTGGTACCATCTACGTGACGGAACAGACCAGCGATGCCTCTCGATTGGCATTCGAATTGAACTTAGATTAGCGTAGCTTCAATGATTACTCGTATATAAATAATCGCAGGACACTGTCAGCCAATAAACTAACCGTGTCCTGCGATTTTTCATATCTATTTTTAAATTAATAATTTACTGAAAGCCTCAGTTCGTCTTCGAAATCGGCAGCCGAATGGCATTGCTGGTCGTTCCAGTCGTGAAGAAGTCGTGGAAATTATCATAGCTAATCCGAATCATGTCATCGAGAGCTGGCGCCGTGTACGACCCAACGTGTGGTGTGACCAGTACCTTGGGGTACGCCGCCATTAACTGGCGGGCTTCTGGATTGGGCACCTCAGCCAGCGTGGCAAACCGCTTGCCCAGAAGTGCCCCCTCATCACGAAAGACATCGGTACCATAGCCGCTGAGTTGGCCGGTCGCCAAGGCATCTAGGATTGCTGGCACATCTGCCAACTCCCCCCGCGCTGTATTGACGAGAACGGCGCTAGACTTCATTTGCGCGAGAAATTCTGCATCAATCAGATTGTCATTTTCACCGGGAGAGTATGGCACGTGGAGCGAAACAATATCGCTCTGCGCAAGTAGTTCCGGAAGCGGAACCACCGTCACGGCTGCCTGCGCCGCAGCGGATGGCCGAGGATCATACGCCAACACCCGGGCGCCCAATCCCTGATACAGCTTCGCCTCGGCCAATCCAATCCGACCAGCGCCGAGAATCCCGACCGTGGCGGTGTGAATCTCCCGGCTAAAGAGATTGTCACTAATCGTAAAGTTGGCTTGGCGGGTCTGGTCCACGGCCAGATTAACGTGGCGAAATTGTGTCATCCCCAGCGTCAATGCCAATTCGGCGACAGCTGCCGGCGAATATCCGGGCACCCGGGCCAGCGTGATACCGAGGTCGGCAGCAGCCTGCAAATCTAGGTGGTTGTAGCCAACCGAACGGGTGAACACCGCCCGGATACCCCAGTCTGCAAACCGCTGGAGATTTTGCCGATCAACTACGCAATTGCCCCGAACCAGGACGGCATCGGCACCCTGAGCAGCGTCCGCATTGTCGTGAGTCAAGAGTTCCCGGACGTAGTTACAGGTAAACTGGTACTGATTCAGGCGGTCAAAGTACGGCTCTTCCAGGGCACGGACGCCGTAAGCAGTAATTTTCACCAATTCGAACACACTCCTTCTCCCTTAAACTCTAGCAAAATTCAACGGGAAAGTCGCCCAACCTGGTGGAAAAAATTAAAATATTTCGTTCGACCACAGAAAGTGGTATTCTTGATTTTAATTTAAAATAAACATTGGAGGACGACCGATGAGTTTAGTTTATTTACGACACGCAACCAAGACGGACGTGCCAGCCATTATGGCAATTATTGACGATGCAAAAGCCTTGTTGAAGGCAGATGGCAGTCCGCAGTGGCAAGATGGTTATCCAGATGAGGCCGCCATTCGCGAAGATATCATGGCCCAGCGCAGTTGGGTCTTAATGGTTGACGACCGGGTCGCCGGAACTGCGGCACAGGTCGTGGGTGACGATCCGAATTACCACGAAATTAGTGGCGACGGTTGGCAAAACAACACGGACCCCTACGCCACGATTCATCGGATTGCGCTGAGCAAGGACTTCGCTGGCCAACACCTCAGCCACACCTTTTTCTCTAATTTAATCAGCCAGGCCTATCAGAACGGTGTCCGCAATTTCCGCATCGACACGCACCGCATGAACCAGCGGATGCAGGCCATCGCAACCAGCCTGGGGTACCAGTTCCGCGGCATCGTCCACGTGGCCGAACCCGGTGATAATGCCCGCCGAGCGTATGAATTGAATTTGCCACGGTAAAGCGGTAACATATTCACTTAGCGGACGACACCTGAAAAGTGGGGTCAAAAACCGCTAAAGTCCTGCATCATTATGGCTGTAAATTAATTAAGCGATGATGTATAATAGGCTCTATTGTTTGAGTCCATGTTTCAATAGAAAGGGGATTTTCTTTTAAAATGTATCGATTCTTCGTCCAACCGCAGATCAACGCGGTCACGCAAAAATTAGCGGGTTATGAACTGTTATTACGGTCATACTGCCATGACTACTGGGTAACGCCAACTGATTTCACTGCGCTACCAATGGACCAGCAGGTTTCATTGTCCTATCAAGAGATCACGAACATTTTAAAAGATCATCAAGATAACCCCGAGATTTCACTCAACTTAAACCGCGAACAATTCACGGATCAGCGAACGATTGGCCACCTGATTCATCTGAAGAAGTCTGTTCAAAACTTAAATTTAATCGTCGAGCTGACGGAGGCCCCTTCATTGGAGGAACTTCACCGTTATGTGGCTATCTACCAGGCTTACGATATCAAGTTAAGTCTAGACGATGTCGGCACGGATAATCCGTGGTGTGACGCCATTCAGGATGTCCTGCCCTTTATGGACAGCATTAAATTTGCGATGCAGAACTATCGGTTCCAGCACCGTCAAAAGGAAATGATGACCAGTCTCAACTTCTGGCGCAACATTGCCGATACATACCACCTCAAGTTCACCCTCGAAGGTATTGAGGACAAGGGTGACGTCGACTTGGCCAAACGCTACAATGTTGGCATGACTCAGGGATATTACTACAGTAAACCGGTGCCTTATGCGGCTGGGTAAAGCGTTTTAAAATTACATGACTAAATCATCAAGAGTCACTGTTCAACCTACCCCCTGGTAGATTAAATGGTGACTCTTTTGCTGCCATCACTCAGTTTAAAGGGACCGGCTCATTCGTATCTCTAAAGTGTGAAAATAATGATAAATATTTTTATATTTCAGAAATTTTCGATGAATTCTTTCTATATATGGCCATTAATCCTTGCTACAAAGCCTTTTAATTTCCCAGAATCTTCCTGTTGACATCTCCCCAACCAACGACTATTATTAGAGCCAAGTTAGAAATACATGAACGCATCACCAGGAAGAGTAGTCGTTCCCGCTAAGTCTAGAGACCACCGGTAGCTGAAAAGGTGGCTTACAACGGAACCGCGAAGATGAGCCTGGTAGCTAACAATTGGTGAAAGCTGATTGTTCGATTTGAAGCTCGTTACCGCTTCCGACTTTTGGCAGCAGAAGTTACGGAGATGGTGGGTGTGAGCCCCCCATGAAACAAGGTGGTACCGCGAGTGAAATCGTCCTTATGTAAATTACATAAGGACGATTTTATTTTTTAGGAGATGTTTTGGGATGAAGAAAAAGGGAACTATTTTAACCGTAGCCGCACTGAGCCTCTTAACGTTAGCAGGTTGTGGCAGTCAGGCCAGCAGTAGTAACAGCAGTCAAAAGTACGCCGCCAAACAGGAATTGAACTGGACCGAATCTTCCGAACTGGCCAGTTCCGACCTTGCACAGGCCACGGACACGCTGAGCTTTACCGTCCTGCAGAACACGCAGGAAGGGCTCTACCGCCTCAACAGCAAGGGCACGCCAGCCAATGCTCTCGCCACCAGCACCAAAGTCACTAACGGCGGTAAGACTTATACTTTCAATCTCCGCAAGGATGCCAAGTGGTCCAACGGCGATCCCGTAACGGCCAAAGACTTCGTTTACTCCTGGCAACGGACGTTGAATCCGAAGACGGCTTCACAAGATGCCTTCTACCTCTATCAGGTCAAGAACGCTGAAGCTGTCAACAAGGGTAAGAAGTCTCTGAACGCCTTGGGTATCAAGGCGGCTGGCAAATACAAGCTGACCGTGCAACTCACCAAACCCGTTTCCTACTTCAAGAAGCTTCTCGCTTGGCCCCTCTTCTACCCGGTTAACCAAAACGCCGTCAACAAGTTCGGTAAGAAGTACGGGACTAGTTCCGCCACAACGGTCTACAACGGACCCTTCCGTCTGACCAAGTGGAACGGGACTGGCAAGACTTGGACGCTGGCCAAGAACAAGACTTACTGGGATAAGAAGGCCGTTCACCTGACCAAGATCAACGAACAAGTCACTGAATCCACCACGACCAGCTACAACCTCTACAACGCCAAGAAGACCGACGAGACGTTACTGAGTGGTCAACAAATCAAGAACAACAAGAACAGCAAGGACTTCGTTAAGCGGCTCCCAACCGGTTCCGAACGACTCGATCTGAACCAAAAGAAGGTCGCTGCCTTCAAGAACGCCAACGTCCGCAAAGCCTTCTCCTTAGCCATCGACCGTAGTCAACTGGTCAACGACGTCTTACAAGATGGTTCGGTTGCTTCTAAGGGATTCGTTCCCGGCGGCATGGGCAATAATCCTAAGACAGGTGAAGCCTTCAACAAGGAAGCCTACGTCAAGTCCGGCGTTTCCTACGACCTCAAGCAAGCCAAGAGCTTACTGGCCAAGGGACTGAAGCAGACCGGCGATAAGCAGCTCAACGTCACCCTCTCTGTTTCCGATACCGACACCAACAAGCAAACCGCAGAATTCCTGCAGAGCTCTTTGGAGAAGTTGCCAAACGTCAAGGTCACCATCAAAACGGTACCTTACGTGCAACTGATCACCCAACAAAACAATGGGAACTACGAGTTAACGTTAGCCGGCTGGCAATCCGTCTTCGCCGACCCAATCAACTTCCTGGATGTCTTCGAAGCCGATTCCAGCTACAACACGACCGGCTGGAAGAACACGCAATTTGACAAGCTCCTCGACGAAGCCGAGAATCAAGACGGCAACAAGCCAACCACTCGGTGGAACAAGCTGGTCAAGGCTGAAAAGATCCTGATCAACGACCAAGGTACGATTCCACTGTACCAAGCTGCCAAGTCACAACTGTTACGGAGTAACGTCAAGAGTATCGTTTACAACGGCGCCGGGGTTCCTTACGACTTCAAGACGACTTACATTGCCAAGTAACTAATAACTGCCAAACGACTTAAACTGTTTCATTAAAAACATTATATATAGAAGAAACCAGGTTCCAACCAGCGTTTGAAGTGCGCGCGGTTGGAGCCTGGTTTTCGTTTATGATTTATTTTAATTCTTTAGGAATGAATGTGTCTAAAAGTAGCCTGCCTTTTCGGAACCTACCCTCCTTATTCATCAGTCGGGATATAATCTTGAAAATCCCAGCCCCAGGCATGCGCCCGTATCGGTTGGCGGAAGGCGTAGACGGCATCCGCCTCGCCCCAGACGTTCAGCGCCTGCGTCGGTTTACCATTGACCTTGACCGTCGTCAATTGCAATTCATTTAAGTCGTCCATAAAAGCTTCGGAATTCAACTCGTAGTAGGCCCGATGATGCTTATCGGTCCGCTGTTTGTAGGTCACAAGCGACTTCTCGCCCCACTGCCAGTCGAGTTGACTGAGATTGGACTTGGTGGTCTGTAAGTAATTATAGTCCATCCGATTACTGGTAAACCGTAGCTTGACGGCGTAATACGTTCTCACGTGACCGTCCTTTTCCGAGCAAACGTAGCCGTACCAGTTGCCCCGATAACTCTTTGGGAGTTTACTCTTGGCCTGAGCCGTCACGCTACCGGCGAGAATCACCACGGCCAATCCCGCCAGGCCCAGTATTAATTGTTTTGTCTTTTTCATAACCAACGACCTCCCCGTCTAATCGTAAAGCTCCAATGAATCCTCGTAACCAATCCCCCATGGGTGACTGCGTAGCGGCTGGCGGAAGAGGTAAAGGTTCTCGTAACCTTCGTTTAAAATCAACGTCTGTTTGCTAGAACCCGTTCCGGTGACCGTCCCCAATCGAATCTTAGCGACCGCATCGTCTTCCTCAACGGGCAGGTAAATCTTGTAGATCTGACGATTCTTCTTATCCTTCTTAGCCTTGTACGTAGCCAATGAAGATGCCCCCCAGGTCCATTTGAGATTCTTGAAACGGGCATTCGTCGTTGTCTGATAATCAAACGCAATCCGCTTCGATTTAATTGTGAGCTTACTGAAATCGTAATGACGCACATGATGAACTTTTTCCGAACTTATGTAGCCGTACCACGTGCCCTGATACTGGCTCGGCAGTGCATCCGCTTGGGCTGGCACCGTCAGCAGTGTCCCCCCCAACAAGATACCCGCTAAACCAAAGAGAAATCCTTTCCCACGCATCGGCATCCCCCTGCTTTCTGAAATAATTGTTACCACAATTAACTATCTTAAATATAGGTCAACCTGATAAATTAAACAAGCTATTTCTAGTCTGATTAGTTGGATGATTCGCTGGCCTGATGCCATTTATATTGTTAAATTTACCCAATTTGTGTAAAGTGTCTCTTTCAATATAAAAATGAGTGTCAACCGCAACTGCAGCTAACACCCAAATCTTATTTTTTAGTTCTGTATCAAAGGCTGACCATTCGTCCAATTTTCCAAATAATTTCAATTATCTGTATAGTCCCAGAAGTGTAGCTTCATTCCGGTCAACCCCAGCACGGTATGGCTAGTCAGTGCCGCCCCGCCTAACAGGGTAGCCAACTGGATATTCGGAATCAGCTTCACCGGAATATCGTAGCCCGACAACCGCTTAAAGTAGTTGCGGACCTGAGGGATGGCACTGGGCATCTGATGGAGGAGTGGCGAATTCAGGTAGAAAACATCGGGATCGAGCATCCCCACCACGTTGTTCAGAATGCCGGCGATGCCATTCGCAAATTGCGACAGCACCGTGATCACCTCGGCGTTGTGATCGGCATATAGTTTAGAAATTTCATCTAACGACATATCCGCTTTGCCCAGCAAGTCGCTGATCTGATGAATCACGGCATACTCGGAGTAAACGTCCTGGTACGTCACCTGGCTACGGCTGTTATTGATGGAGAACGCCGGCATGACAATGTTGTGACCAAGATTACCGACCCTGCCCTGCGATCCCCGGTAAAGTTTGTTCTCCAAAATAAAACCGGCCGCAATTCCCTGGTGAATACTCAACGTCACCGTATTCTCTAGCCCCAGCTCCTCCACAAAGTCACGAGAGTAGATGGCAGAAAGGTTCGCCTCATTTTCCAACAAAATCGGCACCCCGTATTTCGCGAAGTAGGCCTTGAGGTCCAGGTCGCCAAGGTCCAGGAAGGACTCCTGCACCTGCGTGCCGTTGGTAATCCCATGAATGGCAAAGCAGATACCCACCAGGCCGCGAGTCGTTCCGGGAATTGCCGTGAACTGGCCGATCAACTCGTCCAATGTCGTCGCTAAATCCGCGATTCCCGTGGCTGTGACTTGCTGGAACTGTAGCGTCTCGCCATCCAGGTAACAAGCCAGTGCCCGAATGACCTGAGAATCCAGTTCAACCGTCAACGTATACCCATAGTGTCGATTAATCTCAATCAGCGTGGGCTTCCGGCCACCATTTGAGGACGCCGACCCGGATCCAATCTCGGAGACGACCCCTCGATCCTGCATTTCACTGCACAGCAGCGACACGGTGGCCTTGTTCAGGCCCAGATCACGGGCAATCGCCGACCGCGACGTTGCGCGGTGATTGAAAATATACGCAACAATTCTTTGATAGTTATAATCATGTGAATTACTTCGACTCGCTGATTCTGCCACAACGTCCACTCCCGACTAATTTTTCACAAATTCACGTGTGTACCAAAAGTTTAACACACTCTGCTAATAGCACTAAACGATTCTTTCTTTTCATTTAACAACGAACCGCCCTGCCCCAGTGACGATCACCGTCAGCGGCGAAAAATGATCTAACCTCTGCGCGAGATTAGACCATTTCTCCCCGCGCTTACCGCGTCACGTCGTACGTGAAGTCGGTAAACGTTGCCTGGGTACTGTTGCGTTTATACATATCAATGACGTCTAAGCCAATGAAGTTCCCGGTATACCCGCCGGACAGGAAGCTGACATCCATCGCCCCCAACGAGGTCTGCTTGACCCCATCGTTGACGATAAATTCGGCTTGCGATTCGTTGATCTGAATGCTGAAGTTATACGTGCCGTCACCGCTGACCGGAATCTTGGTGATCTGTTCAAACTCCCCGGCAATTGACCGATGGAGAATGACACATGGTTTGTCGTTTTCATCCAGTGTAACCATCAACAACACGTAGTTGTCCAGATCCAGGTATAGTGTCATTCCGGCCATCTGTAGGTAGCTTTCAGGCTTATATTGCATCTGCACAGCAGCCCGACAGTAGAAGTCCACTTGCCGCGTGGCAATCAGGTGTTGGTCAAACGCCGACTGGGGCGACTGGCCACCAGCGAGCGTTAACCCGGACTTGCTTGGCTGTAACCACGCCTTGTTTGGAAACTGCCGCAACGTGTTCCAGTACTCCGTATTCAGATGGTCGCCAGTCAGGCTATCGCTAAAACTGTGACTCTGAATTGGCGTACTGTCCACGCCAGCGGGTGCTGGGGCTTCCAGACTGGGATGATTGCCACCGCTCGCTAACCTCAGCCAACCATCATCGGTCCAAACGACCTTTTGAATAGCAGTTTCACGGCCCAGAACGGGGTCATCACCCTTGAGTGGCCGGGTGCATAGGTGCGCCATGTACCACTCGTGATTAGGTGTTTCGGTGATACTGGCATGACCGGCACACTGCAATGGCAGGATGGGGTCGTTGGCCGACGTCAACATTGGATTCTGTGGATCGACCTCGTAAGGTCCCCAAACGTTACGGCTCCGAGCCACCGTTTCTTGGTGACCGGCTTCCGTCCCACCTTCGGCACATAATAGGTAGTAATACCCATCGTGCTTGTAGATCTGTGGGGCTTCCGTCTTTCGAGCAGCCGTTCCCTTGAAGATCACCCGGGGTTTACCTTGGAGTTCCAAGGTATCGGCATCGATCTTTTGGGCCACGATACCCGCGGACTTGTTGTGCGTTGACAGCCGGTAATCCCAAATTTCATTCAGGAAGTAGGCCTGCCCGTCATCGTCAAAGAAGATCGAGGGGTCGAAACCAGAACTTTTGATGTAAACGGGTTCGCTCCACGGGCCATGGATGTCATCGGCCGTGACAATGTAGTTGTCAGCGTCTTTGTATGGCACCTTAGTGGCGTTAACGTTGGTATAAACAATGTAGTATTTGCCGTTATGGTAACTGGCGAACGGCCCCCAGATGGAACAGCCGGTCGGATTCCCTTGCAGATTAATGTTGTTATCCGGTTGGAGCACCGACGTTTCGTAGGTCCAGTTGACCAAGTTATCCGAGGAGTAGACCCGGATACCGGGCAGCCACTCGAAGGTCGAGACGACAATGTAGTATTTATCTTTGACACGAAAGAGTACGGGATCGGGATTGAACCCGGTCAGGACAGGATTTTGAATATTTCTCATATGGCAACTAGCTCCTATTTTTCTTCGTTGGCAGCGGCTTCTTCAGCTAATTCCTTAGCGTTCCGTTCCTTCAATTCAGCAGAAATCCGCTTGTAGGTTTCCTTATCCAAATTGTAGAACTTCATGGAGAAGATAGCGATGAAGTAAATGATAATAGGCACAATTGTCGTGGCGATAACGATCCCGTGTAAGGCACCAGCAGTTTGATGCTGCGTCGTTGCCACGTAACCGGTAGCGGAAAGAACCAGGCCAGGAATCATCCCACCTAAGGCGTTCCCACATTTGAACACGAAACCGATGATGGCGTAGATGACACCACCCATCCGTTTGTTCGTCTTGTATTCACCATATTCAACAGTTTCTGGAATCAAGGCCCACATGTAAGCGGAAATCATCCCGTTACCAACTGAGGCGATCCCACGAGAAATGAAGATCCAGACGATCCATTCTGGCTTAGCGAAGAACAGACCAATCATCCCAATGATGTCGGCAGCCACAGAAACAATGATCAATTGGAACTTGGTCATATGGTTGGCTAACCAAGGAATAGCTGGAATGAAGGCCAAGGCTGGTAAGGTCCCGGCTAAAGAGTACCACTTAACCAAGTCGGCACGGCCAACATAGTAAGTGACGTAGTAGATCCCAGTTGAACTAACGATTGACTTAACCCCGTAAATCACGAAGAAGAAAATACATAAGACGACTAAGGGACGGTTATGTAATAATTGTTCGAAGACATCTTTTACTTGGATCTTCGCATGTGAAGCTGGCACCTTAACCCGTTCGTTAGTGGAGAAGAAACAACCCCAGAGTAACAGGCCACCCATGACACCCATGATAACCATGGTCAGTTGCCAACCTTTGGCAGCGCCCATACTCTTCGTAAAGAGATCGGCTAAGAATGGCACGAAGAACGCCACGATAACTTGACCAACGTTGGCCAAGAAGGTCCGGTACGTCGTTAAACTAACAGATTCTTGTTGGTCGTTGGTCATAGCGGACGTTAAGCTCCCATAAGGAACGTTGACGAACGTGTAGCAAACGGACAACAGAATGTAAGTCACGTAGGCGTAAGCTAATTTACCCACACCGCCGAAACTTGGTACCGTAAAACAGAGAACAGCTAAGATGGCAAATGGAATCGCGCCATATAGCAGGAATGGCCGGTACTTCCCCCAGCGGGTATTCGACTTATCAACGAAGAATCCAATGATCGGATCACTGAATGCATCGATAAACCGGACCACTAAGAATAGTAATGAAGCGGCACCGGCGGACAATCCAAAGACATCGGTGTAAAAGAAGAGTAAGTAACTCGACAAACTTGCGTAAATTAAATTACAGGCAAAATCACCAAGCCCAAACCCAACCTTTTCACCCACACCAATCTGACCAATTGGCCTGATGGTGCGTTTTGGTTGTGCATTTTCCATGAATGAGGCATCTCCTTCGACTATAAATTTAAAATATTAAACTAACCACCTCGAAGTATATCAGGAAGCGATTTCAATTCAAGAGGCCGAAGGAGTTGGACATGCTAGTTTCAGATGGGATATTTAATTATGAAAGCACTTTCCAAAAGACGTTACTACTTATTTTGCGAATTTGTATGTTTTGTGAAAAATATTTTATGAAAGTTTTAAAAGCCATGATTTTAAATGTTGTTTTAAGAAAATAAACTAATCGGGGGATATGAACGATTTGCTAACTGTTACTGACGATAATCCCTATCGTAACGGGGATTTTCACGATAATACTTTGGCCTTAGTAAATGAAAGCAACTAACCTATCGGGTGAATACCGCTCCTAAACAACTGCCGACGTACCGGCAATTCTACAGCATCTTCTAACAAGCTCGCTTACATTAACGACAACGACCGGTGCCCATTCAACTTTCTTGGCACCGGTCATTGTCGTTTATCGGGTTTGTTTAATTTTTAGATCAAAGCGTATTTATCGTGGAAACAAGGGCAGTTCCGCTAAGAATTCAATGTCTGGTCGATCGACCGCATCACCCTCTGCCAGAATGGCCAGCTGCCCCACGACCGTTGCGCCGGCCTTCTCAATCAAGGCCTGGGCCGCCGCAAGTGAGCCGCCACTGCTGATGACATCATCGACAATGACAACCTTCTTGGCGACTAGCTTATCCGCATCGGTCCCGTCCAGGACCAATTGCTGTGGTGCACTGGTCGTGATGGCCTTTACTGGCACCGTCAGTGGCGCCACCATGTAGTCCTTCACGTTCTTCCGCAAGACCACGAACTGGGGGTGATTCGTGACGCGACTCAATTCTTGCGCCAATGGAATTCCCTTACTCTCTAAGGTGACAAAATAATCGAAATCTGCCGGCACGCGTTTTGCCAAGGCCTGAGCCGCATAATCCGTCAGTTCAGCATCACCCAGCAATACGAAAGACGCAATCGATGTGGTGTCACTGATTGGCATGATCGGCAGGCGCCGGGTTAACGGCCCAATCTTAATCTCAAAAGTTTTCAATGCTTAGACCCCCAGTCCCAAGAGTGGCAAACAGAATTTCAGAATCGCTCCCGCCAATAATCCAGCGAAGGGATCGGCCACCGCCGTAATCACCAGTGTAATCGCCGCGATTGTCGCCGTAGGTCCTTGTAGGGCCACACCGGCGTTGACCGGGAAAATAACGACCGTCCCCAGAATAAACAGGAACCCAGCAATCGAGGCACTCGGCACGTATTTACCCAGTTTGGGCAACCACCCGACAGCCAGAATCGCCGCCATGATCAGCATCATCATGATGCCGGCGACGACTGGTTCGGGCGCGCTGGCCGTTGCCGAGATAATGGCTTCGACCGGGGCCCCACCCAACAGACTGGTCCCCATATCGGCGATGGATTGCGTGATCGTCAGTAAGTTTAAATCAACCGGATTCGGTTTCTGTCCCGTCATCTGGCCAGTAATTAGACCATAAGAAATGTTAGCGCCAATGTTCAAACATGCCAGGCTCAACGCCCCACGGACCACACGCACATTAACTGTCGGCTTGGTAAAAACAAACCGCCGAGCCGTCACGTGTTCGGGTAATTCCGCGCGATAGTGCTGGACAAAGACGGCAGCGAGACTGGACCCAACTACTGAGACGACGATCGTCCATACCAAGTCCTTGGTAATCAGGTAGGTCACGGCGGCCAGTGCCACCGACAACCACCCGGTCAGCTGTTCAGTCTTCGCCATCCCCAAGGCAATCTTGGCCAGCATGATGCCCACCCCGGCCATCATCCCTGCCATGATCCCATTACCGAGAACATCGACAATCTTGGTGAGAGTTCCCGTGACCCCAATCAGCAGCATCACGATGGATCCGCCCAAGATAATCGAGGTCCGTTCGCGTAAGTCCCGACCCAGCTTGCCAGTTAGGGCCAGCGACTCTGCCTGAAACGATAATGGTGCGACGGAACTAAAGGCCCCGTTGACCGCTGACGCAAAAATAAAAGAAAACATCGTTGGAAAAATTGCAAAACCGAGCGACATCGCCATAATCCCCTGCGGAATGCCGTTTAACACTACCCCGATGGCCGCTAACAAATCGGCTACCCAGTGCATAATCATTTCCTCCCCACTAGAAACGGTTTATTCGTATTTCTTCACTATCATACGGTATATACCGATTTAAGTCTACATTTATTTTTTATTTTCCGAATAATAAATATAAAAATCGTTATTAAATTCGTATATAGTTAAAACTCACGACTACTTGTCGCCCGATTGGTCACGCCCCACAACCACTCTCAGGCCTAAATGCTTGCGATTGTCGCCACTTTCCCGTATGCTAATGAACAATTGCTTCGAGTAACTCGAAGGTCAATCTCGTCGGGAGGAAATCAAAATGTCTTATACCATTCACGAAGTCGCTGAAAAAATGGGAATTTCCACTTACAGTATCCGTTACTACCATGAACATGGCATGTTGCCATTTGTCCAGCGTGACGCCAATAACAATCGGGTCTTTGAGGACAGTGACCTCGAATGGCTCAACATCATCGTTTGCTTACGGGCAACCGGGATGTCGGTCGAACGGATCAAACACTATCTCGACCTCGCGCAAGACGGCGATGACACCGTCCCAGAACGTTACGAGATGATGAAGGAACAACAAGCCCGGACCCTGCAAGAGATTCAGGACCTTCAACAACATCTCTCCACGATTAACTTCAAGGTTGACCATTACGCCGAATTAATGGAGAATCATGAACCCGATAGCTTCCTGCCATCGGACTTACAACAGAAGACCGCGGTTAATCAATAAGTGCGTCATCCTAGGCTTGAAGTCAATTCAAGCCTTTTTTCTTAGCAAGCCAAGGTCAGTGTTGAACACTATCAAGTCGAATCGGTAAGACACCTGTTCTTACGCTAACAGTACCCGCAAAATTCGGAAAGCTAACGGTCGACCAGCCTAACCGTCACGCGGACTGGCAACCATCCCTGATCATTAAAACCGGTTCAGGACAAGTTAATATAGCAATTAACTCCTAAAAAAGGGTGCTGAGACGATTGGTCTCGGCACCCTTCTGTCATATTAGCTAGCCATAACGACCATCGCTAGCTTCCTACATCTTCTTTTCAAACCCCTCCATCGGTGCCGCCTGGTTCTGATAATCGGCCGCAACCTCGGGATCCGTGGTGAAATGCATCACGGAATAGAAGGCCCCGTTCAAGTAGTCCTGCATGGCACGGGGAATCTTCAGCTCATCCATTTCGGATGGGGAGAGCTGGTAGCGAATGCTGGCTTCATCCCCGTCAACAACCTTTTCCAACCATTGGGGTTCGCGAATCATTTCGCGTCCCATAGCGACCAGATCGGTGCCCATGGCCAAGACAGCGTCAGCATCCGCTGGCGTTTCCACGGAACCAACGCCGATCAATGGCTTGCGGCCGGCTAATTGCGCCACTAATTTTGCTATGATTGGTTCGTGATCGGACTTGTCGTTCAGTGACGTCCGTTGAGCTGAGCCCATCGATGTGTGAACGTAATCCACCGCGGAATCTCCCAACATATCCACGAAGGCCAAAGTATCGGCTAAGCGGATTCCGGGCGTCTCGATCTCTTCTGGTGAAATCCGGTAACCCAGCAAGAATGGCCGATTGGCGTACTGGTCAATGGTAGCGTGGGCACTGGCGATGACAGCCTTGGCAAATGCCATCCGGTCATCACGGTCGCCGCCCCACTTGTCGGTCCGGCGGTTAGAATTAGGAGAGAAGAACTGTTGTAGCAAGTACGTGTTGGCCCCGTGGAGTTCAACCCCGTCAAAACCAGCGGCAATCGCCCGGCGCGTGGCCTCACCAAAGGCTGTGATGATGTCGTCGATCTCATCGGCGGTCAGCTCCCGTGGTGTCTGCGAATCGGCTGGATAAGCGGCCTTAATTTCACTCGCACTGACGGGCTGGTTGCCTCGCAGAATCTGGTCGTTAGACTTACGACCGGCGTGGAAAATCTGAAGCACGGCCTTGGTCCCATTACGCTTCATGGCGTGGGCCAGTTCGCTCAGGCCAGCGATATCACCGTCATTAGCAATCGACAATTCGCCTTCAAAGCCCTTGCCACTCGCAATCACGTTGGCCACTTCGCCAATGATCATGCCCAGACCACCGGAACGAGCGCCATAAAAGGCAATTTCATCGTTCGTCACGTGGCCGTCGTAGAAGCTGGACATCGTGGTCGTTGGTGACATGACCATTCGATTTTTCAGTGTGATACCGTTCTTGAAGGTATAGGGTGCCATAAACTTATGTGTCATTAAAAATTCCACCTTTCTGAGTTGCGTTACAGGTTTGAATTGCATTTAAAATGGGCCGGAGTGTTTCCCCCGCGGCGGTCAACGACCAGCACCATTGTTTCATGTGAAACATCACGAGTTGATGGCGCTGGAGCCGCAGTAGACCACGCCAACACCGCCAATGCTGACGAATGGGAATCTGACGGGACAACATCCCCGGCGATTGGGGCGCTTCGGCCAGGAGCAATAGGACCTGCCACTGCATGGGCTGGGTCACGATTGCTCGCGTAGCTTCTAGGCCACGAATTGTGGGTTCCATGGAACCACCTCCTCAACATCACTTAGCATAAGGGCTCGCTGGCCATAAAAAAAGAAGGCACTTTGAAGTGCCTCCCACTAATTTTGCAATAATTTAGCAAACCCATCATGATCATTTTGAATTTCCATATCCGGCACCTGACTGGCCCGTTGCTCGCCCCACAGCGACATCTGCACCAGAATTTGGCCCAGCGAGCGACCCAAGTCCGTCAGCTCATAGACCACCTTAAAGGGCGCCCGGTCACCATATACCAGCCGCTTAATGATGCCATCATCCTCAAGCTCTCGCAGCTGTTGCGTCAGAACTTTTTGTGAAATGGCCGGTAACTTTTGGCGGAGATCACACGTCCGTTGTGGTCGATTGCCCAAATGGCAGAGAAGTTGGGGCTTCCATTTGCCACTAATAACGCCCAAAGTGGCTTCAACACCATTGTTATATGACTTTTTCACGTGATGACCTCCCAGCTTTTTTTCTATTCTACCGCGTTAGGCACCCTTTGGGGAGTAGGCACCTTTTAGTAACCATGGAAATTCCCCTCTAAAAGGCGTAGAATAACGATAATTTTATTCGTCGAGGAGGTCTGTTCATGTTTAAACCTTATCCGTTAAATGTCGGCGATCACGTTGCCATCGTCAGTCTTTCCAGTGGCGTCTTAGGTGAGGATTTCGCCGCCCACGAACTTGCTCGCGGCCAACAACGTCTGCAAGAATTGGGCCTCACACCCATCACCATGCCCAACGCGCTCAAGGGACTCGACTATCTTGAGGCACATCCGGAAGCCCGCGCGGCCGACCTGAAGACGGCCTTCACCGATCCCCAAATCAAGGGCATCATCTGTGCCATCGGCGGGATCGATACCTACCGTCTGGCTCCCTACTTATTGGACGACCCGGAATTTATTGCGGCCGTTCAGGCGCATCCCAAATTATTCACGGGATTTTCCGACACTACAGTCGACCATTTGATGTTATACCGATTGGGTCTCACGACTTATTATGGCCCGAATCTGTTGAATGACTTGGCCGAACTGGGCCCGGACCTGCTGCCTTACACGCGACAGACGTTAACGCATTACTTTCAGAATCCAGCTACCACGGCAATCACCAGCAGTCCCGTTTGGTACGAGGAGCGCACGGACTTTTCTCCAGCTGCACTGGACACGCCACGGCGTAGTCATCCCGAGACTCGTGGCTACGAGGTACTTCGCGGAACGGGCCGCGTCACGGGTCGTCTTCTGGGTGGCTGTATCGACAGCCTCAACAGCTTACTGACGGACACCCGCTACCCTGATGAACCCAAGATTGCCCAGAAGTACGGCTTGTTACCGGCACTGGAGACGTGGCGTGACAAGATTCTTTTCCTAGAAACCAGCGAAGAACAGCCGACGCCAGCCGCCTACCAAACGATGCTGCAGAATCTCAAGGATGTTGGTATCCTCGGTAGCGTCCGCGCCATCATCACCGGTAAGCCACAGAACGAGTGCTACTACAACGACTATTGTCAGGCCCTGTTGACCACGACTAGCGACCTAAACACACCTATCATGACCAACTTTAACTTTGGCCACGCCTATCCCCGAACTGCCCTGCCCTATGGCCTGTCGGCGGAATTGGACTGTACGGCGAAGACGTTAACGGTGACGGAACCCTTCTTTGCGGGAGCTGTTACGGAATGATTGGCTGACAGGACACTCTTTGACGTTATTATTAATAATTAAATCATGATTATTAAGAAACACCACAATTTTATTAATTGTTAAATGTAATCATTGTGAAAACTCAAAATAAATCTGAAATGAACCCAGATACACCGCAAAAAGGCACTCAGTCAAATCAACCGAGTGCCTTTCCTCATATACTTATCTAACTTGCCGGTACCGCCATCACGTCGGTATCCACAATCCCAAACTGCAAGCGCATTGCCGCCTCAATTTCTTCTCCTAAACGGTAGCTCTCCTGAACTTCCATGTGGGGGTCGACTGCAATCACCAGCTCCAACGTCACCACATTCCCGTTGTAGTGAGCTTTCAGCTCCGTGACCCGTTCGACTTCCGGGAAATCCTCTGCCGCCTGGCGAAACTGATCTTCCACTTGGGGATCAAAGTAATCGGCCAAGTTCAAACTACTTTCTCGGAAGATTCTAACACCCGCTGCGAGCAGAAAGAACCCTACCAGGATACTGGCCACGCCATCCAGCCAGCTCAGCTTGAAGAATAACGCGCCACCAATGGCCACCATCGTGCCCAGACTGGTTACGGCATCACTCAGGCTATCCTGGGCAGCGGCCGTCAGCGCGGCGTTCTGGAGCTTCCGGCCCTCACGTCGATTCAGCCACCAGACCCCCAACATGATAACCGTCGCAATCCCGGCCCCGACCAGCGTAATTGCCCGAGGAATCTCCTGTGTATCTGGATGCATCAGGCTCTTAATCCCGGAAAAGATAACGCTGGCGGCAATGACAATCATGACCAGCCCCGTAATCAGGGTGAAGACGGTCTCGTAATGAAACCGCGTCAATTGCAGGCGCTGGCCACTATTTTCAAAGTCTTCTGGTAATGGCTGGCCCATCAGGTCATCGTCATGAATATCACGAGCAATGTAGAGACCAACCATCAGAAGGACGGACGCAATGATTCCCGATAAATTATTAAACGCATCCGCTCGCAACGTCTGCGAGTGCCCGACAATGGCGAGGTAAAATTCAATCACCGAAATCGCTAGATAGGCCCCAACGTTCAACACCAAGTGCCGCTGTGCACCCTTCAACTTCGCCAGCTCAGTCTGTTGGCGAGCCTGCCACACGGCCTGCTCACTGCGGCGGTGCGCATCCATATCCTTCATACCCATTCCTTCTCACATGCTAAGATACTTTCATTATAACCATAATGATGAAAGAAACGTGCACCCAGCGAATTTGTTTTGCTAAATTACCCACTAATTATCCGTCATTTTCGTGTTGACTAGTCAACTTGTTAGCTTTTTCATTATTTCAAAATTCTGGTTTTATCCCCGAAATTTATTTTTCTTAATATCCACTATATCCCCTTTATATCAGCATTTCATCCGGTTGCACGCTCCCCGATATTCACAAAATGAACGAAACCTATTGCAAACTGTAATCACCTAAGTTATAATTACTTTGTGAAATTGGTACTAAGGATTTTCAAAACTTCTGAAAGAGGGAAAATTGAATTATGGCTGAACGTAGTTATGACTTTCTTATGCCCAGTGTCAACTTTTTTGGCCCTGGCGTAATTAGCAAGATTGGTGAACGTGCAAAGATGTTAGGGATGAAGAAGCCCGTCATCGTGACTGGGAAGATTCTCGAAAGCATGGAAAATGGTGCCGTTCAACAAACCATTGCTTCTCTTGAAGCGGCTGGTGTGGACTACGTTATTTACGACAACGTTGAACCCAACCCAAAGATCCGGAATATCAAAGAAGTTAAGAAACTTTATGAAGAAGCTGAAGCCGACTCCATCATCACTATTGGTGGGGGCTCCGCTCACGATACTGGTAAGGGTGCTGGTGACATTTTGACCAACGGCGATGACATTACCAAGTTAGCCGGGATCGAAACGCTCGACCACGCCTTACCACCACTGATTGCCGTTAACACGACTGCCGGGACTGGTTCTGAATTGACCCGTCACGCCGTTATTACTAACGAAGAAACCCACTTGAAGTTCGTTGTCGTTTCATGGCGGAACATTCCATTGGTTTCCTTCAACGACCCTACTTTGATGCTCGATATTCCTAAGAACTTGACTGCCGCAACTGGGATGGACGCCTTCGTCCAAGCCATCGAACCATACGTGTCCGTTGACCACAACCCGATCACCGACTCACAATGTATCGAAGCCATCAAGTTAATTGAAGGTTCCTTACGTGAATCCGTTGCTAACGGTCATAACCTGGATGCTCGGACTAAGATGGTCGAAGCTGAAATGTTAGCCGGGATGGCCTTCAACAACGCCAACTTAGGTTACGTTCACGCCATGGCTCACCAACTCGGTGGCCAATACGACGCCCCACACGGTGTCTGCTGTGCATTGCTTCTCCCTTACGTTGAACAATACAACATCATCGCTTGCCCAGAACGTTTCGCCCAATTAGCTGAAATCATGGGTGAAGACACCACTGGTTTATCCACGCGTGACGCTGCTGAATTGTCCATCAAGGCTATGAAGCAAATGTCACAAGACGTTGGTATCCCAACTTCCATCAAGGAAATCGGTGCTAAGCCAGAAGACTTCGAACTGATGGCTGAAAACGCCTTGAAGGACGGGAACGCCTTCTCTAACCCTCGTAAGGGTACCAAGGAAGACATCATCAAGATCTTCCAAGCTGCCTACGACGCTGAATAAAAATAATGAGTGATTGTGGGAAGCCGCCACTTCCTGCAGTCAGTTAAAAATATTAGTTAACGCTACGAAAAGGGTCATCTCATTGAGATGGCCCTTTTTTGGTCTCTGGTTATCGTGGCGCGACCCGATACCGAAGCACCGTCTTTGCCTTCTCCGGTGCCGTCCGACGAGCATCAGTCAGGTAGATTTCGCGATGCCAGTAATCGCCCATCGTGGGAATCACCTTGAGCTTCTGGTCAGTCAACACCTGCTGGAGCTGTACGAACGTAGCCGGTTCATCGTCAAATGGCCCGCGATGAATCGTCTGGAGGACCTGGCCCTCTTCATACGTCTCCCACTTCAACGCTGACAACCAGGGGTTCTGCTTCTTCGCCTGAACCCGTGCCAGACTCGCCTGAAAGTCAGCCACCGTCAGTCGATCCGGTTGCCGGAGCATGATCTTATAACGTAGCGCGGCCTTGTTCAGGTCAGCGCCACGTGACCCATCATCGGTCGTCCAGACACCTTCCAATGGATATACGGTGTACTCGTAGGGGTCTCCTAGGTCACCGCGTTTTAAGGCCATCCGTAGATCGTAGGCCACGGGATAGAGCGCGCCAACCTGCTCGCTAAACTGCGGCTGGTTGGGATCACCAGTCCCCGCCAGCGTGATAAAGTTTAACTTAGGTAACGTCAATAACGTCGGTTTCTTAGGAAGATACCAGCCTTTTTCGGCTTTTCGCCATTCATGTTTCACGTGAAACAACCTCCTTCGCCAAAAAGAGCTTGGGACAAAATCCCAGGCCCTAGCGCTGTTCAATTTTATATCACCGAAACGTGCGCCAAAAGGTAACCGCCTTTTGTCCCACTCTCATATTATTTTTCAACCAACGGGACGAGCATCTCACCGTGAACGCCATCAGCGTCAGAGCCCGTCACATAAGACGTGTTGGGGCCACCAACGTAGGCGTAATCGGTCAGTTGCGGCAGAATTTCACCAAAGGCTGGTCCTTCCAGGGCATTGTACAGGCCCATCTGATCCGCCGCCGTTCCCTTGATCACCAGGTACTTGCCGGCTGGAAAGGCAATCAGGCGTTGGCCATCAGCAACCGGCGTGTCGGCCGTCACTTCGCGGCCGGCGTAGTAACAGAACTTACCATTGACGGCTTCATTGACGGCAAAGGGATAATCGTTCACCCCAGCCAAACTGTCGAGAGCGTGATCGGCATTGATTTTCTGCCAAAAGTCCGTCTTCTGTTGACCCATTTCTGGAAAACCGCCGGTAAGCACCGTGCCAATCCCTAATACCGTGAATGCTGATTTCGTTTCAATTGTATAATTTGCCATGTTGTTGTGACCTCCTCAAGATGATAGACTCAGTATACGGTCTAATAGTTTCAAAAACTGACACTGTTAGGAGAAAAACTAATCATGCATAAAACTGATCGCATCAATACGATGATGCGCTACATCAATAACCGCCAATACTTTACGATTCGCGAACTGATGACCCACTTTGACGTTTCCCGCAGTACTGTCATCCGCGACCTCAATACCATCCAGGAATTGGGCATGCCACTGACGGCGAGCGTCGGGCGAGACGGTGGCTACGCGGTCTTACAGAACCAATTACTCCCAGCCGTCCAGTTCAACAGTGAGGAACTCAAGGCCCTGTTCGTCAGCTTTCTGGCAACGCTCAACACCCAGCTGCCCTACCTGCAGAACCGCAATACCCTAACGGAAAAGCTGGTGGCGATTGCCTCGCAGACCCAGCAGGACGACCTGCTCACGCTGCAGGAACTGTTGGTCTTTGACCATACCAATCCCCGCAATCCCAAGCTGACCGAGCTCACCGATTACGCACCGGCCCTGTTGAAGCCCCTGCTGAATGCCTGTCTGACGACGCGCCAACTTACACTGACCACTGCGACCACAAGCCAGACTGTCTGGATTCGCCACGTCTTCAGTCGCCAGACCAACTGGTATATAGATGCCTGGGATCTGACCAATCACCGTTTGGTCCAAATTGCCATCGACCAGCTAACGGCGGTAACACCCGTCGCCAAGGAGGAGAGCCTCCAGCCCGCAGCCATCGAAGTCGCCATCAAACAAGCTCAGCCACAGCCCAACGTGAAACTAACCTTAAACGCCGATGCCATTCAACAGTGGCACAACCATCCCCATCCAACTGCGGCATTGCAGTATCAGGACGCCTTTCAACAAACGGCGATTCTGGAATGCACGCTGGATTCGACCGATCCGCAACAGCTCACCGATTTTAGCCGGTGGTACCTATACTTAGGCGCCGGTGCTCGCATAGTCCAAGCCCCGACGCCCTTAATTACTATTTTAAAACAAACCGTACAGCGTTTACTCGCGCAATTACCGCAGTAAGTACCCACCATCGACTGGTACCATGACCCCGGTCACGTAGTCTGAAGCGTGGCTGGCCAGGAAGATCATAGGTCCCATCAAATCAGCGGGAACCCCCCACTTGCCACTTGGAATGTGGTCGGCAATTTCTGGGCCCCGAACGGGATCTTCTTGCAGTGCTTTGGTCATGTCGGTACTAATATAGCCAGGCGCTAACCCGTTCACTTGGACGTTGTCCTTGGCTAAGGCGTCGGCATACGCCCGCGTTAAGCCCAAAACAGCGTGCTTGCTGGCGGTGTAGGGGAAGATATATTTCCCGGCCCGGTAAGACAGCATGGAACCGATGTTGATAATCTTCCCGTGCTTCTGCTTGGTCAAGACCTTGGCAGCGGCGTGCGACAGGTAGTAAGTGGCGTTCAGGTTAATATCGATGACCTTCTGCCAATCTTCATCCTTGTAGTCGAGCACATCATTTCTGATGATGACCCCGGCATTGTTGACCAGAATGTCAAAGTGGTCAAATTCCTTAAGGGTGGCGGCGATGATTTGGTCAGCCGCACCCGGTGCGGTCACGTCTTGTTGGAAGAAGCCCACCCGTTGACCGTTCTTCTCAACAATCTGGCGGATTTCATCCCACCCATTTTGCGTGCGACTCACGACCATCACGTCGGCCCCATACAGAGACAGTGCCGTGGTATAGAACTTCCCGAGTCCCCGGGCACCACCGGTAACGATGGCAACCTGACCCTTTAATGAAAAACTATCACGATTAAAATCTGACATGCAATTCACTCCTTAGTAATGCGCTTTCATTTTTAATTTTATCACCGTTTCCTGAAAACAGGAAAGGATTGGTCAGACCCTTTTGTCTGTCGCCAATCCTTCCCCTGAAATCAAGTTAATTTTCTGATTTTTGCTTATCTTGGTGCCGCAATTCCATTTCAATTTCTTCCAGTGACTTGCCCCGCGTTTCGGGAACCAGGTAGTGGACGAAGAACATGGAGAGCACGGCGAACACAGCGAAGACGGCAAATGGTCCCCCCACGTTGTTGTGGAAGTAGGCCAGCATGACCAGGAAGAATTGTGAAACCAAGAAGTTCCCGATCCAGTTAGCCGCTGACCCAATGGATGAGCCAATGCCCCGGACACTCAACGGGAAGATTTCACCAATCGTTACCCAGGCAATCGGGCCCCAGGAAATGGCGAACCCGAAGATGTAAACGGCGATGAGAATCATAGTTGGGATGGCCGTCGTGTGAATATCCATGGTAAAGTTCATCACGGCTAAGATTCCCAGTGAGACCGCCATGACGATCGACCCGAACATCAGGAACGTCCGTCGGTTGAATTTATCCATGATAAAGGTGGCGAGGACCGTCACAACAAAGTTCACGATCCCAATCCCTACGGAAATCCAGATGGCGCTACCTTCCGCAAAACCGAAGCCTTTGATAAAGACTTGTGGCAAGAAATAAATAACAGAGTTGATCCCGACCAATTGCTGTAGCAGCATGATGCCGACCGCCACAATAACGGCGGGCCGGGCGACCGTGAAGAGTTCCTTCAGACCACCCTTGGGCTGACTGGCAACGACCTTGATTTCTTCCAGTTCGGCCGAGGGGTCATCCGTCGTATTCTTCCGCAACATTTTCAAGACGCTGAGTGCTTCGTCATTCTTACCTTGTTCGGCCAAGAACCGTGGCGATTCTGGTAAGAGCAAGCCCCCGATTAACAGCAATGCCGCTGGAATCAATGCGGACCCCAGCATCCACCGCCAATCTCGGATACCCAACAGGTTGTGATCGAGGAAGCCCAGGTTAGAAACGTAGGCTAACAGAATCCCCAACGTAATCATCAGCTGGAACAACGTCCCCAATGACCCCCGCCGTTCTGCGGGTGCCAATTCGGCCAGGTAGGCTGGTGTCAACGCTGACGCCGACCCAACGGCTAGTCCCAAGATGATCCGGGCAACGACCATTGACCAGAAGCCAATGGCAACCATCGATAGCGATGACCCGAGTAAGAAGAGAATTGCCGCCAGAATCAGCAGGCGTTTCCGCCCATACCGATCGGCCAGTGGCCCAACGCCCAGTGCCCCGACGGACGAACCGATCAGGACGGAAGACGTAATGAACCCCGTCTGAGCGATGTTCAAGCTAAAGTTATTTTCAATCAGTGGTGACGCTCCCGAAATAATCCCCGTATCAAACCCAAACAATAATCCACCAAGTGCGCCGAAAGTAAAAATAAAGAAGGTACTTAAGTGTCGATTCATCTTATTGTCATCCTCCACTGTTTCTTAAAATTCCGATCAGGTTATTTATGTAACCGTTTACATAAAACATTTTACCCGTTCTTTGAGCGAGACGCAATTGTCTAGACCACTATTTTTATATAAACTAGTAAATTAATAATTAAAAGCACCGATAAATCCCACAGCGTAAGGATTTATCGGTGCTCAATTTTTTAAGTCATGTTCTTTTATAAAATGACTTCACACAGTGCTTAGGCCACTGTCATCTTCCCATCCATAATTGCATAGGTCTTATCCGCAAATTCCTTGAGTCGCAGGTCATGGGTAACCACGACGATGGCTTTGTTGTGTTCCTTGGCCAAATCATGGAGAAGCTGGCCAACCACCTTGACCCGCTCACTATCCAATGCCGCCGTCGGCTCATCGGCGAGGATGATGTCGGGATTCTGGTAGAGAGCTCGGGCGATGGCGACGCGCTGTGTTTGCCCGCCGGAAAGCTCGGCCGGATACTGATTGATCAGCTGGCTAATTCCCAACTTTTCCAAAAGGTGGCGGAGATCAGTTGCGCTCAGGTTACCCTTTGACTTGACCCGGTCGACCAGCGCAAACTGATCCTTCACCGTCAGATAGGGCACCAAGTTGTAGGCCTGTAAAATAAAGCCGATGTGGTTGAGTCGCAACGCATCCCGTGCCTTGCCCGAAAGCTGAGCGAGACCGTTACCCTGAACGACGACATCCCCATCGGTCGGCGTCTGAATCCCACCGGCAATCGTCAGGAAGGTACTCTTCCCCGACCCGGACGGTCCAATCACCAGGCTGACCTCGCCAGCGGCCGCCGTAAAGTTAACGTCCGTGAGCACCGTGACTTCATTGGTATTATGGCCAAATGTTTTGGTCACGTGATTTACTTCAAGAACTGACATGGTCTAGCCTCCCATAACGCTGACGGGGTCAACGTTTAAAATGACTTTGACGGGAATCAAGGCACCGATGACCCCGGTCAATAAAATACCACCGGTGACACCCGCCAAGAGCGGCACGTTAAAACTCATCGGCACTCCTGCCGGTAGCGCCAATACGGTTGCTAACGTCAATGCCGCCCCAATCGCCAAGCCACCGACCACGAGAATCAGTGCCTGACTCACGGTCGTGGTCACCAACACCTTGGCTGGAATACCCTGTGCGCGCAAGACCGCGTAGTTTGGTAACTTTTGCATGGTTAAAATGTACAGGAACACGGCAATCACAACCATGGCAATAATCATCAAGAAACCGATCATAAAGGTAAAAGTCGTGTTCTGGGCTGAATAACCCGGTAATTTGTTAATGAATTTACTCATCGTCAGCGTGCTCAGACCACTCGTCTTGGTCTTGAAACTATCACGATTGGTGATGATCCCACTCGCCTGAAAGTCTGAGGTCACGTGGCTTAGCGTCCGCCAAGTTCCAAGCGTCCCGTAGATGACTGGGGCCACGCTGAGCTTGGCGTTGTGCGTAAATCCAACGATTTTATACTGCGTATCGGTCGAGTTCAGCGTGACCTTATCGCCCAGTCGATAGCCGTTGTCCTTAAAGCTGTCGTCGACCATAATCTGGTGATTGGTCGTAGGTTTGTGGCCGGCTGTCACCTTAACCCGTTTATAAATAAACTGACTCTGGTTAATACCCAGAAATTGGGCGGATAGTTTCGCCTGACCCTTGGCCTTCGCCACCACACCCGCCTGGCCGATGTAGGCTTCGTGAGTGGTCAGCTTGACCTTATCCGCCGTCTGCTTGGTAATCAGCGACTGCGACAGGCTATCATTGGCGTCCGAATTCAGGACGACCTTGCTGGCATTCCAGGACGAAATGGCCTGGGTATTCTGCTGGGCGAGGCCGTATGCCAGCCCACTCAGGACAAACACGAGGTAACTGACCAGCACGATCATGCCGATAATCAGGCCGTACCGCAATTTCTCGTGGCGAATCTCCTTTAAAGCTAGAAACATGGTCAGTCCTCCTTTGGCTGGAGCAAGGCTAATGTAGTCCGCAGACGTTCGCGGACGGTGGTCTCGCTATCGGGTGCTAATAAAATTTCTTTGATGGCCGCATGGCTCAGCACCATGGCGGCCCAGGCAATGGCGGGCAGCCGCGGCGAGACGGGCGCGCTAGGCAGTAAGCTCTCATTCTCCGCGTAGTGGCGGCGAATGAAGGCATAGTACTGGCTGTCATTGATCTGATCGACGAAGTCCACGACTCCTTGATAGATGCGGTCAGCGTCAAATGTGGTCCGTTCATCCCCACCGGCATCGCGGTGAATCTCGTGTAATGCCACGTGATAGAGGTATTGGTAAGCATCCGTCAAGTCATCAAAGTATTTGTAAAAGGCACCGCGAGCAATATTGGCACTCGCTACGATCCGCGCCACTTGGGCATCAGCCAGGCCGTGCTCGGAGAACTCCGTGAGCAACGCTGCCGTCACGCGGTCTCGTTTAGCTGGTGATAAATGATCAAAAGTCGTTGAAGGCACTAGAAAAACTCCTCTCTTTTTGCGAAAGTGACGCCGTGTCACTGATAAGCAGTTTAGCATGGCGGTGACACCGTGTCAATTTGAAAGCTAAAATAAATTTTATAGATCTAGTTCTAAGCTGTCAGTCGATACTTGCGTGGTTAAACCATCACTATTCGAATTTAATTTTAGTCACCACTAATTAGCAAGTGCCCCTTCAACCCATTAAATGAGTTAGGTGGTAAGCTAACCGTAAATAGAAAAGCATGATAATGATAGGAGTGATTTTGATGTCACATATAACTCGAAAATTATTACTCACCGGCCTCTCCCTGGTCCTCTTTGGCGGAACAATTAGTCCGGTATTGGCTCGGGCAGATAGTTCCGAAACGCCGAGCGTAACAGCTAACAGTCGTCGGGCAGAACCCGTTACGATTAGTTCTGAACAAATGCCGTATATCAACTACATTAATGGCAAAGAAATACAACAACACTACTTGTTCCCCGAACTTAAAGATTCTTACACATCCGATGAGATTCTTGGTAAAGATAATGGCGCTACCTGGAGAAAAAATTTTCTTGCGTCCATTAACCCCTCTATAGATGACTCAGTACAAACTGCCAACTTTATTCAAAATATGGTCACTGCTGGTAATGGTAGCACCCTCGCTGGCAAATCAACAGAAGAAACTTTAGGGGACTTCATTTTCGGTCCTACCTCTCTCACTATCCTCAATCAGGCAAAAGCACAGATATATTACGAGCTCTGGTTGATTAAAGAAGGCGCTGCGTATCAATTAGATGAAAATTCATTTAACCTCGAAGAAGCAAAGGAAGACTACCTGGCAAATTCTATAATTAATCCGAACAGAAATTAAAAAGCCCAAAGCAATCACT
>CALNAJ010000029.1 GCA_937874695.1 uncultured Lactobacillus sp.
ATTTTTGAGTGGTCCAAAAATGATGAAACAAATACGGTCAACCGCATCATTTCTTAATCAAAGATAGCACAGGAAGCCTTATATGACAAGGGATAACGCCATTTTTTAGCAATTATCCCGTAAGATTTATGATTTTTGACGAAAAATGGGTCAAAATCGGCCTTAGAGTAAGTCTAAAGCGCTTTTTTTCCTACTTCCGTGCCCGTTCGATCAGATGGATCGGTGTTCCCTCAAAATCGAAATGCTCTCGGATTTGGTTCTCCAAGAAACGTTCGTAAGAGAAGTGCATCATCTTCGGATCGTTAACGAAGACCACAAAGGTTGGTGGTGTAATGGCCACTTGGGTCGCGTAGTAAACACGCAACCGTTTCCCATTGTCGGATGGCGTTGGGTTCAGGGCGATTGCGTCCATGATAACGTCATTCAAGGTAGCGGACTGGACCCGCTTGTTGTGGTTCTCGGAGACCCGCTTGATCATTTCAGGCAGTTGCTCGAGTCGTTGCCCAGTCTTCGCCGAAACGAAGATGATTGGGGCGTAGCTCAGGTATTGGAACTCGAGACGAATCAGGTTCTTAAAGTCCGTCAGCGTGTGGTTATCCTTCTTCAGGGTATCCCACTTGTTGACCAAGATAATGATCCCCCGACCAGCCTCATGGGCGTAACCGGCGACCCGCTTATCTTGCTCGCGAATACCTTCTTCGGCGTTCATGACCATCAGAACAACATCGGAATTGTCAATGGCGCGCATAGCCCGCATCACACTGTATTTTTCAGTGTTTTCGTAGACCTTACCACGCTTACGAATCCCGGCCGTATCGACCATGGTGAACTCGGTATCATCAGCGGTAAACTTCGTATCGATGGCGTCACGGGTGGTCCCAGCCACGTCAGAGACGATGACCCGGTCTTCACCCAA
This sequence comes from uncultured Lactobacillus sp., assembly GCA_937874695.1. Classification (GTDB taxonomy): domain Bacteria; phylum Bacillota; class Bacilli; order Lactobacillales; family Lactobacillaceae; genus Levilactobacillus. Next base: position 917 of record CALNAJ010000029.1, read on the forward strand.
GATGGCGTTAACCAAAGAGGACTTTCCGACGTTTGGCCGACCAATCAGACTAAAACGAATGGTATCGTCCTTAGGTGCACCGGTATCGTCAGGAAATTCCTTGACGACAGCATCCAGCAAGTCACCTAAGCCCAACCCATGGGCCCCGGAAACGGGGTATGGATCGCCTAATCCTAATGAGTAGAAGTCATAGATAGACTCCCGCACTTCAGGGTTATCGGCCTTGTTGACCGCTAAAAGAACTGGCTTGTTAGCCCGGTACAAGATTTTAGCCACGTTTTCGTCAGCATCGGTGACCCCTTCAGGTGCACTCGTAATGAAGACGATGACGTCGGCTTCTTCGATGGCGATTTCCGCCTGTTGCGTAATTTGGGTGATGAATGGTTCGTCACTGAGGTCAATCCCCCCAGTATCGATCATCCGAAATTCAGTTCCCAGCCATTCGGCACGCGTATAGATTCGGTCACGCGTAACCCCTGGGGTATCTTCAACGATTGAGATTCGTTCACCGGCGATCCGGTTGAACAGGGTCGATTTACCAACATTAGGACGACCCACGATTGCGACTACGGGATAAGCCACGACAAATCCCTCCTTTTTCAAATCAATTTAATTTTTAATACGGGTTACATAGATGTTACCATCCGCCTTACCGGGTGGCAAAAATAAACTGGAACGCTAGGGCGGACGCTGAAAGCCGCAAACCGGTCTTTCAGCTTGTGGTGGAACCTCCAAAACCGAGTTTCCACCACACCAATTCACTAAGCGGTACAAACCACCGCAAAGTGAATTCCCACAGCTGAGCTTATTTTTGCCACCCTCACGGCTCACATGGATGACTCACATCCATGTATTAACCATGTAAACCATACTTCGAGCACCAACACCTGCTCACAAGAGTCATAGTCTACACGATAATCGGTTAACTGTCAAAACTGGCGATCACCGCTTCACCATTGTAGCTTTGTTTTCAAGCCCGTTGGCGACACGGTTAAAATTCCCCTGATGACATGAAAAGGGTTCGGAGCGAAACCAACAAAGTTCCGCGCCAAACCCTTCTTCAACCAAACGTAAACGTATTAGTTGTTTTCGTTGTCTTCCATGTCCTTCTTCAGGCTGTCCCCAATAAGGTCACCTAAAGAGAAACCAGTGCTTTCTTCTGGGGCGTTAGCCGTTGAAGTTTCAGCAGAGTTCCGGTTGTTACGACGACGGTTGTTGTTACCACCGTTGTTGTTCCGGCTCCGGTTGTTATTGTTGCTACTGTGGCTTTCGGAAGCTTCGTCACCAGATTGTGGCTTTTCTTCCAAGGCCTTGATAGACAATGCCAAACGGTGATCATCTGGACGTACATCCAAGACCTTAACCTTGATTTCTTGACCAACCTTCAAAACGTCAGCAGGCGTTGCGATGTGTTGGTGAGAAATTTGGGAAATGTGAACTAAACCTTCAACGCCAGGGAATACTTCAACGAAGGCCCCAAAGCTAGTCAAACGCTTAACAGTACCATCCAAGGTGCTACCTTGTGGTGCCTTTTCTTCAATACCATCCCAAGGTTCTGGTAAGGTTTGCTTGATAGAAAGGGAGATCCGGTCGCGGTCAGTATCAACAGATAAGACCTTAACCTTAACTTCTTGGCCCACCTTCAAGACATCGCTAGGCTTTTCAACCCGTTCAAAGGCGATTTCTGAAACGTGAACTAATCCATCAACACCACCAAGGTCAACGAAGGCACCAAAGTTGGTCAAACGAGCAACTTTACCTTCGACAACGTCGCCAGCAGTCAACTTAGCCATGATTTCAGCCTTTTGTGCTGCGCGTTCCTTTTCAACCAATGCACGGTGAGAAAGGATCAGACGGTTTTCGCTAGGTTCGATTTCGACAATCTTAAATTCCAGGGTTTGGCCCTTGAATTGAGATAAGTCTTCAACGAAGTGGTCAGATACCATAGATGCAGGAACGAATCCACGCACACCAGCATCAACGACTAACCCACCCTTAACCACTTGGGTAACGGGTGCAGTCAACGTATGACCTGCTTCGAATTCCTTTTGGATGTCGTCCCAAACCTTACGGGCTTCCAAACGACGTTGGGACAGTAAGTAGCTACCGCCTTCCTTGTCAGTACCAATACGAGAAATTACGACGAGGTCCATAACGTCCCCGACTTTAATTACAGAATTAATATCATCAACTGGCTTCGTGGAAAGTTCCTTCTTTGGAACAACCCCTTCAATACCAGTATCAGCAATACCGACGATTGCTTGTTGGTCGTCATCGATCGTTAAGACTTCACCCTTAACGACGTCACCGACTTTAACATTATCGATGCTGTTTAAAGCATCTAATAATTCGTTATTTTCATTGTTTTGACTCGTGCCATTTTCACTCATGCGAATTTTTCCTCCTTGCGACAACTCTAAATACCATTTTAGCTGATTATGCTGTTAAAAGCTAGTAAAAAGCCCATTTCTATAGGGATTCTTTTTCTTGGATGATTTCAGCGATGCGATCGGCCACTTCTTGGATGGACATGGACGTCGTATCAAGCCGAATTGCATCCGCTGCTTGGGTCAATGGTGAGATCTTTCGAGTCGAGTCTTTACGGTCCCGTTCCTCGATCTCATACTTCAACGTTTCCAGTGGTGTATTGATTCCCTTGGCCGCGTTATCCTTCAACCGGCGCTGGGCCCGTTCTTCGACACTCGCCACCAAGAAGATCTTGACCTCGGCCTTTGGCAAAACGGTTGACCCAATGTCCCGGCCATCCATAACGATGCCGCCAGCGTCAGCAATCTGTCGTTGGCGTTCCGTCAATTCAGCCCGAACAGCTGACTGGGCCGAAATCTGTGAGACGGCATTTGTCACATCCGGTTGGCGAATCGCTAAGGTCACCTCGGTATCGTCAACGAAGACCTTTTGAACGGGAGTCCCGGGTTCAAAACGAATCGTAATCTGATCCAAGAGGTCCTTCACAGCAGCCTCATCGTCTAACGCCACGCCAGCTTGTAAGACTTTCCAAGTAATGGCGCGGTACATGGCACCCGTATCACAGTATATGTAGTGAAAACGCTGTGCAACAATTTTCGCCACCGTACTCTTCCCAGCCGAGGCTGGGCCATCAATGGCAACCTGTAATCCTTGTTTATCCATCAAACCAAACTCCCTATAAATTGAAATTAAATCCTACTTTACACGTAACTTTTGACCAGGGTGCAATGCAGCACCTGAAGACAGGCCATTTAATTCAAGTAACTTATCAACCGAAATCCCGGCATTCGTTGCGACCCGGTAGACCCCTTGGCCGGATTCGACGGTCGCATACTTTTGACCAGCGGTGCTACTTGAACTCGTGCTGCTACTTGTTGTACTACTGCTAGTGGCTGCCGAGCTGCTGTGGCTGGTAGTAGCCGAAGAACTGCTAGTCGTCTTAGCCGAACTAGCAGTCGTGGTAGAAGTCGTTGATTTTTTGTGGCTCGTTGAAGCGGCTTGCTTCTTCGATGATGCCTTACTTGATGATTTATGGGAGCTCTTGGCCTTCTTGGAGGACGAGCTAGACGAACTAGCCGCGACCTTCTCGGTATTTTGAGGCCGGTTGACCGCACTTTGACGGGCTAGGCCGTAGACCAACGAGGCTGCCGCAATCACGATGATAATTGCCACCAAAATGATGGTAACCATGGTATTGCTATGATTTTGTCGCCGCATTTTCGTTCGTGACAGGTTTCCCTGATCGTCGCGATCATCGGCAAACGAGGAATCCCACGGATGGGACTCTTGTTCCTTCGACGTTTGATCGTCACGCTTTTGACTCATCATCTAACCTCCCTGAAAAACTTTCAACCGTAATTGTACCATACCAGCAAGTCGAATTCTCTAAAATCTTCTTAAAATAACCGCCGCAGTCGTGCAATCCAGTCCTCGTCCGGGGCTACCGGGTCGGATTCGTGTGATGCCATCAAGCCCAATTGATCGAGATCCAGGGACATCCCCGCCGGTGAACAGCACCGTTCATGGTGATCAGGACTCTGCTCGTCAAACGCCGCGAGCCAATTTTGCCGCAAGCAATGCGGTTCGCGTACGTACTTCAGCATCTGTGCCAGTGCCCTGTTCCGTTCTCGCTCTCGGCGACTGAACAGGCTGATGACTGCCGCCTCACTAATCCCATGGCGCTTGTAAAATGCCAACAGTGCAATTGCCGCGTCGTCCTCGCTGAATGCCTGTGGTCGTGCGTAGTACCGGTGAATGGTCTCCGGTTCCGGCCGATTGGCTTGTCCCAGCATTAAGGGTAGCTGTTCATCCCCACTGGCGTACAGCAGAATGGCCACACTCGGTAGACCATCCCGCCCGGCACGCCCAATCTCCTGTGCATAGCTCTCAAAGTCGGCTGGCAAGTGGTAATGGATGACGTAGCGGACATCGTTCTTATCGATGCCCATTCCAAACGCGCTGGTCGCACAGATCACGTCCAGTTGCCCCGCCATGAACTGTTGCTGGATCTTGAACCGATCCTCACTACTCAGCCCCGCGTGGTAAGCCGCCGCCTTCACACCCGTCTGTTGCTGAAGCGCTAACGCCGTGTCATCGGCCTGCTGCTTACTGGAAAAGTACACCACACCCGGCCCTTGTAGCTGACCGACCAGGGCCGTCAAACGTTCCTGCTTCTCCGACTCGTCAGCGACCTGTTCCACATCGAGGAAGATATTCGGCCGATCGACAGACTCCGCCACAATTTCAGGCTTGCTCCGCAACTGTTTTGCAATCTCTTGCCGCGTTGTCTGTCCCGCCGTTGCCGTCAGCATTAACGTTAATGGCTGCTGGAGCTGTGACCGAATGGCTCCCAGCAGTAGATACTCCGGGCGAAAATCCGGTCCCCATTGCACGATACAATGGGCCTCATCGATCACCAATAGACTCAGCTGAATCTGCTTCACCTGCGCCAGCATCTGCGGCTGGGCCAACATTTCCGGTGACATGAAGAGAAATTGATACTCCCCAAGGTGACGCATGATGACTTGCCGTTCGGTATAGCTCGTCAGCGAGTTAATCGCGGCCGCCCGCTTAAATCCCGCCATACGCATCCGATTGACCTGATCGTTCATCAGTGACAGCAGAGGGGAGATAATCAGCACACATCCCGGATGACGATAACCATACAGTTGATAGATCAAGGTCTTACCGGCCCCGGTTGGCAGAACAGCTAAGGTATCCCGGCTTTCTTCCAGTGCCGTGAGGGCGGCCTGCTGTCCTCCTCTAAATTCCGTAAAGCCAAATACTTTTTTTAAACTTGTCGTTAAGGGCTCAAGCATCCCCCACACCTCGCTTATCACACCAAATGGCGTAGAGTCGAAAATCAAAAAATGTGTAGCGGTCCTGAAGCTCCTGTGGTAACGCCGTGTACTGCCAGGCATCGATTGGCCCCGTCAGCTGCGTTGCAAACGCTGTACGCATGGCTGGCGTCAATAACCAGTCATAGGGAAACTGCGCCAATGGCAATAGAATCGCCGCCTCCAATAGATGTTCCCGTGCCGTCCCTGGCTTGATCCGTCGCACCGAGGCAATCTGTTCCACACTCCGTCCCTGAGACACCGCCGCTAGGGTCTGCTGTGCACTACGCGTAACCGGCGACTGCCACAAGGACCGGAACAGTGGACCCAACGGATGCTCGGGATTCCGGGCATCCTGTGCAATCTGCATGACCCCGTCAAACTGCATCAGAGCCACCGTCCAGGCGGTCCGCTCCTGACTTAACGCCAGTTGATCCGCCGTCAGTCCCGGCTGCCCGTACCCCGTAAACAGGTCCGTGACGACCCCTGCCGTGACTGGTGGTAGTTTTTCAAGGCTACTTTTCAACGCATCGAACAGTTGTTCTGGAAACTGAGAATTCTTACTTTGATGGAACCAATTTCGCACTGCCCGACGCGTCTCAAGGTCCGTCGCCAAGGGGTAATAGCGCTTAGCCGAATGCGCATACTGGCTTACGACCTGCACAGCCAATAGGAGGCGTTTCCGGGCGGCCAATAGATCCAACATTCCCCAGTCGGCCCACGTTTGCGGGTGTTCGGTATGAGCAGCCTGTTCCGTGGCCCCCGCTGCGGTCAAACGGACCTGATCGGGTGTCTCGCCAGTCTCGGCCCAGCCCCGCTTAATCAGTGACTGTGCTGGGGCGTCTAAGGCTCCCCGAGCCATTTTCTTATCCAAGGCAATCAGATAGAGTAGCCGGTAGCGCAGTCCCCAGTACAGCGTTGACACCGTCTTCTTCTCCCGTAGGAGGTTCTCGATCACCCGCAAACGGCGAAATTGTTGCTGATCCAGTAACGCTAATAAGTCCGCCGCTTCCATGGCTACGCATCCCTTCTGTAATAAGTCTGCACCTAGTTTACCATACGAAAAGGGCTGACAGTCTGCCAGCCCTCCATTTCAAAACAATTTATGATTACGTCATTTATGATAGCGTGTGCTTCTGTAGCCAGGGCGCCATCCGCCGATTCAATAGAATAAACAGGACCCCGAGGACGATTCCCTTGATCAGGTTAAACGGAATAACCCCGAATAAGATGAGCTTGTTGACGGGTAGGCCCAGTGACATCCCCCACACCTTAAGATACAGGGGCGTGATCACCCACCAGTTGGCGAGAGACAGCACAATCGTCAAACTCAACGTTCCCACAATAACTGCGACCACTTGACGCTTGAACGTCCACTCGTGACGCCGTAACACGGCACTGATGGGCAGCACCAACGCGAGATCGGCAATGAACGCCGTCAGGACGCCAATAAAGTTGACGATATCTAACCCGGTCGTGACGAAGTACAATAGCTCCTTAATTGCAGCAATCGTAATCGCCCCCGCGGGACCAAAGACCCCTAACCCGATCAGCACGACCAGATCACTCAAATCAAGCTTCATGTACGGCACGATGGGAATGATTGGAATCGACACGAACATCAAGATATAGGAAACCCCAGCAAATAACGCCATCTCGACCATCGCGCGAACGCTTAACCCCTTGTGACTACTTTCCATGAGACTAATTCCTCCTTGCGGCCATCCCAGTGACGCGACCCACGAAAAAAGGTCTCGCCACAGAAGAGCAAGACCTTGGAGTTTACGTCAAAATTAAGCTACGCAAAAAGCAACGTCTCATCTTCTGCATACCAGACTATACTGTCGGTTCCGGAGTTTCACCGAATCAACCGCTCGCGCGGGTCGCGGACTTTACCGCCGGTCGGGAATTACACCCTGCCCTGAAGATGAACCATAAATTTTTTAGTACACCTTTAATGTACTAAACGAACCAACGCCTGTCAACGATTTGACTCAGGCTAAACCAGTCAACCGACGAAGTTCTTTGACTTCTTCCGGCTTCAGGTTACGTGCATCGCCGGGTTGGAGCCCCTTGAGCGTCAAGAAGCCATATTCTTCACGCTTTAACTTCTCAACGGGACAGCCAATGGCATTCAGCATCTTCTTAACCTGATGATTCTTACCTTCGTGAATCGTTAACGAGACAATCGCAATTTTCTTCTTCTCGTCGGTACTGATGATCTTAGCCTTGGCTGGAGCATACTTGATCTCATCGACCGTGATTCCCTGACGCAATTCACGCAGCGCATCGTTCGTTGGAATCCCCGTGACCCGAGCCACGTAGGTCTTCTCAACTTCATACTTCGGATGCGTCAACCGATTGGCGAGTTCGCCGTCGTTGGTCAACAGGATCAATCCTGAGGTATCATAGTCCAACCGACCCACTGGGTAGACCCGCTGGCTGACGTTTTCGACCAAGTCGACCACCGTCTTACGACCCTTTTCGTCATTAGACGTGGAAATCACACCCCGTGGCTTATACAACATCACGTAGGCGGGTGCCTCAGTGGTGATTGGGACGCCATCCACGAGAATCTTATCGTGCACGCCGACCTTGGTCCCCAATTCCGTCACAACGCTGCCATTGACCTTGACGCGGCCGCTCATGATTAATTTTTCTGATTGACGTCGTGAAGCCACGCCATCATGTGCTAAAACTTTTTGTAGTCGTTCCATTTACGTTTCATCTCCTGTTTCTCCTGATTGGTTCAGTTGCTGGTTAAAGGCTTGTAAGAACAAGTCACCGCCATCCCCATCGTCTTGTTCGCTGGGATTAGCCGCAGCGGGCAACGGTGGTAAGTCGGTGAGTTGCTTTAAGCCGAAATAGTCGAGGAAGTAGGCACTGGTCCGGTAGAGCTTGGGCCGTCCCGGTTCATCGAGACGCCCGGCGTCTTCCACCAGCCGACGCAAGACCAATTTTTGCACGGTCGATGCGCTCTGGACCCCACGAATCTCATCGACTTCGATTCGTGTAATCGGTTGGCGATACGCAATGATCGCCAACACTTCCAACGAAGCCGGTGAGAGGCTCGTGCTCAAGGGGTTTTCGAAGTACCGCTTGATCAAGTCACCCGCAGCTTCCTTCGTGACTAACCGATAGGTGGTATCGTTGACCATCAGCTCTAACGCCGAGTCCTGATCAGCCGCATACTTCTGGGCCAGCCGTTCCAAAGAGGCTAGAATTGCCGGTCGCAATAATCCCGTAGCCGCTGCTAAATCGGCGACCGTGATACCTTCGTCACCGCTGACGAATAATAAACTTTCAATCTGTGCTAGGGGTGACATCCGTGGGATACCTACCTTTCAACCGTAAAAAACTAATCTGCAAGGGTACTAAGCGACTGACCTGTTGTAAGGCGACCTGGCGTTGGCGTGCGAGCTCTAAGACGGCCAGAAAGGTCGTTACAATCTCGTCGAGCACCGGTGTCTGCCCCAACAACTTCTCAAAGCTGACCGGGCCCTTACTGTGCGCCAAGCGCGTCAGTACCGTTTGCATCTGTTCTTTAATCGTATAGTGTTCCTGCTGAATGCTCTGGGTAACCGGCTTGGCCACCATGGCGCGATGAATCAGCTTGGCCAGTGCGGCCTGTAGATCAACTGGTTCAATCCCCGGCGCCACCGATAAGGCCACCGAATCCGGCACCGCCATGGCGGGTCGGGTAAAGTGCTGTTGACGTGCCTGCGCCCGCTCCTTGAGCACCTGCGCCGCTTGCTTATAGCGCTGATACTCGAGCAACTGATTGACCAGGTCTTCCCGTGGGTCACCCATGTCGTCCTCATCGCTGGGTTCCAGCGTCTGGGGCTTAGGCAACAAGAGTTTGGCCTTGATGGCCATCAGGTTCGCCGCCATCACAAAGTATTCCCCAGCAATGTCGAGGCGCAGCGTCTGCATCTGATGCAGGTAATCCAGATACTGGCTGGTAATTGTTGCGATACGGATATCGTAAATATCCATCTCATTGGTTTTAATTAGATGTAACAGTAGATCCAGTGGGCCTTCAAAATCACTGACCTGAATCAGTGGTTGCCCGGTTGCTGTGGCTTTGTCCATGGTGATACTCCCATTTTGCAATAGTCTTGGCCGTGGAGAGGGTCCCCATCAGCCGCTTGTCCGGCAGTGCCGTAGCGAGTTGATCCAACAACTGCCACGTATTTTCAATGACATCCTTATCTGGCATCAATGTAATCAGCCGCACGATCAGGTAGTTCCCCTGAACCTGCGTCCCGACGACACCGGCAAAGTCATCATACTCATCCTTCCACAAGTAGAGTGTCCGGTCGGTGCCGCCCTGATACCAGGCCAGTTCACGCTGTAGCCGGTCCCAGTCCTTAAAGCTTGGCATCAGGCTCAGTAAGCCCATGGCGATTTTCTGATAATCGCTACGATATTTCAATAACATGGTTTACCTCCGTTTAGTCGTCTCCGTACGCGCCACAGTCGGCTAGGCTCGGGGATGATACTGATCATAGACCGAAACCAGCCGTTTCTTAGAAATGTGCGTGTAAATCTGCGTGGTCGTAATGTCCGCGTGTCCCAGGAGTTCCTGTACCACCCGCAAGTCCGCCCCGTTCTCCAAAATATGGGTGGCAAACGAATGCCGCAGAGTATGGGGCGTCACGTCCTTTTGAATGTCAGCCAGCGCCACATAATGCTTGATCTTCTGCCAAATGGCCTGCCGTGACAATCCGCCACCGTGTGCATTGAGAAAGAGATAGGGACTGGTCCGCTGCTTCAACAGGACCGGCCGGCTGTGCGCCAGGTACCGGTTGATCCAGTCGGTCGCAACGTCCCCAATGGGAATGATACGTTCCTTATCACCCTTACCCAATGTCTGGATCAAGCCCATCTCCAGGTGTAGGTCGGCCAGCTTCAAGTGAACCAGCTCGCTGACCCGCAGCCCAGTCGCGTACATCACTTCTAGAATGGCACGATCGCGCAGACCGTACTTGTTCGCTGTATCCGGCGCGGCCAGTAATCGATCGACCTCGGCCACCGTCAGTACCGCCGGCAAATGTTCCGCGTGCTTGGGTGCAGCGATGTTCGCCATGGGGTTGTCAGTAAGCTGATGGGTCTGTACCAGATAACGATAAAATTTTCGTAGGGCTGACACGGCGTGAATCACGGAATTTCGTGATTTTCCACTGGCCGTCAGCGCACTCAGGTAGTTCATGACCGTCAGCCGGTCGACCTTGAGGAAGTTCGTGAGCTGTTGTTCAGTCAAATACGCCGCAAAGTTATGGAGTTCTTGGGTGTAACTCGTCACCGAATTCTTAGCTAGTCCCTGCTCTACGGTAAGGTAGTGAGCAAAGTCCAACGTCTGATCTGCCAATTCGGTCATGAGCGTGCCTCCTAGTCTTGGGTCTCCTCGGTCGTGTCAGTGGCTTCAGTCGTCACTAACCAGAGTTGCCCGTCGTGTTGCGTGATCTTCCGTGCTTTCAAAAGGTGCCCAATGGCTCGTTTGAATTGACCCTTGCTGATTCCGAAGTAAGCCTTGATTGCAGCTGGATAACTCTTATCGCTAAAGTCCAAATGACCGTCTTCACTGTGTTCCAGTGCGGCTAACAGCATGGCTGAGTCATCGTCAATGGCTTCATACGTCCGGGGACGTAAGGATAAGTTCAACGTCCCATCATCGTGGACGCCGATTACCCGTGCGTGGAGTTCTTCACCTAAACGCGGTTCGCGTTCCCGTTCGGATGGGTGAATGAATCCCAACTCGTAGTGATCGGTCATTACCCGCGTGCCGACCAGCTTCAATTGATACGAGCGGGCAATCACGTTGGAGTTTTGTAGAATCTTCTTAGCGGGTTGGGCAATGGCGGCGTAAATATCACCGTCGGCCAGCACACCCCAGAGCCGTTGCTTGGCATCTTCACGCAAAGCAATCAGCAGGCGGTCCCCCTGTTGGGGCCACAATTCCATCATGTCTGGAAGGTCATCCAAGGAAACGACAATATCCTTGTTAGGCAAGCCAACATCGACAAAGACCCCTAACGTCCGTTGCGTCCGGACAACCGTCCCAAAGCCGTAGTGATCGACTTGAACCTGCGGTGCGTCCCGTGTGATCTGCATTTCGTGATTTTCGTTTTCGTAGGTAAACCCTTTGAAGTTTGAGCCTAGCTTTAAAGGTTTCTTGATTTCTGATTTGTCCAGCCGAAAGGTCGTTCCGGAAATCTGAACGTAGTAATCATTTTCATTTTCATCGGTAACTTTTCCCGCGATGACGCGGCCTAATAGTTCTTCCATAATCTCCTCAATTCTACTGGTTTCCCAGTCATCCGTTCAAAAGTGTCTAACCTTTATTTTACACGGAAACCGTCCAACTAGCGAGAGTTATTCTTTACAAATTTATTTATGCTCCCTGCCACTCCATTACCGGTCCTCATGATGGTCGTATCAACAAGTAGCAGTTCCAACTTAGCAGTGCTTTCGAACGTTTTAGCTCCCCTTTAAATCACAAAAAACGGACCCCCGACAGAGGGTCCGTTTTTAATAACAGGTTTATCTCGTATTAAAGCGCGTTGGAAGCACCGTGGTAAACGATACCGCGACGTGAGTCAACGGTGATCAATTCGCCATCGGAGATCTTTTCACTGGCACCAGTAGCACCAACGATAACAGGAATCCCCATGGAAATCCCAACAACAGCTGCGTGAGAAGTCAACCCACCGTTTTCAACGATAACGGCGCTAGACTTTTCGATAGCTGGCAAGTAGTCTTTGTCGGTGTTCTTGGCAATCAAGATACCACCTTCAACAACCTTTGCGTTTGCGTCAGCAGCGGAGTTTGCGATAACGGCCTTGCCGATTACCGTGTCATCACCGACACCTTGGCCTTGAACTAACTTTGAGCCGATCAATTGGATCTTCATCAAGTTAGTCGTGCCGCGTTCGCCAACGGGAACACCGGCAGTGATTAAGATTAAGTCGCCTTCCTTGGCCAAACCAGTTTCAACGGCCTTGGCAGCAGCTAAATCAAACATTGCGTCAGTGTTAGCAGGCTTTTCGGTAACGATTGGGTATACACCCCAGTTAACCATCAAGCCACGACGAGTACGGTCGTCAAAGGTAACAGCTAAGATATCAGCATTTGGCCGGTACTTAGAAATCATCTTTGCAGTGTAGCCAGATTCCGTAGCAGCAACGATGGTCTTAACGCCCAATTCGTTAGCAACACGGGCAACGGAAGCACCGATGGATTCAGTAACGTCACCGTTATCGAAGTCCAAGTTGTCACGGCCAAATTCTGCCAAAGCATTTTCAGCCTTGATGTCGATCCGGTTCATAGTTGCAACGGATTCTACAGGGTATTCACCGTTAGCACTTTCACCAGAAAGCATGGTTGCGTCAGTACCATCAAAGACGGCGTTGGCAACGTCAGAAGCTTCGGCACGCGTAGGACGTGGGTTTTCTTGCATGGAGTCCAACATTTGGGTAGCAGTAATAACTGGCTTGCCTAAGATGTTACACTTCTTGATCAAAGCCTTTTGTACCAAAGGTACGTTTTCCGTAGGAATTTCGACACCCATGTCACCACGAGCAACCATCAAACCATCGGAAACCTTGATGATGTCATCAAAGTTGTTGATACCTTCTTGGGATTCGATCTTAGGGAAGATTTGGACATGTTCCATGTGCTTTTCTTCGAGGAGTTCACGGATGTCCATGACATCTTGTGGCTTACGAACGAATGAAGCAGCGATGAAGTTGATTTCGTGGTCCAAACCAAAGCGAATGTCATCGGAGTCCTTTTCAGTGATCCCAGGTAAGTTGATGGAAACGCCAGGAGCGTTAACACCCTTACGGGAACCTAAGACACCATCGTTTTGAACCTTAACAACTAATTCCTTAGTTGCGTCATCTTTGGATTCAACGACAGTATCTAATAAACCATCATCGAATAAGACGTGGCCGCCTTCGTGGACATCGTCGAACAAGCCAGGGTAAGTAACAGCAATCTTTTCCTTGGTTCCTTCGAGTGAGTCATCCATGGAGATCCGGAATACGTCGTCGGTATGGAAGTCAAGCTTGCCACCCTTTTCAACAGTCGTCCGAATTTCGGCACCCTTAGTATCTAACATGATACCAACGGTCTTACCAGTAATCTTTTCAGCCTTGTGGACCTTTTCCAAACGGTCTAAATGTTCTTCATGGTCACCGTGTGAAAAGTTGAACCGGAAGATGTTGGCGCCAGATTCGATTAATTTAACAATCGTATCAACGTCAGTACTTGCAGGACCAAGGGTACTTACGATCTTGGTTTTCTTCATTAGAAAAATCTCTCCTTTAGAATTGGCCGAAGCAGTCCGCCCATCTCGTTAAAAATTGGCATGCCAAAAGTTTCGGCTCAAATTTGATTCCAAAATTATTCTATCACTTTTGAAAATTAATGTCTGCTATGTTTACCGATTTTTCGATACTTTGTACACAATTTCTCAAAGTAAGCGTTTTCCCCTACCCGCCGGCACTAAAAACACACAAAAATCGATTTGTTTTATAACTAATCGGTTATCGAAAAAATAATTGTCGATTTATTTTAGCGTGTTCAAAACTTGCAGACAATGCGCATGAGTTTTTGAAATAAAAGCTCTCTGTGTTCACATAAAAAGTTAGCAGCGTGACTCACATCAAGGCACACCGCTAACTTCTCACAAAATCAATTTCTATACTAGTCAGACACACGCTTAGCTGAAGGCAGTCAGAGATGGCGCCAGCTGTGACGACGCTGTTAGGCCGGGAGACTTTCCCGGTCTCCACAGCAGGCAGAATCTCTGACAGCCGCAGGCGAAAGTCAGTGGCTATCCAACTTCTACCGGAATCGTGAAGCCTAATTCGGCGATGTCTTGATCAAAGGTCTTGACCGTGTCAGCGGAGACCTGGAAGGCGTCCTTGCCGAACTTATCCAGCTTGTTCAAAATCTTTGGTGGCACAGTGATAATGTCACAGCCGGTCTCATCGGCCTGAATCACGTTGATTGATTCCCGCGTGCTGGCCCACAGGAGCTCCACGTTAGCCTTCGCGTGGCAGAGTTCTGCTGACTGCTTCATCATTGGCATTGGGTCGACACCGGTATCGGCGATCCGACCGGCAAATACGGACACGATGCCGCCAGTCTTAGGGTTTAATGCATCCACTGCCAATTTAACTTCTGATAGCGTGGTGATAGCGGTCACGTTGACCTGGACCCCAGCATCGGAAAGCGCCGTGATCACGGCCGTGTTGTCATCCCCGCTGGCCCGGATAATGGGCACCTTAACGGCAACGTGTTTGCCTAACGCTGCGAGAACCTTAGCTTCTGCTAACATCCGTTCTGGCGTGTTGCCGAAAACTTCAAAACTGATCGACTGGTCGGGGAACGTTGCAACGGCTTCCTTGGCGAAGGCCAGGTAATCCGTGATGCCGGCAGCCTTCATCAAGCTAGGGTTCGTGGTGAAACCTTCGACGAGTCCCTTCGCCGCAACGGCCTTCATGTCGGCCAACTTGGCCCCATCGGAATAAACTTTAACGTTTAATTTCATTAAAAAATACCTCCAAAGTAGAATATCTCGTTCATTGGTATATATAATACAGAACTTGATATAAATAGTCTAGAGGTATTTTTCGTTAAATTGGTCTATCCATTTTCATAGACGACATTACCAGCACCCATCAGGCGCTCCAATGCTACTTTTAAGGCCACATCTGCCCGTAGCCACTGTGTCTTAGGTAATAATCGTTTTTGATCGGTCTGCGGTTGATACACGATTACCGGTACCGGACCCACGTTTGCCGTCAAAAATTGGGCAAGTTGCTGGGCAACTGGCCGCTGGTCGTGGTCCGCATCGACCCGGATGAACCAACGCGTCCCTTGCTTGGCCTGTTGCTCACCAGCCGGCTGCAAGCTTTCGGCCAGGTCCAGTCGGTCAGCCACGATTTGTAATCCCCGTTGCTGTTCAACCTTGCCTCGAACGACGATGACCTGGTCCGTTTTCAGCCACTCACTCGCCATGCGATACTGATTGGGAAAAATGGTGATGCTGACATCGGCGGTCTCATCGCTCCCCGTAACAAAGGCCATCGGCTCGCCGCGCTTGGTCCGAATCGTCCGAATCCGTGTGACGTAAACGACGACCGTGACTCGGTTGTTCTCCGCCAGGTCACTGATGGTCACGGCATGGAGTCGTTGGGCTAGCGGCCGATATTGTTCCACCGGATGCCCCGACAGATAGGCCCCTAACACGGCCTCTTCCTGGGTCAGCTTGGTCATGAGATCCAGGTCAGGCCGATGATCGACCTTAGGCGCCAACGCCGCAAAGAGCTCGACGTTCCCGCCAGAGAGTTCGACACTACTGAGAAATTCCGGCAATGCCGCAATCAATTCCGCCCGATTATAGCCGAAGTTGTCGAACGCCCCGGCATAGACCAATGCGTTGAGGAGATCGGCCTTGCGGTACTTGTCGGCAATCCGTTGCAGGAACTGGTGCAAGTCTTGGTACGGTCCATTCTCGTGACGGTCAGCCAGTAATTCTCGCAGGAAATCCCGGCGGACACCCTTGATTGAACTCAACCCAAAGATAATGGCCGCGCCGCGCAGGTTAAAGTACGCCGATGACTGGTTGATATCCGGCGGCAAAATGGTAACCCCGTGGCGTTTGGCCTCGGTCAGATAGAGTTTGGTCTTCTCCGGCACGTTGATCACCGAATTCAACAGTGCCGCGTAGAACGGTCCCGGATAGTGGGCCTTCAGGTAAGCCAGCTGAAAGGCCAACTTACTGTAGGCCACAGCATGGGAACGGTTGAACCCGTAATTGGCGAACCGGTCCATGTAGGCAAAGACCTGCTGGGCCGTCTCGTCGGCATAACCCAACTGTTGGGCCCCGCTGACAAACTTCTTCTGCATGGCGTCCATGGTCTGTTTCTTCTTTTTACTCATGGCCCGCCGTAACAGATCGGCTTCACCTAACGTAAAGCCCCCCATGGTGCTGGCCACCTGCATAACCTGTTCCTGGTAGACCAGGACCCCATAGGTTGGCCCCAGGATTGGTTTGAGGGCGTCGGCCGCATAGGTCACCTGCTCCTGTCCATCCTTGCGTTTGATAAAGGTATCGATGTTTTCCATTGGGCCCGGTCGGTACAGAGCGTTGACTGCAGCGACCAGTTCAAAACTGTCAGGTTTTAATTGGCGAAGGACTCGCTTGATCCCGGAGGATTCGAACTGGAAGACCCCGTTGGTTTCCCCCTGAGCAAAGAGTTTGAGGGTCGCCGCATCATTAAGATCAATCGCATTGATATCCAAGACTTGTCCCATCTGCTTTCTGACTAGCGCCAGAGCGTTGGCGAGAATGCTCAGGTTACGTAGGCCCAAGAAATCCATCTTCAATAGTCCGACCGCTTCAACCGTATCCTTAGGGTACTGCGTCATCAGCAAACTGCCAGCCCCCGGTTGTAGGGGCACGAGATCCGTCAACGGTCCCTGGCTCAACACGATTCCGGCCGCATGGGTCGAATAATTCCGTGGTAAGCCTTCCAACTTGCAGGCAGTCTCATAGAGCAATTTATTTTTGTCACTATCAGCCACCAGATTCCGTAGCTTCTGCGACTGCTTGTAGGACGCCGCCAGCGTAATGTGAAGCTGGTTGGGAATCGCCGCGCTCCAGTCACTCATCTGATACGGCGCCATCCCCAAAGCCCGACCGACATCACGCAGAGCGGCCTTAGTGGCCAGCGTCCCAAAGGTGATGATCTGGCCAACTCGGGAGTGACCGTACTTGTCGTGCACGTACTGCAGGACTTGTTCGCGCTTATCGTCTGGAATATCCAGGTCGATGTCGGGCATCTGGGCCCGTTCTTCATTCAAGAAACGTTCAAACAACAAGTTATAGGCCAGCGGATCAACCTCGGTGATTGCCAAGACGTAGGCGACCAGTGATCCGGCCGCAGACCCCCGACCCGGCCCCGTTTGAATGTGGGCCCGGTGCGCGAAGTTCATGACGTCCCAGATGATCAGGAAGTAGTCGTCAAACCCCATCCGATGAATGGTCCCTAGTTCACGTTCTAAGCGTTGCTGGTAAGGCCGGCCATCCGTGGTGCCATTTGCCGTTAGGCGATGCTGGAGGCCCTTCTGACACAGCTGACGGAGATAACTCTGGGAGTCTTGCTGATCAGGCGTTGGAAATTGCGGCAGTTGCGGTTGTTGAAATTTCAGCGTCACCTCACACGCCGCGGCTACCTTTTCCGTTGCCGTAATAGCATCCGCCAAGCCCGCATGGGTAAACCGTTCCGTCTCCTCGGCGGCTGGCCGTAACCAGTGGGTCCCCATGGTCTCCTGAGCAGCTGGCAAGTCTTCGATGACCTCGCCCGCCCCGATTGCCCGCAGAACCGTTACGGCAAAGTGGTCCTCACGGTTCAGGTATTCTACCGGTGCGAGACCCACGAGCGGAACCTGTGTCGCCGTTTGGACTTCTCGTAGCTGTTGCTGGGTCGTTGCGTCCAAATCCGGACTGATCCCCACAGCAACGTTAGCCGGTGCCCATGCCTGTAGCTGCTGGACGGTCTTCGTTGCTGCCGTGACATCCCCAATCGCCAGCAGTTGGCCCACCTCGCTATGCAGTGGCGTAATCACACTGAGGTGGGTCAGATTAGCTGTCTGTTGGCTAAGGTCAACCGGTGCTTCGGCGACCTGATAGGCCGTGGACAGCTGCATGAGCTGTTGGTAACCGGTAAAGTCTTTGGCTAAGAAGACCAGTTCACTCGGCTGAGTGGGCTCCCCAATCGCTTGGGTGGTCAGCGTCAGTCCCAAGATTGGCTTGATACCCGCCGCACGGCAGGCGTTGTAGAAGGCTACGACCCCGTACATCACATTCTTATCGGTTAGAGCCAGCGTGGTATAACCACGGTCCTTAGCCGTTTGCACCAGGTCGGGGATGCGGTTGGTACTCTGTAGCAAGCTGTAGGTACTCATGACCTGTAACGGGACAAACATCCTGTCCACTCCTCTCAACATTATCTTTATCGCTATTATACCAGAAAAATTGCCAAATACTCGCAAGACGAACAAATGTTCTCTAGCCAATTTAGGCACTTATCGGCATACTCGAAAATACCCAGCAATCAGCCGTAATTGGCCCTTAGCATGGCAACGTCAAAACACAAAAAGACTGTACTGTTACGGCGCTCAAAGCACCGTGACAGTACAGTCATCGACTCATTTTTTTAATTTTCCAATAGCTAGCTAGTCCGTCGCTGGAATCGTCTTCGCCTGCAGCTCGTGCGTGAAGGCCAATTGGTCATCCACCACGTCAATCGTAATCAGGCTGTTAACCGGGATATCACCGGCAATCAACTGGCGAGCCAACGGCGTTTCCACGTGCGTCGTGATGAAACGTTGCAGTGGCCGAGCACCGTACGCCGGCAAGTAACCCTTCTGGGCGATCCAGGCCTGCGCGGCGGGCGTAATCGTAAGGTCCAACTGCTGTTCGTGCAGTCGGTCGGCAAGATGCCCGACCAATTTAACCACGATCTGTTGGACATCGGCCAACGTCAGCGGTGTGAACATGATGGTGTCGTCAATCCGGTTCAGGAATTCTGGCCGGAAATGCGCTTGGAGCAATTTGGCCACCTGTTCCTGGGCCGCGGTGGTAATGTGCCCCTGGTCATCGGTGCCCTGTAATAACAGGTCGGAACCCAGGTTAGACGTCATGATTAGGATCGTATTCTTGAAGTCAACGGTCCGGCCCTGACTATCGGTCAGTCGGCCATCGTCCAAGACCTGTAGCAGCAGGTTAAAGACATCGGGATGGGCCTTCTCCACTTCATCGAAGAGCACGATGGTGTACGGATTACGGCGAACAGCTTCGGTCAGCTGGCCACCTTCCTCGTAACCGACGTAACCTGGTGCCGCCCCGACCAGCCGAGACACGGATTCTTTCTCCATGTATTCACTCATGTCGATTCGAACCATATGATCTTCACTGTCAAATAAGTTCTCGGCGAGGGCCTTGGCTAACTCGGTCTTCCCAACCCCGGTTGGTCCCAAGAACAGGAAGGACCCAAGTGGCTTGGTGGGATCTTGTAGGCCGGCTCGTGACCGCAGAACGGCATCGGCTACGGCTGATACCGCTTGGTCCTGACCAACGACCCGGTCGTGCAGGCGATCGGCCAGTTTCAACAGTTTCTCCCGTTCGCCCTGGACCAGCTTCGTCACGGGAATCCCTGTCATCCGACTGACCACGCTAGCAATTTCGTTTTCCGTGACGGATTCGGAGACCAACCAGTCCTGCTGTTGATTCTGTTTTTCTAGGTCAGCTAGTTCTTGCTCCAACTTCGGAATCGTGCCATGTTGGAGTTCGGCAGCCTTATTCAAATCGTACTTGGCCTCGGCGTTTTCCAAATCACGTTTGGCCTTGTCCAGTTCCGTCTTCTTGGTCCCAACACTCTTGATAGCCGTCTTTTCTTGATTCCAACGGGCACTCAGCTTGTCGACCTTTTCCTTGATGTCGGCCAACTCTTTCGTCAATTCCTTGAGACGTGCTTGAGAAGCCGCATCCGTTTCCTGCTTCAGCGCGGTCTGTTCGACCTGCATCCGCATCATTTGCCGGCGTTCCTGATCCAATTCGGTTGGCGCGGAGTTCATTTCCACCCGGATCGAAGCCGATGCGTCGTCGACCAGATCAATCGCCTTATCGGGTAAGAACCGGTCAGTCAGGTAGCGGTCGGAAAGTTTGGCGGCCGCTATCAGGGCGTTGTCGTGAATCTTAACACCATGGTGAATTTCGAAACGCTCGCGCAATCCCCGTAAAATGGTGATGGTATCGTCAATGCTTGGCTCGTTGACCACGACGCGTTGGAACCGCCGAGCCAGCGCCTTGTCTTGTTCCAAATACTTACGATATTCGTCGAGCGTAGTGGCCCCAATCAAGTGAAGTTCGCCACGAGCCAGCATGGGTTTCAACAGGTTACCGGCGTCCATACTCCCTTCGGCCTTACCGGCACCCACGATGTTGTGAATTTCATCGATAAACATGATGATCTGGCCGTCACTCTTGGTGACCTCTTTCAGAACTGCTTTGAGCCGTTCTTCAAATTCACCCCGGTACTTGGCCCCAGCAATCAGAGACCCCATGTCCAGGGAAAAAATCGTCTTGTCCTTCAAATTATCGGGGACATCCCCACGAACAATCCGTTGGGCCAAGCCTTCAACGATTGCGGTCTTCCCGACACCGGCTTCCCCAATCAGCACGGGATTGTTCTTGGTCTTGCGCGACAGGATCCGAATGACCGACAAGATTTCATCATCCCGGCCAATAATTGGGTCGATTTTGCCACTGCGCATGGCCTTAACGAGATCAGTTCCGTATTTTTCGAGGGCCTTGTACTGGTCCTCCTGATTCTTAGAGGTCACACGTTCGCCACTGCGCAGCTTGTCTACGGCGTTGCGGACCATCTGTTCCGTGATGCCCTGACTCTTGAGATAATCCGTCAGGTTCTCACCGCCCAGTTGCATCAGGGCGATCAGCACCGTATCGATGGCCAGAAAGTCATCGCCGTACTTATTCTTGATAGCGTCGGCCTTCTGTAGCAGGTCGGTCAGGTTACGCGAAAATTCCTGTCCGTACTGAATTCCACTGCCGGAGACCGTACTGATGCCATCCAGTTCTCGGTCGAGTTCACTGTCCATGGCGGCAATGTCCACACCCGCATTGGCAAAGATCTCGCGACCAAGTTCTCCAGGTTGAATCAAATATTTAAAGAGGTGTGCCACCGTGACCGCTTGGTGCTTACGGGTCATGGCAATGCGTTGGGCCTCACTTAACGCACTGGTCAGTGCTTCAGTCATTTTTTCTGGATTCATAGATTGCATCCTCCTCGGTTAAAATTAATTTTGAATTGTTTATTGGTTAAAGGTTGTCGCCTGCGGCTGTCAGAAATTCCGTCTGCTATGGGGACCGTCTTCAGCCAAAGTACGGGCTTCCGGCTCGGTTTGAAGCCTCACAAAGTTCATGTGAGTCTCCAAACACGTCCCATGATGTAACTCCGGGAAGAACCAACCACCCGGACTAACATCATCGTCACAGCTGACTCCATTCCTGACCTCCTCCGGCTAGGTGAACGTTTATCCATAAATATTCACCTAGTAATGTGGCACCCATTCCTCATGATTGACACCATAATCTTGCCTAATTGTTTCGTCAGATTTCTACGCTTCCAATATTTTTTCAGTTTGCGCTTTTAATTAATGACTTGAAAAAAATGGCTCGAATAGACGACAACTAATTTACAACGTTAAAACATGAAAGAAACTAAAACTGTGGTCTAGCAGCAAGGTACCAGCTCGCTCAACTGCCACTGTTTAAAACTAGCTTAGCCGCAGGATGTCAGGGATGGAGCCGGCCGTGTCAATGGCGTTGGCTACCGTTCTTGGGTAGCCTAGGCCATCGGACGTCTTGGAGATGCACGAACTTTGCAGCTTCAAGACGAGGTGAGAGACCGCTCTTCGGCTCTCACCGGTCCTCACAGCAGGTGGAATCCCTGACAGCCGGAGGCGACAATTTTAAATCAAGTCGCATTGAGCTGTTCAAAAAAGAGGCAACCCTTAGGTTAACCTCCATTTTTCATTCATATTCTAACTGATTTTGACCAAAATTCAAAATAATTTGACCAATTTTGACTAATTAATTTAAGCCTGTTGTTCGGCGAGTTCGGCAATCTTGATAACGACGTCGGTTGCCTGTTCCATAGTCTGTTCGGAAACGTATTCGAACCGACCGTGCATGTTTTCCCCACCGGCAAATAAGTTCGGCGTTGGTAAGCCCAAGTAAGAGATCTTGGAACCATCAGTCCCCCCACGTACTGGGAAGATCAGTGGCTTGATGTTTAATTCTTCCAAGGCTTCCTTGGCTAAGTCAACGACAGTCATATCCTTCTCGATGACCTCACGCATGTTGTAGTACTGGTCCTTGATGGTAACTTGGACACGGTCGCTACCGTATTCCTTGTTCAATTGATCGGCGACCCCTTGGAAGAGCTTCTTCCGGTCTTCGAAGATTTGACGGTCGTGGTCTCGGATGATGTAGCTCAAGTGAGCACTGTCAACGGTCCCGTTCATGCTGTACAGGTGGAAGAAGCCTTCACGCCCTTCAGTGTGTTCTGGCCGGTCATGTTCTGGCAGAGCTGCGTGGAAGTCCATGGCAACTTGCGAAGCGTTGACCATGACGCCTTTGGCTTCGGCCGGGTGCACGTTGGTCCCGGTAATTTCAACCTGAGCATCGGCAGCGTTAAAGGTTTCGTATTCCAATTGACCTAATGGACCACCATCGACCGTGTAGGCGATATCGGCACCAAAGTCTTTAACATCAAAGTGGTCGGCACCGGAACCGATTTCTTCATCGGGTCCCAAGCCAATTTCAATTTCGCCATGCTTGATTTCAGGGTGGGCCAACAGGTATTCTGCGGCGGCCATGATTTCAGCGACCCCGGACTTGTCATCAGCACCCAATAAGGTACTGCCGTCCGTGGTGATCAAGGTGTGGCCCTGATAGTTTTTCAAGTTCGGGAACACAGCCGGATCCAGCGTGTACTTGCCAGCATCGTCCAACTTGATGACGGACTTGCCATCATAGTTTTCCACGAATTGGGGGTCAATGTTTTCACTGTTAAAGTCGGCAGTGTCAAAGTGAGAAATAAAGCCGATCTTCTTCACTTGCTTGTCCGTATTGGCTGGTAAGGTGGCATATACATAAGCACATTGCTTGTTGATATGCACATTGTCCAGACCGATCTCCTTCAGGTCCTTCACCAAGCCCTCAGCGAATTCAGTCAGCTGCGGCGTTGATGGGATTGTGCCAGAGTTGGGATTGGAACGCGTGTTGATCTTGACGTACTTCAGGAACCGGGGAATCAGGTTTTCATACTTTGCCAAAATAAATCACTCCTCAAATGAATTAACTACATTTTTAGTGTACCCGTTTTCACGCTTAAATAAAAGTGAAGGGGTCGGTATTTAATTGCGATGCCACCACGGTGATTGGCCACTGGTTCTCGGTCGCCCACTGCGTAAACAGCGCCAGTAAGTGCGGCTTGCAAATGCTCTCGATATGGTGGCCGGGATCGACAACGTTTAATCCCGCCGCAATCATGTCGTGCCCGGGATGATACGAGATATCACCCGTCACATAGACATCAGCACCCTTGGCCAGCGCCGTCTGGTAAAACGGCCCGCCACTCCCACCGAGAACGGCAACCCGCTTGACGGGGGCATCCGGGGTGTGGCTGACCAACCGTAGGCCCTTCACGTTGAAGATCCGCTTACAGTCCTCAGCAAATTGCCGAACGGTTGTGGCTGTCGATAGATTACCGATTCGACCCATGGTAATGGCGGGCGTCGCGGTCACCCCATTGCTGGGAACCAGGCCCTCGACGTCCTGAAGATTGAGAGCAGCCGCCAACCAGTCATTCATGCCACCAGGGGCACTGTCGAGATTGGTGTGGGCACCGTAGACCGTGATGTGATGCTGTAATAAGGTCGCATACATCTGGTTCTGGGGCACCGCTAAATCCAAGTTCTTAGCGGGATGGAACATCATGGGATGATGGGCAAAGATAAAATCGGCACCAACTGCGATTGCCTCATCGACGACCTCGGGCCGCACGTCTAGGGTCACCATGACCTTGTGCACCTCAGCATCCAGGCTCCCCAGTTGCAACCCAACCGGGTCACCGGGTTCCGCCCACGTCTTCGGGGCGAACTGCTCGAACCGTTCAACTAAATCACGCACCAACACGTTGCAAGACCTCCTCAATCTCCTTGATCTCAGCTGTCAGCTCCGCAACCTTTGCCGCGGGAACTTCCTTGGCCGACTGTACCTGAGCCAAGACCTGCTTGGTTCGGGCCAACTCACGCCGCCACTTGGCCATGAAGATGGCATTGTGTTCCGCCAGCAAATACGGGCCGAAACGTAATTCTTCCGCATTGTACTGCTGGGGCGTATCCGCTCTGTCGGCCACTAAGATTTCGTAGTCGTGACCATCTTCAGTCACGATCTTTTCCGTGACCAGTTGAAACCCATGGGTCATCAAAAACTGACGAACATTCTTCTCACCCACATTGGGTTGTAAGACCAGGCGGTTAACCCCGGTAAGACGATCGAAGTCCTGCGTGAGGATCTGGGCGATAAGGGTGCCCCCCATCCCCGCAATCGCGACGGTATCAATGTGGTCATCGGCTTCAATCGCCTGAAGACCGTTGGCGAGTCGCGCCGTAATCCGGTCGGACAGGCCCTCTTTGTTAATTTCATGTTGGGCATTTTCAAACGGGCCCTTAACGACCTCACCAGCCACGCCGCCGGCAATCTTGCCGCGCTTGGCTAAGTTAACTGGCAGGTACGCGTGATCGGTTCCAATATCAGCCAACCGGCTCCCCATGGGAACGTAGTCGGCAACGGTGGCAAGGCGCACCGATAAATGGTCTGCATCCATTCGTCAAATCTTCCTTTCTAACTTCCTGATTACTCTAAGTATAAGCTAGTCCGCCCGTCTTGGATAGCGTGAAAATGCTTAGATGTTGAATTGACAAATGTCCATTGCTAGATTAGTTCCAGCTACCAGAATTCTACTAGTTATCAGCCAGAACGAATTCAGCATTAAACCGAATTTCCGTTTTATTTTCAAAAATGGTGAGACAAATTTCGCAGATTTTACATTAGTACTAGTATAGGGCTAATTTCAAACAAGCCATTCCCTACACAAAAAGGCGCCGGACCAGCCGACACCTAAAATCATTTATGATTTAAAATTTAACGCTTCACGGTTCAACTTCGCGTTGTGTGTCAAGTGCGCGACCTGTCCGGTGACACGCTTAAAGGGCTTGCCGACTTTCCGCCGACCGTATTCCTGCAGTGTCATCTTCTGACCATTCCGTGTGATCTTGGTGTAGTTCCAAACCTTCTCGCTACTGTTGTAATCCCGCAAACGATAGACCCCGTGACTCAACTGATACCCAACACGCTTTCCCCCGTAGGCCTGACTGCCGAAGTCGGTCTCGATCAGCACCGTTTTCTTCGTCGCTACCAGTTCGTTCCAGTAGACAATGGTATCGTTGCCTTTGTGTTGAACGCGATACTGCGTCCAAGTTCCCCTGAGTGACTGGGGCGTCCCCGCCGTCCACTTCGTCTGCGCGTGCGCCGTGGTTCCCCAACCAAAGCCGCCCGCGACACCTAAAGCGATTGCCGTACTAATAACAAATTTATTCATAGAACCCTCTCCGATGCTTATCAGTATATCCTTACATGAAATCGATAACCAGGTTGCCCGTACATCATTTACACTAACAATCACTCTAAATTCCAACACTTAATAACGCAAAAAAACACGACCCACCACATTGGTGAATCGTGCCTTAGATCACTTTAAAGTAAATTATTTTCTTTGCCGACGGAAGGGACGCTTCTTTTCTTGCGCCTCATCCTCGTCGTTTTGCGCCTGCGCCATTTTAGAATATGGGTACGGGTAGGTAATCTTCATGACGGCTGGCATCACAATTGGTAACAGGATGACCAACAGGATAATCCCGATGATCACGGCTAACGCAATCTGAATCAGCGTCATGACGCCGGATGGAATCAAGGCGGCGAACGTCCCACTCAGGATGACTCCAGCGGAGAGGACGACCGTCCCGATAACCGTTGCGGCTCGCAGCATCTTGGTGCTGGTAGCCCCCGGTTCGTGCAGGTACTCACGGTATTTCCGCATCAGGAAGATCGAGTAATCGACCCCTAAGGAGATCAGCATGACGAACGTGAAGAATGGCGTGTTCCACGTCAGCATGTTTGTTCCCAACACTGGATCGACCAACCAGTGAACGATGGTCAAGGCGCCGGAGTAAGCGACAATCAAGATTCCTTCGATCACAATTGGCTGAACCAGCGAACGGGTAACGATCATCAAGGCGATGAAGAGCCCGGCTAACATGATGATGACCGTCCGCGTAAAGTCACTGGAAGCCATGTTATTGATGTCATTGGTCTGCGACGTGTTCCCACCAAATGCCACTTCGGCATTCTTCAGGCTCGTCCCGGCCAAGGCCCCGTTAACGACCTTTTCCAACTTCGGCAGCCGCGCCATGGCAGCTGCAGAACTTGGATCATCGTCCAGGACGACCGTGATCTTGGTAATCTTCCGGTCGGGTGACATGTACGTCTTCAGCGCTGGCTTAAACGAACTGCCGTGCAATTGCTTGGTTGGAATGTAGAAGGTCGATGAGGCGGCAGACTTCTGCAGGCCCTTCAGGTAGGTATTGGCCGAACCGACCCCGGTGGAAACTTGCGTCAACCCAGTGGATGCAGAGGTCAAGCCCTTCCGTAAGGCCGTCAATTGCTTACTCATCGCGGCCAATTTCTCAGTCATCGTCTGGTTTCCAGCAGCGACTTGGTTCGCGCCGGAGACCAGTGCTGGCATCTTGCCATTAATCGTAAACATTGCGCCGGATAGTTGACTCGTCGCGCTGGCTAACTGACTGGACTGTGCACTGGCCGATTGCAAGGCGGTGGCTGCCCCAGGTAGCACCACATTAGACTTCTGGGCTAACTCAGCAACGGCGCCCTGTAATTGACTCGTGGAACTCTGCAACGATTGCAGTTGGCTAGCAACGGTTTGATCGGCAGCACCGATTGACTTCGCATCGCCCCCGATTTGGGTCAGAGACGTGCTCAGTGTGCTCTTTAACGCACTCTGCGCGGCACTTTGCTTCTGCAAGATACCAGCCAAGACCGTCTTCTGAGCGGCAGACAATGGGACACCTTGCGCACTGAAGGCTGCGGCGACCGTGCTAGCACTCATACTTGGCAAATTAGACGTGGCACTCTGTAATTTAGCCAATTGTGAGGCGATGTCTTGCGTGCTGGTCTTGATCGTCGTCAATGACGTCGTGACACCACTGGTACTGGTTGAACTAGCGGAAACTTGCGAGTTCAATTGCTGAATAGCGGCGTTCAGTTGTGGTAAGGCTGCTTCCAGCTGTGCCAACTGTGCCGCCTGTTTGCCCCCAGAAGCGGAGGAAACTTGACTGTTCAACGAGTTGACCCCGGTTGAGACTTGAGAAATGGCGCTTTGTAACTGTGTCGTCCCAGTGCTGACTTGCTTAGCTCCTGTGGCCAATTTGTCAGCGTCCTTAACCGCCCCGTTCACGTTTTGCTTACTCAGTGAGCTGTTGGCGGACTTCAATCCCTTGTTAACCGTGTTGACACCCTTTTGGGCCTTGGCTAACCCGGTCGTCACTGAACTCATTTGATTGCGAACGTATAGCTTCTTGATGGCCTTCCCACCCGGTTGGGTGACGGAAGCGACCGTCTTAACGCCGTCGGTCTGTTGAAGCTGCTTGGTCAAGCGATCGACAATCAGTAATGTCTTTTCATTATCCATCTTGTTCTTGCTCTGGATGTAAATCGTAGTTGGTTCTGCGGTCCCTTCGGAGAAGTGTTTCTGAACGACTTTAAATCCTTGCTTGGCCGGCACGTTATCACCAATTTCCACCAAATTATCGTAGTTCAACTCTCCATGAGAGGTCAGTGCCAGTGGGATAAATACGATTCCCGTTACAATCAACGTAATCACTGGACGGATCATGGCGTGCTTAGCCATCCCGTGCCAGAGACGACTGTCCCCTTCACCCTGGAACTTCTTGATTGGCCAAAACATGTGAGGACCACAGATGGCCATGAAGAATGGATTCAGCGTCAGGAGTACGGCCAGTAAGACCACGACCCCAACGGCGATGCCGACCGCTGAACGGTACAGTGAGAAGTTGGCAAAGCCCAACACACTCATCCCGATTAAGACAGACAGACCGGAATACAGAACCGTTCGGCCACCGACCCGAGTGGCTTCCCTCGTGGCGGTGTACCTATCCTTGCCGTTGGCCAGCCTTTCACGGAACTCGTTATACAGGAGGATGTTGTAGTCAGTCCCAATCCCGAATAACACGATGACGATAAAGACTTCCGTAAAGTTAGAGAATGGGAAGTTGAAGCGGTCAACCAGATTAGCCACCACAGAAATGGAAGTAATCACGGAGACAGCCACCGTTAGCAGTGAGAACAACGGCGTGATTGGCGACCGGAAAACCAGCCACAGGACTAAGAAGATAAAGATGGCGGCAATGATTTCCGTCTTCTGCACCCCAGCCTGCGTGGCATCGGAGAAGTCTTGATTCAAGACATCGGCCCCGGTGACATAAGTCTTCACGCCACTTGTCTTCGACAGCTTAGTAATCTGATCACGAATATGGGTGACCGAATGACTGGAAGATTTATGCACGTTCAGTTGTAAGAGTTGCGTGCTCTTATCCTTTGAGATCAATTGGGAAGCAGCAGTCGAACTGTCGCTGGCTGCGGTGATCGAACGGATCTCATACTTACTCTTATTGTTCTTGATCCGATTGATGGTCTTGTCGATCTGGTTGTTTTGCGAGCTGGTCAGCTTCGCATTGCCATTGTTAAAGACCACAACGACCGCAGTGGTGCCTCGTTGTGAACGCCCCCACTGATCTTGCATTTTTGTTGCTCGCGTACTTTGGTAACTGCTAGGAACAGTGATCTGTCCCTTATCCGCCACCAATTTACTCATGTTTGGAATCGTCACGATGGCTAAGATCACGATGACCAGCCACCCGATGACGTTCCAGATGTAGTGCTTATTCATCCAGCGCACGGTGAAACCTCCTTGACGATTGAAGTATTTTTAAGCGTTGCGGCCCAAAACGGCCCAACACGATTGCTCAAATTTTATGCTGTTTCCAGTGATGCCATACCACTTGGAAACGGATGGTTCTTCTATTCTGCTGCTTAACGCGTGAGCCACTTGGTCCAATCCAGTTGGAGGGATTGATCCCCAGTGGTCGGTAGGACATCACCGATGGATAGTGTCGCAAGTTGTTGCCGGAACTTCTCCTCAGCTTGAGCGAACACGGCCAGGACGTTGGCGACCGGCCGGGTATCTTTGAAATCTTCAAGCTGATACGTTTCCATGAAAGCTGACTTCTGATCCAAACCGAATACTTTGGAAACTAACCCCGTTCCTTGAACGAACGGCTCGGTTCCTTCGATCGCATTGAAAACATCCAAGAGGGTAATTTTCAATGGATCTTTCATCAAAACAATGCCGCCATCACGCCCCGAAACGGTCTTAACAATGTTTGCAACTGCCAATTTTTGGACGATTTTTTTCAAATAACTGGTCGAAATATCTAACCGTTCCGCCACAAGACGACTATGTAGAGGTATCTTTCGGTCCTGTATTCCGAGTAAAGCAACAATGCACAAGGCCTGCTCCAAGCTTGGCTTTGCCTTCACAAAAACGCCTCCTTTCCCTTATCTCCCTTAGTTTTTAAACGAGATACATCATATCCCCTTTAGAAGCTTTTTTCAAGACTTTTGACCCAATAAATTAGCCTCATAATAATAAGTCCCTACTGTAAACTGTTTCAATCGTCTGATGACACTATACTATAAACGACTGCCAATAGAAACTACTTTTATTCGCTAATTTATGAATGGTGATGAACCACTCGAGTGATGGGGATTAGCTTATCTAAACGATTATTAATTCATTCGGTTTCTCATAGTTTCCAGCTATATTTCAAGATGCTTTCAAAATACCGTTTTAAAATGTAACGTCTCATTTTTGGACGTCAATTCGCCGATTTTTTAACAAAATCATGAATTTTGCTGATGGAGCTTTCATTGTGCCTCTCGTGACAAATTTCTCTCAGTCTGCTTTGCAAGCACGTTTCCCACCAATCAAAAAAAGCCCCCCAGAGCTTTAGACAATCTGTCCAAAGCCCTGAGGGACCCTCGTAGTGTTAAGTTAAATTATTCCAAGAAATCCTTCAGTTGCTTGCTCCGTGATGGGTGGCGCAACTTCCGTAAAGCCTTGGCTTCGATCTGACGAATCCGTTCACGGGTAACACCGAAGACCTTGCCGACTTCTTCCAAAGTCCGCGTCCGGCCATCGTCTAACCCGAACCGTAACCGCAGCACGTTTTCTTCCCGGTCAGTCAGGGTGTCCAAGACACTTTCCAACTGTTCCTTCAGAAGTTCGTATGCAGCGTGATCGGCAGGACTTGTGGCGTCTTGGTCTTCGATGAAGTCACCCAAGTGAGAGTCATCTTCTTCACCAATAGGCGTTTCCAAGGAAACGGGTTCTTGCGCGATCTTCAAGATCTCACGAACCTTTTCCGTTGGCATGTCCATTTCAGCCCCAATTTCTTCTGGCGTTGGTTCCCGCCCTAAGTCTTGGAGTAATTGCCGTTGAATCCGGATCAATTTGTTGATCGTTTCGACCATGTGCACAGGAATCCGAATGGTCCGTGCTTGGTCAGCAATTGCCCGTGTAATCGCCTGACGAATCCACCAAGTGGCGTACGTGGAGAACTTGAACCCTTTACGGTAGTCGAACTTTTCGACGGCCTTCATCAGACCCATGTTCCCTTCTTGAATCAAGTCCAGGAATTGCATCCCCCGACCCACGTAACGCTTAGCGATGGAAACCACCAACCGCAAGTTGGCTTCAGCCAGCTCTTGCTTAGCTTCTTCTTCGCCCTTTTCGATCCGCAAGGCTAAGGCAACTTCTTGGTCAGCCGTTAACAGGTTGACCCGACCGATTTCCTTCAGGTACATCCGGACTGGGTCGTTGATCTTGACCCCGGTCGTGGTGCCGGCATCCTTTAATTCCTTCTTTGAAACGGCCTTTTGGGCTTTGACGGCCCGTGGGTCTGGCTCACCCTTAGCATCAACCACACTGATCCCAGAATCGGAGATCGTTTCGAGTAATTTGTCCATCTGCTTAGCATCCAACGTGTAAGGCGTTGCGACCTTGTCTGCCAGGTCATCGTACGTGATGTGCCCAGCCTTCTTGTTATCTTTAATCAAAGCGCGCACCGTTTTGTTGTATGCTTTTTGATCAAACATTGGTTGATCCGTGGTCTTTTTTGCCATTAAAATACCCCCTAGATTAAACTTGTTTGTTCGCCTGGCGCTGTCGTTCCAACTGCACAATCTCAACGACGAGTTGGCGTTGTTGGTCGGCATCGCCTAGTCGCGAAGCTTCCGCCAGCTGATTTTTTTTCTGCCGGAGCTTCGCCTCGACCGGCGCCTCATCCATAATCACCGCTAAATAATCATCGATCTCCCGCGGGGTTACCGCCGCGGCCATATTAGCTGTTGTCTCGAGATCAATCACAAGCTGTTGCAGGCGGTCTTCTTGAATGAAGTCCGTGAACTGCGCGGTTTGATACACTTGATGCGTTTGAAAATAGCCCTGGGCCAAGGTATAAATAATTTGATAGTCGTCGTGCACGAAACTAAAATCGGCAACGCTGGTCACTTTTGCCCAGACGTTCCGGTCGTGCAAACAACGATAGAGCAGGTTGCGTTCTGCCCGTTCCAAGCGATTCAGCGGTCGCTGCTGTTGATGCACAGTGACCGGTGGCGCATTGGTCGGTACCGGTGCTGGCGTGGTTGGGCGCTGACGCTCTTGCTGGGCCGCGGTATCGCGCTGGACCTGTTTAAGTTGCGCCGCTAACGCCGCCTTATCGATGTGAAACTCACTAGCCAGTTGATTCAGGTACATGTCCAGTTCGACCGGCTCATTGACCTGGGCCAAGAGTGGCATGACCTGATTCACATACTCTAAACGTTCACTGTCCGTCTCCAACGCCCGGTTTCGCCGCAAGAAACGCATTTGAAACCGCAACGGTGGTTCCTTTGCAGAGACCAACATTTGGCGGAACGCTTCATCACCGTGGGCCTTACGGTATTCATCGGGATCTTGGCCCTCGGGCAACTGAATCACGCTGAGTTGCAGGTGACTGTGCTCGCCCAATAACCGCAATGCCCGGTCGATGGCCCGTTGTCCGGGCTCATCTCCATCGTAACACACGTTGAGCTTGTCCGTGGTCCGCTCAATGGCGTAGATCTGCTCGGTCGTCAGACTCGTTCCCATAGAGGCAATCCCATTGTTGACGCCCGCTTGAGTCGCCGAGATGACATCCATGTAGCCTTCAAACAACGTGACTTCCCCGGCTTGCCGAATCGCTGGTCGCGCCAAATCGAAGTTAAACAACAGCTTACTTTTATTAAATAATGTGGTTTCAGGGCTGTTTAAATACTTCGGTTGGTCGTCAGCTTTTTTGAGGAGTCGACCGGAAAAGGCCACAACGTGCCCACTCGCATTCCGCAAGGGGAACATGACCCGCTCGGTGAAGCGGTCGCGTAACTCACCCTGCGCATTTTCGATGAACAGTCCGGACTGCCGAAGTAACTGGTAGTCGCTCTGTCGCTGATCAAAGAATGGTTTGAGTAGGCGTTGGCCCGGTGCAAAACCCAACTGATAAGTTTCAATCGTCTCATCGGTCAGGCCCCGGTCATGCAGATAATCCAGTGCCGGCTGTCCCATCTCGGTGTTGACCAAGATGTGGTGATACAACTTAGCGGCTTGCTCATGCAAATCGAGCAGTTGTCCCGTCTTGGAATCCACGGCGGGACCCGCGGCATCTTGCCGATACTCGCTGTCGAGATCAACGTGACTAAAATCGGCCACCTTGACCACGGCTTCGGGGAAGGTCACGTGCTCCAGCTCCATCAGAAACTTGAAGACGTTGCCCCCCCGGCCACAGCTAAAACAGTGAAAAATCTGCTTATCTTCCGAAACGGAAAACGAGGGTGTCCGTTCCTCATGGAAGGGACATAAACCAAATAAATTCTTACCGGATTTCTTCAGTTGCACGTACTGGCCGACAACGTCCGCAATATTTGTGGCCGTCCGAACCGTCTCAATCACGTCTTCGGGTATCTTCGCCAACCAATCACTCCCTTACGTGTTCCCGTTTGCTCACCATAGCCTTGAAAAGTCGCACCCCGGAAACCCGAAAAGTGCGACTCTTTAATTAGAATTCGTGCGCAAAAATACACTATATATGATACCACCTATGGGGGCGTTGTCAACTTTTATAGCTCACTCGGACCTTTTAAAAACCTTATTTCCAATTTACACCTTCCCCGCTCAGGTTAAAAGTTAAACGACTTACTAACCTCATTGGAAGGCTAAAAATTTCTAGTCTTTCGGCGAATCACCCTGTTCTGGCACCCAGTAGCTGACCGACAATGCCTAAACCTACCAGAATCCGTCCCTGGTTAATCAACAACCGTTGAACGAGTGGAGAGTTGCCCCTAAGCCAACTAATGTGAAAAACATGAACCTCCTGCGGTGGCACATACGCCAACATTAGGCCCGCCACGGTGCAAATCAGACCGGCTCGCCCCGACGGACTGGCCAATGCAGCAGCGTCTAGTGCTTGTGGCAATAGTAGTAAAATGCCTGCGTAGATGGTAAAGACGGCATTCAGATCTAGTAATAAGTTATCCCGTCTGTCCCAAGCCGTCTGATTGAGAACCAGTGACAGTAATACCAGACCCAACGCCAGCAGCGCAAAGACAATCAACACCTGTAGCGACCGATTCGGTTGGATCGACCGCCAGCTAACATTTAGTACTTGCAGAATCCAGGCTAGACAGACCAATAACCGGCCCAGATTGGCATAAACGACTAGCTTTCATTGCGAGTAATTAGGTAGCATCGACCCTCCCCCCCTTTCTCAACGACTGTACCCCCTGTATAATCGCACATTTCTCAAGTTCTAGCGACTAGAATACCCCCGTTTGTTCATGAATGATTGGACAAGAAAAAGCCAGCTCCAAATAATCGGAGCTGGCCTCAAAATCACTTCATTTATAAACGGTTATTTGACGATCAACTGGTCCAAGTCACCCAAGCCCATGGCTAAGTTCGCCAACTTGCTGAGTTCCGTCAGACGGTTGTTCTTAACAGCTTCATTCTTGTCCATCACCATCGTGGCTTCGAAGTAAGCGGCAATCGTTGGTTGAATGTCAGCCAAGGCAGCGTACAGGTCATTCAGACCCTTGTCGGCTGCGACAGCAACTTCAGCAACGCCTTGGTCCAAGGCACCTTCGCTGTCATTTTCAAACAGCTTGGCGTTGACCGTGGCATCGGCCAATTCGGCTGGGGCCTTTTGGGCCAAACGGATAACCCGCGTCAAGGATTCGATAACGTCCTTAAAGTTGTCATCGTTGGCGTGGCTAGCCAAGATATCGGCAGCCGTGAAGAGCCGCAAGACATCGCTACTGCTTCCGTTGGTCACGGCATCGATGATATCGTGACGTTGCTTAGCGGAACGCAAGATCTTCCGAATCCGGTCCTTGATAAAATCAACGACGGCTTGGATTTGGCTAGCTTGGTCCAGGTCTGGAGCAACCTTAGCGTCCGTTTCGGCAGCGATGAAATCACTCGCCAATTCGGCAACAGGTAAGGCCCAGTTCTGGTCTTTGGCAATCCGCACGATCCCGGTCGCCTGACGCCGCAAAGCGTAAGGGTCATTGGACCCACTAGGAATCATCCCAGCAGCGAAGAACGTCAGGATGCTATCGAACTTGTCGGCCAGGGCCAAGACGGCACCGGGAACAGATTCTGGTAACGCCCCATCGGCTGAGATTGGTTCGTAGTGTTCGCGAATAGCTTGGGCAACGGCAGGGTCTTCGCCGCCAAGTAAGGCGTACTTTTCACCCATGACCCCTTGCAGTTCGGCGAATTCACCGACCATACCGGTAACCAGGTCAAACTTGTAGATTTCGCTGGCACGCAGAGCGGCCTTAGTCTGTGCATCGTTTAAGTTCAGGTGCTTGGCCAAGACGGCAACGATGGCCTTTACTCGGTCCATCTTCTCTGCCATGGTACTGATCTTGTCGTGGAAGCTAACAGTCTTCAGACGGTCAACGAAGTCGGCAATCGTCTTCTTCTGGTCTTCCGTGTAGAAGAACATAGCATCTTCCAAACGTGCGGTCAGAACTTTTTCGTTTCCGGCAACCACGTTCTGCAGGTCATGATCAGTTCCGTTTCTAACAGAGATGAAGACTGGTAAAAGCTTACCATTGGCGTCACGAGCGTAGAAGAACCGTTGGTGGTCCCGCATGGACGTGATCAGCACCTCATCTGGAATCGTCAGGTACTTGTCGTCAAAGCTCCCGGCAAAGGCGGTTGGCCATTCAACCAGGTTGTTAACTTCTTCCAGTAAACCAGCGTCAACGTCGACCGTCCAGTCATTGTCGGCGGCCAGCTTGTCGATCTGTTGCTTGATCAATTGCTTACGCTTGTCGGCATCGGCAATGACGAATTGACTGGTTAAGTTTTCTTCATAATCGGCAGCCGTGGCCAAATCAATTTCCTTACCCAAGAAGCGGTGACCGCGCGTGCTACGCCCAGTCGTCACGTCCAGGATGCTAAATGGAATCACTTGGTCATCGAGTAAAGCAACCATCCAGCGAATTGGCCGGATATATTGGAAATGGTGGGTGCTCCACTTCATCATGGTTGGGAAGGTCATGGCCATGATGATGTCGCGCAAGCCAGCCAGTACGGAAGCAACGGGTTCACCGGCAATAAACTTGTCGACGTAGACGTATTCCGTCCCCTTGATTTCCTTAAAGGTAATGTCATCTGGTGTCAGGCCTTGACCACGGGTAAACCCAATAGCGGCCTTGCTCCAGTTACCATCAGCGTCTTGGGCAATCTTCTTAGCGGGCCCCTTGACGGATTCGCTAATATCTTCTTGCTTGTCAGCTAAACCGCTGATCAGGACGGCCAACCGGCGGGGCGTAGAGAATGGCTTGATGTCATCGTAATCCACGCGTTGTTCCTTTAAGTAGTCTGCCGTACGCTTGACCAGTTGCTTGATTGCTGGTGTGACCACGTGGGCGGGCATTTCTTCCAAACCAATTTCAAGTAAAAATGTGTGTGCCATTATTTGGCCTCCTCATCAGCTAATAGTTTTTCCCGTAACTTGTCATCCTTGACCAACGGGAATCCACGCTTCTTCCGTTCAGCAACGAAGGCCCGCGCCACGGCACGTGCCATGTTCCGAATCCGAGAAAGGTAGCCGGCCCGTTCCGTCACGGAAACGGCGCCACGTGCATCTAACAGGTTGAAAGTGTGGCTACACTTTAAGATGTAGTCGTAAGCCGGGTGAACCAGGCCATTGGCAATCTGCTTCTTGGCTTCGGCTTCAAATTCGTCGAAGTGGCGGAGCAACATGTCTTGGTCACTTTCTTCAAAGCTGTACTTAGAGTGTTCGAATTCAGGTTCCTTGAAGATATCGCCGTACTTAACGCCATCGGCCCATTCCAGGTCAAAGACGGAGTTGACGTCTTGGACGTAGGAAGCCAAACGTTCCAAACCATAAGTGACTTCAGAGGTCACAGGATCAACTTCCATTCCCCCAACGACTTGGAAGTAGGTGAACTGGGTGATTTCCATCCCGTCCAACCAGACTTCCCAACCAACACCGGCACAACCCATGGATGGGTTTTCCCAGTTATCTTCAACGAAACGAATATCATGTTCCAAAGGATCGATACCCAATTCACGCAAACTGTTTAAGTAAAGTTCTTGGATGTTGTCGGGTGAAGGCTTCATGACCACTTGGAATTGATGATGTTGGTATAACCGGTTAGGGTTTTCCCCGTAACGACCATCGGCTGGTCGACGAGAAGGTTCAACGTAAGCGGCGTTCCAAGGTTCTGGACCGATTGCGCGTAAGAACGTGTAGGGACTCATGGTACCGGCCCCTTTTTCAGTATCGTAAGCTTGCATCAGCATGCAACCTTGTGCAGACCAATACTGTTGTAACTTTAAAATGATTGCTTGCATGGACAGTTTTTCTGTCATGGGTGCAGTTCCTCCTTGTGTGGTTGCCAGCTTGCCTTGACCCAACGAAGCCGAGTCAATGACGAACTGATCAACCGATTAAACAAATAAGCGCGCAAAAAAATCCCTACGAGAATTCACTAAGGCAAATTCACGTAGGGACGAATTTTAATTTCGCGGTTCCACCCTACTTCTAGTCAATGACTAGCAGCTTACTTGGAAACGACTCCGAATGTGCCAACTCGCGCTGGATTGGATTCGGCTTCCACTGCCCCGAACTCGCTAAACCAATGACACCGTGACTCTCATTCATCATAATCGACTTATTTAACTGTGTTTCATGATAGCCGTCTGGGGCGGGGATGTCAATGTGTTTCACAGAAATTCGAATTGAAATTTCCGTAATGACAGTCGGTTGTCTGCCTAGTCTTCTAGGTCAGCGCGCGTGATTGTCACGACCTCAGTCGTCAACCGCACCGTATTTTCACCCTCACCGAGTGGTGCCAATAAGAGCCGACCACCCCACCCAACTTTAACTTGAATGAGCTCCAGAATCTTAATAACCTGGCCATCTTTTCGCAGCGCTGCCTCTTCGATAGCAGGATGTCGTACGAGGCTCATTTCTGGCTTGTTGATAACGATTTTGTAATGTGAACCAGATTGCGTCTGAACATTATAAACACCGTTGACCAATGGCGATATTTCATTTACTTTTTCCATAAACTCGGCCTTTCCCGAAACTGATATGCCCTAAAGGTTCTCTTGTAAAAACATACCACATTTGGCCTCTGAAAAATACGACAATCGTCTTTAGCCACTCAGCTATTATGTCAGCAACTCATTCTAATGGCTATTCATTTTCCGGCTAACAGCTTTAACCGTAAACCGACTTTCCAATCAGGCCAACTTCCGCCGATTCCGCCAGTACACCACCACAAGCAGTGGTAGCGTAATCGCCATCATCGGGTAGAGCCAGACCCACGGCAAGTAAGTCGTGATGACCCCTGCCAGCATAGGACCGAGTGTCATCCCCAGGTCAATACCAATGTAGAACGTGCTGTTAGCCAGACCACGGTCGGACTTGGGAACCAGCGTGAGCGACTTCGCCTGACAGATGGAAAACATCAGGCCGTAACCAGCGGCGAGCCCCACGGCACCCACCGCCAGCATCAGCCAATTAGTCATATCCGTCAACCCGATAATGCCAATCAGATTACACCCTAGGCAGACCCAGAAAAATTTACCAAAGGGAATCCGGTCAAAGGCATCCCGTAAGAGTAACCGCATCGCCAACAATACCAGCGCATAGACCGGGAAGAAGGCTCCGGCTGGAATCGCAAAACCACGGTGCTCGACGTAACTCACAATATAGGTCTGGGTCGCGAAGTATGGCAGAGAAAAGAGCAGGAGAATCACAGCAACCGGGATGACTTTAGGTTGAACCAGCCGAAATTTTGGCTGCTGGGCCTTACTCTTCCGGTAATCGGGATGCGGTACACTGCGATTACCCACAAACTGAATAATGATGAGCAAAAGCGTCACGCAAATCGCGGCAACCCAGAAAACACTGCGATAGCCAAAATGGTGATAGAGATAAACACTCACCGCGGGACCAATCGCCATTCCCAAAGCGTTGGCGATACCGTAAATTCCCATACCGGCACCGATTCGGTCGGCCGGTAACAGACTGGCCATCCAAGTCGACATGCAAACGGTACATAGCGTATAGCCCAGGCCGTTCACGACCCGCCACACCATAATCAAGGGAACGGACGTGGTTAAGCCATAGCCCACGCAGGCGATAAGGATCAGAATGCCCCCAATCATGGTCAGCCGATACTTAGAGAAACGATCGGTCAGATTCCCTGCTAAGGGCCGCAAGACTAATGAAGTCAGATTCATCATCCCAGCGACGACCCCGGCTAACACACTGTTTGCCCCAACATTACTCGAGAATCCCGCAATGATCGGATTCACCAGCATCGGACTCATCAGAAAGAAGAAGCTGGCGGCTAAAACTAATTTCACATCTTTTGTATACAAACGGGTCTTCACACGACCTCAGTTCCTTTCCAAATTCTGGCCGACGCGATCCAGCATCGCTAAAAGTTCTTGTTGCTCGGTCGGTGTAAAGTCGGTAAACAGTGCCTGACTGGTATCTTCAATATGTGCATCTAACTGCCGGCATTTCGCAAGGCCGGCAGCCGTGAACGCTACTAGCTTGGCGCGACCATCGTTAGGATTAGGATCCAATCGTAACAACTGCCGATTAACCAGCCGCTTGACAATCATGCGGGCTGTTTGGTGGGTAACCTGCTGATGATCTTTAAAATCCGTAATCGTACTCTGCGGAAAGTCTTCAAAGAACCGCAACGCATCGGCCTGCTCACTGGTCAACTCCAGCTGGCCCACGAATAAATTTCGCTTGTGCCGAATTCGCCGCCCCAAAATAACCAGCTTACGAGAAATCATTTGATCACCGTTCATGGAATCACCTCTACAGCCATTATACAGCTAGCTGTATAATTTTGAAAGGAATCGTCTCATTTTCTTCCACGCCACAGCTATGAAATGAGTCAAATTTACTTCCACAAAAAAGCTCAGACACCGATAATGGCATCTGAGCTGAATTTTTCGAATTATTCCGTTGTTGAATCATCCGGCTGATTCTTCGGCGGCATCGTTAAGCGCGCCGACCAGGACTGCATCTGATCCAAGAACCGTTTGCTCTTGGGATGAACCCCAATCTGACTGTCGTAGATTTCATCCATCAACTGCCGCAAAGCATGCTCCGTTTGGAGCTTCACGCTAATCGTGTGGAGCTTGTCCAGATCAAGCACTGAGAACTGCCGCAGATAATAGATTGTCCGCTGATTCAGATGAAGCCGGCGTGGGTCCATCTGCCAATGTTGCTGACACAACAGGCCCCCGTAGCTTTCCGAATAGTCAAAGGGCAGATCATTTCTGCCACAGACCGCACAGCCTTGAAGCTGTGGCGCTACCCCGAAGGCCGGCATCAATTGGATTTCCATGATGTTGGTCACAATCGAAGCATTCACGCCATCGTCAATTAACGTTAGCGCACGCTGCACCCGGTGATACCAGTCGGGCAACGGCTGACTATCAGGAAACGCAGAATCCACCAGACTCATGATATACGTGGCGTAGGCATTTTTAAAAATGTCCGCACTGATATTCTGATACTGGCTGGTCTCCCTGGCCGTGCGGATATAGGACAAGCCGTCGTCGGCAATGTCCCCCACGTAGCTCCCCACCGTAAACGGCAGGATATCCGCAACCATCTTGAAGCCCTTCTTCTTAGCGCCCCGAACCAGAAACATTTTCTTACCGAACTCCTGCGTCAAAAACTTGATCAGGAAGTCCCGCTCGGCATAGTCGCGCCGAAACAGCAGGATGCCGTGAAAATCCGTCACATTACGTGCCACCGTCATCCCCGCTTTCTTTCAATTACTGTTGCTTTACAGGTCGTCCTTGCGGTAACCGTAGCTCTTCAGCAGGGTTGCCTTGTCACGCCAGTTTGGCTGGACCTTGACCCACAGTTGCAGGTAAACTTTGCTCCCCAACAAGTGTTCAATGTCACGCCGAGCCATCGTGCCAATCTTCTTGAGCATACTGCCACCCTTGCCGATCATAATGCCCTTTTGTGTAGGCCGTTCGACGATGATTGTGGCTTCGATGTGCACGTGATCTTCATCCTTTTGCTTCATACTTTCAATTTCAACAGCCACTGAGTGCGGCACTTCTTCACGGGTCAACATGAAGATCTTTTCGCGAATCAGTTCACTAACCACGAAACGTTCTGGGTGATCGGTCACCTGATCTTCGGGATAGTACTGGGGACCGTTTGGCATCTCGTCAACCAGGTCGCCCAGGAATTCATCCACGTTATTTCCTTCAAGCGCGGAAATTGGGTAAACGGCCTTCCACGGCAGCGCCGTCTGATACTGTTCCATGATGGCCAACAGGTCGTCCGGATGAATCTGATCGATCTTGTTGATCAACAGGTAGACCGGTGCCTTGATGCCCTTCAGGCGATCGATGATAAAGTTATCCCCGGCCCCCCGCTTTTCAGCGGCGTTGATCATGAACAGGACAGCATCGACTTCGTTCAAAGCTGACATTGCGGACTGCACCATGTAGTCCCCCAACTTACTCTTAGGCTTGTGAACCCCTGGCGTATCGATGAAGACAATCTGTGCCTCATCCGTCGTGTAGATGCCTTGAATCTTATTCCGCGTAGTTTGCGCGGTGTCCGACATGATGGCGATCTTTTGACCGATCACGCGGTTTAAAAACGTTGATTTTCCCACATTGGGCCGGCCAACGATAGCCACGAAGCCTGATTTATAATTTGGATTATCCATATTTTCCTCCACTTAGAACCAACGAGCTAGCGCTGGCAGCATAACGAGTGCCCCGACAATGACGGCAAAAGTCGCGGCGAGTAAGACCCCACCAGCGGCCACGTCCTTGGCCCGTTTCGCCAAATCGTGATAGGTCGTACCCACCACTAAGTCGACGACGGCCTCAACAATCGTATTGAGCGTTTCGGCGATCAACACCAAGAAGATGGCGAGCACTAGCCACAACCACTCGTTTAACGTTAGTCTTAAAATAATGCCGGCAATCACCGCCAGCGTTCCCACTGCCAAGTGCTTCCGGAAATTCCGTTCGTAATGAAACAGTGCCCGCAAGCCATCCCACGCGTGGCCTAACGACTGCACGAACGCCCGGTTCTTTCCCGTCTGCTTGCGCTTATCGTTTGAGCCCATAGGCATCGAGGATATCGGCTTGCAGCTTGAACATGACCTTCTCATCCTCTGGCTTCATGTGATCGTAGCCGTTCAGATGTAAGAAGCCGTGGACCACGAGAAAACCGAGTTCCCGTTCGTAGGAGTGGCCCAGGTATTCCGCCTGTTCTTCGACCTTATCCATGGAAACAAAGATATCACCGATGTTTTCGGGAATCTCGGCAGCCATCTCAGGATCCATCACTAATGGAAAATCAGCGTCTTCATCCTCAGAGTCTTCAATCGCAAAACTGATGACATCGGTTGCCCGATCGACCCCGCGGTACTGCTTGTTGATGCGGTGAATGTCTTCATTGTTCATCAGCGTCACGGACATTTCG
The DNA here is from genome assembly GCA_937874695.1 of uncultured Lactobacillus sp. Taxonomy (GTDB): domain Bacteria; phylum Bacillota; class Bacilli; order Lactobacillales; family Lactobacillaceae; genus Levilactobacillus. The sequence continues at coordinate 43,177 of CALNAJ010000029.1, forward strand.
GTATTTTCGGCAAGTTCGAGATACTTCCCGGCGTATTCCAAAACTTCTTTGATCATGTCCACGTGCTTTGCTGGCACGCCATCTTTGGTTTTATCATAAATCTCTAAATCCATTATTTTTTAGCTCCATTTGGTTTAGTATCGTTGGCTTCGTAAGCATTAATGATGCTGGCAACGACTGGGTGCCGGACCACATCGTCAGAACTGAAAGTCACAAAGTTAATGTGTGCCACGTTCTGCAGGATGTTCTGAGCCTGAATCAACCCAGACTTGGCATTGTGCGGCAGGTCAATCTGCGAAATATCCCCGTTGACGATCATCTTGGACCCAAAGCCCAGTCGTGTCAGGAACATCTTCATCTGCATGTTGGTCGTGTTCTGCGCTTCATCGAGAATGACGAAGGCTGATTCTAACGTCCGCCCCCGCATGTAGGCCAGCGGCGCTATTTCGATGACCCCACGATCCATCAAGCGGGTCGTATGTTCTGCCCCTAAAATAGCGTACAGGGCATCATAGATGGGCCGCAAATAAGGATCAACCTTTTCCTTCAGGTCACCGGGTAGGAACCCGAGACTTTCTCCGGCTTCCACGGCGGGACGGGTAATGATCAATTTCTCCACGTCGCCGTGCTTCAAAGCAGCCACGGCCATCACAACGGCCAGGAAAGTCTTCCCAGTCCCGGCCGGCCCAATCCCAAAGGTGATGTCGTTGTGCTTGATGGAATCAATGTATTGGCGTTGGCCAAAGTTTTTGACCCGCACGGCACGGCCCTTGGTATCCTTGATCAACGTTTCATTATAGAAGTCTTTAAAGTACGTCAACGTGCCCTTGCCCGCCATCTTCATGGCGCTGATGACATCGGCACTGTTGAGCTTGATTCCCTTGGCCAGTAGGTCGCTCATGTTGCGCAAGATAGCCAGCGTTTGATCGACCGTATCCGCGGCACCAGAGACCTTGATCACATTACCGAAAGGCTTGATTGTCACTTGCAAACCTTCTTCAAGGATCGTGACGAACTGATCCTGTGCTCCCAGTAAAGCAACCTCATCTTCAGGCCGGGCCAAGATATATTCTTTTTCAATCGTTGTGTTTTCAGTCAAATACGGTGGCTCCTTTGTTTTTAGTTAGTGTCTAATAGTCAAATTTTAGCATACTGCCGGGGATTGTAAAAGGATTCCGCGCGAAAAGCCAGGAGAAGCGGTAATAACTGCCGCTAATCACCGGTCCAGACCAGTCTTATTGTGGGTAACTCCACCGCTTTCAATCAGTTTGGTTCACAACGTTCCGGGTCAACACGAGTCGGTCCCGAAGCTTCAGGCCGTTCTCCATAATATCGTGATTATAGTGGGTCGTAAAGTAATCGGCCTCCACCGCCACAACACGATAACCCTGCCGTTGATAGAGGTAGAGTTGGGTGAAGCTCGTGGTCCCCGTGGCTACCTGTAACGTGCGGTAACCATGGTCGTTGGCCCACTGTCGGGCAAACTCCAAGAGAGCCTTGCCGTAGCCCTGCCGCTGACGGCTGGGGGTGACAGCCAGATTGGCAATCTCCAGCACCTGGTCGGCGTGCGGCAGGAGCACCAGTACGCCAATCAACTCCCGGGAATCGCTAGCAGCGAAGGCCGTTCCCGTTGTCAAGTAGCCATCAATTAGGTCCTGACTGGGATCAGCGCTCAGTAGCAGCTCATTTTGAGCCGGTGTGGGCCGCTGAAATTTCTGATAAACCAAGACCAAAGCATCTGCCTCCCTTCGTTAAAAAAATCACCACGGTTCGACCGTGATGATTCCAGTAAACTTACTTGTTTAATTGTGCCTTAACGGTCTTGTTGACAACGGCACCATCGGCCTTGCCCTTAACCTGTGGCATCACAACGCCCATGACCTTACCGAAGTCACCCATGCCACTAGCAGACACCTTAGCGATGCTGTCAGCAACGATCTTAGCAACTTCGTCTTCGCTCATTTGCTTAGGCGCGTACTTTTCAACGATGGCGATTTCGGCCTTAACGCCTTCTACCAAGTCGTCACGGTTACCTTTGGCGAATTCTTCCATGGATTCCTTACGCTGCTTCAATTCACGGGAAACAATCGTCAATTCTTCGTCAGGGGTCAAATCATGGCCTTGCTTAACCTTTTCGTTGGTCAAAGCAGCCTTCATCATCCGGATAACGTTTAAGGATAACTTATCGTGGGCCTTCATAGCCGTCTTTAAATCAGTGTTGAGTTGGGTCTCTAAACTCATTACATTTCCTCCTAAAAATCGTGATTACTATCTAGTTTACACCTATTTAGCGGATGCGTCAGCTGAAGTCACCGCAACACGTTGTTGATGGTAATATTGCCCCCACTTTTCCATCGCCGAAATCACTGGCCACAATGACTGGCCAAAAACCGTGAGCCGATACTCTGTCTGTGGCTGTACCGCGACGTAGACCCGTTTCTCCAACAAGCCGTCCGCAACCAACTCATTTAGCTGGCGCTCCAAAACTCTCGTCGAAATCCGTGGCAACCACCGCTTGAAGTCACTAAAACGGCCAACTTGTTCCTGAAACAAGCGATAGAGAATCACACTTTTCCATTTCCCCGCCACAAACTGTAATGTATCCTCAACCTGACAACTATCAGCGCAATACTTCACGTGTCTCGCCCTCCCACTCTTGTGCTTTCATTCTACGCCGAGGCTACCAGAAAACAAGTCAGGTCACCTCCGACACGTGCCGATTGATTTCACCTTTGATTATGTATTTTCATGGTCGTGGTGCCATCACCAAACATAAAAGTTTGCGATTGGCCCTCTCGACCTATGTGCTATTTCAAGATTCAGGATTGTTTTTCACCAGTCGATGATTTACGCTAGCACTGGATTACTATTTATGAAGGGAAGTTTTGCCATGTCAGATATGCGGGCTATTGGCTTCACCCAGAATTTACCCATTGAAAATGAAAAGAGTTTCTTTGAATTCTTTACACCCAAACCAATACCAACGGGTCACGATATCTTGGTAAAGGTCCAGGCTACCTCGGTCAATCCCGTGGATACCGGCGTGCGGCGTGGGACCCAGGGTGTCCTTACCACACCCAAGGTGATTGGCTGGGATGCGTATGGCACCGTTGACGCAGTTGGCGACGCCGTCAGTCTGTTTCAACCCGGTGACCGGGTCTTCTATGCCGGTTCCTTCAAGCGCGCCGGTTCGGACAGCGAATACCACCTCGTGGATGAACGGATTGTGGGCCACGCACCCACGACGCTGAGTCCTGCAGAGATTGCCGCCATGCCTTTGACTTCACTGACGGCCTGGGAAGCCCTCTTCGAACAAATGCCACTTGATTTCGACCATCCCCAGGATAACGCTGGCAAGACTGTGTTAATCATCAATGGTGCCGGCGGCGTTGGCTCAACAGCCACACAGCTCGCCCACTTGGCTGGGCTGACCGTCATCGCTACGGCATCGCGGCCAGAAACCATTGCCTGGACCAAGGCCCACGGCGCTGATGCCGTCGTCAATCATCGTAAGAACCTCGTCGATGAGGTCCACGCGCTGGGTTACGCCACAGTTGACTACATTCTGGAGCTCAGCAATCTCAATCAACACTGGGCCGAGATTGTCGCACTCATCGCGCCCAGCGGCCACATCGTCTCCATCACGGGTAACGACCAGCCAATCGACCTCCGGGCCTTAAAACAAAAGCGGGCGACCTTTGCCTGGGAGTGGATGTACACGAAGTCCTTCTTCGAAACGCCGGATATGATCAGCCAACATGCGATTCTGGAACATGTGCGCGACCTGTTGGATACGGGCCAGCTTAAATCCACTCTGACAAAAACCTTCACCCCCATTAACGCCACCAACCTGCGCGCGGCCCACGCGTTAGTGGAAGCCAACCGAATGATTGGCAAGGTCGTTTTAACCAATAACTAAATCATTTTTCCTCATCACGCAATAGTCGCTCCCACCAATTCGTTTGCTGTTTCTAACGAATGGTGGAAGCGACTATTTTAATGCAAAATTAGGCAGAATTTTCTTGCTTTCAAACAAGGGATGAATGCCACTATGCCCTACGTTGACTGGCAATGTAGCTTTCTACGATTTTTTGCTCATGTGATGCCCCCATAAATATTATTATAAGACGCTTTGCTATAAATACAACATACTCATATGCTATGCTACCATCAAGCAAGAGGAGGTGGCAACTTATGGCGAAGACAATGGCGCAATTACCTTATCATTATGGGGTTAAAGTTAGAGTCTTTCCTTCAACCGAACAAAAGCGGCTGATTAAGCGTAACAGTGACGCCAGTCGGTTTATTTATAATCAGATGAACGGTATGAATAATGACTTGTTCTGGTTGAAGCAAGTGAAGATTCCAATTACACTTGTCTTGAATCGAATTGCTGATTTGACTGAACGTCTAAAGAAGCCCTCAACTGCTATCTCCAATATTCATGGATGGTTAAATCATCCGGATTTTGACAGCCTGATGAAAGCCAATGTTATCAAGAATTACAAGACTGCCTGGAAGCTGTTTCGCCAGGTTCATCGGGCGGGGACTCCTAAATTTCATAAACGAGGTTATACTCAGACTTATCAAACGTCGTGTCTTTACAGTGCAAAAGTGACAGTACCAACCATGAGCAATGGTAGCGTAAGACTAAATGATGCCCACCATCTACAACTACCCAAACTGGGATGTCTTCGTTTCAAAGGGCTGCCATCGAAGATTTTGGATCAAGCTGATGATATTAGAATCGGAACCACGACAATTTCAATGGATGCTGTAGGCCATTACTTCGTTTCCCTGCAGATGAGTTCGGAGCACCCCTTCGTTTCTGAGCAACCAGTCATTAAATCTAAAGTCGGCATTGATTTGAACCTTGATAATTTTCTGACGGACTCTAATGGCCAGGTAATTGATAATCCACGTTATTACCGGATAATTAAGGGGAAGCTGGCTAAAGCTCAACAGAAATTGTCACGGCGGGCCAGACGAGCTAAAAAGAGCAAACGACGATTATCAGAATCCAAGAATTATCAAAAGCAAAGGTTACTAGTGGCTAAATTGCAGCTTAAAGTCGCTAACCAACGCAAGAATTTTCTGCACCACGTCTCTACGGCCTTAATCAAAAACCACGATTTAGTCGTAGCTGAAGAGTTGCGGAGTAAAAATATGTTGCGGAACCACGCTTTGGCAATGAGTATCTCGGACGTTGGCTGGCGAACACTATTGGGTATGCTGTCTTACAAAGCTGATTTGTACGGTCGGAAATTTTTGACTATAAATCCCCGAAATACAACGCAAACTTGTAGCCATTGTGGGCACGTCATGACTGGTAAGAACAAGCTGACGTTAGCTGATCGCAAGTGGATGTGTCCTAGCTGTGGTGCGTTTCATGTCCGTGATCATAACGCGGCTAAAAATATTTTAGCAAAAGGTTTAGCAACCCTGTAAGAAATGAGTCCGCCTGGCAACCTGCGGACCTAAAAGGCTTTGGTAATTAGCGGATAAGTCCTATTCGTAGGCTAGCACTGTATCTAAGCAAATTGTGGTCACCATACCGTGGGGTGTGGTTCTCACAAGCGTCCGTTTTTAAACGGGCGTGGTTGACTGCACTGATTATCAAATGGTTAGTCGAAAACAACAATCGGCTTGATGACTTTACCACTGGCAGAGTCCGCAAACGCCTGATTAATATCTTCAAACTTGTAAAGCTTGGTGAGTTTATCAAATGGGAACAAGCCCTTTTGGTAATACTTAACAATCTTAGGAATAAAGAGTTGTGGAATGGCGTCACCTTCAATGACCCCAGCAATCGTCTTGCTTTCGGCCATGATGTCATCATTCACATTAAACGTGACATCGCCAGCAATCCCCACGACTGCATCGATGCCGCGCGGCTTGATTGCGTTAGCTGATTCCTTGATGCATTGTGCGGCACCGGTCGTTTCCAACGCAAAGTCGGTTCCGTTACCGGTAATCCGTTTGATTTCGGCAACCACATCGACGCCAGGCTTACTCTCAATGACATCCGTTGCACCCAACTCGCGAGCCATGTCCAAGCGGTAGGGATTAGGCCGGTTCACGACAATGATGTGTTCCATGTTCATTAGCTTGGCAGCCATCACACCGGACAACCCAACGGCGCCGGCACCAAAGATGACAATTGAATCGCCAAATTTAGGCTTGAAGTATTGTAAAACTGTTCCGGCACCGGTTTGAATTCCACAGCCCAAAGGTCCGAGGAGTTTAAGATCGGCGTTCTCGTCAACTTTAACCACACCGCGTTCGGAGACTACGGAATAAGTACTAAACGAAGATTGCCCGAAGAAGTTTGACACGGCTTCCCCATCCTGTGTAATTGCGGCGGAACCATCCTTACGACGCCCACCAAAATTAATTTGGTTCATTTTATCACATTCTGCAGGATGACCTGACAGGCAACTCTCACATACCCCACATGAATTAAATGATAGAACCACGTGATCACCAGGCTTCACCGTTGAGACGGATGATCCCACCTCTTCGACAATTCCGGAACCTTCATGGCCCAGAACAACTGGATAGCCAGCCATGCCGGCATCGCGACCGACAGCATCCGTGTGGCAGACACCACTCGCTACCATTTTTACCAGGACTTCATCATTTTCTAAATCCGCTAGTTGTGCTTTTTCAATCGTTAAAGGCTCCCCTGATTTGCGAGCCATTGCTACCGTAATATCCATTGTGTTTCCCTCCATGATTTGTTCGTTTTGTAACAAGCATATTTATTTTAACCTATAATTTGCAAAATTCAATGATTCTCTATGTAAATTTAGTTAATATTCATTGCGTCGTCATCCACTTCGACCGAGCAACGACAATAACCTTGTGTCCTGGACAGAGGCCCCTGACCATGCAGCTGTTAACCACTTCTTTTTTCCCGTAGCGCATGAACTTCACGTAACCGATACAAAAAACCGCTAACCAATTAAGGTCAGCGGTTTTTGAGTTAAATTGCAAAAAGAGCTTAGAAACGCTTCTTCTTGGCTTTACGCTTACGCGCAGCTTCTGATTTTAACTTTTTCTTCACACTTGGTTTTTCGTAAAATTCACGTTTACGGTATTCTTGTAAAGTACCGCTACGGGAAACCGTACGTTTGAAGCGCCGAAGAGCGTCGTCAAAAGACTCGTTTTTGCGAACGACTGTCTTTGCCATATAAAATTCCCTCCCTCCGAGCACAAGTAATAACGCCGGTTAGTTTTTTACCACCGGCGTAACGGTTCTTAACTATTATACATAATCATACAAACGGCGTCAATAACGCAAAGCAATAAAATTTGAACCGTTTTAACGGACGGGGTAAACTAGGGGTAATCATTAAGAAAAAAACGCAGAGGAGTTGCTCGCTATGCCGCAGATTACCATCTTCATTATTTCTGATTCTTCCGGGGAAACGGCGCTGACCGTTGCCCAGACGGCGGTGTCTCAGTTTCCCACCGTGCAAGCCAGCTATCAACGGTTCCCCTTTATCCAAACCGATTCAATTCTCGATGGGATTCTCAACCTCGCAAAAAAACAGCGGGCGATGATCTTTCACACACTGGTCAACGCCAAGCTGAGTAAAAAGGTCAGAGAATTTGCGACTACTAACCAGCTCCAGCAGTTTGACTGCATCCAGCCGGCCATGGCCGTCATGCAAAACGCCACGGGCTTAACTCCCGAAGGCGTGCCCGGCCTGGTCCACAACCTCAACGATACTTATTTCGACCGGATTGCCGCCATGGAATTCGCCGTTACCTACGACGATGGGAAGGACCCGACCGGCCTACTCAAGGCGGACATCGTGATTCTCGGGGTCTCACGGACCTCCAAAACTCCCCTGTCACTCTTCCTTGCCAACCGGAACTTACGGGTCGCTAACCTGCCGTTAGGCCCCACCACGCAACTCCCAGATGAGCTGTGGCAAGTTGACCCCAAACGGATCTTCGGCCTGACCAACAAACCAGAATCGCTCAGAAAGATTCGCCAGGAACGAATGCTGTCTTATGGTCTGCCCGCCGACAGTGCCTACTCCGATACCAAGAAGATTAGCGAAGAGTTGGATTACGCTCAGAAGATTTATAAAAAAATTGGTTGCCTGGTAATCGACGTCTCCAACAAGTCGATTGAGGAAACGGCGACACTGATTATGGAGAGTGTGGATTACGATTTAATTCCCCACTCATTGACCGACTAAACGGATTCGCCAACAAGTAATTTTACAATTTTTGCATTTTTAAACAGCAAGGGTTCCCATTATCTCAATCATCGAGATTGTGGGAACCCTTTTTATTAGGATTAATCCGTCCAAATGCCATAGAGGTCTGCCGCCGCTGATGGATAGGCAAAGAAGGTGTCATGGAGCTGTGCTGGCGTCACGTGCTGCTGAATCAGCAACGCCACATAATTGATCAGCACATCCGCTTGGTAGCTGATGGCTTCCGCACCCACGACCTGACCACTTTGCCGGTCAACGACCAAGATCACTTGTGCTTGGTCATCGTACTCTCGCTGATACGTCAGCCACTTGTTCAAGGCCACCTCCCGTAACGTATAGCGATTCGGCTTCTGTCGGGCCACTGCCGCACTCACCCCGACCTGAGCCAAACGTGGCAGGCTAAACACCGCACTCACTTGTAAGGGATAGACGATGGGAAATCTGGGCGTAGCCGTCAAAAGATCACCGACGTACTTTCCCTGAAAAATGGCGTAATTCGCCAGTTTCGGCGTCGCAACGGCCGCACAGTCACCGACCGCAAATATATTGTGATTGCTGGTCTGCAAGTAATCATCTACCCGAATGCCGTGCGCATCAGTGGTAACGCCTGCCGCCTGCAGGTTGAGGTCGTCAACGTTGGGTAAACGCCCCAACGCCGCATAAACAGCCTCCGTCGTCCATTGAGTCCCAGACGCAGTCGTCACTTGAAGAGCCGTTGACGTTCGATCAAGACGCGCCAACTCATCGTCAAAAACAACCCGGACATTTTGTTTGGCGAGATTGGCAATTAGCTTTTGAACCAGTTGGGGGTCAAAGCCCCGCAGTGCCACGTGATTATGCTGAACCAACGTGACCGTCGCACCGGCCTCACTCGCAATTCCAGCAATGGCAAAGGCAATGACGCCGGCACCTAAGATCGTGATATTTCTGGGTGCCGCGTGCCGTTTGAAGAAGCTCCCGGAGTGTTCGACCCATTGACCCCCAGGAAAAGTGAGTTCTCTGGGACGGGCACCCGTGGCAATGACAAAATTTTTAGCTGTGAATCGCTCACCATTAACCCGAATTTGCTGAGAATTGATAAACTCCGCGTGACCTTCAAAGGTTGCGATATCGTTGGCCACGAATCGCCGTTTGAAATTTTCTTGCGTCTGACTGACCACGGTATCTCTGTGCGCGGCCAACCGTTCCCAGTTTACCGGTGGCACGGCTGTCGACCCGTTTTGAACACGAAAATCTCGGTGAGCCTCAATGCCCCCCAAAAGGACTTTCTTCGGCGTACTACCGCGATTCACGGTCGTGCCACCCCAGTCACGCTGCTCAATGACAGCCACAGTCTGGCCGTGAGACGCCGCACGAATGGCTGCTCCGGCACCACCAACACCGCCGCCAATGACGATCGTATCAAATACTTTCATTGGCTAACTCCTATCTATTTGCCAAAAACATCGTTAGCACTAAAAGTCTCAGGGTCGACGACCGGCTGATGGGCAACGTGGCCTCTCGGATCATCATACCAAACCACCGCAGCCTCTTCAGTTGGGAAGTTTTCAATCGTGCTTGTTGGCAGATTCAAGTGGTCGGCAACCATTTGTGTTGGCGAAATCGCTAACCATTTATTCAGGGAAACATCGGAATATACCGGATTCTTGAAGAGTTCGATGAAGATCAACGGTTCATCCCCGATGTTTTGAATGTAATGGCCCGCTTCCTTAGGAATCACGCCAACGTCGCCTGCATTGAAGTTAAACGTCCGCGCCAACGTATTGGAATTAAAGACGCCCACTTTGGCTTGGCCTTGAATGTAGTAGTCCCATTCCTCAGACTTAGGATGCCAGTGCATCTCGCGCATGCCCCCAGGCTGGACTTCAACAATCGCTGCTGAAATCGTCTGGGCCGCTGGGAAGACGGATTGGTCGATGATCCAGACCTTGCCCGCCTCAAATTCCTTGGCTGGAACGTCCTTCATATGCAGCGTCAGGGGTGTCTTCATGGGTGTTCCCGGTTTCTTCACGGTCTCGATGGGGCCAGGAACGTTACCGTCAAAGATATACTTTTCATGGCTCGGTAGTGGCTTCAAGGTTGCCTCATCTACCTTAAAGTTGGCGGCGATGATGTCCTTGGGCGTGTGTGCCAGCCAATCCGTTAACAAGAACGTATTATTTTCGGAAAAGTCGGGCTCACTGAAGACGAGTAGGAACTCACAGCCTTGGTCGAGTGCCTGAATAGAATGGGGAATCCCCGCTTCAAAGTCCCAGAGGTCGCCAGCTGCGATATCATCGATAAAGCTTTCGCCGTTTTCATTAAGCGCCGTTACGCGGGCATTTCCCTGTAGCATCATGGCCCATTCGGCCTGTTGATGCCAGTGCATTTCCCGGTAAGCGCCGGGCTTTAAACACATGTCGACTCCCGCTAAGTCATGCGAAGCTGGTAATTCACGGTTGGTCACCTCACGTGTCCAACCGCCGGATTCCAACCGCATGTGCGCATCGGAAAAGCTAAAACGCAGGTTGGCTACTGTCCCGTGGTCCGTGGTTGGTGGCACGAGGAGATCTGGGTTCTGAAGATCCCGTTGGTAGTTCCGTGGCCCTTGGTCAATCCAACCAGTCTGGTCAACGTTACGAATCGGTTCTTTCTTCTCAGTCATACGAAAAATCCCCTTTTCCATTAAGATGGCCTTATTATAAACCGCTTTCTACCGTTAATCAATCATATAGGCAATCATATATAATAATTCTTATATTTAAGGAGCTATGATTGGCTATGCAGTACAGTTATATTCCTTAGATAAGTGTCATAAATTATCAAGTGTGCGTTATCAGATTGGCGTCAAAAAATGGGAAAGTGCCCTGTGACTACGTTTTCTGTCACAGAACACTTTCCCTATCTTGTTATCACAATCAGTAAGAATCAACGTGACTCAGTTTTATCTCACTTCTTAGCTTTCAGGATTCTCGTACTCAGCAACGCATACATCCCATTAAGGCCAGCATGCTGGACACTAATTTTCTTCACACCAAGTTGTTCCAATTTACGCCGATACTCGCCGACGTGTTCAATATCCAAGATAATCAGTTGCCCGTTTGGTTTCAATACCCGGTAAGCCTCAACAATCGCTTGTTGGCGGCTAGCCTTGGGCTTCACATTGTGAATGGCAAGACTCGCCACAACATAATCAAAACAATTATCCGCGAAGGGCAGTTGCGTCATATTTCCAGTGACTAACTCACTGACGTCATGAACGCCAGCCTGGTCAATGTTGCGCTGCGTCTCCTCTACTGCATTACCTGACTGGTCTCCCCGATTCCAAATATCTAAACCAGTCACTTTGCCCGGAACACGTAACTGCCGCGCAATTTCAAGTAAAAAGGCTCCGTGGCCCGTACCAAGATCCAGCACCCGTTCATGACCATCTAGCTGCATTTCCCCAACGACGCGTTTGATAAGCTTGTACTTCCCCCACAACGACGTATACAAATACATGCCCGCAAACAAGAACAGGACAATTGGAAAAAGGTAATTGGTCCACTCCCCAGAAGTAACTGCCATCACCATCCCCACAATACCAACGAGTAAAAACACGATTGGCACTAACGGCGCATCGACACCTTTTTTCATATTCAATTTCTCCCCCTAGGACTCCCTACTCCAACGAGCTAAGCCCTCATTCAAATTAACATTTGTTAACAGCAATCATACCAGCTTTGAAAAAAATAAACAGCTCCAAGGCATATTTAGTGAGATCTAAAATTCCAAGATAACAGGAATAGGGTATTGGTTAGGTAGCGAAAAGACTCGCCATCAAACCAATATCCTATATTTTTTGACACAAATCATTAATTTAACAAGACGTAGAAAAACAAACTACTACCGCGTCAGGTACGCATCGACCGGATTTCCGGCTAACACATCGGCTTCTAAATCCGGATTGAACCGTTGATGCTTGAGCATAGCGACCTCATAGCCATGAGGATTGACTCCATGTTTGCGATCTGGTCCAATCACGGGTGTTTCCATAATCTTCGGTACCGCCGTCAATTGGGGATGATGCGCGACGCTATTCAACACGTCAAACCCCAACGTTCCCAGTCCAATGTTAGTGTGCCGATCCTTGTGACTCCCTTGTGGGTTCTTGGAATCATTCAGGTGAACCACCTTGAGCTTGTCGACGCCAATGACGTGGTCGAATTCGTTGAGTACGCCGTCAAAATCCGTGGTGATAGCGTAACCGGCGTCACTGGTATGGCACGTGTCAAAACAGACTGATAGTCGGTCGTTGGCCGCCGTCGCATCCATGATGGCCGCGAGCTCTTCAAAGGTCCGACCGACCTCGGTTCCCTTGCCCGCCATCGTTTCCAAGGCAATCTGCACGGGTTCGTCGGCCGCCGCCAAGATCTCATCGAGGCCCTGGGCAATTTGCGCAATCGCAGTCTCTGGACCAGCGCCCACGTGGGCCCCAGGGTGCAACACAATCTGCGTGGCCCCGAGCGCTGCCGCCCGTTTCACTTCATTGGTCAGGAATTCCACGGCAAAGGCGTAGTTCTGCGGCTTGGTCGTATTTCCCAAGTTGACCACGTATGGCGCATGAATCACCACAGCCCGCTGACCGTGATCGGCCATGAACTGCTTGCCCGCCGGAATATTCAATTCATCAATTGGCTTGCGCCGGGTGTTCTGGGGCGCACCAGTATAGATCATGAAGGCATTCTCACCATACTGGGCGGCCTCCTGCGCTGACCCTAGGAACATGTCCTTGCCCTTCATACTAACGTGTGATCCAATTAATAATTCAGCCATTACAATTCATCCTTTCCGCTAATGATCAGACTGGCCGCCTTCTGGCTAGCCGTACCGTCCTCCCAATCACAGAACTTCTGGTAAAAGGCGTCCTGTTGGGCCTGATATGCCGGGAAACTCCCCTGATCGCGCCAACCATCGAGTTGCTCATAGAAGGCATCCGCCGTCGTGACGAGCGGTCCCGGAATCTCCTTTTGGTAGTCAAAGTAGAACCCGCGAAGTTGGTCGCGGTAATGTTCGAGGTCGTAGGCGAAGAATAATTGGGGCCGCTTCAAGTTAGCGAAGTCAAACATCACCGATGAATAATCCGTGATCAGGAGATCCGTAATCAGGTAGAGCTCGGCGATGTCGGTATCGGCTAGCACCGTTACGCGATCCTCGTAACCGCGGATATCCACGGCGTCCTTGACCAGATAATGGGGCCGAATAATCAGATGGGTGCCAGCTGGCACGTGCGCAAAGAATTCACCTAGGTCAAATGGCAAGTCAAAGCGATAGACCCCCGGCCGCACCGCCATGTCATCGCGCCAAGTTGGCGCATAGGTCACGACTGGTCCGGTGACTTTGCCCAACAGGCGTTGACGCAGTGCCGCCACCTTATCCGGTTGATTGTCCGTGTAGAGCACGTCATTTCTGGGATAGCCGATCGTCAGGAAATGGCCGCGATACCCAAAGGCCCGTTTGAAAATATCGCGCGAGTATTGGTTCGGCGCAATCAGATAATCCCAGCGCGACGAGGCCGTCACAAACTGTTGATGATAGTCGGCCGTGCTGGTTCCTGGAATTGCCACGTGTTCAATGTCGGCCCCCAGCTTCTTCAGGGGCGTCCCGTGCCAGGTCTGAATGGTCCGGGTATGTCGATTCGACCGCCACCAGTTCGGTAGCCGAGAATTTAAGACCCAGTACTGCGCGCGGGCCATTAGCCAGGCCCACTTGGGCGTAAAACGCTTGATCAGTTGAATCTCCGGGTACTTACGCTTCAACATCGCATATTCACGGGGCTTGACGCTAAAGTACGCCGTCTCCCGGTAACGGGGATCTGCCGCCACCAATGCGCGGTAGATAGCCGCCGGATTATCGTTGACGTCCTTCCCGTTGAAACTTTCAAACATCACTAGTCGCCGTTTAATAGGTAAACAAATAAGCCCATCGTTCAGCACGATGAGCCCATAGCGAGCAACTAGCTTCAATGACTGCGTGATTTTTTGGAAACCGTTCGCCATTTGAGGTTGCTCCTTTCAATTAGATTAAATCAACAAAGCGTGACCGGAACTTGTAGTGCAGGTGGGAACCCACGAGCAGTAAGAAGAACACGAACAGCCAGAATTCTAACGTTAATATTGGCTTGTCCCAGAACCAACCGGTCCCTAAGAAGGATTCCCGGAAGCCCGCAACAATGTAGTAGTACGGGTTAAGTTCGAGTAAGTGAATGAATGGTGTTGGGAATGAGGGTGTCACGAAGTTAAACAGCACACCGGACACGTAGAACAACATCCGCATCAGAGATTGTAATAGGATATGGTAGTCCCGCACCAGCACACTGATACATGAGTTGAAGATTCCCAGAGCCACGAGTAAACAAATCATGGCGAAGAAGTAGTAGATCCACTGGAACCAGGCAACCTTAGGGTAAACTCCGTTCAACAAACCAATAAAGATGGTAAAGACCATCATGGTCCAGAAGGAACTCAGATTGCTGACGATCTTGATCGTTGGCAGTGCGGACACGGGGAACTTCATCTTGGCCACCATGTTGACCCGTTGGTAGATACTCTTAGACCCATCCAACGTGGCCCGGTTCATAAAGAACCAAGGTGAGATCCCGATAACCATCCATGGCAGATAGCCGACCCCACTAATGGGTTGGCCGTGTTTCAGACCCACACCGAAGACTAACCAGTAAATACCGATTTGAATCAACGGATATAAGTACTCCCACATTAAACCTAAGTAATGACTTTGATAACTTGCTTGATCTTCGTAGCGCGAAATCCGAAAAATGATTCCGAGACTCGAGACCTGTTCTTTGAATAAGGTCATGACCTCTTTCAAGGCACTGCACTCCTTTAAATTTTAATCGCTGGTGCTAATCTAGCAACGCAGCATAACGGTCAACGACCCGCTGTGTGGCCGCCCCATCGTTGGCGGAATTCCACCGTTGGTTAAACTGGGTTAAATCGGTTGGCGCATCGGCTTTAATCGCCGCTGCCAACTGATCGGTCGTCTTGATGATCGTTCCGGGCAACCACTCTTCCAGATCCGGTTGAACACCGGGATCTTGCCGGTAGTCATCCAGATCGAACAGGAAGAATAACAGACTGTGCGCGTTTGGCACCAGACTGTAATCGAAGGCCACCGAAGAATAATCCGTGACGACCGTCTCCGCCACGTTCAGTAAATCCGTGGTACTGATATCCTCAGTCACCACGACCTGCTGACCTAATTGCGCCTGTAGCTTCTGCGCACTGGCTTTTAACGCCGGATGAATCTTCACGACCACCTTAGCATTAGGATCGGCGGTCAATGCCGCTGCCAAACCTGCTGGTGGCGTAAAGGTCACGCCCTCACGGTAGGTCGGGGCATATAAAATGACCCGGTGGCCTGCCAATTCCGGCGCCGCTTCGGCAACCGCATCGCGTGACAATTGTTGCCACTTCGGATCGGAATACCGGTCCGATCGCGGATAGCCTAAGACCTGCATCCGGTCAATCGGCACCCGATAACTTCTAGCGAAGACCTGGCCCATCGCCGGTGACCCCACGACGTAGTCATCGAAGTGATCGTAGACCGCTTGAAACCGTCGCTGGTCACTGGCTGAACGCTGTGCCGTGGTTGGATCGTCCCAACCAAATCGTTTGATGGCCCCCGCTGCATGCCAGACCTGCACGATTCGCATCCGTTTGGGATGATGCAAGCCACCGAGAAACGCGTAGTAGTTGTCACAAAACAAGACACGCGCACGCATGATCTGGGGAATGCCCTTCAAGACAAAGGCCAGATCATCACGAAACGGCCGCACATCAATCCCGGACCGCGCCAAACGCTGCGCCGCCCGTTCCTGTTGCGGTCGGTAAAACACGACTAACGGTCGATCGACCGGTGACGCCTGTGCCAAGGCACGAATAAACGCGAGGTTGTCGCCAAAACTCATCAGGTAAACAAAGTTACGCTGCCGGCGGCCACCACACAAGAGCGACATCAGTCGGATTAACCCTAAATAAATATCTTTCACGCTATCACCAATATCACTTATTTTCGCTGTCCATAACACCGAGAATTATACCACATCTCCGGGTGGAACCTAGAGAAATTTAAGAACCTTTAAGAAACACGTTGAAAATTTCTTGCAACGTAGCGGATAAACTGGTGAAAAAGGCTGAAAGCATTGCATTGTACTGAAGTGACGTTTAGGCACAATGATTTGTGGTCTAATACGAATTTTGCCGACAATTATCAAATATCTGAGACTGATTTCGAAAAAATTACATTAGTAGTAAGTAGAGGCTGATTTGCTAAAAAAATACAGCGGCGAAGGTTGCCCCTCATCGCTGTACCAGTTTACCATTTCGGTTCGTAGAAGTGTCCCAACACCTTCACCGTATCGGAGATGCTAGTAAAGGCATGTGGATCGGCCTCTTCCATGGCAACTTCCAACTCATCCATTTCATATCGCGTAATGACTGTGAACAAAATCGTCTTCTCATCGTGACGGTAAGCGCCTTCTGCCCCGTGGACAATGGTGATCCCCCGGCGCATATGGTTCTGAATACTGTCGATGACCGTCTTGGGACGGTCGGTAATGACCATGACCTGCATCCGCTGTTGACGGGTAAACGTCATGTCGATGACCTTGGCGTTCACGAACAGGCCCAGTGCGGAGTACAGCGCATATGGCCAACCGTAAACGAACCCGGCACTCACCACGATTAAACTGTTAAAGGCGATGTTAATGGTTCCCATGCTCCGGCCAGTCTTACGCCGCAACACGATTCCAATAATATCCAGCCCACCGGTCGAAATTCCATTCTTCAGAGCAAATCCAGTCCCAAAACCGTTGACCGCACCCCCGAAAATCGCACAGATAATCGGGTCACTGGTCAAATGAACGGGTTGAATAAACCGAATCATAATGGACGCGAACAGGACACAAATGAACGTAAAAACCGTAAAAGACTTACCAATTTGTTTCCAAGCCAGGACAAACATGGGAATGTTAATCAGAAACAGCCCCAGAGCTGTGGAGATATGGAACATTCCCAACCCTGCCGTCAAACTGTTGACCAACTGTGCTAACCCGGTCACACCGGAGGAATAAATATGCCCCGGTGTCCAGAAGAAGTTCACCGCAATCGACACCAAGACCCCGTAAAAGAACGCTACAGAGAATTTTGCCGTATAGGTATGCCGTTTTAACAACTGCTGCACATCATCCATGATTTAAATACCAACCTCGCTTACTCTTTTGTCATATTTCATACTATGCTCGGCTTAGTATAGCATTTATCCCCCGCCACGGCCACGTTCCGGCGTATCTTTTAGCGAGTTCTAATGATTCTGCCAGTGCTGTTGAATAAAGTCAGCCCGGCCACCTGCCTCTTCTTGTTCGAAACGTTCGGCATTCTTCTTGTAGAACTGTTGGTGCCGCTCCTCGGCCACGAAGAACGGTTGAACGACCTGAATCTTTGTCACGATTGGTTTGTCGAACTGTTCGCGGTCCTGTAAAGCCGCCTTCGAGGCCACTGCCGTTGCCGCCTGTTCTGCGCTATTCACGAAGATTACGGGGCGATAATTGTCGCCGCGATCCTGAAATTGACCGGCGTCGTCCGTGGGATCGGTTTGTTGCCAGTACAAATCAACTAACTGTTGGTAAGTTACCTGGCTAGGATCGAACCAGATTTTAACGGCCTCAGTATGCCCGGTCGTTTGGCTCTTAACCTGTTCGTATGTAGGATTCGTCACGGTTCCACCGGTGTAGCCAGACAGGACTTTCACGATGCCCGGAAAGGTATCAAATGGCCGAACCATGCACCAGAAACAGCCGCCAGCAAACGTTGCAGTTTCAATTCTCTCACTCATCATAATCACTCCATTTTCTAATAATTCCATTAAACGGCTTTTCACGAGCGGCGTCAAGGGTTACTTACTTTTTTACAGCATTGATCTTGGGTTCGCCTTACCGGGTGGCGGAAATAGCCTGGAACGCTGGGGCGGACGTCCAGAGCCACAGAACGGTCTCTGAACTTGCTTTCAAGCCTCTGAGATTCGAGTCTTAAAAGCACCAAGGTTCTAAGCGGCAAAGCCCACCGCTAAGAACCTTCCCACGGCTGAGGCTATTTCCGCCACCCTCACGGCTTACATGGATCACTGCTGACACCGTGCTTCTCTCCTTGATACCCCGAAAATGACTATCGAAATTACCTTCATATCAAATTGCCCATGACAAAAAAACCGATTAACCTAGCTTTGAAGATAGCATCACGATTAATCATTCAGCTGAATCGCGTTCTGTCGTTTACGTGACATTTATGGTCAAAAACTAGCTTAGCCGGACGCGGCCAAGGATGGAGCCGGCCGTGACGGCGGTGTTGTCTGGTGTTCTTTACCAGACTACAGCGCGGGACGACCTTGGAAACTCGCGGGCTTGAGCGAGGTTTCAAGGCGAGGTCAAAGACCGCCCCACAGGCTTTGACCGGTCCCCACAGCGGCGGAATCCTTGGCAGCCGCAGGCGACAGGTTTCCCCCAACGAATGACGACAAAAAACGTCAACCGCAAATACGGCTGACGTTTCATCAGACGAAATTAGTCTTCGTCTGCGTCTGAATCTTCTTTTTTAGCGATTAACAAGTCCAAATCAAGCAATTGCTTGTCCGCAACCGTCGATGGCGCTTCAGTCATTGGTTCCGTGGCCTTCGAGTTCTTAGGGAAGGCGATCACGTCGCGAATGTTATCGCGCTTAGCCAGCAACCGGGCGAAACGATCCAACCCGATAGCCAGACCACCATGAGGCGGGAACCCGTAATCTAAGGCTTTCAGGAGGAAGCCAAATTGCTTTTCGGCACGTTCAGGCGTGAAGCCTAAGGCCTTGAGCATCTTCATTTGGAGTTCACGGGTGTGGATCCGGATGGAGCCCCCACCTAATTCCAAACCGTTCAGGATGATGTCATAACTTTGTGCGTAGGCCTTGTGTGGGTCTTCGCCGTCGTTCAAGTAGTGCGCATCCCCTTCGGCAGGCATCGTGAATGGATGGTGCGCTGGAACCCAACGTTCGAGGTCGACATCGTAGTCGAACAGTGGCCAGTTGATGATCCACAGGAAGGCCCACTTGTTTTGGTCGATCATGTCTTGTTCCTTGGCAATGGCTACCCGTAAGTAACCTAAAGTTTGGGCAACGACCCGCTTGGAGTCGGCAGCGAACAGTAAGAGGTCGCCACTCTTGGCACCGGTCTTCTCGGTGATTTGGGCGAACCAGTCGCCTTCCTTGAAGAATTTAGCGACTGGGCCGCTGAAGCCATCGTCGGTAACCTTCATCCAAGCTAAGCCCTTGGCACCAAAGCGTTCAACGTATTGGCCGTACTTGTCGATATCCTTGCGGCTGTACTTGTCAGCACCACCAGGAACGGCGATAGCCTTGACTTGTCCGCCGTTAGCAACGGCGCCGGAGAACACCTTGAAGTCGGTGTTGGCCATGATGTCGGACAGGTCTTTTAATTCCATGCCGAACCGGACATCTGGTTGGTCGGTCCCGAAACGGGCCATGGAATCGTCCCAGTCCATCCGTTCGAATGGCAGCTTAACGTCGACATTTAACGTATCCTTCATAACCTTAGCAATCAGGCCTTCAGTCAGGTCTTGGATTTCTTCAGCAGTTAAGAAGGACGTTTCCAAGTCAATCTGGGTAAATTCAGGTTGACGGTCCCCACGCAAATCTTCGTCACGGAAGCAACGCGCAATTTGGTAGTAACGGTCGAAGCCAGAACCCATCAGCAATTGCTTAAACAATTGTGGGGATTGTGGTAAAGCGTAGAAGTGACCAGGGTAGATTCGTGAAGGTACCAGGTAGTCCCGGGCCCCTTCTGGCGTTGACTTGGTCAAGTCTGGGGTTTCAATGTCGATGAAGCCGTTCTTGTCAAAGTAACTGTGAACGGATTGCACGATCCGGTTCCGTAACAACAGTGACTTTTGCATTTCTGGACGACGTAAGTCCAGGTAACGGTACTTCAGACGCAAGTCATCGGAAGCATTAACGCCATCCTTGATTTCAAATGGCAATTCCTTGGACTTGTTCAACAGGTTGATGCCGGTAACCCGGACTTCCACCTTACCCGTATGCATGTCGGGGTTGATTTCCTTAGGTGCTCGTGCCACAACTTTCCCTTGGATCTCAATGACGTATTCGCTACGCAGTTGGTCAGCAACGGCCAAGGCGTCCTTGTCGAATTCTTCACTGAAGACCAGTTGAACGATGCCTTCGCGGTCGCGGAGGTCAACGAAGATCAAGCTACCTAAGTCACGGCGCTTTTGTACCCAACCCTTTAAGACAACGGTTTGGTCGAGGTAGTCTTCGTTAACTAACCCGGCGTACGTGGTTCGTTTTAAATTCTTTTCCATTCTTATCCCCTCTTATTTTGCTGCAAACTTAGTGTTTACAACGTTTTGGAAATCTTGGTAAACGTCAGCTAACGGTACACTGACTTCTTCACCAGTCTCCATGGATTTTAAATTAGCCGTTTGGTCGGCTAACTCTTGGTTACCAATGGTTAAGGTGTACTTGGCTGCTAAGCGGTTGGCCGTCTTGAATTGGGCCTTAGGCTTGCGCGCCAAGTAGTCACGATCAGCGGTCAGACCGGCTGCACGAATGGCCTGAACCAGCTTCAACGTTTCTAAGGACGTCTCGTCCCCGATACCCACGACGTAAACGTCAAGTGGGTGATCGTCAGGAATCGCGACCTTTTCGGCTTGCATCAACAGAACCAGACGTTCGACCCCGAGGCCGAAACCAACGCCGGGCATTTCTGGACCGCCGAGTTCTTCGACTAAGCCGTTGTAGCGGCCACCGGCCAAGACGGTCGTGTAGCCTTCGCCCAGTGCGGGTGAATCGGCCATGATTTCGAAGATGGTGTGGTTGTAGTAATCCAACCCCCGGACCATCGTGGCATCGACATCGTAGTCAATTCCCAGGGCATCCAGACTAGCCTTGACCCGGTCGAAATGGGCCGTGGCATCGGGGGTCAGGAAGTCCAAGATAGATGGGGCGTCGGCGACGATCGTTTGATCGTGCTTGTCCTTACTGTCCAAGACCCGCAGTGGGTTCTTGTGCAGCCGAACCTTGGAATCATCACTCAGTTCATCAAAGTGTGGTTCCAAGAAGTCGATCAGAGCTTGACGGTAAGCATCGCGGCTTTCCTTGTCGCCCAGCGTGTTCAATGCCAAACGCAAGTGCTTCAAGCCCAGCTTGCCCAACAGGTTCATCCCTAAGGCAATGACTTCAACGTCTAATTCTGGCGCGTCACTCCCAAAGGCTTCCACCCCGATCTGATGGAATTGCCGTTGGCGACCGGATTGTGGCCGTTCGTAACGGAACATAGGGCCCATGTAGTAGACCTTGTAAGGCTTGTTGGTCTCTGGACCGTAAAGCTTGTTTTCGACGAAGGCCCGCACAACACCGGCAGTTCCTTCTGGCCGCAAGGATAAGTGACGATCCCCCTTGTCCTTGAAATCGTACATTTCCTTGGTCACGATGTCGGAGGTGTCCCCGGAAGTCCGTGAAAAGACTTCGAAGTTTTCAAACATCGGCGTCCGAATTTCTTCGAAGCGGTAATTAGCAAACAACTGACGTGCGGTGGCTTCGACGAATTGCCAGGTCTGTGAATCGCCTGGTAGAATGTCGGCCGTTCCCTTTGGTCGTTGATAACGCATGAGCATTCTCCCTTTCTACGCCTGCAACGAATTTTTATGTTGGTGAAAAGCCTATAAGAGCATAAAAAACGCCCCTGTCAATTGACAAGGGCGCAGGTATGCACGGTACCACCTTTTTAAAATTCTCTGCAGGATAACGTTGCAAACGAATGACGACGAGCGTCATTAGCCTCAAAAGTGTCTTCAGGGTCACACCGTTGACCGCTCCCAGCAACGCGGTCTCTCTAATAACGGGCTTTCTCCTACTAATCTTTCTCATGGGCAATCTATTTTATTCTTCCTAAGCTTACTGAAACTACCATGAAAAGTCAAGGCGTCCCCTCACGAAATTTAAGGGTTGTGAAAACCATTCGTGGTATAATTGAATCTAATTTGATGAAGGAGAATTCAGCATGCATTTTAAACCACGCAACTGGCCGGGAATCATTACCGCGCTGGTTATCCTCTTGGTTGCCGGGGGGCTACTCTTCAGCTTCACCCGCAACAATTCCGTCACCGCTACCGTCAGTAATCTTAACCTGCGCAACGGCCCCGGCCTGACATATAAAACAACTTATAAAATCAAACGTAACAGTCGCCTGACCATTTTGGGCGAAAAGAACAATTGGTATCACGTTCGCGACAGCCAGAATCACTTCGGCTGGGTCGCAAGTTGGCTAGTTGATCACCCGGGGAACCTTAAAAAGGCCACCAGTTTATCGGAAGCCACGGTCGTCTTGGACCCCGGTCACGGCGGCAGCGATTCGGGCGCCCTGTCGATCGATCAGAAGCACGATGAGAAGACCTACACGCTGGCCATGGCTAAACAGGTTGCCAAGCAGCTCCGTGCACGCGGCACCCACGTGATCATGACGCGTGACAACGACAAATCGGTCAGTCTGGCCGATCGCCCCGCTCTGGCTAATACCAATCAGGCGAGTGCCTTCATCAGTTTTCACTTTGACTCGTCTCCAACTAATAACTTGGCTTCCGGGACGACGACCTACTACTATCACCGTGACACGTCCTACAAGTTAGCCGAGGACATCAACGATCAGATGGGCGACTTGCCGCTGACCAACCGTGGTATCAAATATGGTGATTTCGAGGTTATTCGCGACAATAGCCGACCATCCCTTCTATTAGAGATGGGCTACATCAATACCAAGCAAGACTTTAAGTACATTCACAGTGCCACGTATCAAAAGCAGGTTGCGACCCGTGTTGTTAAGGGGCTCAGCGCCTACTTCAGTTCCCAGTCCTAGTCACTTAGAAAGAAGATCTTACCATGCAACTCACGTCAGAATGGCTAAATCAGTTGCCATTACCACAGATTCAAGCCGCCCACGCCGTCTCTGGTGGGGACATCAATGACGCCTATCAGTTAGAAACGGCTGAAGGACCGTACTTTCTCCTGGTTCAGCCGGGTAAACCCGCGAGCTTTTACGCCCACGAAGTTACCGGTCTGAAGGCTCTGAGTCAGGCCGCTAACGTCCCAGAGGTCATCGCTACCGGTGAAATTGCGCATGACGCTTATCTCGTGCTAGAATTTCTGGAAACTGGTCATGGTAGTCAGTACGAGTTGGGCCAAACGGTCGCCCGGGTTCACCACGTCACCGCCAAACAGTTCGGCTTCAGTGATGATAATCTCGTCAGCACATTGCCCAAGAACAACACTTGGCAAGATGACTGGACGACTTTCTACCTGCAGCAACGTCTCGATCCGCTCGTGCAACGTGCCCAGGAACGTCACCTTTGGAATACGTCTCGGCAGACCGCGTACGACCGTGTCCGACAGGCCATTATCACGGAGAACCAAAATCGGCAGATTCAGCCATCACTGCTACACGGTGATCTCTGGGCTGGCAACTACCTGTTCACGGCTGACGGTGTGCCGACGTTAATCGACCCGGACGTCCTCTATGGCGATCGTGAATTCGACCTGGCTATGACGACCATCTTCGGCGGCTTCACGGCCGACTTCTACCGCGGTTATCAAGATCTTTATCCACTGACGACTGGCTACACGGAACGCTTGCCCCATTATCAGCTCTACTACCTGCTGGTCCATCTAAACCTCTTCGGTGAAACGTACGGCGAGGCCGTCGATCAGACGCTAGCTCGGGGATAAGTCTAAACAATTAGCTTGCATTTTAAAACGTAGATTACCTAAATCAGGCAGTCTGCGTTTTTGTTTGTGATTAGCGTTTTATCGGCTTCTTGCATATAGCAAAATAGTGATTTTCTATTATTTCGTCATACAATTAGTCCCTTTTGAGATCCGATCAAAACACTTATTTATCAGGGCAGTTTCACAAGCTTCTGCGTCTATTTTCGCTAAATTACTTGTGCTTAGCAATAAGCTAATTGTCGGCAATACATCAACCTATTTTTCAGTCAACCAGTCCTGCAGATCGGCCATCCGCGTCACGCGAATCTCCGGTTGGCTCTCATCCACGATCATATGCTCCGGATCAAACAGTGCGCCGGCCATGCCAGCACGGTGACCAGCCGCCACATCTAGGTTGCGATCACCAATCATGATGGCCGTATGTGGATCGACCGAATATTGTTGGCAGAGTGCTAACAGACTGGTTGGGTCCGGCTTCCGCGGATAGTCGTCGTCTTTCGTCACGTAGCCGGTAAAGTATTGATCCAACTGTAACGTTGTCAGTCGGTCCAAGGCCCGCCGATTACGGTGCGTCAATAAGAAGTTTCGCCCACCGTTGGTCACGACTGCTGCCAACAATTCGGCTACCCCAGGAAAAGCCTCGGTCTCATTCAGTAATGGTGCGGCTAGCTGCTCGTAGATTTTAGATAGTCGGTCACGGTCGACCTGATACTCCGCAGTAAATTGTTGATAAGCTGTACCTAAACTGTGCTGGCGCATTGCGCGGTAGATATCCTCACTGTCGATTTCAAAGTCATTGACGCCACAGGCGACCAGCGCCTCACCGAAGGCCTTGACCATCCCCGGATACGTGTCGACCAACGTGCCGTCGAAATCCCAAAATACTTGCTGATAACGCATGTTGTTTCCTCCCGAAAAAACGAGTCCGAACGCTTACCGCCCAGACCCGTTCTACTTATTTATTTGTGATCCGTGTCAAACCAAATCGTGACGGGGCCGTCGTTGACCAAGGCCACCTGCATGTCGGCGCCGAAGACGCCCGTTGCGACCTTGATACCTTCAGCCGCCAATTTTTCATTGAGTTCTTCATACAATTTCTTCGCGTGAGTCGGTTCGCCGGCCGCCGTAAAGCTCGGGCGGTTGCCCTTTTTGGTACTTGCATATAACGTGAATTGTGAAACGGATAGAATCTGCCCATCAACGTCGGCCAGACTCAAGTTCATCTTGCCTGCATCATCCTCAAAGACCCGTAACTTACTGATCTTGTGGACGAGGTAGTCAATCTCTTCACTGGTATCGCTGTCCTGAGCACCTACCAGCAGACAAAACCCCTGCTGGATGGCCCCGTGGACTTGACCGTCGATGGTGACGGATGCTTCGCTAACTTTTTGGAGTAGTACGCGCATGATGACCCTGCCTTTCTGCTTTTGGTGGTCGATTGGTTGTTGTTATGGGCAACCTTGCCGAAACGTAAAAAAAAGGGCAACCGATTCCGCTTAACCCCGATAAGCCAAGAATACAAGCCCGGTATTCTCAGCTTATCGACGTTAATGCTCGTCAGCTAACCGCCCTTTTTCTCACTCTTTTTTTCTTTAATGAAACGCCCGCTTAACCACGTAGACGTCTGGAATGTTTTTAATGTTATCGAGAATCCGTTGCAGTTCGAACTGGTTTCGTGTGCCAACACTGACCGAGATGATGGCCATCCGGTTGTGATCAACCTTGCCGTTGATGGACGTCAGGTACTTGGTGCTGTTGTTGATGGTCCGCAGCACATCGTTCAGTAAGCCGTTACGGTTGTAACCCTGAACTTCGATATCGGCGTTGTAATTGGTCTTGTCACCAGCCATGTCGCCCCAACGAACCGCCACGATCCGTTCACCATTTTTCTCGGCTTGCTTCACGTTTGGGCAATCCCTCCGGTGCACGGAAACCCCGCGACCCTTGGTGATATACCCGACGATGTCATCGCCGGGGACCGGTGAACAGCAATGACTCAAGCGAATCAACAGGTTGTCGACCCCTTCGATCACGACACTATCGGAGTCCTTGCCCTTACGATCCTTCTTATCCGTATCCGGATCGTTCTTAATGGTTTGGTGTTCCTCCAGCAACTCACGTTCTTCTTGACGCTGTCGCTCGTCCTCTTCGGCCTTGCGCACGCCCTCGGTCAGCCGATTGGCCACCCCGCGTGGTTGAATATCGCCAAACCCGATAGCTGCCAGCAAATCATCGGCATGCTGATAATGCATCTTAGCCGTGACCTTTTCCAAGTTTTCCTTGTTCATCAAGGCCTTGGGTTCGTAGCCAAGTTCGCGAATCGTCCGCTCCACGGCATCCTGACCCGCCACGATGTTTTGTTCGCGGTCGGTCTGACGGAAGAACTGCTTGATTTTGTTCCGAGCCCGCCGCGTCGACACCAGCTTGAGCCAGTCACGGCTGGGTCCAGCGGAACTTGAGGAAGTCCGAATATCAACGATGTCCCCGTTTTTAATTTCGTAGTTCAATGGGACAATCTTGCCGTTGATCGTCGCCCCGGTCGTGTGGTGCCCGACCTCGGTGTGAATGGCGTAGGCCATATCCAACGGACCAGCGCCCTTAGGCAATTCGAGCACATCGCCCTTAGGGGTAAACGCGTAAACGTGATCCCCAAAGAGTTCACCCTTGACGCTATCCATGAAGTCGGAGGCATCATCGGTATCTTCCTGCAATTCAATGATGTGCTTGAAGATGTTGAGCTTATCTCCGGAATTGGTCTCTTGGACCTTGTCCTTGACCCCTTCCTTGTAAGCCCAGTGCGCAGCAACCCCGTATTCAGCGACCGCGTGCATTTCTTTCGTCCGAATCTGAACTTCCAGTGGCTTACCTTCGGGACCAATCACCGTGGTATGCAGGGATTGGTACATGTTAGCCTTGGGCATCGCGATGTAATCCTTAAACCGACCGGGCATTGGCTTCCACTGTGAGTGGATGGCCCCCAGCACGGCGTAACAATCCTTAATGGTATCGACAATCACCCGGATAGCCAGCAGGTCGTAGATTTGGCTAAATTGCTTGTGCTGGTCCTTCATCTTGCGGTAGACCGAGTAGATGTGCTTCGGTCGGCCATAGATTTCGGGTGCCAGCTTCAGATCCTGGATAGAGGACTGGATGACCTTGATGGCACCGGCAATGTACTGTTCCCGTTGGTCTCGCCGTGAATTCATCAGGTGAACGATCCGGTAGTACTGTTGGGGGTTCAAGTAGCGAAGCGAAATATCTTCCAGTTCCCACTTGATGGTGCTAATCCCTAACCGATCGGCCAGTGGTGCGTAAATTTCTAGCGTCTCGTTAGCGATTCGGCGTTGCTTATCGGGCCGCAAGTGTTGCAGTGTTCGCATGTTATGCAGGCGATCGGCCAATTTAACGATCATGACCCGGATATCCTTAGACATCGCGAGCAGCAACTTTCGGTGATTTTCAGCCAACTGTTCTCGGTTAGACTTGTATTTAATCTTCCCGAGCTTCGTCACGCCGTCCACAATCAAAGCCACGTCGTCACCGAAAAGCTCCCGCACGTCACTCAGGGACACACCGGTATCCTCCACGATGTCGTGCAGAAAACCAGCGGAAACCGTCTCGGGGTCCATGTTCAGATCAGCTAGGATTCCCGCCACTTGAATGGGGTGCATAATGTAGGGTTCACCAGATTGGCGATGCTGGTCCTTGTGGGCAACCGTTGCGAAATGACAGGCTTTGACTACCATCTCAACGTGTTGCGCATTCATATATTTACCGACTCTGGCAATTACTTCTTCAGCCGTCCAGACGCGTTCTTTGGTCATATTGGACGCCACCACCCTTAGTTATAAATTATGATTCGATTGCTTGCTTCGTTTCCGTTAAGCCATAGCCCAGATAAGTCAGGCACAGATAGACCACTGCGAAGTACCACGTATACTGAGGCAAGAATAGATAGGACCCCAGCAAGTAGACCAATGGCCAAATGATGAGCCACCAGCCGGGCTGCGTACGACGATAGATTCGCCGACCCAGTGCCACGGCTAAGCCCCCATTGACGATGACCAGTAATCCCGCAAAGCGCCAGACTGGACTGATACCCAACCAACTGATCACTGCGGGAACGACCATCCCCATCACCAGACCGACAGCCCAGTAACGCCAACCCACTCTTTCCAAAAATGCCATCCACGTTCACCCATTCTCTCTTATAATTGGAACCATTTTAGCATGTTTTCACGCAGATTTCATCCAATCATCTCGGTTGTTGTAGTTCCATCACCATTGAAATGGCTGAAAGCAGGTATAATGGTGCGGTTTCCGTTCGTAAAATCCGAGGGCCTAAGCCAACCAATGTCGTCTGGGCTGCCTGTGCAGCGGCCACTTCGGCCGGGCTAATGCCGCCCTCGGGGCCAAAGATAGTCAGTAAGCTTTGTCCCGACGTCATGGCCTGTAGTTGCTGGTTTAAGGCACTCTGTTCACCCTGCTTGGCTGATTCTTCATACGCCATCAAGCGTACGTCTACGGGCTCCTGAAAGACCGCTGCCAGGTTCTGGGCATAACTCACGACCGGTCGTCGCAACCGATGCGATTGTTCGGCCGCACCGTGGGCAATCTTTGTGAGTCGTTTTATTTTTTTATCAACTTTATTCCCCTGCCACTTGGCAACGGACCAGTCGCCACCAAAGAAGATGATCCGGTCGACCCCCAGTTCGGTTGCTTTCTGGGTAATCCACTCGGCCTTCTCCTGCTTGGGCAACCCACAGGCAATCGTCACGTGAACGGGCAATTCCACTTTAGGTGTAGGGACAGCCGTTAAGGTCACGGTCGCCGCCTCGTCGTTCACCTGCGTAAGGTCGCCGTGAAAGAGGTGGGCCTGGTCATCGACGAATTCAGCCGTCGCGCCCTTTTCAGCCCGTAGAACTGTCACCCAGTGATGGGCAATCGCTTCAGGTAAGTCTACGCGATCGCCAGTCTGATGACTGTCATCTAAGAAATACCGTTGCATGCCTATTCGTCCTCCGTTGGTTTGTGCGCAATGACACCACGCCAGTCCTTCATCTGTAAGATGTTATCAATGATGAAGCCTTGCTTTTCTTGCGCAGCCACCACTTCATCCAGCTTGTCGGCAATGATTCCGGAAGTCAGGAAGTAACCGCCGTCGGTCAGGTTTTCCCAAGCCTGTGGAACCAGTGGCAGGATGATTTCGGCTAAAATATTCGCCACAACCAGGTTAACCGGCTGATGAATGCCCTTCAGTAAGTCGTTAGGCTTAGCCACAACGTCCTTAGCGATTGGGTTCAGATCCAGGTTGGTCTTGGCAGAACGAACAGCCACCTCATCGAGGTCAAAGGCAGTGATGTCCTTGACGCCCATGTACTTAGCCGCGATGCTCAGGACACCGGAACCAGTTCCCACGTCATACATGGATTCGCCACCACGGACAACCATTTCCAGTGCAGTCATTGAGAGCCGCGTTGTGGGATGAGTCCCGGTCCCAAAAGCCATGCCAGGATCGAGGCGAATGACATTTTCACCCGGTTGAACGGGTTGATAGTTCTCCCAGCTAGGCGTCACCGTCAAGTAGCGCGTGACGCGGACTGGATGGTAGTATTTCTGCCAGGCGGTTGCCCAGCTCACATCGTCAACGGCCTTAGTCGTCACCGTCCCGGGCTTGGGGTCGAGGCCAAACTGGCTGAGTTCGTTGACCCGTTGCTTGATGGTTGGCAAAATCTCAGGGACAAACACCGTTTCGGGATAGTATGCGGTGATCAGCGCCCCCGTGGTCCGGTGAGGAATCGTCGCTAAATCCACGATTTCACCGAACTTGCCGGCCTTTAAGTTGGCGTAGTCGGCGGCGTCATCGATTTTGACCCCGCTGGCACCGGCCTCCTGTAAAATATTGCTGACCGCTTCAACGGCCTCGTTCGTGGTTAAAACACTGACTTCGGTCCATTCCATGAATTATTTCCTCCTTAATCTATGTAAAAAAAGAGCCGGGGACAACAATCTTGTCACCAGCTCAC
This sequence comes from uncultured Lactobacillus sp., assembly GCA_937874695.1. Classification (GTDB taxonomy): domain Bacteria; phylum Bacillota; class Bacilli; order Lactobacillales; family Lactobacillaceae; genus Levilactobacillus. The sequence goes on from CALNAJ010000029.1 coordinate 73,258, forward strand.
CGCTAAACATTTAAGAAATTGACGAAGACGGCCGCCTAGACCTTCTCGGTTTTCGACGGGTGGTCAGCGTTTTTTTGATTTCGCTGGGCAAGACGTGTTTCGAGATAGTCTAACATGTCCGCCTCATTTTGGAATACGCGGGGATGCTTCTGTTTATGCAGGCGCAAATCAATCTCGTTAATTCGCTGACGCCCAGTCCACGTATGCCCATAACGAATGATTACCCGGTTATTGAGCGAATCTTTTCCGAATTTGAAGACGTAGACGCTCTCTGGCGCCATCAACGGCCGAATATACGATTTTTCATAACGGTAGTTGTTCTGCCGCAAAAACTCTTTGGTTCGACTCAGCATGGTAATCACCTCCTATACAATGACAATCGCCACGATTCCTAACTTTTAGGGCCGTTTGGACTGCCTTACCATTTTAAAATGTATCAATAATTGATAATAGTTGATTTTACGTCAGAATGCAAGTAAAAAGTTCACTCACCCCAACTTTTTTGACGCTTAATTTCAGGCAAGCCTTCACCGCTTTGTAAACACTTACATTATACTAGTTTTTGCCCTTTATGGGAACCTTAAATCAGTCAAAATGCCCGTATTAAGGCATTTTTAAAAATCCGTATTCTTCGCCAGCCGAGCTCTTCGCCGCCTCCTGCGGCTAGGCTCCTCGCTCCACCAACTCCAACCCCTGAGAATCCCTTGGTATCAGTATTTGCTCCTGTGGTACATGGATAAACAGATGATCTTCTTTATCCTGTTTCACTTCAAGTCTCGAAACTGTGGACAACTCTTTAGAAAATTCTTCGATATTATCTCCGTCAATTGTAAAAGCAATTTTATAGTTATTATTTGTTAGATATCTCACTAAAATATGCTGGTGGCCCCTGTGCAACTAACTGACCGTGGCTAAACAAGATTGCATTGTCAATAAACTCCTCGCTTTCATCCACATCATGTGTGACAACAATAATCGTAATACCAAGTTCTTTTTTTAAAGTAACTAGGGATGACCAAAGCAATTTTCGCTTCTCTGGGTCTAGTTCATTTGTTGGTTCATCTAGTATTAGCGTTGTGAAGTCCCCCATCAAGGCTGTAGCAAAACCTACTAAGCGACGCTGACCGCCAGAGACGTTTTGCAATCTGCTGGTTTTAATTGCAGATATTCCCAGACGATTTAACCATAGATCAGCTTGATCTATTGCGGCTCGTTTATCCTTTCCACGTAATCTTGCAGTAGTTAATAAAATATCATAAACTTTCATAAATCCTAGAGGTAGTGGTGCTTGGGTTGAATATGAAACGCTACGATGAATATGCTCCAATGAATCCTGTACACTCTTCCCTTCAAATAATATGGCCACCTTATCGATGGTACGATACCCCACCATTGCATCAACTAATGTTGATTTTCCTGCTCCATTTTCACCAAAGAAACCAACAATTTGATTATCTTTGATATCCAGGCTAATATTTTCATTTGCATAATTTTTTCACCCTTGTATTTTTGATAAACATTTTCCATTTTATAAACTACTGTCATATATTCCATCTCCAATGTGTGCCATTATTGCATTCAGAGCAACTATAACTCCATATACAGTCCCTACACGAAGTGATATTTTAGTTATTATCATATAACTACAGAGGCCAAAAATGATAATCTCAATCGTTACTCTCAAAAGTAGGCCCACTCTGTTTGGTGATAAAGGAGCCATAAAAATAGACCAAATCACATAAATTACAATTGGTACTAAAATCCCCATCAGTAAATTAAGTGGTAACTTATATTTTGTAAAACCTACAAAAGCTAATGCTATTAGAGTTATCATTTCTATTAAAAATCTTAACAGCGCATTAATTTGAAAAAGAATATGCATTTAGCTCAACTCCTTTAAAAAATTCAAGATTTGTTTTCTACCATTCTCGAATCCGTTTGATTCATGCATTTTTTTAGACATATCTTTCACGTTTTTATTGACAACATCATTGTCTACAAGATTTAAATATGCATTTTCAATTGATTTAATCGTTGTTTTTTTTAAATTGATTCCAACACCTGCATACTCAACCCGATCACGAATCTCTGCTTTATCTTCAGAATCACCAGTACAAATCAATTTTGTGTTGTTATACAGCGCCTGACTGACACCACCATAACCACTATTAGTAATCATAATGTCGATCTTTGGTAGTAGTTCTGAGTAAGGAAGATAGTGTTCAACAATAACTTGATTTTTTTAGCAAACTTTTTATTTCCCCCTGGTAATTCTTTCCCAGCCGTTGTAATAACCAAATTTATATTATTTTTTAATGCCTTAACAACTGGTAGAACCAATAACGAAAAATCGGTATTAGCCAAGGTCCCTTGTGTAACCAAAACATTTGTTTTTCCATTAGATAATTTATCCCACCAATTCGGCTTTTCCCATTCATTATCGTCATGTGATTGAATGAATGGGCCAACATATTTTATAAATGCTGGCAAATCACGCCGCTTATATTCAAACTCTGGGACAGTCCCTTGTAGAAAAAGATCACAGTTATTTTGAATAGCGTCTAAGTAAAACTCTTTTGAAGGAGTCGCATGTAAATCTTTTAGAATCTGGTTAACATGTGCTTGTTGTTTTTTGAAGAACACCTTGTGCACATAAAAATTTAGAAATTTATATTCCAACCGATGATACCAATCTTTTTTTGGCACGATACTCAGTCCAAATGGTGCTGTATCTTTACTGGTAATGTATAATGATAATATACCAAGTCCAATAATCGGTACTCTATTAGGCATATCCTTTAATACAAGCGTAGCGGTCATTGCAGGATCTACAATAATTGCATCAAAATCACTTTGTAATAAAATTTTTTTACGTCATCGCTAAAACCAACTAATGTAGGAGCAATAATATTATCAATTCCCCATCTGAATTGTTTTCTCCCAGATTTAATCTGAAAATATTCTGGAAATTTTTCTTCTAATGTTTCCCCTGTAAATTCTTGTTGTTTTTCAAATGGATGAAACTTAATTCCTTTACTATTTACTTTGGTCTTATATTGTTTACTCGAATAAAATTCCACATCTATATTCTGTGATTTGAGATACGTAGCAAATTCTAAGGTTGGAGTTATATGTCCCATTGCTGGCCAAATAGCAAACAAATTTTTTTTCATTTTACAGTCCCCTTTCTGGCTTTGCATAACTCAAAACAATGGTAATAATAGTCATCTATCACGCAGTCAGAATACTACACTCGACGAATGATTATCAAAGCAGTACACCTATTAACACAGTATTAATCTACTTATTTTACTTAAAAGCATGGGATAAATTAACACTACCAACTACACAAATGTAAGCACCCAATAACTGACCGTCTTGAAATGTTAAAAAATGTGGTGTCCTCATTTTTTGAGGACACCACATTTTCTTCTGATTTACGCTACCTGTGCCAATTTTGTAATCATGTTTTTATTCCAAAAAGAAGATGACTATAAAGCCTAATTCCAGATTGAATCTCTTATCGTATGGAAAAACTACCAATGGACAACAATGGTATCGAGTGATGACAAAAAATAATAAAATTGGCTGGGTAAATAAGAAGAATTTTGTCTTTGTTCGTGGAAATAATCATCTTACGGCAGTCTTAAATAGGCAACAGACTAAGATCAGTGGGAATACCCTCCCGCTTGCTTACGTTAGTACTCCAGAACAACCAGAAATCAATATTACTCGGGCAGACAAAGATGGAAATTATGAAATTTCGTTGATCAATTACAATACAGACGATACCATCTATGTTGTTTCAAATATTTGGGGTTATCAAGATGCGACTGCTTATGTCGACTTTACTGGACGATATCAAAAAACAAAGCTTATGTTTGACATCATGTAAAATACAACTGTTCAGAAAAGCAACACATTTCCATAGTGGATGTATCAACTGTGTTTGATTTTTCACTGGTCTAGAAAAAGTTCTCCCAGTAATCGAACCGGCGTCATTAAAAGTAGTTGACTCAACTTTTTAAAGACAATCTTTTGAGCAACAACGAGACGATTTATCCTTCAGCTCCGATAAGTTAACTCTTGTGCCCCATACTAGCTGACAGTTCAACACTCTTTCTTTATTTGCTAATCGACACTTTAAAGATATCATCAAAACTTCTGGAATTGAATCCGAAAATTTGTTATTCATTCCTTACATCAACTCACCGTTTCTTTGTTCAGATATTGGTGTGAATCCGGTTGAGAATACATATCGACTTGAAAATGCCAATGCAAATCACTCTAAATATTCATGCTCGTGCGACTGCCAAACATGATACAGACTTGTCAGAAGGTTTCCAGATATCGTTACTCTTTATTAATAACTTATTTTTGTGAAATAGGTTATGGAACATTTTTATTCTTTCTGTATCGCACAGTTTCAAGCATCCACTGTTATTTACACTAAAACAAGAAGACCAGTAAAGCCAGCAAAAAACCTCTCCACCGCGTTTTGGTTGCAATTTATCGATAAATCGTTAAAAATAGAGGGTAAACGAAGCGGCGCCGAGTCGCGAGGGAGGAAAATATTTTGATCAAGGAATTTAAAGAGTTTATTGCCCGCGGTAATGTGATGGACCTGGCCGTTGGGGTTATTGTTGGGGCTGCCTTCACGGCCATCGTTAATTCGCTGGTAGAAAATCTGATCAACCCCCTCTTGGGAATTTTCATTGGGAGCATTGATTTTTCAGACTTAGTCTTAACGGTCGGCAAGGCCCACTTCCGCTATGGGGTGTTCATCAACTCCATCATTAATTTCTTAATTATTGCGTTCGTGGTCTTCCTGCTGATCAAGTTATTGAATAAGCTGTTGCCAAAACCAACCGAAGAACCGGCCGAACCGGAACCAACCGGCGAAGAGAAATACCTGAAGGAAATCGTCGAATTGCTGAAGAAAGATGAAAAGTGATCATTTAATACCTTAACAATGCGGGTCGTCCTAGTGGCGACCTTTTTATTTTTTCTTGTACGAGTTTAAATCCAAATTCAACGCAGCCGGCCCAAAACTTAACGAAAAGCCTAGGTTTCGCTTGAAATCCGCCAACTGACCTCATAGAATTAAAGAGAACGTTTAACATAGCTTCATCCTAACAACGGCTAAAGCCGCTATGCTAGGAATCTAAATCTACATAAAGGAGTGGCTCATCATTTTTCTCACACTTATTTGGTTAGCCGCCTGTGCTGGCGGTGGCTACTGGGCGTTTACCCATCATCGTAAATGGCTGGTGGCCCTCAGCGCCGTCCTCTTCGTCTTTGGCGGATTGGTCGCGTTGGGTGCTAGCCAGCCCACGGTGCAAACGAAGACGGTCAAGGTCGGCACACAGCGTTTGACCGCCGCACAGAGCGAATCTCGTCAGCTGGCAGCCTCGTCCAGTCGTCAGGCCAAGGCCTTCGCCGTGGTCGACAGTCAAGTGGCCGATTCGGAATCAGCTAGTGAGTCCCGTGTGGATAGCGCTAGCGAAGCAGTCGCCAGCTCTAAAGCGAGTGCTCGGTCCGTATCCAAGGCGGAAGCGAAGGCAGCCAAGCAAGCGGCCGCTGCATCCAGTAGTCAAGCGACCCAGACGAGCCGTGCAGGCCGCAAGCAAGGCAATCTCGACACCAACAAGGCTAAGAAGATTGTCGGCAATCGCAATTCCAAAATTTACCATACACCCGACCAGGCTGGCTACCACATGAACAGCAGCAATGCCGTTTATTTCAACACGGAAGCTCAGGCCAAGGCTGCGGGCTATAGAAAGGCGCTGCGCTAATGAAAAAATTAATCACCCTTACTGCAAGCCTGGTGGTCATTCTTGGGATTGGTCTCAGCGGCTGCGGTCAGCAAAAATCGACCGCCAAGTCGGCCAGTTCCAGCACCAAGGTCGTGTACGATCACGGCCCACAGAAAAAGGCCAGCAGCCTAGAGAAAGCCAACTCAACTGAAAAGGCTAGACTGGACAAACGCCAATCCAAGCTAAACAGTCAACAGGCCAGTCTCAAAGCGGCTAATAAGGCAGCGACCCATGACTCATCATCTGTTGCCCCGCAATCGTCCACCAAGTCGTCTGGCGTCAATCTCGCTAGCCTGACCTACAGCGGCCAACAGGAAATCACTGTCAATCAGAACAAGCCTGGCTTCAGTCGATCCGAATTGTCCACGAAGAATGGTGCTTGGGCAACCTATCACAACCTGGACAGTCTGAACCGGGTCACAGGTGCCGCCGCCCTCCTGAATCAGTCGCTGATGCCCAGTGCTCAGCGAGAGGCATTGACGGTCGATCCAACAGGCTGGCATAACAAACGCACCAGTCACGGATGGCTCTATAACCGTAGCCACTTGATTGGCTACCAATTTACCGGGCAAAACAACAATCCTAAGAATCTGATGACCGGGACCCGAACACTGAACAATCCCGCCATGCTGCACAACGAAATGGACGTAGCGACCTACCTCAAGGAAAGTAAGAGCCATTACGTGCGCTACGCCGTGACGCCGGTCTTCAAGGGCAATGAACTGGTGGCACGAGGGGTTCAGATGCGCGCCCAGTCTATCGGGTCCAACGCGGTTCATTTCAACGTTTACATTTTCAACATCGAACCCGGTTATACCATTGATTACACCACTGGATATAGTCGTGTAAGTTAATCGGTTCGACCGCGGGTACGATTAATTTGCAAGTTTGCTTACCATTCTTGGAGATAATGCTATACTATTTGAGGGATACGGTTTCGTAATCACTATGATTTGTGTCGACAAATCAATATTACATAAATTATGAAACGCAAAGAGGATGAGCATATGAGAAATGAGAAGATTGAACTTACCAAGACTGATTGGCAACGCGCGCAAACGGCCGTCTTTAATGAATACGATCGTTTCGTCAAGCAACTACACGTTGAGGGCGTTGATTATACGATTCTACTAGCCCGCCGGATTGTGATCTATCAAGACTTGATTGAAGAATGGAAACACAAGCTACCAACATTGATTACGGATCTGGAAGACAATACGCAGGCGCTCACCGTTTTCGATGACCTCGCTAACGATGGTCAGAGTCATCTGCTCAAACGTTGTGCGAAGAAAATGGAAGCATGGCCGGACTACATCCCCTCTCAACTCACGATTTGGTTGGAGCTGGCGGAAGATGCCGAACGAGAATAGGACAGTCAAAAGCGCGTAAGACCAATGGCCCTACGCGCTTTCTTAATTGGAAACAACGGTTGATTCTTCGGGCGCCCAGGTGATGAGATCCAGGTGCACCAGTCGTGATAAATAAAACGATAACTCGGCGGCGGTAATCCCCAATTTTTCACGGAGAGCCTTAACCGTCGTTGGTTGTTCAGGTGCAACGGCAATGTCTAACAGCGCTTCAATCAACGCAATTTCCGTTGCATCCAGGTGATCAATGACCTGGTCCAACCGCCGACTGAAGGCGTGTACGCCATTCTTAAATTCAAATTCCATTAGTTCCATCTCCCCCAAGATTAATTCCCCCAAAATAACTTAGCCTTAGCTTATCACGGCGGTAATTAATTGACGCTGTGAGGCACTGACTATGATAGCGTGATTGACCAACCAACTGATAATGACTATAAAGGAGACGATGCGTCATGGATACACTGATCAAGACAATTCTAGACAAGGTGGCCAAGCTCCCCGCAAAACGCAACCTGATGTACGATGTCGAAGGTTTTACTGAAGAAGAAGTAGCGACCATTCAAGAAAAGCTAGCCGCACACGATGATCTTCATGTGGAATTGACCGGAACAAAGCGGCATCCAGTATTGGAGATTCATCCACAGGCTTAGGCCTTTGCTAGATTTAACAATTAGGTCTAGCCAACGGCCTCTAAAGCGGTTACTGAGGGTAACCACGAAGGAGGCCTCTACATGCATAAGCATACGTCCAAGTGTCTGAATATTATTTCAATTATCCTGCACCTTGCCACAATCTGCGTACTGTTACGGACGCTCCATCATGAACGTGAAGAAGACTAATGCTAATTAAAGGGACACCGCTCGCTATGAGTGATGCCCCTCTTGTTTACACCCGACTACCATAGTCGAGCAATTCAAGCTGACTGAATTTTTCCAAACGGTGTTCAACTTCCTCGGCTGACAACTGAATGCCCCCATTGGGAATTACGCAGTCATTGGTCCAGGACCACTGCGTAATCTGGTCGAGCAATTGAATATCCGCATCGTCTAAGTCATCGATCACTACTGCCAACCGGTCAATAAAGGCCGTGGCACCCCCGTGAAACTGAAATGCTAATCCTTTAGTCATTGGAAACTCCCCCTTAATGACGTCTTGTCTAGCCTGCTTGTAGGTTACCATTATTGTTGGGGAAACGGCTATAAGTCGACTTGTCTGGGTAGGCCAGTTTATGAACGAAGCACAACTATTTCATATTATATTCAGAGAAAGTATGAAATAACCGCCACGGGGAGTTAGCTCCCCCAAAAAATAATTAGAATGTTTATGTAAATGCCACTTTTACCTATCCACCAAGCAACGGTTAATCTTGCTATCACTTATACTAGCCATAGTAGGCGAACATTTTATCCTCATGCAAGTTTCACTTGACTGTAACGTTACGGTACAGCTTAAAATAAAACAATATTGAAGAAAACCGATACAGAAAATGCGGAATAAGGAATTTAAAATGTCACATCCTAATAAAAAAAATGATAACGTTCAGGAATGGCTTGGCGTCCCCTATGGTACTGCTGACCGGTTCCAAAAAGCCCAAATTGTCCCGTTTGAAGCCAATCAGGACTATAGTCAGAGCGGCCCAGCATCAGTCCAATTTACAGATCCTGCCTTTTTAAATTCCGACAAAGGTGAAAGTGAAGACTGTCTAAATCTTAACATCTGGGCGCCAGATAACGTTCAAGAAAAGCTGCCAGTTGTGGTGTACATTCACGGTGGCGGTTGGACCTATGGTGCTAACTCGCAAGACACGTCAGACCTATCCGGTTTAGTCGCTAGTGGCAAAGTCATTGGTGTTTCTATTAATTACCGGCTAGGAGCACTTGGTTGGCTTGAATTATCCCAATATGGTGGAAAATTCAAAGATGCCAGCAACTTAGGTTTGCAAGATATCATCCTCGCCCTAAAATGGATTCAGCAATACATTGGATTATTCGGTGGTGACGCTAGCCAAGTGACGCTTACAGGTCATAGTGCCGGTTCGTTTTCACTTTTAACACTGCTAGCTGTGCCGGAAGCTGACGGATTATATAAGAGACTAGCTGCATTTTCTGGATACGCCGCTCGTTATATTCCAGCTTGGTGGGCCGAAGAACTGGCAGATAAAGTTTTAAAAACACTAGACTTAACGTCACCAGACCAGTTATTAACGGTTGATGCCAAATCACTGACGAATGCCGTTAATCAAGTCTTACCGACTGACGTCTTGAAACGTGGGAATTTAAATACACTTTCAATTGGTATTGTTGATGACGAATTCTTACCAAATGGTGTTTTAAAAGCGCATCCTGCCGATGTTATTAAGAGCGGCCGCCATAAAGATGTGGACTTAATCATCACCTCAACAACGGCCGAAGCAAGCTGGTACGCCGCTAACATGCCAGATAATATTGATCCTAAAACAATCGAAGCCGTAATCGATGAAATGGTTTACGATTGTCATATTCCCCGTAAACAGGCTGAGGCCATCGCTTTGCATTGTGGCGCTGGCAAAGATTCACCCCTTAATGTCAGAACCCGCTTCTTTACAGATTATAATTTCACCTTACCTGCTATTCGAGAAGCCCATGATCATGCCCAAGCCGGTGGACGCGTGTATCAACTAAGTGTCGGCCCGGCCGAAGGTTCCCCCGCCTATCATGGAACTGATATGTATGGGATTGTCGGTCAAGCCGCACCTGATGCTAGTCAGGAACAACTCGACCGTGATGCCTTTGTCAGTCAAGCCTTGCTCAACTTTGCGACTGATCAATATGAAAAGCTATGGTCACCAGTGAAGGCAGACCAAATAACTATCAAAGATATTGGTCAGCGACCTTATAACGGCATTGAACATGCCAAGACTGTCCTTCAGCTGTTTAACGGCATTCCCCGTCCATAATTACTGTTTATAAAAAAGGTGTTAATAAACGCCTTTTTTATTTGTCCAAAATCGGTTTCAAGAGAGAAGAATAAATTTTGACAGAGAAATTTTCGTTTTTTTCAAGGGATATTATTTGCGTCATGTTAGCAACGTTCTTTTATCAATTCAGTATTCAAGCGGTTACCCCCCTAATGAATGGCTACGCTCGTAACTTAGGAATCAATAGTACCTTTGCCGGTATCATTGTGGGCGTGATGAGTATCACTTCAATGTTACTAAGACCTTTTGCTGGAAATCTAACCGATCAAATTTCTAAATATCGTTTAGCCCTAGTTGGTGGTAGCTTTTGTGCAGTTAGTGACTTGGGCTACCTGTTTGCTTCCAACGTGTCTTGGTTAATATTTTTCAGAATCGTCAATGGCTTGGGCTTCGTCTTATGTACCATTTGTCTAGCAACTTGGATGGCCTTTTTAGTTCCGCGACAACATCTCGGGGCAGCAATGGGGTATTACGGCTTATTAAACGCGCTTGCCATGGCGATTGCTCCTACCCTAGCAATTAGCATCTATCAACTTCTCGGATACAAATTCGTTATTATACTGGCAGCTTTGAGTGCAGTAGCCATGGTAGTTGTCATCCAATTCATCCATAATCGCGCGAAACCTTCGGTAGAATTAAAAGAAGATCACCACTTTAAGATTATTCAACGAGATGCCCTACCTGTAGCACTGATTTTTTCGCTATTGTCTATTCCCTACTTTGTAACCCAAGCTGATATTGTTATGTACGTTCAGGAACGGCATTTGAATATTACCGTAAGTCTCTTCTTTTTATGTTATTCACTTGCTTTAATTGTTATTCGGATCCTATTAAAAGATTATTTTGATACGATCTCGTTTGGCATTTGGTTTTCAATCTGCATAATCGCAACCATTGGTTATATCGTTCTACTAACCATAATGCAAAACAACTTCGAAATGATCTTGGCCGCTGGACTAATGGCAGTCGGTTTCGGCGTGATAGTTTCTGTTTCCCAATCAACAGCCCTCTTACTAGCACCCATGAAAGAACAGGGACTTGCTAACGCGACCTACTACTTGGGCAGTGACATTGGGATGTCCCTTGGACCCATCATTGGTGGAATTCTGCCCACTATTTTCCCGCTCAAATTCTTTTACCCAGTGATGCTGCTAATCGTTCCTTTAACAGCAATTATCTATCTATGTTATCGTCGTAAGCTTAATGCTGCAGTACAGTACAATTAGAACGATATTATTTTAAAATTGATTTCATTGAAATATCGAAAGCCTCCACTACTGGATTTTGAATCTAGTAGTGGGGGCTATTTTAGTTTATGAAAATATTAAATCCGGTATCGAAAGGCTATAGGAAAACTAACGATTTACAACTTGCCATTTACATGTAACTAAACTTTATCATATATCTAAAAATTATTAAATTTCCATTTAAGACATTGGCTAATTTGATGACAAACTTTCAGTCCCATAGACCAACAGTTTCGTACGTTTCTTAATCAGCAGATTTGAATTCTCTACAAATCTTCGATATTCATCATGCTCTTGTGGTATTGAAATCTGTTCGGTCGTCAGCACGACTGCCTTCCCCTGCACTAGGTCTGAATTTACCAAATCCAAAACTTCACCATCGGGGGTCAAGAACATCTCCAATTTAAAAAAGCTAATAAAGTGATTAAAGTCTCTGAATCGATTGAACCATTTCTTAGATCCTTCAATAGCTTCAGACAACCGCGTTTCTCTTCGACACTCAAACCAGCTCTTTATTGCAAACAGCGTTACATCAAATCTATCAAAGTAGCCCTTTTTCCCTCCACGCGCCTGATTAACTGTCGGCGCTGGCCTTGTACCACGCGGAAATACGATATGCCCACCAATTTCCCGTGAAATCATTAAAAAGTCCATAATCTCATTATCAGATAGATGAGCCTCATGCGCCCAATACTTTGAGGGGCCAATATAATCTGGAGAAAGGAGAATGTCATCATTATCAATAAATATTGTATAGTACTCTGGAGCTGTTCCATACTGCTGTACTTTAACCTCTGCACTTATACAATCAATATCACCTAATGATTTTCTTGAAAAAAAAGATGTTTGTTAAGTCCTCATATAGCTCTTTTGAATCACTATCCGGATCAAGACTATTATGCAAATTAAAATCACTTGGAAAGTCTCGATACAGTCTACTTAAATAATTTTTCAACGCCATAATTTTCCCACTTTCGTTGGTTGCCTGAGGGCATAATCAGTGTGCACTAGCATTACGAACATCCATAATCACTTATTGACCGTCAATCTGTTACCTCACTTTTTCTAACTCATCCATCCTCAATCTCATCAACTAAGACACCACGATCAGCATCAAAAACTGCTATATTTCCAATGGCTGCGGCAGGTCTCGAATGATTACCACCATCAATAAAAAAGCGCGCATATTCTCCAGCGTACTGAACCGTCAATATCCCGTGTGAACTAGACGTTCGATTCCGTAAAGTGGTTACTTCAGCTGGCCTATCATAAATTCCAGTGATTAGGCTTGTTGGTGTATGCCCCGTAACAATGGCGCTGGCTAATGGATTATGTGCATAATTGGGGTAGAGCTTCTCATACCAATAATCTTCACGCAACCAGTATTTATCATGAGGCAGTGTATCAGCTACCGGATCAGGTAGTGTAAGATCAAGTCCCGCATGGACGAATATTAATTTGCCAATTTGCAAGTCTAACGGTAATGCTCCCAGCCAATTAATCAGGTCAGCGTCTACCCGCTTAACAATCGCCAACGCATCATTCATATCAACCGGTAGTCTTCCAGCCGCTAAAGCAGCTTCCATGATGACATCTTCGCCATCCATTTCCAACCAATAATTATTCTCACCAATTAAACTTTCGTATGCAGAAGCATCGTGATTCCCCTGGATGACAAATATTTTATCTGGTTCAGCTTCCTGCATATCTTTTATTGTCTGCGCAACTCTAAACCCAGAGTGATGATGGGCTGAATCCTGGTAATCACCTAAAAAAACAACCGGTGCCTCGGGATATTTATCTCGTAACTTCGCCAATGCTGGAAAAACCAACATCTGGCCGTGAATGTCGGAAAGTGCTATTACTGGTTGCAAATGGTCAACCCCCTCTTGAACGATTCAAATTAAGCCTTATGATCAGATTCCAATACCATAGCGACATCAGAAAATTTTCTCACGATATCCTTAATTTACTTTAGACGTTTCAACTAAGGTTTCTTAGAATCAAGCTCAGCATGCCTTTTTTGAATAGCCTTAATAAATGCCAACTCTTGCTCAGAATAGTCCTCTTTAAAAGACTCAGTGATTTCAAAGTTATTCGGATCATCAGCTAAGAAAGAAAGCACGCCCTCAAATGAATGCGCATGCTCGGGGTGTCCATCTTCTCGTGAGCTTATCGTCCAAAACCTATAAAAAAGGCCGGTATTACTAAATTCTCCCATAACCCAAAGCAGATCACCTGAAACTGCTCCGGTCGGTATGCCACCTCCCTTCATTTTTTTATTGAACGCGGACACTTCCGGAGACATACGCTGTTCTTGTTGATATTTTGTATCTACGACCCATATATCAGGCTTTGGCAAGTAAACTGGTTTCATGACACCTTCATACTTTTTTTCAATTTTCCCCACAGCAAAGCCAGCATAGCGGAATTTTATGCTTTCAAATAGTCCCATACAGTCTCCTATCAATTTATCTAGATAACCTGATTTGCTGCTTTATTAGTAAAATGTCGTGTTGGCCTGTTTTTCAGCCCAGTACCATCGGGCCAAATAAATTAGCTTACGCACCTCGTCTACATCGTCTAGCAACGAATGCCCTGAATCTTTAGCACGCTGAAATCGTTCTCCATAATCAATCATGGCACCAAGCAACCATGGATCTTCGAGAAATAAAACTTCACGACAATAATTAACAATTCGACTCGGTTGATCTCTGAAAGTCGAGGACTCAAAAGCATTGTCCAAATACAATTTGAACATTTCCCATTCACGATTAGTATATTGCTTAAAGAACTGTTGAGAATTCTCTGTGTAGTATTGATTGAGCTCGAAGAGAAACACTGGCAGCCATGGTGATTTAGGTGGTTTTCCACCCATAATTGTAGGTGTCAGGCTAACGTTAATATAGCTCGAGCTACGACTAACACAATCATGCCAATTTTCAATTAATTTCTGCGTTTGAATCGACGGTTCCTTTTGACTGAGGACAACTGCTGGTAATTCGCCAAAATTAAAATCCAGACTCCCTGTCACTAAAGTATCCTCGCCAAGTAGCTGATAATACCGCGAATCATGCTCAAATTGGAAAGCCCAGCCCGTTGGAATATTTACGTCACCGTGAAAAAATTTAATATTCTGCGAAAACTCCCAGTGAACATTGCGATAAGTAATCCATAAAAACTCGGTAGCTGCTAATGAGTTCTCCACATCCGGGTATCTATACATTTCCTTCATCGCAAAATCTTTTTGTTTTGTAATGTCGACACGCATGAAATCATTGGGCTCAAGCATTATTTACTCCTTTTTAACAGCCAATAGTTGAAATTCCATTTTAGCCAATTGGCCTTTCTCACGAAATTTGTCACCTATACCTTTCAAGTAGAGTTGACCAATTCTTACCATATCTTTAGAATGGGATTACGGAGGTACCTATTCTATGGAAACGCGAAATGATAAATTTAGGCGATTAGCTGAGCTACGACTTAGTCGAATCTTTCAGACGATGAATCTGATTGCTAATCTCAGTGCGCCCCAATACACTTATACATCCAAAGAAATTGACGAGCTTTTTAACACTTACCAAAAGCTCGGTGAAGAAGGACGGATGTACTTCAAAGGTCCAACTAGTTTCAACGAAATGCCTAGCAAGTTTACTTTTTCTGGTCCCATATCTGTAGCTCCGGATGCATCGACCTCCCACGTCCGATTTCAACGGTTAGCTGAAAAGCGAATGAGCCGAGTATTTCGTGACCTACGTCTTCTCTGCAATCTATCCGTCAAATCAAACTATACTTATTCAGATAATGAAATTGAAGAACTCTTCAAAGCTTATGCAGATAAGGGACATGAAATTTCCGCACTTTTCACCCCACTTACACAAGAGTTCCACTTCAAGCCCAAAGACTAGTTCTTGGGCTTTTTGTTCTCTATTAGCGCCAACAATAGTTAAAATCAGGTCTGATCTTCAACCTTATCGATTAGCAACCCTGTTTCACCGTCAAAGACACCAATATTTCCGAGTATTCGAGGGTCGCCCTCACCGACACCACCATCCATCAAGTAGCGAGGCATTTCACCAGGATATTGAATGGTGTAAATTGGGCTGTGTTCAGACTCCTGCTTGTCTATCGGCCGTTCAGTGCCCGACTGACCATCATATCCGCCCATAATCATGCCATTCGCGGTGTGACCTGTGATCAAGCTAAAATTTAGTGGGTTATGGCCGAACGTCCCCCAGCTTAGGCTTCCGTTGTACCAATATTTAGCTCGTATCCAAAGTAAGTCATCATCCGATGTCTCATGAATGGAATCGGCCAAAGTCAAATCCAACCCAGCATGCACGAAAAATAATTTTCCTGCGGTGTACGTTAATGGTAACGCCCGCATCCAGTCAATCAATCCACGTTTGCGTTCCAAAAGGAGCCGGCGATCCTGCATCACATCCTGATAGCCACCCAGAGAGAGCGCCGCAGTAGTTAACGTGTTCTCGCCACCGAAGCGAAGCCAGGCGCTTTTGCATTCATCGTCAAAAAAGTCTGCCGCGGCTTGTTCATGATTTCCCATCAAGACAACTACATGACGCGAATCGGCTAATTGCATGGCGCGAATTTGCTCAATCAACTCAAATCCCTGGTTCTCACCGAAAGTATCGATATAGTCACCTATAAAAACCGTAATTGCTCCAGGATAACGTTCTTGAACTACTCTTAGTTGGTCTAACGTTGCTACCTGACCGTGTAAATCACCAAGGCCAATAAAAATACTCATGGATTCTCCTCCTCTGAAAGGACATCGCACGCAACAATTTCTGGCTAAGGACCATGCATACTGGTCTCAAACAATTTCAAATTCTACTTTTAGATACTCAAACTCACGTAATGTTAATGAACTGACAACTATACCAGAGCTGAGCCGACGAGCGTGAAAGCAGGCAATAAACGCCCCATTGCAGAATATTTTCTGTCCATCACATAAAATATCCGTACTATTCCAATTCACTCTTGGGACTGGAACCGGGTCCGGAATCAAAAGAATCGCTCCCTGGTAGTAAAAATCAAAATCTCCGGTCGCCAACACTTGATCCAAATGCTGGAAGACCTCATCATCACTTGCCAAGTGATTTCGCCAACCAAATTTATTCGTTGTAATATCAAAATAACCGATACTCGGTTTATCCATGAATAAGAGATTAGAATCATTCATCGTCCACTCGCCTCCACAGCAATCAGTACTTTAAGTCGTCTGCCATTATATTATATCACAATGCTAGCATTGTATGGTCATATTTGCATTTAATAAAATACTCGTTTGCTATATAATGATTTTATTATTAAAAAAGCTGTAAGCAGTCTCGCCATTGCGAGCCTACTTACAGCTTATAAGTGTAACGTTTCTTATTTAGTTTCGTCCTCATCAGTCTTCAAAACCGCCATGAACGCTTCCTGAGGGATATCAACCTTCCCCACAGCCTTCATCCGTTTCTTCCCGACCTTTTGCTTTTCCAACAGCTTCATCCGCCGAGTACGGTCACCACCATAGAGTTTGGCGGTCACGTCCTTCCGGTAGGCCTTGATCGTCGTTCTCGCGATGATCTTAGCACCGATGGCAGCTTGCACAGGAATTTCAAAGTTTTGGCGTGGAATGATATTCTTCAGCCGCGATGCAATCTCACGACCCCGTTGGGCAGCGAACGTCCGGTGGGCAATGAAGCTCAGCGCATCGACCTTGTCTGCGTTCAACAGGATATCAATCTTGACCAGGTCAGCCTCTTGGTAACCGCTCCGTTCGTAATCCAACGATGCGTAGCCCCGCGTGCTCGACTTCAGCTTGTCAAAGAAGTCAAAGATGATTTCCGACAACGGCATGTTATAGATGATATTCACACGATAATCATCTAAATATTCCATCGTCAGGAATTGGCCTCGCCGGTGTTGGCACAAGTCCATGACCGCCCCAACGTACTCGTTAGGTGCCATGATGGTGGCCTTCACAATTGGTTCTTCAATCCGCTTAATAGCTGAGGCTTCCGGCATTTCTGCTGGGTTCTCGACCGTCTTCATGGTCCCGTCTGTCAAGTACGCGTGGTACGTAACGGATGGTGCCGTCGTGATCAAGTCCAGGTTGAATTCACGTTCCAGCCGTTCCTGGATGACATCCATGTGGAGCATCCCCAGGAACCCACACCGGAACCCAAAGCCCAGCGCCTGTGAGGCTTCTGGTTCGAATTCCAACGCAGCATCGTTCAGCTTCAGTTTTTCCAAAGCTTCCCGTAAATCATTCAACTTGGCATTGTCAGTCGGGTACAGCCCGGCGTAGACCATCGGGTTCATTTCCCGGTAGCCTGGCAGTGCCTTTTCTGCGGGCTTCGCGGCATTGGTCACCGTGTCACCCACTCGAGTATCGGCAATGTCCTTGATGCTGGCGGTAATGTAACCCACATCGCCGGCAATCAGGTAGTCGCGTGAAATTGGCTTCGGCGAGTTAACCCCGACCTCGGTCACTTCGTATTCACTGCCACTGTTCATCAGTAAGATCTTATCACCCGGTTGAACCGTTCCTTCGAACACCCGCACACTCATGACCACCCCGCGGTAATCATCGTAAACGGAGTCAAAGACCAAGGCCTTCAGTGGCGCATCCAAATCACCGGTTGGTGCTGGCACCTTGTGGACAATCTGTTCCAGTAATTCTGGAATGCCGACCCCTTGCTTGGCGCTAGCCAGCACGGCATCTGAGGCATCCAACCCAATGACGTCTTCGATTTCCTGCTTGACCTTCTCTGGATCCGCCGCTGGCAAGTCAATCTTGTTCACGACCGGCACAATTTCCAAGTCGTCGTCTAACGCCAAGTACACATTGGCCAGCGTCTGGGCCTCAACCCCTTGCGCTGCGTCAACGACCAGAACGGCCCCTTCACAGGCAGCCAAGCTTCGTGAGACCTCATAAGAGAAGTCCACGTGTCCCGGGGTATCGATCAAATGAAACTCATAGTCGTGGCCATCCTTGGCGTGATACGTCAATTCAACCGCGTTCAGCTTAATCGTAATTCCGCGTTCCCGTTCAAGATCCATACTATCCAACACTTGATCTTGCATGTCACGCTTGGAGATGGTATCCGTTAACTCCAAGATTCGGTCCGCAATCGTGGATTTCCCGTGGTCGATATGGGCCACAATGGAAAAGTTGCGAATATATTTTTGATGGTTTTTTAATTTCTCAAGATCCATGTTGATTTCCTACTTTCTTAAACACCATGTCCAGACAATTATACCAACCATCAGCGTTAATCACAAACTAAAAGGCAGGTCGGTGCTAATCTCCATCTCGCCTCAGCGCATTTACGCCAACAGAGATGACAAAAGGCCCGGGCATCAACCCGGACCTCTCAGATTACTTGTTATTTTCGTACTGGCTCAGTTGAGATGGTTCCAACTGTTGCCATTGCTTCTCATAGAATTTGTCACTGGTATGATAACGCGGTTGGGCCTGCTTCTTGGTTAAGAATGGGTCCACGCGCTTATCAATAGCCAACCAGCCACGCCAGCCCGGATGAATCGTGTCGGTCATAAAGTACGGCACGTTCCCCTTATCCGATAAATCAACGATATTGTTGAAACCTTGCGACTGTAATTGATAATGGATCTTTTGGTCGAATTGCTTCAGCATCGTTGCGGATAAGCCGGTGTATTTCTGCCAACGTTGATTGATTGGCGGAATGATGAACAGGACGTCGGTATGCAGCCGGGCGAATTGATCCAGACACAGCTGGAAGTCACTATATTCTGGCGATTGCAGGTAAGACAGGTTCTTTTGGAAACCTTTCAAGCTTCCCGTCTTAATCTCCTGCTTCAAGCCATGATTGTAGAACTTATCGCTGATTTGGAACGGATTATTGCCCGTAGCTTGCTTCCCTAACTGACCGCCGAGTCGATCCAGCGCCGAATAGGAGTATTGAGTGGGTAACTTCTTGGCTTGCCGGTTGACACGACTCAAGTTCTGCGATGGTAAATTAATGCCGGAGAAGAACTGATCTTCCTGGGTCAGCATGTTCTTTCTAGTTTGCAGATAGAACCGCTGATCATCCGTCAATGATTTACCGGCCGCCACCCGTTGTAATGCGGCATAGATAAAATGGTCGGACTTTGCGGCAGGCATCTGCATAAGACGCTTGGCTGCATACTGATCAATTGCATCGTGCCGGTAGTGGGTCAACCACTCCGCCGTCTGTAATTGTGAGTAGTAGAAGCCAAAGGCATCTTTACGCGTCCCGCCCTTTACGAACCACTGTGGTGAAACGAAGAAGACAGCCTTCTTGTTCCGCAATTCGCCCTGGATGTTTTGCATCACGAAGAACTGCGTTAACGACTGGGTCCCCCGCGCACCTAACAGGAAGGGCCGGTAGTCCCGGTGATACTTCTGTGCCAGAACCGAGGGATGCATCGGATCGATCCGTGACCACTCCGATGACCCAAAGAATGGCACGTAACCGTCACTTAAGGCCGCTTCCTTGATGTGCTTACCACGTAAAACGTTGGGTGACAGCGACACCGCTGCCTGCCGTTCTCGGGTGGTACTGATGTGCTTAAACCCGAAAGTGACCGGCGAAGCGAGTACCGCAAAAACCAGAATAGCTGCGAGAATTAACGGACCAAAGATCCGTAGCAATCGCTTTGCCATTGGCTAAGCCAGAGTTTCCACTTTCGCAATGATTTTGTTGGGCGTGTCCCACTCTGACCGCTCAAATTCGGAAACAGGCACGTTAACACCCAATTCGCTTTGTAATGATAATAAGAGTTGAACGGAAGCCATGGAGTCCATGATGCCGCTGTCGAACAGATTGTCATCCATTGCGCCACTAACATCACTACCCGTTAAATCGTTTAAAATGTCTAATACAGTTGCTTTGATATCCATTTTTATTTCCCCCTCGATGAATGTTATCCTCTACTGCTTACTTACTTACTTCAAAAACCAAATTTTATCCAAAATCCCTGAGAAGATCAAGAAACTAAAGCAGACCAAGTTGGCCGTTAAGAAGATGGCAAAAATCTGCGTAAACTTGTTATGCGGAATACTCTGCCGGTGCTTCTTCTTGTAACGTAACCAGGTATCGTTGACCACCAGTGCGACCCCATGGAACAGGCCGTACGTGATGTAATACCAGGTCACCCCATGCCAGAATCCCATGATCAGCATGTTGATGATATACGTGACGTTGGCGGTCGTCGTCGGCTTCTTGAAGATTTTATGCTTCATGAACCAGAAGACCAGTCGCATGTAGATAAAGTCTCGGAACCAGAACGATAACGTAATGTGCCAACGATTCCAGAAATCCTTGATGTTCGGTGACCGCCAGGGTTGATTGAAGTTCATTGGCGTGGCAATTCCCATGATATAGGAAGTCCCCACGGCAAACAAACTGTACCCAGCGAAGTCAAAGAACAAGTCTGCACTGTAACAGTACATGTAGCCGATCAACGGCCACGAGATATCCAGGAAGCCACCGCGTGAGTGCATCGCCATCAGTTGCAGCTTCGGCATCAAGATCGTCCCAAAGTAGTACGCCAGGATGAACTTGTACAGAAAACCGACAAACAGGTAACGAATTCCCTTTTGCAGCATGCCCAGATATTTGTCACGATCCGGCACCGACCGATAGTCGGCTTCGAATCGCCGATACCGGTCAATGGGACCAGAAGAGATAGTTGGGAAGAACAACATGAATTGTAAGAACGTCATGATGTTATAGTTCTTCAGTGTGCCATCCCGTGTTTCCATCATCGTCTGTACGGCTCTAAAGGTCAGGTAGCTGACCCCCAGAAATCCGATCAGTGAGGACTGGCCGTTCTCGACAGCCGGTGTCACCTTGACGATGGTTAAGGGTGCGATGGCGAGAATCACCATCAGGTAAAACAACGGCCCCGAATTATGATTTCTCCGGTAAACGGCATACCCCCAGGTCAAGACCACCTCGTACAAAATGTAGATTATCAAGGCCACCCCTTGGGTCCATTTGGAACCCCCAAAGGTTAAGACCAGAAAGAAGATTGACACTAACGTTTCGTAGAGGCGCGACCGTTTGCCGTACAGAAGACCAATCATCAGTGGCAGTAATGCCACTCCCAACAAGGCGAAATACGTTGGGTTGCCGTACGGTTCAAAAGTCAACATTATTGATTGACCTCGGCAATAATAGATTTAATATCAACCTTGCCGTTGGGGGTCATCGGTAGGCTATCCTTGTACACAAAGCGTTGCGGAATCATATATTCCATCATGTCGCCACCTTGCAAATTATCCTTGATCGCCTTGGTCAGGTCTAACTCGCTGGCAAAATCATGACCACTTGGCACCACCCAAGCAATCAGTTGGCTAACCTTATGATTCCGGTCATACCGCGGCACAGCAACCCCCACCTGAATGTGGTCTTCTTGTGACAAGTAGTGATTAACCTCTTCTAATTCGATTCGGTAACCGTGAAGCTTGATCTGAAAGTCGGTTCGTCCACGGTACATAATCAGGCCATCCGCCATGGCAACACCTAAGTCACCAGACCGATAAACCGTCTTCCCGTTCAAGGTAACAAAGGCCTTAGCCGTCTTCTCCGGGTTGTTCAGGTACCCCTTCGACATCGACGGACCACTGATTAGAATTTCGCCTTCAGTCCCCGCTGGTACCAGCCGTAGTTGGTCATCGACCACCGTAATCTCAGTATCACCCTTGGCGTACCCAATGGGCAGACGTGGGTAGTCGGCTAAGGTTTCGGCCGTGATTTCCACTTGCGTCACCGCCACCGTGGTTTCCGTTGGCCCGTACGTATTGAAGATTCGGGCGTCTGGGAAGCGTTGGTGTAAGTTCTGTGCCGTGGCGTGAGTCAATTCTTCCCCACAGAAGAGGAAGCGACTCAGGCGTGGATAATGTGCGGCGTCAAAAGTGGGCTCCAACAAGCAAATGTCCATAAAGGACGGCGTAGAAACCCAGACGTCCAAGTCCATTTGTGGCAACGTTTCAAACAGTTGTTTGAAGTTATCCGTCACCGTCTTCGGTAGCGCAACGAGTGTCCCACCACTGGCCAGCGTTGGCCCCCAGTCCATGACGGACAGGTCAAACGAGTACGGTGCTTGCGACAACGTCCGTGGTGCGGTTGGCAACACGAAGTCGGCGCTTAACATCCAGTTAACATAGCTCAATAAATTTTTGTGTGAAATCTGTACACCCTTGGGTTTACCCGTGGTTCCGGACGTGAAGATAATATAGTAATTCTCATCCCCACTCACGGCATGGTCCACCTGGTAGTCCACAACAGGACTGCTGAAGATGGTCTGCAGGTTATCCGGCGTAAGCACCGGCGTCTCACCTAAAGTCGTGGGTAACGCGCTCACAGCGATAGCTGCGGCGGGTTGGGCAATCTCATTAATGGTGGTAATCCGTTCGAGTGGCGAATGCGTATCGATTGGCGCATAAGCGTGCCCACTCTTGACGATTCCTAAGAAGGTCGCCATCATGTCAAACGTTTGGCCCCCATACACTAGGATGGGCGCGTGCGCTGGCAACTGCATGGCATCCAAATGAGCGGCCAAAGCATCCGAGCGCTGTTTCAACTCACCGTACGTGTTCGTGTGCCCTAGATCATCGTAAGCGATACGATCCGGATCACTGGTGGCAAACTGATCAATCGCTGTGATCATGTTTTCTATCATTCTATATCCCCCCCGAAGAAATCATGGCTCGTGGTTAGTTGACCCCGCAACTAAAACTCGTTGTAAATAAACGTCGAGTTATTCAAACCACTGTAACCATACAAGTAAACCAAAATCATCAAAATCACAAAGTAAAACACGGTCCAACCAATGAAAGCTACCACTGGCTGATGCCATAACGCCAGCCACTTTGCTCTCATGAAATACACCCCCAAGTTTTGCTGGTCGATTCGTCCCCCAAACCAGCTTCCGTTCGCAACCAATTAACGTGTATTTTCCCCGACGAATCCGCGAAAATTGGTGAGGAGTCCCGCAGCCAAAGCCGCGCTCCTTATGTTCTGAGAGTATCATTGCCAAAACCGGATTGCAATTAACCTTACTCAAGCTTAAGTGTTTCTTTTGCAATTATAAAAATTCTTATATTTTGACGTAAACAAAAAGGCTGCCGAAATCTTCAGCAGCCTTGATAGATTAGCTATTTGAGCACGTCGGCCCGCAAGTTAATTTTCGTTAAATTTATCGCGCATTTTGTTAAATAAGTTACCTTTGCCCGTACCTGTAACGGTCTCACCACTAGCCTTCGCAAAGTCACGGAGTGCATCCCGTTGCCCCTTGTTCAGGTTCTTTGGCGTCATCACTTTCACAGTCACGTGTTCATCACCATTTCCGTTACCACGCAGGCGCGGTGCACCCTTGCCTCGTAGGCGGAAAGTCGTCCCAGCTTGCGTACCGGCTGGCACCTTTAATTTGACATCACCGTGAACGGTTTTGACCGTCACATCATCACCCAGGGTTGCCTGGACGAATGAAATTGGTTGGTCAAAGTAGATTTCCGTGCCGTCACGCCGAAAGTCCTTGCTTGGCGTTACTTGGAAAATAATGAACAGATCGCCGTAGCCACCGCCATTTAAGCCGGCTTCCCCTTGACCCTGCAACCGCATTTGTTGACCGTCATCGACCCCAGCTGGGATTGAAACTTCAACTTCGTGCTGTTCTTCTTCGTGACCAGAACCACCACAGGTTGGGCACTTTTCCTTGATCTCTTGACCCGTACCGTGGCAGACAGGACATGGTTGTTGGCTCCGCATCCGGCCCAGTGGCGTGTTGGTCTCCGTCGTAACATAACCAGAACCGCCACATTGGTGACAGGTTACTGGTGAGGTTCCCGGCTTAGCACCGTTCCCACCACAGGTATGACATTGCGCTTCACGCGTGTACTTGATCTTGGTCTTCTTCCCAAAGATAGCCTCTTCAAACTTCAAGTCCATCTGGTACTGGAGATCACGACCTGGCCGTGGCGCGTTAGGATTGCGTTGACCGCCTCCGCCACCACCAAAGAATTGATTGAAGATGTCGTCGAAGCCGCCTCCGCCACCAAAACCGCCGAAGCCGCCGCCGGCATTACCGCCGCCAAAGCCACCAAAGCCTTGAGGACCGTCGGCTGAACCGTACTGGTCGTAGTTAGCCCGTTTATCCTTGTCACCTAAAACATCGTAAGCATCCTGAACCTCTTTAAACTTGTCCGCCGCGTCGGGGGCCTTGTTTAAATCTGGATGATACTTCTTAGATAACTTCCGGTAGGCCTTTTTAATTTCATCTTGGCTGGCATCTTTTGAGACACCTAAAACGCCATATAAGTCCGATTGCGCCATCGTTTTCCTCCCAATCCATTCCGAAATTTTTCGCTACTAGTAAGAATAGCATACTCGAAACAAAAAGCCAAAGCCCCACGGACTCTGACTTTTTGCCATGACAATTTGCGATTAGACAATCAGTCTCTACTTCTTGTCCTTATCGTCGTCATCGTGAACTTCATGGAAGTCACCGTCAACGGTGTCGCCATCTTTACCGTCAGCCTTGGCACCATCGGCACCGGCAGCTTGGCCAGCAGCGCCATTAGCGTCGCCTTGAGCTTGTTGTGCTTGTTGGTATAACTTAACGGAAAGGTCTTGGATAATCTTGTTCAAGTCATCCTTCTTAGCCTTCATGTCGTCCAGGTCGTTGGATTCTTGGGCCTTCTTTAAGGCGTCACGAGCATCTTCAGCCTTCTTGATTTCATCATCGGAGACCTTACCCTTAACGTCCTTCAACGTCTTGTCGGTCTGGAAGAGTAATTGGTCGACTTCGTTCTTGGTGTCGACTTCTTCCTTACGCTTCTTGTCGGCAGCTTCGTTTTCCTTAGCTTCCTTCATCATCTTTTCAACTTCTTCGTCGGAAAGACCACCGGAACTCTTGATGGTAATCTTCTGTTCCTTGTTCGTTCCCATATCCTTAGCGGAAACGTTAACGATCCCGTTCTTATCGATATCGAACGTCACTTGGATTTGAGGAACTCCACGAGGTGCGGCTGGAATGTCAGCGAGTTGGAAGTTACCCAACGTCTTGTTGTCAGCAGCCATTGGCCGTTCACCTTGTAAGACGTGGATATCAACAGCTGGTTGGTTGTCAGCAGCGGTTGAGAAGACTTGGGACTTGCTGGTAGGAATCGTGGTGTTCCGGTCGATCAACTTGGTGAAGACCCCACCCATAGTTTCGATACCCAAGGATAATGGCGTCACATCAAGTAAAACAACGTCCTTCACATCACCGGTGATAACCCCACCTTGAACGGCGGCACCTAAAGCAACGGCTTCATCAGGGTTGATGGAGTGGTTAGATTCCTTACCCGTCCACTTTTCAACGGCTTCTTGAACGGCTGGAATCCGAGTAGACCCACCGTTTAAGATAACAACGTCAATGTCGCCAGCCTTTAAGTCGGCATCCTTCAATGCATTTTCAACAGGGATCCGGGTCTTTTCAACCAGGTCGGCCGTCAATTCGTTGAACTTCGCACGGCTCAATGACTTTTCCAAGTGAAGTGGGCCATTGTCGCCAGCGGAAATAAATGGCAAGCTGATTTGTGCTTCGGTAACCCCAGAGAGGTCCTTCTTAGCCTTTTCAGCAGCATCCTTTAACCGTTGTAAAGCCATCTTATCCTTGGATAAGTCGACACCGTTTTCTTGCTTGAAGTCGGCGATCAACCAGTCCATGATCTTCTTATCGAAGTCATCCCCACCTAAATGGGTATCACCGTTCGTTGAGAGAACATCAAAGACACCGTCACCTAAGTCCAAGACGGAAACATCAAAGGTCCCACCACCAAGGTCGTAAACCATGATCTTTTCGTCTTTGTCTTGCTTGTCCAAGCCGTAAGCTAAGGCAGCAGCCGTAGGTTCGTTGATGATCCGTTCAACGTTTAAGCCGGCAATCTTACCAGCATCTTTAGTCGCTTGACGTTGCGCATCGTTGAAGTAAGCTGGCACCGTGATAACGGCCTTTTCAACCGTGTCACCAATGTAGTCTTCAGCGAAGGCCTTCAAGTGTTGTAAGATCATTGCTGAGATTTGTTGTGGCGTGTAATCCTTGCCATCAACGGAAACCTTGTAGCCATCTTCACCCATGTGACTCTTGATAGATGAAATGGTGTTAGGGTTGGTGATTGCTTGCCGCTTGGCAACTTCACCGACCTGCGTTTGACCGTCTTTAAATGCAACAACTGATGGCGTCGTCCGAGCGCCTTCCTTGTTCGCAATAATCTTCGGGGTACTACCTTCAAGAACGGCAACGGCTGAGTTGGTCGTCCCTAAGTCAATTCCGATAATCTTGTTACTTGCCATCAAAAATTCCCTCTTTGTTAGTTTTTTTTAATTTGCTTTATTGTGCAACGACAACCATTGCTGGCCGCAGAACGCGATCCTTCAGTTGGTAACCCTTTTGGAGAACCTTAACAACCGTTTCGGCCGCCTGTCCGTCCTCTGCGGGTACTGATTGAACCGCCTGATGCAACGTTGGGTCGAATGTCTTCCCAATGGCTTCAATCTCCGTGACGTGGTTCCGCTTCAGAGCGTCTTCCAAATGATCATAGGTCATCTGGACACCCTTCTTCAGCTGTTGACCCGCCTCGTCCGCTGCTTCGACTGCTAGAGCGCGCTCCAAGTTGTCAATGACGGGGAGCACGTCCTTAGCCAGTTGTTGGCCATCGTACTTGATAAGCGTCGCCTGTTCCTTTTGGAACCGCGCTTGCATGTTTTGGACTTCCGCCTCCGCACGTAAATACTTATCTTCAAAGTCACTGGCCTTGCGCTTGAGTTCATCGACTTCAGCCGCGGTCGCAACCTTCTTAAATAACTTTGGCTTCTTTGGTGCTGCCTTTTCGGCCGATTCAGTCGTTGAATCTGGCTTAGTCGTGGCGGCCTTTGCCGCAGTTTGGTCATCGGTGGACGCTTGTTGCTTGTCAGCCACGATAAAAACCCTCCCTTTCTTTACTCGTCATAAAACCGGTAGTAATCTAATAGTTTCTTCGCGAGCTCTTCACGAAATGCGCCAACGATACCGAGCATCCGAGAATATGGCATCCGCGTGGGTCCCAGAATCGCGATCATCCCCTGACCATGTTGGTCAACGTCATAGGTTGCCGTGATCAGGCTGAAGTTTTGCAACGCATCGTTGGTCATTTCATTACCGATGCGCACGGAGATCTTATCGCTAGGTTGCCCCAGCACACTCGCAATGTCATCAGTCTTATCGATCAACGAATACAAGGACTTCAGTGAATCAACGTCGCTATCCTGAGAAAAGTTCAGTAGGTTGAGTCGCCCACCAACGTAGAACCGCTCTTGAGCGGCCCGGGTCAGCACATCGCCAAAGATATCCAAGAATCCTTGAGGACTCTGTAGATACTGCCCGATCTTGACGGGAATATCAGCCTGCAGCTTTCGTAAGACTTCCGGTAAAGTCAGTCCCACTAATTGATCATTGATTAAGCGGACCACAGCTTCGAGCTGCTCACCATCAACGTCACCGGCTACGTCAAACGTTTGGTTCTCCACGTCACCACTATCGGTAACCAGAATCGCCATAATTTGCCGCTTGCCTAAAGGCACTAACCGAAAACCGCTGAGGCGACTATCCTTTAGCTCCGGCTTCAACGTGAACGCCGTGTAACTCGTCAGGTTAGATAGGATCGTCGCGGATTGCGAAATGATTTCGTCAATCTTATGAAAATCGCCACCTAGTGATGACTGAATCACATCGATATCGTTGGGCCGTAGAGGATCAGGCTTGACCAGATGATCAACGTAATACCGGTAACCTTCGACCGAAGGAATTCGGCCGGAAGACGAGTGGGTCTTCTTAATCAGGCCCTGCTCTTCTAAGGCTGCCATCTCGTTACGAATTGTCGCTGAGCTTACGTGGATGGGTAACTGCTTGGCTAATGCCTTGGACCCCA
The DNA here is from genome assembly GCA_937874695.1 of uncultured Lactobacillus sp. Classification (GTDB taxonomy): domain Bacteria; phylum Bacillota; class Bacilli; order Lactobacillales; family Lactobacillaceae; genus Levilactobacillus. The sequence continues at coordinate 101,613 of CALNAJ010000029.1, forward strand.
CCGGAACACCGGTATTGGTGAAGTCGCGGACAACGGCTCGCAGAATCATCATTTGTCTTTCTGAAAGCATCACAATCACCCCTTTTTTAGCACTCAAACTAATCAAGTGCTAAGACACATATATAATGTAGCAAAACCGGGTTTTGAAGTCAAGAAATCTGGCAGGATTTTTAGCAATCTCTGCAATTAAGTGCTAATTTTTTGAGTTGGCTGTGATGTTTGCTGATAATTTCCGCCTGCGGCTGCCAAGGGTTCTGCCTGCTGTGGGGACCGGTGAAAGCCTAAGAAACGTCTTTCGCCTCGACTTTAAGCCGCGAAGTTCACGCGTCTTAAAGCTCGTCCCGCGCTGTAGTCTGACCAAAAACGTCAGACAACACCGCCGTCACGGCCGGCGCCACCCTTGGCCTCCTTCGGCTACGATTGTCGGTATCATCTACTCAGCTGAAAAAATAATTTCATCTTTAAATATGCTAAACAGCATTTATCAACTAAAGTTAATACGCTATGGCTACAATTTTCACCTCAAAGTACCTGTTAACCAGTCCCCAGCATAAAAATTACCCGAGTTGCAATTATCTTTTCAAAACAAAAGAGCCCGGATAAAATTATCCAAGCTCCTGATTTATGCTGTATTTAAGCGACCTAATCCGCAGCGACCTGGGAGAAATAATCTCGCGTGGCCGTTTCGTCTTTCTTGAGTTGGACGATCAGTCCCTCTGCGGAATCAAACTTCACTTGACCCCGCAAACGGTGATGCCACTCAACTTCAACGTTTTCGCCGTAGAGGTCCCCCTGATAGTCCAGGAGATTCATCTCTACCGTGATTGGCCGGTTGTCGCCGAAGGTATCGTTGCGTCCCACGGAAATCATGCCAGGATACCAGATGGCCCCCACCTTCAACCGCGCTGTGTAGACGCCAATACCCGGTAACCATTCATTCTCTGGTGTCAGGACATTGGCGGTCGGATACCCAATGGTTCGGCCTCGCGCCTCACCATGGACGACGACTCCGGTCGACCGGTACAGGTAACCCAGGAGGGCATTCGCCGTATCGACATCGCCTGCCTTCATGGCTGCTCGAATCCGGGTCGAACTGATTTTTTCCTCATCGCCGGTCTCCTCAGCCACAGTCTCAACTTCAAAGCGCCCCTGTGCGTAGGCTGGCAACAGATCCATCGTGGCCACATCTTTCTTACCGTAGGTGTGGTCAAATCCAGCCACTGCCGTTACCGTGTGAAAGGCCACCAGGTAGTTGTCAACGAACTCCTGCGGCTTTTGCGCGGCGAATTCACCCGTGTAGCTGACCAGAAAGACCCGGTCAACACCCAATCGATCGAGCTGCTGTAGCTTGCGTTCGGGTGTACTCAGATACTTGCGGTCATCGCCCTCTAGGGGCCGGTAAACCAGCGAAGGATGGTGATCATAGGTCAACACCGCCAGTTTGACGTGTTTGGCCGTAGCGAGCGTCTTAGCCCGTCTGATGACTGCCTGGTGCCCCCGGTGGACACCATCAAAGAATCCCATGGCCAAAACGACCGGATCTGCCGGAATCTGGCGAGGATCCAACGGGTGATGTATACGAATAACTTCCATTACGAGACGCCTCTTTCTTAACGCTTAATTCACCGTAAACATTTTCAACGGCTTATATTGCTTTTTTTCGGGAAGGTACTGGTACAGGCACTTTGTCTGGTCCTGATACGTCAGAGCCACGATAGGTGCCGTACTGCCGACCTGTTCTTCATCCAGGAACACGCCGTTCTTTACGAGGCCCCAGAGCCGTTCTGACAACGCCACATGCGGGTAATCTCGCAGGGCATAGTCGATTGGTCGGAGAATCTCGGAAAGGTCCTCAGCGGCCATCGCAGCGGCCACCTGGTCCAACGTCACCGTCTGGTTCAGGTCAAAACCACCACTCTTGAGCCGGGTCAATGAAGCCATCACTGCGGGCACGCCCAGTTGCCGACCAAGATCGACGGCGAGCGTCCGCACGTAAGTCCCTTTAGAGCAGGCAATCTCAAACGCAATCGTCTGAGTTCCCTGTTCGGCATCGAACTGGCCGTCGTCGACCAGATCAAAGGCCGATACGGTAATCGTCCGCGTTGGGCGCTCAACGGTCTCCCCAGCACGCGCGTACTCATAGAGCCGGCGACCGTTCACCTTCACTGCGGAAAACATCGGTGGCGTCTGCTGAATGGTTCCAGTCAACGCCGCAGCTGCTTGAAGCAGTTTAGCGCGATCAAACGGCGTTGTCAAAGGCTGGCGGTCAATGACCTCACCGTCCAAATCCTCCGTAGTCGTTGCCAGTCCCAGCGTAACCGTTCCCTTGTAGACCTTTCCAGAGGCCATGAGGTACGGCACGACCTTCGTCGCACTCCCAATACAGATGGGTAGGACCCCATCCACACTCGGGTCTAACGTGCCACTGTGGCCGACCTTCTTCGTATGCAGAATATGGCGCAACTTCGCCACACAGTCAAAACTCGTGAGGCCGCGTTCCTTATAAAGCGGGATAATCCCATCCATCTTCGTTTCCTCCGTTTCGTGTTGCATTCATTATCGTTACTTACTAAGGGCTGAAAATAGCAGCGTGCTTGCCAAACCCAAGCTAACAGAGTTCTAGTAATAAAATAGTCGTATCCACCCACCTGCGGCTGCCAGAGATTCCGGCGTCTGTGGGGACCGCCTGCGGCCTGAGAAGCGGTCCTCCGGCTCGGTTTGAAGCCCGACAAAAACCGTCAGTCTCCAAACACGTCCCACGCTGTAAGCTGATTCTCAGCTAACACCGTCGTCACAGTTACCTCCACCTCTGGCATCCTCCGGTTACGACTACTTTTTCAATAAAATTGATTCCAACATCGTTAGGTCAACTACATTCATTCTGAATAGGTGATTACACACTAAAAAATGACGTAAACGACCATGACAATGTTGCTAACCTGAAAACATTGATACTGGATATCGGTACGCTTAACTAATAAAACAATTGCTCTACCAAGCGGCTAGTCGCCTAGCTGGAGGTGGTCAAGGATGGAGCCAGCCGTGACAGCGCCGTTAGACCGGGGAATGGTTCTTCCCGGCCTTACAGCGCGAGACGCGTTTGGAAACTCGCCTGAACTTGGTGAGGTTTCAAACCGAGCCGGAAGCCCGCTATTTGGCTGCAGGCGTTCTCCACAGCAGGTGGAATTCTTGACCACTGCAGGCGAACAAAGCCCTTGGCAGTAACGAAAAAGAGGCGCTGATCCGCTTGGATCAACGCCTCCCTCAAACACCGTGAGCAACTACTCGCGGCGGTGTAGATCATTCAGCAGTTCATCGATATGACTTCCGTAACGCACGGAAGAGTCCTGTTCAAAGTTCAACTCAGGCGTCTTGTAGATGCTCAAGCGTGAACCCAGTTCAGACCGAATCAGACCCGTAGCCTTGTTCAGACCTTGTTGTGTCTTTTCCGCTGAAGAAGCCTTGTCCGATAAAATACTGTAGTAAATCGTTGCCTGCTGCAAGTCACCTGTGACTTCCACGCCGGTAACGGTAACACCCTCGACCCGGGGATCGCGGACACGTTTTAGGAGAATATCCGTAACTTCCCGCTGGATTTCTTGTTCCAACCGGCCAACTCGATATTGTGCCATGACGTTTGCCTCCGATTTCTATTTAACGGGAACTTCCTTCATGATGTAGGCTTCGATCACATCGTCCACCTTAATATCATTGAAGTTCTCGATAGTTAATCCTAATTCATAACCCATCTTAACTTGCTTGACGTCGTCCTTGAAACGCTTCAAGCTACCAAGCTTACCTTCGTAGATGACCACGCCGTCACGGATTAACCGGACGTCGGCGTCAGCCGTCACGTAACCTTCAGTAACCATCCCACCGACGATCGTCCCAACCTTAGAAGCATGGAAAATGTTCTTAACTTCGATTTGGCCAGTAACTTCTTCTTCGTAAGTAGGTTCCAGCATCCCCTTCATCGCCGTTTCGATTTCATCGATGGCGTTGTAGATGACGTTGTGTAAGCGAATGTCGACCTTGTCACTATCGGCTTGGGCACGTGCTTGTGGCGTAGGCCGCACGTTGAACCCAATGATGATGGCGTCTGAGGCTTCGGCTAAGGTAACATCACTTTCGTTAATGGCACCCACGGCGGAGTGAATGATGTTAACCCGCACACCGGAGACGTCGATCTTTTGTAAGCTACCTGCCAAGGCTTCAACGGAACCTTGAACATCAGCCTTGATGATCACATCAACTTCCTTCATTTCGCCTTCCTTGAGGGAGTCGAAGAGGTTGTCTAACGTGACGTGACTAGTGTTCTTACGTTCTTGAACCAAGGCTTCCTTAGCCCGTTCTTCACCAGCAGCCCGAGCCGTCTTTTCGTCGTCAAAGACCACGAAACGATCCCCAGCTTCTGGCACATCGCTCAACCCAGTGATTTCAACTGGCGTTGATGGCTTAGCTTCCTTGATCCGACGGCCACGTTCGTTGGTCATCGTCCGAACCTTACCAAAGGTATTCCCAACAACGATTGGGTCACCCACACGTAACGTCCCTTGTTGAACCAATAAGGAAGCGACAGAGCCACGACCTTGGTCCAAACTAGCTTCGATGACGGAACCAACCCCGTTTTGTTCTGGGTTAGCCTTTAATTCCAACACTTCGGATTGCAGGAGAATCATGTCGAGCAATTCGTCGATGTTCTTTCCAAACTTCGCAGAAATTTCAACGAAGATGGTATCGCCACCCCAGTCTTCAGGAATCAATTCATATTCCGTTAATTGTTCCATAACGTGGTTCGGGTTAGCACCTGGCTTATCAATCTTGTTGACAGCCACGATGATTGGCGTCCCAGCAGCCTTCGCATGATGAATGGCTTCGATGGTTTGTGGCATCACACCATCATCAGCGGCAACTACCAAGACCGTAATATCGGTAATTTCAGCACCACGCGCACGCATTTCAGTAAAGGCAGCATGTCCTGGTGTATCCAAGAAGGTAATGGACTTGTCGTTGTAGTGGACTTGGTAGGCACCAATGGCCTGCGTGATCCCACCGGCTTCACCCTCGGTAATGTGAGAGTGACGCAGATGATCCAACAACGTCGTCTTCCCATGGTCAACGTGTCCCATGATGGTCACAACTGGCGCACGTGTTTCCAAGTGATCCGTGTTGGCCATTTCAGCATCGAAGAACTTATCAATATCGGTCACGTCAACTTGAACCTTTTCTTGTGCTTGGATGCCATAGTCATCGGCTAAGATTTCAATGGTGTCCTTGTCCAAGGATTGGTTTTGGTTGACCATAACGCCCAGCATGAAGAGCTTCTTCACGATTTCAGCTGAAGAACGGTGTAAGATCTTGGCTAAGTCTTGCGCGTTCATCCCATCCGTATAGATTAATACATCTGGTAAAGCCTTGTTCTTCCGTTCTGGTGCGCCCTTGTGCTGGTTCGTGTCTTTGATCCGTTGGTTCTTCTTGTAACGGTTGTTATTGTTATTATTACGGCGGCGATTGTTGCGGTTGTTCCGGTTATTCCGGCCCCCACGACTGTTTCCGTTGCTGCTACCACGCCGGCCATTGCTATTATTTGTATTATTATTCAAGCTTCCACCAAATCTGCCGGTCCCGGAATTGTGTTGCTCAGTGTGATTACTTCCGGACTGGCCATTATTATTTTTATTATTGTTATTCGTCGTACGTTGTTGGTTACGATTACTGCTGTTACCGTTGTTGGACCGCTGGTTAGAGGTGTGATTGCCCCCGTTAGCCGACTGGTTACCACCATTATTGCTGTGGTTACCATTGTTGGTTGAACGATTGCTCCCATTTGACCGGTTACCATTACCCTGTGACGCAGGTTTTTGACTGGTCGTCTTAGGATGATCACTCTTCTGACCGGCAGGCCGAGCCGCTTGCATCGTTGCAGGTCGCTTGGTAGGCTTAGCACTAGGTGTCGTTGCCTTGCCAGCAGACTTCTTGCTAAATGCTTCGCGGAGCTGACGTTCTTCGTTCTCGCCGAGCGTTGACATGTGGTTTTTCACCGGAAAACCCTTTGATTCGGCTTTCGCAATGATCTGTTTACTGGAGACATTAATTTCTTTGGCGAGTTCATAAATTCGCTTTTTCCCCATATCTTCACACTCCTTTGTATTCTGCCGATCACGAGAACGCCAGGCGGCTACTTAGCAAGTAATTGTTGTAACTTCCGGACGAAACCCGGATCGGTGATTGCGATGACCGTGCGCGCCGACCCAATGGCCGTGCTCAACTGGTCCTTCGTAAAGTCCTCGTTTAATTGGACGTCATAGCTCGCTGTCTTATCACGAAACTGCTTCTGACTGGTCTTGCCGGCATCATTTGCCATTAAAACCAGCTTAGCTGAACCGTCTCTGACCGCTGCCATAACGAAGGATTCGCCGGTGACCAGTTTGCCTGCCCGCCGAACCAATCCTAAAAGTTGTAAAGCACGCTCGAAATTAGTCATTGTCGAATAATTCCCGTCGAGCTTGTTGATGATCCACGTAAGCAATTAAGTCATCGTAGAAGTCATCTGGAACCTTCACGTCAAAGACGCGATCGAAGGTTCGTTCCTTCTTGGCCCGCTTCGCAATGTCCACATCTAAAGCAATGTAGGCACCACGACCGGATTGCTTACCGGTAGGGTCAACGCTAACTTCCTGTTCCTGGTTGCGAACAACCCGAACCAGTTGCTTCTTAGGCGCCATTTCCCCAGTCACAATATCCTTGCGCATAGGGACTTTCCGTTGTTTCATGGGACCAAACCTCCTTTAGATGGGTGCTATTCAGCTGACGAAGAGTCGTCAGTAGTTGACTCACTAGCTGCTGAATCTGTGGCGTCATCATCGTTAGCAGCTACATCGGTCGCGTCGTCAGCGACTTCATCGCTAACTGGTGCGTCTTCCGTCACTGGGGCTTCATCAACAGACGTATCTGTTGCGGTGTCGTCAGTGGCAACGGGCGCATCATCGTCAGCTGCTGGTTGTGCATCAGCAGTCTGATCAGCTTCCATTATAGCAGATGCTTCGGATTCTGATTTAATATCGATCTTGTAACCCGTCAACTTAGCGGCTAACCGGGCATTTTGACCCCGCTTACCGATGGCCAAAGACAGTTGATAGTCTGGCACGATGACTTGGCAAGCCCGTTCGTTGTTTGGATCAAAGATGACATCCAAAACTTCGGCAGGGTTCAGGGCGTTGGCGATAAACTTCGCTTCGTCATCCGTCCATTCCACGATATCCATGTTTTCACCGCCAAGTTCGTTGACGATAGTTTGGACCCGTTGCCCACGAGGACCAACACTGGTCCCCACGGGATCGATGTCGGGGTTGTTCGAACGAACAGCCACCTTGGCCCGGTCACCGGCTTCACGCGCAATGGCCATGATTTCAACGGTGCCATCAAAGATTTCAGGAACTTCTTGTTCGAACAAACGCTTCAATAAATCAGCGTTCGTCCGGCTAACAAAGACCTGAGGACCCTTCGTGGCATTTTCCACACGCGTCACGTAGACCTTGATCCGGTCATGAATCCGGTACGTTTCGTTAGGCATTTGGTCTTGGTGGCCCATAACGGCTTCGACCTTACCTAAGCTCACGTAAACGAAACGGGAATCTTGGCGTTCAACTTCACCGGTGATGATTTCATTCTCATACTGGCTGTATTGATCGTAGATGATGTTCCGTTCGGCTTCACGAACCCGTTGCAAGATAACTTGCTTAGCGGTTTGAGCGGCGATTCGGCCAAAGTTCTTAGGGGTCACTTCGAACTTGATGTCGTCACCAATTTCGTAACCCTTGCTGATGGCTAAAGCGTCATCCAAACCAACTTCCAAGCGTGAATCGTAGACTTGGTCAACGACCTTCTTCACGGCAAAGACGTGGATGTCACCCTTCTTTTGGTCGAATTGCACTTCAACGTTTTGGGCTTGGTCGTAGTTCCGCTTGTATGCAGAAACTAGGGCTGCTTCCAAGGCGTCGATAACGACTGATTTCTGGATACCCTTCTCCGTCTCAAGGACGTCAAGGGCACCTAATAATTCTTTACTCATGTTGTGTTTCGCTCCTTATTTAGTTAGAACTTGATGGCTAACCGGGCTTGGGCAATCGCATCGCGTGGAATGGTCAACGTCTTGATGCGTCCCTTTAAATTAACGGTTAAGTCTAAGGCATCGTCACGTAATTCTTCCAACGTGCCTTCGTAAACCTTACTTTGACCAATCTTTTGATATAGGGAAACGTGGATATAATCTCCCACGGCCCGTTCAAAATCTTCTGGCTTCTTCAATGGGCGTTCTGCACCAGGTGAAGAAACTTCGAGGAAGTAGGCTTGGGGAATGGGATCTGGATCGATCGCGTCCAGTTGTTCGGACAACTCATCACTCACCATCGCACATTCTTCAATGTTAATACCACCGGGCTTGTCAATGTAGACCCGCAGGTACCAGCCTTTACCTTCCTTGACAAATTCAACGTCTACTAATTCAAACTGATGTTGCGCCACGATTGGCCGGGCCAGGTCCGTCACGGTCTCAACGACTGTACTCAAAGAATTCCGCCTCCTACATTTTTCCATTAAAAAGAGTGAGCATGGACTGCTCACTCATTTAAAAAACGAGTTTAACTACAAAGCCTACTTTACTACAGTTCACGCGGGATTGCAACCATTGTGCCATCTACTGTTCGCAGGTGAACAGTAGCAAAATGAATCCCGCAATCGTAATGAATTCAAAAACCAATAAGTTTAACCGATTCAATGCCATTTCCTTCAAACTAATCGCTTTAACTATGGTCAAAATGAATGCAATCAGGAAGTAGCCAATAACGACTGCCAAGAATGGCACAGCCGCGACAGTTGATACCAAGCCAAACAACACATAGCCTAAACCAATCAAACAATAGCCTGCCAGAAACATCCAACCGTCTGGTAATCGTGCAAACCGCTGTAGCATGGTGAACACCCGCTTTCGTTAAAGTTTAGTAATGGTTCTCTGATTCCTCACCATTATTGTACCATAATTTGGTGTTTTTGTAAGCGCTTACCATGTTATTATTCCTGATAAACGTGGGTTTCGCGTGGCGTTAGTTCACCGGTGTACCTAATTAGGCAGGTTGGTTGTAAAACCAACGTCTGCGGCTGTCAGAACCCCTTCAATTTTGAAGCTTTAATAGTATCTCTCTGGCTAGACTAGTTTCTGTTTACTAACGTCCCTTCGAAAAACACGCAATGGTCGTCACCTCCCACAACAAATTCATGACTAAAACGAATTTTTAATTAACTGCCAAAAGAATGAGACAAATCCCCTCAAAATTACATTAGTAGTAAGTAAGGGGCCTCAGACAGTATTAAAAAAAGCCCATCACGCAGCCGTTTAGCTACAGTGATGGACCTCATACTTTAACGTTTGCTAACCAATTATGACTTTTAGCGTCACCAACCAGTTAAACGACCCACATTTGATGTCACCCAGCAACCACGGTCGACCGCAATCTCAGCCGCAGGGCTGGTGAAAATGGGCCCAGCTGTGGGAATTCTCTTGGCGGCTATGCCGCTTAGAGAATTGGCGCCTTTGAAACTCGGTTCTCAGAGGTTCAAAGCAAGTCCAGAGACCGCATTTTGGCTCTGGACGTCCGCCCTCAGCGTCACGGCCCAATTTTCACCGGCCCGAAGGCGCAATCAGTGTCCAACAGTTGCAGGTTACATCATGTCGTCGAATAAACTGAGTTGGTTCTCGTCTGGTAACCCAGCGAGCACACCGTTTTCCGTCATGAAGTCGATCAAGGTCTTCGAGACCTTTCCCCGCTTAGCGAGGTCTTCCTTGGAAATAAACGGCCGATCGTTCCGAGCTGCCACAATCTGCTTGGCCACGTTCAACCCCAGTCCAGGAGCCGCCTTGAATGGCGCAATCAACGTGTTGCCGTCGATGATCCATTCCGCAGCGTCGGATTTTTCGAGGTCGATCATCTTGAATTCGTAGCCCCGTTCCAACATTTCGTTGGCTAATTCGAGCACCGTCAAGAGGTTCTTATCCTTGGTGGAAGCGTCCATCCCCTGGTCGTTGATGGCCTTCATGGCCGCCTTGACCGCGGACTTTCCCTGTGACATGGCCACGACATCGAAGTCATCGGCCCGCACGGAGAAGTACGCTGAATAGTAGATGATTGGGAAATAAACCTTGAAGTAGGCCACCCGCAGAGCCATCAGCACGTAGGCAGCGGCATGGGCCCGGGGGAACATGTACTTGATCTTTAAACAAGAGTCAATGTACCAATCGGGACAGTCCGTCGCCTTCATCTTTTCCTGCCATTCATCCGGGATTCCCCGGCCTTTCCGCACGTGTTCCATGACTTGGAAAGACGTTTCGGAATCGAGGCCGAAGTTGATCAAGTCGGTCATGATGTTATCACGACACCCAATCACGTTGGCGATGGTGGCGGTTCCGGCCTTGATTAACTCTTCGGCGTTCCCCAACCACACATCCGTCCCGTGAGACAGACCGGAAATTTGAAGTAGCTGTGAGTAATTCTTCGGATGCGTTTCTTCCAGCATTCCCCGGACAAAGCGCGTCCCAAATTCGGGCACACCCAGCGTCCCAGTCTTGGACTGAATCTGTTCCGGCGTGACGCCCAGTGAATCTGTCCCGGAGAACAGTGCCATGACACCCGGATCATCCATTGGAATGGTCTGCGGGTCGACTCCGGACAAATCTTGCAGCGTCCGGATCATGGTTGGATCATCGTGTCCCAGAATATCAATTTTCAGAATGTTATCGTGAATCGAATGGAAATCAAAGTGGGTCGTCTGCCAAGCGGCATTTTGATCGTCGGCAGGATACTGGATCGGCGTAAAGTCGTAAATATCCATGTAGTCCGGCACAACGATAATCCCGGCCGGATGTTGCCCGGTGGTTCGTTTGACCCCAGTAGCGCCCTTGGCCAAGCGATCAATCTCAGCACCTCTAAAGGTCTGCTCCGTATCCCGTTCGTAGGCCTTCACGTACCCGTAAGCCGTCTTGTCGGCGACCGTTCCAATCGTTCCGGCTCGATACACGTTCTTCTCGCCGAACAGCACCTTGGTGTAGTTGTGGGCGATTGGTTGGTAGTCCCCAGAGAAGTTCAAATCAATATCGGGGACCTTATTTCCCTTGAATCCTAAGAAGGTTTCGAACGGAATGTTATGGCCATCACCGATCATCAGAGTCCCACACTTGGGGCAATTCTTTTCTGGCAAATCATAGCCAGAACTATATTCACCCTTGGTATAGAAATGAGAATACTGACAGTTCGGGCAACGATAATGTGGCGGCAACGGGTTCACTTCGGTAATTCCGGTGAACGTTGCGACCACACTGGATCCAACAGACCCCCGAGACCCAACTAAGTACCCGTCCTTGTTGGACTTGGCTACCAGTCGTTGGGCGATCAAGTAGATCACGGAGAACCCGTTTCCAATAATCGACTTCAGTTCCCGGTCAACCCGGTGTTGAACCAGTTCTGGTAACGGATTGCCGTACCACGCGTGCGCAGTGTCCATGGTCCGTTGACGAATTTCGTCTTCGGCCCCTTCCATCCGTGGCGTGTACAGCTTGTCCTTTAACGGGTGAACCTCATCAACGTCGTTCGCAATCTTCTGCGTGTTGGTGACCACGATTTCCTTGGCCGTGTCTTCACCAAGATAGGCAAAGTCGTCCAGCATCTCGTTTGTCGTCATGAAGTGCGCATCGGGTAACTCCTGACGGTTGAGCGGGTTGGCCCCACCTTGTGAATGAATTAAAATTTTGCGGTAAATATAGTCTTCGGGGTTCAAGTAGTGCACATCCCCGGTAGCGACGACCGGTTTGTTCAGGTCGTGACCGAGTTGGACCATGTTACCCACGATTTCTTCCAAATTGGATTCGTCGGCAATCAAGCCCGAGTCAATCAATGGCTGATAGGCCGCTTTAGGCTGAACTTCGAGATAGTCGTAGTATTTGGCCTTGGCCGCAGCTTCGACCTGACCCTTTTGCATCATCGCGGTGAAGACTTCACCGGATGCACAGGCCGACCCAACGATAATCCCGTCGCGATAGTGGTCGAGCACGCTCCGTGGCACTCGTGGCACCCGATAGAAGTAATCCACATTGGAGGCTGAGACTAATTTGAACATGTTCTTCAAACCAGCCTGCGTCTTCGCAATCAGAATGGCATGACTCGGCCGCGCATGTTTATACGCATCGTTATCGGTCATGTGATCGTTGAGCTGGTCGTGATACTGGATGTCGTAGCGATCCTCGGCATCCTTCAAGAACAGGTAGTTCAGGTGACCCGTGGATTCGGCATCGTAGACGGCCCGGTGATGGTGCTCCAGACTGACGTGGAACCGTTTGGCCAACGTGTTCAACCGGTAACTCTTCAACGTTGGGTACAGGAAGCGCGCCAACGTCAAGGTATCGATGATTGGATTGCTGATTTCTGACATACCGTGACGCTTGTAGCCAGTGTTCATGAACCCCACATCGAAGGTCACGTTATGCCCAACGATAATCGCATCGCCACAGAATTCGCGGAAGAGCTTAAAGACCTCTTCCTCGGACTTGGACCCCGCCACCATATCATCGGTGATACTGGTCAGGTTCGTCGTCTGTTCAGACAACGGGAACCCGGGATCGATGAACTCTTCAAACTGAGCGATCACGTTCTTGTGCTCCATCTTAACGGCAGACAGTTCGATCACCTTGTCGTAGATGGCCGACAGCCCGGTGGTTTCCACGTCAAAGACGACGTAGGTGGCCCCGTCTAGCGGCACGTGGGCACTGTTATACCCGATGGGCACCCCATCATCCACGAGGTTTGCTTCAACCCCGTAGAGCATCTTGACGCCCGCTTTGGCCCCCGCGTTAAATGCCGCAGGAAATCCTTGCAAGTCAGAGTGATCGGTGATGGCCAACGCCGGCATGCCCCACTTTTTCGCCTGACTGACGTAATCCCCAATTGGATTGGTGGCGTCCATCTGACTCATCGTGGTGTGCAGGTGTAATTCGACCCGCTTTTCATCGGCAGGTGCCGTGTCTTGGCGACTGGCATGCTTGACTTCATTGATATCATAGGCGTTCAAGGCCAGGTCACGCATGAAGCTGTCTTCTTGGACGCTCCCACGAACCTTGACCCAGCTACCCTCTTCAACTCCGGCAAATTGGGCTTCGTCCTCGGCACCACGTGAGAATTTCTTCACGACGATGGAGGACGTGTAGTCGGTAATCTTGATGGTCAACAGTTGCCGACCGGAACGCAACTTCCGAACTTCCTTGTCGAAAATGTACCCTTCAACGATGACAGATCGCTCTTCCTGGGTGATATCGACCATCCGCATCGTCGGTTGATCGCCTTTGATGGCCTTCCCAATCTGGGTAGGACCGCTGGCGGCCTGAACGTCACCATTGCCTTGACTGGCCCGCTTTTGGTTGGCCTTTTCAATCGCCACAGCCGCCTGTTGGGCTAACTGCGCGTCGGTCTTTTCCTGCCGCGCCTTGAACTCGTCGATTTTGGCTTGCGACTTGGATTCGTCGACCATCACGTGGATGTTGAACTTTGGAAAACCGGCCTGACGGTAGGTATCCTCAATTGGCCCCAACGCCTGGTTAGTCAAAAAGTTCTTCACGACTTCATTTTGGGCATACAACAGGACCCGGTTATCCGGATCGAGTTGTGGGACCTGGGATTGACAGAGTTCCTGAACCAGATTACCGGTCAGGCCACTGTTCTTCACGACCCATTCCCAGTAATCGCCCACGAGGCGGTTGGTCAGTTCGGGCTGATCGACTTCGATACTAGCCTCCACCGTCGCAATCTCTCGAAACGCAATCTGAAGGTGATTGTGAAATTCCACAAAGGCTGTCAGCGGTAAAATACTGGGCATTTTAAGGAAAAAGTGCCAGCGCCGTGACTGTTCGTGAACGGTCAACCGGTCGATCGTGGCCGTTTGGTAGTACGGTTGATTGGCCGCACCGGACAAATCTAGTTGTTGTAATAATTTTTCAAATAATGCATGGCGATCTTCGTCCACAAGCGAACTCCTTTCACACTGTCTGAATCTCTTCTTGTCTCTATTTTTCATTGGTTACTGATGGTTATAAATTGTCGCCTGCGGCTGCCAGGGATTCTGCCGCTGTGGGGACCGCCTGCAGCCAAAGTACGGGCTTCCGGCTCGGTTTGAAACCTCGCCAAGTTCAGCCGAGTTTCCAAACGCGTCCCGCGCTGTAAGACCGGGAAAAAATCGCCCGGCCTAACACCGCCATCACAGCCAGCGCCATTCCTGGCCTCCTCCGGCTAAACTAATTTTTAACCATCAAATCGCAATTACATATCGCGCTCTTAATCTGGCGCTGCCGTACACTAGTCGCTCAGACAAGTGGCAACTAGTTGCCAACAATGACTAGCTAAGTCATACATCAGCTAGATGCTAGTCTTGCGTCGACCACTAACAGTTTAAGTCAGCGATCCATGTTAACCGAAGGCTGTCAGGAGCGTAGCCGGCCGTGTCGATGGCGTTAGGACGGGTGCTTGGTTCTCCCCGTTCTTACGGCCATGGGACGAGCTTGAAAACTCGCGACTTTCAGCGAGTTTTCAAGTCGAGGTGAAATACCGCTTCTCAGGATTTCACCGGTCCCCACAGCAGGCGGAGCTCCTGACAGCCACGGGCGACCAGCCCCAACCGAACTTTAACTGTTAGTCAAAAGACTAAAAAGACCAGCCGCTAGCTGGTCTTTCGGTAAGCTAGTCGATGTCTTTAAAGAGGATTTCCACAGTACTTGCGACTTCATCCTTAATAACTTCGACCGTTTCACCAGTCTTTCTGATCTTGATTTCAACGATACCTTCGCCGGCCTTCTTACCAATCGTGATGCGGACCGGAATCCCCATCAAATCGGAATCGGCAAACTTCACACCGGGACGTTCCTTCCGGTCATCAGTCAGCACACGGTAACCCTTGGCCGTTAACTGTTCTTCCAGTTCAGCGGTCAGGTTGGCTTGGTCTTCCTTCTTCAGGTTGACGGGAACCAAGTGAATGTCAAATGGCGCGATGTTCCGTGGCCATACCAAACCATTTTCGTCGGCTTGTTGTTCAGCAATAGCGGACAATAACCGACTCACACCGATACCGTAAGATCCCATGACAACGGGCTTCTGACGGCCACCTTCGTCCAGAACCGTCGCACCCAAAGCATCGGAGTAACGCGTCCCCAGCTTGAAGATGTGACCAATTTCGATTCCTTTGGTAAACTTCAGCACACCGGCACCATCTGGTGACAGATCGCCAGGTTGCACTTCACGGAAGTCGGCATAGGCGTCGACCCGGAAGTCACGACCAGCGTTGGCGTTGATGTAATGATGACCATCTTCATCGGCACCCACGGTCACGTTGACCATGTCGCCCACGTATTGGTCGGCCAAGATTTTAACGTCTTCACCGACACCTACGGGACCTAATGACCCAAAGTTGGCACCCAAGAATTGTTGGGCTTGATCTGGCGTTGCGGGATCTAAGAAGTCGGCGTCCAAGTAGTTCTTCAGCTTGGTTTCGTTGACTTCATGATCACCACGAACCAGCACCATCACAGGTTGTTCCTTGTTAGCCACGTAGAGCATGCTCTTAATCAACGTTGATGACTTAACATCCAAGAATTCGGCAACTTCATCAATCGTCTTGGCTCCTGGCGTCGCAATCTTTTCCATTTCTTCTGGTTGGGCGTGGGACTTCTTGCTAATGAAGAGGCTTCGTGCCATTTCCAGGTTAGCCGCGTAGTCGGATGAGTCGGAGTAAACAATCGTGTCTTCACCAACTGGCGCAATAGCGGAGAATTCCTTGGAATCCTTCCCACCCATGGCACCACCGTCACCAACGATGGCCCGGTAGTTCAAGCCAACACGGTCAAAGATGTTTTCGTAAGCGTGTTCCATTTGTGAGTAGATGCGATCGAGATCTTCATCATTGATGGTAAAGGAATACCCATCCTTCATGATAAATTCACGACCACGTAACAATCCGTAACGGGGACGATCTTCATCCCGATACTTTGGTTGGATTTGGTACATCACCAATGGCAACCGCTTGTAAGACTTAACCGCGTCGCGAACCAGCATCGTAAACGTTTCTTCGTGGGTTGGTCCCAGAATAAAGTCACTGTCATGACGGTTCTTCAGCTTGAATAAGTTCGGACCGTACGTTTCGTAACGGCCGGATTCTTCCCACAGTGAAGCAGGTAAGATGGC
This sequence comes from uncultured Lactobacillus sp., assembly GCA_937874695.1. Classification (GTDB taxonomy): domain Bacteria; phylum Bacillota; class Bacilli; order Lactobacillales; family Lactobacillaceae; genus Levilactobacillus. Next base: position 117,881 of record CALNAJ010000029.1, read on the forward strand.
TGGCATCAAGGTTTCAACCGCGTCAATCTTTTCCATTTCCTCACGGATGATCTTCTCGATATTTTCTAAGACCCGGTAGGCCAGTGGCAAGTAGGCGTAAACCCCTGCAGTCACTTGGCGAATGTAGCCGGCCCGCAACATCATTTGATGGCTCAGGGCCTCAGCGTCATTCGGCACCTCTTTCAAAGTTGGAATGAGTAATTTCGATTGTTTCATAGTCAAATATTCCCTTCTCGTTACATCCCTATTTTGCTAGTGAATAAAGTAGCGTTCGATATCGTTCCAGGTCACCAGTAACATCAGAATCACCAGGAAACCGACACCGACCAGCGTAATCCCCGCTTCCACGTTTTCGGAAAGGGGTTTGCGCCGGATAGCTTCAATAAAGTTCAATAATATTTTACCACCATCTAAGGCTGGAATTGGTATTAAATTGACAATTGCCAAGTTGATCGACAGGAAAGCCAGGAAGTTCAGCACGCCGACCAGCCCAAATTTAGTGGCTTGAGAGGTCGTCGCAAAGATAGCGACTGGCCCACCCAAATCGTTCAGGCTAAAGTGACCGGAAACCATACTCCAGAGTGCCCCGAAGAGCGCCTTGGTCATGGTCCAGGTCTGCGTGAACCCGGAAGCCAGAATCGGCCCAATATGCTTGTTCTGTGCCTGGGTAATCCCAATCATCCCGACCGTTTTCCCATTGGACTGCTCGCCCTTAGGCGTCAACGTCAACGTCTTCTTGGCGTTCCCACGTTGAATGACAACCTTGGTAGCCTTGTTGGCCCGCGGCTGAATGGCCGTACTCAACGATGTCCAGTCCTTGGTCTCTTTGCCATTTACCGACAAAATCTTATCGTTGTTCTGAATGCCAGCCTTCTTAGCGATGGATACCGGAGCACTCGCCACTTGGACCTGGTTGGTCCCCATGGCGACGCCGCCTTGCACGAACGACATCAACATGAACGTCACGATGGCCAAGATGATATTGTTCATCGGTCCCGCGAAGTTGGTCATGAGACGTCGGCCTAACGACGCTGCTTGGAATTGCACATCCTTAGGCGCAATCTGCAGTTCGGTCCCATCGGTCTCAATAATGGTCGCATTGTGCGCAACCGGGTAACGCTTGACCTCGGATTCATCACCGTTTTCATAACCTTCGATCCAGAGTTCATCCTCCAGATCGGAACCGGTGATTTCGACCGGAATTCCGTTAAACAACGTCGACTTCTTGCTAGCATTGATCCGTTCGACCTGATCATCCTTACCTAAGTACAGGCTAACCGGTGTCCCGGGCTTAATCTCATCTTCGTCGTCTTCGGCGCCCGCCATGCGGACATATCCCCCGACGGGCAACAGACGGAGCGTATAAGTCGTCCCATCCTTCCCGCGCCGATAAAACAGCTTGGGACCCATCCCGATAGAGAATTCCCGGACCAAGATACCACCGCGTTTGGCAAAGTAAAAATGCCCAAACTCGTGGACTATGACCAGAATCCCAAAGACGATAATAAAGGTAATAATCGTTGTAATCACAGCTGTCGTCCCTTCTACTGTTCGACTTGATCCTACGTTTTTTTAACTGCTGTATAGCATACCTTAACCACCCCAAAGGGCGCAAGCGAACAGCAAAACTTAAGGTTGAAAATTGTCACCTGCGGCTGCCAGGGGTTCCGCCGCTGTGGGGAACGCCTGCAGCCCGAGAAACGTGGGTTTCCGGCTCGGTTTGAAACCTCACCTAAACCCAGTGAGTTTCCAAACACGTCCCGTGATGTAAGGTCGGGAAGAACTGACCACCCGATCCAACATCACTGTCACGGCTGGCGCCACCCCTGGCCTCCTCCGGCTAAGCTAGCTTCGAACCATAAGTCATGGCTGAGTCAAACTTAGCTAAGCGGTAATCAATCTACCCAACTCTGCAATAGTTAAAGATGATATGAATTTATCAGTTATCAACGCTTAAATCAGGCCAAACAAATGAATGACTGGCAGAACTAACAGTAAGCTATCAAACCGGTCCAAGATACCACCATGACCGGGTAAGATCTTCCCGGAGTCCTTGACGCCGTAGTACCGCTTGAGAGCCGATTCAACCAAGTCACCGAACTGACCAACGACGGAGAAAATCAGTGTCAAGATGATCATGACAATCAGACTGTAGTGACCAATTGGGAAGAAGTACCAGAAGACACTGCCGACAATCGTGGCCACCAGTGAGCCCCCAATGGACCCTTCCCAAGTCTTATTAGGACTGATGTGCGGCGCCAGCTTGTGTTTCCCAATCTTTCGACCAATCATGTAGGCACCGGAATCCGTAGTCCACACGATGAACAGCGCATACAATAAAACCACGAGACTAACGGCCCGCGCTGCGATGAAGAAGTGGAACCCAATCCCGATGTACAGCATACTCAGGGTAATCATCCCGGCATCGTCAAATGAGAAACGGTTCTTGGAGACCACCGTCCGCAATAATAAGAGCAGGACAAACAAATAAACGATGTACCAAGGATCCAAGAAATGGGGCAGATCTGCCCACCAACCCTGCGGTGCAATGACCAGTAAGATACCGATACCCGAAATAAAGGCTTCCGGACTCACTAACAATTTCTTCCGCATAATTAAGATTTCTGACAAGGCCACGAGGCCCAGTGCAAAGGCGGCGATGTCGATCCAAATACCCCCTGCAATGATGATAGGGATAAAGATAATTAGGGCAACGACAGCCGTTATAACCCGTTGTTTCATATTACAAACTCCTCAATGTTCTCAATTTTTGGTCGTATCAGCCGCGGGGTTAAGCCCACCAAAGCGCCGATGACGCTGCTGATACGTGTAAATAGCTTGTTCTAGCGTTGCTTGATCGAAGTCGGGCCAATGTTCTTGCATGAAGACAAACTCGCTGTACGCGACCTGCCAGAGCATGAAATTCGACAGCCGTTCTTCACCACTGGTCCGAATCAACAGATCAGGATCGGCTAATTCGGCCAAGTCTCCGGTCATCAACTGCTGACCGAGCATGTCCGCAGTAATATCCGCTGGTGCCAATTGACCGGCCTGCACCTGAGCAGCCAGCTGTTGCGTTGCCGTGACCAGTTCGGCCCGGCCACCATAGTTCAACGCGAAGTTCAGTACCATGCCAGTACAGTCGGCCGTATCCGCAATCGCATCGCGAACCGCCTTTTGCGTAGCTGCTGGTAATTGATCCGTGTACCCCATGACCTTCACCCGAATATTGTTCTTAACTAAATCAGGAACGAACGTGCCAAAGAAGTCGACCGGCAACTTCATGAGGTAGTTGACCTCAGTAGATGGCCGTTTCCAATTCTCCGTGGAGAAAGCGTATAACGTGAGTACCTTAACACCCAAGTGACTGGCTGCCTTGGCAACCGTCTTCACCGTATTCATTCCCTGTTTGTGACCAGCGATGCGGGGTAAATGCCGCTGCTGGGCCCACCGTCCGTTACCATCCATGATAATTGCGATATGGGCGGGAATATTTTGCTCGTCCAACTGGCGCTCCGTGACCTCGCCCGTGGCTTGATCTTTATTTAAAAATGAAAACACTGCGCACCTCCGTTGATTCTAGGTTCATCTCTACAACCTCTCATCATAACAAAAAAAGAGCCGGGAAACTATCCCGGCCCCCAAATTGAGCAAATCTTTAGCTTTTGACCGGAATTACTCGATTAACCGCCATTCACCGCGCTTAGCGTCAACCAACGTCCCGAAGTAGCTCAGGAGATTGTTGGCATCTTCAGCACTAGTTTGGCCCAAGAGGTTCAAGCCTTCACCAGTTGGCAGTGGATCTGAGAGATCAGTAATTTCGTTACCATTCTCGATAGTCGCCTTAGAGAACGCCACGATCCAGTCGTCCCCAATTAATTGGGTAACAACGAAGAATAAGTTGAAATCGTCGCTAACGTATGCAGGTTGTGCATAAACGCCGTCTTGAATCTGTTCCAATTCTGCCCCGTTGTAGTTCAACACGGAAATATTTTCAGCATTGACTGGGTTGTTCAGACGGAAAACCATCTTCCCAAATTGCTCAGTACCAGGGGTGATTTCAACGTTATCTTGGTTATTTTGGTTATCTTCTGCCATATTTAAACGCTCCTTACTCAGTTGGATTAGTCCGTTAAGACTTCTTTTTCTTTGTCTGCCGCAATTGCGTCAACACCCTTGATGGCCTTATCCGTTGCCTTTTGGACTTGGTCCTCCAAGTTGTGTAAGTCATCATCGGTGTAGTCGCCATTCTTGTGGCCCTTCTTAACGCTGTCCATAGCATCGCGCCGGACATTCCGGACAGCGACCTTGCCTTGTTCAGCGGTAGCCTTAACTTGTTTAGCAATTTCCTTACGACGTTCTTCGGTCAGTTGTGGAATCACTAACCGTAATGCAGTCCCGTCGTTAGCTGGCGTGATTCCCACGTCAGATTCCAAAATACCCTTTTCGATATCTTCGAGGGCGGACTTATCATAAGGCGTCACCATCAATACCCGTGGTTCAGGAATGGTGATGGATGCCACTTGGTTCAATGGCGTTTGGGCGCCATAGTAATCCACAGTGACCCGGTTCAAAATGCTAGCATTGGCACGGCCGGCACGAATCGTTCCGAGTTCCCGCTTCAAAGCTTCTTCGGCCTTTTTCATCCGACTCTGTGCATCTGTAATAATCTGATCTGCCATATTTATTTTCCCCTAACTGTAGTCCCGATATTCTCGCCTTCAACGACCTTGCGAATGTTACCAGTCTCATTGAGGTTGAACACGACAAATGGGATATCATTATCCATCGAAAGTGAACTAGCCGTCGTATCCATGACGTGCAGGCCCTTGTTGATGATGTCCAATTGCGTTAATTGGTCAAACTTAACGGCATCTGGATCCTTGTTAGGATCAGCGGAGTAGATTCCATCGACCCCGTTCTTTGCCATTAAGATAGCATCAGCATTGATTTCCGCCGCCCGTAAAGCAGCCGTCGTATCCGTGGAGAAGTACGGACTCCCCGTACCCCCAGCAAAGATGACAACGCGTTCCTTCTCTAAGTGCCGGATGGCCTTACGCCGAATGTACGGCTCGGCAATCTGCCGCATCTCAATAGAAGTTTGAACCCGCGTTGGGACGCCAATCGACTCTAGGTTGTCTTGTAAGGCTAACGCGTTCATGATAGTCGCCAGCATGCCGATGTAGTCGGCTTGGGCGCGTTCCATGCCCATTTGCTCACCAGAGACACCACGCCACATGTTACCGCCACCAACCACAATAGCGATTTGAATGCCCAAATTATAGACACTCTTAACCTCTTCCGCTACGGTTTTAATCACAGGCGGATTAATCCCAAAACCCTTGTCGCCGGCCAAAGCCTCGCCACTCAGTTTCAGCATAATCCGTTTATACTTTACGTCCGCCATTGTGTTTCCTCCTATTGTATTCTGACAATAATTCTATCATATTCCCCGGGCTAGTGATAGTCAGGGGTTACGAATTACCACATTTCGCTAAAAATATATGAAAAAAGCGTAGCCTCCAACCGGAATCTACGCTTTTTTACTGAAATTAGCCGTTGATTTGGTCGTTTACTTCCTTGGCCAAGTCACTCTTAGGCTTTTCGATACCTTCGCCAACTTCGTAACGAACAAAGTTAACTAACTTGCCGCCCTTGCTGGCAACAAATTGGCTGACAGTTTGGTCGCCATCCTTAACGAATGGTTGGTCAGCTAAGCTGATTTCGGATAAGAACTTGTGGAGACGGCCTTCGACCATCTTTTCAACGATCTTTTCAGGCTTACCTTCGTTCAAGGCTTCTTGCTTCAAGACTTCACGTTCATGAGCTAACCGGTCAGCTGGAATGTCGTCCTTAGAAACGAATTCTGGGTTGATCGCAGCAACGTGCATGGCGACGTCCTTGGCAGTAGCTTCGTCAGCACCTTCCAAGACAACAACGGCAGCGATTTGGCCACCTTGGTGTAAGTATGAACCGAATACTTGACCGTCAGTCTTCTTAACAACAGCGAAACGACGTAATTGCACGTTTTCACTGGTGATTTGCGTGGTCTTCACGATAGCGTCATTTAACGTGTCGCCATCAGTCGTCTTCAATGCTAAAGCAGCATCCAAGTCAGCTGGTTGTTGTGCGGCAATCGTGTCAGCAACAGTATCAACTAAAGCGTTGAACGTGTCGTTAGTAGCCACGAAGTCAGTTTCAGAGTTAACTTCGATGATGGCAGCGGTGTTCCCACTAACCTTCACACGAGCTAAACCATTAGCAGCAACGTTGCCACTCTTCTTCTTTGCCTTAGCGATACCCTTTTCACGCAGGAAATCGATGGCTTTGTCCATGTCGCCTTCGGAAGCAACGAGGGCCTTCTTAGCATCCATCATCCCAACTTGGGTCTTGTCCCGTAATTCTTTAACTTGTGCTGCAGTGATTTTGCTTGCCATGTGTAATGGCCTCCTTTTGAATTCGTCTAATTCAGCAAAAAAGACTGACTCAATCTCAGGCCATTATCGGTCCTAAACATTAAGCCAGCCTAAGGTGCTTTAAATCTTATATTTGGAAAGTGTCAAAATGACACCTTGCATTTAATTACTTGTTGTCGCCTTCAACGGCGTTAACGATGTCTTCCATCGAGTTGTCAGAAGCAGGCTTGTCGCCCTTCTTGTCAGCTGACTTCTTACCTTCGAACGTCTTTTCGTTGACTTGGTCTTCACCTTGACGGCCTTCAACGATAGCGTCAGCCATCTTAGAAGTGATCAGACGAACGGCACGGATAGCGTCATCGTTAGATGGGATAACCACGTCAATTTCGTCTGGGTCAGTGTTCGTGTCAACCATAGCAACAATCGGAATGTTCAACTTTTGTGCTTCGTGAACAGCGATTTGTTCCTTGCGAGGGTCAACGATGAACATAACGTCAGGTAATTTAGGCATGTCTTCGATACCGCCTAAGAACCGTTCCAACTTGTCTTGAGACTTCTTAAGTAAGGAAACTTCCTTCTTAGGAAGAACATCAAAAGTACCGTCAGTAGCCATCTTCTTCAAAGACTTAAGACGCTTGATCCGAGTTTGGATGGTTTCCCAGTTAGTCAAAGTCCCACCTAACCAACGGTGGTTAACATAGTATTGACCAGCACGGGTAGCTTCTTCTTCGATAGAATCTTGAGCTTGCTTCTTAGTCCCAACAAACAGAACAACGGCGCCTTTAGCAGCTTCGTCCTTCATGTAGTTGTAAGCAGCGTCAATCAACTTCACCGTCTTTTGTAAGTCGATGATGTAGATACCGTTACGTTCCGTAAAGATGTATTGCTTCATCTTTGGGTTCCAACGACGGGTTTGGTGACCAAAGTGGACACCGGCTTCGAGCAGTTGTTTCATTGAAATAACAGCCATGATAAAATGCCTCCAAATAGTTTTTGATTTCCTCCCCCACGATCAATTGACTAGAGAACTCGCAAGCGAGCACCCCTCCGGTCATCACGCGAGGTGTGAATTGGCGCATACGCACCGAAACTAATTATACAAAACTACTGGCGCTAACACAAGCAAAAGTTAACAATTCCTGCGATTTAATCCCCCGATGGGCTACATCGGGCGCCTTACCGGGTGGTGAAAATAGACCGTGACGCTGTGGGCGGACGGTCAGAGCCACAGAACGGTCTCTGACCTTGGGGTGGAACCTCTGCGAACCGAGTTTCCACCCCACCAATACTCTAAGCGGCACAGCCGCCAAGAGTATTCCCACGGCTGAGTCTATTTTCACCACCCTCACGGCTGACATCGGTTTAGCCCATTGTATCTGCTGATTATAATTGTGAATTCACACAAATTCCGTAATCTTGAATATTACTTTTTTCATAGACCGTCCTGAATAAAGTCTGCGTGCCATCTAAAATGTGCTAACCGGTTTGTAAACTGGCCGTAAGAACATAACACTTACTGAAAATAGAGAGCGCAGTGTAGCCAGAAATGCTTGGTAACCGGAGGCCGCTAGCCGTGACAATAAGATCTTATCCACAAGAACATCGCCATGTCTATGATGACCACCACTGGATATAATGGATTGCCACCAAGGCCTCAGATTCAACGCCATCTGCCGTGAGGGTAGGAAAAAAGGCCCAGCCGTGGGAATTGCCTTAGTGGCGATTTCTGCCGCTTAGGCAATTGGTGACCTTGAAACTCGTTTCTTAGAGGTTCAAGGTCAAGCCTGGAGACCGCCCTTTGGCTCCGGGCGTCCGCCCACAGCGCCACGGCCTATTTTTCCTGCCCGGTAAGGCGCGTGCAGAGATCAATCTGAGACCTTACGTTGCTTTTATTTCCAGGTATGGTAAACTTCTTAGGCATAACTGAGGAGGAAACGAATATGATTAAAGCGGTCGTCTTCGATGTCGATGACACGCTCTATGATCAAAAAGCGCCCTTCGAGGCCGCCCTTGCGCCGATTTTAAATCTGCCGCAAGATTTTGATCTTAATGTGACCTTCCAGACTTACCGCCAACAGAGTGACCAGGCTTACGCTCAGGTCGCTGATGGCCGGTGGTCGCAACAGGAAATGGCCGTTAAGCGGCTCAACACCGCGCTTTTAGCCCAGCAGTTGCCCGCAGTCGATGTCCAGTCAGCGCTTGATTTTCAACGCGCCTATACCACTGGTCTTCGTCAAATCGAGTTGTTCCCTGGACTGGAAACAGCCCTTGATCAACTCAGCGAGCAGTATCAATTGGGTATTATTACGAATGGCAATACGGACGCTCAGCTTGCCAAGGTCATGCAACTCCAGATGCATCGATGGTTGACTAGGGACGCCATCATCACCTCGGAGGAAGTTGGCTTAGCCAAGCCTGATCCCCAGATCTTCACGTTGATGAACCGCAAGCTTAACCTGCGGGCGAGTGAAGTTGCCTACGTTGGCGATAATTACAGTATGGACGTCAAAGCCGCCAAACAGGCTGGCTGGCACGCCTTCTGGTTTAATCATCGTAACTTAGAGATTCCAGACGGGCAGTGGATTCCGGACCAAACGGTGACGGATTCATTCGAGTTACAGGACTTGCTCCTGGCACTCACCGCTGCCTGTTCGGAAGCCTAAACGTTTCCATTATAAAAGCGTCGCGCAAATTGCGTGACGCTTTTTTTCGTCAGGTTAAGCCTAGAAGGCAACTTCGTTTTCAGCCTTACCCGTTTCAATCAATTGTTTATTATTGTTTAATGCGAATTGCACCATGTTCTTAACAGCTGTCCGAGTGTAGAACGCGATGTGCGGACTAACCAGAACGTTTTCGCGTTTCAGCAAGTTCTTCAGTCGTTCATCCGGAATGGCGTCAAAGCTCCCAAAGTCGGCATTAAAGATGCCAACTTCATCTTCGTAAACGTCCAAAGCTGCCCCGGCAACTTTACCATTGTCGAGTGCCCGAATCAGCGCGTCCGTGTCAATCAGTGCACCACGGGCTGGGTTCAAGATCCACACACCGTCCTTCATCTTGCCAAAACTTTCATCGTTCAGCATGTGGTTATTTTCCTTAGTAGCTGGTGCATGTAAGGAGATCACGTCGGCTTGAGCGTACAATTCATCCAAAGTATCGACGTAGATGCCCTGCTTTTCCAACTCTGGATTATGGAAGACATCGTAGGCGATAACCTTAGCGCCAAACCCCTGGTAGATCTTCATAGCGGCCCGACCAATGCGACCGGTCGCAACAATGCCGACCGTCATTGAGTTGAGCTCATCCGCAATGTCTGGTGCCCAACGCAGGTCACCGTGAGCCTGCTTCCGAGCAAACGTTGGTGCTCGCCGCAGTAACTGCATCAGTTGTGACACGGTAAACTCGGCAATGGCTTCTGGTGAATACGCCGGAACGTTCGTTACTTTAAAACCATTACGTTTAACGGCATCGGCATCGACGTTGTCGACCCCGACATTTCGCAGAGATAAGTTCGTGATCCCATCGGCAGCCAATTGGTCTAAGACCGCTGCCGTGTAAGGCTTTTGTTGGTAAACCACTGCCCCGTCATAACCCTTGGCTAAATCAACCGTTGATTCATCTAGTAATTCACCCACGGCTTTAACTTCGATACCCTGGTCCTGAGACCATTCTTCTAAGTAAGGTCGTTCATCGTCACGGATGCCATAAGCAATAATTTTCACAGTAAGTTCCTCCTTCGCTTGTCTGAAAAATAACATCTACTACTCGCCACAAGTGTACCATAGTCTTTATCATTAAAGGACGAATACGCCTACTTTTCGATGGAAATCCCCTGTGTCTTTAAGAACGCTAACTTCCGTTGTCGGGACTGGTGTTTGAAGGCCCATTCAGCGTGGAGCGCATCGTGTTTGTTGTCGAAGGACTGACTGAATAACACCTTCAGTGGCCGATGGACCTTTGTATACTTAGCTCCCTTACCGGCGACGTGTGTGGCGAAACGTTTGGCAACGTCGGTGGTAAAACCGCCATACAGAGAATTATCCGCGCAGAGTAATACGTAAAAGTAATAGTTTTTTGTTGGTTCTTTAGTGCCTTCCTTAGTCGGTTCCATAGAGTAACGCCTTCACTTCTGGAGAATATTCGCCATGCCCATCATACACGATCAGGGGGTCTAAGAAGCGCAATCCCCCAGGCTTACCATCCTTGATGGCTTCAACCAGGACCATATTGGCTTCCTTACCTGGCTTGGGATGGACTAACCGAATCCGCTTCGGTGCCAACCGATTAGCCGTCATCAGATCTAAGAGCTGGAGCAAGCGGTCTGGTCGGTGGACAAAATAGGCCTTGCCGTTCATTTTTAACAGGCCACTGGTCGTCTGGACCACCGTGGCTAAATTCGTGGTGATCTCATGCCGCGCAATTGCCAGATACTGATTGGGATTCTTCTGACTATCCGGCAGATCCTCAAAATACGGTGGATTGCAGGTCACCACGTCCACTGAATCCTTAGGAATCCACTGATTGACCTGTGCCAAGTCACCCTCGTACACGGCAACCCGCTCTGTCAGGCCGTTCAGCGCCACGCTACGCCGCGCCATATCCGCGAGTCGCGGCTGAATCTCGACCTCAGCAATCCGCCCCCTGGTCTTACTACTCATAAAGAGCCCCACGGCACCGTTTCCGGCACACAAGTCCACAGTCTGACTGGACTGACGTGGCGGTAGCTTGGCAAAGTCGGCCAGGAGCACTGCGTCCAAGGAAAAGGCGAAGACCTCTGGACTCTGGATAATTTGAATATCTTGGCTGTAAAGCTGGTCGATTCGTTCGCCAGCTTGTAAATCTGGAGTGGTCACGGCCACCACCTTCTTTCATTTTTGGTTAAGATTACTTGCAACCCCGGCAGTTTTTTTGCATACTAGATTCATTGAAGATTCGCTGCGAGAGGAGCACGACTCATGTTTTATTCGTTTCTGCGGAACGTCATCCGCGTTATCTTATTCATCGTAAATGGAAAAGCTAAATATCTCAACCGTGAAAAATTACCAGATGGTCCCTACGTTTTGGTGGGACCTCACCGGACCTGGTTTGACCCCGTTTACTTTGCACTGGCCGCCAGTCCCCGGAAATTTAGTTTCATGGCCAAGGAAGAGTTGTTCCAAAACTCCATTTTCCGATGGCTGCTCTACCATGTCAATGGTTTTTCGGTAAATCGTGATCATCCGGGCCCATCGGCAATCAAAACGCCAGTCCGGATTCTACGAAAGGGCGACTTATCCCTGATCATGTTCCCCTCGGGTTCCCGCCATTCGCAGGAACTCAAGGGTGGCGCGGCTGTCATCGCTAAGATGGCCAAGGTGCCACTGGTACCCGCTGTCTATCAAGGCCCCCTGACCTTCAAGCGTCTATTCTCCAGAAAGCGTGTGACTGTCGCTTTTGGTGATCCGATCACCATCGACCGCAAGCTGAAGCTGGATGAAGCCGGTCAAGCCGACATCGAACAACAGATGCAGGCCGCCTTCAACGCGCTAGACAAACAGATCAATCCAAGTTTCGAGTACGTGGATGTCACCGGCGAGAAGGAAAAAGAAGACCATCAAGATTAAATTGAAAGCCATCATCACTAGTACATCACTAGGGATGATGGCTTTTTGCTACCACTGCTTAGGAGCTGGTCTGGCCCAAACCCTATATTTTGGATCACCCACGAAATTAATTGCTAATTAAAACGAATCTTTGACTTATTTCTCAAAATCATGAGACAAATTCCGGAGAAATTACATTAGTACTAAGTATGGCCCCCTTTTCAATCAGTCTATTCCGAACAGCTAAAGGTTTAATGCTCCGAAGTACCGACCACGACTGTTCTGGCCAACAGCAGTGGGACTAAAGTTAGACAACCTGGTGATTTCTTCGCCTTACCAGTTGGCAGATATGGACTTGGACAGGTGCAAACGCAGCTTGAATCTTTGAAAGAGCCGAGGCTATAAGCATGGCTTTCTACTAAACCAGTAAGAAGTTCACTTATCGACTAAGTAGAACGACGCGCCTGAGCCCATATCTGCTGACCTCTCGACTTACACGGTATTCTTATACGACTGAGCTAATGACTGTAACAGTCGTTTTCAATTGAGCTGAAAATGCTAAATATCCACGTTTTTCAACCGTTTTCGTGATAAAACACAATCAGAGCCGGAGGAGGCCAGGGATGGAGACGGCCGTGAAAGTGGTGTTAGCTGGCGCTTTCTCAGTCAGCTTAGACCACGGGCGACTTTGGAGACACGTGTTCTTCGTGGCTTCAAAGCGAGCGAGAAGACTGGTGTTCTTCCAGTCTGAAGCGTCCCCACAGCGGGCGGAATCTCTGGCAGCCGGAGTGCGACCAATTTGGACTAATTTAACGGTGCGAATTCTTATCAATACTGGGATGAGGCAGGCATTTCATCCTTCACTCTTTAGCTGAGCAGTCAAAAAAGACATCCAACTCAGAATCGAATTGGATGCCAATAGTCATATTTAAAAGAAACTAACTAATCCTAGTACAACCTAGTCGACGTGTGCCGCGTTCTGCAGCTGAATCATGTCGTAGTAGTACCCATGCTGCTGCATCAGCGAATCGTTGGTTCCACGTTCCACGATCTTCCCGCGGTTCAGTACCAGAATCAGGTCGGCATTTTGAATCGTCGATAACCGGTGGGCAATCGCAATCGTCGTTCGGTTTTCCTGAATCCGGGATAGTCCGGTCTGAATCATAGCTTCCGTTTCAGTATCCACGTTGGCCGTGGCCTCATCCAGGATTAGGATCTTTGGATCGGTCACCACCGTACGGGCAAAGGTAATCAATTGCCGTTGTCCAGCGGAGTATTCCGTGCCCCGTTCCAACACTGGGGTCGCATAACCTTGTGGCAGCTGATCGATGAACTCATCAGCCTGGACGAAGTGGGCCGCGCGTTGCACCTGATCGTCCGAGATGTCCGGATTGAACATCCGGATATTGGTCTGAATATCCCCGTAGAACAGTTGCGGTTCCTGGAGCACCAGCCCCATCTTCGTCCGCAACTCCTCGGCGGGATACTCGCGGATGTCCCGGTCATCGATCAGAACTTGACCGGATTGGAACTCATAGAAGCGCATCAACACATTGATTGTCGACGTTTTTCCAGAACCCGTTTGGCCAACCAACGCCACTGTCTGTCCCGGCTCAACGACGAAGGACACGTCTCTCAGGACGGGATGTTCTTCATCGTAAGCAAAGGTCACGTGGCGAAATTCAACCTTACCACGAGTAATTTTGGCATCCGCCACGGGATGTTGCGCGGGAGCCAACGTTTGGTCATCAACCACTCGCAAGACCCGTGAACCGGCAACCATCCCATTTTGGAAGTCACTCAGACTATCCATCATATTACTCATTGGACTGTAGAAATTGTTTAGGTACGTAATGAAGGCGTAAATCACCCCGGCCGCAACGACCTCATGAAGTCCGCGCATCCCGAACATCCCCAACACAATCACGGTACCCAATGCGTAAAACAGGTTAATAATGGGGCTCAACAGTAAGGAGTTCGTCCGAATCATGGCCTTACGCGTATCGTAATAGGCCTGGTTGGTCGTCTCAAAGTTAGCCGATGTCCGCCGTTCTTGCCGGAACTCCTGAATAACACTGATCCCCGTGATGGCCTCGGCCAGCTTGGTGTTCAGTTCACTCAATCGTTCCCGCATCCGCCGATACACCTTGGAACTGTAGCGCTGGTAATACCAGATCGTCACACCCAAGAATGGCACCAACACCAGCGTCCACAGTGCAACCGTCACATCCGTGAAATACATCGCCGTAAAGGACGAAATAACCGCAAAGATGGCTAAGATCAGCGTGTTGAGCAGCGCCCAGAAGTTGGAAAACGTCATCGTATCGTTCATCAACCGTGAGAGAATCGAGCCCCCCGGCGTCTGGTCGAAGTAACGCATCCCCTTTTGATGCAATTGGCTAAAGAGCTTTCGCCGGACATTTTCCAGCATGTACTCCGCGCCCATGGTACTGGTATAGTTCTGCCAGAACTGCATGAGGGCTCGCGTCAACATACCGAAAAAGTATAGTCCACCGAACATCCACATGATAGCGATTGTCGCGTTACTGGTCCGCAGATAACGGTCCATATAGGTCTGCAACAACCATGGCAGGAACACGTTGATCCCACTGATGACCGCCGACAGAATAATCGAACCGATGAAGAACCACTTGTACGGCGCTGCAAACTTCAGTAGGCGTTTGATGACCGTCCACTGTTCCTTCGTCGTCATACTATGTGCCCATGCGGATTCATGCTTATCAGTCATCACTAACGCCTCCCTTCACTTGCGTCTCTAATTGTTGTTGATCAAACATCCGTTGGTACCAACCGTGAGCCGCCATCAATTGGGCGTGAGTTCCCCGTTCAACGACCTCACCATGATCGAGCACCAGAATCTCATCGGCCCCCATCACGGAGCTCAACCGGTGCGCGGAAATAATGGTCGTCTTGTTGGCCCGTTCGGCCTTCAGGTTTGCCAGAATTTCGGCTTCGGTCTCAGCGTCGACGGCCGATAAGGCATCATCCAAGATCAGCAATTCAGGGTTGATCAGAAGTGCCCGCGCAATGGCCATCCGTTGCCGTTGCCCACCGGATAAGGAAATCCCTTCCTCACCCACTTGGGTATCGTAGCCCTCGGGCAACTGTGCGATTTGACCGGACAAGTCACTCTTAGCGGCCGCTGCTTCAACCTCAGCCTGCGTTGCTTCTGGTCGCGCAAACCGAATGTTTTCGAAAATATTTGAGGAGAATAGGAAACTCTCCTGTGGCACGTAGCCGATGGCTGGCAAATAGCTATCCAGCGCATAATCCTTGATGGGATGCCCACCGAACTGAATCTCACCATCGTAGGCGTCAAACTCCCGCAGGATTAATTTCATAATCGTCGATTTCCCAGCACCGACCCGACCGACGATACCGAGGGTCTTGCCCGCTTGAAGATCAAAATCGATCCGTTGGAGGCTGGCCCCGGCATCATCGGGATAGTCGAAGCGGTTAACGTGATAGCTCAACGTCCCAGTTGGGCGCGTCTTCAACCCATTGACCCGGTCGATGATGTGCGTCTTCTGATTCAACAGCTCCATGACCCGGTCATAACTGGCGTTCCCCCGTTCCATAGTGTTGAACAGCATCCCCACGGCAAACATCGGCCAAACCATCATCGCCAAGTAGCTGATAAAGGAGACCAAATTTCCAATGGTGATGACGTTGTGAGTCACGAACAGACCCCCGAGCACGATGGTTGCCACGTAGGACAGCGAGATAACCAGCGTGATTGCCGGATCAAACAGTGAGTCCAGTCGGTTCACGCGCCGGTTGATCTTGATCGTCCGTGCAACCTGACTGTCGAAGTCGGCCACATCAGCGTCTTCTTGGCCGAGTGCCTTGATGACCTTGATGCCGCTGATGCTTTCCTGCGCCTTGTTATTTAGGCGAGAGAAAGCCGCCTGTGAAGCTCCGAAGGCCTGGTGAATCCGTTGCCCGAGGAACCACGAGATGACGGCGAGAAACGGAAAGGGAATAATTGCAATCAGCGTAAGCCGCCAGTCGATCAGGGTCATCATGGCAATCAGGGTCGTTCCCCCAGTAATGATGGCATCGGCGAACTGCAGGATTCCCCCACCGGCCACCCGTTGTACGGCTTCCAGGTCGTTAGTCGCGTGGGCCATCAAGTCTCCGGTCCGATAATGTTGGTAGAATTCGCGGTCCATCACCATAAAGTGACTGAACAGCCGATTCCGTAAAAGTTGTTCCAGGTGAGCAGCGCCCCCCCAGATGGCGTTACGCCACATATAACGCGTGGCATATTGCCCCAAAGCTGCCAGGGTAACCAAACCCAAGTCAATGGCTAAGAGCCGCCCGGTCATGGTCTGCCCGTGAATGCCGTCAACCATGTTCCCAATGATTCGCGGCGGAATAATAGCAATGATGGCCGTTAAGATCAGACCAATGATGCCGGCCAGGTAGGTTCGCCACTCCAGGCGGAAATACCAAGCCAATTTACGAAAGATACTCACGAACGTCCCTCCTTTAAGATTAAAATATGATTAAATTGTAACAGACTTTCCAATTTTACAGAAATTAAATAAAAATGCAAACAAAAAAACTCGCCCCCATGGAAACTGGAAGCGAGTCGTCAGTAAAACCAGATCTACTTTTTGTTGTGTGATTGTTGTTGCATCGCATTCATCATTTGATGTAACTTCCGTTGAGATGGTTTTTGTCCCATTTGCAACATCATAGCACGCAGTTGATCTTCGTTAATTGGCGGATTGTCTTTCAGGTAATTTTCCATGTACTTACGGGCACCGAAGAAGCCTCCAGCAGCACAGCCAAGGCCGACAACGATGACGATAATGATCCAGATCCAAGTTGACAAGGTATTCCCCTCCTTTATAAAGTCATTCAGTTTACAATTTTACACAAATTTAACGCAAAATAAAAGAGCGAATCCATTAAAAAGACCCGCCCTCGCAATTAATTGTCCCGTAAACCCTTTTCACGTTGGATATCACGGACTTTTTCTGGCGTAACTTCCTTACCGCTTTTATCGTAAACCTGCATCATTTCGACCTGGCTCTTAAAGCTGGCCCGGAATAATTTGAGGTACTTCTTCCGTAAAGTTGCCCGTTCTGCCGTTTCAGCAGGGGTGAGGCCTTCACTTGTTTTGGCCTTGTGGGCCAGTTCGTTGATGCGAACCAATAAGGTGTCCATCGTTTCTTCAGCCATGAACAATCCTCCTTTAAGTTTATTTTTGAATTCGGGTCATCACACGTCCGCCGATTTATCACCGAGCGATCGTGCAACGCCCACGTCACATTCCAAATGAAACTTTGCCGATCATTACCGTCGCCGTTTCAAGACAAGCCCTATCATATCAGGGTTAATTTCAAATTTCAATTATCAGACCGTAAACGACCTAATTTTAGGTTGTTTCGCCCCGATTGCGTAACTAAATTGGCTGACGTCTAAAATAATTAGGGCTAGCCAGCACCTCTGTTCGCCGAATATTATGTAGCTCTCAACCAGTCGTCAGCACCGAATTAACAACGTTTGTGGGACATTTATACTGTCCATATTGCGACCCGATTCCGCCATAAATATATTAATGCCTAGATTTACCCGAACATCTGTTTGAAAACGCTGGAAACCTATGCTACACTATGGTTAAACTATACTACGAATGACGAACGAGGTGGCAGAAAAAATGAGCAAAGCTTCAGAAAGTAAACAGTTAGCCGTCCTACGCTTCATTTGGGAACGGGTCAACGAAAAAGGGTATCCGCCGACTGTCCGTGAGATTGGCGAAGCCGTCTCTCTCTCCTCAACCTCTACGGTGCACGGTCACATCGCCCGCCTAGAAAAGAAGGGCCTGCTGACGAAGGACCCAACGAAACCACGGGCCTTAGAAGTCACCCCTGCTGGTTTAGAAGAATTAGGCGTACATGAACAACAGACGCGTATCCCAGTATTGGGAACCGTTACGGCCGGGGAACCCATCCTAGCCGTTCAGGAAGCAACCGACTACTTCCCTGTTCCGCCAGAATTCGAACGCGATGATGATCAACTCTTCATGTTGACAATTCGCGGCGAAAGTATGATCAACATCGGTATTCTTAATGGTGACCAAGTCATCGTCCGCCGGCAACAAAACGCCGATAATGGCGACATCGTCATTGCGATGACGGAAGAAAATGAAGCAACGTGCAAACGTTTCTTCAAGGAAGCCGATCATTTCCGACTTCAACCAGAAAACGACACCATGGCCCCAATCATCCTCAACAACGTCAGCATCTTGGGTAAGGTCGTTGGCCTATTCCGCGATGACGTTCACTAATCTCAAACTTAAAACAGCTCCCCCGTCTCAACGACGAGGAAGCTGTTTTTATTTGTCTAAGTTAGCTATGGTAGGTCTAGATAACCTTACCATGATAATGACTTTCGGGTAACGTTGAAAAATCATAAGCGGCCAGTGCTTCGGCCTCTTGGACGTAAGCATGTAAGCCTTCCGCAATCATCAGATTCAACGTCGTATCCTTCTCGTGCAGGATGACAACGGGTTTCCTACTGTGAAAAGCATAGCCGATTTCAAAGGCTGTCCCAGAATCCACCTGATCATCGACAAAGTCGACCATCCCAACCACAACGTCCGCTTGGTCGATCTGGTTCACATCCATTTGAAATGTTTGTGTTGCCCATTCAGGCGTGCCCATCGTTAACCCAGGAATTTCACTCTTCCGGGGACTAAAGAAGTTCGTCACGCGGGGGTTAGCGGTTAAGGCGCGTTCCACCCGTTCAATCCGTGAAATCTGCTCATCATCAAAGAATGGTCCTGCTAAATAAACGTTCGTCACACTAATCTCCTCATTTCTATCTTATGTGTTTTATATTATACCGGAAAGGCTAACCTTTAGCGACAATATTTTAATTAACATTCGGTTATAAAACGTTGTGGGTTCCTAATTTAATTAATTCATTAATATTATTCGAGTTTAACGGTTTCAGGTAACCCCTTTCATGATGTAATTGTTTCATGCTATACTGAAAGTAACAGAAATTGGGGGGATTCAACATGATTCTTGGATTTGCTATCATGGGTGGCCTGATCACAATAATTGCGGCATTTTCGCTCGCCACAGCGATTCAACATGGCGACTCAAAAGTTGGCTCGATTATTCTCATGACACTGGCGCTGTTGGGAACCATTTTCGCCATTTGGAAGTTACCCTACTGGTCTCAGGACAACGCGCCAGCAAGTCATACGGCCAAGCAGAGTCAGATCAGTTCACAGTCCGGACAAGCCTTCTCAGCCAGTTCGAGTGGCGTGACCCAGGCTGACAACGAGCAGAGCGTCAAGCAACAATTGGCCAAAGCGCTGGCAAAGTTGGGGGACGTCACCTTTGACAAGTCCAGTAAGACCTACACGTTGACGGTCACCAACAGTGATCTGAAACAGACCATCGCGGCGCTGAACAAAAAACCAAGCTTGGCCAAGCAAGCCAAGTGGCCGCGCTTCGTCACGAACTTCACCAAGACTAGTGGCTCACTGGAAAAATCACTGGGTAAGGGCTATAGCCTACAGATCAGAGTGGGCAAGCAATCTCCTGTTCTGGTATTTAAAGACGGGTACGTCGTCAAAAATCAATTTGAATAAGCCAAACGCTGCGCATCTCAGAAAAGGTGCGCAGCGTTTTTTATTGCCCTATACAAAATGCTATTGTTCACGGTATTGACGCTGTTGATTTTGCCGACCAGCGAGGTAGTATTGCGCGGTCTCTTCACCCACCGGCAACTGAACATCGCGGCTATCGTTACTCAATTGGCTGCGGTAGATATCTTCATAATCAGCCACGCTCACACGTTTGCGCTGAGCAAGTAATGTCGTCAGAGCGGCGTCATCGAATCCCTGCTGGTAATCAGGCTGGAGTGTGCCACTAAAGAATTCCCCTTCCGCACCGGAACCATAACTGAAGAATCCCAATCGAGCCCCCGCCGTCAGCTGAGCATGCCGGAGCAGTGACAACAGACTGAGATACAATGAGCCGGTATAGAGATTACCCACGTTCCGATTATCTTCTTGACTAGCCTCAAAGGCTGCCTTCAAGCTTTCCTGTTGCTCCGGTTGGGCTTCGGGTAGGATCTGCCGGAGCCCCTTGCGCCCCATCTTCGTGAATGGCAAATGAAAAACAAAAGCTTCAAAATCTGCAATGGTGCGATCGGTTTGTTGCTGATAATCGGCCCAAACCGTCTTGAAGAAATCGAGATAAACGTTGGTGGAATACTTGCCATCAACCAGGGCTTCGGACCGATAGGTTGGCCGCCAGAAGTCCATAACATCTTCCGTGTGGTAACTGCTGACCATATCCAACGCTAATATTTGCGGATCAGCCGTCACTAACATAGCCACTGCGCCACCTCCCTGGGTGACTTCACCAGCCGAACGTAAACCGTACCGTGCTACATCAGCTCCGATGACCAGTACCTTGGCCTGCGGATGAACGCGAACATAATCGGCGGCTAACTGTAGACCGGCCGTGGCCCCGTAGCAGGCCTGTTTCAATTCAATTGCCCGCGTTTGCGGTGACAAGCCTAACAGATGGGCGAGATAAACCGCACTGGCCTTAGAATTATCAATTCCAGATTCCGTTCCGAACAGAACCATCGCTACCTCGGCCTTCAAATCCGGTGTCAGAATCTGACTCGCGGCATTTGCAGCCATCGACACGATGTCTTGTGTCGGTGGGATTACGGCTTGTTTAGATTGCCCGATTCCAATCAAATATTTGTTGGGGTCCTCCCCCCGTGCAGTAGCCAACTCGGCCATATCTAAATACAGACTCGGCGTATAGAACCCAATTTTATCAATACCAACACTTACAGTCATTCGTTATTTCCTCCTACATTAAGCTTTATGTATTGCACAACTTTAGTGTTACTTCTTCTTTCCAAACTGCTATTGGATACCCCATCAGGGCAATAAACCAATCCCGTTATTTCGCTGTTATCCATTGTACTACATTACATTCGTCCGTCACCCGCCGATAACCGAATCTCTAAAAAGTCTTAATTTATCCAATTCAAAAAAACTGATATTTACCTTGAAGTCCACCTTAATACAGGTGTTCTCCAGAGCAAATATCAGCATTTGTATACTACAACTAAACAGGCATTAGCGAACCGTCAATCCTTTATAAAAGGCTTTTTGTATCTAGCAATAGCCTACAATTTATGATCTTTCAACTCTTGCAATACAGATCGTAGCTTTTGCTTTGTTTCTGAGCTAACTTTAGGATACTGTGGGTTCAAGGCCTGTAGCCGATCAATCATAATATTGGAGACAATCAACCGGGCCACACCCTTGTCGTCTGCTGGAATCAAATACCACGGACTCTTCTTGGTCGCCGTATTTTCCAGCATCTGGGTGTACGCGTCCAGGTAGTCGTCCCAGAAAGCCCGCTCCTGCATGTCGCTTGGCACAAACTTCCAGTTCTTGCTAGGCACTTCGATGCGTCGTTCGAACCGGTGTGTCTGTTCATCCTTAGACAGATGCAGGAAGATCTTAACCACTTCGAAGCCTTGGTGTCGCAAATACTTTTCGTAGTTTTTCAAATCATGGTAACGGTGTTCCCAGAATTCATCATCGACGTCCGCTACTGAATTGATTCCTGGTAGATTTTGCGTCGTCAACATTTCTGGATGGACGTGACTGATCAAGACATCCTCATACTGGGAACGGTTAAAGATCCGAATCTCCCCCCGTGAAGGTAAAGCCTGGTTGACACGCCACAGGAAGTCATGGGCCAATTGCACGTGTGTCGGTTCCTTAAAACTGACCACACTCGTCCCAGATGGATTCAAGCCGCTAAAGACGTGCCGAATCAAGCCGTCCTTCCCAGCGGTATCCATCCCCTGCAGGATCACGATGACTCCATGCTGCTTCTGAGAATATAGCCGGGACTGCAGATCACTCAAGGTCGCCACGTTGGCATCCAACGCGCTGTTGATGACGGCCTGGTCCGGCCCTTTTTCAACGCGCGTTGCCAGCTGTGCTAAATCAATTGATTTTTCACCTGTATAACGATAACTGCTCTCAGTACTCATGCACACCATCTCCTAATATCTTTCACCATAGCATGCTTGCCAGTCGGATTCCAGCGAACGCACACACTTTTTGCAAAAGTTGCGGCAAAATCTTCGCGTTCTATTTTCAAGCTTGATATACTGAGGATGTAAACACTTACTTGATCAACGGAGGCCTCGGAAAAATGAAGAAATTTACGGCATATTTTGTGCGTCATGGTCAAACGATGTTGAATCACTATAATAAGGTTCAAGGCTGGATTGATTCTCCCCTCACGGCAAAGGGGCGTGCCGATGCCAAGCGCGCCGGTCAACAACTCAGTAACATCCCCCTCGCCGCTGCGTATAGCAGTGACTCCGGTCGCGCTATCGAAACGGCACGTATCGCGCTCAAGGAAAACCCGGATAACATGAATATTGTGACTTACCAGTATCCCGAATTCCGCGAACAGTGTCACGGCTACTTCGAAGGTAATGACCTGAATCAAATGTGGCAATTTGTCGGGGCCCAGGTTGGCTTAACTTCTGAGTCGAAGGTGCTCGGCACCTATGGCCTGGAAAAAGCACGAGACTTGATTCACCAAGCCGACCTGTATGGTGAAGCTGAAAGCAACGACATGTTCTGGGAACGGCTGGACCGCGGGTTTAACAAGCTCCGGGAAAATACCAAGGATGGCGACCAGGTCATGGTTGTTTCCCACGGGATGACGATTCGCTCAATCATCGACCGCTACGCTCCCGACTTGGATGAAGGTATCGCCACTATCAACGGCAGTATTACCAAGCTAGAAATCACCGATGATGACATTCACGTTGATTTCTTCAACAAAACTGATTTTCAATCTTAATTAATTGGAGGACTGCGCTATGAAAAGTATCCATCGTTCCGCAAATAATCGCGTCTTCGCCGGCGTCATTGGCGGAATTGCTGATCACTTTGACTGGAATCCTGGCATTGCCCGTTTAATTTTCTTTTTGTTGGCACTCACACCATTCCCTGGAATTATTGTTTACCTGATTCTGTGGATGATCATGGGAGATCCCGAATAATCCAGCAGAAGTCCGAGTAAAATCGGGCTTTTTTCATGTTCAAAAATAAAATAATGAAAACGCTATCAAAATATTCACAATTCGATTGACGTTGCGGAAAGGTTAGTCTACAATTTGAATTAACAACTCGTTATACCCGTTATAACGGACGCTTTAAAAACTCAAGGAGGTTCTCTACCATGGCAAATTCAGAAAAAACTTTAGTATTAGTTAAACCGGATGGTGTTGCGGAAGGACATATCGGAGATATTATTTCACGGCTCGAAGGTAAGCGCTACCAAATCACTGCGCTCAAGGTGGTCAACGCAACAACTGACCAATTAAAGCGTCACTACAGGGAGCAAGTCGAAAAGCCTTACTTCAAGGAAATCGAGACCTACATGCAGGAAGGTCCCCTCGTTGCGATTATTGTGACTGGGACTGACGTGGTTAAAGCTGTTCACAATTTAGCGGGTAAGACGCGGCCTAACGACGCCCAACCCGGAACGATTCGGGGCGACTTTGCCCACGAATATCCTGATGGTATCCTGAGAAACATCGTGCATACTGCCGATAGCCGGGAGAATGCGCACCATGAGATTGCCATTTGGTTCCCAGAGCTCGCCGTAGCTGCCCACCAAAAGGTAGCGACTAAGGAAAAAGTTGGCGCTAAATAGGCGCTCAGAAATTAAATGATTAATGTAAACGCTTGGTAAAATTTGCCAAGCGTTTTTTCTTTGCCTATTTGCTACACACCTTTACGAACATTAACTTTCGAAGTATTTTCCGCCAACTTGTTATCCTCAGCCGGTTATACTTAATTTCACCTCAACCGATATAGCCCCACTAGGCATAAATTAGCATTGTTATATAGGATTCATAAGAAATAAACATACCTGTAATGGTTTTGACTTCTTAACGGACTAAACTGTTGGTAATCAGAAAGGGAGTTAGCCATATGAGTGATCTATTTATCAGCTACCAGTCAGCCGATCCCTTAGCCTATTCATTTCAAGAGCAACTCCGCGAATGGGCAGCGCGTGACTGGAACTTCCCCACAATCAGCTTTCATGAGCAACACTTGCCCATCAAATTCACTGGCTTTCACGCAACGACTATCAAGCGGCGTCTCCGAAAAGAAATCAAACGTTCCCATCGACTCCTCGTCATCATTAGTCGCGAAACCTGGCAATCGGAATGGACCGATTGGGAAATTGCTACGGCTCGCCAAGAAGATAAGCAAATCTTAGCTGCCAAGTTGGACAGTACCAATATCTCACCGCTAAGTCTGTTAGAGATTGCCCCCGCATGGATTGACCCATTTGATCCTAAGATTTTGACAGATGGTATAATTTAAAAATACGCTTGCAATTATAGTCATTATTGGTAAAATATATGAGTAGTGACTTGGAGAGTTGGCAGAGTGGTAATGCAACGGACTCGAAATCCGTCGAACCGGCTAATACCGGCGCGCAGGTTCAATTCCTGTACTCTCCTTAATTGAACGGCGTTTCTTTGGAACTTCGATGTGTAACCGAAGTTCTTTTTTTCTGTCAAAAATTAATTATTCTTTGGAGGAATTCGTTTTGGAAATCTTTTTTGTTATTTTATTTCTGATTTTTATTATTGCCCTAGTTATTGAATTTTGGCCCTTTGTTTTGGGCGCACTCATCATTGCCGGTGTTATTTATGCCCTATACCGGATTGGAAAAAGAACATCAGAGAAACCGGCAACACCATCTGACACAGGCTCTGAACAGCTAAGTAAAATCACTTCTACCGACGACTCAACTGAAAACGCAGTCAGTGATGTACCCGCACCTTCTGCCGATACATCCGAAGTCACGTCACAGAATTCTCTAGCAGAACAAGCCCCTACCACGTTATCAGATGTGACGCCAACCCCCGTCTCCCCACGGCCACAACCACGGCTACACCATCTTCGCCGTAATCTTACTGACTTTGTCGTCTTCGATATCGAAACGACTGGCTTTAGTCGTACCGATGACCACATCATTCAACTTTCAGCTATTAAGTACCGAAATGATCAACAGGTTGCGACCTTTAATAGTTTCATCAATCCCCACACGGCGCTTTCACCAAAAATCTCACTCCTGACAGGCATTACAGATGCCGACCTTGTTGATGCTCCTGAAAATGATGAAGTTATCACGAACTTCACGACCTTCATCGAAGGCCTGCCTATGATTGGCCATTACATTTTTGGATTTGATTTACCTTTTTTAATGGCTAAAGGATTTTACCGACCAGACATTTTTGCTCTGGATACACTGCCATTGGCCCGTAAAAAAATGCCTGACTTGCCTAACCACAAATTGCCAACATTGAAATCGTATTTTGCCATCCATAACCGTTCTCATAACTCGCTCAATGACTGCGAGACTAACGCCATCGTTTATCAGCACCTCCGTGATAACCACCTTACAGCTATCACTGATAATCGCAAATTTCCGCAGACACTTGTGGGACAACGATTCTGCATTACCGGTGAGTTTCTGGAAGCCGACCGTGATGAAGTGATTGAAGACATCACCACCCATGGTGGCCGTTACACCCAGAGTGTTTCCGGATTAACCGATTATCTCATCTGTGGTACGCAGACATCCAGTCGCCTGACCGATGGCATCCACAGTATCAGTGAACTTAAAGCCCTGTCATTGGCAAACGATGGCGGCAAAATTAAACTAATCTCCTACGATGATTTCCAACACTTGTTGGCACCAGTTGTGGCCTCTAACTAAAAGCGCTGTTGCAAAATAGATTCTCCAACAGTCTCGTACAGAAATTTCAGAAATCTGGCAGTAACTGCGTTGCGTAAGGCGCAATTTTAAAAAATATATTATACTGAATGTAATATTTCCAATTAGTTAGAAAGAAGGCATTCCATGCTCAAACTCATCGGCTTGATTCTCGTCGTCGTTGCCCTGGGAATTGCACTCTACAGTTACTTTCTCTCTCGCCGCGATCAATAAGTTCGGTCATTCACCGACCCAGTCATTTCTTATCAGGAATGACTTTTTTTGTTTTTCTGTCGCATTTTACTTGC
Organism: uncultured Lactobacillus sp.; assembly: GCA_937874695.1. Classification (GTDB taxonomy): domain Bacteria; phylum Bacillota; class Bacilli; order Lactobacillales; family Lactobacillaceae; genus Levilactobacillus. Next base: position 144,034 of record CALNAJ010000029.1, read on the forward strand.
CAAGTTAATTATTTTAAGGCATAATATAACCATTAGCTAATCTAATCTATTAGTTAATTAATTCATTGACGTAACTCCCAGGTATGTTCAACGCCAATGAATTAGCGTTAATCGACTAGCGTCACCACATATTGCCTGCTGCCCCCGACCATATCGAAGGAGGTAACACCCATGTACAAACGCCTACTCGTTCCACTCGATGGCTCCAGTAACGCTAATGAAGCGCTCAAGACCGCGATTGACTTGGCCCAGGACTGGCATGCCAAACTGATTCTCCTGCACGTCATTGACATTACCCAGTTCTCAGCGCAAGGCCTGGGTGGTGGCTACGCAGCCGTAATCAAAAGTCTCCGTGAAACCAGCCAAGAAATTTTAGAAGCGGCTCGTGATAACGCTGAGGAAGCGAACCTGGAAGCCGCGATGCTGGTACGTGAAGGCGCACCGAAACAGGTAATTGTAGAAATTGCTAATGCCGCAGATAGTCCAATCGACCTCATCGTCATGGGTAAGTCCGGAACAAACGCGTTCTCCCGCATGATCGTGGGTTCCACGACAAATTACGTGGTCCAGCACGCTGAACCCAACGTTATCGTCGTCAACGACTTACCCGAACCACACGAGTAGAGTCGATTCCACCTTAAGTTGTCAACTAAAGTCTGCAGAGAGGCCCTCCCCTCTCTGCTTTTTGTGTTTCAGAAAATTTCCATTAAAGCAATTATACTTAATGCCGCTTTCATGAAAGAAATCATGCCAACCCCCTTTTCTTCCATACGCTGCTCGGGATATAATGGACTGACGAATAATTCATAGGAGGCATTTACTTTGAAACAAACGCAACCTCGTTGGTTCCTGGTCGGCATGATGCTGATTGCCGCCAACCTCCGTTTACCAATCACCATTATTCCACCATTACTTCCTAGCATTGAAAAATCCCTGAATCTTCCCAGTTCGATGGCTGGACTGATCACGTCGATTCCCCTGGTGACCTTTGCTATTTTTTCACCGATCATTGTGAAATTAGCACAGCGTTGGGGTAACGAGCGAACCGTCTTCAGCCTCTTTCTACTGCTGATCATCGGGACTTATCTCCGAATCATCCCCACCTTGCCAGCACTGCTCTTCGGGACTTTTCTGGTCGGTATTGGGATCGACAGCGGTAACGTGCTAGTTCCAGCCTTAATCAAGGAACATATGCCCTACAAGATTCGACTAGGAACGAGTCTGTACACCCTGTCGATGCTCCTCGTTGGGGCTATTGGGACCGCTGTCTCTGGAATCCTAATTTCTCGGACCAGTCTTGCTGCCACCCAAGCCTACTTGGGAATCATCAGTATCATCGCCATCTTCGCTTGGTTTCCAAATATTCGCGCCAAACGTCAGGAACCGCTGACTGACGAACAACGGTCCCACATCCCCCACTTTCAGAGTGTTTGGCGACAACCGCTGGGCTGGCTGATCACCTTATTCTTTGGCCTGCAATCACTGGTCTACTACGCGATTATCACCTGGATGCCATCGATTCTGGCCGTTCACGGGGTCTCGACCATTACGTCTAGTAACCTCCTGACACTGCTTCAAATCAGTGGTCTACCGCTCTCATTTATGGTGCCACTTCTCTTTAACAAACGCCACGGGGTCAGCATTCTGCTGGGTATCATGACGCTAGGCTATGTAGTCGCTCCGCTCACGTGGCTGATCGATACTAACTCCGTTCCCTTCCTCACCATCGTCTCGTTAGTCACTGGGCTGGGCTCTGGAGTCGCATTTAACCTCGCCATTATGTTCTTTACGGAAAAGACGACGAACCCGTATCAAACGGCCGCCATCTCCGGTATGGCCCAATCTGCGGGTTACCTGCTGGCTGCGGTCGGCCCGATTCTCTTCGGTTACCTGCAACAGTTCAGTGGCTCCTGGATGCCGGTAATCTGGCTGCTAGTCATCTTCGCCACGGCACTCACCACCACCGGCATCATCGTCCAAAAACGCGGTATGATTAAGAATTAATAGTGCTCGACAATATCTCTCAGATAGATCCACACCAAAATAAAATGGCTTTACCATCCAAATTGCGGTGGTAAAGCCATTTTTTCATTATCTTAGTAAGTCATCAAACTGAAGACATCGTAGCCCTTCAGCTTGTCGCGACCGTGCAGCTCTTCCAATTCGATCAGGAAGGCCGTACCAACCACGATACCACCCAGGTCTTCGACTAATTGGATGGTTGCGCCAATGGTCCCACCAGTAGCTAAGAGGTCATCGGTAACCAAGACCTTCTGGCCCGGCTTGATGGCATCCTTGTGCAGGTAGAGTGCTGATGTGCCGTATTCTAAGTCGTAAGATGCCTTGACCGTTGGCCGTGGCAACTTGCCTTGCTTACGGGCAGGTGCGAAACCAATGCCCATTTGGTACGCTACGGGACAGCCGACGATGAATCCGCGGGCTTCTGGACCCACGACCATTTCGACACCCTTGTCTTTAGCATATGCGACAATTTCATCGGTTGCGGCGTGGAAAGCCTCACCGTCCGCCATTAATGGGGAGATGTCCCGGAACATGATACCCTTTTCTGGGTAGTCTGGAACGGAAGCAATATATTTCGTAAAATCAGTTGCCATAAGTTAAGTAGCTCCTTTATTTTATATCAATGAGGCAAGACGCTTCGTTAACGCCGCAGCCGGACAGGCCAAGAGGTCTTGTTCCGTCTGCATCTGTTGTTGTCGAAGTTGGTAACTCGGAGCCGCGGTCAAATTCTTGTGCTCCGGGTGCGCCACACCATTCATGATGCCGTGATCGATTGCGATGAAGCCACACTCGAAGAACACCTGAATCATGAAGACTAACTGGGTCCGTGGAATTTGCAAGAAAGTTGCCAGTTGCGCCAGCTGGTGCCCCACATCTACTTGTTGATGCGTTGCAACGAACTTAAATAGTTTAGCATATTGCGAGCGAGTTGGCATCCCTAATTGCGAAAGACTTTCTTTCTTATAGAGATAAGCTGTGATTTGAGCGGGTTGCAGTTGCTTTAAAACCGTTTCTAAATCAGTCGTGGCATCCGGACAATCCACAATAAACACGGCAGAATCGGCCGGTAACTTTTCGGCCACGCTCCCGTCATAGAGCAGTGCCGTCGCCGTTTCTGGCAGTTGGTTAGCTAACTGTCGGAACACGTTGTTGTGGAAGAACACGTACGTTCCGGGTTGCTGGAACATCTTTTGGTGTAGCTGATTAGTCCGTTCGACTTTTACCGGATTATCCGTCAACCGAAGATCCTTAACCATCACTTGTAACGAGTGCCGCCCCTGCCAGACGTTATCCTCGATGGCACCCAAAACGGCTGCCGAATCCGGCGCCGCGCTCAGGGCTGCAACTTCATTCCCAGCGCCAAACTGAATGGCATCGAGTTGATGATTCCCCTCCCGCAACTGAAACTTCAGGTGAGACTTGTCTTTACCGATCGCCTTGATCTGCGTCAACGTCGCCGTCTCAAAGGCAAATAATGGTTGGCTGTTATCCGTTCCAAATGGTGCCAATTGCGCCAGCTCTTGATACAGATTTGACGTGACCGCACCGACCTCTAAGGAAGCTGCGACCGGTACTTCGGCTGGCCCACTCTCGGTCAGCTTCTGGTTAGCTGCCTCCTGATCCAAGGCATCAGCTAAGGTGCCTAATTGCTCACTAGGCACCGTTAGTCCAACAGCCATGTGATGACCACCAAATGCCGTCATCAGGTCTCTATGACCGTCTAAGGCCTCAAAGAGGTTAAATGCGTCCACACTTCGGCCAGATCCTTTGGCCCGACCATCCGCATTGACGTTCAGAACCAATGTTGGCTTGCCCGTCGTCTCAACGACCTTGCTGGCAACGATTCCCAGAACCCCTTCGTGCCAGTCGTGCCCACTGATAATCAGTGCCGCCCGATCACGGTGATCGGCGTCCTCGGCTTGTGCCAAGGCTGCCTGACTGATCTGTTGAACCAGTTCCTGGCGTTTGCGATTCTTTTCTTCTGTCTGCTGAGCCAACTCCTTGGCCCGGGCGTCATCCAACGTCGTTAGCAGCTCGACAGCTGGACTAGCATCTTCCAACCGACCCAGTGCGTTCAAACGGGGCGCAATGCCAAAACCAATCGATTGCTCAGTCAGCTCCTCAGGCTTGATACCTGCCCCGGTCATGAGGGCTTGCAAGCCCGGCCGTTCGTCTTGCTTTAACAATTGGAGACCGAAGTAGACCAACACCCGATTTTCATCGACCAATGGTACCAGATCGGCCACCGTTCCGATAGCCGCGAGGTCCAAGACATCCTGAGGAATCTCCTCGCGTAGTGCTTGCGCAACCTTGAAGGCCACACCAGCACCGGATAAACCGCCAAAGGGATATTCGGCACCGGGATATCGTGGATGAATGATGGCATAGGCAGCGGGTAATTTCTGGGGAAGTTCGTGGTGATCCGTGACGACCACGTCCACGCCAGCCTCATTTGCCGCCGCAATCGCCTCATTACCGGCGACTCCGTTGTCCACCGTCACGATGAGTTGGGTGCCCGCAGCAATCAGCTTCTTAAAAGCCGCCACATTTGGCCCATAGCCGTCAGTAAAGCGGTTAGGAATATAGGTGTTGACCTTGGCGCCCATCTCGTTGAGCGTTTCGTAAAGAATCGACGTGCTCGTGACCCCGTCGGCATCATAGTCCCCGTAGATCGTAATCTGCTGATCACTTCCGATGGCATCCTCAATCCGGTCGACGCCCTTCTGCATGTCGTGCAGGAGGCTGGGATCATGTAGCTGTTCCGGTCCCGGATTCAAGAAAGCATGCGCAGCGTCCGGGGTTTGATAGCCCCGGTTCCACAGAATCTGGGCCACAATCGGCGAAATCTCTGCAGTCTTCGCTAGCGCCTGCGCCTCCGCGGAGGGCTGGTCAACATTCTTAATGTTCCATTGGTATTGTGCGGCAATCACCAGCAAATCATCCTTTCTAAACGTTAGAAAAGCGGTGTCAGTGGCACCGCTCCTCGCTATCGGTTCTTGTTATTTTTCAGCGTGGTTAAAATTTATCGCCTACGGTTGCCAAGGATTCCACCTGCTGTGGGGACCGCCTGCAGCCAAAGAACTGGCTTCCGGCTCGGTTTGAAACCTCGCGTGGTTCATGCGAATTTCCAAACACGTCCCACGCTGTAAGACCGGGAAAAACCAATCGCCCGATCTAACACCGCCGACACAGCTGGTTCCCCCCTTGCCCTCCTTCGGCTAAGACAACTTTTAACCATGAAATTAACCGAATAATAAAGTCATTTCACTTAAATGTAGCTAGTCCTTAGACTCTCCAGCTAATCTTGCCTTTAATTCGGCATTTTCTTTCTCTAAATCCTGTAACTGCTTTTCCTGTTGCCCAGCGATCTGCTTACTCTTAGAGTTTTGCAGGCGTTTGGTCAGACGGTCATTGTCCTTGGTCAGTGCGTCAATGCGATCATTGCTGCTCTGTTCCAAGTCCTTGTATGCTCGGTTGTGTTGGAAAACGGTAATGGTTGAAAAGAGAATCATCAAGACCGCGCCGATTAAAATCGACACCAACAGAATCAAAATCAATGGCCAATGAACCGTTGTGAATCCAAAAGAAACCGGGACACTTTCCACATTTAAAATGGCAAAGGCTGCCACAACGATGACTAGTAAGATTGTTAAAACGATTCGCCACTGATTTTTCATTTCTGAGCACCTTCCGCAGTTATTTTTTGAAATGGCACATTGTATTCATCGAAGTCCTTGACGACCCGCGTGTTCTTAAAGACCTCACGCGCTTGCTGCTGCAGTTCTAAGGCCATCTTGCCAGTGTAACGGGCTGAGATATGATTGAGCAACAACATCTTCACATTGGTCCGTTTAGCCAGCTCAGCCGCTTGAATATTGGTTGAGTGGTAGTAGGCGCGTGCCAACTTGCTCTCACCCTTGGCAAAGGTACTCTCATGAACCAGAACATCGGCATCCTGCGTCAGACGAGACGCGTTCTGCGTTTGGCGAGTGTCGCCCAAAAGCGCAACGATTCGTCCGGGTTGACTCGGTCCCAAGAAGTCCGCACCACTTACGGTCCGACCATCAGGCAGCGTGACTGTCTTGCCAGCCTTCAATTGGCCGTAGACTGGTCCAGAAGGAATCTGAGCCTCACGTAACTTCTCGACCATCAATTCTCCTGGATGATCCTTCTCAACGACCCGGTAGCCAAAGCATTCGATCCGGTGATCGAGGTGCTGGGCATAGACCCGAAACTTATCGTCTTCGAAGATCATGCCATCCGCAGACAATTCGCGGTAGTGAATCTTGTAAGACAGCTTGGTTTCAGAAACACGCATACTCACCTCAACGAAGTCGCGAATGCCCTTTGGTCCATATATGGTCAGGGGTTCATTGCCACCCTGAAACGACCGGCTACTCAAGAGACCTGGTAGCCCAAAAATATGGTCACCATGCAGGTGGGTAATAAAAATTTTATCGATCTTCCGCGGCTTTAACGTGGTCCGCAGAATCTGGTGCTGGGTGGCCTCACCCACGTCGAACAGCCACACTGAATTACGCTCATCGAGTAAGCGCAACGCCGTACTGGTCACATTCCGAAACTTTCCGGGTGACCCGGCGCCCGTCCCTAAAAATTGAATTTCCATATTTTTTCGTTCCTATTCTATAATTAAAGTCCGTCCACTATTTTAGGGGATTTTGGGTAAAATCGCAACTCTCAAAACCGACCATCCCCAGTGAAGGGGATTATTGCTGGGGTTCTCTCCTGAAATTCGGTATAATCGAGGTAAGCTTGTGATTGGGGGCAACAGAACATGCGGCTCATTGACTTTAACCTGTCGACCATCGACTTGCATCCCGCCCTGCGCCTGTATTGGGAGCACGACGGTCAACAAGTGCCGGTAGTCGACCTACAAACCAGGACTGACCAGCTTCACCTCGTCACGGGGACTGGCCGACCATTAACATTGGATCAACTGCGCACCCGCGCACAACAGGTCGACCCACAAGCCAGCCTATTCATCGCGCAGGAACCACCCCAGCGCCTCTACGGTTACCGCCTAGTCCCCCACCAAATCTTATTCGGTTGAAAGGAGTTTTACCATGCGTTTCATCAAAGCATCATTGCTTCTCAGCCTCAGCATTCTCGCACTGGGACTCGCCGGTTGCCAATCCAGTAGCGGCCAAAAGAGCACCGCTAGCTTCAAGGACAGCAGTAGCCAGTCTAGCAGCTACAGTGCTAAGGAACCAGACGCCGCCGTAACATCATCATCCGCCTCACACAAGGAAGAGGCTCAGACGTATCACCCACAGGCCAAGTTGACTAAGAACGCCCACTACGTGAAGTCTGGCAACCTCAAGAAGACGGGTCAATACACCTTCGACAAAGTCGGGACCCAGCTGACCTTGAGCACCGTCAAGCATCCCCAGACGACGATTAAATCTGGCAACTTGACCTATAAGGTCACGACCGTCCGAATCATTAAGAATACCGCTAAGACGGCCGCAGCCAAACGAATGGCAGCTCAGGCCCTGAACCTGGCACAGATTAAGAGTCCCTACTACACACTACAGGTCAAGTTTACCATTTATAACCGTGGGAAGCAGGTTGTAACCACCGATGGGATTCAAAGCATCCGGCTCAGCGGCAACCGTCAATTGAACGCAGCTAACCAGCTGAGTGATGCCAGCGCTGGGAAAACTATTCCAGCCAAGGGCAAGCTGGCTACGTTTGCCACCGGCCTTGCCAGCGAGAAGACCAAGCCTAACCTGAAATCCGTTAAAATTAAGTTTGCCGGCGCCTTCGCCGATAAGAAACAAGTGGTCAAGCCCACGACTTGGTTGAAATTGACGCTATAAACTAACCGTCTATGGATGAGAACCACCAGCAATTATTCGCGTGCTTTCCCAAATTTCACAATTAAAGCGTGGTCAATCAGGATTCAAGTCTTGATTGACCACGCTTTTTTGGCGCTAAACTATTAAGCCATATATTCGAAGGTGAAGTCATCGATCTTGACCAGGTCACCGTTCTTGGCACCGTGATCTCGCAGACCATTGTCAACACCCATTCCCCGCATTTGACGGGTAAAGCGTAACAGACTTTCATCATGGTTGATGTCAGTCATCCGGAAGAGCTTCAACAGCTTGTCCCCGGTCAGAACCCAGGTACCATCGGCATCCTGCGTAATTTCAAATTCTGCTTCAGGCTTGAAGTCGTATTCGGCCTTTTCGACCACTTCTTCTTGCTTGACTGGGAACTTCGGCGTTGCGGCCAAGATATCAGCCGTCCGTTGCAGCAATGGCGTTAATCCATCATGTGTCAGTGCGGAGACCGCATAGACTTCTGGTGCCTGAGCCAACAGTTCGTCTTGCTTCAAGTCTTCCTTGAACTTAGCCAAATTGTCAGCAGAGTCCGGCATATCCATCTTGTTAGCAACCACGATTTGTGGCCGCTTCAAGATATCGGGATCGTACGTCTTGAGTTCCTCATTAATCTTTTCAAAGTCTTCATAAGGGTCACGGCCTTCGAGACCACTCATGTCGATCAGATGCAGGATAACCCGCGTCCGTTCAACGTGCCGCAGGAATTGGAAACCTAATCCAACCCCATTAGCAGCCCCTTCAATCAGACCAGGTAAATCGGCCATCACGAAGTCGCGGCCATCAGGTAACCGCACCATCCCCAGGTTAGGAACCAGGGTGGTAAAGTGGTATTCCGCAATCTTAGGCTTGGCACTCGTCACCGTCGACAACAACGTTGACTTCCCAACGGATGGGAATCCAACCAAACCGACATCGGCGAGAACTTTTAATTCCAAACGAATTTCAAATTCCTGTCCAGGTTCACCATTTTCGGCGATTTCTGGTGCGGGGTTCTTTGGTGAGGCAAAGTGAATATTGCCCCGACCACCACGGCCACCCTTGGCCACGATAGCGGAGTCATCACTGGCAACTAAGTCAGCGATGACGGCCCCCGTTTCGTTATTGTAAACAGTGGTTCCTTGGGGCACACTGATAATTGTGTCCGCAGCGCCCCGTCCAGTCATGGACTTAATGGCACCGTTGCCCCCACTCTTAGCCTTGAACTTCCGTTGGTACCGGAAGTCCATCAGTGTCCGTAAGCCTTCATCAACGGCGAACACGATGTTGCCACCGCGGCCACCGTCACCGCCGGCTGGCCCACCATTGGGCACAAATTTTTCCCGACGGAAGGCAACCATCCCGTCGCCACCCTTACCGGCCTTGACGTCAATTTTAACTTGATCTACAAACATAATTATTATTCCTCGTTTTCTAAACCAGCGCGTGCTGCTTTCTTCGTAAAGTATCCTGCTAGCCAGTATACCGGCAAACGGCCGTCACGTCAAAGTTTCGTTGGCGTACGCGGACTTTTTATTTCTGCCGTCTCGGCCTGTAAGGTCAACCGAATCGTCTGCGCAACGGTTTTGCTAACACCCAATTCCCGCAAATCGTCCACGCTGGCTTCCCCAATCTTCTTGGTCGAGCCAAATTTCCGTAGCAATTTATTCCGCGTCTTGGGCCCCACACCGGGGATCCGATCGAGCCGTGAACTCAGTGAATTCTTGCTGTGGACCTGCCGGTGGAAGGTGATGGCAAACCGGTGAACCTCATCTTGAATCCGCTGAACCAGGTAGAAACCCTGACTCTTCGGATCCAAGTGGACGTGGTGGTCATCGGGACCAAACAACAGATCGGCCGTCTTATGATGGTCATTCTTGACCATCCCGGCAACCGGAATATGCAGGTCAAACTCATCTGCTAAGACTTCCTTGACCGCATTCATCTGAATGTCGCCCCCATCCATCAGGATCAGGTCTGGCATCTGTGCGTGCTCCTTCAGCAAGCGCCCGTAGCGCCGTCGAATAACTTCCAAGGTGCTAGCCGTTTCATCGGCATGGTCAACCGTTCGTAATTTATATTTTCGGTATAACTTCTTATTGGGTTGACCATCAACGAAGACCACCATTGCCGAAACCAGGTCGGCCCCTTGAATGTGGGAGTGGTCAAATGCCTCAATCTTGTGTCCAGGCGCAATCCCCAGAGCATCGGTGATTTCTTTCATGGCCCCAGTCGTCTTACCTTCATCGAGCTCTAACAGTCGAAACTTCTCTTCTAAGACCAGTCGAGAGTTCTTGGCGGCCATGTCCAGCAAATCGCGTTTGGTGCCCCGTTGCGGCGTTCTAACGGGCACGTGGAGGATCTCCTCGATGCTGGTGGCATCAATGCTAGCCGGCACCAAGATCTCGCGTGGGAGTACCGTATTCTTTCGCTGATAGAACTGAACGATAAAGCTGGCCAGCTCTTCTTCGGCCGTGCTGACAATTGGAAAGAGCCGTTTCTCTCGTTTCATCAACCGCGCTTGGCGAATGAAGAAGATTTGAATCGACAGCCACCCTTTATCCAGATAAAAGTTGAAGATATCCCGTGGCGTACTGTCATTGGAAATAATTTTCTGCTTTTCTACCGTGGCCTCGATGTAACGAATCTGATCACGTAGGTCGGCTGCCCGCTCGTAAGCCATGTCGGCAGCGGCAGCCGTCATCCGGTCGGTCAGTTCCTTTTCGGCGTGACCCACGTTCCCATTCAGGAACGACTTGATCTTCTTGATCTGTTCATCGTAATCAGCCTGGGGGACCTCCTTGAAGCATGCACCAAGACACTGTCCCATATGATAGTACAGACACGGCCGCCCCTGATAACCGTTACACCGCCGTAGCGGATAGACCTTCTGCAGAAAGTGGATGGTTTCCTCAGCCGCATAAACGTTCGGGTACGGCCCAAAGTAATAGGCCCCATCCTTTTTAATGTCGCTGACTAGCATCAATTGGGGATCCCGTTCGTTGGTAATCTTAATATAGGGATACCCGGTCCCCCGCTTCAGTTTGATGTTGAAGTACGGTTGATGTTTTTGAATCAGCGTAATTTCTAGGAGGAAAGCCTCCTTGTCGGTCGAAGTAATAATCGTTTCAAAGTCCACGATTTCACTGACCAGTTGCGCCGTCTTTCCGGTGTGACTACTCTTAAAGTACGACCGCACCCGGTTCTTCAGGTTCTTTGCCTTCCCCACGTAAATAATCTGGCTGTTGATGTTCTTCATCAAATAACAGCCGGGAAGGCCCGGCAATAACGCCAGTTTATGTTCCAAATATTCCGATGCCAAGGGCCTAACCTCCCGTTCATTTCTCGAATTAGCTTATAAAGTATAAGCCGAATACGTGTTTGGTGCAAGCAATTCACCCCAGCCACAGCGCCGATTTCCGGATTATTTTTGTCGGCCATAAATTGGCCCAATTTCTTCGGTTTTTGCCAAGCCTCATCCTGATAAATGACAAATTCCAGAAATTCTGCTATGATACTGCTAAAGACAAGGAGGTGGCTTGAATGGCTCTTAAGGTAAAACGCCAGGATGACCTTGACTCCATGTTCGGTAAATTTGCTGAGATGGACCCCACGGACGTGAAACGCGACAAGTTTTTGAAGCGTGACGATGCCCACAAGGATAACAAGCGCGCTAAAGGCTTGATCAACGCCGATAAATCAAAACACGAACAGGATCACAGTCAAGACTAACGTCGAAAGTTAAAGGACTCACGGAATAAATCCGTGGGTCCTTTTATTTTACACTTTATCTTAAACAGTTATAGACGACTACCGTTCCGGTTGGAACCCGTGGGGGTAGCGTTCGTTGAGGCGTTTAATGTTATCCTGTGCCACTTCATCAAAGTCGATGTCGGCCCACTGGGCAATCTGGCTGAGATACCAGAGCACGTCACCCATTTCCTTGACGATGGCGTCGTGGTCCATGTCCTGACCGTGGAAGGTATAGTTCTTCACGAGATCAACAACCTGACCTGATTCACCTGCCAACCCCAGTGCACAGTTGGTTAGAACCTGTTCGTTGCCATACAACGTCCGGTTCGCAGCTTTTTGATAATCATTAAATTCCATTCCTATTCCTCCCCAAAGGCTTGTTCTTCGATCCAGTTCCAGACGGCATCCTTCCCGACCTTTTTCGGTGCTGAGAACATGATGATGTTGTCGGTGTTAGGTAGGTTCATGGCCTTCTTGATCTGACTCACAGCCTGATTCCACTTGCCACGAGCAATCTTGTCACTCTTGGTGGCGACGATCAGCGTTGGCAGGTTAAAGTAAGCCAAGTACTGATACATCTGAACATCGTCTTCAGTTGGTGCATGCCGGGCATCAACGAGGGAAACGACCCCTTTTAATTGATCGCGTTGGGTCAGGTACGTTTCGATCATGTTGCCCCACTTTTCCCGTTCCGACTTGGAAACCTTGGCGTAACCGTAGCCAGGGACATCGACGAAGTAGAGTTGATCTTCGACGTTATAAAAGTTAAGAGTTTGAGTCTTTCCCGGTTGACTGGACGTCCGGGCGTACGAGCGCCGGTTGATCAGAACGTTGGTCAGGGAAGACTTCCCGACGTTTGACCGGCCGACCAGCGCAATTTCTGGATACCCCGTTGTTGGGTACTGTGCGGGGTCAACCGCACTCATGACTAATTCTACGTGATTGACTTCCATTGGTTAATGCCATCCTCTCCAAATATCTCTCATTATTCTAACACAGAACGTCACCCCACTGGGGACTTTCTCGAACAAGTATTCTGCGATAAAGCGGTTAAAGCCCACTTCCCCCAACCCTTTACGCGACCATAAAAAAAGCAACCAACCTAAAGGCTGGTCGCAACGCCACACAGTGTGGCAATTATGAAGCTTTTTGATCCTTCAAGATCACATCAGGTTCGGCATGGTCGGTCACGGTCTCAGCCGTGATCACAACCTTCGCCACGTCATCACGACTAGGCAGGTCGAACATGATATCACGCATCACGTCTTCAATGATTGACCGCAATCCACGGGCACCAGTGTTCCGGGCGATGGCTAACTTGGCCATTTCGCGGAGGGCAGCTGGCTGGAATTCCAGTTGAACATCATCGAGGGACAGTAACTTCTCGTACTGCTTAACCAACGCGTTCTTAGGTTCCGTCAAGATCCGAACCAAGTCGTTTTCATCCAGCTTTTCAAGGGCCGTCAAGATTGGTAACCGCCCAATAAATTCTGGAATCAAACCGAATTGGAGCAAGTCTTCTGGAATCACGTGTTGCATCAGGCTATCGCCGGAAGCCAAGACGTTTTGTTCCTTACTGTCGGCACCGAATCCAATCGTTTGGTCACCCAGACGACGCTTGACGATACCGTCAATGCCATCAAAGGCCCCACCAACGATGAAGAGGATGTTGGTCGTGTCGATTTGAATGAATTCTTGTTGGGGATGCTTACGACCACCCTGAGGCGGAACGTTGGCAATCGTCCCTTCAAGAATCTTCAACAGGGCTTGTTGCACCCCTTCACCGGAAACGTCACGAGTAATCGAAACGTTTTCGGACTTCTTAGCAATTTTATCGATTTCATCGATGTAAATAATACCCTTTTCAGCGCGGTCCACGTCGTAATCGGCGCTTTGCAACAGCTTCAAGAGGATGTTTTCAACATCTTCACCCACGTAACCAGCTTCAGTCAAGGTCGTGGCATCTGCAATCGCAAATGGGACGTTTAGAATCTTAGCCAGGCTTTGCGCCAGGTAAGTCTTCCCAGAACCAGTAGGTCCGATCACCGCAATGTTACTCTTTTGCAGTTCTGGGCCCTCATCGTCGGCCTGAGCCATTTCGTTGACCCGCTTATAGTGGTTGTAAACAGCAACGGATAACGTCCGCTTGGCTTCCTTTTGACCGATGACGTATTGGTCGAGCGTGTTGACGATATCAGCAGGCTTTGGCACTTCCAAGGTTTCTTGTGCGCTGTCTTGGCTGGCTTCTTCATCAATGATTTCTTTACAGAGGTCAATACATTCATTACAGATGTAAACACCTGGGCCGGCAACGATCTTCTTTACTTGATCTTGTGATTTACCGCAAAAAGAACAGGTCACTGGGCCATTCGTTTCGGTGTTTTCAAACAATAAACTTCACCCTTTCTCTCCAGGCTTAAGCCTAACTCATTACAAAAAGCTGTGTGTCAGTAAACCTGTCGAACTAACCAGATTTCCCTATCAATCGTGTACTATACCACAGATAAGCTCACGATAAAATCAATTTGCCTCAGTGGCGCAGAAAATCTGATTCTAATGAAAAACCGGGACAACAGCAACTGTCATCCCGGTCAAGTCCTCAATTAAATAAAGAATTAGTCTTTATCTTCTGAGTCCTTCTTCTTGTCTTGCTTTGCGGAATCGGCAATCAAGTCAACGGCGCTCTTGATAGCAATGTCATGCTTCAACATGTCATCTGAAAGGGCACTGCGAACAGCACTTTCTTCCATGCCGTATTGGCCAGCTAAGTCCTTAACTTCAGCACTGATTTCGTCTTCTGAAGGTTTGATCTTTTCAGCAGCAACGACGGCTTCAAGCACAAGGTTAGTCTTAACCCGCTTTTCGGCACCATCGGTGAATTGCTTCCGTAAGTCGTCTTCAGTCGTCCCAGTCAATTGGAAGTACATCTTTGGTTCGATACCTTGTTGTTGCATGTTAGCCAGGTATTGGTCCATTTGACGGTTGATGTCATCCTTCAGCATAGCTTCTGGAATGTCGGCGATTTCGGCGTTATCAACGGCTTCGCTGATAGCCTCGTCTTCGATAGCATCGTGAGCAGCTTGGGTCTTTTGTTCCTTCAAGCTGTCCTTCGTCTTGGCTTGTAATTCTTCTAAGCTGTCAACGTCTTCATCAACATCCTTAGCGAATTCATCGTCCAATTCTGGTAATTGCTTTTCCTTAACTTCGTGTAAGGTAACCTTGAAAGTAGCTTCCTTGTCACGTAAGTCTTCGGCTTGGTAGTCCTTAGGGAAAGTAACCTTAACGTCAACGTCATCGCCAGCCTTGTGACCAACTAATTGGTCTTCGAAGCCAGGGATGAAGGAGTTAGAGCCTAATTCCAAGGAGTAGTTGTCAGCCTTACCACCATCGAATTGCTTGCCATCAACGTAACCGTCGAAGTCAATCACAACAGTGTCGCCCTTAGCAGCGGCTTCGTCTTCTTTAAGCACTAATTCGGCTTGTTGTTGACGTTGCTTTTCTAATTCGGCATCGATATCCTTTTGGTAAACCCGCGTGTTTTGCTTCGTTACGCTAAGGCCCTTGTAGTCACCAAGCTTAACGTCTGGCTTAACCGTAACAACGGCCTTCAGAACCCAAGCCTTACCCTTGTCCATGGATTCAACATCCACTTGGGGTTGGTCGACTGGTTCGATACCAGCATCCTTGATAGCTTCTTCGTAAGCATCTGGTAAAACAATGTTTAAAGCATCTTGGTACAATGCTTCTTCACCGTACATTTGGTCGAAGATTTGACGTGGTACTCGGCCCTTACGGAAACCAGGTACAGCCAGGTTCTTCTTGGTACGCTTGAAGGCCTTGTCCAGACCATCTTTGATCATATCAGGAGCAATTTCAAAGGTTAATTCGCCTTGATTAGAGTCCTTTTTTTCCCATTTTGCAGCCATTATTTTCCCTCCGAAATGAAAGATATTACTATTTACAATTCTATCAATTGCATACTGTATAAGTGTACCTTATGCTATCCAAATTGTAAAATGATTTTTGCTGAAATGCCGTGAATGGCGCGGCTTTCCTTAAATTTCTCGCAGAAAATCCACTAAAAATAAACCGCTACCGAGAAATTAACGTCGCGAACCAAATTATCCCTTCGTCACACTGCGGAACCAGTGGAAACGACCACATCATGCACAGCTGCATTTTAGGTACGAAAAAAGGACTGAAAGGTTACCCCTTCAGCCCCTCTTTCAAGGCACACTAATTAATAAAATTAATTAGTCGTCAATTTCCGTAACAGTACCGGCACCAACAGTGTGGCCACCTTCACGGACAGTGAACTTAGTACCCTTTTCAATGGCAGCTGGTTGGATCAGTTCAACAGTGAACGTCACGTTATCACCAGGCATAACCATTTCTACGCCATCAGGCAATTCGATAACACCAGTGATATCAGTGGTGTGGAAGTAGAATTGTGGACGGTAGTTTGAGAAGAATGGCGTATGACGGCCACCTTCTTCTTTGCTCAAGATATAAACTTCACCCTTGAACTTTTCATGAGTTTGGATCGAACCTGGTTGTGCAAGCACTTGACCACGAACAACTTGCTCACGGTTAACACCACGAAGCAAGGCACCAACGTTATCCCCGGCTTCACCAAGGTCCAACGTCTTACGGAACATTTCAAGACCAGTAACTGTAGTCTTCAATACGTCGTCATGTAAACCAACGATTTCAACTTCGTCACCAACCTTAACCATCCCACGGTCGATACGACCGGAAGCAACAGTCCCACGACCAGTGATCGTGAAGACGTCTTCAACGGGCATCAAGAATGGCTTGTCGTTTTCACGAACTGGCGTTGGGATGTAATCATCAACAACGTCCATTAAGTGAAGGATAACCTTGGTTTGTTCTTCGTCGCCTTCGAGAGCCTTCAAAGCAGACCCACGAATAACTGGAATATCGTCACCAGGGTAATCGTATTCGGACAGCAATTCACGAACTTCCATTTCAACTAAGTCGACCAATTCGTCGTCATCAACTAAGTCGGTCTTGTTTAAGAAGACAACGATGTAGTTAACACCAACTTGGCGAGCAAGCAAAATGTGTTCACGCGTTTGTGGCATAGGGCCATCAGTAGCGGCAACAACCAAGATAGCACCGTCCATTTGGGCAGCACCAGTGATCATGTTCTTGATGTAGTCAGCATGTCCTGGGGCATCGATATGCGCATAGTGACGCTTTTCAGTTTCGTATTCAACGTGGGCGGTGTTGATCGTGATACCACGTTCACGTTCTTCTGGAGCAGCATCGATATCAGCGTAATCTTCGGCCTTTGCTAAACCTTTGTCAGCAAGTACCTTAGTGATTGCAGCAGTTAACGTCGTTTTCCCATGGTCAATATGGCCAATAGTACCAATATTTACATGGGGTTTAGTTCTTTCATAATGTTCTTTTTCAGCCATTAATGAAACCCTCCTGTATTTTATCGCAAGGACAATCTCTTCTCACAAGGAAAATTAATCACCCTTTGCGTAAAATTATACTACTTCTTTTCAGAAAGGGAAAGCTGGAACCCTCCCAAAAAAGAATCCTTGACCAGTATATATGCTGCAGAATTATTTGTAAACTAAAATCTTGCCGAATTTACGGTTTTTCATGATTTTCATGGTTAATCGGCCCAAATAATACCCTCATGAAGTGATTTAAGCGGTTTTGCCACTCAGAAATTTCATTTAATTCTGCTGCGCCGGTCTGATCTGTCACCGGTTGCTGTGCCACGACCTGGACCCAAGTCAGTGGATTCCGAATAATCTTGTCAATAAACGGATACAGCATCATCAATTGTAACGTAATTGTTTGTGAAACGCTAGCGGCAAGCATCGGATCTTGCTGGCCCAGATCTTCACGCAGATAATTTTGCATCGTTTGTGCGGCCTGACTCGCCCCTACCGGCTGCAATTGACCGGTATCCAGCGTGTAGTCCTCATCGTCCAACCAGTGAAGCTGAACCTTTTTTTTCGTATGCAGACGTAAGAGTTCCTCTAACAGCGTCGCACGCATCAACGGATGTAGGAAAGGATCGACCAGCAGATACTGAACGCCCTGCATAAATTCCTTGAGCGGTAATTGCCGGGCATGTGTCAACCGTTGCCGCTGTTCGTCGAAATCCACATCGCCTAGATGATAGAATTGCTTCGCCAAAACCCGCTGTGTCTCACCTAGTGCCTGACGAGAGGCCTCCTCGGCAGCAACTATCTGAGTGAGTCCCGCGTCACGCCAAGCTTTTGCCGCCGGTAACTCGCAAAACTCGCGTGCGAAGATAAACTGTTGGTTCTTCAAAGCCACGTCTAGCCGCAACTGAAAAGTCTCCGCTGTTGCCAAATAAACAGCGTCCTGTTCCGCGGCAAATTGCTCCGCCACTAAATATTTCTCGTCATGATAGAGACTCGCCACCAAATAACGATTGAATTCGGCCGTTTGCTGGTCATTATAGAGCCGTTCAAACCATTCAGTCGCCGTGGACCACTCCTCCGCTTCAAACGCCTGGTGGGCCCGGACAACGGCTTGTTCACGAGCAGCTGGACTAGAAAATTCTCCCATAGCATATTCCTTTCGGTACCAGAATTGATTGAATCAAAACGGACCGACGCCAAATGGTCTCGGTCCGTTCGTATTTTTACTGTTTGTCTGTTGATTCGGCTGGCTTAGCGACATGTGGCCGCCGTTTCCGGTTGCGCCGTGGCTTATGCGTTGTCTGACCATCTTTGGTCGTTGCTGCGGGCTTGTTGCCAGCTACCTTAGCTTTGGGTGCATTACTACCCTTAGCTTTTGGCTTCGACTTGACTTTAGGCTTAGCAGGCGCCTTGACGTCCTTAGCCTGTTCCTTCCCCGTGTTTGGCTTATCCTTGCTACTTGCACGACGATGATGCTGATTGACTTCCATGATGACCGGTAAGATCACTGGGCGTCGGTGCGTCTGTTCAAAGAGGTAGTGACTCAAATGTTCACGCACGTCCTGCTTCAAATGACCCCAATCAAATTCTTTATTGTCGAGGTTGTTTTGAACGGCCTTGCTGATAATCTGACCACTCTCCTGCATCAAGTCCTTGTTAGCCTTGACGTAAACGAAGCCACGTGACGTAATCTTAGGTTCCGCCACAATCTGTTTCTTCTTGCGATCAATCGTGACCACCGCGATAAAGATACCGTCGTCGGCCAAGACTTTCCGGTCACGTAAGACGATATTCCCGATATCACCAACACCGATTCCATCGATCATGGTGTCACTGACATCGATACCTTCGCCAAGACCCATGGTGCCCTTGTCATACGTCAGAACATCACCCTTAGCGAGGATGAAGACGTGATTGGCAGGCATTCCTAGCTCCATTGCAGCGTTAGCATGGGCATTCAACAACCGGTATTCCCCTTGAATAGGAACCAAATACTTTGGCTTCAACAGGTTCAGCATCAGTTGCAGATCGCGCTTGTAGGCGTGGCCTGAAGAATTCATTTCATCAGAAATAGCCTTCACTTCGCCACCGGCACGGTAAACCATGTCGCGTGTCTGGGCAACCGTCGTGTCCATGGCATGAGAAGGTGTGGTCGTGATGTAGACCAAGTCGCCCTCTTGCAGGTTAAGCGTCTTTTCTTGTTTGTTGGCCATCCGTTGAATCGCCTTGATGGGTTCGCCCATCTTGCCAGTCTGCAGGATCACCGTTTCAGCTGGTTCTAAACTGTCGAGTTGTTCTGGCGTAACCAGAAGGTCGTCATCAAAGGACAACTTGCCGAGTTTCATCGCCGTATTGACAATCTTTTCCAGGTCTTGCCCCGTCAAACAAACCTTCCGTCCCGTCTTAGCGGCGGCGTCAAAGACTTGTTGAATCCGTAAGATGTTCGAAGCAACACAGGCAACGACAACACGGCCGTTACGATAGTTGAAAGTTTCTTCGATGGATTCGGCAATTTCCTGTTCGGATGCATTCATCGTTGGATTCTCGGCATTAGCAGAATCACTCAATACGGCTAATACGCCGGCTTGACCAATGGCCCCGAGCCGAGCATAGTCCGTCTGGTACCCAGGCTTAGCCGTTTGGTCAAACTTGAAGTCCCCGGTGTAAACGATTTGGCCTTCGTCGGTTTTCAAGACAATCCCCATGGATTCTGGAATCGAGTGGGTCGTTGAGAAGAAGGAAACAACGACGTCACCGAAGTCAATTTCAGTCTTTTCATCAACCACGTGGAAATCATCGTAGTTCTTCACTTTAGGTTCATCAGCGACGTTCAGCTTAGCTAACGCAATCGTCATTTCGGACCCGAAAACTGGGACGTTGAATTCACTCAAGAAGTAAGGCAACGCACCAATCGCATCGGCATGGCCGTGGGTCAGGAAGACCGCAACGATGCGGTCCTTGTTCTCACGTAAGTAGTTCCAGTCTGGAATCACAACATCGATTCCTAATAACTCATTTTCCGGGTACTTTAACCCACAATCTAAAATATAAATACTGCCGTTAACATCAACAGCATACATGTTCTTTCCATTCTCGCGGACACCACCGAACGGAATAATTTTTATCTTCGCACTCATAAGTTCACCTCAAGTATTTTCACTAGTTTTAAGTTAATCACTGATCTGCTGCGACCAGCCTTTTCTTATAGGTATCGCTACCTAGATTCGTCCATGATTAAACTTTCTCCAGTCTACCATACTTTGGGCAATTACTGAACTACGAAGGTGTTCCACGAAAAAAAAGTCCATCTCCCTGAGGGAAATGGACTCGTCGGTGCGGCGAATTAACGACGCAGGCCTAAGCTCTTGATTAATTCACGGTAACGTTGAACATCAGTCTTCCGTAAGTAAGCCAAAAGGTTACGACGGTGACCAATCTTCTTCATCAAACCACGTTGGGAATGGAAATCCTTACGGTGATTTTGCATATGCACGTTGATTTCGTTGATATCAGCGGTTAAAACAGCAACTTGGACTTCAGTAGAACCCGTGTCGCCTTCGTGACGTGCGTATTGCTTGATAACTTCGTTTTTCTTTTCTGGACTAATAGCCATGGTAAATGTACCACCCTTCATATAATTGCCCTAAACTGAGTAAGTCGACGGTGGTTGTCGAACCAACTAAGTTAAGGGTTTGTGCTTTTGCACAGTTACCTATCATACTGAATTCCCACAAAAATAGCAAGCTTTTCCGTGTAAATGCCTATCAAGTAAAATTGCTTTACATTTATCGCGCTAAAGTATTGCATTCGGTCCCTGGGTTCTGTATAATTACATACGTTGAAATTAAGATTTCCGGTACAGGAATTCTCATTCGGAGGTGAAATTTTCATGCCAATTATCAAATCAGCAATCGAACGTGCCAAGACTAACGTCAAGGCCAACGAACGTAACTCAGCACAATTAAGCACGATGCGGACTGCCGTTAAGCGCTTCGAAGAAGCCAAGACTGCCGGTGCCGACAACGCGGAAGAATTATACCGTTTAGCTAGTGCTGCTGTTGACCACGCCGCTTCTAAGGGCTTGATCAAGAAGAACAAGGCATCTCGTGACAAGTCACGGATGGCTGCACGTTTAGCTAAGTAATCAATTAATCAAACAGATTAGATGATGCAATTCAGGGGGTCGACCATTCCGGTCGACCCCCTTTTTTGATACCCTTTTATGCCGTTTGTCCCCCGGCGAATTGCGTCATAAACAACGAAAACAACATTTCTGGCGCCATTGCAGTGGATTTCATCTGTTTTTCTACTCGGAATAATCCTAAGTAAGCTTGGTTCAAATCGGTCAGCTTGAACCGCCTTTGCGACTGTAGTGCCAATTTAATCCGATACGGATGGACCTTCAACAGGCTCGCCAGCTTACCCTGACTATATCCCTGCTTAGCCAATACCTTCGTTTGAATTAACAAGCGGAATTGTCCTTGCAAAATGGCATTGATTTTGAGTGGTTCTTCCTTTGCCAACAACAACTCCCGGTATAGGGTGACCGCCTTAGCCGTGTCCTTAGCCAAAACCTGATTGACCAGATCAAAGACATTTTGGGTCAACGTCTGGGCCACCAATCCGGTAACGGCATCCGGTTGGATCGTCTTCTGCGGATAGGCAAAGAGTTCCAGCTTAGGGAGCTCTGCCATCATCAGTGTCAGATCCGCATCCGTGCGTTGAATCAGCTCACCCAAGGCCGCTGGATCCATGGTGTACCCATCCTGCTTGAGCTGAGTCGTCACAAATTGGCGCACGTCGCGTTCGGAAAAATTACCAATATCAATGGTCGTGGCCACTTTTTTAAGCTGTTTGGAAACCTTCTTACGGCCATCCAACTTCTCATAGGGCGCAAAAAAGACCAGCACCGTGCTCTCCATTGGTGATCCTAAGTATGTTTGTAGACTGGCAACATCGTGTTCGACCTTCTGTTTCTTGGTCTCCCCGGTCAGAAACTGAGGATTGTCGATACAGACGACCCGCCGTTCACCAAAGAACGGTGCTGCCATAGCATCATCCAACGCAACGGCCAGTGGTACGGTATCCATATCATAGGTCGCGTAGTTCATCGTCTGTTCTTCAGCGGGAACGACCGACTTGAAGGCCGTCTTCAGTCGTCGCTGAAGGTAATCTGCTTGCCCCATAATCAAGTAAACCGGTGCAAGTTTGCCCCCAGTTGCCAAAGTTTTTAAGAGTTCATTAATCGTCAAGAGTCCCGTTCCCCTTTTAATTTAGTCTGCCAGACACCGTGTTTTCCCGCATAGACGTAGCGAATCATCCCGCTCGTTTGGGTACTCACCGCTGGCACATCGGCCGCCCGCAACGTTGCTAAAGTTTCAGCATGTGGATGACCATAGCGATTCTCCCGCCCTGCCGAAATAATCGCCCATCGTGGACGGAGCTGCTCGATAAAGGCCGGTGCACTGGCCGTCTTACTGCCGTGATGTCCTAATTTTAACACGTCCGTTCGAAGCTGTGGGTCATCACCTATAATTTTATGTTCACCGGCTTGGTCCAAATCCCCCATAAAGAGAAAGTTTAACCCGCCAAAATCACCCTGTAAGGCTAAGGAATTGGCATTTTCGGCTGGAGCTGCCTCGTACGGATGTCGGACCCGTAACGGCACCTGACTGGCAATCGTGATCGGTTGAATTTTTACTGGGAAACGACTGTGGGTCAATACGTGTTGCCACCCCGGTTCCGACTCCATCCCCGCTGGCACAAGCAGTCGTTTAACTTTGATTGCTTGCAGAAAAGCCGGCAAATCCCCAATATGGTCGGCATCGTGGTGGGTCAGATACAGGTCATCTATGTGGTCAATCCCCAAGCTCCGCAGATAGTTCAGATTCGTATGTGTCGCGGCATACGTGATGGACGTATTTGGCACCCATTTGGGTTGTGGAAAAGCCAAGTGACCACCGGTATCGATCATCGCAATCCGCCGATTGAACGGCTCCCGTAGCAAAATACTATCGCCTTGACCGACGTCAAAGTAAGCGACCTCGCCATGGAGCGGGAAATGAATCAAGCCATATACTAACCCGTAGCTCGCGAGTAAACCGACTAACCATCGTCGACGCTGACGTGGTGGTCGACTAAACACCCCCCAACTCAACGCTAGCCACAACCAACACACCCACCACCACGGCTTGCCAAAGCTCACATTTCCCGGTAATTCAGCTAAGCGGGCCAGTCCGCCATCCAGCATGGCTAGAACGGTCGCACTCCACCCACTAATCGCTGGCAACCAGGAAAAGCTTACGACGCCGATCAAGGTTACTGGCAACATGACTAATGGAAATAGTGGCACCAGTACCACGTTGGCCAGAATTGTCAGCATGTGCCACTGGAAAATACCGTTGAGTAGGCTGGGCAACCCCAATAACGTCAAACCAACTTGCCGCCACCCGTGTGACTCGTGCGCCAACAGAATCAGGCCGAGCGACAAACCATAGCTTAATTGGCTTCCCAACTCAAAGAGCATTCCGGAATTCACCAACAAACCGATTGCTAAGGCCCCAGCCCAGGCATCCAACGCACTTACCCGCACGCGAAACTTTCGGCCGCCCAGCTGGATTCCCCGCATCAAACAAGCCCGCAACACACCGCTACCACCACCGGCCAGAATAAAATAACCGGGAAGCCCGAGGAGCAGTCCCCATTCCCAGTGTTCCCGCTGGATTCGGAGATGGACACACAACCATTCCACCACCGTCAGTAGTAACGCCACGTGTAGACCAGAAATTGCAAATAAATGCAAGAGCCCCAGTTGCTGCATCCCCTGCAGCTCCTGAACGGCTTCTGCTGCACGACTTCCGGGTAGAAGTCCCAATGCATAGACCCGTAACGCCCCCGGGAGTCGATCACAGTAACGAATCAAACGGGTCCGTTGCCGGTGCCACCAGTTACTCACAACTTGTAATGGCGATGATGGCGCGGTCTGCCGCTGAAGAACACTGACGATCTTAACGGACTTGGTCACGCCACGATGACGCCAGTAACTGGCACCATCGAATTGATTGAAATTTGTCGCCGGCAGAATGCCTACCTGCTGCCCACTCACCTGCCAAAGCTGTGGCTGACGCAATTGCTTCAAGTGTTGCAGTTCCGAAGCAGACTGGGCCCAGCCACGAACCGTCAGTGGCTCCCCGGTCTGCTGATTTCGCGCGACAAAGTAATAGCTGGCCCCGTGGAAAACGAGCGCATCTGGCTGAAACGTCATCGCTAAGGTCACGTTGGTCGGCTGAAATGCCGAAACTTGCCGGTGTGTCACCTGTGCCTGTCGCCACGCGAAAATGCCACTAAAGATGAGTGCTAGTAATAGGGTGACCAAAAGCGTCCGGCGTGATTGCAACGCCACCACGCGTCCAAACGTCAAGGCTACCAGTCCCATGCCGGCCACCGGATGACCGCCAAAAACGACGCTGATAGCCGCCAAGGGTAAACACGCTAAGAACCAGTGGTTAGCTGCCACTAATCCTGTTTAGGTTGTTCAAATGGTAACTCCGTCAACAGTGCTGGATCCACACTGACCTGATTCAAGGTTACGTGCTTCAGAGCAATTAGTTTCTGAGCGTAAGGATCGTTGTGGTAGTTACGCATGTACGTAATCTTCTTAATACCGGCCTGCAGTAGCATCTTCGTGCATTGCAAGCATGGAAAATCCGTGACGTAAATTTCAGCACCGTCCGTGGCCTCACCAAATTTGGCACACTGCAGAATGGCATTCATTTCAGCGTGAATCGTTCGGACGCAGTGCCCATCTACCAGGTAGCAACCCTCGTCTAGGCAATGGTCGTCACCAGATACCGACCCGTTGTACCCCGCGGCAATGATCCGCTTGTCACGAACCAGAGTTGCCCCAACCGACAGCCGGTTGCAGGTACTCCGTGTGGAAATGACTAACGCCTGAAGCATAAAGTATTGATCCCAAGGAATTCTTTCTCTCTGCATGATAAAGTCCCCATTTCCTATCAATTTAAAATTCATTTGCTGATTCAGCGGGTGCAAAAACGACTCTCATCACCCAGTAACTCTCACTAGCTTACACCATCCATCTAAAATTAACACTAACGCATCGCCGCCAACAGACCACTGGTTGTCGCCAATTCCAAGCATCTAAGTGGTCAATTGGTCTTGCAAGTTAGCTACCGTCTTCTCGCCGAATCCCGGCACTTGTGTAAGATCCTTCACCGTCTGAAAGGACCCATGAGCCGTCCGATAGTCGATGATCTTCTGGGCCTTCTTTTCGCCAATCCCGGTCAGTTGCTGGAGATCCGCCACCGTTGCCGTATTCAGATTAATAACAGCTGTCGGCCCGCTGGATTTAGCGTTCCCGCTACTTCCAGACTGACCAGCTGCCTTGGCCGTAGTCGTCTCCTTACCACTGTTACCAATCGGCTTCTCACCCTTCATCGGAATAGCTAACTGCTGTTGATCGGTCAGCCGAGACGCTAGATTCACCTGTTGACGGTCGGCCTTAGCCGTTAGACCCCCCGCAGATTTGACCGCATCGGCGACCCGCATGCCCTCCGTAAACTCGTACAACCCCGGGTGAGCCACGGCCCCCTGAACGTCCACAAAGACGCGGGTGTCGTGGCTACTGACCCGACTGGCCGTGCTGACGCCCGTTGCTGTGTGGTCGGATGTGTGACTCGTCTGAGCCTGTGCTGGTGGTACCGCTGCCGGCAAAGGCGTTGGTGCCGCATGACTCGTGATGAGCCAGCCACCCAGACCGATTCCCACCACAACGACGAGTATCCCACCGATAATGAGCTGATAACGCCGTGCCAACCCCAACCACCAATCTCCAATCATTTGCATGCTAATTGCCCCCTTTACTCTTAACTCCGTAATTAAAGCCAAAATAAACTTTTAAAATCAAAAAAATCCCTCTTTTTTTCAAAGAGGAATTTCAACTTAATGCATTTTCAGGTAATGAACCGCGTCGTCAAAGGACTTGACGGGCACAACCTTCATATTTGGCGCATACTTTTTCGCCGTTTTCTTAGCCAATTGATAATTGGTCATATGCTGTTCTTCATACTTCAACAGTAACTTACTTGGCTTGACGTACGGGGCAAAGAAGACAGTTGCACCGGCCCGCTTGGCCGCAACGATTTTCTTGTCAATGCCACCGATCTCACCAACGTTACCGTTAGCATCAATCGTCCCCGTCCCGGCAACCTTCTTGCCGTGACGAAGATTCTGGCCTGTCGCCTGCGTATAGATCTGCAGACTAAACATCAGTCCACCAGACGGTCCACCGATATTTCCGGCATCGACCGTAACCTTGGGCTTAGCCGTCACCTTCACGTTATCCGTCAGGGTGATGCCAATACCAGCCTTCTTCGTAGGCAACCGCATCAGCTTCTGCGTGGCTACGTGCGTCTTACCATTGTGTCGGTAGGTAATCGTGGCCTTCGCGCCAACCTTTTGCCGTTGAATGTACTGCTGGTAGCCGACCATCGAATTGAAATGACGGCCGTTGACCTTAGTCACCGTATCGCCAACCTGTAGTTGCTTGGCAAACGGCGACTTCTGATCCACGCTCAACACGTAAATCCCCAAATAGTTTCGGATCACCGGCTTTTTGGCAGCCTTATAGGCCGTGTAGATTGACTCATTAATAGCACTTTGCATGTAAAAATTCTGGACTTTATCGTAGGTGGCGTTACTCTGCCCACCCGTCACGGCATCCACGCTTTCAATGCTGTAAATTGAATTCATCTTGGCATACAGATAAGTCGCCGGCCGTGCTTGCGCCAACGCCACGGAAGTAATCATGTACTTTCCCTTATCCTTGTCTGGATGTCCAGGCATCTTCACAAAAGTCTTAAGATTGTCAGCTTCACCGGGGCCCTCGATATACTTGGGTAGCGGCATAAAGAAAAACGCCAAGACAGCAATCGCTAAAATCAGCGTACCGATGACTTGACGCCACTGATGACGCGTCAACTTCCACATCTATTTGTCACGCTCCAATCGCTCCCGCAGCCCCTGAGCGACCGCTGGTGGTACCAACTGGGTCAGATCACCACCAAATTGGGCAACTTCCTTCAACAGGCTGGACGAGACAAACTGATACTTTGGAGCCGCCATCAAACAAACCGTGTCGATCTGGTCATCCAACGCCCGGTTCATCCCAGCAATCCCTTGTTCAAACTCGAAATCGGTGCTGTTACGCAAGCCACGAACTAAGACCGTGGCATGGACTGACCGCATAAAATCAACCGTCAGTCCCGTCTCGACTTGAACCGAGACGTTCGGCAAGTCTTGCGTGCCAGCCTCGATGAAGGCCACCCGTTCGCTGGCGGTAAAGACACCACGTTTGGACGTATTCTGCCCCACCGCAACGATCAGGTGATCAAACATCTTGCTAGCCCGCTGAATCAGATCCAGATGGCCATTCGTCAGTGGATCAAAGCTCCCTGGAAAGACTGCAATCGTCATTACCCTTCACTCCCTAGCGCATAAATCGTCAGTTCAGTGATTCCGTAGTCTCGGCGTTCAACAAAATCAAAACCGTCGATGTCGTCAGGCAACTGTGCATTCTGGTCCGTCTCACAGATAATCCGTGCACCGGCCGCCAACAACCCCAGCTCCCGCAGAGTCGCCATTTGTTCGGCAATCTTTTGTTGTGCATACGGCGGATCAAAGAAAACCAAGTTAAATTGATCCCCCCGATCGGCCAGTTCCTTCAAGGCCCGATTAGCGTCACGTTTCAGAATCTCAAATTTCTCTGGAGCCTTCGTGACAGCCACGTTATCCTTGATCGTCTTGATGGCCGCGTATTGCTTGTCGATCAGAACGGCCTGGTCCACGCCACGAGACACGGCTTCGATGCTCAACCCGCCGGAACCGGCGAACAAGTCCAGACTACGTCCCCCATCGAAATAAGGGCCAATGATATTGAACAGGGCCTCTTTGACCTTGTCCGTAGTTGGCCGCGTGGCCATACCGGGAACGGCTTTGAGTCGCCGACCACCAAAATCACCTGCTACAATTCTCATTCATCATCATCCTTCGTTGCGGCCGCCATCTCTTCGGCGACACCATTAAATGTTTCATTAATTTCTGGCCGTTGTGACGCGACGACCCGCTTGACAAAGCGTAAGTGGTTCAACTGATCCGTCAATGAGGCCACATCCGCTTGATCCACGTACAATACCACATAACGCATCTTCTTAGACACATACATGACAGTACCGTAGCGCTTCAATTGGCGGGTCTGTTTCAAACTATACGTATACACGATCAGACTCTGTCGTGGTTGAATTTCAAATGCCATCAGTCGACCTCCTCAGTTAATGTGTGGCGCGGTAACGTTTCTGCCGCGCACTAATATTCATGACGACCCCCATAACCAGCGCAAGGGTCCAGGTACTGGACCCCCCGTAACTGATGAAGGGGAATGTCACCCCGGTAATTGGCAGTAAGCCCAAGACCCCACCCAAGTTGAACAGCGTCTGCACCGTTAAATAGGTCGCTGCGCCGTAACAAATCAGCGTGTGGTAGGCAGAATTACTCCGAATCCCGACCAATACCGTCCGGGTAATAATCAAGAACAGCAAGGTAATCACGCCCAAAGCCGTGATCAGCCCGAGTTCTTCGGCCAAAATGGCCATGATGAAGTCGGTGTTGGGCTCGGGTAAGTACCCCGTTTTCTGAATACTATTCCCCCAACCAACACCTAAGATTCCCCCATTACTCAACGCATAATAGGAGTTCACCAACTGTTGGCCGACCCCTTGGGAATGCTCAAATGGATTCACAAAGGCCACAACCCGTTGAAGTTGGTAAATATTCTTAGCAAAACTCATCTCGGAAATCTTAACGGCTAACGGGAAGATTACCCCCATAACCACTAAAAGCGCCCCCAAAAAGTAAGTAATGGCCCGCTTCCAGTTAAAGCCACTCGACAGCAGCATGACAAAGACGATGCTGGCGTTGATGGTCGCTCCCCCTAAATCCGGTTGAATAAAGATCAAGCTGATCATGGCCGCACTGATGAGGACAGGCCGCAACATCACAGCCCACCAGCCTTCAATAGCAATGGCATCCTGACGCCGATCGATGACGTGCGCTAGCCAAATGATAAGATAAAATTTCACAAACTCGGCGGGTTGAATACTAATCGGACCCAACCGAATCCATCCAGCCGCCCCGTTGATGGTCTTGCCGATAATCAACAGAAATAGCAGTGACCCAATCGCAATCACACTGGCATACTTCAAGATTTTCTTATCACGTAATTTATTTAAATTCATGAGCACCATAAAGGTGTAGATGGCCAATCCCAGAATCACGTAAAGCAGTTGCTTCACAAGATAGCTACCGGGACTCCCCCCATTTTGCGAGCCAATATCAGCACTGGCGGAGTACACCATCACGATTCCAAAGAGGCTCAAAATTAAGTATGGCACAAATAGCCAATAGTCCAAATATTTTAACTTCCGCATATGTTTCACTCGCTCCAAGCCTGCCGTCCGTAGACGGTAATCGAATGTTTATATTATAGCATAGCTTCCGTTTAAGATTGTGATAAAACTGGGAAGGATTGCCATAGCTGGCAATGAAACGTGTATCTGCCATCGTTAAGTTTACCAGGTCACCTTACACGAAACTTACAAAAAAGCCAGCAACAACCGCAGTTTCCTGCAGCCATTACCGGCTCGAATTTAAATTAAGTTTTAGAAATTACTTCCGTGAAGCAGTCTTCCGCTTCTTGGCAGCTTTTTCACGTTCGCTCGTGTTTAAGATTTGCTTACGTAAACGAACGTGTTCTGGTGTGATTTCACAGTATTCATCTTCGTTGATGAATTCCAGTGATTCTTCCAGGGACATCTTCAATGGTGACTTAACCTTGGCGATATCTTCAGAACCGGCAGCCCGGACGTTGGTTTGGTTACGGCCACGCGTGATGTTGACAGAAATGTCGTTATCACGGCTGTTTTGACCAATAATCATACCTTCATAGACTTCAGTACCGGCATCAGTAAAGATTAACCCACGGTCTTGAACGGCCATGATAGCGTAAGTCGTTACCTTACCAGAGTTGATAGAAACCAGAGTCCCGTTGTGACGACCTGGGTTCCAGTTCTTGATAACTGGCAAGTACTTGGAGAACGTGTGGTTCATGATCCCGTATCCACGAGTTAAGGATAAGAATTCGGTTGAGTAACCGATCAATCCACGTGATGGGGCCAAGAAAGTCAAACGAGTTTGACCGTTACCAACGGCTTCCATGTTCTTCATTTCACCCTTACGTTGTGAAAGGGTATCAATGATTGAACCAGTGTATTCGTCAGGAGTATCGATTTGAACAGATTCGAATGGTTCGCAACGAACATTGTCCACTGTTCTGTAGATAACTTCTGGACGAGAAGCTTGTAATTCGTAACCTTCACGACGCATCGTTTCGATCAAGATGGACAAGTGAAGTTCACCACGACCAGATACGACCCAGGCACCAGGATTGTCGGTGTCGTCAACACGTAAGGAAACGTCGGTATGAAGTTCACGCTTCAGACGTTCTTCGATTTGACGAGACGTTACAAACTTACCTTCACGACCAGCAAATGGTGAGTCGTTGGTCCGGAAAGTCATTTGCAGCGTTGGTTCGTCAATCCGCAATACTGGAAGTGGTTCCAACGTGTCAGGTGCAACAACAGTTTCACCAACGTTGATTTCGTCCATCCCAGAAACGGCAATCAAGTCACCCGCTTGGGCTTCGTTGATTTCAAGACGCTTCAAACCAAAGAACCCAAATAACTTAGTTACTCGGAAGTTTTGCTTAGAACCGTCAAGCTTCATAACAGTAACACTATCGCCGACTTTAACCTTCCCACGGAAGATCCGGCCAATCCCGATACGACCAACGAAGTCGTTGTAGTCCAACATGGCAACTTGGAACTGTAAAGGTTCGTCAGTGTTGTCAATTGGGGCTGGGATGTGCTTAACGATGGTGTCAAAGACAGGCTTCATCGTGTGTTCTTGTGAATCCAATTCTGGATCGTAGCTTGAAGTCCCGTTCATAGCTGAAGCGTAAACAACTGGGAAGTCCAGCTGGTCTTCGTCAGCACCTAATTCGATGAAGAGGTCCAAAACTTCGTCAACAACTTCGGAAGGACGAGCGCCTTCACGGTCAACTTTGTTGATAACCACGATAGGGGTCAAGTGTTGGTCCAAAGCTTTCTTCAAAACGAAACGGGTTTGTGGCATCGTACCTTCGTAGGCATCGACAACCAGTAAAACACCGTCGACCATGCGCATGATCCGTTCAACTTCACCACCAAAATCGGCATGTCCTGGGGTATCCAAGATGTTGATTTGCTTGTCGCCGTAACGAACAGCGGTGTTCTTGGACAGGATCGTGATGCCCCGTTCCTTTTCGATTGCGTTAGTATCCATAGCGCGGTCGCCAATGGACGTATGTTCGTCTAACGTATCGGATTGTTTAAGCATTTCGTTAACCAGGGTCGTCTTCCCGTGGTCAACGTGGGCAATGATGGCAATGTTACGGATATCATCTCTGAATTTCAAGTGTATTTCTTCCTTTCATGCTTGTTGAATTAGATGGATCACGGCATGCTTACGTCGATAGTAAGTACGCTTATTGTAGCGTGATTGAGTAATAAAGTCCATCTGTACCGACCGGCCGCATAAAAAAACTGTGACCGTGTCACAGTGAGACGTCATCTTCTTCAATTTGGAGAATATCACGTTGCGCTTTTTCCGTCGCTACTAGTACAAGGTTAGATGATAGCATATTGAGCGGCTGGCCGTCAATGGTTGAGACCCGAACACCCAAAAAGTTTAGCATAACTTGACCGGCAGCAATGTCCCATGGCTTAAGGTAGGAAATGTATCCCAGCGTCTTCCCCAATAAAACATTAATCATTTCAATCCCGGCACTCCCGTAGATCCGCATGCCGGCACTGTCGTGAACAATCTTCTGCATGTGAGCCGTATCATGAACCACTAACGGTGCGCTGGCCCCAATCAAGCCCTCAGATAAGGCCAAATTGGCGGGAGCAGAAATTTGTTGATCATTAGCCCAAACGCCGCCAACAGCTGGCCCCCCGGCATACAGTACATCATTCATCACATCATAGATGAATCCAAGTTGGCCCTTGCCGTCCTGATAAATACCAATCATCATGGCAAAGTTGTCATGCTGTTTCACAAAGTTCATGGTCCCATCGATTGGGTCCACGATCCACACGCGACCGTCCAGACTCGTCAGCTTATCACCAAAGCCCTCTTCGCCTAAGACCTTCGCCGTTGGGTCCATGTTCCGAATACCGGCAATTAAAAATTGTTCATTACTTTTATCGATATTGGTCACGAGGTCTTTACGCCCCGTCTTCTCATCGACCGTCATAGGACCGGCCATTTTAGCAATAACCTGTCGCCGACCTTCTCGTAATAAGGCTGATACATCGCGTGCTACTTGCTGCCAATCTTCACTCATCGTTTAACGTGCCCCTTTCATCCTAATCCGACCGCCCTGCTCGCGTGCTTGCTTCATGGTGCGGTAAATACTATAACCAGACGCCTTCTCAAAGTCACGTCCCAGTTGCTTTTCTTCAAACTTTTGTGGGACGACCTTCTGAAAATCACGGTAGGCTGCAATTAACACGTCTGCCGGCACGCCTTGATTAACTTCATAGGCGTCCTCCACCCGCTGATAAAGCGTGGTCACCGCCACGATATCCGTGGTCGACCAGTCGGCCTGTAAAGGATATTCATAATTACTTGATGATTGGGTCACGATTTATTTTCCCTCCGTTTGTTGGCTTTCAATCGCCGTAATTTGTTCTCTAATTTCTGCAATCCGAGCGCCATAGGCCTGCTGCTCATCTTCAGACAAGACCAGATTGGTTAAATGCTGAATGCCTTTGGTGCCGACCAACACTGGTGAGGCCGCTGCGAACGCAGGCGTCTCCTCATGGATGTTGGTGACTGGGGCAATCACTGGCTGTTGTGACAAGGTCGCCTGAATCAAGCGAATAATCGCCATATAGCGTAGTGTATCCTGCTGTTCGGCTGCCTCACGCGTCAACCAGGTGCTCATTTTATCCAAGTCGTCCGCGTCAAAATCCGCATCGGCATTGGCTAGATACATCAGTAACGGTGCCGGCCCCACGTAAGTCCGACTCCAGGCAACGATTGGAAATTGGGCCGTACCGACAACGGTCGCTTGAATGACAGTTGCCCCCACACCAAGCCGTTCGGCTAAGCGATACGTCAACAGTCTCGTCAACGGATACGTCCCTAAGCCCCAGATTTGACTCGCTGGTAAGCCTGAGAATTTCCAAGCAAAGTAGCTGAGCAGTTCATCCTGCTCACCGGAAAAAACCAGCTGCCCGTTGAAGCCGTTCTCAACGATATGCTTCATCAGCAACCGCAGTTCCGCAATGCGATCAGCAATTGGCAATTCCGTCGCATACCGATCTAACACGACCAACCACGTTGCCTTGCCATAATCCGCAGCAGTCCCCACCCGAACGGTGAGCCGGGGGCACAAGGCACTGGCCACCACCAACGGTTGATACCGCGGTGTATCGTCAGTTGCATTGGGCATAACCACGCAGTCGAGTGGTAGGTTCATCACCAGCAACTGGTGAACCAATTGACTGGCTTGATCAAAATTTCCTTGAATAAGTAACGTTGGTTTCATGGTGACCCTCCCTTTACCACAACACCCCAGCTACGGGACCATTGCCTAAACCTAAGCGGACAGTTGCATGACCAAACGGTCACAACACGCCAAATATTTTACGCCGAAAATAACCACATAGTCCCATTATAAGTGAACCTTGCCGGATAGCAAGTTAGAGCCGTCCAAAGACTAAAATTTATCATCACTACCTGTAATATGAAGGGCACCCAGCCCTTAATTGACCGAAGATGGTGCGTACTGCCCAGATTGCGTACCACTTGTCTTAACCGATTGTGCCCATCCCCATCATTCGTTGACCACGAAAAAAGGCCACTCACTAGGAGTGACCCTTTCCGTGAAACTAGAGTTGTCACAAGTCGCTGTTAGACGTGGGTTGGGAACCCTAAAGCAATGTCCGCAGCTTCTTGGATTGGTTCGTTTAACGTTGGATGTGGGTGAATCGTCAAAGCGACGTCTTCCACATTCAACCCACCATTCACGATGAGTGATAATTCACCGGTCATGGTGCTGACCTCAGGACCTACCGCTTGGGCACCGACGATGTTCTTGTTCTCATCGTCCGTGTAGACAAAGCGGACAAAGCCTTCAGGAACATCCAAGGAGACGGCCCGTGCATTCCCAGCAAATGGGAACTTGGCGGTCTTGACCTTGATACCCTTGTCCTTGGCTTCGGCTTGCGTGTAACCAACCGTTGCCAATTCTGGATCGGCGAAACAAACTGCTGGGACACTTAACCAGTCGTTTGCCGTCTTTTCACCAGAGATGGCACCGGCAGCGGTCTTGGCTTCGGCAAAGGCCTTGTGAGCCAATGCTGCGCCAGGAACCACATCACCAATCGCCCAGATGTATTCTGAAGCGGTCCGGCCCTGGCTGTCAACTTCGATCTGACCATGGTCATTCAGCTTAACCTTGGTGTATTCCAGACCTAAGTCATCCGTATTTGGTTTCCGGCCAACCGTGACCATGCAGTAATCTGCTTTGATCGTAGTTTCCTTGCCATCAACGGCGTAAGTAACGTCAACACTGTTATCGTCTTGCTTAGAACCCTTAGCCATGGCGCTGGTAATGACATCAACACCCTTTTTCTTCAAGTTTTTCAGCACAACGGAAACCATGTCTTTTTCGAAGTTTGGTAAGATCGATGGCGTTCCTTCGATGATGGTCACATGAGCACCTAAACTAGCGTATGCGCCCGCTAATTCAGTCCCAACGTAACCCCCACCAATAACAACTAATTCTTTAGGAATCTCTGGTAAGTTGAGCCCACCAGTCGAGTCAATGACCCGGCCTTCAAACTTGAATCCAGGGATTTCAATGGGATGACTCCCCGTCGAAATAATAATGTTATTGTATTCGAAGGTTTGACCCGTGTCCGTAGACATGAATTGCTTTTCACCAGTTGGCATTACCCGTAATTGGGTGTCGCTCAAGAAGACAGCTTCACCATTGACCACGTCAACGTGATGCTTCTTCATCAGCATCTTAACCCCACTGGTCATCCGATCAACGACCTTCTTTTGCTTCCACTCTTGGGTCTTCTTGAAGTCGATCTCAGCCGAGCTCGTTGAAATCCCATAAGTGGAACCATCCTTGGCCTGTTCTAACCGGTGACCCGCTTGGATCAACGCTTTGGAAGGGACACAACCAACGTTCAGGCAGACACCGCCCAGCGTATCGGATTTTTCAACCAAAGTTACTTTTTGGCCTAATTCAGAAGCCCGAATTGCGGCTACGTAGCCACCGGGGCCGGCACCAATGATGACGGTATCCTTTTTTTCAACATCTGCCATATTTTCTGTCATCCTTCCATTAAGAGCATTTCTGGATCATGAAGCAATGCTTTCAGTTCATTTAAGATATTTTGAGCTAAGGCCCCGTCAATCAAACGGTGATCGTAACTCATGGAAAGCTTCAACATCCGGCCAACAACGATGTCGCCATCTTCATTGACGTAAGGTGCCTTTTCAATCCGGCCAACCCCTAAGATTGCCACTTCGGGTTGGTTGATAACTGGCGTGAACCAGCCCCCACCGATAGACCCAACGTTACTGATGGTAATGGAACCACCGGCCATGGATGCTGGTGATAACTTGTTATCGTAAGCAGCTTGTGAGTTTTCACTAATTTCCTTGGCAATTTCGAACATACCCTTGGAATCCGCATTCTTGATGTTTGGTACATACAGACCGTGATCCGTGTTGGTAGCGATACCAATATTGTAGTAGTGCTTCGTCACAATTTCTTGCGTGGTGTCATCGATTGACGCATTCAGTTCTGGGAAGTCCTTCATTACGGCAACCAGCGCCTTGACGATGTAAGGCAAGAAGGTCAAATGAATATCCTTGTCGGCAGCAGCTTGCTTGTACTTCTTCCGGTTAGCCATCAAAGCTGAAACTTCAACTTCATCGAATGACGTAACATGTGGCGCAATATCCTTGGAAGTCCGCATGCTCTTGGCAATGATCTTCCGCATTGGTGACATTGGTTCACGCGTTTCCAGTTCAGGCCGGTCGGCGTTCCAAGGCTTGATAGCTTGACCAGTTGCTTTCGCAGCGGCTGGTGCAGCAGGTGCGGCGGCGACAGCGGGTGCTGGTGCGGCAGCGCCATTGAAGTTATCGATATCAGCCTTTAAGACTTGACCATGGTTCCCGGTTGGGGTGACCTGGGTGATGTCAACACCTTTGTCGCGAGCATGTTGCCGGACAGATGGCATTGCCATGACTAACTTGTTAGGGTCGGATGCAGCGGGAACCCCAGTTGGTGCGGCAGCAGGTGCTGGCGCAGCAGCTTCAGGTTCGGCAGCGGGTGCTGGTGCGGCTTCTTCGGCTGGCGCAGCATCCCCACCCTTACCTAAATCAGGTGGCGTATCGGAGCCGTCATCGATCACAATCAATGGATCGCCGATTTCAACGGTGTCTCCCTCTTGTGCCACAATCTTTGAAATCGTACCGTTAACGGGTGATGGTAATTCCGAAACAGACTTATCGTTTTGGATTTCGACTAATGTGTCGTCTTCCTTGACGGCGTCTCCTTCTTTAACAAGCCATGAAGAAATTTCGCCTTCGGCCATTCCTTCACCAAGCTCAGGGAGTTTGAACGTATAAGCCATGGGAAAACTTCCTTTCTTTCATTTAATGCAGGATGTTCCCACATTGTGTTTAATCTTTATTTTTAAAGTTTGAATTAATAGTTAGCGATTTCGCGTGCCTTGGCTTCGATGTCATCGGCATTTGGAATCCAATCATTTTCGGCTTGGGCAAATGGGTAAATGCTATCTGGTGCAGCTACCCGGCCGATTGGGGCGTCCAAGGACATGATCTTTTCTTCGGCAATATCGGAAGCTACCACGGCACCGACACCGGCCATCCGTTGGGCTTCTTGAACGACAACGACCTTGTGGGTCTTGTCGATGGAAGCGAAGATGGTATCCGTGTCAATTGGTGACAGTGACCGCAAGTCAATGACTTCAGCAGAAATGTTGTCTTTAGCTAAGGCATCGGCAGCCGTCAAGGATTCGTTAACTTCTGCACTGTAGGCCACGATGGTAATATCGGACCCTTCGCGAACGACCTTCGCAGAATCTAGCGGAACCGTGTACTTTTCATCTGGCACTTCGTCCTTCATTGACCGATAAAGCTTCAGGTTTTCCATGAACAGCACTGGATCATCGCTTTCAACAGCTGAGATGATCAGGCCCTTTGCATCGTATGGGTTAGCTGGTGTAACCACCCGCAGCCCAGGGGTACTGGTGAAGTAGTTTTCCAAGTTATCGGCATGCATTTCGGCGGTATGGGTCCCCCCACCAAATGGTGTCCGAACAGTAACTGGGAAGTTCTTTTGGCCACCAAACCGGTAGTGGTCACGAGCCAATTGTCCAACAATCCCATCCATTGCTTCGAACGTGAAGCCCATGAATTGGATTTCTGGAATTGGCCGCCAACCGGTCAGTGACAACCCGATTGCCAATCCTAAAATACCGGATTCAGCCAATGGGGTATCGAAGACCCGGTCTTCGCCATACTTGTCTTGCAGACCAATCGTGGTCCGGAAGACACCACCGTTCTTACCAACATCTTCACCGAAGATCAAAGTCTTGGGATCGTCGTTTAAGACTTGATCCAGACCAGAAGTGATCGCTTTAATATACGTCATTTTAGCCATGATTACTTCGACTCCTTTGCTTCGAATTCTGCAATTTGCTTCTTAACCGCTGGAGTAGGAACATTGTAAGTCCACTTCAGGAAGTCGGAAACCTTTTGTGCTGGTGCTGCTTCTGCTTCCTTCATTGCTTGCTTAAATTCGTCTTTGTATTCGTCGACTAATTTGTCTTCTTGATCTTGTGACCAAACGCCCTTGTCCGTTAAGACTTTCCGCATCCGAATCAGTGGATCGGCATCGAACCAAGGTTTTTCTTCTTCCTTCGTCCGGTAACGTGACGGATCATCCCCGGCAGAGGAGTGCGCACCATAACGGTAAGTTAACGTTTCAATAACCACTGGACCATTCCCAGCAGCGGCAAAGTCACGGGCAGCTTTTGAAACTTCATGAACAGCCACGATATCCATCCCATCAACTTGGACGGAAGGAACACCCATAGCAACCGCTTTTTGAGCTAAGGTTTCAGCACCAGTTTGCTTGTAACGTGGTACGGAAATTGCCCAACCGTTGTTTTGAACAAAGAATACGGCTGGTGCTTGGAAGGCACTGGTGAAGTTAACCCCTTCATACCAGTCCCCTTGTGACGTCCCACCATCACCGGTGTAGACGAAGGCAACACGGTCTTCATCGCCGTTCTTCTTGATTCCCAAAGCTACGCCGGCAGTTTCTACGTATTGGGCACCAATAATAATTTGTGGGAAGAGCATGTTAGGATTTTCGTGTTGGTTCCCCTCAACATGACCTTTGGACCATAAGAAACCTTTTGCAACGGTAGTCCCGTGTTGAATCATTTGTGGTAAATCACGGTATGCAGGTAATAGGAAGTCTTGTTGCTTGAATGCAGTAACACTCCCCATTTCACTAGCTTCCTCACCGGCAGTTGGAGCATAAAATCCGAGGCGACCCTGACGGGAGAAGTTCATTGTTTGTTCGTGTAACGTACGCTCCCAAACCATTTTCTTCATGAAGTCAACAAGTTGGTCATCTGAATATTTCGCCAACGTGTCTGGATCAACAACCTTCCCTTCCCGGTCAATGACTTGCACCGGGTGCTTATATGGGTCGGCCATCGTAGCTTTGATTTTGGCAAAGTCTACAATCTGTTTGCTTCCATTAGCCATAAGTAACACTTTCCTTTCACTTGATATGAAATTGTTAACATAGAGTGAGTTAACGTTGCGTTTCCTGACTACACCCCTAAAGTACCATTTTTTCACAACCGTTGCAAGCCCTTTCATTGACGTAAATAAAGGTTTGACGCGAAATCATTGATAACGCTTGTGATTATCAGCTTTCGCTATTTTAAATGTATGGAAACCGTTTTCTTTCATTTCATTTTGACCGCCTGATATGTTAAACTAGATACTAGTTATGAATAAATTGCGGAGGTAATGCTCTTGTTTCTCATGAAAGATATTGTCAGAGATGGCGATCCCGTACTGCGTAAGGAAGCGGCAGAAGTCACTTTCCCCCTGTCAGAAGAGGATCAACGGCTCGCTAAGGATTTAATGGAATACCTGGTCGTTTCTCAAGACCCAGAACAATGTAAGAAGTATGGTTTACGTGCCGGCGTTGGCCTGGCTGCTCCCCAAGTGGGCGTTTCCAAAAAGATGGCCTCCGTACTGGTTCCGCCAGCAGAAGAAAACGGTAAGTCACCGTTCACGGACGTCATCATCAATCCCGTCATCGTCTCCGAATCCGTTCAACTTGGGGCTTTGACCGAGGGTGAAGGCTGCCTTTCCGTCGACAAAGACGTGCCTGGATTCGTGCCGCGTCATGACCGAATCACGTTGCGTTACTACGACGTTAACGGTGAAAAGCACCAGTTGCGTTTGAAGAACTACCCCGCTATCGTGTGCCAACACGAGATTGATCACTTACACGGGACGTTATTCTACGACCACATCGACAAAGACCAACCATTCAGCCGCGCTGAAGATACCATTATGATTGAGTAGTTGTTTGAAAAAAGGCGTCTTGGTTTTCACAATTATTTTGCGAAAACCAAGACGCCTTTTAAGTTAAGTTTCTTTTAGTTCGGTCACTCACTTAACACTCGGGTCACCCAACTTCTTCAAGTCCTTCATATATTCTACGGTGGATTCATTCATCAGATATGCCACGTCCAAATGCAATTCACCAGTGTAGACCCAGATGTCACTGACGACGAAGGCCGATCCATTGACGACCGACTTCACCTCGTGGTCGGCACAAAAACTGGCAAGTGCCTGGTTAAAAGCAGCTTCAAGTTCCGGTAACCGACGCTCGGTATCCAGGCCAGCGGGAAAACTGTACTCAAATGACATGACACCCCGCCCCCAGACATCGGCAACCGTTTCGGCCGCCTCAATCTGACATTCGGGTTCCGTCAGAACATCTTCATTGACCAGGCGTTGGAGGGCCGCCTTGACCGCCACATCCGTCTCATCCTGAGCAGACCGGCGAACAATTCGGGTCGCCCGCTGCACGATGGTCCGGTGAATCATTTCATATATCACGATGGCAATGATAATCCCAATGATGATCTCTACTATTAGTGCCATGGCGTCTCCTCCGTTCACTTTACGTTAGCTTAATCATAGCATGTTTTGTCGTCCAGTGGTAATTCTATACAATCGCCTGAAACTATGCTAAAATTGTGCTAATTGTTGTGTAAGCAACCCGCAGTTCGGAAGGACCCATGACCCGCCGTCTTACTGACGAGTTAAATTATTTTGTTAAAGGAGTTTTGTCAGTGATTTATAAAGTTTATTACCAAAACGATAAAAAGCGGAATCCTAAGCGCGAGGATACCCATTCTCTCTATTTGGAAGCGGACACCGAAGTTGAAGCTCGGGCCCAAGTAGAGGCACACACGGAACACAACATCGAATTCATCGAAGCGATGGAAGGCAGTACCCTCGCTTACGAGCAACAGAATCCGAATTACAAGTTAACGGAGTTCAATGAATGAACAAGTTAAACGTCAAAAATAACGAGACCGCTATCTTTGGCGTGGGTGGACTTGGCGAAATTGGGAAAAACACTTACGGCATCCAATTTCAGGACGAAATCATCCTGATTGATGCCGGGATCAAATTTCCTGAAGACGAATTATTAGGGATCGACTACGTCATTCCCGATTACCAATACCTCGTTGAGAACCAGTCTAAGATCAAGGCGCTAGTGATTACCCACGGCCACGAAGATCATATTGGCGGTATCCCGTATTTGTTAAAGGCTTTGAACGTCCCAGTCTACGCTGGTCCCTTAGCCTTAGCATTGATCAAGAACAAGCTCGAAGAACACGGATTACTTAAATCGACTGAGCTACACACAATTGACGATGATACTGTGCTTAAATTTCGGAAGATGAGTGTGACCTTCTTCCGGACGACCCACTCCATCCCCGATACGCTGGGGGTTGCTGTTCACACACCAGTCGGCACGATTGTGGAAACGGGGGACTATAAGTTCGACTTAACTCCCGTTACCAACCAGCCGCCTGATCTTCAAAAGATGGCCAAGCTGGGCTCTGAAGGTGTGCTCTGTCTCATGTCAGACAGTACCAACGCCGAACGCCCCATCTGGACGAAATCTGAAAAATGGGTGGGTAAATCCATTCACAAGATTTTCGACCAAGTTGAAGGCCGGGTCATCTTTGCCACGTTTGCTTCCAACATCTCACGTATCGAGACGGCTTGTGAAGTGGCGTTGGCACACGGACGGAAAATTGCTGTCTTTGGCCGATCCATGGAAGCAGCCATTGTCAACGGCCGGGAACTGGGTTATTTGAACATCCCTGACGAAGCGTTAGTCGATGCCAACACCATTCGTTCCCTCCCCGCTGAAAAGGTCATGATTCTATGTACCGGTTCGCAAGGTGAACCCATGGCGGCCCTTTCACGGATCGCCAACGGGACCCACCGGCAAATCGCGATTCAACCTGGCGATACCGTTGTCTTCTCTAGTAACCCAATCCCCGGGAACACCATTTCGGTGAACCGGGTCATTAACGAACTGGAAGAAGCTGGCGCTAACGTCATTCACGGTAAGGTCAACAACATTCATACTTCCGGTCACGGTGGTCAAGAAGAACAGAAGCTGATGCTCCGGCTGATGCAACCGAAATTCTTCATGCCAATTCACGGGGAATACCGGATGTTAAAGATTCATACCGAACTGGCTGAACAGTGTGGTGTGCCGTTAGATCACAGTTTCATTCTGCAAAACGGGGATGTCTTAGCCTTAACGCAAGACTCTGCCCGGGTTGCGGGTCACTTTACCGCTGGCGATGTTTACATCGATGGTTCCGGTATCGGTGATATTGGTAACGTGGTCTTACGCGATCGCCAACTGCTTTCCGAAGAAGGTTTAGTTGTCGTGGTTGCCACCATCGACCTCAAGAATCAAGAAATCAAGGCCGGTCCCGACCTGCTCTCTCGTGGTTTTGTCTACATGCGTGAATCCGGTGAGTTGCTAAACGAAGGCCGTCGTCGTGTTTTCCAAACGATTCGTCGGGCCATGCGCAATCCCAAGGCTACTGAAGCTTCAATTAGAAACGCGGTCATTGATGACCTCCAAAACTTCCTATTTGCGAAGACGGAGCGTCATCCTATGATTTTGCCAATGTTCATTATGACGAAGTAAATATTAAGTGGAAGAAGACGCTGTGATGGCGCCTTTTTTTGTGGGTAAGAGTGCGAAGCAATGCGGTTAGACTCTGAGCATTAACGTCGCTAAGGTGAAAATCCCGGGCCTGGATTTTTAGCTTAGCGGGGTTAAGCACAGGAGTCTGCCTTGCGGAGCACGTTTCGGCCAGGTTGCATGAGAGCGAGGCCCCAAACAAATATAACAATAATATCCAAGCCCGGGCCTGGCTTTTTAGCTTAATGGCGTTAAGCGCAGGGACCTGCCTTGCGGAGCACGTTTCGGCCAGGTTGCATGAAAGCGAGGCCCCAAACAAATATAACCATCGCAGTATATCCCTGCAACCAGAGCGTCAATTCAACACGCCCGCCAATCTCCCACATCTCCACTTCCTTACAAAAAACCTTATAACTAAGGAAAGTTCCGCCGGAATCACTAGGCAGTTTGGTCGATTTCGTTTATAATAGTGAAGATTAATAATTGAGAGGAGAAGTATGGTGAGTGTCCAGTTCTATATCATCTTAAACGAGCACGCGGGCAGCGGACGTGCAAAGGAACTATGGCCGGAAATCAAGCAAGCCCTTGATGCCGCCCAGGTTTCTTATCAGCTTGCCATCTCGGAATATGCGAACCACGCGATTCTTTTAAGCGAGCAATTTGCCAAAAAGTTACCCGATGAACCCCATCAAAATTGGGTCGTCCTCGCCGTTGG
Source organism: uncultured Lactobacillus sp. (assembly GCA_937874695.1). GTDB lineage: Bacteria > Bacillota > Bacilli > Lactobacillales > Lactobacillaceae > Levilactobacillus. The sequence continues at coordinate 187,315 of CALNAJ010000029.1, forward strand.
TGGCGATGGCACCCTTCATGAAGCCATTAACGGCCTCACCAAGCTACCACGGACCCACCCCATTCCGGTCGCCTACTTACCGATTGGCTCTGGCAATGACTTTGCCCGGGGCGCTGGCATGGCACTGAAATGGGAAGACGCCTTAAAACAAATCATTCAGTGTACCCACGCTACCGATTATGATATTGGCAGTTACAACGAAACAATCAAACAGGAGCGTGGTGTCTTCACCAATAACCTGGGGATTGGGTTCGACGCTGCCATTATTTCGCAGGCGAATCAATCTAAAGCCAAGGTCTGGCTCAACAAGCATCACATGGGGAAGCTGTCCTACCTGGCTTCAGCCCTAGATGTATATTACAACCAGACGGGTTTCACGCTGACTGTGCACGTGGGCAATCAACGAGACATCTATCCTAATGCCTTTCTGGTCACCACCACCAACCACCCCTACTTCGGCGGTGGTGTGGGCATCGCCCCGAACGCAACCATTACCGATCATAAATTACATTTGGTCGTCATTGAAAAGCCCAATTTCTTCAAACTGATGTGGTTAGCCTTACGCCTCATATTTAAGCGTCATTTGACGTCTAAGGCCGTTCACTACTATCAGGCATCAAGTGTCCACCTCACCGTTCCAGCCATCGAATACGGCCAATTAGACGGCGAAGAGATGGGTGGACGATTCTTTGACGTTTACGTGGGTCTCAAACAGTATCCTTTTTGGTTCGACACGACGATTTAGATCATTAAGTAATTTTGAAAGCAAACTGAAAAATGTCCCATCAGATTCAGCCTTTTCGCTGCGTCCGATGGGACGTTTTTTTCAATTGTTTTCAGTTGTCACGAAAACACAAAAAAAGGACGTGATCGTGACCACATCCTCTCGCCGTTGGCGCTAACCAACGACAGTTTATGATTAATCTTCAGAAGCATCCATTGCTTCCAGAATCATGTCTAGCTGAGCGCACTTATTACTGAGGTAGTTCATTTCCTCACCATACCGCGGTTCAATCTGTACGGTTTCACTAGTACTTTGAACAGTTGCGGATTCCTTTTCTTTCAACGTGGCTAGCTGTGAATTAGCCTGCCGATACTCTTCCAGAATCTCTACCCGATTACTCATCATTACACAACTCCTTTAACAAAATTAGTTTTTGATTCCCGTTTTCTTAAACGACTAAAAGGAATCATACCACTTGCTAAGGGATTTGTTAACGATTATCTTAAACTTTTTCAACGATTTTCATAAACTTTTTTCTTGCAACCGATTACTTCAGCGTCCCAGCAAAGGATGGCATGAAGTAACTACTGATCTGTTGAACCTTAACATTTTGGCCAGGTTGTGGTGCAGCAACGAACTGATTATTGCCTAAGTAGATTGCGTCATGGTAAGTGGACCCCTTCGTACCCCAGAAAAGAATGTCGCCAGGCTTGGCTGAAGCGACGGAGTGCGTTGAAACATAGGCTTCTTGCGATACCGTGTTATGTGGTAAGCTGACGCCCATTGCGTTCTTGTAAACGTAAGCAACCAATCCAGAACAGTCCATCCCGCTGAGTGAAGAACCACCCCAAACGTAAGGAATATTGGCTGAGGCCAACTTCAAAGCTAAGCCGGTCACGGACCCACTGGTTAAACCAGCCGTGTTTGTGGTCTTCTTAGTACTGCTGCTAGTTGCTACCGTAGCTGCAGAAGAGCTGCTACTCGTCGCCGAATTGGTGTTGGTTGCTGATGCAACTTTAGCAGCCTGCTTCTTAACGGCAGATTGGGTCGTGGTCTTGATCCGCTTCGTTCGGGTCGTGGCCGTTGCGTTTTGACTGCCCGTTTGTGGCTGCACTTGCGTTTGACTACTACTGCTGGTTACGGCGCTGCTACTAGTGCTAGTTGCACTTGGTGTCGTCGTCTGTGAGCTAGATTGTGTCGTGCTAGATGCCGCAGTCTGGCTTGACACAACGGCTGCCCGAGATTGACGTTGTACTGGTTGACTAGAGCTGGTCGTGCTTGGGGTCGTCGTTGATGAACTGTTCGACGTTACAGCACTGTTCGAGCTTGAAGTCGATGCATTAGAATTGCCAGGTGTACTACTTGCGACTTGTGACGTCTTCGTCGTATTAGCGTTGACGTGATTATTCTTCACAGCTGAACGGCTGGTTCGTGAAGAACTATTCGTAGTCGATGTTGATGAGGATTGTTTCGTGGTACTTGGGGTCGTAGCGCTTGAACTCGCAACCGCTGCGCTCTGTTTCTGTTGTTGCTTGCTAGCTGCGGCTTGTTGTTGCGCCACGATTTGAGCTTGAACGGCATTGGCCTTTTGCGTCGACTGCCGCGTTGCACTACTCGTTGCGGTCGAGTCGGTCGTGTTCGTGGTAGCGGCGACACTACCCTTAGGAATCGTTAAGGTCTGTCCCACACTCAGGACATCACCATCCATGTGATTGGCCTTTTGTAATTGTGCCACGGAAACGTGGTACTGCTGAGCTAAGTCCCACAGCGTATCACCAGATTTGACGGTGTGACTTTGTTGGGCCTTGGCAGAACGGACTTGTAATTTCTGACCGACAAAGATCATGTCAGTCTTGCTATCAATCGAGTTTTGTTGTTCTAGGTCTTGAATCGAAACGCCTAGCTTTTGTGAAAGTTCCCAAACGGTGTCGCCCTGCTTCACTTGAATACTATCTGCATTGGCGGTGATCGTGGCTCCGGCTGCTAAGGCACCCATGGCGCTAACAACTCCGACAAGTGCTTTGGTGGTTTTTCGTTGTCCTGTACTCATTTTCAACAACACGTCCTTTTATGACTTTTTTTCAACGCAGGTGAACGTGAAAGTCCTGCTAATCAGCAAGCAACTTCCGGTCGTTCATAGTAAATACGAATCACAAATTAATATTACCACACGTTTTGCCAGTTCCTTGTGAAATATTAAGGAAATCATAACAGATTTTTAAGCTTAAACATTTGTTCCCATTTCTGAATTTATCATCTGATTTATATTCTGAAAGCGGCTATTGCCAAGATTTAAGCGGTTACATAAAGCGAACTCTTGTTCTCGGGGCTTCCCAATTCAACTGCAATGGTTTCCTTGAACACCTCAAGCAGTTTCGGGGCTAAAAATGTTTGCAGAATACAAATTGCCATTGGTAACGCTTTCTGTAGGTTACAACTTTCTTTTTTTGTTGCGACTTTGTGAAATTTATTTTTGTGCACAAAAAAACGGGAGAATTTCTCCCGTTAGTTAGTAATCCCGCCGTTCTGACATGCCTTAGTTGAATAGTCCTTGGAAGAACGAGACAACTTGATGCCAGATTTGAACGAAGAAGTTTTCGGCTTTTTTTGCATCGGCACTGTTGGCAAAGTCTTTCACATTTGCCATTTTGTCACCAATACTATTGGCCAGATTGTTTGCAACGTTAGTCACGTTGTTCACGTAAGTCTTACTGGTTGAGACTGGTGCCTGTTGTACCTTGCTCAAAGCAACCGCAATATTTGTGATCTGCGTTTGGTTAGTCTTGCCATCGATACCTTGCTTAGCCAAGGCTTTTTCCAACATTTGTTCAATATCGGCCTTGGTTGCCAACTCATCCCCGTTTTGCCGTTGCTTAGCTAAGTCGGAAGAAACCGAACCGACCGCTGACATCAGCTTGCCAGGATATTTCTTATCACTGCTGTTATTATCAATTGCAGGTTGGGTCGCATCCAAAACGCCGTTAGCGGCTTGGGTGTTCTCGGAATTCAACGTTAAGCCGTCCGCTGCCAAGGCCTTGTAGACCCCAGTCAGCGCTGACTCACCCGAGACGGACTTGTCGGCCGTCACCGTAATGATGACGTCCTTGACCCCGGCCATCGTTGCAACCATAGCATATTGTTGTGAGGTAACCTCTGTAATATTATTACTACCATTATATTCGGCGATGTTGACCTTCACGCCAGTTCCCGGATCAGCGGGCGCTAACGCCACGGAACTGATCATGCTGGCATCAGTCGTCCCAGCTGAGTTTAGGTACTGGGCGTAATCGCTCCCAGTCGCCGTTAAGGCACTGTAATTGGATTTGACGCCCAAAGCTGAAGCCACGGTGTCTTTGTCCTCACTGGCTAACCCCGCACCATAGACCACATAGGCTTTGGATAAGGCCTTCGTCTGAACGGTACTCCCGCTGGTGGCGGAGCTACTGGTGTCACTCGTTGTGTCTGTGGTATCTGCGTTAGCATGAACCACGCTCCCGCCAATGCCCACTGCCAGAGCAACCGCCGCCAAGCTCAAGATAACTCGCTTTAATTTCATTGTTTGCACTCTCTTTTCACTTGAATTTAACTTCCCCAGTGAACTCAGTATAGCACGAGAACCAACCTGGAAGCCGGATTCAGAGCGACCTTAGAGAATTCTTCAGACTTGCGTTTATTGCCAAAACCGCCGTGCACCAGCGTATTCAGGGGCAAAAGCAGATTTCGCCATACTAATCTCTTCAACCTGTCCACCAGGCTTAGGCGCATGCAGGATCTGCCCAGCACCAGCGTACAGGCCCACGTGATGAATGTCTCCCGTACCGTGATCCGTAGCGAAGAAGACCAGGTCACCTGCTGTTAATTCTTCAGGTGCCACGGGATAACCGTTAGCAAACTGATCCTGCGCGTCACGTGGCACGGGAATCCCCAATGCCCGATGCAGGGCATAAATGAAGCCCGAACAGTCAAAGCCCGCTGGGGTCAAGCCACCCCAGAGGTAAGGCGTATCGATAAACTGGTGCCCTAATGCAAGGATTCGATCCCCATCATCCACACCGGTTACGCCGAGTTGCGCTGCCGCTGCTGGAATCTGACCGGACCCTAATGGCGTGACCACTTGAATCCACTCAGCGTCCTGGCTCGTCGTGGTTAGGATTGTCCCCATTGGCAAGGTCAAGACTGGCTGTTGATCAGCATCCAATAACGTCGTCGTTGGCTGAACCAAGCGAACCGTCGTCGTTGGATACTCCAGTTCAGCATCGCTGGTCGTCAGTTGGGCCATCGGAATCCAGCCGGGATAGCCCCGTCGTTCCAAACGATTGGCTTGCCGCGTCACAAAGACATGGGCCCAATCACCCTCCTGCCGATCCAAAACGACCCGATCGTTAAACAACGCTTCGGTGACGATACCATTCGTATCCGCTAAACGCTGGCGATCGGCCGGTTGCAGGGATGCCAACCACGCCGTCAAGTCACCGTCTTGCAAATACGTCTGATCAGTCTCCGTGGCTACCGTCGGTGCGGACCACACTAATGCCGTGGGAACCTTAATCCGTCGAATCTCCATTAAAACCGCCTCCAGTTTCTTTACCCCAATCTTACCAATAATTCGGTCAACTTACTAGATTGTTCTGTAACTTACGTGATTGTTTCGATAACTAGTTGCTAAACTAGCTCGTAAAAAAGTCACGCTAGTTGCGGAGGCCTAACGTGACTGGAGAACGTATTATTATAGTAGAAACTTTTCTTTTACAGCAAATCTAGATAGGCTTGAACAACATTTTCCGGGGTGAAACCAGCCATTTCAACGACGGCAGTTCCGTTACCACTAGCCCCGAAGTGTTCCTGTGTCAGTGCAATGCCGTCAAGACCAACGTAGCGGTACCAGCTGGCGCCACTTGCCATTTCAACCGCAACTCTGCGGCGAAGATGCTTGGGTAACACACTCTCTTGGTAATCAGCAGATTGCGTGCTGAATTTCTCAAAGCTAGGAATTGAAACCACCCGAACATCATGGCCAATTTCAGCCAACCGTTGTTGCGCATCCACCGCCAACTTCACTTCGGAACCTGATGCCATCAGGATTCCTTCAGCTTCATGTTGGGCATCCGTAACAATGTAACCCCCACGCTTCACACCGGCGCGCACCTTAGCGGCTGGTTTTGGTAAGGTTGGTAAGCCCTGACGCGTCAAAATGATGGCCGTTGGGTGATCCGTTGCAGAGATGGCTTGTTCCCAAGCCGCCACCGTTTCGTTTCCGTCGGCTGGCCGGTAAACCGTCAGACCTGGGATGGACCGTAACGCTGCCAACTGCTCAACGGGTTCGTGGGTTGGACCATCTTCCCCAACAGCTAAGGAATCGTGGGTGAAGACATAGGTAACGGGTAACTTTTGTAATGCCGCTAACCGAATTGCCGGCTTCATGTAGTCAGAGAAGACGAAGAACGTCGACCCATAGACGCGCGTCCCCCCGTGCAAGGCAATACCGTTCATCGCAGCGGCTTCGGCAAACTCACGAACCCCAAACCAGAGATTCTTGCCGGTTGGATTGTCCCGACTGAAGCGATCCTCATCGACAACGTTGGTCTTGTTCGAGCTGAACAGGTCGGCTGATCCACCCCACAGGTTCGGGCAAGCCGCGCTCAACCGTTGGAGAATCTCATGACCACTGGCCCGAGATGCCAGCGCATCCTTCTTGTAATACGTTGGCAGGCTTTCCGTATAGTCGGCAGGTAAGCTTTGACTAATACCCTGGGCAAATCGCGCAGCTAGCGTTGGTTCAACTGCCGAGTAGCGGGTAACCAAGTTGGACCATTCCTGGTGGCTAGCCCAGCCACGTGATTTCACCGTACTTTGGAACCGCTCAGTAACGGCTGTCGGTACCGTGAAAGGATCGTTATCCCAGTTGTAGAACTCACGGGTAGCGGCCAGGTCTTCTGCATTGAGTGGAGCCCCATGCACCTTATTCGTCCCTTGGTGAGGACTACCGGCGCCAATGACCGTTTTAACTTCGATCAATGTTGGCCCAGACTGATTGTCCTTAGCGGCATTGATGGCGGCATCGATAGCGTCTAAGTCATTGCCATCGGCAACCCGCAGATAGTTCCAGCCGTAGCTTTCAAACCGGCCAGCCACGTCATCGTGGCAAGCGTTGGAAAGTGGCCCATCCAAGGACACATCATTTGAATCATATAAGACGATTAATTTATTTAATTTTAACTGACCGGCGAGGCTTGCTGACTCGGCAGCGACCCCTTCCATCAGGTCTCCATCCCCACAGATGGCGTAAGTATAGTGATCGACCACGTTATATTCGGCACGGTTGTATTCAGCACCCAAGTGCATTTCGGCCATGGCCATCCCCACGGCCATCCCAATCCCTTGTCCCAAAGGACCAGTCGTGGCATCAACCCCTGGCGTCACCCCATGTTCAGGATGTCCCGGTGTCTTGCTGCCAACTTGCCGGAAATTCATCAGATCTGACTTACTCAACGCAAACCCACTGAGGTGCAGCAGACTGTAGAGCATTGCTGAACCATGGCCAGCTGACAAGACGAACCGGTCGCGGTTGAACCATTGTGGGAAGGATGGGTCAATGCGTAAGTGCCGGGAGAATAAAACATAAGCCATTGGTGAAACCCCCAAAGGTAAGCCAGGATGACCGGAACGAGCCCGCGAAATCATATCCATACTGAGCATCCGAACGGCCGTCACCGCTTGCGTATCAACTTCATCAAAATCTGCTTTTTTAACTGCTTTTTCATTCAACATTTAATAGATAACCTCACTTTTATGTAGCCGGACCATTCACGGCTACCATTTTTGATTGGCGCATGCATTCGTTGATTTAATCGATATCGTCAACGGCATCTCCTTGACTTTTCTAACTATACCAATTCAACTGAAATAATGCAACCACTCTTTTAAAAGTTATTCTAGCGGCGTTTATAATAACCAGATAGCTGTATAATCAAATATACCGATTCAGTGATGTTGCAACCGGTTGTCTAAAATGCGCAAAAAAAAGCAATCTTTTCCGAAAATTTCGAAAAAGATTGCTTAGTTAGTTAAGTCTTTCAGAAAACTTACTTTTTGCTTGCGGCGATAATTTCATCGTAGGTTGGGATTGAAGGCATTGCACCCAAACCTTGAACCGTCAATGAACTAGCGCGTTGCGCGAAAGTCAATGCGGATTCAATGTTGCTCAAATCACTCTTCAATTGTGAGCTCAATGCCCCAATGAAGGTGTCACCGGCTGCGGTCGTATCAACGGCCTTAACCTTGAATGCTGGCACGAAGCCAGATTCCTTTTCGGTCGCGTAGTAAGCACCCTTACTCCCAACGGTAATGATCAGGTTCTTGGCACCCATTGCGCGGAACTTGTCAGCGTTGGCGTCCATTGATGCCCGGTCAGTCACTTCGATACCAGTCAAAACGGCACTTTCAGTTTCGTTAGGTACGACCAAATCAGTCACCTTCAAGATAGCTGGGTCGATCTCAGCGGCTGGCGCAGGATTCAAGATCGTCGTTACGCCGTGTTGCTTAGCCACCGTGAAGGCAGCCAAGGTTGCAGCTTGGGGCGTTTCAAATTGGGCGATCAGGAAGTCAGCCTTGGCAATGTCGTCTTCGACAGCTAAGACTTCAGCATCCTTGATCTGTTGGTTAGAACCACCGTAAACCAAGATACTGTTTTGGCCTTCTTCATCCAAAAGAATGAAAGCAGAACCGGTACCAACCGTCTTGTCGCTCACAATGGCACTCGTATCGATCTTGTCTTCTTGCAAGGATTCTACCATGAAACGACCGGCATCGTCGTTACCGACTTTACCAATGAACCGCGTTTCGGCACCGGCACGGGCTGCGGCAACGGCTTGGTTCGCACCCTTCCCACCAGCGGCACTACTCTTGTTTTCAGTTGACAGGGTTTCACCTGGTAACGGCATACGGGGAACCCGTAAGGTTGTATCCACGTTGAGACTTCCCAAAACAGTAACTTTGTTTGCCATAATAAACTTCCACTCCTTAACCATTTATCCGTTCGTAAAACGTTTTACGTATTACCGATACGCCCGGTAACCCGTTCAGATTACTACTAGCGTATCATGATTCGAAAAGGCTTACAAGTAAAACTTGAAATTTTTTTCAGTTATTTTTTAATATTTGATGAGTTATTTACTGACTGGCCCGGTGCTCTCCCGTTCTTTCAATTCAACGGGCAGTTCCACCGTCTGTGGGTCCAATTGCCGTTTCTGAATCCGGTTAATCAGTAACGTGGTGGCTTGTTCACCCATCGTTACAACGGGTTGATGAACCGTCGTCAACTTGGGAACCACATAGTCATCAAGGTCGATGTCATCGTAACCCAAGACGGAGACGTCTTCCGGGACGCGGATTCCCTGTTCGTGGAGCCCCCGAATCAATCCCAGCGCCATTTCGTCGTTGACCGCAAACACTGCCGTTGGGGCCTGCTTCACCACGCCGGCAGTTGCTTGGTAACCGCCAAGCTTAGTCATTGGTGAAATAATTGTATCCTCGGCTTTTAGCGTCACACCGGCCGCCGCCAGAGTGTGCTTAAACCCATCCAGACGCACAATCAAGTTGTCCGTTGGATCCTCTGGCATCACGACCGCAATCTTCTCGTGACCCAGTGCCAGTAAATGTTCAGCCGCAATCTGGCCCCCACGCTGGTCGTTGATCCGAACGCTATCGAGACTCGGACCCCCATTTTGGTCAATTAACAGATAGGGAATCCCATTTTTCTTCAAAATATTGTCAATGGCATCAACGGTGATTGAGGAGCTGGCAATGATCAGCCCATCGACAGCCCGCTTGATCAATTCCTGTAGGTAGTAGCCTTCCAGGTCTTCATCATAATTGGCCCCAAAAATCAATGGAATAAAGTGCCGCTCGCGACTCGTCGACTGAACCCCTTTAATAAACATACTGAAGAACGGATTTCCCAAGTTAGGCACGATGACCCCAATTGTTTGCGCAGAACGCATAATCAGATTACGCGCGTTAAAATCTGGCACGTACCCCATCTCTTCTTGGAGCTGGTGCACGCGCGTTCGTGTATCAATGCTGAAACGCTCGCCCTTCCCATTTAGAATCTGCGAAACCGTGGTCACCGAAACACCGGCGGCCTCTGCCAGGTCTCGAATCGTTACTTTCCGTGTCATAGCATCCTCCACACCAATCTGTCTAATTCTCTATTGTCCTAAGTATCGGCAGTTAACCCACCGCACTTGTTCTATAACGATTATACCCTATCCTGTGGTCCATTTGCTGAACAATTTTTCTTATTTTGCAGAATAGCATTCGTTATTATCAAATTTATAGCCAAATCTCGTCAGTTGCTCAGGAGATTGTCTGGTAACTTAACCAACTGGCTGTTCACTATGACCCACCCGTTTTTACCACCAGCTTTGTTTCCAATGGTTAGCCGGTGTAAAAGAAAAGACTGGGCCGTAAGTTAATCCTTGCGTCGTCAGTCTTTAATCAGTCCTAAGCCTTTAAGATTTTGTCGATAGCATGTAATTCTTCATCGTCAAATTCTAAGTTTTGAACCGCTTTTACGTTTTCATATAAATGTTCAGGTTTGGAAGCACCCGTGATGACACTGGTGATAACCGGGTTGTGTAGCAACCAGGCGAGGGCCATGTGGGACAGCTTTTGCCCCCGGCTGTGCGCGATCTTGTTCAAGGCTTGCAGTTTACCAAGCATCTTGTCGCGGCCTTGTTCCAGAATGTATTCACTAGACCAGTGAATATCAACGTCTTCTGGAATACCGTCCAAGTACTTGTCCGTCAGCAGGCCTTCACACAGTGGTCCATAGGCGATGGCGCCGGCATTGTTCTTCTGGAGCATATCGAAGAGACCGTCATCATTGGCACTTTGGTTCAACATGTTGTAGGAGACTTGGTCCACGACGAATGGCGTGTGCAGATCCTTGAAAATTTTGATCATTGCTTCGGCTTGTGGTGCCGTGTAGTTAGAGATCCCAACGTACAACGTCTTACCTTGCCGAACCATGTCATCCAAGGCAACGGCCGTTTCTTCTGGTGACGTTTCGGCGTCGTAACGGTGGCTATAGAAGATATCCACGTAGTCCAACCCCATGCACTTCAGAGAACGGTCCAGCGAAGCCATCAAAGCCTTACGAGAACTCATTTGGCCGTAAGGTCCTGGCCACATGTGGAAGCCGGCCTTACTACTGATAACCAATTCATCCCGGTAAGGTTTTAATTCGCGTTCCAAAACTTCACCAAAAAGACGTTCTGCTTCGTAGGAACCAGGACCGTAGTTGGCGGCCAAGTCAAAGCTAAAGATCCCTGCGTCAAACGCCTTTAAGATAATGTCGCGGGTATCGCCGTAATTGGCGCTTTCCCCGTATTTGTGCCACATTCCGAAAGAAATTGCTGGTAATTGAAAACCAGTATTCCCGGCACGCCGCACTGGAATTTTTTCATAACGATGTTCATCTGCTAAATACATTTGCCACATTCCTTCCCTTTATGCCTACCTACGAGTATAAAGGAATTGGTGTGGACCAGTCAAGTTTTACGTTAAATCTGATGCACGTCATCGCTAAGTTTGACCGCCTGTGAAACGTGACCACCGGTGGCATCAAGCAACTTTTTGGCTTCGGCAATTGTCCCCTTCGTTTCAATCAGCACAATGGCCAATGGGACGTTATTACCAGCCCGGTCAAGCGCCCGTTCTGCCGCTAAAGTCGACGTTTGGGTGGCTTCCGCGATAATCTTCTTGGCCCGTTCAAAGGTCTTGCCGTTGGTTGGCACCACGTTGATCATCAAGTTCTGATAAACCTTCCCTGACTTCACCATAATCCCAGTCGATAGCATGTTCAACACCATCTTTTCGGCGGTCCCGGCCTTCAGAAGCGTGGCCCCCGTGATCACTTCAGGACCCACGACCGGCGTGATTGGATAGTCGGCAAGTCGGGCCAGTGGGCTCTCTTCGATACATGAGAAACCAATCCCGGTAGCGCCGTGCTCCTGAGCAAATTTCAAGGCCGCAACGGTGTATGGCGTCTGGCCGGAAGCAGCACTGGCCACAACCACATCGTTCTCCGTCAGTTGAACGGCGGCGAGATCATCCTGGGCCAGTTCCGGTGAATCTTCAACGGAAGGCAGCGTATGAGTCAACGCTTGATTTCCCCCAGCAATCAGGCCAAAAGTCTGCTGCTCGGTCAAGCCGTAAGTCGGTTGGAGTTCGGTGGCATCAATGACCCCCAACCGGCCAGAAGTCCCCGCGCCCACGTAAATCAGACGCCCACCCTGGTCGAACTTCGGATACGCCGCGTCAATGGCCGCAGCAATCTCTGGCAACTGTTTTTGCACAGCCCGGGCAACCCGGTGATCCTCGCGATTAATCGTGCCAACCATTTCCAACGTTGATTCACGGTCGATGTGCGTCGAGCGGTGGTTTCTCTGTTCTGTAAGTAAGTCATCAAATTGCATGGTGTTGACCTCCAACTTTCATTAGACTTGTCAAAATTATGTATTCGCTTTCATAGTTACTACTCTAGGTATAACATGTTTCATACATAATTTCAATTGTGAATATCAAGCCGGTAATATTCATACTGACTTCCAGCGTTTACAATTCGAACTCTTTTAAGATCGGTTGCCTGAAAATCAATGACTTTTGGCTCCCTCTTAATTTCAGGCTTTTCTTCGCTAAAACAGTTGTGTGCCCGCACAATTACATGCTTAAAACGAATTTTCAAATTGTTTTTAAAAAAGTGAGACAAGATGCCGTAAATTTACATTAGTAATAGTATAGAGGCCTTTTTAGAGCTTACCATTTTGATCCAAATACGTCAGCATTGTTGTGACATCAGTAAATACCGGCGAGTCGTCCGGAATCAGGCCCAATTCCTTGGCTTCTATCGCTACCATCGCTCTTCTAGTCACTGTATTAGGTTCATCCTCATCGGGCGTTAAAACGACAAATGATATCCGATTCTGGACCACAAGTTGCTTTGCCGCTAGGACAAAATACTCATTCAAAGTTAATCCAACAGCCTGTGACTGAGCAGTCACTGCTTGACGCAGTTGCTGATCTAACGCAATCGTAACGGGTGTTGTACACATCATAATCGCTTCCTTCCGGCCTCACTATACCACGTGAGATTGTCAAAACCGTCAACGACTACTCCGATTTCAATCGCGTCCGTATTCGGCTCAACGATACCGGTGTGATTCCCAAATACGATGCCACTAGCCGCAATGGCACCCGATCCAAGATTTCCGGGTCATCGACAAACAGCTGACGATAGCGCTCAACCGGCGAGTCCTGTAGCTGATTGAAGAAGATATTGCGGTAAGCGATGAACCGCTCACAGATGAACCGGGTGATAGCCGGCTCAATTGACGGATACTGCTGCTGAATCCGTGTGAAATCGCGTTTGCTGAGCATCAAGACGTCTGTATCTTCGAAACTTTCAATCGAAAAGCCGCTCGGTTGATCCAAATAAAAACTTTCAAACGAGGAAACAATCTGATTTTCAAAGAAGAATTGCAGGGTAATGTCACGTCCCGCACTGCTGTGCCACAGGCGTAACGCCCCGTTGGTCACGATGAAAAGGTCAGTAGCTACATCCCCTTCTAAGAGGAGCGTGCTCCCCGCTGCCACATGTTTGGAGACAAACAAAGACTGGAGTTCCGGCCAATGCTCCCCAATTTCCGGAAATTTCTGCGCTAAATAAGCTGGTACTTGCACGTGATGACCTCCTTTAACGGTGCAAATTAACATATGTTAATGCTGCTGGCTTCACTTCCCTTTATACTCTCTTTATTAACTAAAAACGAGGTCTTTATTTATGAAAACTGTAATTATCTTTGATCACCCCTACACGGCAACTGCCGGTCACAACGTTCCCCATCACCGTTCCTTTCTAGCGGCGCTGCTACAGTCCGTCATGACGCGGCTGCAAGCCGAAAACAATGACATCGACTTGATCGACTTACATGCGGATGGCTTCAATCCGGTCATGTCCGCGGCTGACCTGTCCAACTGGCGGCGTGGGCAATCGACCGACCCCCAAGTGGCCGACTACCAGCAACGTCTACTGGACGCCGACCGCATCATCTTCATGTTTCCTGTCTGGTGGGAAGTCATGCCAGCTATGACCAAGGGCTTCCTAGACAAGGTGTACGCCAAGGGACAACTCTACCAAGCCGATTCCATGAAAACCAAGCTGACCAAGCAACCCAAGATTGACATCATCACCACGATGAGTACCCCTAACCTGGCTTACCGTCTGTTGTTTGGCGCTCCGTTGGCCAAACTGCTTTTCCGAGGAACCTTCCTGAAAACGCGGTTATGGCACTTCAAGTGGCACAACTTCGCGCAAGTTGAGAAAAAGAGTCTGGCCCAACGTGAAGCCATTTTGCGAGACTTTAAATTATAAAGAGTGGGACAAAAGGCGGTTAACCGGCGAGCATTAAGGCTGATAACCGAATAATCCTGGTTTTGGATTGTTTGGTTATCAGTTTTAAGCGGAGCTGGCTGCCTTTTGGCGCACGTTTCGACCATATAAAATTGTGTCACAAAAGGGCCTGGGATTTTGTCCCAGGCCCTTTCCATCCAATCTAATACAACTTAATTTATTTCTGAACTGCCATCCATTGGTACCCACGACTCATGCCGGCTGGGTTCCAAACGTAACCACTGACTTTAGAGTTCCACATTTCAACCGTTGCGGGTTGATACAGCGGAATTACACCCTGTTGCGTCATCAAACGCTTTTCAGCGTTGACCAGGTCGTTGTACCGCGCTGTTGGTTTGTTGGCATCCTGATTCTCGGATTTCTTCACGTAACTGTCGTATTGGGCATCGGAGAAGCCACCGTTATTGTTGGTGTTTCCCGTACTCATCAACGACAAGAAGTTAATTGGGTCGGCGAAATCAGCCCCCCAGTTGGAGAGAACCAAGTCAAAGTTGCCGCTGTTAGAATGACTCAACCGCGTCTTGTAAGGCAGCGTGCTTAACGTAACTTTCACGTTAGGCAACTTTTCCAAGTCGGCTTGAATGTACTGGGCAACCGTCTTGGTTACACTGGTATCATCGGCCATCAGGGTCAGGTGTAAGTCTTTCGTACCACTTGCCTTCAAACCAGCCTTCATCAACTGCTTGGCCTGCGTCAAGTCGTAGGTGACACCACTCTTAACGTACGCATCCTTGGCAAAGTCCGCCTTAGTCTTCGGGTTCTGCGTCAAGTTCTGTGACACGAATCCTAGTGGTGCCTTGGATCCATCACGCAACACACTCTTGGCGAGTTGTTGTTTGTTGATAGCCATGGACAAAGCTTGACGAACCTTCAGATTCCGCAAAGCCTTGATACGCTTTTGGTTCATCTGCATGTAGTAAGTCGAGCCCCCGACAAACGTCTTCATGTCCTTGTTGTTCTTCAGGTTAGCCACCTGCGTCCCATCCAAGGTCGTAGCATCCAACTTCTTTTGTTGATACAGGTTGAGCCCAGTCGATGGATCAGCCACAACTTGGAAGTTCATCTTCTTCAAGGTAATCTTCTTTTTATCCCAGAACTTGGTGTTCTTGACCAATTGCCAGTTCTGATTAGTCCCTTGCCACTTCGTCATGACAAATGGGCCATCGTACGCCGTCTTGTCGCTGGAGTGACCGTAGTCCTTACCGTACTTATCCACAACACTCTGTTCCTGTGGGAAAAAGGTTGGGAAGGCCAACAACAGTTTGAAGTAGGCCACTGGCTTGCTTAACGTTACCTGTAACTTATACTTCCCCAAGGCTTTGACGCCCAATTGACTCGGTGCTAACTGACCGCTTTGAACCTGACTGTAGTTCTGAATACCAGCCATCAGGTAAGCATATTCAGCAGCAGTCTTAGGGTTGACCGTCCGTTGCCAAGAATAAACGTAATCCTTGGCTGTAACCGTCTTGCCATCGTTCCACTTGTTGTCGTGACGCAGATTAAAGACGTAGGTCTTCCCGTTGTTGCTGACCGTGGTCTTCGTTGCCATCGCATTGACTAACTTTTCATTTTTACCTAAACGATACAATCCCTCTTGCGTGTGATACAACTGGGTCAAACTGGTAGAGTCCGCTGCCTTGGAAACATCCAAGGTCGTGACTTCCGACTTTGTTGACAGTTTGACCTCTTGGTCGGCTGCCAGACCCGTCTTGCTAGAAGTCGTGGTCTTCCCGCAAGCAGCGAGACCGCCCACGACTAAAGCTGTGATTCCCAGTAAAATGCCAAAATGTTTTCCTCTCAAACTACTCGCTCCTTAATCTAGATATTTGTTACCACCCGTTCAACCCCTTTGCGGATTCGTCATGGCATAAAATAAGAACCATCACCAGGGTGACGGCCCTCATTGTTTTTATTGTTTATGCTGCTTCAAAGGTTTATGGAATAAGGAATCCACGGGTTCTTGGTGGTAAATGAGGTCCATGGCTTTACCAAATAGCTCGCCAACGGACAATACGACAAATTTATCACTATTCTTTTCGTCTGGCAACTGAATCGAATCGGTGAAGACCACTTTTTCGAGTGGTGATTCGTTGATTCGTTCCGTTGCTTGGCCAGACAAGACCGCATGGGTCGCACAGGCGTAAACGTCTGCGGCGCCGGCAGCCTTCAAGGCGCGGGCGGAAACGGTAATCCGTAAGGCGGTATCAATGATATCGTCAACCAGAATAGCGCGCTTGCCCTTCACATCCCCGATAACGGCATCAGGATGTGCGGAATTCTCCGTATCGTCCCGGTTATCAATGATGGCAATCGGTGCGCCCAGCAATTCGGCTAACCGCCGTGCCCGGCTCACACCGGCATGATCGGGAGCGACCACGACAAAGTTATCATCCGCCATTTCGGGATTGTCTTCAAAGTAACTGGCCAACAGCCGGTCGCTTTGCAAGTGATCCACCGGAATATCGAAGAATCCTTGTAACTGAGCCGCGTGCAGGTCCAGGGCAATCACCCGACTGACCCCATCCATTTGAAGGAGTGACGCAATCAACTTTGCAGTGATGGGTTCCCGTGAACGCGCCTTACGATCGGCTCGTGAATAACCGTAGTATGGAATGACCACGTTGATTTTCTCAGCGCTGGCCCGCCGTGCGGCATCCACCATGATCAACAGTTCCATCAAGTTCGTGTTGACCGGATCTGAGACTGACTGGATGATAAACAGTTCGTCCCCACGAATACTTTCATCGATACTAATTTGAATTTCGCCATCACTAAAGTGCTTGATTGTTGACTTACCTAGCTCAACGCCAGCAGCCTTCGCAATTTTTTCCGCGAGTGGCCGGTTTGAATTCAGTGCAAAAACTTTCATTCTGCCAGCTTCGACATGTTCTGCCATAACAGCCTCCCAGTGGGTTTCCCCAAATTCGTTTATATTTTAAGTTTGCGCTGTACACCGAGCAAAACGCTCTCTATAAAACTAATGCGCACAACGCCTAATTTACTGTTTACATTATCGCAATCTTTTCCCGGAAACGCAACGATTCGCGCCGCACTTTTAGGCTTTTGCCATAAATTGTGCCGGTGTGATTCCCTGCATCCCGATCATCGGATCAATCTGACGATTGCGTACCAACTCCGGTGTTAAGCGGTAATCGGTCGGTTCAGCCGGTGTTGACGCCTCAGATGAAGGCGTTTCCGGTGCTTCTTCGCTCGGCGCCACCGTTTTCTCATTTCCGGTCGGCGTTTCTGCCGTTGGTGCGTCCTCGACTGAATCCTCGGTCGCTTCATCTGCTGGTACCGATGCCGTTGCTCCCTCTGGATCCAACACGTGTTGAATCCGCGTGGTCAACGTCGTGTGACGGTTAACCGACAGATTATTGACACAGGTGGCAAAAGCATTGGGTTCCCCCAACAAGATCAGCATGTCGGCCGCTCTAGTCACCGCCGTGTATAGCAAGTTCCGTTGGAGCATCCGGTTATACTGACCCACCATTGGCAGGATAACCATCTTGAACTCGGACCCCTGCGACTTGTGGATCGACATGCAGTAGGCCAGCGTCAGACGGTTCCAGTCGTTTCGTGAATACGTCACTTCGGTCTGTTCAAACGCGATTGTCAGTTGATCGGATTTGATTTCCTTATTCTTGGCACTCAGGTCGATCCCGGTAATCGTCCCAATGTCGCCGTTAAAGACGTTATTTTCAGGACTATTCACCAAATGGAGGACCTTATCGCCAATGCGGAATTTCTGATTACGGAACGCCACTTCCTTGGTACGTTCAGACTTTCGCGGATTCAAGATATCCTGCAAGACCACGTTCAAACGGTCGATCCCAGCAGACCCCCGATACATCGGTGCCAGCACCTGAATATCACTCGCGCTAAAGCCTTTGGCATGCGCCTTGGCGACGATTTGATCAATCACACTTTCGACCTGATTGGCATGACACGGAATGAATGACCGGTCCGGTTGATTCTTCGTAAAGTCAGCCGGCAGTTCCCCATTCTTAATCGCGTGGGCCAGCGGAATAATCGAGGACCCGTCGCCCTGACGATAAATCGTATCCAGCTGAATCCTCTGTAACTGGTCACTGGCCAATAAGTCGTGAAAGACCTGACCGGGCCCAACGGATGGCAATTGGTCCTTATCCCCAACAAGGATGACCTGCATGCCCACGGGAACCGCTCGCAGCAGTGTCTTCATCAGGTAGACATCGACCATCGACGTTTCATCGATAATCAGCAAGCCACCCTCTAGATCCTTGGTCGCAGCGGCATCGAGGTCATCCTCTCGCCCCGTCAGTCCGAGCAACCGGTGAATGGTGCTGGCCGGTAACCCGGTCGACTCACTCATCCGTTTGGCTGCTCGGCCGGTCGGTGCGGCTAGTAAGATTGGGAAAGGTTGTTCCTTGTACTCATTGATGTCGAGTGACACCTCGTGCAACCGGGCGTACAGGTTGACTAACCCACGAATAATCGTGGTCTTCCCGGTCCCCGGTCCCCCGGTCAGCAGCATGACCTTAGCCTTCACAGCGGCGGTCAACGCGGCCGTTTGCGAATCGTCGTACACGATATCGGCCTGCTTCTCGACGATACGCACTTGCTTGGCAATGGCCTCATCGTTGAATCGATCATCGTCCTCGCCACCCTGTAACAGCCGTTGGAAATGTTCGGCAATCTGCCATTCGGCATCGTAAAGCGACTTCAAGTAAATCCGCTGCTCGTCACCCACGACCTTTTCTTGCTTCGCCAGCTCAAGGAGTTGATTGGC
Source organism: uncultured Lactobacillus sp. (assembly GCA_937874695.1). Classification (GTDB taxonomy): domain Bacteria; phylum Bacillota; class Bacilli; order Lactobacillales; family Lactobacillaceae; genus Levilactobacillus. The sequence continues at coordinate 206,281 of CALNAJ010000029.1, forward strand.
AATATCTTGTGGATTCAAACGCACGTTGCGTGAATTCTCTAAGAGACTCAACGTGTTCGCCAGCAGCGGCTTGGCCGTAGTATACGTATCCCCATTGGCGACGGACAGATCCGTCAGTGTCTGTAAGAGGCCTGCGCGCAACCGTTCCGGACGGTCGGCCTCGTAGCCTAACTGCGTCGCAATCTGATCGGCTCGTTTGAAGCTGACCCCGGTAATGTCTTCGGCTAACTGGTAAGGATTGTCATGAATCACATCCAGCGTCTTCGCCTCATACCGATTGTAGATAGCGGCCGCCAGCGTACTCCCAAAACCGTAGCCGTTCAGGCCAATGATGATCTGTTCCATCCCATTATTGGTCTGCAACTGGCTGACCAGCGTGGCCACCACCTTGGGGGACAGCCCCAGCGGTGTCAAGACGCTACTGTCATCGAGAATCTTCTCGATGGCGTTGGTGCCTAACCCGTCGACAATTTTTTCCGCCGTTTTCTTCCCTAATCCAGGGAAGTCATCACCACTCAGATAGGCGATGACCCCGCTGCGAGACGTAGGCGTCTCATTCTGATAGTTGTCGGCCTGAAACTGCACGCCGTACTTGGGATGCTCGACCTTTTTGCCGCTAAAGCGGTAGGTCACATCGTCTTTCACGTCTGCGAAATTCCCCGTCACAACAATCTCGTCTTCGTGCCAATCCAGACTGGTCTCGGACAACTTGATCAGCATGACCTTATAGAAACTATCCTGGCTGGAAAAGAAGACCGCGCTGACGGTGCCGACCACGTAATCGGCCTGATCGCCACTGTCGCCCGCGAATAAGTCTAGTGATTCGGATGCCATCTGCTCGTCTCCTCCTGACTACTCTTTGGTCTCGTTCTTTTGAGTTTGAATGAACCGTTCGATATCGGCTAACTTCTTTTGGCCCTTTTCAAAGTATTGGGGATCTAAGGTCTTCGCCGCCTTAAAATACGGACCATAGTCTTCGCCCTGGACCATAGCGACTAACCCGCGATCAAAGTTGGCCCGGCCATTTTGGTCGTCCAGCGCCAAGACTTGATCGTAGTATTGTGCGGCTTGGTCCATGTTTCCCAGTGCTAACAAGTTTTCAGCAACCACCTGTAACGTGGCAACGTCCTTGGGCTGACTGCCTAAAGCGGTCAAGCCAAAGACCAGTGCCCGCTTATGATCGCCACTTGCCATGTAACTCTGAGCCATCATCAGGTAGCCAGCCCCCTTTAGCTGGGCGCCAAGTTGATCGAATTCAGCAATGGCTTTCGTGTAATCCTTTGCGGCATAGTAAATGTTCCCTAAGCCGTAGTGCAACTTTTCCACAGCGGCTGGTTGTGCCGCGAATAAGCCCAAGGCCTTCATCAAAAGTTCCTCGGCTTGCGCAAAAGAATTGAGATCGACCAAGACCGTTGCCAACTCGTAGTATGCGTCTGCATCCCCAGGATGACTATCGATGCGTTGCACTAATTCGTGAACCATCTGTTCCGAGCGCGCTTTATCTTGGTCGCGCCCCTGACCCGTTTGTTTTTCCGTCATTTTATTAATCACCTAATATCTAAATCGTGTCGGTCGGCGATGCTGCCGCCGTCAGGAAGCTCGTATCGTTCCAGTCCAGCAAATTAAAGCTTTGCCCACCATCCGTGGTCTCAAGCACCGTGAGGCTAGTATTTCGAATCCCCCCACGTTTCCGCAAGTCCGGCAATGGCGTTCCCAACAACGCATTGATCTCCGCGTTGAGGGCGGCCCCGTGACTCACGATCAAGACGTTGGCCTTCGGTTGTGGGTTGGCCGCAACGATTGCCTGAATCCCAGGCGTCATCCGGTCAATGACCTGTTGGAAAGTTTCCCCGCCGATCCGACTGATATCGTACTGGTCGGGATGGTTGCGGAAGGCATCCAGTTCAGCCGGGAATTGTGCCTTAACATCATCAAAAGCCATACCTTCGAGTTGCCCCAGGTGGAATTCCTCGAGTCGACTCATCAGCGTTAATGGCACGTGTTGGTGCAGTTCCTTCACGACGTGTTGCGCGGTCACCCGCGCACGTCGAATGGGGCTCGAATAAGCGTGCTGAAAGCTCGTATGGCGTAAGAAACGGCCCACCTGGACCATTTGCTGGTAACTCTCGGTCAGTAGCTCAGAATCGCCACCAGCCCCCTGAAACCGGCCCTCTAAATTCCACTGCGTCTTACCATGACGGACAAAGTATAATTTCAAAGTGTCGTCCCTTCCTCTCATCTACGGGTCACGCCCTTGTGGCGCCTTGCTGGGCGACGTAAATGGCCCGTGACGCTGTGGGCGGACGCCCGGAGCCAAAGAGCGGTCTCCGGGCTTGTGGCTGAACCTCCAAAACCGAGTTTCGGCCACACCAATTCTCTAAGCGGTACAAACCACCGCTAAGAGAATTCCCACGGCTTGGTCCATTTACGTCGCCCTAACGGCTTACACTAGCTCAACCCGTACTAAACTTTTCTAACTTATCGTTTTTTATCCAATCTGCATCGATTACTCTTTTATGGAATGCCAGCGCGCTCTATCACAATAACTTCAATGATACCACGCCAGCACACCCTTCAGAACCCCGTGCAGTTACATCACCTTATTATGCCAGTTTTCAGGTGATTTTCAAAGAAACAACCGTGGAAATTTAAAAAAAACCGCCAACGAGATTACTCTCGCTAACGGGTTTCCATTAAGTGTTTGATTTAAATGCTAAAACTAGATCAACTGTAACTCGCGATCCTTGTTGTAGGCAGCGTCGATAATGGCACTCCCCAAGCACTCGTCGCCGTTGTAGAAGACGACGGCCTGTCCGGGCGTGATTGCCCGTGCGGGATCGTCGAATTCAACAGTGACCTGCTGGCCGTCCTCGCTCAAGTGAACGGTCACGCCGGTATCCTTTTGACGGTACCGGAACTTGGCCGTGCAGTGGAAGTCACTGCCGCGGTCGATCGTGTTGACCCAGTGAATATCAGAAGCTGACAAATGCGTCGCGTAGAGGTGCTCGTTGTGATACCCCTTGCCGACGTAAAGGATGTTCTTCGTCAAATCCTTACCGATAACGAACCATGGCTCGTTATCTTCACCGTCACCACCGATACCCAGGCCGCGACGCTGACCAATGGTGTAGTACATCAAGCCGGCGTGGTCGCCCTTGATCTCACCATCAACGGTCATCATCTTGCCGGGCTTAGCTGGCAAGTAGGTGTTCAGGAAGTCCTTGAAGTGACCCTTTTCACCGATAAAGCAGATTCCCATGGAGTCCTTCTTATCAGCTGTTGCCAGGCCAGCATTCTTAGCGATCTCACGAACCTGTGGCTTAACCAAGTCACCGATTGGGAACATCACGCGGTCCAACTGCTCCTTGGAAAGCTGACTCAAGAAGTAAGTCTGGTCCTTGTTCTGGTCCACGGCACGCATCAAGTGCGCGTCGCCGTTCTCGTCGCGAGTCAACTGCGCGTAGTGACCGGTCGCAATGTAATCTGCACCGAGCTCCAACGCGTAGTCGAGGAACGCCTTAAACTTGATCTCTTTGTTACAGATCACGTCAGGGTTTGGCGTCCGCCCCTTCTTGTACTCATCCAAGAAGTACGTGAACACACGGTCCCAGTATTCCTTTTCAAAGTTAACGGAGTAGTAAGGAATGCCAATTTCTGAGGCAACCTTGGCTACATCCTTGTAGTCTTCTGTGGCGGTACAAACACCATTCTCGTCTGTATCGTCCCAATTCTTCATGAAGACGCCGATCACGTCATAACCCTGCTGCTTAAGCCGCAAAGCGACAACGGAAGAATCGACACCTCCACTCATACCAACGACAACTCGCGTGTGGCTGTTGTCCTGCATGGTATCACCATCATTTCATTCAGATTCTGGAGAATCTACGATTTGAAGGTCGCATAAATCCAGTATTGCTTAGTTTACCTATTTTTCGTAAGTTTTGCAAGCCTGGCGTTTCCTTTCAGAAAAGGTGGGGCAATCTGCCCACTGCGGTCAACGCCTTGCCTACTCACAAAAAGGTGGCAGACTTGTTTCGGCCTGTCACCTTTGAAAAATCTTTGTCCGTGTTTCATTTAACAACTACTTCTTCTGAATGATTTCACGGTCAATCAGATTCTGTAGAATAAAGTGATATTGTTCCACGTTACCCTCGGCGTGAACACCCTTGAAGATGTTGACGCGCCGGTTGCCGGAAGCGTTGGTTGTGGACATCTTGAAGCCGCTGAGATCCTTGGCCACGATCACCCGCAACATCTGATTACGGTTGTAGGGTGACGTTGGATCAACTGACCGTTCCAGCGTGTAATTACCGGCGTTGGACAGTTGGAACCCCACATCCTTCAAAGCATAGGGCTTCACGTTTGGATTCAGCTCATAAGTATCGGGGTCACCGTCAACTTGCATTTGCTTTTCAAATAACACGTTACTTCACCTCACTATGATTTTTGGCTAACCGCTTCACGATGGCGCTCACATTCTCCACGAACGTGGCGATTTCATCGCTCGTCGTCTGTTGCCCAAAGGATAAACGAATCGACTCTGCGATCCGGGGACTCTTCTCACCAAACATTGCCGTCAAAACGTGAGAAGGCTCGATGGAACCCGCCGTACATGCAGAACCCCCAGACACGGCAATTCCTGCCAAGTCCAAGTTCGTCTGCATCACGTAGGTCGAAATACCCTTGATCCAAATGTTCAGCACGTGATCGAGATTTTCACCCTCGTCACCCAGCGACCCGTTGATTTCAAAGTCTACACCGTTATCGGTCAAGCCTTTAACGACCTGTTCCTTAAAACCATGGAAGCGCGCGCGCTTTTCAGCCTTAGCTTCCGGCGTCAACAGTTCAGCGGCCTTGGCAAAGCCAGCGATAGCGGGAACATTTTCCGTTCCGGCCCGCCGCTTTTCTTCCTGGTCGCCCCCCTTGATCAAGCTAGGGAAGTTAACCCCTTCGCGCTTGTAAAGGAAACCGATCATCTTGGGACCATTGATCTTGTGGGCCGACGTCGACAGCATGTCGATATGGTCACGCTGAACGTCAATGTCGAGCAAGCCATAGGTCTGCACGGCATCGGTGTGGAACCACGCTTGGTGGTCCTTTAGGATCTCACCAATTTCGTGAATCGGCATCCGACTACCGACCTCGTTGTTCCCCATCATAATGGTCACGAGAATCGTGTCGTCACGCAAGGCCGCCTTGAAATCATCGAGGCTGATATCCCCGTGCTCATCAACGGGTAGATAGGTCACGTCAAAGCCCTGTTCCTCCAATGCGTGGAGGGGCTTCAACACAGCTTCGTGTTCGATTGCCGTGGTGATGATGTGCTTACCCAGAGATTGCCGGGCAAGGGCAGTCTGCGTAATGGCAGTGTTGTCACCTTCACTACCGCCACTGGTAAAGATAATCTCTTCGTCACTGGCAGCGTTGATGCTGTTGGCGATGACTTGGCGACTGTTTTCCATCACCGTATGAGCCTGCCGCCCCAAGCCGTAAAGCGTGGAGGCATTTCCGTACACGTTAGCCATCTTATCCATCATCTCGGCCAAGACCTCTGGGGCCATTGGCGTCGTAGCAGCGTTGTCCAGGTAAATCTCCTTGACGGCGTTGCTGTTATCAATATGAATCTCTTGCACCCTTAAAACCTCCTGAACGGCCGAGTTAGTCTTGTGCGGCTAACAGGGCTAATAGCATCTGAGCAGAACGGTGTCCCGCATCAACAATAAAGTCATCAAAATTAACGCCAGAGTCATTGTCGGCGTTATCGGACATGGCCCGAACGACCACGTAAGGCACGTCAAACTGGTGAGCAACTTGGCCCACTGCGGCCCCTTCCATTTCACCGGACAAGGCATCTGGGAAGTGTCCCATAATGGCCTTGATGGTTTCGGGACTGTTTAAGAACTGGTCACCGGAAACGATCAGACCCAGCTTAGTCTTCAAGCCAATGTCGGCTGCGGCAGCCACGATCTTTTCGCCCCATTCCTTGGAAGCTTCAAACCGTGCTGGCTGTTGTGGCAATTGGCCATATTCGTAGCCAAAGGCCCGGGCATCGGCATCGTGATATGCCGTTTCGGTGGAAACAACGACATCGCCAATGTTCAAGTCAGGTGCCAAGGCACCGGCAGAACCGGAGTTGATGACGATATCCACGTTGAATTGAGTAATCAGTAAGGCCGTCGTTAAGCCGGCTTCAACTTTACCAATTCCGGAACGGACCAAGACGACCTGTTGGCCGCTGATGGTGCCTTCGTAAAATTCAAGACCGTGAATGTCCGTGGTCTTGGCGTCCTGTAAGGCGTCGTGTAGTTCCTTAATTTCTTCTTCCATGGCGCAAAGAATTCCAAATGTCATGTGTCGTGTTCGCTCCTTAAAATTTAGCTTCAGTTTTAGCGGTCACTGGTAATCACTAGTGACTACTCACAGTGATGAGATACTGCCCCCACCACCGCTCTTTAATCAATCTATAGCACGCCTACTGCTAGTCCGGCAGGCATTGCACATTGTTTTTACGATTAACGCATGAAAAACATAATCAGATAAACAATGATGATCAATGCGGCTAACCAAAAAATCGCCCAGTTTAGGCGGTGACCCAGCCGTTTTTGTTTCATTTCGGCGGGACTCACGCGCTGATCAATGGGTGGTTCGTTGGTTGGCTCGTTCCCCTTGGGATTGCCATGTTTTCTGGCATAATCTTTTTCGACTTGAACCCGCTTGCGGTCGCGCTCCTGGAAGTCCTTTTCGGCCTGTTCCTGTTCACGGCGGTAGTCGGCTCTGGTCTTGGGTTGATCGTCATCTTCTTGCCAATCATTGTGCATCGCTGTCACCTACTTCTGTAATAGCCAGTAATAGATGGCCGTAATCGTCTTGGCGTCGTTGATCTCGCCACTCTCAATCATGGCCTGTGCTTCGGCCTTCGTGACGGTCATCAGTTCCAAGTTCTCCCCTTGATCCCGGGGCAACTCGGTGGTCACGGGCTTGAGGTCCGTTGCCATGAATAACGTCATGTACTCGTCAGAAAAACCGACACTGGAATAAAAACCAGTAATCCGTTTTAACTGGCCAGGTTGATACCGAATTTCTTCGTTTAATTCCCGGATAACAGCGTGTTCAACGTTGTCGGCATCACGGCTGTCCAACTTACCCGCTGGAATTTCTAAGGTCGCAGCGGCGATTGGTGCCCGCCACTGGCGTTCCAAAATCATTTTATTATCGTCGGTCAACGCTAAAATACCGACCGCACCCGCGTGACGCACGATTTCTCTGGTCGCTGCATCCCCGTTAGGCAGGCGGACACGTTGCCGTTCTAATTTCACAATCACACCGTCGTATAAGTCCTCGGTGGATTCAACGTGTTCTTCTAAATCCATGTTAAGCCTCCTCCGTGCTGCCCATTTTGACTGGCGTCACTTTGGCTGCTTGTGGCCCACGGATGCCTTGGACAATCACGAATTGCACGGTCTGGCCGGCTTCGAGTTTCCGAAAACCTTCGCCCTCGCCGATAATGCCCGTGTAATAGACAAAGACATCCTCACCGTCTGGCGTGGTAATAAAACCAAAACCGCGTTGTTCACTATAACTTTTTACTTTTCCGGTTAACATGGTATCCCTCCCATACATAGCCCAAATTATACTCGCTTGACCGGTAGACCGCAAACACGGGGGCTTATTGCCGGGATATCTGCAGTTTGTAGGATGAAAGCCATGCTAATCTCATCTCTAATTAGCTGATACATAATGTTCAAGTCCCCTTTTCCATTCAAATTTGGAGGCGATTAGTAAACACACATCTACAACTGCAAGCCAGATAACCGCCCCGAATGGCATTCGATAACGAAGGATAACCGGAATATTTGTCACAGTCAACGATGGTAAAATCCAAAGGAATAACACTTGAATAATTTTGGGGTAAATTCTCGCAGGACGTGTCGAAGCATCCATGAGGTACTCTGGCAATCCGGCCAGTGCACTTAATCCGTCAATCCAAAACGTTGCCGTCACCGCAATTTGATTCAGACAAAAGATAAACAGAGTCCCCAACATCACGATAAGAATATATAGCAGAATCTGACTGAAAGAGAGTCGAATTCTCACAATGATCATCCATTCTATACCCACGGTTATGATAAGTGGTATCAGTGAAGGAAAGTCAACTCGGTACAGGGCATGAAACCAGTAAGTATTAACCGGTCTGATTAATGAATAATCTAATGTGCCTTCTAGAATCTGACCTGTTAAGGCTTCTTGAGATTGCACAAATAAAAATTCATACAAGTAGGTCATCACATTGGCCGTTGTCACTAAGTTGAGATAGTCCATGAAGTCCCAGCCAAATATATCTTTGGCAAACGAAAAGTAAACACTCCCGGTTAAGATTGCAATCACATAGAATAAAACGCCAAATATTATCGTAAGAATTGTCGTTCCGCGATAAGCGAGTGTTTCCTCAAAGCTCTGTTTAATCAGCGTCCTGTATAGTCTGCTCATCAACTACCGACTCCCTCGTACGCGTGGATTCCCTTGTGCCACAGTCCCTTTATTAAAACCAAGAATACTAGGCTCCATGAAATTGATGACAAAAAGATAAGTAACATTTGAACGGATGATACTTTGCCCAGGCTCAAAAGTGCAAGTTGATTTCCCGCCAATGCAAACGGCGTGTATTCTAGCCAATGAAACGACGACGGCAAGACTTGTAAGGGAAACGCTTGCCCACCCAACAACATAAATAGAGCATTAATCACTGGGCGCATTGGCCAGACCTGAATTAACCAAAAACTCACCAAACTCATTGCAGTGATGAGCAGGAAAAAAGTTATATAAATAATGGCAAACAATCCCAGAGTCATCAGTATTTCAGTAAATGACCGGCTGGACGATTCGGATGACACCACGAGCACGAAACCATAGATAATTAAATAGGGGAATGACAGTCCCACATACGCGAATAATGCTTGAATCAGCAACTTAACGGGTCTTAAAATCAGAATCGTCAAATTACCACTACGTACCAGCTGGCTGAACTTGAAAATCAAGCTCGTCGAAAATATCAGAGACAACAAGTTCACGATTATTAAATAGTAGGTCATTTGTACCCGGGAAATTCCGGCTATATCACCTTTACCACTGAACCTAAAAACCGTTTGCCACATGAAGACGGCTACCATAATTTGTAAAAATATCGTAACCAGTCGCAATAAAAAATTCCCACGATAAGCAATCGTCGAATAAAAAGCATTTCGAAAACTATCTAAATACTTCACTTTTTACCCTCCAATTTCGAAAATAGGCCGACTAAGATTTCATCTAGATCCCCATCTCTCCGTTTTAAGGAAAGAACATGCGCCAGAGCAATCGGTAATTGCGTCGCGTCGTGACTCCGAAATTGATAATGGCAGTCTCCCAACTCTATCAAATTAATTGGTAACGGCACGATTGGTGTATCCGTTGTCACTTCAATAACTTGCTGACTGGCATGCTCTGAAATTAACGTATTGGGTGTACCGTCGAAAATTTTTTCACCCGCCGCTACGATAATCACACGTTGAACCAGGGCTACTATATCCTTCGTGTTGTGACTGGTTAATATAATCGTCATTTTTCGCTCTTTATTTATCTCCCGGAGAAATCGATAGATATTGGCTTGACTACTGACATCGATTCCAATCGTGGGTTCATCCAAAAATAGGATTTCCGGATAATGGATAATTGCACAAATAAGTTCAAATTTGATCCGCTGCCCTAATGATAATTTCCTGACGGGGATATGAAGCTGTTTGGAAACTGCCAACTGCTCGGTAAAAAACGAAAGTCTCTTTTCAAAGACCGGTTTAGGAATTTGATAGATTTCTCGCAACATCGTCAAGGTATCAATTGGCGGAAGATCCCAGATTAATTGGCTCTTCTGTCCAAACATGACACCAATTCTTTTCAAATAGTCGGGGGACTTTTCAAAAGGATTTATTCCATAAAATGCCTCCACCTTACCCTCGCTCACTGGTAAAATTCCAGTCATTATTTTGATCAGTGTTGTTTTCCCAGCACCATTCGGCCCAAGTAGCCCCACTATTTCTCCAGGATTTATTGAGAAAGAGACATCACGGATTGCATGTATGAGTCGCTTACGACGATGCACAAAGTCATGCAGAGATCCTAGAAACCCACTGCTTTTTTCGTAAGTCATGTATGAGAAGGAGATACGCTTAACTTGCAAAATCTTTTCACTGTTGGTCATCCTCTTCCCTCCTCAAGCGCCGACTGAATTTATTTTGAAGTATAGTCCAGACACGTCATTAATCTAGAACTGCCACATCGAAGAAAATCGTTTCTACTAAACCCTTTTCCAACCAAAAAAAGTGCCGCAAAGACCAACCACCCAAGCGGGCAGTCATCTTTGCGGCACAACTTAATCTTCAGTTAAGGCAAGCTCTTAAAGCTTACTTTTCTTCAAAACCTTCCGTTGCCGTTTCAGGATAGTTTTCCCGAACGATAGCGGCACAGCGGGCACAGAAGTGAGGGTAGTCTTTGTCACTACCAACATCTTCCTTGGTCAACCGACAACGGTCACAGACCTCACCAGCGGCTGGCGTAACCTTGACGGCGACGTGATCGAAGCTCAGCGCATCGGCTGGGGCTTGGTCCAGGTCGGCAAAGTCTAAACCAGAAACCAGTAAGATTTGTTGCACGTCAACGTCCAACTTATCCAGTAACGTCTTGGTTTGGTCGTCAATGTACAAGTCCAGGTGGGCTTCAGCAGCCTTCCCGATCAACTTGGCATTCCGGGCTTCTTCCAAGGCCTTCAGCACGTGGCTCCGCAGCTTCATGAAGTGATCCCAAGCAGAGTTTTCACTGCTATCTTCCACTTCATTAGCATCATCCATGTCCAGTACCTTAGGCATTTCAGCCAATTGTACGAAGTCTTCTGGTTCTTGCAGGAAGCCCCAGAGTTCTTCGGCGGTGTGTGGCAGGATTGGCGTGATCAGCTTAGTCAAGCTAACGGCAATCTGGTAGAAGACCGTTTGCATCGACCGACGAGCCTTGCTGTCAGCGGCATCGATGTACAAGATGTCCTTGGCAAAGTCCAGGTAGAAAGCAGACAGATCAGTCACGACGAAGTTGATGAGTTCCTTGTAGATGTTCAGGAAGTCAAAGTTTTCATAATGCCCTTCCACGCTCTTCGTGAATTCGTTGAGCTTGTAAAGCATGTGACGGTCAACCGCGGTCAGCTGATCAAAGGCAACGGCGTCGGTCTTAGGATCGAAGTCGCTGGTGTTCGCCAGCAAGTAGCGCATGGTGTTCCGCAGCTTCTTGTAGCTGTCAGAAATCTTGACGAAGGCTTCCGTAGAAACGCGAACGTCGGCTGAGGAATCAACGGAAGTGACCCAGAGGCGAACGATGTCGGCCCCCATCTTCTTGATGATTTCGTCAGGGGCAATCGTGTTCCCTAAGGACTTAGACATCTTGTGACCGTCTTTGTCCAACGTGAACCCTTGTGAAACGACCTGCTTATAAGGTGCCTTACCAGTAGCGGCAACACTGGTGATTAAACTAGAGTTGAACCAACCACGGTATTGGTCGGAACCTTCCAGGTAAAGATCGGCTGGGAAGTCGAGGTAATCGCGTTCAGCCAAGACCCCTTGATGTGATGAACCGGAGTCGAACCACACATCCATGATGTCGGTTTCCTTCGTAAATTCACCATTTGGTGAGTGTTCGCTGGTGAAGCCTTCGGGCAGTAAGTCCTTGGCTTCGCGTTTGAACCAGATGTTTGAGCCGTATTGACCAAACAGATCAGCAACGTGGTCCACCGTTTCTGGTGTGATGATGGCTTCGCCGTCTTCACCATAGAAGATTGGCAGTGGCACACCCCAGACCCGTTGCCGGGAAATAACCCAGTCGCCACGGTCCTTGATCATGTTGGCTAAACGCCGTTGACCCCAGTCAGGCTGGAACTTAACGTCCTTTAACGTTGCCAGGATTTCATCACGAACCTTATCCACGGAAGCGAACCATTGTGGCGTTGCCCGGAAGATAACGGGCTTCTTCGTCCGCCAGTCAAATGGGTAACTGTGTTCGTATGGCATGTAGTCCAACAAGGCATTGTTAGCCTTCAGCTTGTCCAACGCGATTTGGTTAGCATCTTCGTAGAAGACCCCAGCAAAGTCGGGACCAGCTTCTTCGGTCATGAACCCTTGGTCGTTGACTGGAACTAAGACGGGCAAGTTGTACAGCTTACCTACGTTGAAGTCATCTTCCCCAAGACCTGGTGCGGTATGAACCAGACCAGTCCCGGAATCGGTCGTGACGAAGTCGCCTAACATAACGACTAACTTCCGGTCGGCAATGAATGGGTGTTGCGCAATGATGTTGTCCATGTCCTGACCCATCACTGTCTTCAAGACTTTAACGTCTTTCCAACCAAAGCGTTCGGCATTTTCAGCAACCAAGTCGCTAGCCAGAACAAACTTGCGGTCTTCGCCAGCAGGTTGCACAACGGCATACTCGATACCAGCATCGATGGTGATCCCTTCAGAACCAGGAATGGTCCAAGGCGTCGTGGTCCAAACGACCAGGTAAGTATCGTCATCTAAGACGCCCTTACCATCAACGACCTTTTCACCATAAAAGGCGGAAGGTGAGGTCACATCATGGTATTCAACTTCGGCTTCAGCCATGGCTGATTCGGAAGACCATGACCAGTAGACTGGCTTCTTCCCCTTGTAGATCAACCCACGCTTAGCCATTTCTCCAAAGACCCGCACTTCAGCGGCTTCGAATTCTGGGTTTAACGTTAAGTAAGGATTGTTCCATTCAGCGGAAACACCCAAACGCTTGAAACCTTCACGTTGTTGGTCAACTTGCTTCAAAGCGTATTCGCGACAGAGGTCACGGAAGTCGGCAGTCGACATCTTCTTCCGGTCATAACCGGCCTTCGTCAACTGTTGTTCGATTGGCAGACCATGAGTATCCCAACCAGGAACGTAAGGTGCCCGGTAGCCGCTCATTGACTTGTAACGAACGATAATATCCTTGGAAACCTTGTTCAACGCGTGCCCCATATGGATGGGACCGTTAGCGTATGGTGGGCCATCGTGCAAAATAAACGATGGCTTCCCCTCATTTAATTTTTGGCGGGCTTCATAAATCTTGTTTTCAGCCCAGACTTTTTGCCGTTCAACTTCTTTAACTGGCAAATTGCCACGCATTTTGAATTTGGTTTTACCCAGGTTCAACGTGTCTTTCACTCGCATACCGTCATTTCCTCCTTATGTTTAAGTCCTTCACGGTTGGTGAACCGGTGAGCTCAAGCTAGCATAACTGGCCTCAGCTCACCGGTCTACCGGACCGATGGTATCTTCTTCGCAGTGCCTCCGGAACAGATTAATTCGCACCAAACTTGCCTTGCTTAGTATAACAGGTTGGCCCTAACGAACTGGTAATTGGGGCTTCGCTGTCGACTTTTTTTCTGGCAGGCTTGCATTAGTGCCCTCTCTACCATCACACAGCCGAAACGTGCGCCACAAAGCAGCTGGTTGCGCACTCTTTTTCACACAAAAAACGACCCGTCGCAAGGGACGAAGTCGTTCGTGGTACCACCCAAATTCAGAAGACGATGGTCACCGTCTTCCCTCAAGACGCCATATCGGGGCGCTTCCGCCGTTGCTTACTGTTGGTTCAGCCACGGAACTTGGAGAATGATACCAGCTAAAAAGAGGTGACGTTAGCCTTCCACCATCGCTAACTCGCTTGTGTCGTTTTTTTAGTTGACGGATTTCTCTGTCGTTTATTATTTAGTATTAGTCTTGATCAAAATGCGGTTGATCGTTATCTGGGAAAATCACAACGGTCTCGCCATTATCATCATTTGAATCCGTCACTGGGGCTTCTTGGACTGGAGCGTCATCTGCCACCGCAGTCTCACCACTTGGTTGGGATGTGTTTGAGTTTACGCCTTGAGCTGCATCATTGTCAAGCCGGTCGCCAACGACCTTCTTGATTTCTTCGTAGCTGGACATGGACCCTTCCTTTAACAGGCTGTCCCAGTCATTGGACTTAACCACTTCCAACTGGCTTTCCAGCATAACCTGCAGCCGTTGACGGAAGACCCGGGTACTCTTCTTCAAGTCATCAGTCTCCACAGCCAACTTCTTGGCCCGCTTCGAAGCTTCGTCCATGATCTGATTGCCCTTGTTCGTGGCCTCAGAAACAATGTCAGAGCTTTGCTTTTGAGCTTCTCTGATGATGATTTCAGATTCCTTTTGAGAATTAGCCTTAACCTTATCTGCAGCTTCTTGCGCAACCAAAATGGATTGGTTAAGAGAGTCCTTCAAGTCGTTAAAGTACTTGAGTTTCCCGTTCGCTGCATCTAATTGTTCCTCTAATTCCTTGTTGTGATTCAACGTGATTTGGTAATCCTTGATGACTTGATCCAAGAAATCATTGACCTCATCAACATTGTAACCACGCATCTTCGTGCCAAACTCTTTATTATGAATGTCTAATGGACTTAGTACCATTGTGTTCCCTCCGCATCTATTTCTTCAACACCGCTAGGGTGACCCGAATTTTTTCCTTTTTCGTACGGCCGGCAACCTCGTCTAACCGTACCCGACCGAACCCGCGGACTGACACAATGTCAGCCACGTCCAGTTCGTAATCCGGCTTGATGGTTTCCGTCCAATTAATTCGGACGTGGTTGCCCTCAATCAATTCCTTCGCGCGGTGCCGGGATAAATGGAAACCGGTCCCCACGATGTTATCTAACCGTAACGACGACAAGGTCGCGGACTCCGCTTCCCACTCGTCTAACGGTTGAATCAATGCATCGAAGTCGCTGACTACCAGCCGAGCCTTGACCCGACCAATGTGGTCGACCTGTCCCGTTAGATAATCGGCCATCGACGACTCCGTCACGACCTGCCACGTTTCGCCATCGGTCAGGATATCCCCCAAAATTTCTCGTTCGATACCCGAGCCCAATAACGTCCCCAGAATCTGACTGTGATGTAACGTCGCGAATTTCACCGGATAATCTACTCGTAACAGGGTCAACTCGAAGTCTTTCTCTTCGGGCTCATAATAATCCGGGAAGAACAGCGCCCGTTGCATCTCAGCCATCTTGTGGCCACCGCTGAATTGAACTTTCACGTCAGCACGATGCGCCAACGTGGTGGCAATATAGACTTGCCTTGGGTTCAAGAAATGCGTGAGGACGGGGCGGTACTCGTCCGCCACCTGTTGAAGCCAACCACCGACAGCATCGATGAATGGTGCTTCATCCGGTCGAAAATGTTGTGTGACGTTCTCATCCATGTCTCAAACCTCCCCTCGACTCATCGAATGAGTAAATTCAGTACAATGATATGCAGGTACTGCAAACCGTATTGAACCACCGATAGGACGATGATGGCCACGACTGGGCCAAATCCTAGTGGTCCAACCGAAATGAAATTAAAGTAGCCTAGAAATGGCTCGACCAGCCGGCCAATGAACTGACCTAACTTTGACTGGTAAGCCCCAGGCAACCAACTCATCAGTGCGTACACCACGATCAACATGATATAGGCACTAACGACCCAGCCTAAAACCTGGAAAATCAAATTCACAATCGTTAACAAGGCGTCGCTCCTTTACTTCGTAAACTGTGTGCCTAGATTTGCTGCGACGTCACCGCTAACTTCAAAGTTATGCGGGGTGCACAGAAAAATCTGCTCACCGATCCGCTTGATTTCGCCACCCACGGCAAATGCGGTCCCATTGAGAAAATCCACGATGCGTTGCGCTTGTGGCTCATCGACCCGGGCAAAGTTTACGATGACGGCATCGCCACTCGTAAGCTGCTTGGCAATCGACTTCGCATCGGAATAGATTCGGGGCTCGCAAATTGCAATGTGACTGGCGTTGGGTTTTGCATTGCGCATGGCAACCACCTTTCGACTATCGACCGGCCGATTAGGGGTAGCTGGCGTTGGGTTCGCTACCGGGGCTGATTCGGGTTCCTGATAGTCTTCGTCATAATCATCGTTTACACCGAAAAATCTGCTAAGACTAAACTTATCCGCCATGGTTGGCCACTCCTCTCATAACGACTCCTACCTGGGACGCCCTTACTTGCGCCGACGCTTGAAGAACGGTGGCGTGTCCTCGCCCTTGTTGCTATCATCAGCCGGTGCACTATCGTTGCTAGAGCTAGGGTTGAAGATATTAAAATCTGGCTTGTCGACCCCAGCAAATTCATCATGAGATGAACTTGCCTTGGGTTCTGGCCGGTGGGCAGGTTCGCGGATGTCCCAGTTACCAAATGGATCTTGGTCTGCTTCATTCTTACTTGCTTGGTTATTTTGTGATTCAGTGTTGTGCCCTTGTTGATTGGCTTCACGCCGAGCAACCCGACTGTGTTGGGCAGCTTCGCGTTCTTCCTTCTTCTTGTCGATTCCAGTGGCAATCACCGTAACCCGAACTTCATCGCCGAGTTCTTCGTCGATGGAGGTCCCGAAGATGATGTTAACATCGCTGGTAGCAGCGTCAGACACGATTTGTGAAGCAGCTTGCGCTTCAAACAAGGACAGGTCTGGCCCACCGGTGATGTTCAGCAGAACTTGTTCGGCACCATCGATAGAAACTTCCAGCAATGGTGAAGAGATGGCTTTCTTGGTAGCATCTTCCGTCCGGTTTTCACCGTTAGCGGAACCGATTCCCATCAAGGCAGCCCCTTGGTCCTTCATGACCGTCTTCACATCGGCAAAGTCCAAGTTAACGTAGCCGGGACTCGTAATTAAGTCAGAGATCCCTTGAACCCCTTGACGTAACACATTGTCGGCTTCTTGGAAGGCTTCCATCATCGGCGTCTTCTTGTCAACGATTTCTAATAAACGGTTGTTGGCGATGACGATCAACGTATCAACGCTTTCCTTCATGGCAGCAACCCCTTCAGCGGCGAAACGACCGCGCCGTGGGCCTTCAAAACTAAATGGCCGGGTGACAACCCCCACCGTCAAAGCACCACTGTCCTTGGCGATTTTAGCCACGATTGGGGCGGCACCGTTACCGGTACCCCCGCCCATCCCGGCGGTAACGAAGACCATGTCAGCACCATCTAAGGCTTCCGTGATCTGTTCTTCGCTTTCTTCGGCAGCTTTGGCCCCAATTTCAGGGTTCGCGCCGGCACCGAGTCCCTTGGTCAATTTCGGGCCAAGTTGAATCTTGGTTTCAGCTTTAGAAGCTTCCAAGGCTTGAACATCGGTGTTGGCAACGATAAATTCGACACCCTTAACGTCTTCGGCGATCATCCGGTTGACGGCGTTGTTACCCCCGCCCCCGACACCAATGACCTTGATATTCGCGCCGTGATTTTGCGCTGAATCTAGTGAGTATTCCATATTTGTATTTCCTCCATCTCGCATTAGTCGAAGAAGTCGCTAAAGAACTTCCGGAACCCTTCAGTTCGCTTTTTCTTTTCTTTTGGTTGTTTGGCCTTCGAAGTCTGGCTAGATTGTACCGGAGCGTTGTTAGCAGCCTCTTGGGCGGCCTCTCTGGAACGAATCTCGTCAGTCTCATCGGCTAATTGGCTGGAGCCCGTCAAAGCACTCTTGATGAGCAGATCAATCTCGCTCAATCCCCCAAAGTATTTCACTAAGGCCAGCGCCAACGTGAATGATGGGTGCCGAAGCCCCATCTGATCGGGCACGTAGACCCGAACGTTGGTCCCAAATTCATCCGTGGCCAAGTCAGTGATGCCTGGCAGAGCAGCTACCCCACCAGTCAACACAATACCCCCCGGTAATTCTAAGGCTTGGACCTCGTCTAGGTTGGACCGTAGACGTTGGAAAATTTGGTCGAGTCTGGCTTCAATGATTTCAGCTAAGTATTTTTCCGAAATTGGTGTGGGCTGGCTTTGACCAACCACATCAACTGGAAATTCGTCCTCGTCGCTAGCTTGCGTCGCATCAGCGTAACCATAATCGCGCTTGAGTTTTTCTGCGCTATCCAGGGAAGTGTTCAAGACCACCGAAATATCTTTGGTGATAAATTGTCCACCTTCCTGATCGACATCAATGTATTTTAATTGGTGGTCGTGAATCACGGCCGCCGTAGCTTGGCCGCCACCAAGATCAATCAAGATGGTCCCAAAGTCTTGCTCACCATCATTCATGACCATCATGCCTTGCGCCATCGGGTTGATAACTGTCCCGCGCAGGTTAAGGCCGGCTTGTTCCACAGCTTTGCGGGTATTATGCATGATCGTCTTAGGTCCGGTAAACAACGTCCCGTGAATTTCAAGACGTACCCCAACCATCCCTCGAGGATCCTTGATTCCGTCAAAACCATCAACGACGAACTCGTCGGCTAAAATGTCAACGACCTCACGTTCTGGCGGTAAACTCTGAATCAACGCAGCATTTGCGACCGTCCGGACGTCACGTCCCGTGATTTCACGGGATTGATCGTCAATGGCAATCATGCCACTACATGGTTCAATTTTTAACATGTTTGCGGGAATCCCCACAATTACATCGTGAATTTCGATGCTGGCCTTCTCTTCGGCTTGTCGAACGGCGCGCTGAATCGCTTCAGCTGCCTTGTCAATGTCCACGATAACTCCGCGACTGACACCATTCGAACGTTCATTTCCCACACCAATAACGTTCATTTGCCCTTTAACATTCTCAGCAACAATGACTTTTATTGAGGTGGTTCCTATATCGAGACCAACGTACATCCCTGAATTATCCATAGAAAAAGGAACCTCCTAAGTTAATCTAATATCAACACTGCATGAATTCGCTTTTTCCCCTAATTATTTTTCAGTTTACCACATTTACTAGGGGTTGAAAAAGCCTAATTGACGCTTTTTCGCCGTTGCAATCAAAATGAATTATTTTGTAAAGGGGTACGAGTACGCCCCAACCTCCAAATTGACCACACCTTTTTGCTTCATTTTCGCTGCGATCCCTGGGTAATACGCCATTTTCTGGGCGAAAGTGGGGATGCTAGCGTAAACCTCATTACCATCATTCATGAACAGGTGGACCCGGTTCGGATTGTCCTTATTCGGCGCATCATGAATTTCACTGATACTTCGTTTAATTTCCGAATCGAGCTTGGCATATTGCAAGATCATCCGATGAAGGCTCTTAGTATTCTTGAAATTGCCGTAAACCGGTGTCCCACTTTTAGGCTGAGTCACCGACTGTTCACTAACAATACCATTTTCCAAGACTTCATAGTAACGATTTTGCTTCATGACATACCCCGCCGTGGCATATTCGGTCACGTGGACCGTCGCCAGGTTGGGCCGCTGAAAATGAATGGTCGCTTGTTTGAGGCGTGAGTTCCGACGAGGAGCTTGCCGTTCAAATTGCTTGGTATGCCCCCACAATTTGAAGATTGAATCTCCCGGCTGAATCTGCACCGCACGCTGAACACGTTGGGCACTCAGCACATCCGTCCCAGTGACCGTTACCGTTTTGAAATGACTCAGCGGTGAAATCAGGTAGACCATGGCCAGAATCACTACCGTAAAGCTGGTCAACAGTATCGTTAACCGGCGGACCAACTTTCGGTTGCGCTGATGCTTCAAGCGCGGCAATTTATCTCCGATACGTTTAGCCTGATGAACCCACTTGGGTGCCTTGGCTTGCTTTCGCTGAGCCGCCGCCTTGCGCTGGTAACTTTCCCAGGGGGTCAACGTTTCTTGTTGCTTCTTATCATTGCGGTTCAAACGAAACTTCACAGCCGCACACCTCCCACTTGCTGGATTAGCGTGCTAGTCACGCTTGAGAGACAGAACCACATCCAAGACCCGATCAGCAGCATCTGGGACACCTAATTGCTTAGAAGCTGCTGCCATATCTTGCCGTAAATCGTCATCAGTCATCAATTGATCGGCCTTTGTCACCAGCGTGTCCCCGTTCAAATCGGCTTCCTTAATGATTTCAGCGGCACCCACGTTGGCCAATGACAGTGCATTCTTGGTCTGATGGTCAGCAGTCACATATGGACTTGGAATCAGGATAGATGGAATGCCATCGGCCGTGATTTCCGCGATACTCGTTGCCCCGGCTCGACCGACGATTGCAGCCACCTTGGGTAAGACTTCTGGCATATTGGGAATGTACGGTTTCACGACGACATTATCGCCAATGGTCGTCGACTTAAGCTGTTCCATCACGCCATCATAGCGCTTCTGTCCAGTAACGAAGACCACTTGGTAATCTCGTTGATTAAAGGCGGGAATTGCAGCGACCGTAGCCGCATTGATCTTCAAAGCCCCTTGTGAGCCCCCAAAGATCAGCAACGTTGGCACGTCATCTTTTAAATTATATTCTTGCCAGCTAAACTTGCTGACGACCTCAGCAGCTTCCTGGGCCCGCGGATTCCCTGTCTTCACCATTTTACTGGCGGGCAGTTGGTCCAATGCGGCATCGAAAACGTAGGCGATACGATCCACATAACGGCTCAAAAACCGGTTGGTAATCCCAACCACACTGTTCTGCTCGTGAATCATCGTGGGAACGTTCAACCGGCTAGCGGCGTACACAACAGCCCCGGAGACGTAACCCCCGGTACCGACCACGACGTCCGGCTTGAATTCTTTGATCATCTTCTTAGTCTCGTGGACACTCTTCAAGAACAGGTAGAGCGTCTTGAAGTTTTCCAATGACAGAGACCGTTTAAAGCCTTGGATCTTCGTTGATTTGAAGGGAATCCCCTTGGCTGGAACGATACTGCTTTCCAGTCCCCGTTCGGACCCCACGTAGAGGACTTCAGCATCAGGATCGTGTTTCTTCAAAGCTTTGATAAGGGCTAGTGCCGGATAAATATGTCCACCGGTACCACCGCCCGATACGATTAGTCGCATTTACTTTTCCTCCTGCTTACCCGTCAGATCCTCGACGGCCTTGATAAAGCGGTCGCCACGAACCTCAAAGTTCGGGTATTGATCCCAGCTGGCATTGGCCGGCGACAGGAGAATGATGTCACCAGGATCACTCAGTTGGTAAGCCACTGGCACGCCGGCTTCGGCATTCTCAGCGAACTTGATGGTCTTGATACCGGCCTGTTTCGCTGCATTTTCCAGCAGCTTGGCTGTTTGACCGAAGAGCACAATGGCCTTGACGTGTTCCTTGAAGGCTGGCACCATCTTTTCAAAGGTATAGCCCCGGTCCAGACCACCAGCGAGTAAGACAACGGGCGCCTTGAAGCCCTTCAAGGCCATCTCGGTTGCTTCCATGTCGGTTGCCTTGGAGTCGTTGTAGTATTGACGACCCTCAGCTTCCAGCACATATTGGGTCCGGTGCCGCACACCGCCAAAGGTCTTCAGAACACTGACGATGGCCGCCGTGCTGACGCCTTTGATCTTGGCAACAGCAATCGCAGCCAAGGCATTTTCGATGTTGTGATCCCCGGGAACCTTGACGTCACTAGCAGCCATGATCTTTTCACCACGGAAGTAAAGGTCCCCATCGGCCTCGTAAGCGCCATCCTGTGAGTTATCGGCCCGGGAGAATGGGACGACCTTAGCGGCGGATTGCTTGCTCAGTTCACGCCACTCTGGATTGTCGAAGTTGACCACGAAGTAGTCATCCGCCGTTTGATTGGCGGTAATTTTCATTTTGGCCGCAACATAATTAGCCCGCGTCTTGTGGTAATCCAAGTGATTGGAGAAGATATTCGTCAAGACGGCGATGTGGGGATGAAATTCGGTCGTTCCCACCAACATGAAGCTGGAGACTTCCAAGACCAGCGTGTCATCAGCTGTAACCTCTTGGGCAACCATGCTAGCTGGGACACCAATGTTCCCAGCGTAAACCGCGTGGCCCGCCTGACGGTCGTGATCCAACATCTTTTGAATCATCGTTGTCGTCGTGGTCTTCCCATTGCTGCCAGTGACAGCGACCAATTCGGCTTCAGCGACTTCCCCAGTCAATTCCATTTCTGAAATGATCGGTAACTTTAAGTCCAGTGCCCGCTTTACAACCGGCACATCGTACGGAATCCCAGGATTTTTCACGATCAAATCGTACCCGGCATCTAGCAGATCCGGCGTTTGTTCACCAAGAATCACGTTAAAACCAGCCGCCTTAAGTTCCTGAGCGTTCTGATTTTCTGCCAGTGGTTGGACATCACTGACGGTGACCGTAGCCCCCAAACGTTTTAATAATTTTGCTGCATTGGTCCCACTCTTGGCCAATCCCAAGACGAGAACCTTTTTCCCTGCATATGTCGTGATCTGCTTCATAACGCCGTTCGCTCTCCATTCATTTTTAGTGTTACTTATTTTGATATTGTTTAATTCGGGCACATTGTCGCCTGCGGCTGCCAGAGATTCCGCCTGCTGTGGGGACCGGCAAAAGCCTGTGAAGCGGTCTTTTGCCTCGACTTTGAGCCGCGAAGTTCCCGTCTCAAAGCTCGTCCCGCGCTGTAGTTTGGCAAAAAACGCCAAACAACACCGCCGTCACAGCTGGCTACATCTCTGGCCTCCTCCGGCTAAGCTAATTGTGTCCAAATTAAGCTTAGCCAATGTTCATCCAGCGACTTTCGCCAGAAAGCAATGCGTAACCTAGTAGCCGACAATCTTATCGGAATACCTATAAAAGATGAGTACCCCAAATTTGGCACTACCCCTAGTTTATCAGGTTCGCCGACTTATCTCACTAAATCTGCCAAAATCTACAAGAAATCTTCGATATTCAGTGACTTTTAGGGATAATGTCATTCGATTACCGATGGTTAGCAGTTAGTTCCCTGTGAATGGCCCCTAAGAGACTACTGAGCCTGTTCATAAGCAACTGCAGAACTACTGCCCTCATTCCCACAAAGTGGCTGTAACACGCTGATATAGGGCATATCAGCACCACCCAACGTCACTACCGTTACTGCCGGTCTGACGGGTCAACGACTAGTGTCAGCCGTGAGGACGGTGAAAATCGGCCCAGCCGTTGGCATTCCCTTAGCAGCCTTGGCGCCAAGATAATTGGTGGTTTCAAGACGTGGTATTCGGCTTGAAGCCAAGTTCCGAGACCGCTCTGTGGCTCGGGACGTCCGCCAACGCGTTCCGGCCGATTTTCACCGTCCGGTAAGGCGTAGGTTCCACTCATCACTTATCTTGCCCAGCTAAACCGGCAGTGGACGAAAAAAGGCTAGCTTGGCCCTAACGAGCAAGCTAGCCCATTAGTCGTCCAGTCGTTAGTTGGCTAAGATGGCCCAGACACCCGTTAACGCGGTTATCAAGCCAATTCCCCAGAAAGTTAAATCAATCTTCCATTCACTCCAGCCCTTCATTTCGAAGTGGTGGTGAATCGGACTCATCAGGAAAATTCGCTTGCCCGTCAACTTGAATGAGGCAACTTGCAACATAACACTCGCCGTCTCAATCACAAAAATCAAACCGATCCACAACAGGGACAGTTCGTGATGCAGCAGAATGGAAACTGCTGCTAAGGCCCCACCAAGGGCTAACGAACCGGTATCACCCATAAAAATCTTGGCTGGTTTGTGATTAAAGATGAGAAAACCGAGAAGACTGCCGACTATGGCAAAACAGAAGATAGCAATGTTAATTTGATGTTGTTGGTAAGCCACGATACCGTAAGCGGCAAAGGAAATGCTAGCCAACCCACTGACCAGGCCGTCCAACCCATCCGTTAAGTTCACGGCGTTGGAGAAACCCACCAACCAAATAATAATGAAGATGGCGTACCAGCCACTCATGTGCCAATTACCTAAGCCCGGCACGTGCAACGCCATTGGTAGCTGTTCGCGGGTGTAGACCCAGAATAGGATCAGTGCCCCCACGATTTGGCCCAGCAGTTTTTGCCACGCCTTGAGGCCTTCATTTTGGCGATGGAACAGCTTGATGCTGTCATCCCAAGCGCCCAATGCCCCATACAGGACCAGGATAAAGAGCAAGATCCAGGTCGTGGAGAGCACGTGGTGTGGGGCCAACGCCCAACTGGTAACCAGCGTCATCACCACAATAGCGATGATGTACAGCAAGCCCCCCATCGTTGGCGTTCCCGACTTTTTCTCGTGCCAAGTTGGGCCTTCTTCACGAATCATTTGCCCCTCATGCCGGGCTCGGAAATACCGAATCAGTGATGGCATAAATGCCACGGTAATTATAAATCCACCCAACAAGGGCACTACTACATTCATCATTCTCTTTCTCAATCCTCATTCTTATTTATTTTGTTTCAAAGTTACCGTTAATGTTGCGCCGGAAGCGACGGTGGTTCCCGCCTTAATACTCTGCTTCGTGACGTAGCCATCCCCGGTAGTGTTAAGCTTCAATCCTTCGATCTGGGCTAATTTTACCACATCACCCTTCGACCAGCCCGTTAGACTCGGTAAAGCCACAGTACCACCCGTACTCAGGAAGACCCGCTGATTCTTGTACAGCGTGGTTCCCGCCGAAACGGATTGCTTCGTGACTTTATTCCCATTTCCGAGCAAGGTAACCGTTGCCCCCGCCTTGGACAGTGCACTCGTCGCTGCCGTCACGGTCCGACCGGCAACCAATGGCATCTTGGATACCTTGGTCGTCTTGGCTTCAGTATCCTCTTGCAAGGCCCGCGCCATGACCGGCTTCATAATAGAAGCCAGCAATTGCGTGGCGGTCTTACTCCCTAAATGGGGCTGCTTCATGGTGATATACATGACGTACTTAGGATTACTTGCGGGGACCATGGCCGCTACAGAATACAGGTAGTTGTCATCGCCTGACAAGTACCCTTTCCCATTGCTGACCTGAGCGGTACCGGTCTTAACAGCGACCCGTTCCCCACTCATCTTATAGTCACTCCCAATACCATAACTCTTATAGACGACATCTTCCATATGTTTCCGAACAGTTTTCGCCGTTTTGGCTGAAATGGGGTTACCCACAACTGTTGGGGAATACTTCTTGACGGTCTTATTGGTGTTAGGATCCGTTACCTTACTGATCACATATGGTTTCATCATCTTCCCATCATTGCTGACGGCGGTTAAGCCCTGCAGCATCTGAAAGGCAGTGACCTGAATTCCTTGACCAAACGCGGTATCGGCCTGTTCAATCGGCCGCTGGAAGGCAATGCTCCCACTCATTTCACCGGGCAAGCCCGAGTTGGTACTCTTCAGGAAGTGGAAACGGTCAATGTATTTCTTCCAGGTCTTGGCACCCATCTGCTGTTCCAGATGGGCCATGGCAACGTTACTGGAGAGGGCAAACCCCTTGTTATAGGTAATTGTCCCCCAACCAGCCGTATTCCAGTCAGGAACCGTCTGATTGCCAATGGCGTATTTCCCAGATTGATAGGTAGCGTTCCCATTGTAATTCCCACTATCAATGGAGGAAGCCAATGTGAAGACCTTCATCGTCGACCCCGGTTCGTAGGCGTCTTGAACCAGTGTGTCCCGCCAGATGTCACCCAGCCCCTGCTTCGTGCTGGCGTTAAACGTCGGCCGTTGCGTGGCGGCGAGGATGGCCCCGGTCTTGGCATTCATCAACACGGCATTCATCGAATTGGCCTTGACCTGGTTCTGAACACTACTCATTTCGGTTTCTAATAACGTCTGCAAACGAGTATCCAGCGTCGTATACACGTTGTCCCCGTTCTTGGCCTTCTTAGATTTTTGCTTGGTCCCAGGTAACTGGTAACCGTACATATCCTTCTTGATTTTCTGTGACCCATTTGTCCCAGTTAATTGCTTATTAAAGGCTTGCTCAATTCCCATCGAACCCGTCAACGTCGTCTGGCCCTCATCGTTGGTCTTGGCCTGCGCTAGGCCTATCAGATGAGAGGCAAACGTTCCGTTGGGATAGAGACGAGATTCCTGCTGAATGAAGTTGACCCCACTCAAATGTTCCTTTTGAATCTTCTGCTTGGTGGTCAGTGAGATGTTCTGCCCAGCCGTCCCGAACTCCACCTGGAAGGGGTTCCCAGAACTGGGATTCAGGATCTTCAAGGCTTTGTCACGACTGATTGGTAGGTTTTTGGCCAAAACGGTCGCAATCTTTTCTTTATTAGTAGCGTACAGTTTCTGCCCATCCACACTCTTCTGCCGCTTGTCCAGCACCACGTAAAGTGAGTACACACTGGTATCTTCGGCAATCGCTTGACCGTTGGCATCGTAGATGGTCCCCCGTTTGGCCTTGAGGGTCTCGTTGGCCGTGTAGAGCTTCTGGGCTGAAGCACTTAGGTTAACGTTTTGAACCTTCTTACCAATGGAGATATACGAAAAGCGACCAACGATGAGTATAAATACAGCAATGAAAAGGAAAAACAGAAACTGGCCAACGTACTTCCGGTTCCTGCGGGGTTGCTTATTCATCATTTGTCGCTTATTTGGATCTTTCATTATTTGTTTACATTCCTTATGCGGTCATTTTGGAGAGATAGGCCTTGCTTTTTGGCAATTTTATCAAGTCGGCTCCGACTCTGCAACTCATTTATTTGCTGTTGCTTGTTGGTGTTGCGATTGGTATAGGTCGTCACAGCATTGTTGACACTTTGCAATTCATGCTGGGCATTACTCATCGAGATCTTGGCAGAAACGACACAGACCATGAGTACGGCTAAAACAAGACCGCACACGGTCATCAAACATTTTTCAAATTTCGAAACCGGTAACTTTTGGCTATTCGGGTTGCCTTGGGGCTGAACCTGAGGCTGCGCCTGACGTTGCGGTTGCTCTATGTTTGGGCGTTGTTGAGGTTCCGGGGTTAGGGGAACAGCTTCAGCTAAATTATTTTGCGCCATAATTGATCATCATCCTATGTCAATATTTAGTGATTGATTTAACTATTTAACTTTCTCTAAAATTCGTAGTTTGGCGCTGTGTGCGCGGTGGTTCGCTTCCAACTCTTCCTCGGAAGGCGTGATTGGTTTGCGATTGACCAATTTGTAGTTGGGCTGCAAATTATCAGGGATTACCGGAATACCGTGGGGGAGTTCTGGTAATGAAGAGTTTTCACGAAACATAGTTTTAACAAGTCGGTCTTCCAACGACTGGAAGGTAATGACACTGACCCGTCCGTTCAGAGCCAGCAAGCCGATTGCCTGTTCCAGGGAGTCTTCAAGGGCACCCAATTCGTCGTTGACGGCGATCCGAATCGCCTGAAAGACCTTCTTAGCAGGATGTCCCCCGTGCCGACGAGCGGCCGCGGGAATCCCTTCTTTAATGATTTCAACCAATTGCCCAGTCGTATCGATAGGCGCGGTGGCCCGATGACGCTCGATAGCCCTGGCGATTGGCTTAGCGAATTTTTCTTCGCCGTAGCGATGAAAGATCCGCATCAGGTCGTTGAATTCCCACTCGTTGACCACGATCCACGCGGTCAGCTTCGCACTCTGATCCATCCGCATATCCAATGGCGCATCGTGTTGGTAGCTGAATCCACGGTCGGCTTCGTCAAATTGTGGCGAAGAAACACCGAGGTCGTAAAGAATCCCATCGACCTCGGTGATGTTCCGGGCGTTCAGTTCCTCTTTGATTTGGCGGAAATTACTCTTGATAAAAGTTAACTTTCCGGCTTCAACGTACTGCTTTAAATGTTCTTGATTGTAAGTAATGGCTGTCTGATCTTGGTCAAATGCATAGAGATGACCCGTTGTTAACTGCTCCAGAATGTGTTGGCTATGACCGCCGCCACCGAGAGTGCAGTCAACGTAGGTGCCCGTTGGCTTGATGTCTAACCCCGCCACTGCTTCATTTAACAAAACCGTTACATGATGAAAGTCTTCCATGAACACTCTCCCTTCCCGAGCTACATCCCGAAGTCGATTAAATTTTCGGCGATATCGTCGAAATCTTCTTCGGCGGCGGTGGAGAACTTGTTCCACCGTTCTTGACTCCAAATTTCAAAGCGATTAGCCACACCGACGATGACACATTGTTTAGACAACGCGGCGTGGTCCTGTAAGGACTTCGGTAGATTGATACGCCCCTGCTTATCCAGCTCACACTCCGTCGCAGCGGAGTAGAAGAAGCGGACAAAGGCCCGAGCGTCCTTACGGTTTACTGGCAAGGCTTTCAATTTTTCTTGCAATGCTGACCACTCGGACATTGGGTAGCCGAATAAACAACCATCCATGCCCCGGGTCACGACAAATTGTTCGCCAAGCTGCTCCCGAAATTTCGCGGGGATAATGAGTCGGCCCTTGGTATCGATTGAATGTTCAAATTCGCCCATGAACATGGCCATTACCCCCTATTTGTAACTATTGTCAAGTTTACCACATGCCCCCACTTTCTACCACAACGTTTCCGAATTTTTATAAATTTCCCCACAAACCTTAAAAAAGCCGCGGCGAACATTTGTTCACCGCGGCTGAAAGCCCTTCATATTTCACCAAAAAACTGGTTCCATAATCAAAATTATTAATATTTATGCATTAGCTAACTAATTACAAGTAAAAAACATACAATGAATCCTAACAACCAATACAGGTCGGTCAGCCGCCAAAAGGTCTTGAAGAAACTACTGTACAGGATTTCATGGTTACGGACCGCCTGCAGCACAGCAACAATAATACCGATAGCCATCCACCCAATAACCAACCAGGGCATGATGACCCCTGAGCCGGCGGGAATCAAATTCAGAGCGCCCAATAAAAAGAGTGGTGCCATCAGGTCCCAGGTACTGAGGCCCTTGGGCCAGCGCTTCCGCAACAAGGTCTTTACACCCCGAATTAACAAGAACCCAATCGCCAGAATCGCGAGTTGGCCCCCCGGCGATGTCCAAAACTTCATTTTACTTCCCCCCACTGCTAGTCTTCGTTATATTATAGAGATTTCGGCGACCACATGCAATTCAGATTTGTAACAACTCCTTGACAAGTTGGCTGTAGCTGTTGCAATTCGGACGATGCCACGGTAAACTAGTTGAGTAAAATGGGACGTAAAGAGGTGGCTATTCACGTATGGAAAAGAAAAAGAAATCAACATTCCAAAAGATTCTCAACGTTTTTGTTTGGATCATGATCATCGCAACAATTGGGTCACTTGTTTTCGGTGCCATTACCGCATTCATGAACTAATTAATGCTACGAGGCATCCTGCACGGTAAAAAATACTGTGACGGGATGCCTTTTTATTTTTGCATAATATCCACAATCTGTGGCTGGACTGACGACGCGTCACACACCGTCAGGTTTAACCGAAAATCCGGTTATTTTTGCTTGTGATTATGTTAACTAAATGAATTAACTAAATTAGCCGCACTGCGTTGACATCTTTTTTATAGCAATCACATCATTTCCACTATTTTTCTGAGGGACTAATCTAAGCGTGTCTCTCCGATTTTTACCTAAAAAACACTGACTAAACTTGCCGATTAATTAGGCCCATTTAGTCAGTGCTTTTAATTTTTGAAAGTTCTATCCACGCTATCGACAATCGACCAGTGCCCCCAATTGTTGCGCAATGACTTGACGGTCAGGTACCGGCCGTTCGATGGCCGTTAAGAGTTTACCAGCAATCGCGTCGACTGCTTCACCCAATTCGTCCGCTACCAACGCGGAATACAGATGAAGTAGCGCCTGCAGACTACGAAAGTCCGCCTGCCACTGCATGTCTCGCTGTGGGTTGTTCAACAGATCCTCCGTCAGTCGCCGGATGCTCTGATCGGCGCATTGCCGAGTCGCCCGCTCTCTTTTCTTCGTTTGGCCGCCTGGTAAAAAGACCGCCATCACCGTGGAGAATCGCTCACCGATGTCTTCAACCCAGTTGGCCCTCGTCCCCAAATCCATAGAAAAAGCCTCCCCCATTTAGTTAATAGAATACGCCCATTAACCATGCCGACCAACGATTGTGACGGCTAGGAGGAG
The DNA here is from genome assembly GCA_937874695.1 of uncultured Lactobacillus sp. Taxonomy (GTDB): domain Bacteria; phylum Bacillota; class Bacilli; order Lactobacillales; family Lactobacillaceae; genus Levilactobacillus. The sequence goes on from CALNAJ010000029.1 coordinate 236,091, forward strand.
ACTTGGTAAAGTTATTTAGTTAAGTCACAAACCTACTCGGACGAATCCGGCTGGTCAGCCGAACTGTCAGGTTGCTTGTAGACCTGGCGGGGTTTACTCCCCTCCTGCGGTCCAATATAACCACGCTGTTCCAGGTCGTCCATAATCCGTGCCGCCCGGTTATAACCGATCCGGAAGCGCCGTTGCAGGAGTGACGTACTGGCCTTCTGCTGATCGACCACGAACTTTAACGCGTCATCGAAAAGCTCGTCATCACTATCGCCGGCGTCTTCCTGCTGAATCTCTTCGTCAGTGACCATCATGTCTTCATCGTAATCCGCAGTCTGTTGCTGCTTGATGAAATCAACTACGTTCGACACATCCTCGTCAGGAATAAACGCCCCTTGCACCCGGACTGGCGAATTGGCGTCAACCGGCTGATAGAGCATGTCCCCCCGACCGAGCAATTTTTCTGCCCCATTGGTGTCAAGGATCGTCCGCGAATCAATTCCGCTGGACACGGCAAAGGCAATTCGCGATGGCACGTTGGCCTTGATCAAACCGGTAATAACATCAACTGAGGGGCGTTGCGTTGCCAGAATCATGTGAACCCCGGCAGCTCGTCCCATCTGTGCCAACCGAATGATGGCGTCTTCCACTTCGCTGGAAACGGTCATCATCAAGTCAGCCAATTCATCGACAACAACGACAATGTAGGGCAAAGTCGGCCGTGCCTGATCATCCTCAGCGTTGGCCTTCTGGACAAAGGCGTTATAGCTCGAAATTTTCCGTTGCCCGAACTGTGAAAAGAGTTCGTAGCGGCGTTCCATTTCGGCCACAACCTTGTGCAGCGCCCGTGCCGCCTTCTTCGGTTCGGAAACCACCGGTGTCAGGAGGTGCGGAATGCCATTGTACACACTGAGTTCAACCTTCTTGGGGTCAATCAGCATCAGCTTGACTTGATCCGGCCGGGCGTTCATTAAAATACTGGTAATGATGCCGTTGATCGCCACGGATTTCCCACTCCCAGTTGCCCCAGCAATCAAAAGATGCGGCATCTTAGTGAGATCCATACTGACGACCTGACCGGTAACGTTACGTCCCAGTGGAACCTGTAACGGTTTGTTCGGATGTGCCGGTTGGGCCTCGACCACGTCCCTAAAGGCCACGGTCGAGACTTCCTTGTTGGGCACTTCGATACCAATCAGGGATTTTCCTGGAATTGGCGCTTGAATCCGAATCCCTTTGGCTGCCAACGCCAATGCTAGGTCATCCGCCAAATTAACGATTCGCGAAACCTTGACCCCAATAGCCGGGTGTAATTCATACTCGGTCACGGACGGCCCCAGGCTGACGTTCTTCACCTCGGCATCCACACCAAAACTATCCAGCGTTTGCTTTAAAATCTTAGTATTGGCATCGATGGCGTTAACTTCATCCGTCTGATCAGTCGGTGGCACTTGCTTTAACAGATCAGCCGTAGGCAACTGGTAGTTCGGATCGACCGGCGTGCTGTTGATCAATCCAGCCTCGGTGTCATCGGTATCAGCTGAATCCGCCGGTGCCGCACTAACTGGCGCCTTGGGTTGTTCATTCGCCACCGTAATATGGTAACTAGGTTCAGTTGCAGCTGGCTTCGCCTCTGCACGGGGCGTCGGCAAGTCTTTGGCATCCGGGTCCATTGGCGTCGTGATAGCTGGCTTGGCTGGTTTCGCCGTGGCCCGCTTTTCCCGTTGCTGTTGAACCTTTTCATTACCGCGCTTCAAGGCGTCGCTACTGGCCTGGACACCATGGTGCAGCGTCTGCCAAATAGTCTGCAGCCAACGCTGAATGTCGGCAATGGGAATCTGAAAGAAAACGATGACCCCACCGGCCATAATCAGCCAGGAAGAAATCTGGGCCCCCACTAAGGCGATCAGCCAAGCTATGATACTCAGCTCAAAGGCCCCAATGGCCCCACCACCAAGTTGTGAGTTTAGGCCCCCACTCCATAAGTCAGCCAAGCCGGATTGCCAGGTGGTCGCCAAGAATTGACTGTGTTGGTTGACTTCAATAAAGTGATTGGCGGTAATCCACAGTAACCAACCGCCGTAAATCAAGCCGCCACCAATCCAGTAGTGCCGTTTCAAATGTGGCAAGACGCCGGTAACAGCCAATGCCGCACCAACGGCCCCAATCAAAACTAATCCAAACTGATAGGTATCCCCAATGAACAGACGAATTAGATTGGCCCACAGTGTTCCCAGCAAACCCAAGTTAAAGAGCCCCAGTGCCGCTAATGCCAGTAACACTAGACCAATTACATTGCTGGTATACGGAAAAGGCTGCTTTTTCGTTGTCCGCCGCTTAGTCGGCTTACGTTTAGTCGGCCGACGCCGTGACGTCTTTCGTTTCGTAGCCAAGAAGCGGCCCCCTTTCGTTTTTCAAAATTATTTCAGTTTATCGTGTGGATACTTGTGCACCCGTTCTAGCTTTGGAAATTGCTGTTGCCGGAGGACTTCGTAGATCACGATTGCAGCCGAATTTGACAGGTTCAGCGCCCGAATATGGGTGTCGTCTTGCGGAATCCGAATACATTTCTCGGCATTCTTCCGCATGAAAGGTTCAGGTAACCCAGTCGTTTCCTTGCCAAATAGGAAGTAATGATCATTATCGTTCACGCTGTAATCGGGCTCGGTATAGTCCTGATCCGCAAATTTTGACACTAAGTATAGTTGGGTTGGATCGGGAATCGACGCCAAAAATTCTGGCAGGTTTTCGTGATAACGCACGTCAACTTTATCCCAGTAATCCAGACCGGCCCGCTTCAAATGGGCATCGTCCACTGAGAATCCCAGGGGTTTGATTAAATCTAAAATCGTATCGGTCCCGGCACACGTCCGGGCGATATTCCCGGTGTTAGCAGGAAAAAGTGGTTCAAATAAAGCAATATGGTTAGTCATACTTTCTCTCCGTTCTGTCTATCAAACATTCGTTCTGTTCCATCATTATAGCCATTCTGGTAGTCTTTTGACAAGGGTCCAAATTTAGCATTGTCATCGCCGGCGGCAGCTAGGGGTTACACCTGCTATGGGGAATTCTGGCAGCCGCAGGCGACTGTGACACCACGGCTTTTAACCTCAGCGCAGAAAAAAAGCAGTTCCTCGGTGTGGGCACGGCGAGGGGCTGCTTTAGTGAAGTGCTACTTGTCAGTCGCTAACAGCTTGCGCTGATGTCGACCGCCAAACGATTTCTCATTGGTAAATATAACACCGCTCTGTCAGGTTCGCAAGCCTTTTGCGTAAGATTCTTTAACGTTTCGCCTAATTCACTTGCGTACTTAACAAGGTCACGTCGACCGTGATGTGGGCGAACGGATTGGCCTTGACCTGCGCCAATTGGGCCTCGTCGGCACCCCAGTGCATCGGTGTCATCAACATCAAGTCGGCGAATAAGTCGGCTGGAACTGGCACTTGGTAACGAATCCGTTGCGCAGTTGCTTCTGGATAATGTTGCTTGAACAAGCCCAAGACATTTCCATTATCATAGGTCGCGTGGGCACTCCCAGCTGGGAAAATGGCTTGCCGCAGCTCAATCAGGTAATCCGAGTTCGGAATCACCTTCAGCAAGCGACCGCCTGGGGCAATGACCCGATTGAACTCCTTGTAGGCAGATGGCGAGAAGAGATCCAGCACCGTGGTGAAGGCCCCGTCGCTAAACGGCATTTGTGCCAAGTCGGCCACGCAGAAGAAAGCGGGTCCGCCCAGTTGGGTGGCTAAATTAATGCCAGGTTTGGAGAGGTCAAAGCCAATCGCCGTGTCACGGTTATCACGCCGTTGTAGCACATCGGCCAGCGGCGTCCCTTCGCCACATCCCACATCCAGAATCGTTTGGGGGCTAGCGGGCATCTGTGCGGCAAACTCTTCAGTAATCCCGGCAAAGAGCCCTGCTTGGAGCATGCGTCGCCGAGCGGCTAACATGTCATTGTCATATTCGCTATCGACAGCCCGTTGCATGAAATACAGGGTCCCCTTCTTTGACAGGTCAACGTTATGACCGTTGGGGCAGACCAAGCTGTGCCCGTCAACATGGTCGTAAGGGGCCAGGCACACGGGACAGCGGAATAAGTTTACATGGGCCGTTAGGAACGCGGCCGCTTCATCAATCTTTTTCATCAGGTGTCGTTTCTCCTTGTTCAGTCACGGGGGCCGGTGCTTCCTTCGCTTCATCGTAGCCACCCACAAACTGGCGGTACCATTGGAAACTTTCGGTCGCAACGACGCGAATCACGGCGTATCCAGGAATCCCCAGAATCACGCCGAGCACGCCAAAGGCTTTCCCGGAAATCAGTAAAATAAAAATAATCGTTAATGGATGAATCTTGAGCGAGCTTCCCAGAACGAATGGCGAAATGACCCGGCCTTCTAACGTTTGTTCGACGATGAAGACGATCAGTACCTTCACCAGCATCCATGGGGACACAAAGGCTGCGACTACTACGGCGGGCACCATGGCCAGGAAGGAACCTAGGTAAGGCACCAGGTTCAGCACACCTGCCACAATTCCCAGCAGCAAGGCGAAACGCAAGCCAACAATTAAGAAACCAACGTAGAACAACATCGCAACGATAAAAGCCACAATCAATTGTCCCCGCACGTAATTGCTGACCTGCCGATTCATTTCCACTAGGAGATGTTTAGCCGATTGCCGATGCTTGATCGGTAAAATCTTGGCTAGGTAATCCGGTAACTGGTGGCCGTCTCGCAACAGATAGAATAGAATGAACGGCGCGGTAATCACGCCAACCGCAATCGAGACGACCCGGCTGACGATACCGCCAACCGAACTGACCGTACTCTGTGCGAAGCTAGAAATGGCCGCTGAAGAACTATCGGACAATTGCTGGTTGAATTGGTCCAATTGAGACTTTAACCCACTCAGCCGGTCATCCTGGAGCCACATTGAGACCATATTGGTCGCATCTCGCCAATAGTGCGGCCACTCGGCAATCAGGGTCGTTAACTGCCGCTGAACCATTGGAATCAGACTTCCGATTCCCCAGACCAGTAGCAAGGCGATGATCACGAAGAGCCCCAGCGTCGACCAGGTTCGCCCAATATGGCGCTTTTCCAAAAGGTCGACCAGCGGATTTAGTAAATAGTAGCCCACTCCGGCAAGAATAATCGGTAACCCGACGATCTGCCAGACCAAAACAAACGGCGTGGCGAGCCATGGGACTTTACTTAATACTAGTAAAATGAGTAAAATAAGAAGCGTAACTGTTAGTATCGAAACTAAACGATTATTCACAACCCAGTTCCAGAACCAGGAACGTGTTTTATGTGTATCTGATTTCAATAACTTCACTCCCGTTAATAGAGTGCGTTCATTGTACCATACCGTCAGTACCATTGACGAATTTCTAACTTGAGAAAGGATTGACGATTTTGCTGTTAGTTGAACCGTTACTAGAGAATTATCCGCAACTCCCCGCCGCCGTCGAGGCTGGTGCCAAACGTATCGCCCTAGCCGATAACTTGGCAGTCGGCGGTACCACCATTAGTAAGGGGGTCATGGGCGAAGCCGTTCGTTACGCCCACGAACACCAAGTCACTCTGGATGTTGTGATTGCCCCTCGCGGCGGCCACAGCCCCTACGATGACGTTGAATTAAAGATGATGGAAGCCGACCTGCTTGAAGCGCAACAGTTAGGGGTGGATGGTGCCGTCTTCGGTGCCCTTGACCGCCAACATCACCTTGACCAGGAGGCCCTGCGCCCCTTGATTGCGGCAGCTGGTGGGATGACCATGACCTTTAGCACGGCGTTCGACCAGATTCGGCCACAAGACCGCGGTGCTGCTGTGGATTGGTTAGCCGATCAGGGTTTCGAACACATTCTGAGCACTGGTCTCGCTAACGAGGACCGCTTGGAAGATTGGACCATGACCAAACGACTGACAGATTCCGTGGGTATTACCATGATTCCCGCTGGTGTGACTGCTAACGAGATCAAGGGAATTGCCGATCAGTTGGGAACCAACCTTTTCTATGGTAAGAAAGTTTTAGCACTTTAAACGCCAAAGGGCTTCACCACTGTTAACCAGTGATGAAGCCCTTTTATGCGTCACGAACCCCCACCGAGCCACGAGTTGCCGCATGCAATTGTCCCCAGAAGAAACGCATTTCTCGAGAGAAACTCTTCGTGCCCGGCTCACCCCACCTGCTCGCATGCCCACTTTATTTAATAAAATCCGTCAGCGTCACAACTGGCGGCTGAAAGGGCTGCAACTGCCCCGCCGCTTGCAACGCTGTAACCTTATCAATAAAGACGTTGACCTCGTCGTCAGACTTAACCGTGGTAAATTGGCCAAAGTCATACTGCCACCACCGTAACGCCAGCAGCCGCTGAATCGTGGCGGAATCGAAACGATACTTGACGATGCGGGCTGGATTGCCGGCCACGACCGCATATGGCGGCACATCCTTGGTGACCACGGCATTCGCTGCGACCACGGCGCCATCGTTGACCGTAATCCCCGATGAAGCAAAGGTCACATCCTGCCCGATCCACACGTCGTTGCCAATAACCACTGGCAGATCGGTTGCGGGCAGCTCGCCGGTAATTTCAAAGTCCGTTGGGTGAGTTGTCAGGTAAGCGTTGAGCGCCGTACTATGCTGTTCATAGGACACACTGGAGGTCGTGAAACGATGGAGCGGGTGATTGGCTCCCATTCGACTGACGCCCGTTGCAATCGATGTGTATCGCCCCACGATGGTGTTTACCGGTAGCACACTTCGTGAGTAACTGAATGCACCCATGGGAAAGAACCGCTCGCCCACGGGAAACGTCGTGTAAGGTTCGAGCGAGACATTTTGACTGACCGATAGCACAGTCCCTGGTGAAAAACGTACCCGCTGGCCGTTGAGAAAAGTAAAAATCTGGTGTTCACGGAGTAATGTCGCTACCGCCGGCGTAAACGGCACCAGTTTACGGGTATGTGCCGCCTGATAGACCAACTTATCTTGAAAAAATGTGACGCCTTGAATCACGTTAGCCATCTAAATCCCCCCCAACTTACCATCATCGCAACAAAGGTCACCACCCCAAAGGCCGGTGACTAATGTTCTTGCAAACTGGTCAGCAACGTCCGCCACTTCTCCGTGGTTGCCGCTGCTGTGTAACGCTTGGCGAGTCGCAAGCTGTTCTTCATATACGACTTCTGCAACTTGGCATCGCGTAAATATGAGCGTACCTTCCAGTAAAGAATGTCCACGTTGTCGCGTTCGACAAGGTTACCGTTAACGCCATCTTCAATCATTTCAGTTGGTCCGTAGCGAATATCATAACTAATGACTGGCACCCCAAAGCTCAGGGCTTCGAGAGTTGCCAGTGAAAAGCCCTCTTCATTGCTCGTCACCATTTCCAACGAGGCTTGTGCATACTCCGCCGAGAGATCCGTGACGAATCCCCGGAAAAAGACGTGCTTTGTCAGATCATGCTGGGTCACGTAATCTCGCAATTTTTTCTCGTCGTCCTGCCCGCCGAAACCAAACAGGTGGAGCTCAACGTCAGGAAATTCATCGACTAGGCGTTCAACTACCTGGATCTGATGCAAGACCTGCTTTTCTGGTGAGAACCGTGCAACCCCAATGATTCGGTGGGGTTGCTTTTTTCGTAAGCTAACTTTATTGGCCTGAATATATCCCACTGGGATCACATCGATCGGTGGCAAGTTATCAAATCTAGCCAGTAGATCCTGCTTCTGCAGAGTCGTTGAGACCACGAACCGGTCGAACTTTTCTGGTTGTGACAATGGCACTCGGTAGGAACTCTTCAGTTTAGAACCCACGACATCGGTCTGTTCGCGAGCATGTGTACTGTGAAAGACGGCACATACCTTAACATTATCCGCCGTGTTCGCCATTGCCTGCCCGATATAACCGTTCTTATCACAGAAATAAACGTCGCCAACTTCATATAAGGTATCAAAGAAGAACGTCTGAAACTCTTCTTCAGTATCGAAGAACCAATCGCGTTGCTGAAAATCTTTCAGGATAATCCGCTTCAGAACAGTCCGCCCCTCAACTTCACGATAAGTCCGCTCAATCTTGACTTGGCCTTCACGATTGTAAAAAACCTCAGCCTGCACCCGCTGCTGTTCCTTTAAATACTTGGTCTGACTCAGAAAACCACGAGAATCGTAGAGATCGCGTTTAACCTTCTGGTGATCACTGTCGAAATAGTTCACGTAATCCGGGTGTTGGTAAGCCTTATCACTGAAATGCACGTAAGCCACGTAGCGATCTCGCTCATCATATACACGGACGTCCGGAGCAATATCAACGAACTCTAGGCGAAAATGACAGGTCGTTTCCCAATAATCAACCCAATCCTTAGCTGGTGCTACCTGATCATCGGTGGCTTCCTGAAAGTAATCATAGAGCGTGAAGCACTGATCGTCCAGCCCAAACTTCGCCGCGTTAGCGTGAATCTTCGGATTGTATTTCGTATAAATGCAGCGCGCAGGCCACCCCGCGTCCGCAAATAACTTAATTCGATTGACCTGGGCCTTCTCGATGCCGGTTAATTTAGCATTCAAATACGCGCCCACAAAGTAATTCATCCTACTACCCCCAATTCGAGTAAACCTTTAAATTTCCCACGGATACTTGCCGTTCGCATCCTTTTTGGTGTGTTTCATCATGTATTCTGTCTTCTCATCCATGCGCTTACGAGTCTTTTTCTTATTATGATGGCGCACGACCAAGACTACGATCCCCAACACAATATAGATGGACATTCGGATAAACATTTGAACTTTCTTATAGGCAAAAATATTCGCCAAGATAATCATTGGCCGTCGCCTCCTAATATTTGTAATTGTAATAGTTAATCAAGCCTGACAGGAAATGCTCGCAATCATCGATTCGAGTTCGGAAATGATCATTCCGGGTGAAGAAGCCCCCGTAGAACTTACTTGGACGATAGAAGAACATGGCCACTTCTGGCTCAAAGGCCCCCGTGGACAATTCATGTTCGGCCCGACGTTGCCAGACTTCTCGTAAACGCTGGACATCGTATTTCTCCAGCAAGTCTTCGTTGTCTGTCCGCCGAGTAATATCGATCAAGCGTACCGTTGCGTTCAGCAGTTCCAGACGCGTTGGGTGTGGACTGACTTGTGCCTCAATGAAGTCTAGATTACTGAAGGCATTCTGTAAGCCCATGGCCATGTAATCACGGTTGGTGGGAAATGCCTGTACGGCTTCGTTCGAAGCGTATGCGATCCAGTGATCATGGTACTTGTCAAAATCATTTTCAACCATGAAGTCCAGCGTCTGTTGTGCCTGTTGACCGATTTCGGCATCATCAGTTAATTCGAACAACCGAATCAAAGCGAATGCAATCTCTCCTTCGTAGTAGATGATTCGGAAACTATCCTTGACCGTCAGATCTGGGTTCAAGACGTGATTAAAACGTCCCGTTGGCTGGCGGAAGGCAACCACGCCACGAAAGGCCTGGCGCGCTACCTCTTCAAACTGTGAATCCTTGGTGACCTCTTGGTACTTGCTCAGTGCCAAAATCAGCATCGCTTGTGCACCCAGCTTGATCTCTGGCGTACCATTTTGGGGGTGCTCAATGGCAAAACAAGCATCGTCCTTGACCACGGTCAGATGTTCAATCCCCCACTGCAACGCGGTCCGTGCCTTCGTAATATCATCATCACTCCCGGTAGCAGCGATAGCCTCCATCAGTGCATAAATTGATGAGAAATGGCGAACACTGTTGTAATTGGTCAATACCCGCTGCATCGCTGGAAAGTAACCGTAAACAAATTTACCATCGTCATTGATTTGGCGCGCAAGATAATCTTCTCCAGCCATCAAATACGTCTGAATCTCTTGCTTAGGGTTCTGAAGCAAACGTACCCCCGTTGTCCCGTCTTCACGTGTAGACAATGGCCAAATCTGTTGACCATCGGAGAAGATACCAGCTGTGTTGAAGCTCCAGATATATTGGTTGGCCGTCAGATCTGGCACCTCTTGTCCATCACGTTCCTGCAGGTAGTCAGCAATCGCCTTAAAATCAATCCACATATCCGAGGCATTCTTACCCACTTGATGATCTTTGCCTGGATGAAAGAACTCATGACCATTGATTTCCATTTCGAGCAATGCTGTTTTAAATTCAGGATCGAAGCTGACCCCACGACGCCAGAAGTTCATACGGGTCATGACTTTTAAATCTTGTTGCAAGTCCACTAATGGTCGTCGCTGAAGACTATTGATTGTTTCAACCCGAACCCAAGATTCCTGTGGTGCCGGTGCCAGAAGTTCAGTGACCGTCTTCCACGCAAGGTCCATACTAGTTGCCCGAACAAATGACGTCTTTGCGCGGTGCCGTTTATCCGAGACAGACAGCGCCAGCGTTACCTTCCCCGTTGCTTGATCTTTAGTTGTTTCCTGCGCCATCAGCGCCTCACGAAGTTCCTTAATCACTGCCTTTTTCATGGATAGAACCGCCCCTCACCTTAATTATTTTTTCTAATATAAGAGTCCCCCCAGTTTGACCCAAAGGGGACCCGTCTGGATATAACAAGTATACCCACTTTTAAACCATTTTGTTACTATTTGCTACTTCTGTGATAACGATTGTTAATTATCACCGTGCTTTCCATGTTTGCCACCGAAGTACCACCATGAACCACCGGTTACAGCTGCAATAGCTGCCAAGATGGAACCCCAGAGTGTCAGGTTGTTTCCATCGTTTTGAGCGGTTGAATTAGAATCGGCACTGTTGCCAGTTGTGGCATCAGCAGCACCCCCACTCTTTGAAGCACTGGACTTGTCAGCTGTCTTCTTGTCTGACGAATCGTTGGCCGAAGCCTTGTCATTGGTGTCAGAAGCTGGACTGGTCAAGTTCGTTACAGCTGGTTGGGAACCGTTAGCAGTCATTGGCGTTGCACTTGCGGCGTAACCCATTTGGGTTGCCGTCGCGCCGGCCGTTCCAGTACCTGTGTTACCAGTTGTGCCGGTAGTCGTACCGCCACTGTTCGTACCACCGCCATTGTTTCCACCATCAGCGCCTGATCCGCCGCCGTTCGAACCAGATTCGTTGCCACCATTTGAACCAGAGCCACCATCAGCATCGGAATCGGAGTCTGAATCACTATCTGAGTCCGAATCACTGTCGGAATCCGAATCACTGTCGGAGTCTG
>CALNAJ010000030.1 GCA_937874695.1 uncultured Lactobacillus sp.
GAGCCCTCAGAGTCGGAGTCACCAGTGTTACCATCCGAGCCTTCCGAGTCTGAATCACCTGTGCTATTGTCAGATCCTTCTGAATCCGAATCGCCAGCATTTCCATCTGAACCATTCGAGTTACCATCAGATTCATTCTCATCAGTATCGCCAGTGTTCTCATCAGTTTCATTTGTATCAGAGTCGTTAGTATCACCGTCTGATTCATCAGTGGTTGTGTCACCACCGTTATCTTCCGACCCAGTATCACCATCAGAATCCGTGTTTCCAGTTCCAGCATCTGACGTGTTTGCATCTGAATCGCCGGTGTTTTCTTCTGCCCCTTCTGAATCCGTGTCCCCGGCATCACCTGTGGTTGTATCGGAATCGTTAGTGTCCGTCTCTGTTGCGTCAGAATCATTAGTGTCGCCGTTGTTACCTTCTGAGCTTTCATTGTCGGAAACACCTGGTGTCCCATCTGAACTGGTATCACCTGTGCCATCCGTATCTAAGTCACCAGTCCCCCCATCGGAAGATCCTGCGTCCGGTGCTTCTAAGCTCGTATCGTTTTCACTCGAATCTTCACCATCTGTGGCACCAGCCTGACCGCTATCCATGTCTTCATTGCCAGTTGTAGTCCCAGTATTACCATTATCGTAACTTCCAGATTCATTCGCATCTGTCACTGGTGTCTCGTCGTTATTACCGCCGTTATCGGTTGTAATGCTTCCCGTATCCGTAGTGAGTTCATTTGTGCTCGTTACAACTTCTTGGCTGTTACTGTTTTCACTAACAGTTGTAGCAGAATTATCGCTAGTTGAGCTGTTATCGTTTTCACTAGTTTGTGTTGTTTTATCAGTTGTGGTTGGGGTAGTGACAGTTACTGGTTGCGTAGTTTTTTCGTTCGCACTCTTTGTCACATTGTCTACCGCTTTAGCTGGCGCTTGTTCCGTCCGTAATGTGTTGGCCTTTGCTGTAACTGGTTGATCTGCAAACATCCCTGTCCCTACCAGTGCAGCTGCCGCGGTGAGCCAGAGGCTCGTTCTTACGTTTTGCGTCATCTTTTCTCCTCCAGATTTCCTTTTGCCTTCTGTTCTCTCTGTCGATAATCAATATACTATCAAGTTAACCGACAGAAAGAAACAAAAACCGTTTTTGGCAATCAAAAAAGGAACCCCTGCCAACTGACAGTGATTCCTTTCACGAAAAACGTTGATTTAACAGCGTTTATAAAATAAAAACATTTATATCGAAATGATAACGGCTGACAAATGTCTTCGTGAATTGCTTAACGGATAGCAATTGCACGCGAATGCCGGGAATGGTAAACCGTCATGAAGTTCCCGGTCGACGTCCAATAAACCTTGTTGGGCCAGCCTTTCTCCATGTATGGATCAGCAACGAGAAACTTCCCGTGCTTGTAACCGACTAATGCCAGAACGTGGTACGGCCGTTGCTGCTGCATCCGCCAAGCCCCAGCAAAAACGACGGCATTGCCCCGCTTCACTTCACGGATGAGTTGGGCTTTAGAAGCACCTGTGATGTTTGTGGCTAGCTGATCATATGTCTTGGCATATTTGGTGAGCGGTGCCGGATAGATGGTCCGTGTCTCGCCAGGCCGACTCTCCGTGTAAGGATTGCCGACGAATCCCTTGGTTGGCGTCTTAGCTTTGGGCATCCGGTTAATGATGGTCTTGAGACTGGTCTTGGTCGCAATCCCCTTAACGGAAAGTGCCATCTTTAGACTAGCGGCTTCACAAGCGTTCGGCGCATATGTGGGGTACAGCTGACTCGTATACGTGTAAGGTAACACATAGGAAGTTGGGAGTTTGACAGCACTCGCATTGATCCAACCATAGTTATGCCCACGCCGACTTAATTGAAAATACGTCGTCTGGCCTTTCTTAGCAACCTGATTGACTTGCATGAGTTGCCCAGCCAAATTGCCCGCCTTCCGGACACTCTTAACCCCTTTTACATAAGGCTTACTCCACAAACGCCAACCTTTGGACTTAATCACGCGTGAATTGTACTGACGCCCAGATTTTACCGAATAAGTGGTACTGGCACTAGCAGACTGAACACCTGCTAACAATAGTCCCACAAACGCGGCAATACTTAATAATTTGATTCCTTTTTTCATGCTATTTCCCCCTATTGAACGGCAACTGCGAAATGTTTGTAGTTATAACTACGAGCAAACTTACTTGCGGATACCCAATATTTCCCTTGGTTCGGGTCCGCAACGTGATAATGTCCCTTCTTATAACCATCTAGTAGCATGACATGACTATTATTGATGCCAGTGCCCCAGAAGTAGTGGCCATATTGGGCCTTCGCAAAGTGAAGCGTCACGTAAACCACGACTGGATTATGTAAACGCAACTGTGACCGTAACTTACTCAGACTAGCACCGCTCATATTCTTAACGGGTTCGTACTGATTGCCCCACTTTGCCAATGGCTTGGGGAATATTGACTGAAAGACCCCAGGAGTGACCTTGTAAGGACTCCCGGCGAATCCATTGTTCGGGTTATTATTCTTACTCCGTGGAAGATGCTTCATGAACGCTACCAGCCCAGTGGACTTCAATACGCCCTTATAATGTAAACCCTCCAGTAAGCTAGCCGATTCACAACCCATCCAAGCCTTAACGGCATTCTGATTGACATAGGGTGCGTTCAAATTAACCGTGCTGGGTGTCTTCAGGTATTTATGCCATACCCAACCAGAATAAGCCTTATTGCCATTACTGATAGACGTGACGTAATAATACCGATATTGCTTGCCGTTAGCCTTTTGAATCAGTGCGGACTTACTGACAGCCCATGCTGTTTTGGGAAAACTCGCTAAATTGTGGTTGGCAGTCATCGTCAACTGCCCAACCGTCGTCTTAAATGCATACGTTTTCCCTTTGGTATTCCCTGTGACCTTTCCAAAGGTCGTGACATTCTTTTGAGAAACGATGTGCTGAGTGGCTGCCTGAGCCGTCACCAAGCCAAAGCTCCCTACGGCAACCCCCGTTAAGAGTGTTGCCAAAACTTTCTTGATCATCTACTAAGCTTCTTTCTATGTAATCATTCTCAGCCCTATTCAATTACCGTAGCAAGGACATACCACAATAATCGATTAACTGGTGACGATGTCATAATCATCTCGATTACGACACGTATTTATCAGATTCTCACACCTGACACAAAACCAGTATACAGCGGGAGAGTGCCATAAAACAAGGTCACAGCTGCTTCCCCTAGAATCTAAAAGGTCCCCGTAGCGTATAGCCTGCCATGGGGACCTCCTATTTTGATAAGCCGCTTATTGGATTTGAACCAACGACCTCTTCCTTACCATGGAAACGCTCTACCTGCTGAGCTAAAGCGGCATACTACCATTATCGTTGATATTGGAAATAATGGCAATAAAAAAAGAACCCTCACAGGGTTCTTTCGTTCGCGTGGCAACGTCCTATCCTC
>CALNAJ010000031.1 GCA_937874695.1 uncultured Lactobacillus sp.
GTGATTGCTTTGGGCTTTTTAATTTCTGTTCGGATTAATTATAGAATTTGCCAACGGAATATCAACGTCTAAATTCTTGAGATTGTTGACCTTTGCACCACGAACTTTAATCTTAGTCGGTAATTGACTTGCCATAAAAATTAGGGACCCCTTTCGAAATTAGTCAGTGTTTCCATTCTACCCTACTTGCCTTGAAAATTCAGGGTTACGGCTTAACTATCGTTTTAACCGCGAAGTAGTCGTTCCCCCGGGTAACTGTCTGTGATAATCGTCGGACTCACGAACTGTTTCGCACATCGGCGAGCGTCTCGTGTATAATACGGTGATAGGGCTTTCAAATTTCACTTTATGGAGGCAATTCCCGTGAAAAAAAGAAGTGGTATTTCAATTAGCGTCATCGTTTTCCTAATTCTAGATGTGATTCTCGGCGTCATTTTCTATACGCTAGGATACGCCATTACGTGGTCAACAGTCATCGCACTGGTCTTGGCCATCATCTACTGGCTATTCCCCCAGATTGGCCGTCTAGTCGGGCTTAACCGACCACAAGCCGAGCAACCGAAACAGCCGGCTGGAACCCCCTACACTGATTACTACCAAATCACCTGTGTTCTCGACCGAGAGACCTGTCCAGACTGCGGTGCACAAGATGGCCGCGTTTACCGGACAGACGAAGCCCGCCCAGGTATCAACTATCCCCCATTCCACGACGGTTGCCGTTGCATTGCCACGCCCTGCACGGGTGATCTGCCAACGACCACCAATCGGCAGTACCTCGATCCGAAGACTGGCGAACTGGGAATGGGACTCTACCTCACATATAGCAACTGGCGGAAGGCCATGATCAAGGCGTATGGGAAGGACATTTTTCAAAAATGAATCCCCGAGTAGGAATCGAACCTGGCCAGACGATTCTCGACGAATTCCAACAAAAAATTAAATAGTCAAAAGCAATTGTCCCCACTCCAGCAAATCGGTATACTGGAAACGTTAGGAGGCGGGAAAATATGATCCGTTGGTTACCATTCATCGGCGTCAGCCTGCTGTGGGCCACACTGAGTCTTAGGGATTTGCATAACCGCCGCTTTCGACGAATTTGGTGGTGGCTGGGGTGCTGGGGACTAAACGTCCTGACGTGGACGCCAGTCGCGATTACGTTGGGAAGTAGCGTTGGCCACATTCAAACTTTTTGGATTGCCGGTGGTACCTGGGTCGTTTGGCCCCTACAACCAGCCAGTATCGACCTGTCATTTTGGCTAAATATTGTGATGACTATTCCCCAGGGTATCATCTGGCAATATAATCATAGTCAACATCGGTGGCGACAATGGCTACTCGCCGGTCTCGCCACTGGATTGACCCTTGAGAGTGGTCAGGCGATTTTTAATTGGCTAGTCGGTCTGGGACGTTGGGTCGACATCAACGACGTCCTGACAAACTGCACGGGTGTCATTATTGGTGCGGCTTGTATGCTGCTCCTACAACGCCACTATCAGGTTTTAAAATGAGGAGGAATCACGTATGTTTATGACGACTGGGGGCTTAAACCGGTCCCATCAAATTCAAGGCATCTTGACGGCTACGGCGCACACCATGTTACGGTCGGAGAAGCCGGATCAATTTGAACTCTTCGACGGCCTATTTGATGAGGCCAAACAAGAGTTAATGAAAAAAGCCCAAGAAATGGGCGCGGACGGTCTGATTGAAGTGCGCTTCAATACTGAGATTGCTCAGATGAATGTTGCCCCGAAATTTCTGGTCGTTCATGGCTACGGGACAGCCGTTAAATTCCCTAAATAAAAAAAATTTAAATTAAGGGTTCACATTTATACACAGATAGTGTAATATATTATTTGTTGTTGAGTTGCCCCGATGGCGGAACTGGCAGACGC
>CALNAJ010000032.1 GCA_937874695.1 uncultured Lactobacillus sp.
CCTAAGTAAACAAGCTTTGATTATTTGCTTGTCTACTTAAGTAGGAGTATAGCCCCTGTATAGCTAATCATTCTGAAGATTTATTTTCAAAACAAAAAGTCCAGGCAATCCGCCTAGACTTCCATAGCTTAACGTCGAATTTCTAATTTAAGTGGGCGCTTGAAGATCAATTGGGCCACGCCCAGTCGATTAGCCAGCCAGACGTACAGGCCGACCGCAATCAACCCGAGAATGGCTGCGTAGCCCATCGTAAGCAATTTTCCCGTAAAGAAGACCCCACCGAAGAGCCACTGACAGCCATCCACCAAAATCGTTGCCAGTACCGCAAAGACTAGGTTCAGCCGGACAATCGGCTTGATGTCGCTAAGAGCTACCGCATAACTCCGCCGAATCAGGCGCCAACTAACGATGGTGATCCAACCAAAGGCAATCCCCGTGGTCAGCAGTGCCCCGTAACCTTGGAACAGGTAGACTAATGGCAACTGCAGGACCAGCTTGATACCCAGTCCGGTCAGCAGATACGTTGTGGCCTTCTTACTCATCCGCAACGCCTGGAGCACCGTCAATAAATCCAGTGCCAATGCCAGGACCAGGCTTTGCCAGACGTTGGCCACCAGGTAGGTTGCCCCAGCCCCGTCAAAGTTGAAGAAAATCCCGTAGATGGGGTAGGCAAAGGTGCTCACCAACACCACCAGCGGCAAGAGGACAAACGTCAAGAGCTGAACGTTGTTAGTCAACAACGCCCCAATCTCCTGGCGATTCTTCTTGATGTCGGCTAGCTTCCCCGCCAACAATGGCAGAGACGTCTCCGCTACCGCCATCGCTAACGACACGATCACCGTGGTAATCTTGTTGGGATTGGCCGAGAAGATCGTGAAGACATACTGCGTGGCCGCTGCAGATTGATGCAGGAGGCCCTGCATGATCTGCTTGAAGAACAGCTGATCAATCAGCTGACTCAAGGTAATCCCCGAGCCCACGATGACAAAGGGAATCGATTCATAGCCAATCATCCGCAGGAGCTTGCCCGCAGCGTGCTGCTTGCCAGTCTGGCTCGCGGCCGTCATTTGACGATAAACGCCGCGCTGACGCCACAGGTGGCCTAATAAGTAGAGGTAACTGGCCACGGCACCCACAAAGGCCGCCGCGACACTCACAAAGACGGCCTGCACGTAGCCCTGATGGCCGACTTCAATCAACCAGTAGGTCCCACCGAGAATCACAATGATTCGGATAAACTGTTCCCAAAGCTGGGAAATCCCAAAGGGCTTGAGGTCCCCGTTTCCTTGAAACCACCCTCGCAGAATGCTCATCGACGGTAGAATGACGATAGCTGGAACCAGGCAACGAATGGCAATCGTCGCATTGGCCACCGAGCTAACGGGACTATTGGCGGCTAAGACCGGCGCGAGGCCGTATAACAACACTCCACAGATCACGCCGGAAACTAGCATGAAGCCGAAACCGGCAAACGCAATGTGTTTAGAGTTAATAAAGCTATCTTCCCCATTAAAAAACGCTACCCGCCGAGCAATCGCGGATGGAAAACCTGCCGTCCCCAGCGCAATGAACAGCGCGTAAGGTGTGTAGGCCGTATTAAACAGCGCCTGCGCCACGGTCTGATGCTGGGGCGAGCCAATCATCGCCAACCAGGGAATCAGGTAGACGACGCCTAAGATTCGTGAAAAAATGCTCCCAAACGAGAGCCAAAATGATCCTGAAATAATTTTTTTATCCATTAAATTTGCACACACCAATTTAGTCTAGCGCTAAAAGCACCACTCGCAAGGATACTCCTCTACCTAGCCACTGTACATGGCCAAAGCGGCAACACCGGGGAATATCCATCACGCCAAAAAGGCCGACGCCCTTTACGGACCCGACCTTCTTAACTAAAGTTAAATTTTCTTTACATCATCTAAAGTGGCATTTCAAACTAGCCCCGGTTCACTGAAGGGTGGGCCGTGAACCATTCCGTCATGTCATCGATCCGCTGAATGCGTAAGCTAGGTAACCCGTTCCGCGAGATACCGTGGAAACTCTGCGGGTAGCGAATGAAGTCGGCATCGACCCCGTTACGTTTGACGGCGGTAAAGAACTCTTCCGACTGACTGATTGGGCAACGCATGTCCCACTCCCCGTGGAGCAGGCGAATTGGTGTCGTCACGTTCTGGGCATAAGCCAACGGTGACTGCTTCCAGTAGGATTCAACCCCGCCGTCCGCGAACAAGTCGATTGCCAATTCTTCCGGATTGAAGTAAAAGCCAATATCACTGATACCAAAGAGACTGATCCAGTTCGTCACCGACCGCTGTGAGACAGCCGCCGCAAACCGCTTCGTGTGGCCGACCGCCCACGTCGTCATAAAGCCCCCATACGATCCACCGGCAATGTACTGGCGATCCGCGTCAAGCTGGGGGAACTTGGCTAACGCCGTATCCAGCCCCGTCATGACGTCATCGTAGTCATCCTCACCGTAGTGGCCGTTCACATTGCTTTCAAAGGCTTGGCCATAACTGGTCGAGCCCCGTGGATTGAAGAAGACTACCCCATAGCCACGACTCGCGTGGACTTGGAATTCATAGAAGAAGGCCTCACCATAGTTGGCGTGCGGTCCCCCGTGAACGTAGAGCAAGACCGGTTGCTTCGGCGCGTTAGTTTGCGCTGGTAAGTACCAGCCTTCCAGCGCCTGGCCGTCCGCCGACGTGTAATCGAAACGTTGGGGATGGGCGAACTCGTGAGTCCCCTCATAAGCCGCGTTGGGATTATAGCTGACGGTTTCAGCCCCATCGGCCACCGTAAACGTCCGAAGTTGACTCGGCTCATCTTGATAGGAAACACTCAGCGCTAACGTCTTTGCATCAACCACATCAAAGTCCACGATTTGGCGAGCCGTATCATCGATTAGGGTAATCCCTCGGGCATCACCCACGTAGAGTTGGCTGTGTCCGTGAAAGGCCGTGACGAAGACAACCCGATCGGCATCTAGCCAGCGCACGAGTTTACTCCCGGCCTGTTGCACAAAGTCCCCGGCAAATTCGGGATTCGGATCGGCATCCAGGTCATCGGTCAGACTGGTCAGGTCACCGCCAGTTGCGGCAACGAGGTAAACGTTAGCCACGGTATGCCGGCCAGCCGCACCGTTGTCCCCGACCAACGCCACTTGTTGGCCATCGGGTGACAGCGTGGCATCCGCAAAGTGGCCGTGAATCAGGCTCGCCGTTAGATCTACCACCTTTCCCGTTTGCGTATCCAGGCAATACGCGCCGTGGGCAAAGTTACGGTCGTCATCGGGCTGATCATCTTGAAGAATGGTGACGTAGCGCCCGTCCTGGCTGACTGAGGTCAAGCTGAAGTCGGCACCTTGTTGGCAAATTTCTTCCACCACACCGGTTGCCGGAAAATAGCGTCGTAAACGATAGGTCGCATCCTGTGGTAACCAGCCGTAACCATCGGCTTTATTCACAAGCCGAGTAACGTGCCGAGTCTTGGGAAACTTTTCTTGGTTCGGTAACTTGGGGAGCTCAGCGGTCTCGGTCGTCTTGAAATAAACGCTTTGGCCGTCCGCAGCGGCAATCACCGTGTTCACGGCTTCGCCTGGCGTCATTGTGGTTACCAGCGTTGGTTCACCACCACTTACGGCCACTGTAAACAGTTGGGACTTCGCCGCACCTACCTTGGCTGCATAGACTAACTGGTTGCCAGCAACGGCCGGTTGTAAATTCAGTTGGCCATTGACCGCCACGTCTTGAGCGTGGCCAGCTTGGTCGACACGCTTAATGCGGGCCAAATACTGATTATTTGCCTCATCAATACTATTTTCGACGAAAAAAATCTGGTGATCCGCCGCTGATGCTTGAGACACCGATTTTAATCGATAAAGATCTTGTGCACTGACCCCTTGGGACATACCGCATCGCTCCTAGCTATTTATAAATTTTCTCATTATTTTCTCATCAAATAATTGGTTTAATGTTAATCCAGCACTTGGGCGATGTCAATTGCCAATCCTAGACATTGCCCCGCCGTTCCCTGCTAAAACCTGCTACACTGGAAGTAACGCAGACAGAAGGAGTGAGCTTGAAATGAAAATTGCAATTGCCGGTGCGGGTGCCATGGGTAGCCGTTTTGGCGTAAAACTTCAATCAGCTGGTAACCAGGTCACCTTGATCGATAACTGGGCCGAGCACGTCACGACCATTCAACAGCAGGGTCTGACCGTCACAACCGATGATGGCACCGACCACGTCTACCACATGACGGCTAAGCGACCTGAGGATGTCACCGAACAGTTTGACCTCGTCATCCTCTTTACCAAAGCCATGCAGATGGACCAGATGCTCCAACAACTCAGCGGTGTGCTGGGCAATCAACCAGCTGTGCTGACGCTGGCCAACGGTATTGGTAATGTTGAGACCATTGAGCGCCACGTGCCAAAGGATCACGTCGTCGCGGGAACCACGGTCTGGTCTTCTAGCCTCACTGGACCCGGTCACATCACGGTCACGGGGACTGGGAGTATTTCCCTACAGGCCATCGTCCCCGAAAAATTCCCAGACTTACCCGAACTGATTACTACCTTAAATGATGCTGGTCTCAACGCCAGTCCGGCCGAAAATGTTCTGGCCGCCATCTGGAAAAAAGCCGGTCTGAACAGTGTCCTCAACACTTACTGCACCCTGTTCGACTGCAATATTGCCGAATTTGGAAGTCTTCCTAACTGGCGCACACTGAACGATACCGTCCTAAACGAGTTCGAAGCCGTTGCCACGGCGGCTAAGATTCAATTCAGTGCAGCCGATGTAACGGCATTAATTGCCGCACAGTTCGATCCCAGCAAAAATGGTGGTCACTACCCATCGATGCACCAAGATATGGCCAAGAAACGGCCAACCGAAATCGACTTTCTTAACGGCTACGTCGCCAAACTCGGGGCCAAGCTGAACGTGCCTGCCCCAACTAACGCCCTACTTGCGCAACTGATTCACAGTCAGGAAAGTTTAAAAGGGATCAAGTAACAGAGAAATCAGAGGACCACACTCTGTGGCTTTGCTACCATATGTAGAAAAGTCTCACATATTCGCACTATATCTAGTTGTAATTTTTTGAAATTCATCGTAACATAGACCTATACTCATTTTGACCGGTCGTTAGCAATTTTGATTAACGGGTTCGGCAAACCTAGGAGGGCTAGAGACGATGGACGTTTTAAGAAGATCACAGACCACGATGCATCCGGGTGGCCTAACCGTGGAAAATTTGGCTGGGGAGCACGTACCGTTCAATTCCCGTCAGATTCACGCGGCGTTAACGGCGCTGACCAACGACCCAACCGTTGTCCACCGCGTAGAAAGTCTCATTGTAGCCCAATTAGCAGGCTTTGACGTCGTTGCCACGGGAACGATTGAGGCCACCGTAGTTGATACTCTGGAACAGCTCGGCTATGCCAATATGGCGCGGAGCTACCGGAAACAACAACACGCTTAGTTAGCTACAAGCTGGCTACTGGTAACACTAATCCTTAAATTTACTGTATTCGAAAAGTACTGAGCAGATAGCCCAGTACTTTTTTCTCTCTAGTTAGCGAACTATGCTAAAATTGGAAACAACAGAAAGGTGGGATTTTCCTCATGGATACTGAACTCAACCAACTTTTAGAGCAAGCTAGTCAGTTAAAAACAGAGATGGCTGCCTATCGCCCACTATCCGAGGCTGCGGTCGCCCAGCTCGAAAAGAACATTCGAATTGAACACGTTTGGTCATCTAATGCCATCGAGGGAAATACACTCAATCGCTATGAAACGGCATCGATTCTGGATACTGGAATGACCATTCACAACGTCCCCATCAAGGATGTCCTGGAAACCTTGGATCTTAACGCCGCCTATGAATATATGACCACTTTGGCAACGGAACACGTGCCCCTGAGCACCACCATTATCCGAGACCTCAACCGAATCGTCACATTAAAAACAGCAAATGACGTCAGCGAAGCCGGGACTTACCGAACCATTGATGTGTGGCCCTATGGCTCTGAACACCGTCCTTATACCAATCCCTTAGATATCAGGCCAGCGGTTGACGCCTTGATTGCTTGGGCAAACCAGTCCCAGGCGATGCAACATCCCATTATGTATGCGGCCGACCTTCACCAAAGATTTGTCACGATTCATCCTTTTCTAGACGGCAACGGTCGTACCGCGCGGCTACTCATGAATATGGCCTTAACACAAGCGGGCTACCCTGTGATCAATGTACAACCCGACAAAGCAGCTCGTCAGGCCTACATGACGGCCCTCGAGGCCTCTCAAGGGGCTCAGAGCACGCGATTAGTTTTTGAAAAACTGATTACGCGCTATACCATTACTGAACTCAAGCGACGTATTCAGACGTTAGCGCTCAATGAGCAGAATCAAAAAGACGCCGCGAATGATATCAGCCCCGAACTACGAAAGTTATTGGATCAAAACAATTCTGACCAAACCAATTAATCAACGACGAAAAAAGCGATTACCCCTTCAACTCAAAAGTTGACTCGGCAATCGCTTTATTTGTTCGTTTATATTTAGTATTCTCCGCAAAAAACCGACCAGCACTCCCCCGAGAACTGATCGATCCGGTCTATGAGCTTAATTGTGATTCCAAGTGGTGTAATTCGGCCGTCCGCACTTCACGTGGTAAGAACCGGCGAATTTCCTCTTCGTTGTAACCCACTTCAAGTCGCTTGTCATCAAAGATGATGGGCCGCTTGATTAAATCTGGGTACTTAACAACTAAGTCAACAAGTTGGCTAACTGAGAGACTATCTAAATCAACGTGTAGTTCCTTAAATACATTGGAACGCGTTGAGATGATGTCCTCACTGCCATTTTCCGTTAAGCGCAGAATCTGCTTAACTTCGGCGGCATTTAGTGGCTTGGACTTGATATTCCGTTCGTTAAACGCAATGTCGTGTTCCTTCAGCCATGCCCGTGCCTTCCGACTGGACGCGCTACTTGGCGCAATATACAAATTGATCATATCTAAGCACTTCCTTATCGTTGGATTGAGTAACGATAGAAAAAACAACTGACTTGTTCTGGTTCCCCCCGAATATTTCACTGAACTATCTAGTAGAACCAACTTATATGTTACCACAATTGAATGAATAATCAACCCTTTTTGGAAACTTTCTAAATAACGGCCAACATTTTTTAGTGAGTTGGTTGGCCTTCCCAACTATTTTCGCAATCATTTGTCCACTTGTGATAAGTCTCAAAAATCCTTGAAGCCATCGCAGATTAAGCTTCCACAAAGTTAGGGCAGTTAGTCAACTATCTCGTGATATGGCCTAAATTAATTGTCAGAAACAATCCCGGCGTCTCTTTTTGGTTGAAATGCATTAATATTCATACGATTCGTTTAAATATTCATTTAAATTTTGATTCGGTTTGTAAAAGCGCTTACTCAAACTAACCAAAATGGCTAATCCTTTTCTTTGACAAGGGATTTCTCCCCACTTGTTATCCCTAGAAGCGTAGAATAAAGGCATCATAAATTTCGTTTTTATCGGGAGGAACCCGCTTTGCTAGCCTTTTACGCTGTTGTCTTACTGATTGTCGCGACCATCGTTGCCAACACAGTCTATCCCTATTTCCCTGTGATTCCGAAAGCCTTCTATCAGATTTTTGCCGGAGCTATTCTTTCACTGGTGCCAATGTACCACCACTTCGTCCTCGAACCCGAGATGTTCATGCTCATCATCATTGCGCCCCTCATGTTCTATGACGGACAAAATGCAAATGGGCACGAACTCCGCCGAAACGTTGGCTCAATCATCTCGATGGCCATTATCTTAGCGGTGTTGACCGTCGTTGGCATGGGCTACCTGAGCCACGCAGTCCTCGCTGGTATTCCGCTAGCCTTAGCATTTGCATTGGCGGCTATTGTCACGCCGACCGATGCCGTAGCGGTGTCCTCGATTACCAGCAATATGGCAGTTCCAGAACGCGTGATGGGTATGCTGGAGCGTGAATCCCTCTTCAACGACGCTTCCGGTTTAGTTGCCTTTAACCTTGCTCTCGCCGCCTTTACCACCGGTCAATTCTCTGTTGGAGACGGGATTAAACACTTCTTCGTTGTCTTCCTGGGCGGCCTCTTGATTGGTGTGATTCTGGGAATTGCGGCCGTTATGGTCCGTGTCTACCTGGTTCAGAGTGGGAAAGACTCCTCCAGCGTCATTGTGCCCTACGATCTGATTATGCCATTTCTAATCTATCTGGCTGCGGAACACCTTGAGTTGTCTGGCATCCTAGCAGTTGTGGCTGCCGGCCTGATTTACAGTGCCTCCAGCAATCAACTGCGGCTATCCAGTACGCAGCTACAATTGGTCTCTCGTTCCACGTGGGGCATTTTTACCAATATTTTAAATGGCTTCGTCTTTGTCCTCCTAGGTGTCTCACTCCCAACCGTGTGGGTAAATATTCAACAGGATGACACGAAATCACTACCAAGCTTCTTCATGCTGGCAGTAATCCTTTATCTGGTCATGCTAGCCCTCCGTTACCTGTGGATTCGCCTTGACTGGGCATTGATTCATTCCGAGAAGAAGGAACGGCCATTGAACGCCCTGATTGGCGCGCTCTCCGGTGTCCATGGAACGATCACCTTGGCCATGGCCTTCTCACTGCCTTTAACGTTGCATGGCACGGCTTTCCCCTTCCGGAATACCATGATTTTTGTGGCAGCCATTGTGATTATTCTCAGCCTTCTCGTCCCAACCATCGTCTTGCCTTTTGTTTTACCTAAGAAGACCGTTGCCGTGGATCCCACGACCGTTGCTCAGGAACGCAAGGCGCTCGTTGCCTACGCGAGTGAGCGACTCGTGCAGGAGAATCCCGAGGATCCCGCTGCAGCACAATCCGTCATTGAAACACTAAATAGTCAAGCCACCGGGGCCCGTCCCGACCGTAAAAAAATCAGAGTCTTACTCAATCAAGCCACCGGAATTGAAGTTAAGAGCGTTCAGAAACTAGCCGATGATGGTGTCATCTCCAATAGTTTCGCGAACCGTTACGTTCGGATGCTGGTTATCAAGTCTCAGATGAGTCATCAAAACCCCTTCCAAAATATTTCCTTGTGGTTCCGCTTCGTTGGTCACCGAGTCACCTTCATGTTCAGCCGCAAATGGCGACGGGGCAAACGCATTGCCAAACAGCGCCAACGTTTACAAGAATCGTCGCATACGCCAGAACAAGAACAGTTGCAAG
Organism: uncultured Lactobacillus sp.; assembly: GCA_937874695.1. GTDB lineage: Bacteria > Bacillota > Bacilli > Lactobacillales > Lactobacillaceae > Levilactobacillus. Next base: position 9,249 of record CALNAJ010000032.1, read on the forward strand.
AACAACGGATTCAGCAGGAAAGCAATCAGCTGAAACGGCGTCCCCGCCGCGATCCACATGCTGAGCACCGCCAACGGGAAAACTTCTTGCGGATCGAAGAGGATATCTACACGAATATCATCAAATTTCTCACAGATATTTCCACGGTAGATAACCAAGCGGAGGTCAACACGGTCCGAAACTACTACAATGCGCGGCACCGACGCTTCGTAGCCAACAAGTCCACGAACCAGCAGAACGAATTATTTATCCAAGCCTTTCAGTATGAATACACCTATATTCAGCAACAAAGAACGGCCGGCATCATCTCCACAGAACTAGCTGATGAACTCTACCAGCAAGTCTCAACGGACCAGATGCTCTACACCCAAGAAATTGCCGGCACCGATTAGATTATTTTCCTGCCGTCATATTTTCTTCACAATTACCTGTTATAGTTGTCCTCATAACTTACGAATTTACGAACGAATAAGTTAATAATTTTACTCCTCCAAAGTAAAAATTACGGCCGATCCGCTATGGTATCGACCAACTCCAAACGTAATAAACGTTTTTTCTTCAAGCAGCGATGCGGACAATTTGGTCCGGTCGCTGTTTTTTTGTTAAAGAGAGTGAAGGAGGGCGGTTAGTCCCTGAGCATTAACGTCAATAAGTGCCCACTCGGTGGAGCCGAGTCGGTGCTTATTGGGGTTAAGCGGAGGGGACTGCCCGAGTGAACTCGTTTCAGAGGCCGCATGTTTCCCAAATATCCTGGTGAGAGAAAATCTAACGAACTAAACCAAAACAATCAGCAGCGGCTTCGCCGGACAGGAGTCACTTAGCTTTCTAAGCGCAGGAGTCTGGCTTGCGGAACTCGT
>CALNAJ010000033.1:0-2500 GCA_937874695.1 uncultured Lactobacillus sp.
GTGTGTGGGTGCAAAGAGAGGGAGTTGCGTGGGATAAGTCGGGACGTGGGGGTAGGCCTGGGATGAGATGGGAGGGGATCTGGGGGGAAAGTGGCGGGGAAAATGATGGGGAGGAGACATTTGGGTGAAGAGGGGGTATTGGCGGAGATGGCGTGGGGAAGTGGGGGAAGGAGTGTCCCTCGCACTTTGTAACCCAGACCAGTCGAAAGATGGACTATCATTCCCCCGATACAGACCTTAACATCCTCACATTTGGGTGTGGGGGTGCAACTTTTCTGCGACGGACGGGATTCGTACACGTGACCTGGTTTGGGAGGCCAAGTCCGAGCTTTTTGTCACGATCTACGATTATCACGTCTGACGAAGAGGTCACGTGGTTGACTCTGGAAGTGACTCTGGGGGTCGGAGATTAAGTCCGGGAGAAAGTCCGAGCCGGAGTTAGCCGTCCAGGGGTGTGCGGCTGACGTCCGGAGTAGTCAGGTGCACGTGACGTGCACGTGACGTTTATTTTTCTGGGGTGTGGGTGTTGGGAGAGAAAAAAAAAACGCAAAGAGTTGCGCGAGCGGCGCTGTTTGGAGGGTATTTTTCAGCGGGGAGGGAGAAGTGGGCAAGGGTGTTGGCGGGGGAGAAGTTCGCACAAGGGAATATTCCTCGAACCAAATATAAAGTGCGCGTGCTGAACACTCTCCCTTGTCGGAAAAAGCCGACGGGAGGTACTTCATGCGAAAGCAGATGAAGACAAGTTCAGAAAGAGTTTGGAAACAGACTCGAGTAAAGCTTGTTGTTCGTAAGAAGCATTCGAGTTCTTCGTTTGTCTTTTTAAATGGCCTCGTCGGACGGTGGAGAGAGTCGCTGGGTGATCGTCAGATCTGCTCAGTCTCTATACAGCGTGCCGGCAAGGGCGATGGTGTGGTGCGTTGGAGTTCTTCCTTTGCGCTGTGCCGACGCCTGAACAGTCTCATTGCGGGCATCTTGCGATTCCGTCAGTGGGCAGCGAAGGATTTGGTGGGTTACTAGCTTCTAGCAATCTATTTCAAAGAATTCACTTGGGGGAATGCCTCTGTCAATAGCCGGCTCTTCGGGGCTGTGATTGGCGGAGTGTAACCTCCTCTCAGGCCGGTGATACCAAGCCTGTTCTGTGAAACACCGGGACAGAGGTTGGTGGAAGCCGGTCCGAGGAACTCAAAGAGTGCTATGGTAAGGTAGAGGGAGAGTAGTGTGGGCAGAGTGTAAAAGCTTTGCTTGCGCGGCTCTCTTGTTCCTCTCACGAGGAAACCTTCAAAATCATTAGTTATCTTCTAGAGGAGAGAGTGTGGCGGCACTTGTGTTGCTGCGTTCCCTCCGCTTCACGATAGTTATCTGGTTGATCCTGCCAGTAGTCATATGCTTGTCTCAAAGATTAAGCCATGCATGTCTAAGTATAAGCAATTTATACAGTGAAACTGCGAATGGCTCATTAAATCAGTTATCGTTTATTTGATAGTTCCTTTACTACATGGTATAACTGTGGTAATTCTAGAGCTAATACATGCTTAAAATCTCGACCTTTTGGAAGAGATGTATTTATTAGATAAAAAATCAATGTCTTCGGACTCTTTGATGATTCATAATAACTTTTCGAATCGCATGGCCTTGTGCTGGCGATGGTTCATTCAAATTTCTGCCCTATCAACTTTCGATGGTAGGATAGTGGCCTACCATGGTTTCAACGGGTAACGGGGAATAAGGGTTCGATTCCGGAGAGGGAGCCTGAGAAACGGCTACCACATCCAAGGAAGGCAGCAGGCGCGCAAATTACCCAATCCTAATTCAGGGAGGTAGTGACAATAAATAACGATACAGGGCCCATTCGGGTCTTGTAATTGGAATGAGTACAATGTAAATACCTTAACGAGGAACAATTGGAGGGCAAGTCTGGTGCCAGCAGCCGCGGTAATTCCAGCTCCAATAGCGTATATTAAAGTTGTTGCAGTTAAAAAGCTCGTAGTTGAACTTTGGGTCTGTTTGGCCGGTCCGATTTTTTCGTGTACTGGAATCCCAAGCGGACCTTTCCTTCTGGCTAACCTTGGGTCCTTGTGGCTCTTGGCGAACCAGGATTTTTACTTTGAAAAAATTAGAGTGTTCAAAGCAGGCGTATTGCTCGAATATATTAGCATGGAATAATAGAATAGGACGTTTGGTTCTATTTTGTTGGTTTCTAGGACCATCGTAATGATTAATAGGGACGGTCGGGGGCATCAGTATTCAAATGTCAGAGGTGAAATTCTTGGATTTTTTGAAGACTAACTACTGCGAAAGCATTTGCCAAGGACGTTTTCATTAATCAAGAACGAAAGTTAGGGGATCGAAGATGATCAGATACCGTCGTAGTCTTAACCATAAACTATGCCGACTAGGGATCGGGTGGTGTTTTTTTAATGACCCACTCGGCACCTTACGAGAAATCAAAGTCTTTGGGTTCTGGGGGGAGTATGGTCGCAAGGCTGAAACTTAAAGGAAT
>CALNAJ010000034.1 GCA_937874695.1 uncultured Lactobacillus sp.
AAGAAATGATGCGGTTGACCGTATTTGTTTCATCATTTTTGGACCACTCAAAAATGACTACTAGATGGCATTCATCTAATCTTCATTGCAGGAGGTGAATTCAAACATGGCAAACAAAGCACAATTGGTTAGCGACGTTGCAACTGCAACTGGTTTAACTAAAAAGGACGCAACTGCTGCAGTTGATGCAGTATTCGATTCTGTCCAAGCAACGTTAGCAAAAGGCGAAAAGGTTCAATTGATCGGCTTTGGTAACTTTGAAGTACGTGAACGTGCAGCTCGTAAGGGCCGTAACCCACAAACTGGACAAGAAATCCAAATCCCAGCAAGCAAAGTACCTGCATTCAAGCCAGGTAAAGCTTTAAAGGATGCTGTTAAGTAATTACAATTAATTATTTAATAGGTAAAGGGCCAGGTCGGCAATTGTCGGACTGGTTTTTTATTACCCAAAATTTGGAGCGGACTGAGTGTTTATGGTTTCCTTGTTTGATGGGATTGCGTATAATTAAATGCGTTGTCAATTTTAGTGAATTTAACAGAATAAAACTGTACTGTACCTACGTGAAACGCATGCGTAGAGGGGCAGTACCTAACAGTGAATTAAATGGAGGCGGGTTATGAGTTACGCACAAACGGCACTTGATCAATTGGAAAAGGGACAGCTCGAAGATTTCAAGAAGCAGTATGCCTTGTCGCTGCGCCACGACGACGATGATACCCTGTTCAGTCTGGGTGAGGAACTCTACTCCCTGGGATTTCTGAATCAATCGCGGCGGATCTATGAGAAGCTGTTGAAGAAGTATCCCGATGAAGATGAACTGCGGACGAACCTGGCCGACATCGCCATTGATGAAGACAAGAACGACGAGGCTTTGGACTACCTGAACCAGGTCAGCCCGGACTCCCCAGCCTACGTGGAATCCTTGATGGTGGCGGCTGACCTTTACCAGACGCAGGAACTCTTCGAAGTCAGTGAACAGAAATTGTTGACGGCCAAAAAATTGGCCCCTGACGAGCCCGTCATCACGTTTGCCTTGGCCGAGCTCTACAATACCATGCGTGAGTTCAGAAAGGCCATACCGCTGTATTTGGACCTAATTACGGCTGGTACGACCGAGTTCTCTAAGGTCAACCTGGTGGAACGGCTCGGCGTGGCCTATGCCAACGCTGGACACTTCGAGCAGGCTATTGGCTACCTCAAGCAGATTCATACCGGTGACATGACCCCGGATGTGAAATTCGAGACGGCCTTTACCTACCTGCAACTCAAGGAGCGGACCGAGGCGATCAATCTATTCAATGAATTGAAGGATAGTGATGAACACTACACCTCACTTTACCCATACCTGGGTCAGGCACTGGAGCAGGAGAACCGCTTACCAGAGGCGCTGACGTCCTTACAAGAGGGACTGGGTGTTGACCAGTATAACGAGAAGCTCTGGCTCCAGGCGGCTCACGTGGCTACTAAATTGGACGATGAGGCCTTGGCTGAGAAGTATCTGAAGAAGGGCCATGAGCTCGACAGTGATGACCTTGCTGCGGTGATTCAGTTGAGTAACCTCTATGTCAAACAGGAGCGCTGGGACGAGAACGATGCTTTGGCTAAGCCATACGTGAAGGCCGAAGACGCCGATCCTCAGCTGTACTGGAACTTGGCGGTAACGGCTAACCATCAAGAAGACTTCGCCGGGGCGCGGAAGTATTACGACGCGGCAGCACCGTTCTTCATGGATCAGCCAGATTTCCTGAAGCCAGCCATTTACTTCTATCGTGAGGAAGGGGCTAGCGACCAGGTCGTCAAGTTGCTAGAGGCTTACCTGAAGGTCGTGCCAGACGATGGTGAAATGGCGCTGATGCTGGAAGGCTACCAAGATATTTAAGCGAAATGACAAAAAAAGAATGGTTCCGAGGGATCATTCTTTTTTACTTGAGTGAGCACACAATAATTACTTTAACTTGTGGCCTACCAAAAAAGCAACCGCAAAACCCGCGGTTGCCAACCCAGCACTAAGGTTTGAACTTGCTGAGAAAGTTCTTTTTCGGTCGGGCAAAAGAAAATCCTTCACCCAAGGCCTCATTAACGTTAATAACGGAGACAAAGGCTTTCGAATCGTGCCGGGCGATGATTTGGCGCAGTCGGTGCAGCTCGCTGGGGGCGACGACCACGTAGATCATCTGTCGAGGCTTGTGAGAAAAGCCACCTTCGCCGCTGACCAGGCTCACGCCACGCTGCAATTCATCCATGATGCTGTCCGTGATTTCCTGGTACTGGTCGGAAACGATGATGATTCCTCGAGCAGCGTAGGCGCCTTCTTGCGTGAAATTCACGAGTCGGGCGAAGACGTAGGAGTAAATCAGCGTGTAGGCCATGTGCTGAATATCGATGTAGACCAGTGAGATCAAAAGGATCACGACATCCAGCCACAGCAGCGTTTGCCCCATAGGTACGCCATAGAACCGCTCCATGATTCGGGCAACAATATCGGTTCCACCTGTAGTGCCACCGTACCGGTAGAGGAGGCCAGAACCCAGGCCACCGGTTAACCCGGCTGCCAGAGACGCGAGCAAGAGGTCGTGGTGGAGGTCAATCGCGAGTGGTACCCGTTGCCAGATCCACAGGAATAAGGCCAACATGGCCGTGCCGTAGATGGTGTAGATCAGAGATTGCCGGCCTAGGAACCGGTAGCCGATCAACAATAAGGGCGCGTTGATTAGAATCGTTGAGTAAGCCGGGTCCAGGTGGAATAACGCCCGGATGATCAGTGTGATCCCGGAGATCCCACCGTCCGCCAAATTATTTGCGATGTTGAAGAACACCAGGCTAAAAGCCATGGTGGCACATCCAATTCCAATCATTAATAGGTCAATCAGCCGGATAGATTCGTCCTTAACTTGTGTCATGACGTTCTCTCCTAACCAAAATAAAATTTTTACTTTTCCATCATAGCACAGCGCAAGCGCTAACAGGCGACAAACTCGCGGAGAAGCAGTGACTTTGAATTCAATTCTTTCGCGGAATCTGTTAGACTGGCATATAGAGCACACTGACTGACCGATAACGACTGGTGGGGGAACAACCCCCAGCTGCTGATCACGTTAAGCGCGTAGAACAATCGGCTATTTCGGCCGGCGAAAGGTGAATTTAACATGAAGTTGGAACAGTTACCGGAAGAATTTGAACACGCACGGCCAGTCTTACAGACGATTGAGCAGGCGGGCTATGAGGCCTACTTTGTTGGCGGTAGCGTGCGGGACACCATCCTAGGCAAGACCATTCACGATGTCGATATCGCCACCAGTGCCTACCCCGATGAGATCAAGCACCTCTTCAAGCGGACAGTAGACACGGGTATCGAGCACGGTACCGTGATGATTTTGGACCATGGCACTGGCTACGAAACGACGACGTTCCGCTCCGAATCGACCTATACCGACTTTCGCCGGCCCGACCAGGTGACCTTCGTCCGCTCACTGGCTGAGGACCTCAAGCGCCGCGACTTTACGATCAATGCCCTTGCCATGCGTGAAAATGGGGAAGTCATTGACCTATTTGACGGGCTGACCGACTTGGAGAATAAACAGATTCGTGCCGTGGGTGATGCCCAGGAGCGCTTCCATGAAGATGCTCTGCGGATGATGCGAGCGGTCCGATTCGCAAGCCAACTGGACTTTACGATCGTACCGGATACGCTGGCGGCCATTACGGCCCACGCCCAACTCCTGACGAAGATCGCCGTGGAACGGACGCAGGTGGAACTGTTGAAGCTACTCCAGGGAAAGACGCCTCAGCGCGGCCTGACTGATCTCATGGCGACCGGCTTGTGGCAGTATTGCCCAGACTTTGCCCCCCACGAGATGGCTTTAAAGGAACTCACAACGCAACTCGTTCACGGTGCGTCATCGGAGACGGCTGCCTGGACGCTACTGGTCACCAAGTTTGGCCTAGAGGCAGCAGCCATCACGCCCTTCATGAAACATTGGAAAACGGCTAATCAAACCATCAACGCCGTCCAAACGACCAGTAAAACGGCGACATTACTGCTACAGGGAACGCTGAGCGCTTGGCAACTCTATCAGTGTGGTGCCGACCTGATGCCAATTGCCAACGAGGTTGCCGGTATCTTAGGGGCTCCGGACCGTCTGGCATCTCTGACGGCACAATTAGCAGCACTACCGATCCAACACAAGAAAGAATTGGCCATCACCGGGAAGGATCTCATGCAGGCCGGCATTCAACCTGGACCACAACTGGGAGCCATTCTGGGCGACTTAGAATATGGGGTCGTGACCGGTGCCATGGAAAATACCCACGATGCTCTGGTGGCCCAAGCAACTACTTAAGAATCTTAATTAAGAGAGTGAAGAGACTATGCAAACCTTACGCGCAGAAAACTTACACCGAACTTACGGTGAAAAAATCTTATTTGATAATTTAAATTTCATTATTAATGAACACGATCGAATCGGTCTGATTGGGGTCAACGGGAGCGGTAAAACATCGCTGCTGGACACCTTAGCTGGGATCAGCAACGAACAATCTGGCGAGCTGTCAACGCCCAAGGATTATTCCATTGGCTACCTGACGCAGAAGCCCGATCTCGATGAAAATCTGACGGTCATGGATGCCGTATTCTCTGGCGACCAGCCCGTCTTCGCCACGATTCGCCGTTATGAGGCGGCACTGGCAGCCTATGGAGACCATCCCGAAGATGCGAAGGCCCAACAACGTTATTTGGACGCCGAAGCACAGATGAACGAAGAGGAAGCCTGGACCGCCGAGAGCGACGTCAAGACGATCCTGACCCAGTTGAAGATTACCGACCTGTCGCAGTCGATTAAGACCATGTCTGGTGGGCAAATCAAGCGGGTCGGCCTGGCACAGGTACTGATTCAATCGCCAGATTTACTCTTGCTAGACGAACCGACCAACCACTTGGATTTTGATTCCATTGCCTGGTTACAGCAGTACTTGGCTAGCTACAAAGGGGCCTTGTTAGTCGTCACCCATGATCGGTACTTCTTGGATCAAATTGCCAATCAAATCTGGGAACTCGACTTCGGAAAGCTCTACCAATATCCTGGTAACTACCAAGCCTACGTGCAGGAAAAGGCGGAACGTGTCAGCCAGGAAGCCGATGCCGACCAAAAACAACAACAGCTGTATAAAAAAGAATTGGCTTGGATGAAGGCCGGTGCTAAGGCCCGCTCAACTAAGCAACAGGCCCGGATCAATCGGTTCAATGACATTGCCAGCAACGTTGGCACGCGTCAGGTTCAGAGTAACGTGTCGATCTCGTTGGGACAACAGCGCCTGGGTAAGAAAGTCATCGAGCTCAAGGATGCTAACTTATCCTTGGGTGGCCACACGATTCTTAAGGATTTCAGCGACCTGATTCAGGGTGGCGAACGGATCGGGATCAGCGGGGAGAACGGTGCCGGGAAATCCAGCCTGCTCAACGTGATTGCGCAACGGTTGCCGTTGGATTCTGGCATCGTATCGATTGGGGAAACGGTCAAGATGGCTTACTATACCCAGCAGATTGAACCCATTCCAGACGACAAGCGGATGATCAACTACCTCTCCGAAGTCGGTCAAAATGTAACCGACAAGGCGGGAAATTCCGTCAGCGTGACTGAGCTTTTGGAACAATTCCTCTTTCCACGGTTCATGCATGGAACATTGATTCGTAAACTTTCCGGTGGGGAAAAACGTCGGCTGTACCTGCTGAAACTCTTAATGGAACAGCCGAACGTGCTCCTCTTGGACGAACCGACCAACGACTTGGACATCAGTACGCTGACCGTTTTGGAAGACTACATTTCCCAGTTTGCCGGAACTGTCATTACGGTTTCTCATGACCGGTACTTCCTGGACAAGGTAGCCGATCGGTTATTGATCTTTGACGGTAACGGTCAAATTGATCGATATTCCGGGCAGTTCAGTGCTTACCTAGATGATGCTCAGAAGGCTAGCAAGGCAAAAAACAAGCCGGCCAAAGAAAAGACGACTAAACCTGTCGATGACGCACCAGCTAAGCCCAAGAAGAAGGTTAAGCTGACCTACGCCGAACAGAAGGAGTGGGAAGGCATTGAGGCCGTGATTGACGGTCTTGAAAGCCAGAAGGCCGAGGTCCAAACGGCCATGAACGCTAACGGTGCCAACTACGACAAGCTAGCCGACCTACAGGCCCAACTCGACGATCTCGATAAGCAACTCGATGAGAAGATGGAACGTTGGGAATATCTGAGCGAGTACGCGGAATAGGAGACGACCAGAATGCTAGAAGATGCTTACTTAGACTTGGCCAAGAAGGTTTTAAACGAGGGCCATCGCAAATCCGACCGTACGGGAACCGGGACCTTGAGCCTATTTGGTTATCAAATGCGGTTCAACTTGCAGGAAGGTTTCCCATTGCTGACCACGAAAAAAGTTCCTTTTGGCTTAATTAAGTCGGAATTGTTGTGGTTTCTAAAGGGTGACACGAATATTCGGTTTCTTCTGCAACATCACAATCACATTTGGGACGAGTGGGCTTTTCAGCGCTTCATCGAAAGCCCCGATTATCACGGTCCAGATATGACCGACTTCGGCCGCCGTTCACTGGTTGATGCGGACTTTAATCAGCAGTATCAGGCGGAGAAAAATGCTTTTGACGACCGCATCCTTAACGACCAGGCCTTTGGCGACCACTATGGTGACCTCGGCTTAGTCTATGGCAGTCAATGGCGGGCTTGGCAGGGCAAGAATGGCGAGACAATCGATCAAATTGCGAACGTTATCGAAACGCTACGGACGCACCCCGATTCTCGGCGAATGATTGTCTCAGCGTGGAACCCAGTCGATGTGCCGTCCATGGCCTTGCCACCTTGTCATACCCTGTTCCAGTTCTACGTGAACGATGGCAAGCTGAGTTGTCAGCTCTACCAACGTAGTGGGGATATCTTCCTAGGTGTGCCGTTTAACATCGCGAGCTACGCCTTGCTGACCTCCCTGATTGCTAAGGAAGTGGGCCTGGAAGTGGGCGACTTCGTGCATACTCTGGGAGACGCACACATTTACAGCAACCATATTGAGCAGATTACAACGCAGCTCGCTCGGACACCGAAGGCAGCACCACAACTGTGGTTAAATCCGGACAAATCGAGCATCTTTGATTACGAAATGGCGGACATTAAGGTCACGGGCTACGATCCGGCACCGGCCATCAAAGCGCCGGTCGCCGTCTAGCTAGATTGGAGGCACAGCCATGTTAATCTTTCTCTGGGCGGAAGGGCACAACGGTGTTATTGGCCAAAACGGGCAATTGCCGTGGCACCTACCTGCCGACATGCACTTCTTCAAAACGGTCACGACGGGAAATACCATCGTGGCGGGCGCACGAACGTACAAATCCTTCGGTCGGCCGTTACCGAACAGGCAAAATATCGTGGTGACGCACCAACCGGCCGGCAACTTTCCCGATACAGTTATCGTGTTGGATTCGCTGGATGCTGTACGGGTCTACGCAGCGGCTCACTCGGACGATAAGGTCTTTGTTGTCGGTGGTGCTCAGCTGTTTGTTGGTTTACAAGACGACGTGGACTTTCTATATCGCACGGTGATCGATGCCAACTTCACTGGCGACACCTGGATGCCGGTCATTGACTATGAAAAATTTCAGTTGATTGCAACGCAACCGGGAGTTCGCAATGATAAAAATCCTTACAATTACCACTTTGAGCAGTACCAACGGCGATAGACGAAAAAAATTGTAAACAAAAAGACGTTGTGCCTGTACCCTTCAATTGCGATTGAGGGGCGTGGACAACGTCTTTTATAGTTGTTATTTTATCTTTATCGCTAGTCTAAGCGTAGAACAGAATCGAGAAATACATCAGGCCTGTACCGAGCATGACGAAGAGGTGCCAGATGACGTGACCGAACGGGACGCCCTTGAAGCTGTAAAGCACGGCACCCGCAGTGAAGGCAACCCCACCGAGGAGCAGTAACACGAAACCAACGGGACCCAAGCCCCGGTACAGCGGACCAATGCCCATCAGGCACATCCAGCCCATCACAACGTAGATGACGGTGGAGAGAACCTGAAATTTACCTAACCAAATAGCTTTATAGACGATACCGGCAACGGCCATGGCCCAGATGATGCCGAACATCCACCAACCAAGTTTACCCCCAACGACTAACAAACTAAATGGCGTATAGGTTCCGGCAATCAACAGATAAATCGCACAATGATCAAATATTTGAAAGACGTGGCTGGCGCGGGTAAAGTACAAGCTATGGAACAGCGTCGAGGCCAGGTAGAATAGGACCAAAATGATACCGTAGACCAGGAACGTCGTCATGCGAAGACTGCCACCTTCACCGTGTGCTTGTAGAATTAGAATGACCAGTCCGGCAATGCTTAACGCCGCACCGATTCCGTGGGTCACCGCATTAAGGACTTCATTGACAATTTGATACGTGCGACTCCGTTCTTTTTCCAAACAAATTCCTCCTTCGTTGACTGTTACCAGAAAATTCTGATAATCAGATCGGCGAGTTAGTAGAATTACTGAAAAATTTCAACAATTCTGCTATACTATTACCGTATGTTTCATTACGCATATTGTAGCATAAACCAAAATCTCTGGTCAGAAAGAGTGGGATACCCATGGCTAAAATTAAAATTGTTGCGGATTCTTCTGCCGGTCTAACCGACCAGCAAATCCAGGATTACAATATTACCATTATCCCGTTGACGGTCATGATCGATGACACCATTTACGTTGAACGGGAATCAATCACCAATCAGGAATTTATTGAAAAGATGAAGACGTCCAAGACGTTGCCCAAGACGAGTCAACCACCATTGGGCAAGTTCGTGGAAACTTTTGATAAGTTGGGCGAAGACGGTAGTTCCGTCATCTGCTTCAACATGTTGGCAGCTATTAGTGGGACGGTGCACACCGCTGAACAAGCTGCGCAACTGTCTAAGACCGATGTTACGGTCGTTGACACGCAATATACCGATCAAGCGATGGCCTTTCAAGTGATTGAAGCAGCCAAGTTGGCCGCTGAAGGTGCCGACAAGCAGGCCATTTTAGACCGTGCTGTCGCCGTTCGTGATCATACCAAGTTATTCATGGGTGTGGTGACTCTGGAAAACATTCTAAAGGGTGGTCGGCTCAGCCGGGCTGCCGGCATGCTGACGTCCCTGTTAAACATCAAGATTGTTTTACAAGTGACTGGCGGTGAACTAAAGATTCGGGCTAAAGGTCGCGGTATGAAGACCATCGACCGGTACTTTGACAAAGTCTACGAACAAATCAAGCAGACGCCGGACATCGTATCCATCGGAATTTCTCACGTGGAAGCTTTCGAATCGATCGACAAGATTCAGGGCCACTTGCACGAAATCTTGCCCGATAAAGACGTGCTGGTGCGCGAAACGGTACCCATCATTGCCACCCATGGGGGCCCAGGCGCCTTCGCATTGATGTACTACACCGATCCAACTAAATAATTGTTAACCGAGAAAAGGGGTGGCACGGCCACCGCTTTTTCTTTATCCCGAGGGGGGATTCTAAGTGAAAAATGCAAAAGGACTCAGTAAGATCGTGGGGGTCGCCCTACTGATCGTCCTTGTCACGCTGGCTGTCTTAACCTACTGGCATCCAGGCGCACGGACCACGTTGAACGGCGCACATCCCAATGCCGTTAACCGGCGGAAGGTCGTCCGAGTCGTGGCGCTGGGGGATTCATTGACGCAAGGGGTCGGTGACCAGCAGGACAAGGGCGGTTACACGCAACGCCTCAAAACCAAGATTCACCAACACGATAAGGTCAAGGTCATCATGCATAATTATGGCAAGTCCGGTGACCGCAGTGATCAGATTGAAAAACGCTTGGTCGATAGTAAAACGATGCAACGTCAGGTTGAAAAGTCACAGGCCATCGTGATGACGGTCGGGGGTAACGACCTCCTACAGACGCTGACCAAGAACGTCACCATCAATCAACAGTCGAAACTCAACACGCAACTAGATGGCGCACAGGCCACGTATCAGAAGAAGCTCAAGAGCCTGCTGAACACGGTTCGCAAGTACAATCCAACCGCGCCAATTTTCTTGTATACCATTTACAACCCGGTCTACGTGTACTTTGCCAACATTGATCAGGTCACGAACGCCGTCGATGGTTGGAATGCCACAACGACTAAGACGGCGAAGTCCTACAAGAACCTCTACATGGTCGACATTAGTCGGGCATTATCGGTGGGGCAATTCAAGTCCGCTACGCAACAGGCTAAGTTGAAGCGTACGTCACAGGACGTCAATAATGGCAAGATTTCAACGAAGACTTTCCAGGAGACGATTCTAGCCAGCGATGCGAGTGATGAATTGAATGATTATCTGTCACCGGTGGACCATTTCCATCCGAACGCCAAGGGTTACCGCTTGATGACGCGTTACGTCTTCAAGGAAATGCAAGCCCATGAGCAATGGCTATTAAAATAGGGCATTAGGTTGAATCAAGGAGGAATAATTTATGCAGCGTCATTCAGCTCCAAAAGTTAAATCCCAACGCAATTGGTGGAAGTGGGGCTTCCTGGCTCTGATTGCCGTGTTGGTTATCGCCATGATCACGGTTGGGGTCAAGGCTATGGGAACGACTAAGGTCGCTTCGACAGCCACGCCTGCCACGGATACGACCAATATTAACGTCACTTTGAACAAGAAACAGGTCAATGCGCTTGCCGACTACTACGTGAACAAGTCTCTTAAGGGTCAAGACGTGAAGTACAGCTTTCAAGTGACTGACCACGCCATCCTGACGGGTTCGACGAAGGTCTTAGGGGCCAACGTTAATTTTGTTTTACTCCTGAAGCCGACCGTGTTATCCTCAGGAGACGTGCAATTGAAGGCCGAGAAGCTCTCCATCGGGTCGTTGCCCGTGCCAGTGAGCTTCGTCATGAGCTATATTGCGAAGAATTATCCGTTACCTAATTGGGTTGCGATGAACAGTAGAGCACAGACTGCTACGCTTCACCTGACGGCCATCGGTAACGGGAAGAAACTCTCGTATGCCGCTAAAAAGATCGATATGTCTGGTGCCGGTAAGTTTGTCTTCCAAGCTCGGATTCCAGACTAACTAAGGAGGCACTTCATGCCCAAGACGTTTTACCAATATTTAATGACCCAACGTAATCCCGAAAGCTACGACCCTGTCGCAACTTTTGCCAACAATGCTTTTCTTGACAGTTCATTTCCCAAGCAGGATACGGAGTTTGACTCTTTATCCAAGTATCTTGAAGAGAATGCACCTTATCTGCCATCGATGACGATCTTTGATGACGCCTGGCAGATGTATTTGGCGGCATTGGCTTGAGTTAATGACTTAATTATCAGTATTTACGTAACATCCAAGGAGGAAATTTATGAGCATCATCCAATGGTAGACTGGAAGCTCACTATAAAAAATGACTAGATATTGTAAAAAAGCAGCGGGATAATATGAGATTTAAGTAGCCAAAAGCCTGATAAAACGGGCTTTTTTGTTTGCCGTTGATTTGAAAGTTTAGGTATCTTTTTCTCCCAATTTTGTATAGAAATTTGGCCGATTGAGCAATAATAAGCAATGATTATCAAATTATGGTACCAAAATTGGTACCGCAAAAAGGCCGCCGGGACATATGGACTTCCTTTTATGGATTTGAATAAGTTATTTTCAAAACGAAATATCGATCCAAGTTTGAAGTTGGTTAATCTATCGGCTTAAAAAACTAATCATGGAAGAATGTGATTATTCAGTATGATCTAAAATAGATGCTGCTATTTTATTTCAAAATAAAGCTTGACGCTTACATAGATATGGGTCTATATTATAGATATAGATGCGCGTCTATGTTTACAAAATACGATGTTTCTTGCGGTGATCGAAGCAAGTTGAGTTGAGGAAATGCAGTTGCGGAGTTTGCAACTAAGTTCCCTAAAATCACCACGAAAGCGGTCATAATCATTCATTTTGGCAACACTGATTAGCAAGAAGTATCTGCTTGTTGAATATTTTCTGCTAAACAGGATTGGCTTTCTGTTGTTGATTAAGCCAAAACCAAAAGTAGCAAGTTCAGTCTGTATCACTGTAACATCAATGTTTATTATTAGCGTATTTAACTAATAGATTACCTTAATTATGGAATAGGAGCTTACAAATGGACTATCAAAAGTATGTTCAAATACTGAAAGCAATGGCCGATCCAAATCGCTTAAAAATTATTGATCTGCTTTCCTGTGGTTCTTTGTGTGCTTGTGATATTTTAGAATACTTCGATTTTTCGCAGCCGACTTTATCCCACCATATGAAAGTCTTGCAAAATGCCGGTATTGTTGCGGCACGCAAGGAGGGAAAGTGGCAGCATTACACGTTACGCGCCGACTTTATGCTGACCTTTAAGCAGGATACAGCGCAATTATTATCAAGTGATGATCACTGTATCTGTCACGATGCCGGCTGTGCTGATTGTGAAGAATGTGCTTCAGGAAAGGTTGTTATGACTAATGAAAAAGATTGAATTATTTGAACCAGCAATGTGCTGCTCGACTGGGGTTTGTGGCCCGTCCGTTGATCCTGCTCTTTTAATGATCACGTCGGCTTTTGATGCGCTGCAAGGTGTGACCACCGTTGAAGCTGACCGCTACAACTTAAGCAATAATCCTGATGTTTTTAGTGAGCGGGCCGATATTTTAGCGGCCATCAAGGATGATGCTGACGCTGTTTTGCCGATCACCGTGGTTGACGGCCAGATCGTTAAAACTGGCGCTTACCCAACGATCGATGAATTATCTGACTATACTGGGCTAGTTTTCGTGCCAGCTGAGCAAACCGGTGGTTGTTGTGGCGGTGACGGGGGCTGTTGCAAAATTTTTAAGTAAGAGATGGCGCGGCCATTTCTTTTGAATTATACATAGATAAATATCTATGTGACTGAGGAGGATAACATGCAAGATTATCAACCACAAAAGGCTAATTTAACTCATTATTTGTTTTTTACCGGTAAAGGTGGCGTTGGTAAAACAACGACGGCCAGTGCGACCGCCATTAATTTGGCCGACGCTGGCAATCAAGTGATGCTCGTTTCAACTGACCCAGCCAGTAATTTACAGGATGTTTTCAATACAGCGTTGACCAATAAACCACAAGCAATCAAAGGTGTACCGGGGTTGTTTGCCGCCAACTTTGATCCAGTGACTGCTGCCGGTGAGTATCGGGAGAGTGTTGTTGGCCCTTATCGCGGCGTATTGCCGGCCGCGGCGATCAAAAATATCGAGGAGCAACTATCTGGCTCGTGTACAGTCGAGATCGCGGCATTTAATGAATTTGCCAACTTTCTAACTGATCCGACGGTTGACCAACGCTTTGATTATATTATTTTCGACACGGCGCCGACCGGCCATGCCTTGCGCATGCTACAGCTACCGTCAGCGTGGAATAATTATTTAGCTGAAAATGAGCGCGGTGCTTCTTGTTTAGGCCAATTAGCTGGCATGGGTGATAAAAAAGCAATTTACGCCAAGGCGGTAGCAACGTTAAGCAATGGGGACTTGACCACATTAATGTTGGTAACGCGGCCACAAAAAGCCGCATTACTTGAAGCGGCACGAGCAGCACAAGAACTAGCCGCGATCGGCATGACTAATCAGCAGTTGATCATTAATGGCACGCTTAAAACACCGACGGATCACGCTTCGCAGGCTATTTTTGCGCAACAACAGGCTGATCTACAACAAATGCCGGCTGTATTAAAAAAATTTGCTCAGTATGAAGTGCCGTTACGCGCCTACAACGTTACCGGCTTAAATAAATTACACCTGGTGTTACAGGCAACACAACCCGCATTAGCTACCTATCCGCCGCTGACCAATAACTATCCCAACTTAGATACGATCGTTGCTGATCTGATCAAGACGGATAAAAAGATTATTTTTACCATGGGCAAAGGGGGCGTCGGTAAAACAACGGTTGCGGTGCAGATCACGCAGAAATTAGTGGCCCAACATAAAACCGTTCATTTAGCCACCACTGATCCGGCCGATCATCTAGATTTCTTTAAAACAGCTGATCCGGCAGTTACGATCAGCCATATTGACGAGCAGCAGGTATTGAAAGATTATCAAGCTGAAGTACTGGCAACGGCTCGCCAAACCATGAAAGCGGCTGACGTTGATTATGTCGCCGAAGATCTCCGTTCACCATGTACGCAAGAAATTGCGGTTTTCCGCGCTTTTGCTAATATTGTGGCGCAAAACGACAGTGACGTGGTGGTGATCGATACGGCGCCAACTGGGCACACGTTGTTACTATTAGATTCCACTCAAAGTTATGCACAGGAAGTTAAGCGCACAGCCGGTGACGTGCCACAAGCAATTATTGATCTATTGCCACGGTTGCAAGATCCCCAACAAACCGAGATCGTGATGGTGACTTTACCGGAAACAACGCCAGTCTACGAATCAATGCGGCTCAATGAAGATTTAAACCGGGCGCAAATTGCCCATACATGGTGGTTGGTCAATCAAAGCATGCTGGCTACACAAACCACGCATCCGTGTTTACAAGCACGGGCACAAAATGAAGTTGAATGGATCGAAAAAGTCAAAGACGTTTCGGCCAATCATTTTGCAGTGGAACAGTGGCAACCAGATTTTGAACAAACGCTATTAACGATTTAAATAAAGATATCAATTGATCAGGGTAGCGATACCCTGATTTTGGTAGTTGGGAGGAATTATGCAAGTCTTTTTTGCTGTTTTTATATTTTTACTCACGTTATTATTCGTCATTTGGCAACCTAAGGGGCTATCAATAGGCTGGACCGCAATTGGTGGGGCAGTACTTGCACTGCTATTTCGGGTCGTCACATTTAAAGATGTGGGTACCGTTACTGGGATCGTTTGGAACGCCACTTTGTCGTTTGTCGCCATTATTTTGATCTCATTGATTTTAGATGAGATCGGCTTTTTCGAGTGGGCCGCTTTACATATGGCACGACTGGCTAAAGGCAATGGTGTACGTATGTTCATTTTGATCGCTATTTTAGGTGCGATCGTGGCGGCACTTTTTGCCAACGATGGGGCGGCATTGATTTTAACGCCGATCGTTCTGGCAATGGTGCGAGCCCTACATTTTGATGAAAAAAAGGTTTTCCCATTTATTATTGCCAGTGGCTTTATTGCCGATGCGACTTCGTTACCATTAGTTGTTAGTAATCTAGTCAATATTGTTTCCGCTGACTTTTTCGGAATTACATTTTCCGAGTATGCCCTAAGAATGTGGATCCCTGATCTTTTTTCACTGATCGCCAGCATCAGTATCTTATATTTGTATTTCCGCAAGGCCTTACCCAAACATTATGATGCAGATCAGGTTGCTGAACCAAAATCTGCAATCAAAGATCAACGATTATTTAAGTTCTCTTGGGTCGTGTTAGCGGCGTTATTGATCGGTTATTTTAGCAGTAGTTTTCTAAACATTCCCGTTTCGTTTATTGCACTTACGATTGCCGCAATTTTCTTGTTGGTTGGTCAACAAAGTCATCACGTTGATACTAAGGCAGTCATTAAAGGAGCACCGTGGAACATCGTCTTCTTTTCAATCGGAATGTATGTGGTGGTTTATGGCCTACAAAATGTTGGCTTGACAACATTACTTGCTGGTGTTATCGCCAAAATGGCAACTGGTAGCCGGTTTGTGGCGACCATGGGAATGGGTTATTTGGCAGCGTTCCTGTCATCAGCGATGAATAATATGCCAACGGTAATGATCAATGCTTTATCGATCAAGGGCGCTAATGTATCAGGGTTAATGCACCAAACGTTAGTTTATGCAAATATTATTGGTTCTGATCTAGGACCAAAGATCACACCAATCGGTTCGCTGGCGACGTTAGTGTGGTTACATGTTTTGGCGCAAAAAAACGTAAAAATTGCTTGGGGTACTTATTTTAAAATTGGGATCACGATCACGATTCCAGTCCTATTCATTACATTATGTGGTTTATGGTTATCGCTAAGTCTTTTTGGTTGAGGATGACTTGCTATGATGCAAACTGAGTATGCACAACAAGATTCATTAGCTAATAGATTAAACATAGTCGATGCTTTAGTGAAACAGGCCACGAAAGCTGAAATAGAATCAATTTCTGCTGTTTACCTGATTCAAGCCAACCAAGAAATTAATTTGCTTGAATTAAAATACAGTAGTGAATTAACAATACAACAGAACTTGTATAAGGTAAAAATAGCCTTTTTGCAAATAAATCACTTGATTTTAAATAATCTAGCGGTCAGCTATTTTCGTGATTATACACAAATAGAAAAGGAATTTGAACATTTTCATCGTCTAATATGCGAGGTGAAAGACGATTAAAATTGAAATATTTGAAGAGGCGATGTGTTGTGCAACTGGTGTTTGTGGTCCCAGTGTAAAGAAAGAATTGATTCAGACTACCGCAATTCAACGTCATGTTAATGCAGATGGTGAAAATATAATCATACGCAGAAATCTTACACAAAATCCGGACGCCTTTGTTCGTAATCATCAAATAAATGACCTATTAAAAAAATATGGAATCACTGTATTACCAATTACTATGGTTAACGGTATAATTTTTAAACAAAGAGATTATCCAACCTTCCAAGAGTTTTCAGATTATCTACATCAGGATTTAAGTCGTGCATTTGTTCGCTAACAACGGTGAAAGGAATTAATTAAATGGCAAATGAAACGGAAAAATTATTAATTATCGGCGGCAGTGACGCCGGAATTTCGGCGGCCTTAAAGGCTAAAGAACTTAAACCTGAATTAAAAGTTCAGATATTATTAGCAGATGAGTACCCAAATTTATCAATTTGTGGAATACCTTATGCAGTCAGCGGAGAAGTGCCGGATTGGCACTTGCTAGCTCATCGTAATTTACAAGAATTGACTTCGACTGGTATTGAATTTCAAATGAACATGATTGCAGATAAAATTGAACCGCAACGACATGAAGTCGTAGCACATGCGCTTACAGGCGAATTAAAAACTTATCATTATGACCACTTGGTTGTAGCAACAGGAGCTAGACCAAAACTATCGGGTATTAAAGGTGTGGACCTGGCGCAAGCTCAACAGCAAGATAGTAAAGTTCGTATTTTGCATACAATGGCAGATTACTTTGCGATTGAAAGAAATATAGCTACAGATAGTGTTCGGAAGGTCGCAATTGTTGGGTCTGGTTATATCGGAATCGAAATGGCGGAGGCTTTAAGAAAACGGCATTTAGACGTCACTATTTTTCAACGAGGTTCAGAAATACTTTCCACGGTTGATGCTGATTTAGGCCGAATTATTCATCAAAAGTTGTCTGCTAATGCCGTCAATGTTATTACTGGTTTAACCGTTTCAGAAATTAATGAAACTGGTAGCAACGTGGAAGTTGTTGGCTTAAATGAGCATCAAAAGACACAATCTTCTACGTATGATTTAGTCTTAATCGTTGTTGGTGTTCAACCAAATAATGAGCTACTGGTCAAGGTAGGTGCTGAAACTGGAATTGCCGGGGCCATCGAGGTTGATCAATATATGCAGACCTCATTACCTGATATATGGGCGGCCGGCGATTTGGTGGAAACAAGACATCATTTATTAGGTGAAACCTACTTGCCATTAGGTACGACTGCACATAAACAAGGAAGAATTGCTGGTTTTAATATTGCTGGAATTCAACGTGCCTTTAAAGGTAGCCTGGGGACACAAGTTTTAAAGGCATTTGATTTAGTTGTTGTACGGACAGGGTTATTGACAAGTGAGGCTATCCAGGCAGGGTTTAATCCTTTCACGGTAACAACTGATGTTGATGACCATAAGGCTTATTTTCCCGGTGCTCAAGAAATTAAGATCAGAATTACTGGTGATCAAAAAAGTGGCCGGCTTTTAGGCGTGCAGTTAATTGGTCATTACGGTAGTGAAGTTGCTAAACGCAGTGATATTTTTGCTACGGCAATTTTTAATGATATGACAGTAGCCGAAATTAGCGACCTAGACTTATCCTATTCACCACCAGTTGGATCACCTTGGGATGCAGTACAAATCGCAGCACAGAACTGGGAACAACAGAATGCGAAACGCTAAGGAATTAATTTATAACTGAAGGAACAACTTCACTTCATTATTAATTAAGCTTTCTACTATCTGTTTTTATATGATTACCAGATTACTCTGAGGACAATGATTGGCGGCTATTTATATTGAAAGAATTAAAATGGCGCAAAATGATAGTAACGAAACTTTGGCATCTTCTGGTAGATTAAATTAAAACTAAGACCTGTATCTTAGTTTTAATTTAACTAGTGAATATGAATAGTGGTTAATGTCAGATAGAGTGGCTATAGGAGCTACTCTATTTTTTGATTCAAATTAAATTGGGGGACAACACTATTACATGATATAATGTAATAGTTTAATAAACGAGGAGTGATCTAATGATACAAGTAGACTGTTGTCCGGGTAAACCAGATTTGGCTGATCGGGCATTGTTAAATGAGAATCAAGCCGCTGACATTGCTTTACTTTTTAAAGTACTCGCAAATAATACGCGGCTAAGAATTTTACATTGCTTAACGCGTGAACCAGATATGGCCGTTAGTGAGATTGCTACATCACTAAATATGAAGGTCCAAGCCATCTCAAACCAGTTACAACGTCTAGTAGATCAAAAGATAGTTAAAGCGAAGCGTAATGGCAACTTCATTGAATATCAGATCATTGATGAATGTACGGCAATTTTATTAGAACGGGCATGGTGTTTAGCTGAAGATGCCGGAAAAATCAATGCTGGTGGGGGAAAATAAAATGATCAGGACAATTATAACGAGTATTATTCTTTATACATCAACTGCAATCGACTTATTAGTTATTTTAATGTTACTTTTTTCAAAATATCGTTCAACAAAGCATCGCCGACAAATTTATATTGGTCAGTTCTTAGGCTCATATACGCTCATTGGAATTAGTTTGTTTTTTGCATTTATTCTCCATTACGTACCCGCCAAATGGTTACTAGGTTTTTTAGGGTTGATTCCCATTGCCTTTGGAATCAAATATATATTTAGCAAAGAAGATGAAGCCGCAGAAGTTGATCAGAAAATTGAAGCGCGTAAAAATAAGAATTTAATTGCAACGGTGGCTTTAATTACGGTAGCTTCTTGTGGTGCGGATAATATTGGCCTTTTTGTTCCTTACTTCGTATCATTATCACTGGTACAGCTAATCGTAACGCTGTTTGTTTTTACCATTTGTATTTATTTTTTAGTTTTCCTTGGTGATAAGTTCTCACAAGTGAATTTTGTAAAGAACTTTCTTGATCGTTTTGGTGATTGGATCATGGCCATTATTTATATTGGTTTAGGCATCATGATCATTCTTGAAAGTGACACTATTAGGCATATTATGCAGCTATTATTTTAATTAAGCAGTAGTCGATATTTTTTATCATTCATTGATCATCTTCTTTTGAAGGTGATTTTTTTGCGTTTGGTGATAAGCATTGATGGTATTGATTTTATTGTATAAGGCATTGATTTCTTTAATTGGTAATTGCCGATATTTTGATTGGCGGACGATCGGTCGATCATTGTTATCAGTCTCTGGGGTACCATCTTCATTGATTTTTGTGTAGGGTTGAAAATAGCTCATAATTTCATGAACTTGATCACTAAGACCATCAATTTGACGCGGTGAAAAATCATCTATGCGGTGCATTAAGCGAAAGAGGTGCTCAGTTTTGTCAGTATATTCATCAATGCGATCAAGAATAGCAGTAGTGCTACTGATTTCAATTTCAGCCGGTGTGCCAAATAAGTCGACGGCGGAAACATTGAAAAATCTGGCAATTCGGTCCAAGTTTTCAAAACTAGGATAACTTTTACCGCGTTCAATATTTGAAATTGCTTGTTTTTGAACTTCAATGGCAATGGCTAAGTCTTCTTGCGTGATCTGGTGTTTTTGCCGCAATCTTTTTATGTTTTGACCAAAGTTTTCGATCATTATCATCACCTCATGATTATCTTAACTTAGTTACTTAAAGTAGACAACTACAACGACTACTCACGGTCTTTGAGTAGGTGGCATAAGGTGATTGACCAGCTCTAAAGGCCTACGTTATCATGTTTATATGATCTAAGCCAAGTGAAATATTCTTACAAATTTTTGCTGGCATTGATCATAATCGTTCCTTGAAAACAGAATAAAGGAGGAAAAAAGATTAGCCGCCGCCACGCGCGGCGTGCAACGCGAAAGCCGCTAGCGTGAGCGGCGGTCGGCTTTAGCCGGCCGCCTCAACCCCCAAGTTCTAATAGGGGGGTAGAAAGTATAAACGGTTAATTAATCCAGCAGCATGAAATGCCAATTTCTAGGTATTCAAGCAACAAAGTTGCTGTTAACCGTGACTAAGAATTGCAAATTTTGGAGGTGAGCGTACTTGAATGAAGATTTAACTCTAATTGATTACCAGGTCCAAGCTGATTGGCTTAATATTTTTTGGCAACAGTTGGAGGATAAAAAAATTAAGCAAAGTCAGCTAGCTAAGTCAATGGGCATCAGTCGTTCTTATCTCAATCAACTATTGAACAGTAAGCGACCATTAACTGAGGCCATGCGCCAACGATTAACCGCAGCCTTTTGCGAACTGAGTGGCATCACCGCATTAAACATTTGTTTTGACTATGTCCGGATCAGATTTCCAACCCATGATGTTGACGAATTGATCGTGGCACTTTTCTGCATCAAGCCGATTTATTTTGTTTATGAACCTTATGGCCGTTATGGCTACAGTGGAAAATTTCGGCATGGCGATATGGAAATTTTTGTTTCACCGGAAGACGATAATCGCGGTTCATTGATTGAGTTGAAGGGGAAAGGTTGTCGCGAACTGGAAGGTATTTTAGTGGCCAGTGAACAGAGCTGGTATGACTTTTTACGGCAGGCACTGGCCCTTGATGGCGTAGTTAAACGCATTGATCTAGCCATCAATGATTATTTAGATGTGCTCCCGGTTCATTACTTGATTAAAAAGAGTATGCGTCATGAATACATTACAAAGTTCAGGGAGTGTAAATACTTTGTCCGCGACAAAGACAATTTAAAAGGAGAAAGTCTCTATTTTGGCTCACGTAAAAGTGCAATTTATTTTTGTATTTATCAGAAAGATATTGAGCAATATTTTAAATTAGGTAAAGCGTTGGCGGAGACCAAAATCAAGAATCGATTTGAGATTCGTGTGTTTGACGAACGGGCTGAGCAAACGGTCGCCGATCTATTGGCCTATCGCAACCCGCAGCGAACCGTGTTCGGTATTATCAATAATTACTTGCGTTTTGTGAAGCCGATTGCCAACAAGCCAACGTCAAAATGGCCGTTGGACGATCGGTGGGCACAGTTTATTGGTAAATATGCCGATAAGTTACGTTTGGCCGTTTCGCCGGAACCGGTCACTTTAGACCAAACTATTCAATGGATCAAGAAACAAGTGGCGCCAAGTTTAAAAATGTTAATGGTAATTGATTCGGCTAAAAGCGAGGATACTCTAATGACGATCATTGCTGAGGCCAAGTTAAGTGAAAATCAACAAGTGATGATTCAACAAATGTTGGCTAGTCCCGAAGAAATAATGATTCAGCAACCCAAACATAATGGCGATTGAGATAATAAAAAGATGCAACTACGCCGACCAAAGCAAGTAGTTACACCTTAAAATAGATAAAATAAGCAATCTATCTACGATTATTATCTCACTTCATCTAGAAATTAGGAAGTGAAAAAATGGAAAATACAAGTGTACCATATAGTGGCGACTCCGCCGGTAAAGCGGAATGGGGAACCAAGCAAGCATTGTTGAAACGCTATGAGGGTCTAAATATTTATACATTAAATCGGTGGTTGTCGGAAATGCGTAATGACGCTACTTTTCGTCAGGGCGTTATTAATCCTACACACAAAATTGTATTGATCAACTTTGCGACCTTTCAAGAATTCTTGTTTTGGAAACAGCATCATTACATCCGAAACGTCTGACAACACCGCCGGGACATGGTAAAATGAAATAGCTATTTAATCTCATTTTATCTTTCCTGTTTATTAATTTGAATTGGAGGATAAAATTATGCATTTTCAAAAAAGAGTACTCGCTGACGGAACTTCAACTTATCGCGCTTTCGAGAATTATATTGACCCCTTAACTGGCAAACGGAAACGGGCCTCAGTAAGTTTTAAGTCTAATTCTCAAAGAGGTAAAGCACAAGCGGCGCGAGAACTTGATGAAAAGATCGAAGAGCTAACTTCACAGCGAGCTCAAGCACTTGATGAGCGCGTTCAAAAATGGACGTTCAAAGATTTACGCGAAGATTGGTTTGATTTGTGGAAACAGTCTGTTAAACCAATGACAATTAAGCGCGAGGCGCTTGTTATTAGGCGGTTGAATCAAATTATTGCAGACGATATTTTGGTAAAAAACATCACGCCTATGTTAGTCAATAAATGTTTGCAAGACTATCGCGAAAAATACAGCGCTAGTTTTGCCACCATGCAACACATCAAATCAACTTTCAATAAACTTTTCGACCATGCGGTGCTATATAACATCATTCCAGCTTCACCGACAGCCGTTCTGCATTTAAAAGCGACAACGACTGAAAAAATCGAGCGGAAGGATCGCTTGGAAAGTAAGTTTCTTGATTCGCGTGAGGTCAAAGTCTTGTTCACTGAATTGGCACAACGCCGCAATCCGGCGTACTATGATCTGGCACTATTTATGATTGCAACAGGTTGCCGAATTGGTGAAGCATCAGGGTTAACATCTGATAAGATCGATTTTGCTAAAAAAACAGTTACGATTTCTAGTTCCATGCAATCACATGACTTACGGGTTGATGAGTACTACGAAGATACCGTCAAAACGGTTGCTGGCGAACGGGTGGAGCAGTTACCTGATTTTGCGATTGCTGCATTGAAGCGTGCGATACACCGTAATGCCGTATTTGATAGGCGGATGAAGGAATTACCGAGTGATGCTTTTCATGAATTTCAAGTGATTTTTCGGACCGAGTACGGTTCACCGATCACGTCACATAGTTTTCGTGAAGTACTTGGCAGAATTAAAGCAGACTTGGAAAAGAATTGTGAAAAACGCTATGGCTTCAAATGGACAAAAAATCCAGTGCCACATAGTTTCCGACACATTCATATCTCCGTCTTGCGTGATGATTCCTCTGTAACGTTGAAAGAAGTGCAAGAGCGAGTCGGTCACGTTGAAGAACGGACGACTGATGGCTATACGCACCGCCTTTCACATTCACAAGAAAAGTCGGTTGAAGTAATTGATACGTTCGCTAGGAAGGTTGGTATTAGTCTTCAACCGGTGTAAACAAAGTTCAGCTATTACCGCTAAAATGCTAATAATATGGTACCAGCAACGGGACACATGGCACAAAAGTGGTACCATTAAGAAAATTTATCAGAGCAAGAGCTTGAAAGCCTTGCTACGAAAGGAGTTACACAACATGGCAACTATTCAATGGTTCCCAGGGCATATGGCGAAAGCGATTCGGCAGATGGAAGAAAATGTCCACCTGGTCGACATCGTCTTTGAGCTTGTCGACGCCCGTATTCCGGCTTCTTCACGTAATCCCGAAGTGGCTCGGATTGCGAAGAACAAGCCGCATTTGATTATTTTAACGAAAAAGGACTTGGCCGACCCCCAGCAAACGGCGGCTTGGTTAAACTATTATCGCTCACAGAATCAACCGGCATTTGCCATCGATTCACGAGCTAACGTGACACCCAAGCAGATCACTAAGATTGCCATGAGCATTCTGGCTGACAAACTAGCAGCCGAACAGGCAAAGGGGCTCAAGGAACGACCAATGCGCGCCATGACGGTCGGTGTCCCCAACGTCGGCAAGTCCACCTTGCTGAATCATCTGGTCAACCGTAAGGCCGCCCAGGTCGGCGATACCCCTGGTGTCACCAAGAGTCAACAATGGCTACGTTCCAACAAGCACTTGGAACTGCTCGACACCCCCGGTATTCTCTGGCCCAAGTTCAAGGACCAGGAGACTGCACAAAAGCTGGCAGTAACTGGGGCTATCAAGGAAAAGCTCTACGAAAAGGACGACGTTGCACTTTTTGCCCTGAACTTTTTCCGGAAGTATCACCGGGCTGCCCTGATCGACCGTTATCACTTAGCAGAAGCTGATCTCGACCTGAGTGACGTAGACTTACTTCTGAAAATTACGGAAAAGGTTGGTATGCGTGATGACTACCTGCGGGCCAGCGACCGGTTGATTCTGGACGCACGGCACAAGAAGCTCGGTGGCTTCACGTTAGACCGCGCACCAGAGGTAGGCGACAGCTAAAATGACTAAGCAACCCAGTCTTGCCAGCCTCAAACAGAATCTGGCAGATGTCACCAGTCTCACAGACCCCCGTCTCGACGTGCTGGCGGCCGATTCACGTAAAGGGGCCCAATTACTCCTGACACAGATCAAACGTCGCTTAAACAAGCAAACAGAGGCTGAGGCTGCCTTTCAAGAGCGCTTACACTATGAACGCGACCTGTGGGCGATGGGTAAATTGGTTGCCGGTATCGATGAAGTCGGTCGGGGACCATTGGCTGGACCTGTCGTCACGAGTGCGGTAATTCTGCCGCAAAGCTTCGATATTCCACTGGTCAATGATTCCAAACAGTTAACCCCCAAGGAACGTGAACGCCTGTATCCGTTGATTCTCGCTCAGGCCACCGCCGTTAGCATTGGTATTGGCAGCAGTGACCTGATTGATCAGATCAATATTTATCAGGCAACGCGTGTCGCCATGCAACGAGCGGTTCTGGGGCTAGGCGTTGCGCCACAACACTTGATCGTTGATGCCATGCAGATTCCAGTTGATTTGCCGCAAACGCGACTGATCAAAGGGGACGCCAAGAGTGCCAGCGTGGCTGCGGCCAGCATTGTCGCCAAGGTCTATCGAGATCACCTGATGGACACCTATGATCGACTGTACCCAGGCTACGGTTTCAAAAAAAATGCCGGTTACGGAACGGCTGAACACCTTGCGGGACTAGCGGACCGGGGTGTGACCCCGATTCACCGTAAAACTTTTTCGCCCGTTCAAAAAATAATTGCCGCTCAATCACGGAGTTAGTCTTAAAGAGACTAGGAGGTTGTTAACTTGCAACTGACACTTCGTGATTTTTTCATGCGCTTAAATTTGGTGACTGGGGTCGGCCAACGCACCGCTAACAACTGTTGGCGGTGGCTGGATAGCCGCCCCGAGATTCGCCAGGTTGATCCAACCGTGGTTTCTCAATTCGCTAAAGAGCTGTCCCTGACCGCCGCGGTGACCAATGCGCTGCAACTCGAATTATTCAGCCGGGACATGAACGATACCGTGACGGAGAACCTGACACATAGCGGTTGTCTGACGATTGTCGATGCCGCGTATCCGCCACAACTCAGGGAAACGTATGCGCCACCACTTGCCCTGTATTTTTTAGGAGACCTGCGGCGCCTGCAAGCGCCACAGCTGGCAGTGGTGGGATCACGCAAGCCAACCGATTACGCCGTTCGAGCCATGCGTCTGCTCCTGCCGGCTGTGGTGGAACAACGCGTGTGTTTGGTCTCGGGCCTGGCTCAGGGCGTCGATACCATGACGCACCAGGTGGCTCTCGCGCACAGAGGAACGACGATTGCGGTGATCGGTACCGGGCTGGATAAATGTTATCCGGCTACTAACCGCGATCTCATGGCGACGTTAGCCCATCAGCAGTTGGTCCTGTCGGAATATCCGTGGGGGACGAATGGCGCTCGTCATCACTTTCCCGAACGAAATCGAATCATTGCCGGTCTGGCACAGAGTGTATTGGTCGTCGAGGCGGCTCATCATTCTGGTAGTCTGATCACGGCTAATATTGCCCTGCAGGAAAATCGAAATGTGCTGGCCGTTCCGGGGACGATTGATGGCAAAAATTCCGTTGGTACCAACGAATTAATTCTCGCTGGAGCAAAGCCAATCTTGAATTCGGAACATATAATAGAAGAACTTTTAGTTGACAAGGTACCCTGACTTGAAATACCATGAGTGGGATTATAGTGAAAAAATTACGAACACTACGTTCGTCGTAAAAACAAGTAAGTAGGGGTAAGGAAGCGCGTTCAGCGGGGCTTTACCACCTACCAACCGAGGGAGTAATGTGATTTGCCGACTAAGTCAAAAGCGAAAGCTAGTACAAAGAAGCGGCGGAAACCGCAAAAAAAATTAGTTATCGTGGAATCACCGGCTAAAGCCAAGACGATTGAAAAATATTTGGGGCGGACCTACAAGGTTGTTCCAAGTCTCGGCCACGTCAGAGATTTACCTAAGAGTTCGATGGGAATCGACTTCGATAACAACTACGACCCGCATTACATTTCCATTCGGGGTAAGGGTGATGTGATCAAGGGGTTGCGGGCTGAAGCCAAGAAGGCTAAAGCCGTCTACCTCGCATCTGACCCTGACCGTGAAGGAGAATCAATCGCCTGGCACTTGGCGCACATCCTGAACTTGGACGTCAACGACAAGAACCGGGTCACCTTTAACGAAATTACCAAGGACGCCGTCAAGGAAGCCTTTAAGACGCCCCGGACGATCGATATGAACCTGGTTAACGCGCAACAAGCCCGCCGGATTCTGGACCGGTTGGTGGGATATTCCATCTCACCACTGCTCTGGAAGAAGGTTAAAAAGGGGCTGAGTGCCGGCCGGGTGCAATCCATCGCCTTGTCACTGATCATCGAACGGGAAAAGGAAATCAAAGCCTTCCAACCCGAAGAATACTGGACGATCGATGCCGACTTCAAGAAGTCCCGGAGTACCTTTGGTGCCAGCTTCTATGGCCTCAATGGGAAAAAGGCTGGTTTGAAGGACAACGCCGCCGTTCAAGATGTCTTGTCTAAACTGGATAAAAAGGGTGACTTTGACATCACCAACGTGGTTCGAAAGGAACGGAAGCGTTCGCCACAACCACCATTTACCACCAGTTCTATGCAACAGGACGCCAACCGGAAGTTGAACTTCCGAACGCGGAAGACCATGATGGCCGCGCAACAGCTTTACGAAGGAATCAACTTGGGTAAGGAAGGCACACAGGGGCTCATTACCTATATGCGGACCGACTCGACACGGATTTCCAATATCGCTAAGCACGAGGCCTCAACCTTTATTCACGAGAAATACGGTGCCGAATACGCCGCAACCAAGCCTATTAAGGGTAAGCTGCCAGAAGGGGCGCAGGATGCCCATGAAGCCATCCGGCCAACTTCCGTATTCCGGACACCAGCTAGTCTGAAGGAACGCCTGAATAAGGACCAATTCCGGTTGTACCAATTGATTTGGAATCGCTTCGTGGCCAGTCAAATGACCAACGCCATCATGGATACCATGGCGGTAACGCTGAACCAAAATGGTGTGACGTTCCGTGCCAATGGGTCCAAGATGAAGTTCGAAGGGTTCTTGAAGATCTATAAAGATGGGAAGGAAAAGGATAACCTCCTGCCTGACCTCGAGATCGGTGACCAAGTTAAACTGGCCAAGACCGATCCGGCCCAACATTTCACGCAGCCACCTGCACGTTATTCCGAAGCCAACCTGATCAAGGCACTGGAAGAAAACGGTGTGGGTCGGCCATCGACTTACGCGCCAACGCTGGATACCATCCAACGTCGGTACTACGTCAAGTTGGTCGGTCGGCGATTTGAACCCACTGAACTGGGTGAAATCGTGGACAACATCATCAACGACTACTTCCCAGATATCGTCGACGTTGGCTTTACGGCCGACTTGGAAGGCGAACTGGATAGCGTTGAAGAAGGTAAGCAGGATTGGGTCAAGATTATCGATGACTTCTACAAGCCATTCTCGACCGAAGTTGCGCATGCCGAGGACGCCATCGAAAAGATCCAGATTCGTGACGAACCAGCCGGCTTTGACTGTGACATCTGTGGTGCCCCAATGGTCATCAAGATGGGCCGCTACGGGAAGTTCTACGCTTGCTCACGCTTCCCAGATTGCCGCAACACTAAGCCAATCGTTAAGGAAATCGGTGTCGTTTGTCCCGTTTGTCATAAGGGCCAAGTCATCGAACGTAAGTCCAAGAAGAACCGGATTTTCTACGGTTGTTCCCGTTACCCTGACTGTGACTTTGTCTCATGGGACAAGCCAGTCGGTCGTGATTGCCCGAAGGATGGGCACTATCTGGTCGCCAAGAAGATTCGTGGCGGTATTCAGATTGTTTGTCCAAACGGCGACTACGAAGAAGCCCCACAGAAGTAGGCGGCTTCACGGAATCGTTGCTAACAGTTAAATTCGTTTCACTGGCGTTGACCTCTTGGGGTCAGCGCCTTTTTTTGAACCCGACACTTATTACTAATGTAAAAAATGCCGATTTGGTCTCACTTTTCTTCGAAAAATCGTTTTAAGCGGACAATGATGCATCCCCGACAGTAGCCGATACTCCCAGCGGACATTGCGTGTTTTGCCCTATATCAAAAACCGACAGCCTTACTCAATTAGAGTAAAGCTGTCGGTTTATAAAATGAGCACTAAATTTTAGCTGGCCAGCCACACTTCAGGATGATCAAAAGCTATTTGAAGTTGTTCCAGGAACTGGCTCACGTGGTAGCCGTCCGCTACCGCATGATGAATCGTCAACGATAGGGGCATTTGCCACCGCTTCGCTTCCTGCTCAAACTTACCGGCCTGAATGACTGGGAAGAAGGTATTCAACGGGGTGAAGGGCAGCGGTGTGTAGCTGGTAAAGTGCGTCCAGGGAATACTGCCGATCATGTAGGTGTTCTCACTCTGCGGGGCCTTGGGCATTGGCGTCCGCTGATCGCCATATTCGGCCAGGTCGGCCAGATAGTTTTGATAGAATTGGGAGAAGTCCGGGTCATAGGCCGTCCATAAGTTGGAGATACTGTGATCATCCGTATGCATGACGGAATAGGATGGGTGGAGGACGTCGAAGCGCTGGAGCTGACCGGTGTTGTCACGATGTACTCTAAACTCCGGCGTCTGCGCGATGACCTTTGAGACCAGGTAGAGATAGGCCGCATTGAATTTTAAATCACGGGCGGCCAACCACTCCTTGGTCGTCGTGACGTCCAGGTCCACGGTCAGGGTGAAGCCCGTTGGCATCATCTTGGTGAAGTAATAAAAGTATTCACGACGCGACCACGTAGCCATGTCGATGGGGGTACTGTGTGTATTTAAAGGTTGCATATTAATTCCTCTCTGATTGGTTGTAGACCGGCTGGCATTTTTCCAGCCACTCGGCTTTGAGGTCCTTGAGCGTCTGTCGAAGGTTATCGACCTCAGCGACATCCGCCTTCCAGAGAACACTGTAGGTAAACGCATCCGCGCCTAAGGCATTCCAATCCGTCTGGAGTGCGGTATCGTGGTAGAAGTTTCCGTTTAAATTAGTTTGGTAATAACCCCAACGGTTGTGAATGTTGCGTGCAACGTCAATGAAGGTCTTACCGTTCTGGGTGTTTTTAATCTGAATCACACCGTAGAAGGTCGGTGCCGCCTTGTAATTTTGAATGAGTTCTTTGCGATTCATGTGTAACTCCTTATCGTCAGAGTGCCGCCAATAGTCACTGCCACTTGTCGTGCGGTTAAGGAAACCATAGTCGACCAGGTAACGCCGCAATAACGGAAAATCGGCATAAATGAGCTTGAGTTTGGCCGTCAGTTCCTGTTCCGTGAAATGCTGGTTCGCTGGAATCGACAGGCTAATGCGTTTCAGAATAGCCAGGATAGCCTTCTGGTGCTTGGGCCACCGCGCTAACTTCAGGGGTGTGGTCGAGGCGAAGTATTTTGCCACCAGCTGTTCGTATTCGTCAGTGGTGATGACAAATCGATCATCCTTTTGGCCCTTCTGGTCGGGTAACGTCACCAGTTGATCGGCAGTCGTTGACTGATTGAAGACTTGCTCGTAAATGGCGAGGTAGAGCTTGGCCTGCTTGGCCTTTTCACGGAAGGTAAACTTTTGATGGCGCACGGTCGCCGCCGCGATGCTCATCTCCTCAGCAATGGCGGCGTCCTTCTGCCCTTGGGCGAATGCCAATAGTAGGTCGCGTTGTTTCGCCGTTAACGTATTGTATTTATTGTCGGTTTGAATCAGGTTGGCCACGGCATGCGGGTGTTCGGCCGCGAGATGGCGCCGAATCATGGTTGCCGCCGGATAGAACTTGTCGTCTTCAGGGAAGACTTGATCCTTGGCAAACGTTGCCCCACAGGTGTTGCAGACGTAGGCTGTGTCCGTTTCATGCCAGCCCTGTTCAATTTCAGTCAGTGTCAGATCAATTAGGTTCATGTCTCATCCCTCCAGTAGCATCTACTTTACAAATGTTTACGGAATATGTCAACAAATAATTTAATCTGTTTATCCGAGTTGAACAACCCAAGCCGCGATTTACGGCTTATTTTCGTCTTTCGCTTAATCCATAGATGTTTATGAAAATGATAAACAAATACACTAGGGCTTCCAGAATCACAGTAATTACTGCTCAATATCAACCCTAACTTACGGGCGGATCCAGTCCGCTCATAACATTTCTGATGAGTTAGTTGAGTTTTTAGGGCGCGTTTGCTAGCATTAACACGTACAGGAGGTGTCAGCCGTGGCGTCAGCAGTCGCACAATTCATGACTTACCTGAGTGGTGAGCGTCAATATTCACCCGAAACCGTGAAGGCCTACCAGGAAGACTTGGCTGAGTTTAGTCACTTTCTGCAGGATAACGGCGGTGAGAAGCCCTGGGCGCAGATCGACCAGCTCGACGTGGAGGTATACCTCAGTGACTTGTACGATCACCACTACGCGCGGACGACGATTGCCCGCAAGCTCTCAACGCTACGGTCGTTCTACAACTTTCTGATGAGTAATGGCTTGGCCAAGGACGATCCGTTCGCCTACGTTCAGCTCAAGCACCATCAGAATCACTTACCCCGATTCTTCTATGAACGAGAAATGACGGCGCTGTTCACGGCTGCCGCGGGTAATCCCAATCAGCAATTGGCAACGCGGGATTCCGCCGTATTGGAGATTCTATATGGCACCGGGATTCGGGTCAGTGAATGTATTAATCTGACTCAGCGCGATGTGGATTTTGATAATCGGATCATGCTGGTGCATGGGAAGGGTAACAAGGAACGCTATGTGCCATTTGGCCATTACGCCAGCGACGCTTTGGAGACATATTTCACGGCGGCCCGGACACCCTTGATGACCAAGTATCATCAGCAGCACGACTACGTTTTTATCAATGCTCATGGGGGTCAGCTGACCTCGGCGGGCGTGACGTATCTGCTCAATCAGATCATCAAGCGCAGTAGCCTGACCAGTGAGATTCATCCCCACATGCTGCGGCACACGTTTGCCACGCACCTGCTCAACAACGGCGCGGACTTGCGCTCGGTGCAGGAGCTACTGGGTCACAGTAGCCTCTCAACCACGCAAATTTACACGCACGTGACGCGAGAGCACCTCCAACGGGATTATCGTCAATTCTTTCCCCGTGCAACTGAAGACAAGGATCAACCGAAGTAATCATAAGGAGACTAATCATTATGCCAGTAAAATTTGAAGCAACGACCATCTGTGCCGTCCGTCATAACGGTCACAACGCCATGGCGGGTGACGGCCAAGTCACGATGGGTGAAAAAGTCATCATGAAGGGAACCGCCCACAAGATTCGTCGGATCTACAACAACCAAGTCGTTGTTGGATTCGCCGGTAGTGTCGCCGATGCCTTTAACCTAGAAGAAAAATTCGAAGGCCAACTCAACGAATACAGTGGTAACCTGCAACGGGCAGCCGTTGAACTCGCTAAGCAGTGGCGTTCCGATCAAGCTTTGCAAAAGTTGGAAGCCTTACTTATCGTCATGGACAAGGACGAAATGCTCCTGGTCTCTGGTTCTGGTGAAGTCATTGCCCCCGACGATGACATCTTAGCCATCGGTTCCGGTGGGAACTTCGCCTTAGCCGCAGCGACGGCTTTACACCACCACGCCAAGGAAATGAGCGCTAAGGAAATTGCCGAAAGCGCCATTCACATCGCTGGTGGTATCGATATCTTTACGAACGAAAACGTTATTTCTGAAGAACTTTAATCTGGAGGACTGAGAATAGTGGACGCAATTAATAAAACACCTAAAGAGATTGTCGGCTTACTTGACCAATACGTCATCGGTCAGGACGAAGCCAAGAAGGCGATTGCCATTGCCTTACGGAACCGTTACCGCCGCATGCAACTCGATGCCGCCATGCAAGAAGAAATTTCACCTAAGAACATGTTAATGATCGGACCGACCGGTGTCGGGAAAACTGAAATTGCCCGCCGGTTAGCCAAGATCGTGCACGCACCATTCACCAAGGTCGAAGCCAGCAAGTTTACCGAAGTTGGTTACGTCGGCCGTGACGTGGAATCCATGGTTCGTGACTTGGTTGAAGTCTCCGTTTCTATGGAGAAGCAGGACCAATTCAAGAATGTCCGTGCCGATGCCACACAGGCTGCCAATAAGCGGTTAGTCAAGCTGTTGGCTCCAGCCAAGAAGAAAGAAAACAAGAACAACAATGACTTCTCAAACATGATGAATATGTTCTCCCAGATGCAAAACGGCCAAATGCCAACGGCGCCTAGCGAACAAGAAGAAGTTACCGATGAGATCCGTAACGAACGGTTGTCCTTAACGGAACAGCTCAACAAGGGCCTACTCGAAAACCATTCTGTTGAATTGGAAATGGACGATCCGCAACAAGCCAGTGCTACTGACAACAACATGTTGGGTCAAATGGGTATCGATTTGAACGATACCTTGGGTTCCATCATGCCTAAGAAGCGAATCAAGCGGACGGTCACGGTCGCCGAAGCTCGCGAAATCTTGGTCAGCGAAGAATCAGAAAAACTGGTCAACAACGCCGACATCAACCACGATGCCATCAAGCGGGCCGAAAACACCGGGATCATCTTCCTCGATGAAATCGACAAGATTACCAAGGGCAGCGGCCAAAACAGTGGCGACGTTTCCCGTGAAGGGGTCCAACGCGACATCTTGCCAATCGTTGAAGGGACGCAGGTTAAGACGAAGTATGGGACCATCGATACCGATCACATTCTCTTCATCGCAGCCGGTGCCTTTGCCGAATCCAAGCCTAGCGATTTGATTGCTGAACTGCAGGGACGTTTCCCAATTCGGGTAGAATTAAATGACCTCAGCAAACAGGACTTTGTCCGGATCTTGACTGAGCCAAACAACGC
Organism: uncultured Lactobacillus sp.; assembly: GCA_937874695.1. Taxonomy (GTDB): domain Bacteria; phylum Bacillota; class Bacilli; order Lactobacillales; family Lactobacillaceae; genus Levilactobacillus. The sequence goes on from CALNAJ010000034.1 coordinate 33,374, forward strand.
CCTGATCAAGCAATACATCGCCTTGATTGGGACCGACAACGTCAAGGTGACCTTCACCATGGAAGCCATCGAACGCATTGCCGAGTTGGCCTTTGAGCTGAACCATGAGAACCAAAATATTGGGGCTCGTCGGTTACAGACTGTTCTCGAAAAGCTTCTGGAAGATCTGCTGTACGAAGGACCTGACATGGGGACCGGTGATGTCACGATTACCGAAAGTTACGTTAACGATAAGATCGGCGACATCGTTCAGAACAAGGATTTATCACGGTACATCCTATAAACGTATGTGGGGGCCAGGACGGTTGTCTTGGCTCTTTTGCGTTGCGTAAGGTATGATAAGAAGTAACAGATTAATGTGGGAGGAATTGCGATGATCACGTTGAAGAATGACTATCTGACGGTGAAAATCAATCCGTTAGGTGCCGAATTAACCAGTGTTAAAGATAATGAGAGTGGCTTGGAATACATGTGGCAGGCCGATAAAGCTTATTGGGGCCGCCACGCACCGATTCTCTTTCCCATCGTTGGTCGGTTACAGGACAACCAGTACCAACTGAACGGTGAGACGTACCACATGACCCAGCACGGCTTCGCACGCGACCGTGAATTTACGGTCATCGATCAGACCGATACTCAGGTCAGTCTCGAATTAGCAGCCGATGATGAGACCAAGGCCTTGTACCCGCAAGACTTCATCTTGACGCTGTCCTATGAACTGGTCGATCACCAGGTCAAGGTCAATGCGACGGTGACGAATCCAAGTGATGAGACCATGGCCTTCTCATTCGGCGCCCATCCTGGGTTCAACGTACCCTTTGGTGGTGCATTAGCCGACTTTACCGATTACAACGTGACCGTTTCGCCCAAGCGGACCTATCAACGTGTCCCATTGGTCGGGCCATACAGTGATACGAAGCATGCTGTACCGCTCGACTTGCACCAGCCGCTGTCGTTAAAGCACGACTTATTCGACCATGACGCGCAGGTGCTGACGCTCGACAACCATGAGACCACGGTCATGCTCAGCACGCCCTCAGACGACCACGGTATCGCCTTAACGGTCGCCGCCCCATATCTGGGTATCTGGTCACCGTATCCTAAGCAAGCGCCGTTCGTGTGCTTAGAACCATGGTGGGGCCTAGCAGATGACGTCCAAGCCACGGGTGACCTGAGTACAAAGGTTGCGATTCAGAAGTTGGCTGATAAGGATTCCTTTAAGGCTAGCTATCAGGTTACTTACTTCTAGACAGCCTAAAACAGTCGACTATGGATGCCCGAAAATTGTCTTAAATCGTTAACCCTATCAGCTGACTAATTTTCACTCACGATAATTCGTTGCGATATTGGCGGACATACTTTTACTGAATCCACTAAGACATTATTGAGTGGGTAGACTTGTTACGACTGAAGTTGTGGCAACATGTTGTCTTAGCCGGAGGAGGTCAGAGATGGAGGTAGCTGTGACGGCATTGTTAGACCGGCGAATTTTCCGGCCTTACAACGCGGGACGCGTTTGAAACCTCGCATGAGCCTCGCGAGGTTTCAAACCGAGCTGGAGGACCGTTTCTTAGGCCGCAAGCGGTCCCCACAGCAGGCGGAATTGCTGGCTGCCGCAGGCGATAACGTGTAGCCATAACTTTCAAGCCATAAGAAAAAGGCTCCCAGCGACGTTTGTCGTTGAGAGCCTTCAGTATCCTATTTAGCGTGATGCTTCTGGTAACCATGACCGAATGGCACCATTGATTCCGTCCCATTCTTGATCCGGGTAATGTTGGTCCTGTGACGGTAGAAGACGAATACCGTCAGGATGAAGGCAATACCGGTCAGGTACCAGTCATGAAAGCCTAACGAGATCAAAACAATCAACGAAAAGGCAACCATGCTGGCTAGACTGACCATACTGGTCCAGTAGATTAGGCTGACCCATAGTCCAGCCGCAATCACAAACATCAACGGGTTGTATGCTAGAAGCATCCCCGCTGAGGTCGCGACCGCCTTGCCACCTTTGAAGTGGTCAAAGACGGATACCGTGTGACCCAGAACCGCAAACAGCCCGAATAAGAGGGGTGTCGCGGTACCAAAGATCGTAGTCACATGTCCCCAAGTAGGGAGTAACGTAGCCACCGTTCCTTTCGCAATATCAAGGACCATCACGACCGTTCCGGCATACGGCCCGAGAACTCGGTAGGTATTGGTTGTCCCAATATTACCGGAACCGGACTGACGAATGTCGGTATGGAAGAAGGCCTTACCCACCCAGACACCATTTGGAATGGCTCCTAGGAGGTAGGCCACAATGAGTAACCCAATTAATTTCACGCGTAATTCCTCCGCTCTTTCTCCCGACGGCCGCCATCGCTGGGGTGGCGGCCGTCACTAATAAGCTGCTCTATATTTTAGCATGTTTTACGCGTTACGCCAATTATATCAGGAAACCTAGCCAGCTTTTAGTTTCCTGTGGTATGATAATGTGGTTACTGAAAACCCACCCCGTGCGATTTGTACGATTCATTTGAACATACGTTCGCATTGAGGTAAACTAAAGGGTATCGTAAAAGCAATTTTAAATCTAGTAAAAGTAAAGGGGATTTACGCATGGCGAAAGCAAAACCTAAATATGACGATTCCTCCATCCAAGTCTTGGAGGGATTGGAAGCTGTCCGTAAACGTCCTGGTATGTATATCGGCTCCACTGACGGCCGGGGGCTCCACCACCTGGTCTACGAAATTGTCGATAACGCCGTTGATGAAGCTCTGGCCGGATACGGTAAGGAAATCAACGTTACCATCCACCAGGACAATAGTATTACCGTCGTCGATCATGGTCGGGGTATGCCCGTGGGCATGCACGCGTCCGGTATTCCGACACCCGAAGTTATTTTAACGGTGCTCCATGCCGGGGGTAAATTCGGTCAAGGTGGTTACAAGACCTCTGGTGGGCTCCACGGGGTGGGGGCTTCCGTGGTCAACGCGCTCTCCAGTTCGCTGACCGTAACCATTGTGCGTGACGGCGTTCGGTACCAGGAAAAATTTGCCAAGGGGGGCCATCCCCAAGGCACCCTGGAAAAGAAGGGCAATACGCGCGCCCATAACGGGACCACACTGACCTTTAAGCCAGATAGTGAAATCTTCACGACGACCGTCTATAATTTTAATACGCTCTCAGAACGGCTCCGTGAATCGGCATTCCTGCTCAAGGGTGTCAAGATTACGCTGACCGACGAACGTGAAGGCCAAGAAAAGGCTGAGGAGTATCATTTCGAGGACGGTATCAAGGAGTTCGTTAGCTACCTTAACGAAGATAAGGATACCCTCGGAGACGTGATGTACTTTGATGGCAAGAAGGACGGTATCGAGGTCGAGGTCGCTGCCCAATACAACGACGGCTATACCGAAAACCTTCTGTCCTTCGTTAACAATGTACGGACCAAAGATGGGGGCACCCATGAAGTGGGTATGCGTAGTGGGTGGACCAAGGCCTTCAACGAATACGCACGCAAGGTCGGCCTCCTCAAGGATCGCGACAAGAACCTTGAAGGAACCGATGTACGTGAAGGGCTGTCTGCGGTCATTTCACTGCGAATTCCCGAAAACCTGTTGCAATTCGAAGGACAGACGAAGGAAAAGCTGGGAACACCGGAAGCACGAGCGACGGTTGACAGCATTATCAGCGAACAGATGGGTTACTATCTGATGGAAAACGGGGACTTTGGGAAGATGTTGATTCGGAAATCGACCCAGGCTCGTCAAGCGCGTGAAGCAGCCCGGAAGGCTCGTGACGAAAGTCGAAATGGCAAGCGTCATAAGAAACATGAACGTCTGCTTTCCGGTAAGCTAACGCCCGCCCAATCCAAGAATTCCGCCAAGAACGAACTGTTCTTAGTCGAAGGGGATTCCGCCGGGGGTTCCGCTAAGCAAGGTCGTAACCGAAAGTTCCAAGCCATCTTGCCATTACGGGGGAAAGTGTTGAATACGGAACGGGCCAAGCTACCTGATATTATGAAAAATGAAGAAATCAGCACGATGATCTACACGATCGGTGCTGGTGTTGGTGCCGAGTTTAATATTGCCGACGCTAACTACGATAAGATTATTATCATGACCGATGCCGATGACGATGGGGCCCACATTCAGATCCTGTTGTTAACCTTCTTCTACAAGTACATGCGGCCTATGATCGATGCCGGTCGGGTCTACATTGCCCTGCCACCACTGTATCGCATCAAGACGACCGGTAAGAAGTCGACCATCGAATACGCCTGGACGAACGATGAACTCGATCAGAAGACCAAGCAGATTAAAAATCACGGCTACAACCTGCAACGATTCAAGGGGCTGGGCGAAATGGACGCTGAACAACTGTGGGATACCACGATGGATCCCGAGAAGCGGACGCTGATTCGGGTCCAAATCGATGACGCAGCCTTAGCCGAACGCCGAGTCACAACGTTAATGGGTGACAAGGTTGAACCTCGCCGGAAGTGGATTGAAAGCAACGTTCAATTTACGCTGGAGGATGATAACACCAGTCTGCTGGAATCTGCGGAACCGACAGAGTCAACGGATAAATAACCGGTGAAAGGAGCACAACTTTCGTGAGTGAAGGACAAAACATTCAAGAATTAACTTTGGAAGAAGTGATGGGTGACCGGTTCGGCCGGTATTCCAAGTCCATCATTCAAGAACGGGCATTGCCAGATATTCGTGATGGTCTCAAGCCCGTTCAACGGCGAATTTTATTTGCCATGAACAAGGATGGTAACACCTATGACAAAGGCTTCCGGAAGTCTGCCAAGTCGGTCGGAAACGTCATGGGTAATTTTCACCCCCATGGTGATAGCTCAATTTACGAAGCGTTAACGCGGATGAGCCAGGACTGGAAGGTCCGCGAACCCCTCGTTGAAATGCACGGGAATAACGGGTCGATGGATGGTGATCCGGCCGCTGCCATGCGGTATACCGAAGCTCGGCTGAGCAAATTAGCTGGTGAAATGCTACGGGACATTGATAAAGAAACCGTTGAAATGGTGCTTAATTTCGATGATACCGAATACGAACCGACCGTCTTACCCGCCCGTTTCCCTAATTTACTGGTCAACGGGTCAACCGGGATCTCTGCCGGTTATGCCACGGATATTCCACCGCATAACTTGGGTGAAGTCGTGGATGCTCTGGTCTACCTGTTAAGTCATCCTAAGGCGACGTTGGAAGAACTGATGTCGTTTGTTCAGGGACCAGACTTTCCTACTGGTGGGATCATTCAAGGTAAGGACGGTATCGTTAAGGCCTATGAGACCGGTCGTGGGCGCGTTGTCGTCCGCTCTAAGACGTCCATCGAACCTTTACGTGGGAACAAGAGTCAGATCATTGTGACCGAAATTCCTTACGAAGTGAACAAGGCCCAACTGGTCAAAAAAATCGATGAAATCCGCCTCAACAAAAAGGTCGAAGGCCTCGCAGAAGTTCGAGACGAAACCGACCGGGACGGGTTACGAATTGCCATTGAACTGAAGCGTGACGCCGATGCCCAAGGGGTTCTGAACTACTTATTTAAAAATACAGAATTACAAATTACCTACAACTTCAACATGGTTGCAATCAATCACATGCGGCCAGAACACGTGGGTCTCAAGACGATTCTGACGGCCTACTTGGAACATCAACGCGACGTGATTACGAAGCGGACTAAGTACGAGCTGCAGAAGGCCTTGGATCGGCAGCACATCGTTACCGGGCTGATCAAAGCGCTGTCCATTCTGGATCAAGTCATCGCGACCATCCGGGCCAGCAAGGACCGACGTGACGCGCGTGACAACCTGGTCAGTGCCTACGACTTTTCCGAAAAGCAAGCGGACGCCATCGTGGCGTTGCAACTGTATCGGTTGACCAACACCGATGTGACCCAGCTTCAGGCTGAATCGGATAAATTATCCGCAGCCATTGAACAAGATCACAAGATTTTGGCCGAACCTAAGACCCTTAACGCGGTTTTGCGTAAAGAGTTGAAGGACGTTGCCAAGAACTATCGGAACCCGCGTCGGACCGAGATTCAGGATAAGATCGAAGACCTGAAGATCAAGACGACGGTAACGGTCGCCGATGAAGATGTCGTTGTATTAGTTAGTCATGACGGTTACCTGAAGCGTTCCGGTGTTCGTTCCTACACGGCTTCGGACCCCGAGGACAACGGACTGAAGGATGAGGATTACCCCATCTTCAAGGAAAAGCTCAGCACGTTAGATCACCTCATGATGTTTACCAGCAAAGGTAATTTGATTTACCGACCCGTCCACGAGATCAGCGATGTGAAGTGGAAAGAAACTGGTGAGCATATTTCACAGACAATCGGTTTAGCCAGCGATGAAGAAATTGTCGCCACCTTTGCCTTTAAGACGCTGAAAGAACCGGGACGTTTCTTAATTGCGACGAGCGATGGTTACATCAAGCAGACGGCCTTCAGTGACCTGACGCCTGGTCGAACCTACAAGAGTCGCGCTGCCGTTTACGAGAAGCTCAAGCACGATGATGCGCGGGTCGTCCAAGTGAAGTACCTGACGGAACCCATTGATACGGGAATCCTGTTGGTTTCTAAGAATGGTTATGCACTTCGTTATGCCGTTGATGAAGTTTCAATCAATGGTGCTCGGACCACTGGGGTTCGGGCCATGGATCTGCGTGACGATGATGAGGTTGTTAACCTGGCCTTGGTTGCCGATAACGATACAATTGCGTTGATTACCCAGCGTGGGGGCTTCAAGCGCCTCGCGATGAAGGAAATCTCCGTGACGAGTCGGGCCCGCCGTGGGGTCATCGTGCTCCGTGAGTTGAAGCGTGATCCGCACAGGGTCGTCGACTTCATGACGATTCCGGCCGGCAACCCACCGTTGGAAATCAGGACTAGTCGTGAACGTACCCACGATGTCTTACCAATGGAACATCCACTGAGTGGCCGCTATTCCAACGGGTCATTCGTGGTCGACACCGACGTGGAAGGGACACCAGTCTCACTGCGCGTTAAGCCGGCTGAATTGGTGCTGGACTAACAGCACGCTTACCAGACGATTCGCATTTTTGATGGCGTTTAAGTAACCTCGAGCGGCTGTGAGGGGATTTGCAAGCGGTAATCGTTGCGCTTTCATCCAAAACAGCCTATTATAGAGATTAATAGTTACTATTAGGCTGACGTAGTGTCGGCTAGACGGTTCGTCACGCCAGTCATAAGGAGTAAACGCGGATGAAGACGAAACAAGAAAGCATCTTTTCTTCTAAAACCCTGACGTATTTTCTGCAACTCGCAGAAACCATGAATTATACGCAGGCTGCTCAAATTTTGGGGATTACCCAACCAGCTTTGACCCAACAGATTAAGAAGTTAGAACGAACGGTGGGGGCACCGCTCTTCTACTCAGTCGGGAAAAAGCTTCGGTTGTCAGACGCTGGCTACACCATGTTGGATGCCACGCATAAGATTTACGCCATCCTGAATCAGGCAACGGATGAGATTCAACAATCCACCAGCGCCACTCAGGGGGAAATCAACATTGGCCTCTTGGCTTCGGTCGAGGATGCCGTTTTTGAAGACTTTGCCATCCTGTCTTACCAAAGCAATCCCGAACTCAAGATTTCCTTCCACATGTTAACCCGGAAGGAAATTTGGGAACGGTTGGAAAATAACAAGATTGACTTAGCCATCATGTACTTGCCCGACGACTCCATTAAGAATTGGAAGCCATACGAGTCCAAGAAGATTATTTCGGATGACCTGTTGTTTATCCATCACGATGAACAATTAGCCAAGAAACACCGGATCAAGTTCAAGGACACCACGGCCAATGTGTGGGCCATGTATCCCGATGGTTACTACTTGAATCAAACGATTCATGAAGCCTACAAGAATCAACTGGCTGATTTCCCCAAGGGTGTTGCCAATTTTACGACACCGACGCAACTCCTGCATTTCTCAATGCAGACGGGGGCATCGACGGCGTTGCCTAACTCGTTTATGGTTGGCCAAGATAGCTTGCCAGAGACCTGGACGGCACACTTTGATCCCAATATTCGCTTTGATTTAGCCTTTGTTTTCCGCAAAGGCAAGGCGGAGATTCCACGGATCAGCCACTTTCTCGCGCAGTTTGACCGGTACTTGCATACCGACGATTACATTTCGCGCCTCAAACAATTGCGTAACAAGTAAATTTAAACAAAAAATTTATTGATTAAGGGAGTTTTTTACCAATGAGTAAAGCATTAATTTTCGGTCACCAAAATCCTGATACGGATGCCATTGTGGCTGCCAAGGCTTTTGCCTACTACCAAACGCAACGCGGTTACGACGTTGAAGCCGTTGCCTTGGGCGAACCTAACATGGAAACCAACTACGTGTTGAACCACTTCGACGAACCAGCACCACGGGTCGTTAAGACGGTCTCAAACGAAGTTGACCAAGTTATGTTGGTGGATCACAACGAAGCCCAACAAAGTGTGAGCGATTTAGACAAGGTTCAAGTAACCTTCGTCGTTGACCATCACCGGATTGCCAACTTCCACACGGATGCTCCCTTGTACTACCGGGCAGAACCAGTGGGTTGTGTCAGCACCATCTTGACTGAAATGTTCGACGAATCTAAGATTGAAATCCCAGCTAAGTTGGCCGGCTTGATGCTTTCTGCCATCATTTCCGACACGCTGTTATTACAATCCCCAACCACGACGGACAAGGACCGCGAAGCCGTTCGTGCCTTGGCTGAAATCGCTGATGTCGATGTTCAAAGCTACGGTATCGCTATGTTAAAGGCTGGGACTAACCTGGCTGCTAAGAGCGACAAGGAATTGATCGATGGCGACGCCAAGTCCTTCGAAATGAACGGTCACAACGTTCGAATCGGCCAAATCAACACGGTTGACTTAGACGACGTCATTTCCCGCCAAGCTGGCTTGGAAAAGGAAATGAACGCTGAAATCGCTGCTGATGGTTATGACTTATTCATTACCTTAGCAACCAACGTCTTGAACAGTGACTCCGAGCTCATCGTTGCTGGTGAACCTAAGGATGTCGTTGAAAAAGCCTTCAATGCAAAGCTCGAAAACAACCGTGCCAGCTTGCCTGGTGTGGTTTCCCGGAAGAAGCAAGTTGTGCCACCATTGACCGACGCCTTCAACGCTTAATTCGGTAAATTTACAATAAATTGGAACGCTCCTCGAAGAAATTCAATCTTCGAGGAGCGTTTTTGTCGCAACTTTAAGGCAACCCGCATATAATACGGGCCGATGGTAGCCGTCAGGCATATTCCCTGTAAGAGAGAGGGAACTTTGCATGACAAGAAGTGCTTGGTATCGAAAAATCGTGATGGTCATGGTTACGATTGGTCTTTTTGTCAGCCAAATCGGTGGTGCTGTGGCGTTCGCAGCGTCCACAACACCGTTTGGACCTGAAAGGTTTGTCACGAATCATGCGACCTACGCAATTACCACCAAATCGGCTTACTATCAACGGATTTGGCGTTCGGCTATCCGGGCGTGGAACAAGACCGGCGCTTTTACGTTCAAGCTGGCTTCCGCTAAGTCAGCTCAAATCAAGCTGACAACGGCAACGCCAAGCGAGTCGCAACAATTAGGGAAGGACGTTGGGTTAACGGAGTTCTGGGCCCGACATGATTACTTGTTCAAGATCAATTCCGAGTTGAATCCAGAACTGCTCCACAATTACGGTTATTCTCGGTCGGATGACACCCACGTGGCTGAACACGAGCTGGGCCACGCCATGGGACTCGCCCACAATCCATCGAAACACAGTGTCATGTACTACGAGAACCGGTCGGTCGGCATTCAACAGGTTGATATCAATGGCGTCAAGGCACGTTACCAAACACCGGCTGGGCAAGCAAGTTAGCCAGCTTGATAAGTAGAATAGAAGACAAGCGTCGACTCGTTACTGAGCCGGCGCTTTTTAGATTGGACACTAAATATCTGAGCGGTTAAGTTCCTGATCCAATTAAGTGAAATCGGTAAACCTGATACGGGACTCATCGTAGTCAAAAGGCAATGACAGTTAGACAAATTAATTGCCTTTTGACCAAAGAGTCGTAAACTAAAGCTATGCAGAAAAGTTGTGCACAATTGATTGGAGGAATCTGAATGAAACAAGAAGACTCTCAGGCAGATTTGAAGGCCCGTTTGACCACAGAAGAATACGCTGTTACGCAAAATGCCGCAACAGAACCAGCATTTACCGGTAAGTATGACGCCTTCTACGAGCCTGGTATTTATGTGGACGTAGTTAGTGGCCAACCGTTGTTCAGTTCGACCGACAAGTACGACGCGGGCTGTGGCTGGCCCTCATTTACCAAGCCAATTGATGCCACTAACGTCAAAGAAAACACCGATCATTCATTTGGCATGGTTCGGCAGGAAGTCCGTAGCAGCGATGCCAAATCCCATCTCGGCCACGTCTTTAACGATGGCCCACAGGAAGCGGGGGGCTTGCGCTATTGTATCAATTCAGCGGCGCTCAAGTTTATCCCTGCTAGTCAGCTCGAGAAAAGCGGTTATCACGACTTCCAGCAGCTATTTCCAACTCAAAAATAAGGAGGCACGCCCATGGCACAGACAGAAACGGCAATTTTTGCTGGCGGTTGCTTCTGGTGTATGGTCCAACCGTTCGACACCCAACCAGGCATTCAATCGGTCGTCTCCGGTTACACAGGTGGTCATACCGTGAATCCGACGTACGCAGAGGTTGCCAGCCATACCACTGGCCACACGGAAGCCGTACAGATTAAGTTCGACCCGGCCGTGATCAGCTACGCAGACCTGGTCGACATATACTGGCGGCAAACGGACCCAACCGATGCTAGTGGCCAGTTTCAGGACCGCGGCGACAGCTATCGGCCGGTCATCTTCGTCAATAGTCCAGCCCAACGTCAGATTGCAACAGCATCCAAGAAAAAGTTGGCGGCTAGCGGACAATTTGATGAGCTAATCGTGACCAGTATCGAGGACGCGCAACCATTTTATCCCGCTGAAGACGAGCACCAAGACTTCTACCGTAAGAACCCATTCCGTTATCAGATTGAAGAAATGGGCGGCCGCCAGGCGTTTATCGCGCAAAATTGGCAAGACTAACTGTTCCGTTATGCGTTACAATTAGCCTAAGGACGGTGGTTAGCTTATGGGTTATGTTTTAAACTTGCGTGAATTGATTGGGCCACAGCCATTGATTGTGGTTGGTGCTGCAGCGGTCGTGCTCAGGCAGCAGCAACTCTTACTAGTAAAACGCACAGATAACTTACTTTGGGGCTTACCAGCGGGTTCTAAGGAATTGGCAGAAGACCTGCAAACAACGGCGATTCGTGAGTTACGTGAGGAAACCGGCTTGGCTGGTCAGCAGCCAAAACTTTTGACGGTCGTCAGCGGTGCTGGGATGCAATACACGTATCCCAATGGTGACCAGATTGATTCGGTCACAACGGTTTATCAATTGACGGCGGCCGGCGAGCTTCGCGCAGATCAAGACGAGACCAGTGCAGCCAAATTTTTCCCATTAGCAAAGTTACCAGCAACGTTAACGCCAATTACGAAACGCGTTTTAAATGACTTACGACGAATGCAACAATTATAGATTCAAGAGTAAAGGCACAATCCAGGAAAGTTGGAGGTGGCCTTTTTTTTAGCTTTTAAGTCTACTTTCGATAATATATATTATGTAAAGTAGAGAACTGAGACAAGTATTTTGGCAGGTTTAGCCAATACCCTGTCGTCTCTGATTCATCTATATAACTTTGCTCTGTGTTTTACTGATTCGTCGTACATTGAGATGCTACAGAAAAATTCGACAGTAACTAACTAAATTTGTTCAGCGAGGATTTCCTATTCGTAACGCAGATCAAAATTATTTAACTTTCTCCTAGCAGCATAACAACCACTAATGTCGTTTCAACCATCATGGCATCAGCTGCAGTTGCTTATTCATAATTGGTGGTTAGCCATCCTAAAATCGCCTGATTAAAGACCAGCTATTATTTAAACAGCATTATCGTTAACTGCTGCCAAAACACCTACAATTTGACGCGTATTCTGCTGCATTCTAATGATGAGGTGTTCATCTAAAATCTGAACGCTTGCTTAGAATCAACGTCCAAATTCGCCCAAAAACGGGTATCGGATGATTGCTTGAAACAAATATTTCTGAACAATATATCTTACAGTCTCAGCCGTAATAATTGCTGTTGGAATCTCAACTCACGTCATAAGAGCAGCGCTGCTGATGCAACCAAACTCACAGGATTTCAAGCGCCGTTCTCTATAGATCTATAGACTGGTGATGACCTGCAAATGCCGATATACCAGTGTTTGTAGCGTCCTGAACGCCATGGCTGGTCTTAATTAATGAAATTCATTATGCTGTATTTGATTCAGAGCCAAACCATACGACAACAACATAAAAGCTGTAGAAACGCCGGTTTATCAAGGATTACAAGCATCGCTGACATCTAGACTATAGTTAGCTCTTAGGGCTCTCCAAGCTCTAAGAGTGACTACTTTCATTAAAACTAATATTTTAAAGATAATAGTCAGTAAATTTTTAGCCAGGGGGCTTGCTTAATGCCCAATTTCTCTGTATCATTACCAATGAGAACATACGTTTGGAGGCTAACTTACCCATGGAAAAACAACATTATTTAAAATTAATTGATGAAGAGTTAGCCGTTGCACCCTGGTACGTTCAGGAATACTATCAGGCCAAGGCTACCGTGCCCCTTTCACCAGCAACGTTGTACCAGTACCTGACGGAGTTTCGCCGGTTCTTTAATTGGCTGATTGCTGAAGGACTGACGTCTGTCACCCACCCCGCCGACATTGAAATTCAGACTCTCGCCACGTTAAAAAAAGAAACCGTTGAGCTGTATAAGTCTGCCCTGCTAAATCAGACAAAACTCACGGGAGCTCCTGGGAGTCGCTCGCATCCAACCATTAATCGCTCGCTAAACGCCCTCTCATCACTCTTCAAGTATCTGACCGAAGACACTGAGGACGAGCACGGTGAGGCTTATTTCGACCGCAACGTGATGCATAAGATTGCCCTGGTGCGGACCAATGAGACCTACGCGACTCGGGCTGCCAACATAAAAACTAAGTTGATGCTAGGCGATACGGATCACGATTACTTAGACTTTATTGCGAACAAATACGAGGCTGAACTGTCACCAGCAAAGCGGCGCTACTTCCATCGTGATAAACGGCGCGACCTAGCCATCAACGCCCTCCTGCTGGGAAGTGGTCTCCGAGTTTCGGAAGCAGCTAATGCCGATCTGCGTCATCTCAATTTGAAGACTGGCACGATTGGTGTGGTCCGCAAGGGTGGTCAACGTGATACCGTTCCGATTGCGCCGTGGACGTTGCCTTATATTCAAGACTACGTTAAGAATCGAACGGCAATTTATCATGCTAACAATACCGATCGGGCCCTCTTTCTAACGAGCTATCGTGGCCAAGCTTCACGGATGCAGGCCAATTCGATTGAAAAGATGGTGGCTAAATATTCATCGGCCTTCAAAGTTCGTGTGACACCACATAAGCTACGGCATACGTTAGCGTCTAAACTTTATATGGCCACCAAGAACGAACAGTTAGTCGCCACCCAATTGGGGCAGAATTCCACCAGTGCCACCGGTCTATATACACACATTATTGATGAGGAACAACGGCAAGGATTGGAAAAAATGTAGCACCTTAGAAAAAAACTAAAATATCGACTTAACCTAGCATACTTTGACAGATTAAGTCGATATTTTGCGTGCTGAAAGACAATTATGCCGTATAAGAAGACCCAACTGATTGGGATTCACCCTGCTTAATCGGTTAAGTGATAGCTAGCATCCACCAATTTAATCAGTTCATCTTTGGAAGGCAATTGCTGAATATCGAGTGTAATCCAATGTTGCTTCGTGAAATGCTGCCCCGTTAGGATGTAAGGAAACGTGGACACCAACTCATCAATATTTCTAGAATCACATTTCAAATCAATGTACAGCGCATCATCTTTCTCATAGACGAGGCCAAATATCTTTTTGCTTTCTTGATGACGAAGCGCGTCAAAAATAATTCGGTTACGATGACCTGGTTTGTTGAACGGTCTGTCAACGCTGACAGACTTATCATGACTACTGAGGTTAATGAGTTCTTCTTTTGTAATTTTCACGATGCAACTCCTTTTAGCATAGTATCCAATCTATTTTAGCTTACATCAGCTTCATTTGTAAAAATATTAAGCATGTTGTACCAAGTCGAATGCCACAATCAAATATTTTATAAGATAATTTTCGCGCAATCACTACCGAGATCGTATCCATCATTTTCAATTGATAACGCGTCTTAGGCCGACGAGCACTAACGGCTTTAAGCATTAACCGTGCAATATCATCATAGAACTCATCAATTCAACTTGCTCTTGGAACTGTAATTTATTTTGAACGTTAGAATTTAACCCGATATTAACTTTTTAGTTCCGATTCAGATAATCCTGACGTTTCCTAAACAGAAATACCGTCAATAGCATGCCAAATATAAATGGCAGTGCCAATCGATATGGCTGCAAAAATGCCTGGGTTAATTGTTGCTTAGTTTCGTGTCTGATTGTCGCAACCACTGGTGTCAAAGCTCTGTTATCCTGAGCAACCTGGGTCGTCACGGCCTGACTAACCTGTTGGTGGACTCCCCGTTTAACGGTAGCTGGTGCTTGGGTCAACTTATTTTTCTGCAAGGCTCGCTGATAGTATAAGCGGATGAGCCGTTGCGTTTTAGCCTTACCAATGAACGTCGTCTGTTGATGCTTAGGCGTTTTCTCCGTAGCTAACTGCGTTTTTACCTGCACCAGCGTGTCGCGCTTTACCTTATCTGTTACCGCTAAGGCCTCGACGCCGTCCTGCGCAAAGGTCCAGATATTGGTCTTCGCCGTTATCAAATTGGCAGACAGTGCCGACACAAAGATGGCCACAGCTAGGGATGTCCCAATCTGCCGAAAAACACCAATGACGCTCTGCGACGCCGTTAGTAGGTTGCCGGTGAAATCGCCCGCCGCCAATACCGTAATCGGTCCAATCACGATGCCATAGCCTGCGCCCACTAAGATTGCCGCCACGCAAGCCTGCCAATACACATTGGGATTCATTTGACTAAGGACTACGTAACCCCCAATCATAGACAGACTCCCCATCAAAATGACGGCTCGCGGTCCCACCTTGGATAACAGCCAACCGCTGATTGGTGACCAGATGAAGATCATAAGCGAGGCCGGCGTAATCATCAGTGCTGCCAGGAGCTCTCCTTTATTTTGCACCTTCGTAAAGAAGCTCGGCATCAGTACCAATAGCGTAACCAGAAAGATACCGGACATCACGGTCACAACTGCTGACCCGACAAACCGTTTGTCCTTAAATAAAGCCAGCGGCACCATGGGTTGTTGACTATGTGCTTCGACCACAATAAAAGCAGCCAGCGCAACAAAGCTCAGTAGACCAAGTCCCAGAACTCTCCCGCTCGTCCACCCCCAGTCACTGCCCTTGACCAGCAGCAGGGTTAGGCTGAATAACATCATCATTGATAGTAGCGAACCAGCAACATCTAAACGTTCCTTAGCTTGCTTACTTTCATGTAGATTAAACAACCGCCAGCAAAGCACGAGAGAAAGCAAGGCAAACGGCACGTTGATCAAGAATATTCCGCGCCAACCAAAGAACTGCGTCATGATTCCACCAATCGTTGGTCCCATGGCCGCCGCTAATCCTTGCGTGACGCCCAGTGTGGCAATCGCACTGGTTCGTTTTTCCATAGGAACGCTCTGAATGCCAATTGTCATACTAGCTGGGAAGACGATTGCTGCCCCCAGACTCTGAATTCCCCGGCCCACAATTAGCAACGCCACATTAGCTGCTAATCCAGAAAATAGTGAACCGACTAAAAATAACATTAGACCTAAGATGTAAAACCGGCTGCGACCATGGATATCTGCTAGTCGGCCTAAGGGAATCGTCAAACTGGCAAACAAAATCGTATATAAATTGAGCGCCCATGAAAGCTGCTCCAGACTGGTCGACAGCCCCGTTTGAATCGCTGGTAACGCAATGTTCATAACCGTTGTATCCAGCATACATAGAAAAATGCCAATGGCCATTGTCCCAACTAACTGTGTGGATTTTTTCAACATAAGATCCCCTCCCCAAGTGTTATCGCTAGTCTACGAGCATCGCTCACGCTAAACTAGCTTTAGGTTACAGAAAGGGGGATGTTGTGACCCATGAATCCACAGGAACGCAAACAACAAAACTTGGTGACCATCTACCAAGCACTACTGGAGCTGATGATGCAAAACCATCTCCATCACCGAGCTATGCCACCGGGCTCGCGTTTCCCGGACGTACTTTTACCGGCACTATCAAAGCTTCGATCAAATTATCATCGCGTACCAAACACAAAATATGCTCAGCTACCTGCGGCGGTTACCACGGACATCTCAAGTTGAACTCGCTGACCTAATGATGCACTACTTCGAGAATACCAAGTTAGAGGCTGAAACTTACCAGCTGCTGATCAAAAATGGCCAACTGGACGTCCTCTTGCAAACGTTCCAAACTGTATTCCAATTACTGATTAAACAAGACCGTATCGGCGGTCATAGCTCACGTTTAAACGAACCGTACTATTTAGAATACTTTTCTGGTGCCGTCATTAATATCACAGTCAACTGGGTCAAACGGGGATTTGTTGAGTCGCCACGATATCTGGGTCAGCTGGTGGCACGGTTCACACTGTTGAAACCTTGAATATATTAGATTGAGGATTTACCATATTATTTACTTTTAGAAAAAAGCACACCCACTAAGATAATAAGATGTGCCCGCAAAATATATAGGTTCTAAAATATCTGTTGTTGGTAATCAAATGAATTTGATTACTGGCAACGGAT
>CALNAJ010000035.1 GCA_937874695.1 uncultured Lactobacillus sp.
TAGAGCACCTGGTTTGGGACCAGGGGGTCGCAGGTTCGAATCCTGTCTTCCCGATTTGACTGACAAGATTTGTGGGTCAGTGAGCTTTTTCTCGGGAAGTAGCTCAGCTTGGTAGAGCACCACGTTCGGGACGTGGGGGTCGCAAGTTCAAATCTTGTCTTCCCGATTTTTTTATCCCGAATACATATAATAAGCATAACGGTGGTTTCCATACAGATTGTTTGGATGCTAGCCGTTTTTTTGTTACCATAGATTACTAAGTGCTGTTGGCTACCAATCTGAAGAAGCTGAATTACTATCATTATATAGATAACATAAAGCACACTCATAGTCTCGTGAAGACGGTATTCTGGGGCTGTGGGCAGTAGTTTGACCGCCGACTGTTGGTAAGAAAATAAAACTTCTCAGCGATAAGCAGTCTAATCCGTTGCAATTTTACTGTAGTTTCGTATAATATTAGTCAACATTAGTCAAGAACACTGAACTGAAGGGGGGACGATAATGGAGAATCAGAATATTTCGGATATTATTGAATCTTACCTGAAGCAGATTTTGGCTGAATCCCAGCAGGTGGAGATCCGCAGAGCGGAAATTGCCAATCAGTTTAACGTTGTGCCGTCCCAGATCAATTACGTCATCAAGACACGTTTTACGATTCAGGATGGTTACGTGGTTCAGAGTAAACGGGGCGGTGGCGGTTATATTCGCATCGAAAAGGTCAAGTTGCTAGACAACCTCGACTTTATCGACTCATTAGTCACGGCCGTTGGCGATCAGATTACTCGGCACGACAGTCTGTCTGTCGTGCGGAGCCTGTTCGAAGCTGGGGCCATCAACCGTAGCGAAGCCAATATCATCTTGGCGGCCATTAATAAGGACGCCATTAACACGGGTGACCGACAGGCTGATGAGCAGATTCGTGCTCAGATTTTAATTTCAATTTTGAATCACCTACGATATGAGAGTTAAGAAAGTGAGGAGCTGCAATGGATAATCTATTTACACCAAGCGCTAAGAGTGTCCTCGTCTTGGCACAGGAACAAGCAAAATACTTCAAGCACCAAGCGGTGGGGACGGAACACTTACTGCTGGCCCTCACCATTGAAAAAAATGGCATTGCCAACAAAGTCTTACAACAATTTTCAGTGACCGACGATGACGTTCGCGAAGAGATTGAACGGTTTACCGGCTATGGCACCCTGGCAAACACGGACAAGGATAGTTACTTGCCCTACTCACCAAAGGCCAAATCCATGTTGGCCTTGGCTGGTGACGAAGCCAAGCGATTAGGCGCAACCAAGATTGGGACGGAACACTTGTTACTGGCTTTACTGAGTGATGAAACAATTCTGTCTTCGCGTATCTTGAAGAACCTCAACGTGGCTTTACCAGATGCCCACAAGGTCGTCTTGCGTAAGCTTGGCATCACCGATACCCCTAAGCGGCGCAACGATAACCGTAGCCGCCGCGCACCACAGGGTGGTACGCCAACCTTGGACTCCTTAGCACGAAACTTAACTGAATCCGCTAAGGAAGGCCGCATGGACCCAACTGTTGGCCGGGAAAAGGAAGTCAAACGGGTCATCCAGATTCTGAGTCGGCGGACGAAGAATAACCCCGTCTTAATTGGCGAACCTGGTGTCGGGAAGACCGCTATTGCCGAGGGCTTGGCCCAACGAATCGTGGCTGGCGATGTTCCCGAAGACATGCAGAACAAGCGGCTGATGATGCTCGACATGGGGTCATTAGTGGCTGGTACCAAGTACCGTGGGGAATTCGAAGACCGGTTGAAGAGAGTCATTGAAGAAATCTACAACGATGGCCAAGTTATCCTATTCATTGATGAACTCCACACGCTGATCGGTGCCGGTGGTGCTGAAGGGGCCATTGACGCCTCCAACATCCTGAAGCCAGCCCTGGCTCGTGGTGAACTCCAAACCATTGGGGCAACCACGTTGGATGAATACCAGAAGTACATTGAATCCGATGCTGCTCTAGAACGACGATTTGCAACGGTTCAGGTCAACGAACCAACGAGTGCGGAAGCCTTAGAGATCTTGAAGGGCTTACGGTCACGCTACGAAGATCACCATCACGTGAACATTACGGATGATGCCTTGGACCAAGCCGTTAAATTATCGACGCGCTACATCAGCGATCGTTTCTTACCAGATAAGGCCATTGACCTGATGGATGAAGCTTCCGCAAAGGTTCGTATCGATCAGATGGACAAGCCAACGCCGGCTAGCAAGCAAGCCAAGGAATTAACCGACCTTGCTGCAGCCAAGGAAGCTGCCATCGAGCGTCAGGACTTCGAACAGGCCGCTAAGTTGCGGACAGAAGAAATGGCTCTCCGGCAAAAGGTTGAAGCGCGTGCGGCTAAGGCTGCTGCCGCTGTGACACCTGATCGCCAATACGCGACCGATGTTACCGGCGAAGACGTGGCCGATGTCGTGGCTGAGTGGACGGGGGTTCCCGTAACGCAGCTGAAGCAGACGGACGCCGATCGTTTGGTCAACCTGGAGTCAATCCTGCATAAGCGGGTCATTGGCCAGGAAGAAGCTGTTTCGGCCGTTTCTCGGGCTATCCGACGGGCACGGTCAGGGTTGAAAGATCCTAACCGGCCAATTGGGTCATTCATGTTCTTAGGACCTACCGGTGTCGGGAAGACCGAATTAGCTAAGGCGTTGGCCGAAGCGATGTTTGGTTCCGAAGACAACATGATTCGTGTCGACATGAGCGAATACATGGAGAAGTACTCGACCAGTCGTTTGATTGGGTCAGCTCCCGGCTACGTCGGTTACGACGAGGGTGGCCAATTAACGGAAAAGGTTCGGCAGAAGCCGTACTCCGTGGTCCTCTTCGATGAAGTTGAAAAGGCTCATCCGGACGTCTTCAACATTCTCTTACAGGTCTTAGATGACGGGTACCTGACCGATTCTAAGGGACGTAAGGTCGACTTCCGGAATACCATCTTGATCATGACGTCTAACTTGGGGGCAACGAAGCTGCGGGATGAAAAGACCGTTGGGTTCGGTGCCGAAGACATGGCCAACAGTTACCGGGCAATGTCTCAGACCATTCGCGAAACGTTGAAGCAGTCGTTCCGGCCAGAATTCCTGAACCGGATCGATGAAACGGTCATCTTCCACTCCTTGAAGAAGGATGAACTCCACGAAATCGTGAAGTTGATGGCTAAGCACATCGTTGACCGGGTAGCTGAGCAAAACATCAAGCTGAAGATCACACCAGCCGCCATTGAAGTGGTGGCCAAGGCGGGCTTTGATCCCGAATACGGGGCACGGCCAATTCGCCGGGCACTGCAGACGCAGGTCGAAGATAAGCTGAGTGAGGCTTTGCTGAATGGCGAAGTCAAGGCTAACGACCAAGTCACGGTCGGGGCGACGCGTGGTGAAATCACGGTTAACGTGAAGGCACCAAGCAAGGCCAAGCCGACTGCGGTAGCAAGCCACTAAATCTAAAATGAAATGAACGATAGTGGTGTTTCCTCTGGATGGGGGAGACACCACTATTTTTATGCGTGGACGGGGCTTAAAGCAGACTAGGCCAGTCCAGCAACAGGCGGTCAATCACAGGCATTGACCTAGCTGGTGATAAATGAATGTGGTACACTTAAATTGATAATATGGTATATTAGGAAGGTTGATTGGTCACGCTTTACTGACTGATTGGAGACTTTTTAGGTCAGCAGTTATAGAGTAGTGCATTGCATCTGATGTCATGGGAGCATGGCTAATTAGTAATTGAAGACGTTGTGATGCGCACTGGTTTTGAAACTGTATGATTGTCAATGAAAACTAGCCTAGTCGGAGGAGGCCAGGGATGGAACCGGCCGTGTCGATGGCGGTTAGGACGGGTGTTCGTTCCTTCCTTCCCGTTCTTACGCCATGGGACGAGCTTGGAAACTCGTGATTTTGGCGAGGTTTCAAGTCGAGGTTCAAGACCGTACTTTGTCTTGGACCGGTCCCCACAGCAGGTGAAATCCCTGGCAGCCGTAGACGGCACTTTTTATCTTCAGTATATAATATGAAAAAACAAACCACATTTAGAAAGGAAGCCGGCCTGCTCATGAAGAGAGAAGAACAATTGACCCATACCCATGCCGCTATCTTAGCTGCAGCGCGGGAACAATTCTTGGCACAGGGTTATCAGGCGACGTCGACCCGTGATATCGCCAAACAGGTGGGGATTACCCAGCCTGCGCTGTATCACCATTTTAGCGATAAGGAGGTCATCTTCCTGGAGGTCATCAAGACCGTTGGGGGAGAGATTAAGACCGGTATCACTGATGCGGTGGCACAGATGCCAGCAGATGCAGATCCTGTTGAAGCGTTGACGGTAGTTACTGAGGTGCTGACTAAAGCCCACCCACGGGATATCTTCACTGTGATCCATGGAAGCTTCAAGTTCCTGAAACCAGAAAATAAGCGGCAACTGGGGATGGTCTTCATGCAAGACTACCTGATGCCACTGACCAGTTTCTTTGAGACCGGTGTGGTTAGTCTACAGGATGGCGTTAAGGCTCAGGACGCGGCTTCCTTCTATCTGACGAGTCTGAGTCCACTGTTCAACACGTTCCACCACGTTGGGCCCGAGGATGCTTCACAACACGACCAGACGCTAGCACTGGTTCGGTTGATTTTATTTGGGGTTGCCGTTAAGAAGTAGAGCTTCTCTATTGACATTTACCCTGGAAGCTAGTACTATATCATTTGTATGCAACTGTGAATTGAAATTGGATGCACCGATATATTGTCCGGTAGCGTCCGTTATAAGAAGCCAAAAGCAAACTGTGGGTTTGTTTTTGGATTTTTTTTGCCAAAAATCCGGTCGATTATGCAATTGTAATCAAAATGTAACATTAGGAATTTTGACCAATTTACAGAATAAATAGGAGAGGTGAACAACTTGGCAGGACACTTAGTGAAATACGGGAAACACCGTACTCGCCGTAGCTATTCGCGGATCAAGGAAGTCCTTGATCTCCCTAACTTAATCGAGATTCAGACTAATTCTTACAACTGGTTCCTCGATGAAGGTTTACGGGACATGTTCGACGACATCATGCCAATCGAAGATTTTCAAGGAAACCTTTCGTTAGAGTTTGTTGATTATCAATTACTAGAACCCAAATATTCCGTTGATGAAGCACGGGAACACGATGCCAATTTCTCAGCACCACTGCACGTGACCTTACGCTTAACCAACCATGAAACGGGCGAAATCAAATCACAAGACGTCTTCTTCGGTGACTTCCCATTAATGACGGCCCAAGGGACCTTTATCATTAACGGGGCAGAACGGGTTATTGTTTCTCAATTAGTCCGCTCACCAGGCGTTTACTTCAATGAAGATACTGATAAGAACGGCCGGACTGTGTTTGGCGCAACGGTTATTCCTAACCGTGGTGCTTGGCTCGAATTCGAAACCGACGCTAAGAACATTTCTTACGTTCGGATCGACCGGACGCGGAAGATTCCAATGACCGAATTAGTTCGGGCATTAGGTTTCGGTTCCGATGATGAAATCTTAGATATCTTGGGTGATAACGACAGTTTGTCTAACACGTTGGAAAAGGATATTCACAAGAATACCGATGACTCCCGTGTTGAAGAGTCCTTGAAGGACATCTACGAACGTCTACGCCCAGGTGAACCTAAGACGGCGGACTCTTCACGGAGCTTGCTGACTGCACGGTTCTTTGACCCTAAGCGTTACGACATGGCTCCCGTTGGTCGTTACAAGACCAACAAGAAGCTCAGCCTGAAGACGCGTTTGCTCGGCTTGACCTTAGCTGAAACGTTAGCTGACCCAGATACTGGTGAAGTTATCGCGCAAAAGGGTACGGTCGTTGACAAGGACGTCATGAAGACGTTGGCACCATTCTTGGATCAAGACGATTTCAAGATGGTTACTTTCCAACCTTCAGACGAAGCGGTCGTTACTGAACCTCTGAAGTTGCAAATCATCAAGGTCCAATCTCCAGATGACCCAGAACAAGAAGTGCCCGTTATTGGGAATGGGAACATTGACATCAAGCTGAAGCACATTCGCCCAGCCGACATCATTGCTTCCATGAACTACTTCTTCGATCTGCAAATCGGAATTGGTAATACCGATGATATTGACCACTTGGGTAACCGGCGGATTCGTTCTGTTGGTGAATTGTTGCAAAACCAATTCCGGATCGGGTTATCCCGGATGGAACGGGTCGTTCGTGAACGGATGTCTATTCAAGACGCCGCAACCGTAACGCCACAACAATTGATTAACATTCGTCCAGTGGTTGCTTCCATTAAGGAATTCTTCGGTTCATCTCAATTGTCACAATTCATGGACCAGACGAACCCATTGGGTGAATTAACCCATAAGCGTCGTCTGTCTGCCCTTGGACCTGGTGGTTTGACGCGTGACCGTGCCGGATATGAAGTCCGGGATGTGCACTATACCCACTACGGTCGGATGTGCCCAATTGAAACGCCTGAAGGTCCTAACATTGGGTTGATCAACAGTTTGTCCAGTTACGCACGGGTTAACAAGTATGGGTTCATTGAAACGCCATACCGTCGTGTGTCATGGGATACGCACATGGTTACCGACAAGATCGATTACCTGACTGCTGATGAAGAAGATAATTACGTCGTTGCCCAAGCCAACACGCCTTTAAACGATGACGGTTCATTTGCTACGGATACCATCATGGCCCGTGACGAAGATAACAACATCGAAACCAGTGCTGAC
The DNA here is from genome assembly GCA_937874695.1 of uncultured Lactobacillus sp. Lineage (GTDB taxonomy): Bacteria > Bacillota > Bacilli > Lactobacillales > Lactobacillaceae > Levilactobacillus. Next base: position 6,763 of record CALNAJ010000035.1, read on the forward strand.
AAGATTGACTACATGGACGTTTCGCCTAAGCAAGTTGTTGCCGTGGCCACTGCATGTATTCCTTTCTTGGAAAACGATGACTCCAACCGTGCCTTGATGGGTGCCAACATGCAACGGCAAGCTGTGCCATTGCTTGACCCTCATGCACCACTGGTTGGGACTGGTATTGAATATAAAGCTGCGCATGACTCCGGGGTTGCTTTAATTAGCCAACACGAAGGAACTGTTGAATACGTCGATGCACGTGAAATCCGTGTTCGTCGCGACGACGATGCGCTTGACACTTACAAGCTCATGAAGTTCCGCCGGTCAAACGGTGGTAAGAACTACAACCAACGTCCAATCGTTAAGGTTGGCGATCGCGTCGACAACGACGAAATCTTGGCTGATGGTCCTTCAATGGAAAATGGGGAACTTGCTTTAGGGCAAAACCCATTAGTTGCCTTCATGACTTGGCAAGGGTACAACTTCGAAGATGCCATCGGGATCAACGAACGTTTGGTTCGCGATGACGTTTACACGTCGATTCATATTGAAGAATACGAATCAGAAGCACGTGACACGAAGCTTGGACCTGAAGAAATGACGCGTGAAATTCCTAACGTCGGTGAAGATGCCTTGAAGAACTTGGACGAAGACGGGATTATCCGTGTCGGTGCCGAAGTTCAAGACGGTGACATCTTAGTTGGTAAGGTAACGCCTAAGGGTGTGACTGAATTATCAGCCGAAGAACGTTTACTCCATGCTATCTTTGGTGAAAAGGCCCGTGAAGTACGGGATACTTCTCTGAAGGTTCCACATGGTGGTGGCGGGATCATCCAGGATGTTAAGATCTTCACTCGTGAAAATGGGGATGAATTATCACCTGGTGTCAACATGATGGTTCGGGTCTACATCGCGCAAAAGCGTAAGATTCAAGTTGGTGACAAGATGTCTGGTCGTCATGGTAACAAGGGGACGGTTTCCGTCGTTATCCCTCAAGAAGATATGCCATACATGCCAGATGGTACCCCAATCGACATCATGCTGAGTCCAATGGGTGTGCCTTCCCGGATGAACATCGGGCAAGTGCTCGAATTGCATTTAGGGATGGCTGCTCGTAAGTTAGGGATTCACGTGGCTACGCCAGTCTTCGATGGTGCCCAAGATACTGATATCGCGGACGCTTTGAAGGAAGCCGGTATGGCTGCTGATGCCAAGACTGTCTTATACGATGGTCGGACCGGTGAACCGTTCGATAAGCGGGTTGCCGTTGGTGTCATGAACTACCTGAAGTTGGCCCACATGGTCGACGACAAGATGCACGCCCGTTCCATTGGACCTTACTCATTGGTTACCCAACAACCCCTTGGTGGGAAAGCACAATTTGGTGGCCAGCGGTTTGGTGAAATGGAAGTTTGGGCCTTGGAAGCTTACGGTGCCGCTTATACGTTGCAAGAAATCTTGACGTACAAGTCTGATGACGTTGTGGGTCGGGTTAAGACCTACGAAGCCATCGTTAAGGGCGATCCAATTCCAAAGCCTGGTGTCCCTGAATCATTCCGTGTTCTGGTCAAGGAATTACAATCCTTAGGGTTGGACATGAAGGTCTTAAACGGGAACAACGAAGAAATCGAACTCCGCGATATGGATGACGATGACGATGATGTTGTGAACGTTGATGCTTTGAGCAAGTACGCTCAACAGCAAGAAGAGCAACGCAAAGCGCAAGCTCAGGCCGACAGTGCCAAGACCACACCAGAACCAACGAAAAATGAAAGTCAACCGAACACACAAGACTAATTAATAAGGGAGGTCGCTTCTTTGGTCGATGTCAATAAGTTCGAAAGCATGCAGATCGGGCTGGCTTCACCTGATAAGATCCGTAGCTGGTCTTACGGGGAAGTCAAGAAGCCTGAAACCATCAACTACCGGACGTTAAAGCCTGAAAAAGATGGGCTGTTCGACGAGCGGATTTTCGGTCCTACCAAGGACTGGGAATGTGCCTGTGGGAAATACAAGCGGATCCGTTACAAGGGTGTCGTTTGTGACCGTTGTGGTGTCGAAGTTACCCGTTCTAAGGTTCGTCGTGAACGGATGGGCCATATCGAATTGGCTGCTCCTGTAACCCACATCTGGTACTTCAAGGGGATCCCAAGTCGGATGGGCTTGGTCCTCGACATGAGTCCTCGTGCCCTGGAAGAAATCATCTACTTTGCATCCTACGTGGTCTTAGATCCAGGTAACACCCCATTGGAAAAGAAACAACTCCTTTCCGAACGGGATTACCGTGACAAGCTCGTAGAATACGGTAGCAAGGCCTTCAAGGCTGAAATGGGTGCCGAAGCCATCAAGAAGTTATTGATGGCCGTAGACCTGGATAAAGAAGTTAAAGAATTAAAAGAAGAATTGAAGGAAGCCACTGGCCAAAAGCGGACGCGTGCCGTTCGTCGTTTGGACATCTTGGAAGCCTTCGTGACTTCAGGTAACCGTCCTGAATGGATGGTAATGGATGCCATTCCGGTAATCCCACCTGATCTTCGTCCAATGGTACAACTCGAAGGTGGTCGTTTCGCAACGTCCGACCTGAACGACTTGTACCGGCGGGTTATCAACCGGAACAGCCGGTTGAAGCGTTTGCTGGACTTAAACGCACCTGGTATCATCGTTCAAAACGAAAAGCGGATGCTCCAAGAAGCCGTTGATGCCTTGATCGATAACGGTCGTCGTGGCCGTCCAGTTGCTGGTCCTGGTAACCGTCCACTGAAGTCTCTTTCACACATGTTGAAAGGGAAGCAAGGACGTTTCCGTCAAAACTTGTTAGGGAAGCGGGTTGACTACTCTGGTCGTTCCGTTATTGACGTTGGTCCTTCCCTCAAGTTCAACCAAATGGGTCTGCCAGTTCCAATGGCTCTGGAATTATTCCGGCCATTCATCATGAAGGAATTGGTTGCGCGTGGTTTGGCTTCTAACATTAAGAATGCCAAGCGCCAGATCGACCGTGAAGATGACGATGTCTTCAATGTTCTTGAAGATGTTATCAAGGAACACCCTGTTCTGTTGAACCGGGCACCTACGCTTCACCGTTTGGGGATTCAAGCGTTCGAACCAGTCTTAGTTAGTGGTAAAGCTATGCGTCTTCACCCATTGGCTTGTGAAGCTTACAACGCCGATTTCGATGGGGATCAAATGGCCATTCACGTGCCATTATCTGACGAAGCACAAGCTGAAGCACGTTTGCTGATGTTAGCTGCTCACCATATCCTGGCTCCTGCCAGTGGTAAGCCAGTTGTTGCGCCTTCTCAAGATATGGTTATCGGGAACTACTACCTGACCATGGAAGAAGATAACCGTGAAGGGGAAGGTATGATCTTTACCGACCTCAACGAAGCCGTCTTGGCTTACCGTAACGGTTTGGTTCACTGGCACAGTCGCGTTGGGGTTCAAGTCTCTGGCATGACCGACAAGCCATTTACTGATGAACAACGCAGTAAGATTATGGTAACGACCGTTGGGAAGTTGATCTTTAACAACATCCTGCCTAAGTCATTCCCATACTTGAACGAACCAACCAGCACGAACTTGAACGGCTACGTCCCTGACAAGTACTTCTTGGCACCGGGCGAAGACATTCACGATTACCTGCAAAATGCTGAATTAGTTGGCCCATTCAAGAAGGGCTTCTTGTCCGACATTATCGCTGCCGTTTACCAACAATACAAGGTTACTGAAACCTCTAAGTTGTTGGACCGGATCAAGGATTTGGGTTACGACGAATCTACGAAGTCTGGGTTGACGGTTGGGATGGTCGACGTTACCGACTTGAAGGAAAAGCCAGAAATTATCGACGCAGCCCACAAACAGGTTGCTACGGTAACGAAGCAATTCCGTCGTGGGTTGATCACCGATCACGAACGTTACGAACGTGTTATTGGAATCTGGAACGATGCCAAGGATGACATTCAAAACGCTCTGATTCACAGTTTCGACCAACAGAACCCTATCTTTATGATGAGTGATTCTGGTGCTCGTGGTAACATTTCTAACTTTACCCAGTTGGCTGGTATGCGTGGTTTGATGGCCGCTCCTAGTGGTGACATCATGGAACTGCCTATCACGTCTAACTTCCGTGAAGGCCTGACGGTTATGGAAATGTTCATTTCGACCCATGGGGCCCGTAAAGGGATGACCGATACGGCCCTCAAGACTGCCAACTCAGGTTACCTGACTCGGCGGCTGGTCGATGTTGCGCAAGACGTTATCATTCGGGAAAAGGATTGTGGGACTGACCGTGGTTTGAAGATTCGTGCTATCACTGATGGTAACGAAATGATCGAACCATTGTACGACCGGATCTTAGGGCGTTACACCCAAAAGACCGTCTACGATCCAAAGACTGGGGACGTTATTGTTCCTAAGAACCAAATGATCGTTGAAGACACCGCACAAAAGATCGTCGATGCTGGTGTTGAAGAAGTTACGATTCGTTCCGCCTTCACTTGCAACACTGAACATGGTGTTTGTGAACATTGTTACGGCCGTAACATGGCTACTGGTGACGAAGTTGAAGTTGGTGAAGCTGTTGGTACTGTTGCCGCACAATCTATCGGTGAACCAGGTACTCAGCTGACTATGCGTAACTTCCATACCGGTGGTGTTGCCGGGAACGAAGATATTACCCAAGGGCTTCCTCGTGTTCAAGAATTGTTTGAATCTCGGAACCCTAAAGGTAAAGCTGAAATTACTGAAGTTACTGGGACGGTTGAATCAATCGAAGAAAACCCAGCAGAACGGACCAAGGAAATCACCATTAAGGGTGAAGCCGATACGCGGAGTTACACGTTACCTATCACTGCTCGTATGCGGGTCAGCGAAGGCGACTTCATTCACCGTGGGTCAGCATTGAACTATGGGTCTGTTGATCCTAAGGAAATGCTGCGGGTTCGCGATGTCTTGTCTACTGAAACTTACATCTTAGGTGAAGTTCAACGTGTTTACCGGATGCAAGGTGTTGCTATCAGTGATAAGCACGTTGAAATCATGGTTCGGCAGATGTTACGTAAAGTTCGGATCATGGATCCGGGTGATACCGATGTCTTGCCTGGTACTTTGATGGATATTCAAGACTTCCGTCGCGCTAACTACCAGACGTTAATCTCTGGTGGTATCGCCGCTACGGCACGTCCAGTTATCTTGGGGATTACCAAGGCTGCCTTGGAAACGAACAGTTTCTTATCAGCCGCATCCTTCCAGGAAACGACGCGTGTCTTGACCGACGCTGCTATTCGTGGCAAGAACGATCCATTAGTTGGTTTGAAGGAAAACGTTATTATTGGGAAGATCATTCCTGCCGGTACTGGTATGCCAGATTACCGTCAGATCAAGCCCAAGGAAGTTGGCGGTTCGTCAACCGAAGGCGTCTACTCAATCAGCGATTTGGAAAAGCAAATGCAAGAGGATTCACAGGCATAAGAGCGTGTAGCTAGCCTGTTTAGATTCTGAGCATTAACGAGAATAAGGCTTCTAGTCGGCAGCTGCCGGCTAGGAGCCTTATTTTTGTTAAGCGGAAGAATCTGGCTAGCGGAACGCGTTTCGGAGGTTGCCAGGACCAGGATAGTGTGGCGAGAGTAAGTCAGGTGTACTCAACAAATACGGTCAGTAAAATCCCTGCCGGCCGGGGAGCTTATTTTTGTTAAGCGCAGGAACCTGCCTTACGGAACGCGTTTCGGAGGTCGCCAGTATCGGGATAATATGGCGAGAGAAAATCGCGAGCACTGAGTGAATGTGTTCAGCGGCAGCTGCCGGCTAGGAGCCTTATTTTTGTTAAGCAGAAGAATCTGGCTAGCGGAACGCGTTTCAACTAGAGTGTAAGTGAGGGCGGTTAGTCTCTGAGCATTAACGTCAATAAGTGCCAGTTCGGCGGAACCGAGCCGGTACTTATTGGGGTTAAGCGGAGGGGACTGCCCGAGGGAACACGTTTCGGAGATCGCCAGTATCGGGATCGCATAATGAGGGCAAGCCATATGCGTTAAGCAATAAAAAACAGTCCTATCTATAAGGAGCATCGAAAGGCTAGCAGTCATCCAGTCAGGGATAATTGCTGGCCGTTTGTATAGAACCCAGAATTCACAATTCGTTGGTTAGGTCATCAGCCACCACCCAACCGCACTAACTACCAAATCAGGCAGAAAGGCAATCCGTCCACCTACACGTGCTCGCCAAAGTCCCAGCAAGCAAGCCACTACCAGCCAATGTGCAGTTGCGGTCACGCCCCACAGTAAAGCATAGCTGACCATCATTTCCAAATCGCCGTCACCAATGACGGGATGGCGCCAGTGTGGCCAGAGTAAATGAATGGCTAGCAGGCAGGCACAGCCAAGTAGCCAGACAAAGGGAGAGTGCTGCCAAAGTGAGAGGCCAGTTGCCACCCAACTCACCCAGCCGGGAAAGGTTTGCGTTTGCCAATCACAGAGGGCGGCGAATCCCCAGAGCCCGAGCCACAGAACAACTAGAAGACTGGCCCAGTCAGTCACAGTGGTCGTTAATAACCCGGCAGTAACTTCCATGATGAGGGTAACCGCTGGGATCGTTCCATCACAGGTCTGACATTTCCCCCGCAGCAAAGCATAGCTTAGAACAGGTACCAGTTGCCAATAGGTGAGGGGCGTCTGACAGGTGTCACAGTGTGAAGCAGGGAACAAGTAGGAGTCACCGTTGACATAGCGACTGGCCATGGCGACCAGAAGGGAGCCCATACAACTACCGTATATAAATAGAATAAGTATCAGCATCATTTTCACCCCTATACTCTTAACTACGTAAAAGAAGGCGAAATATTTGTGGGGAAAGCCAGAAACCTTCATTGACATGTGTTTTCTGGCGTGGTATTCTATTAAAGGTGCTTTTCGCAGACAGGTCTCGGGTAATCATTACCGGACATGCTGACTGACGGCGGGAGAGACACTTCAATTGAACCCGCGTCCGAGTGGCTTTTTTCTTTAAAGGAAAATGAACCACCTGGATGTGTGGACTAAACTCAAGAATAGGAAAGGAGGACTATTTAGATGCCTACTATTAACCAATTGGTGCGTAAAGGTCGTAAATCTAAAAGTTCTAAATCAGATGCCCCAGCTTTAAACTTCGGGTATAACAGTTTCAAAAAAGCTCAAGTTAAGAATCCAGCTCCACAAAAGCGTGGGGTTGCTACTCGTGTCGGTACCATGACACCAAAGAAGCCTAACTCAGCTTTACGGAAATATGCACGTGTACGGTTATCAAACTTAATTGAAGTGACTGCTTACATTCCTGGTATCGGTCATAACCTTCAAGAACATAGTGTTGTTTTGATCCGTGGTGGCCGGGTAAAGGATTTACCTGGGGTTCGTTACCACATCATCCGTGGTGCGCTTGATACTGCCGGTGTTACTGACCGTCGTCAAAGTCGGTCCAAGTACGGTACTAAGAAGCCTAAGGACTAAGATGACTTATTGGACTGACTTGCACGGTTGCCGTCAAGCAGTCTGAAACAACATTCGAGGAGGATATTAACAATGCCTAGAAAAGGAAACGTACAAAAGCGTGAAGTCCTTCCTGATCCAATTTACAACTCAAAGTTGGTTACTCGTTTGATTAACCACACGATGATGGATGGGAAACGTGGGACTTCCACAAAAATTATTTATGGTGCCTTCGACATCATTAAGAACGAAACTGGTAACGATCCAGTTGAAGTCTTTGAAGAAGCAATGAAGAACGTTATGCCAGTCTTGGAAGTTAAGGCTCGGCGTGTTGGTGGGTCAAACTACCAAGTTCCAATCGAAGTTCGTCCAGATCGTCGGACCACTTTAGGTCTGCGTTGGATGGTTCAATACTCCCGTTTACGTGGCGAACACACCATGGTTGAACGCTTAGCGCGTGAAATCATGGACGCTGCTAACAACACGGGTGCAGCTGTTAAGAAGCGTGAAGATACGCACCGTATGGCTGATGCCAACCGTGCCTTCGCACACTACCGTTGGTAAAAAGCAGCTATTGCGCTGCATTGCCAGCAGTGTGATAAAATGTTAGAGCGGAGTGTTGCATAGCACCTTCGTCTCTAGCTTAAGGGATTTTCCCTTAATCGAGAGGTGGCTACTTAATCAGTGTGATGATAGTAGCCACCTTTTGGCACAATCAACCTATGATCAAATTGAGAGGAGTTACACATTAATCATGGCTAATACTCGTGAATTTCCGCTTGAGAAAACTCGTAACATTGGTATCATGGCTCATATTGATGCCGGTAAGACGACGACTACTGAGCGTATCCTGTATTATACTGGTAAAATCCACAAGATTGGTGAAACCCATGATGGGGCTTCACAAATGGACTGGATGGAACAAGAACAAGAACGGGGTATTACGATTACTTCCGCCGCTACTACTGCGGAATGGAAAGAACACCGGATCAACATCATTGACACCCCAGGACACGTGGACTTCACTGTTGAAGTTGAACGTTCTCTGCGTGTGCTTGATGGTGCCGTTACCGTCTTAGATGGTCAAGCCGGGGTTGAACCTCAAACTGAAACTGTTTGGCGTCAAGCCTCAGACTTCGATGTTCCCCGTATCGTTTTCGTTAACAAGATGGATAAGCTGGGTGCCGACTTCGACTTCTCAGTAAACTCTATCCACGACCGTCTTCAAGCCAACGCCGTTGCTTTGCAAATGGCTATCGGTGCTGAAGATGACTTCAGTGGTGTTGTTGACTTAATCGAAATGAAAGCCTACGTTTACGACAAGGATGAATTGGGTTCCTCATGGGACACTGTTGAAATTCCTGCCGACATGCTTGAAGAAGCAAAGAAGCGTCATGAAGGCATCATCGAAAGCGTCGCTGACGTTGATGATGAAATCATGGAAAAGTACCTCGAAGGTGAAGAAATCACCAAAGAGGAATTAAAGGCTGCTATCCGTCGTGCCACTTTACGTTTGGACATGTTCCCTGTCTTTGCTGGTTCTGCCTTCAAAGATAAGGGTGTTCAGATGTTGATGGATGCCGTTGTGGACTACTTACCATCTCCATTGGATGTTAAGCCATACAACGCCACTGTTCCTGACACTGACGAAGCCGTTACTTTACGTGCTAACGATGACGATCCATTCGCTGCTTTGGCATTCAAGGTTGCTACCGACCCATTCGTTGGTCGTTTGACTTACATCCGGGTTTACTCCGGTACTCTGGAATCTGGTTCTTACGTACTTAACGCTACGAAGGACAAGCGTGAACGTGTTGGTCGTTTGCTGCAAATGCATTCAAATCACCGTCAAGAAATTCCAGAAGTCTTCTCCGGTGATATTGCCGGGGCCATTGGTTTGAAGAACACCACTACTGGTGACTCTTTGACTGACCCTGATCACCCATTACATTTGGAATCAATGAACTTCCCAGATCCTGTGATCCAGGTTGCCGTTGAACCAAAGACGAAGGCTGACCAAGATAAGATGAACAACGCCTTACAAAAGCTTTCTGAAGAAGACCCAACTTTCAAGGCTGAAACTAACCCTGAAACTGGTGAAACTCTGATTGCTGGGATGGGTGAACTTCACTTGGATATCATCATCGACCGGATGAAGCGTGAATTCAAGGTTGAAGCTAACATTGGTGCCCCTCAAGTTGCCTACCGTGAAGCCTTCACGAAGTCAACTAAGGTCCAAGGTAAGTTCGTTCGTCAATCTGGTGGTAAAGGTCAATATGGTGACGTTTGGATCGAATTCACCCCTAACGAACGTGGTAAGGGTTACGAATTTGAAGACGCTATCGTTGGTGGGGTTGTTCCTCGTGAATTTATCCCTTCAGTTGACCAAGGTCTGCAAGAAGCCATGGCAAACGGTGTGTTAGCCGGTTACCCATTGGTTGATGTTAAGGCTAAGTTATACGATGGTAGTTACCATGAAGTCGATTCTAGTGAAGCAGCCTTCAAGGTTGCCGCATCATTGGCTTTACGTAAGGCCGTCCAAAGTGCTGGTCCTGTTATCCTTGAACCAATCATGAAGGTTGATATCTTGGTACCAGAAGACTACATGGGTGATATCATGGGTCAAGTTACCGCTCGTCGTGGTAAGGTTGATGGTATGGAAGCTCGTGGGAACGCACAAATGATTCACTCTTACGTTCCGTTATCCGAAATGTTCGGTTACGCTACGACGTTACGTTCTGCATCACAAGGTCGTGGTACCTTTACCATGACGTTTGATCACTACGAACCAACGCCAAAGAGTGTTCAAGCTGATATTATCAAGAAGAATGGCGGTACTCCAGTCGAAGACTAGAGTCTAGTTGTTCTCTAAAATGAAGCGTCTCGCCGTTAGGGTGAGACGCTTTTTTTTTGAAATTTTCCTGATGGTGGATGAGCGTGAGTTGGGGGAAGACGAACAGGACTTAATGCTTGCCCAGAATGACAACCTGACAGAACGTGGTGTATTGCGTTATAATAACCTCTGTGCGTTTGAAGCTAAGTAGGAGAGTGAGTTATGGAAGAGTTGTTTGAGCGGGCGTCGATTCCGCGAGCGTACTTTAAGCTCGCATTGCCCGTTGTGTTAAGCATGGTGGCCAGCATGATCTATAATCTGGCCGATACCTTCTTCGTTTCCCAGACGCAGAACACGAATTTAGTGGCGGGCGTCGCGCTGTGTACACCGCTGTTTTCTTTTCTGATTGCGATTGGCGATATCTTTGGCCTCGGTGGTAGCTCGCTGATTTCACGATTGCTAGGGGAGAAAGCGTATGCCACTGGGAGTCGTGTTAGTAGTTTCTGCCTGTATGGGGCAGTTGTTCTCGGACTGGTGACGACAGTGGTCCTCTTAGGATTTAGTCGGCCAATCCTACACCTGCTGGGAGCGACATCGGCGACTTATCCCTATGCTGAACAGTTTTACCGGATCATGGCGATTGGGGCAATGCCGATCATTGTCTCAATTGTGCCGGGTAATCTGATTCGGACGGAAGGCTTTGCCACGCAGTCGATGATTGGTACCATGGTGGGAACCGTGATTACGATCATCTTAGATCCCTTACTGATCTTCCCAATGGGGTTAGGCGCTGCTGGTGCGGCTCTAGCTACTGTGATTGGGTATACAGTCTCAGCTGGGCTCCTGGTGTACCTGACAAAGCGTTATTGCCAGGTGATTTCAATCGATATCAAGCTCAGTAGGATTGACAGTCAGTTGATTCGTCAGGTCCTGTTCATTGGGATTCCAGGATCGATTACGAATCTCATGCAGGCGTTTGGGACGGCAGTCTTGAATCGTTACCTGGTTGACTACGGTGCAACTCGGGTGGCAGCGATGGGGATTGTCCTAAAGGTCTATATGATCATCATGCTAGTGATGGTGGGCTTTGCTTTCGGGGCACAGCCGCTGATTGGCTATACGTTTGGTGCGAAGAACCAGAAGCGCTTCAAGCAGATTCTCCGCTTTGACTTAATGGTGGAGGTCGTCTATGCGCTGGTCTTTGCTGTAATCCTGATGATATTTGCACCACAGATTATTGGGCTATTCCTACATAATCCAGCGGTCATCAGTGCGGGGACGTACATGCTACGTGTCTTCCTGGCAACGACGCCGTTTGTGGGGGCCGTTCTCGTCTATACAACAGTCTTCCAGAGTACGGGAAAGGCTAGTGGGGCCTTTATTATGTCGATTGCGCGTCAGGGCATTGTGTTCTATCTGATGATTGTGTTGGGTGCTCATTTTCTGGGGTACCACGGGATCATCTGGGCACAACCGGCTGCTGATGTGCTGACTTGTTTGATTGGTTGGTTGCTGGCAAGATTGCTATTTAATAGGAAGAAGTCGGCTTAATTGCTTGACTAAAGTGGTCGTCAGAGGTTGCGGCCATTGCTGTAGTCGGCAATGAGACAGTCTACAGGTTGGGTTAGCCAATCTAGCCAGATACTGGTAAAATTAAATCTGATTTGGGATAAATATATTTATGCTGAATTGATCTGTGTCAAATTGGTCAGCGATTTCACAAAAAAGATTGACTAATTCTGCTAAAACCCTTGTCAGACGGCGTTTTATTTAGTATGATAGTCAAGTGCTGTAAATCCGAGGGTATTTTACTACCCCCGGGGGAGAGCTCAAAGCTTAAGCGATGATGTGGGAGATTGCGACACACCCGGCCGCTTTGCCATGAGGGTGTGGCGGGAATTTCCACGGAGTTAGTCTTATTTTTAAAATAGACGAAGGAGGGAACACAATGGCAAAACAAAAAATTCGGATTCGGTTGAAGGCGTACGAACATCGTATCCTTGACCAATCAGCGGACAAGATCGTTGAAACAGCTAAGAGAACTGGTGCCACTATCTCTGGTCCAATTCCATTACCAACTGAACGGACGATCTACACCGTATTACGTTCACCACATAAGTTTAAGGACTCACGTGAACAATTCGAAATGCGGACGCACAAGCGTTTGATTGATATCGTTAACCCAACGCCAAAGACAGTTGACTCATTAATGAAGCTCGACTTGCCTAGCGGTGTTGACATCGAAATCAAGTTATAATTTTTTCAAAATAAATACAATATAATCGGAGGTGTACTCATGACCACAAAAGGAATCTTAGGGAAAAAGGTCGGGATGACGCAAGTCTTCACTGATGCTGGCGAATTAATCCCCGTTACTGTTGTCGAAGCAACCCCAAACGTAGTGTTGCAAGTTAAGACGATGGAAAACGACGGTTACGATGCCATTCAACTTGGTTACCAAGACAAGCGTGAAGTACTCAGCAACAAGCCCGAACAAGGTCATGTAGCAAAAGCAAACACGACTCCTAAGCGCTTCATTCGTGAATTCAGAGATGTTGAGCTGGGAGATTACAAGGTAGCAGACGAAGTTAAAGTTGATACCTTCCAAGCAGGAGACATCGTTGATGTCACTGGTGTCACTAAAGGTCATGGATACCAAGGTAACATTCATAAAGATGGTCAAAGCCGTGGCCCTATGGCCCATGGTTCTCGTTACCACCGTCGTCCAGGTTCTCTGGGTGCTATCATCAACCGGGTTTTCCCTGGCATGAAGCTTCCAGGTCGGATGGGTAACAAGCAAGTTACTATCCAAAACCTTGTGATCGTTAAGGCTGACGCTGATAACAACGTTCTGTTGATCAAGGGCAATGTGCCTGGTGCTAACAAGTCACTCGTTACTGTTAAGAGTGCTGTTCGCCCACCACGCCCAAAGCATTCTGAAAACTAATTAGGAAGGGAGGATAATTAAATGACAAGCGTAGCATTATACAAACAAGATGGTAGCCAAAACGGCGACGTTACTTTGAATGCCGATATCTTCGGTGTTGAACCTAACGAAAGCGTCGTATTCGACACAATTTTGATGCAACGGGCATCTCTTCGCCAAGGAACTCACGCCGTTAAAAACCGGAGTGCCGTTCGTGGTGGTGGGAAGAAGCCATGGCGTCAAAAGGGTACTGGTCGGGCACGTCAAGGTTCAATCCGTTCACCACAATGGGTTGGCGGTGGTGTGGTCTTTGGCCCTACCCCTCGCTCTTACAGTTACCACCTTCCTAAGAAGGTCGGCCGTTTAGCATTAAAGTCTGTTCTTTCACAAAAGGTTCTCGATGACAGCTTCGTCGTAGTTGACGGGTTAGCATTTGATGCTCCTAAGACGAAAGAATTTGCTTCAGTGCTTGCTGGTTTGAATGTCACGACTAAGACGTTAGTTGTTCTTGAAGACGACAACGTTAATGCTGCTTTAGCAGCCCGCAACTTAGCTAACGTTAAGGTTATTCCTGCCAAGAGCTTGAATGTCCTCGACATTGCTGATGCTGATAAGTTAGTGATCACGCAACCAGCTCTTTCTCAAGTAGAGGAGGTGCTCGCATAATGGAAGCACGTGACATTATTTTACGTCCAGTTGTTACTGAAGCCTCAATGGCAACTATGGATGACAAGCGTTACACGTTCGACGTTGATGTACGAGCAACTAAGACACAAGTCAAGCATGCTATTGAAGACATCTTTGACGTTAAGGTTGTTAAAGTCAACATCATGAACTTGAAAGGTAAGAAGAAGCGTCAAGGACGTTACGAAGGCTACACTAAGAAGCGTCGTAAGGCCATTGTCAGCTTATCTGCCGACTCAAAAGAAATCAAGTTATTCAACGAAGAATAAAATCTCAGATATAGGAGGGAAATAACGTGGCGATTAAGAAATACAAACCAACAAGCAATGGTCGTCGTAACATGACGAGCTTGGTTTACAAAGACGTCATCACTAAGACGACTCCTGAAAAGTCATTGCTTGATTCACAAAGTCACTCTGCTGGCCGTAACAACGCTGGTAAGATGACTGTCCGTCATCGTGGCGGTGGTAACAAGCGTCAATACCGGATCATCGACTTTAAGCGTATTAAGGATGATGTTCCAGCAACTGTTAAGGCTATCGAATACGATCCTAACCGGACTGCTAACATTGCCTTATTAGTTTATGCTGACGGTATCAAGTCATACATCATTGCTCCTAAGGGCTTAAAGGTTGGCGACAAAGTTCAATCTGGTCCAGAAGCTGATATCAAGACTGGTAACGCATTACCATTAGCTAACATTCCATTCGGTACTGTTATTCACAACATCGAATTGAAGCCAGGTAAGGGTGGCCAATTGGTCCGTTCTGCTGGGACTTCAGCACAATTGTTAGGTAAAGCTAACGATGACAAGTACGTGTTAGTTCGGTTATCATCTGGTGAAGTTCGGATGGTTCTGAAGGTTAACCGTGCAACTATCGGTGCCGTAGGTAACGAAGAACACGAATTGGTTAACGTTGGTAAAGCCGGCCGTAACCGTTGGGCTGGTCAACGTCCTCACGTTCGTGGTTCAGTTATGAACCCTAACGATCACCCACATGGTGGTGGTGAAGGTAAAGCACCTGTTGGTTTACCATCTCCTCTTTCTCCATGGGGTAAGAAGACTGTTGGTAAGAAGACGCGTTCTAAGAAGAACAAGAGCAACAAGTTCATCGTACGTCGTCGTAAAGGTTCTAAGATGTAATCATCCGGTTATCCGGATGTCGAGAGACCTGGTGATCATCGCGTTTAGCGATGCGCCACAAGTAGAGGAGGTTTCATAATGGGTCGTAGTTTGAAAAAAGGACCTTTCGCCGATGCGCACTTATTAAAGAAAGTTGATGCGCAGAAGGATCAAGACAAGAAGGCCGTCATTAAGACCTGGTCCCGCCGGTCTACTATTTTCCCTAGCTTTATTGGTTTAACCATTGCTGTATACGATGGACGGAAGCATGTCCCAGTTTACATTCAAGAAGATATGGTTGGCCACAAGCTTGGCGAATTCGTACCAACGCGGACATTCCATGGTCATAGTAGCGACGACAAAACAACTCGTTGATAAGGAGGATTAACTAATGGCTGAACAAGTTACATCAGCGCAAGCAACTGCTAAGACGGTTCGGATTGCTGCTCGCAAAGTCCGCCTTGTCATCGATTTTATCCGCGGCAAGAGCGTCGCTGAAGCGATCGCTATTTTAAAGTTCACACCGCGTGGAGCATCACCGGTCGTGGCAAAGGTTTTGAACTCAGCAATTGCTAATGCAGAAAATAATTTTGACTTAGATCGTCAAGATTTAGTTGTTAGCGAAGCCTACGTGAACGAAGGCGCAACCCTTAAGCGGTTCCGTCCTCGTGCCAAAGGCTCTGCTTCACCAATCAACAAACGTACGAGTCACATTACGGTTGTTGTATCTGAAAAAAAGGAGGGATAACGCGTGGGTCAAAAAGTAAATCCAACTGGATTACGGGTCGGTATCATTCGCGACTGGGAAGCAAAGTGGTATGCTGAAAAGGATTTCGCTGCTTACCTGAAGGAAGACCTTCAAATCCGTAAGTTTATTGAAAAGCGTCTTGTTGACGCATCTGTTTCAACTGTTGAGATTGAACGGGCTGCAAACCGCGTCAATATCTCAATTCACACTGCCAAGCCAGGTATGGTTATTGGTAAGGGTGGTTCAGAAGTCGAAAATCTCCGTAAGGAATTGAACGACTTAACTGGCAAACGTGTCCACATCAACATTGTGGAAATCAAGAAGCCAGATCTGGATGCCAAATTGGTTGGCGAAAACATCGCCCGTCAATTGGAAGGCCGTGTTGCATTCCGTCGCGCTATGCGTGGGACTATGCAACGGACCATGCGTTCTGGTGCCAAGGGTATCAAGACGCAAGTATCAGGCCGTTTAAACGGTGCTGACATGTCCCGTGTCGAAAGCTATGCTGAAGGTACGGTTCCTCTGCACACGTTACGTGCTGATATCGATTACGCTTGGGTAGAAGCTCACACTACTTATGGTTCTCTGGGTGTTAAGACCTGGATCTACCGTGGTGAAGTTCTGCCTGAAAAGAAACAATCTAACGGACAAGGAGGGAAATAACATGCTGGTACCTAAGCGAGTAAAGTTCCGTCGTGTCCACCGTGGTAAGCTACGTGGCGAAGCCAAGGGTGGTAAGAGCGTTGCTTTCGGTGACTACGGTTTGCAAGCGTTGGATTCCAAGTGGATTACCAACCGTCAAATCGAAGCAGCCCGTGTTGCAATTACACGTTACATGAAGCGTGGTGGGAAAGTTTGGATTAAGATTTTCCCTCACAAATCCTACACTGCTAAAGGTGTTGGGGTCCGGATGGGTAATGGTAAAGGTACGCCTGATGGCTGGGTAGCCCCAGTTAAGCGTGGCAAGGTTATGTTTGAAGTGGGTGGCGTTTCAGAAGAAACAGCCCGCGAAGCATTACGTCTTGCAGCCATGAAGCTTCCCGTTCGTACTAAGGTTTTATCTCGAGAGGAAGTAGGTGGCGAATCTAATGAAGACTAAAGAAATCAACGAATTAACCACTGCTGAAATGCTCGATAAAGAAAAGAGCTACAAGGACGAATTATTCAACTTGCGTTTCCAATTAGCTACTGGTCAATTGGAAAACACCGCACGGTTGAAGCAGGTTCGCAAGAACATTGCGCGGATTAAGACCGCTCTTCGCCAACAAGAACTGAACAAGTAGAATACGATAAGAAGGAGGTCACTAATACATGAGTGATGCACGTAATAACCGCAAGGTTTACCGTGGTCGTGTCGTGTCTGACAAAATGGACAAGACGATCACTGTCGTTGTAGAAACGACGAAGACGGATGCAAGATATGGCAAGCGTGTCAAGTACTCCAAGAAGTACAAGGCACATGACGAAAATAACGAAGCCCAAACTGGTGATGTTGTTGAAATCATGGAAACTCGTCCATTATCTGCTACCAAGCGGTTCCGCTTAGTCGACATTGTTGAAAAAGCAGTAATCATTTAGGTGTCGTTTTTATCGTATTCTGAACTAGATCTGAAGGGAGGACACTAGCCGTGATCCAACAAGAAAGTCGCTTAAAGGTCGCCGATAATTCTGGCGCCCGGGAAATCCTGACTATCAAGGTTCTGGGTGGCTCAAAACGTCGCTATGCCGGAATCGGTGATGTCATCGTTGCTACTGTCAAACAAGCAACACCAGGTGGCGTTGTCAAAAAAGGTGATGTAGTCAAGGCTGTTGTTGTTCGTACGAAGTCTCGTGTACGTCGTAATGACGGTTCTTACATCGGTTTTGATGAAAATGCTGCTGTGCTGATTAAAGACGACAAGAGCCCACAAGGGACTCGGATCTTTGGACCAGTTGCACGTGAATTACGTGACAACGACTTCATGAAGATTATCTCATTAGCACCCGAAGTACTGTAATCAAGAATCGTGTTAAACAAGGAGGTGCCCACAGGAATGCTTATTAAAACTGGTGACAAGGTCCGCGTGATCGCTGGCAAGGATAAAGGCAAGGAAGGTACTGTTTCCAAAGTCCTTAATGCCAAGAACCGCGTGATCGTTAAAGGCGTCAATATGATTAAGAAGCACCAAAAAGCTTCTCAAACTAATCCCCAAGGCGGAATTATTGATATTGAAGCACCAATTCACGCATCCAACGTTATGCTTATTGATCCTTCGAACAACGAACCAACCCGGCTTGGCGTTCGTGTTGAAGATGGTCACAAAGTCCGGTTCTCTAAGAAGTCCGGCGAAACCATCGACAAATAATCACTGAAAGGAGGAACATAATTTCATGTCAGCTCGTTTAAAAGAAAAGTTTGTAAATGAAATTACCCCATCATTGGTGGAAAAATTCAGCTACAGCTCTGTTATGCAAACGCCGAAGATCGAAAAGATCGTATTGAACATGGGTGTTGGTGACGCTGTTACCAACGCTAAGAACCTCGACGAAGCCGTTGAAGAACTTGGTTTGATTTCTGGTCAAAAGCCATTGGTTACTAAGGCCAAGAAGTCAATCGCAACCTTCCGTCTTCGTGAAGGTATGTCAATCGGTGCTAAGGTTACCCTTCGTGGCGACCGGATGTACGAATTCCTGGATAAGTTGATCAACGTGTCATTGCCACGTGTTCGTGACTTCCATGGTGTTAGCTCCCGTGCCTTTGATGGCCGTGGTAACTACACTTTGGGGATCAAGGAACAATTGATCTTCCCAGAAATCAACTTTGATAACGTTAACCGTGTTCGTGGTTTGGACATCGTTATCGTTACAACGGCTAACACTGATGAAGAGTCACGCGAATTGCTGACTCAATTCGGTATGCCGTTCTCACACTAATTAAGGAGGTTCACACAATTGGCTAAGAAATCACAAATTGCTAAGAACAAGCGTCCTGCGAAGTTCTCTACACAAGAATATACTCGTTGCGAACGTTGTGGACGTCCACACTCTGTTTATCAAAAGTTCCACCTTTGCCGTATCTGCCTACGCGAACTTGCCCACAAGGGTCAAATTCCTGGTATGAAGAAGGCTAGCTGGTAAAACGAATTTTAAACAAAGGGAGGGTAAACGTTAATGTCCATGACTGATCCTATTGCAGACTTCTTGACGCGGATCCGTAACGCCAACATGGTGCGTCACGAATCACTCGAAGTACCTGCATCTAAAATTAAACGCGACATCGCTGAAATCCTGAAGCGCGAAGGTTTCATCCGTAATGTTGAATACATCGATGATGACAAACAAGGTATCATCCGCGTATTCCTCAAGTACGGTAAGGATAACCAACGTGTTATCAGTGGTTTGAAGCGTATTTCCAAGCCCGGCTTACGTTCATACGTTAAGGCCGACGATGTACCAAAGGTATTAAACGGTTTAGGTATCGCTATCATCTCAACCTCAGAAGGGGTCGTTACTGATAAAGAAGCGCGTGCCAAGAAAATCGGTGGCGAAGTTCTCGCTTACATTTGGTAAAACTTTTAAGAAGATAGGAGGTGCCTTACAGTGAGTCGTATTGGTTATAAAACTGTCGACGTCCCAGCCGGCGTTGACGTAAAACGCGATGGTGATCAAGTTACTGTCAAGGGTCCTAAAGGTTCTTTAACCCGGACTTTCTCTGACATCATCACCATGAAAATTAGTGACGGTGCGGTTGATTTCGACCGTCCAGACAACAACAACAAGACCCGTGCTCTTCATGGTACACAACGTGCCAACTTGAACAACATGGTCCAAGGTGTTGTTAATGGTTTCAGTAAGACTTTGAAGCTGGTCGGTGTTGGTTACCGTGTTCAAGCTAAGGGTAAGACTTTGGTATTGAGCGTTGGTTACTCCAACCCTGTTGAAATGGCAATTCCAGAAACCTTGGAAATCAAGGTTCCTGATAACACCACCATCAACATTTCTGGTATCAGCAAGCAAGAAGTCGGTGACTTTGCCGCCGAAATTCGTGCCGTTCGTTCACCAGAACCTTACAAAGGTAAGGGTATCCGTTACGAAAACGAATATGTTCGTATTCGTGAAGGTAAGACCGGTAAGTAACAGTAACGCAGCTTAATTGCTGATAATTCTACAAAGAGGTGACTATTTTGATTACAAAACCAGATAAGAACAAGACACGTCAAAAGCGTCATACGCGTGTCCGGAACAAAATTTCTGGAACTGCAGAACGCCCACGCTTAAACGTTTTCCGCTCTAACAAAAACATCTACGCTCAAGTCATTGATGACGTAGCGGGTGTCACGCTTGTTAGTGCCTCAACGTTAGATAGCGAAGTGTCTGGCGACAACAAGACTGACCAAGCTAAGGCTGTTGGTGTTTTAGTTGCTAAGCGCGCTGTCGAAAAGAAGATTGGCAACGTCGTGTTTGATCGTGGTGGGTACTTGTACCATGGCCGTGTTCAAGCATTGGCAGAAGCTGCTCGTGAAAACGGGCTGGAATTTTAACAGTAAGGAGGAATAACCACACATGGCAAAATTTATTGATCCCGACAAGTTAGAACTTGAAGACAACGTTGTTGCTATCAACCGGATCACCAAAGTTGTTAAAGGTGGCCGTCGTCTTCGGTTCTCAGCACTTGTAATTGTCGGCGATAAGAACGGTCACGTTGGCTTTGGTACTGGTAAAGCACAAGAAGTCCCAGAAGCTATCCGTAAGGCTGTTGAAGCCGCTCGTAAGAACTTGATCGAAGTTCCAATCGTGGGAACTACCATTCCTCACGAAGCACTCGGTCTTTATGGTGGGGGTAAGATCTTACTCAAGCCCGCTGCTGAAGGTTCTGGAGTTACTGCCGGTGGTGCCGTTCGTTCCGTCATGGAATTAGCCGGTGTTGCTGATGTTACTTCAAAGCGTCTTGGCTCTAACACGCCAGTTAACGCAGTTCGTGCCACTTTTGCTGGCCTTGCTGAGTTAAAGCGTGCTGAAGAAGTTGCCGCTCTCCGTGGTGTCTCTCTTCAACACTTAGCTGAATAAGGAGGGGTATTAAAATGGCTCAATTAAAAGTTACTTTAATTCATAGTGTTGCACACCGCCTCCCTAAACAGCGGAAGATCGTGGCTGCTCTTGGTTTGAACCGTGTGAACAGCACTGTTCTTCAACCAGACAACGAAGCAACGCGCGGTGCGCTTTTCCAAATCGCACATTTAATTAAAGTTGAAGAAGTTAAGTAGTACTCATTTCATTTTATAAGGAGGTGCGCAATAGCATGAAGTTGAACGAATTAAAACCTGCTGAAGGCTCACGGAAGGTTCGTAACCGGGTTGGTCGTGGTGATTCATCTGGTAACGGTAAGACTGCTGGTCGTGGCCAAAAGGGTCAAAAGGCTCGTAGCAAGACCCGTTTGGGTTTTGAAGGTGGCCAAATGCCACTGTACCGTCGTATTCCAAAGCGTGGGTTTACCAACATTAACCGCAAGGAATTTGCTGTCGTAAACTTGTCCGCTTTGAACGTCTTTGATGATGGTGCTGAAGTTACTCCAGCTGCCTTGGTTGAAGCTGGCATCGTGAAGAACGAAAAGGCCGGTATTAAGATCTTAGGCAACGGTGAAGTAACGAAGAAGTTGACGGTCAAGGCCGCTAAGTTCTCCAAGTCAGCTGCCGAAGCTATCGAAGCTGCTGGTGGTAAGACTGAGGTGATTTAATGCTCACAAGCTTAAAAAACGCTTTTAAGATTAAAGATATTCGTAAAAAGATTCTCTTTACTCTTCTGGTTTTGATTGTCTTTCGGTTGGGTACCTATATTACTGTCCCCGGCATTAACGCAAAGGCACTTCAAAGCGTTGCGTCTTCTGGGTTAGTTAGTATTTTAGATACCTTCAGTGGTGGTGGGTTAACAAACTATTCCATCTTCGCGATGGGGGTTTCACCTTACATCACTGCACAAATCGTTATTCAATTGCTACAAATGGACATCGTTCCGCGCTTCGTTGAATGGAGTAAGCAAGGGGACGTTGGACGGCGGAAGTTAAACCAAGCCACTCGCTACTTAGCGATTGCCTTGGCTTTCGTTCAGTCGATTGGGATCACTGCTGGTTTCAGTGCGCTTAGCTCAATGAAATTGGTGCAAAATCCTAGTGTCGCAACATACCTCTCAATCGGGTTAATCCTGACTGGTGGGACTATGTTGACCACTTGGATGGGTGATATGATTACCGACCGTGGGTTAGGGAACGGGATTTCAATGATTATCTTTGCGGGTATCATTGCTCGGACCCCAACTGCCGTCTACAAACTCTACAAAGATTACTTCGTTGACATTGCGACTGGTGACATGTGGAAGAGCGTGCTCTTCGTATTAGGGTTAGTTGTTCTGGTATTGTTGATCATCACGTTTACGACGTGGGTTCAACAGGCCGAACGGCGGGTCCCAATGCAATACACGCGTCGGGTTTCTGGTTCGCCAGATTCCAGTTATCTTCCATTAAAGGTTAACGTGGCTGGGGTTATCCCAGTTATCTTCGCAAGTTCGTTTATTGCAACGCCTCAAACTATTTTGATGGCATTCCAAAACACGCACTCGCAAGATGCTTGGTACCAAACCATGACAAACCTTTTCAACATGCAAACCTTTGATGGTGCCATTCTGTACACCGTTCTGATCATTGTGTTCACGTTCTTCTATGCGTTCGTTCAAGTCAACCCAGAAAAGTTGTCTGAGAACCTGCAAAAGCAGGGGAGCTACATTCCTGGTGTTTGGCCTGGTCACGAAACGCAGTCATACGTTTCCAGTTTGTTGATGCGACTCAGCACTGTTGGGTCACTCTTCCTTGGATTCATTTCCTTAATTCCGTTGTTAGCCCAAAATCTTTGGGACTTAGATGAGTCTATTGGTTTAGGTGGTACCAGCCTCTTAATCGTCGTTGGTGTTGCTATCGAAACCATGCGTCAGGTAGACGGATTGATGATGAAGCGCGAATACGTCGGCTTTATTCAAGGGTCATCAAATGACCCTCAAGGTCCAGAACCAGCTTAATGAGTTTCCAGCGGGTGTGTTGATCTAATTGGCACACCTGCTTGTGTATTTCAGGCTAATAATTTTGAAATAAGGAGAACGAACATGACAGCAATGAATTTAATCCTCATGGGCTTACCGGGTGCCGGTAAAGGGACTCAAGCTCAAAAGATTATCGATGAGTTCCACTTACCGCATATTTCTACGGGAGACATCTTCCGTGAAGCGATGAAGAACGAAACCGAAATGGGCTTGGCAGCTAAGAAGTTCATCGACAAAGGTGAATTGGTACCGGATGAAGTCACAAATGGCATCGTTCGGGATCGCTTAGCTCAAGACGATACCAAGGCAGGGTTCATGTTGGATGGGTTCCCCCGTTCCATTGTTCAAGCCGAAGCTTTAGACAGCTTTGGGCCTGAACTTGATCGGGCCATCAACGCCGTGATCAATATTCACGTTGAACCTGATGTCTTGGTAGAACGCCTTTCCGGCCGGTACATCTGCCGGACTTGTGGTGCCACTTATCATAAACTGTACAACAACCCTAAGGTTGAAGGCACTTGTGATGTTTGTGGTGGCCATGATTTCTACCAACGTGAAGATGACAAACCTGAAACGGTGAAGAATCGTTTGGCAGTTAACCTTAAGGCTAACACGCCATTAGTTGATTACTACACCAAGAAGGGCTTGCTCTTTACGGTTGATGGTGACCGGGCTATTGATGATGTCTACGTCGACATTGAAAAGATCTTGAAGAACCTGTAGTTTTACTAAGTTCTTGCTAAGTTGCAGGAATTATGGTAGACTTATTCAGGTTTAGCCTGTAAATGGCGCGCTGTCGCAATTCACAGGTGCTAGGCGGGAGCAACATCCTTGCTCCTGCTGCTTTTACGTGTATTTTACACGCAATTATAAGGGAGGTACTTTCGTGGCGAAAAGCGATGTCATCGAAGTCGAAGGTAAAGTTACCGAAACATTGCCTAACGCAATGTTTCGGGTCGAATTAGAAAACGGTCATGAGATTCTCGCTCATGTCTCCGGTAAGATTCGGATGCATTACATCCGTATTCTGCCCGGTGACCGAGTAACTGTTGAAATGTCACCGTATGACTTGTCTAAAGGCCGGATTACTTATCGTTTCAAGTAACCGCCTGGACAGATGTAGGAGGGATATTCATGAAAGTAAGACCATCAGTTAAGCCAATGTGCGAACACTGCAAGGTTATCAAGCGTAAGGGTCGAGTAATGGTTATTTGCTCAGCCAACCCTAAGCACAAACAACGCCAGGGTAAGTAATTCAATTTATAGGAGGTGCACATTTAATGCCACGTATTGCTGGAGTGGATTTACCACGTGATAAGAAAATCGCTTATGGTTTGACTTACATTTTTGGTATTGGTATCAACACCGCACACAAGATTGTTGCGGATGCTGGTGTCGCAGAAGACGTTCGGGTTCGCGATTTGACACCTGATCAAGAAGACAAGGTTCGTGCCGAAGTTGACAAGTACAAGGTCGAAGGTGACTTGCGTCGTGAAGTTAGCCTGAACATCAAGAACTTGCAAGAAATCGGTTCTTACCGTGGTATGCGTCACCGTCGCGGTTTACCTGTTCGCGGCCAACACACCAAGAACAACGCCCGCACTCGGAAGGGTAAAGCCGTTTCCGTTGCCGGTAAGAAGAAGTAAAGGAGGGTTAACACTTTATGGCTACTAGAAAAACTAGTCGCAAGCGTCGGGTCAAGAAGAATATTGAAGCCGGTGTTGCACACATTCATGCTACGTTTAACAACACATTAGTTATGATCACTGACGTTCAAGGTAACGCCATTGCCTGGTCATCAGCTGGTGCCTTAGGATTCAAGGGTAGTCGGAAATCAACACCATTTGCTGCTCAAATGGCTGCTGAAGCCGCTGCTAAAGCATCACAAGAACATGGTATTAAGTCCGTTGAAGTTGCTGTTAAGGGTCCTGGTTCAGGACGTGAAGCTGCTATCCGGGCCATCCAAGCTGCTGGTATCGAAGTCACCGCTATTCGCGATGTTACGCCAGTGCCTCATAATGGGACTCGTCCTCCAAAGCGCCGTCGGGTTTAACGTGAGCGTTTCATTAATGAGGGCAACCTTCATGATGGGATTGACTTATAGGAGCTCAACGCGGTTTGAAAGGGGTAAACGATAAGAATGATTGAATTTGAAAAGCCTAACATTCATAAAATTGACGAAAGTAGCAACTACGGTAAGTTTGTTGTTGAACCGTTAGAACGTGGTTACGGGACAACGCTTGGCAACTCATTACGGCGGATCTTGCTTTCATCATTACCTGGTGCAGCTGTTACCAGCATTCAAATCGACGGGGTTTTGCATGAATTTTCGACGGTTGAAGGTGTGGTTGAAGACGTCACGCAGATCATCTTAAATGTTAAGAAGATTGCGTTGAAGCTCAACGGTTCCGATGATCAAGAGGAAACCATGGAAATTAACGTTAAGGGTCCAGCACAAATCACTGCCGGTGATATTGTTGCGGGTGCTGACGTTGATGTCTTAAACCCAGATCTGTACATTGCTACGGTTGCCGATGGGGCAACGTTCCATATGCGGATGACTGCGGATAAGGGCCGTGGCTATGTTTCTGCTGACGAGCACAAAGCTCAAAACACAGAAATGCCAATTGGTGTCTTAGCTGTTGATTCCATTTACACCCCAATCGAACGGGTTAACTACCAAGTAGAGAATGCACGGGTTGGCCAACGGGCTGACTACGATAAATTGACCCTGGATGTTTGGACAAACGGTTCAATTAATCCAAGCGAAGCCATTGCATTGGCTGCTAAGATCTTAACCGAACATCTGGCTATGTTTGTCGACTTGACCGACGAAGCTAAGAATGCGGAAATCATGGTTGAAAAAGAAGAAACGCATAAGGAAAAGATGCTTGAGATGACCATCGAAGAGCTCGACTTATCCGTTCGTTCTTACAACTGCTTGAAGCGTGCTGGTATCAACACGGTCCAAGAATTGACTAACAAGACTGAAGCAGACATGATGAAGGTTCGTAACTTGGGTCGCAAGTCCCTTGAAGAAGTTAAGGCTAAGTTAGCTGACTTAGGTTTGTCACTTCGGAAGGAAGACTAATTTTAGACACTCAAAGGAGGGTTTCTGGTTATGAGTTACCGTAAATTACAACGGACTAGTTCTCAACGTCGTGCATTGTTACGCGATTTGACTACCAGTTTAATTTTAAACGGCCGCATCGAAACGACTGAAGCACGCGCTAAAGAAGTTCGGAAGACGGCTGACCAAATGATTACCTTAGGTAAGCAAGGCGACTTGCACGCACGTCGTCAAGCTGCTGCGTTCATCCGTAACGTGGTTGCAGATGTTAAGGAAGACGGCGATGATGTTGTCGTTACCAGCGCATTGCAAAAGGTATTCAGCGAATTAGCACCTAAGTACGCCGACCGTAACGGTGGTTACACGCGTATCTTAAAGACGATGCCTCGTCGCGGTGATGGTGCCGCTATGGCTATCTTGGAATTCGTTGACTAGTCTTTACTAGACCTCGATTCATGGAGTGATCACGTCCATAAACGTGATACCAATATGTTTTAAATTAATCACTAGAACCATGTGGTATAGAGCGCTACGATGATGGGGAAATCTTTCCGAGTCTAGCTTGAATGGGGGCAAATGCCTCAGCGCCGCTGGTTTGTTAGTGATTTTTTTATACACTTTTTTATCTGAGACAACAGGTCTCGTTCATCGTGCAACGGGAAAACATCGCTGTTGGCGTCACACGGGGCAAGTCTAACAAATTCCAAAAGCTTAGGCACAACCCTTCGGTATCGTCTCAATATTTGGTATAATTAGCGGTGACTTTTTTCGTAAGGAGAATCAACAGCGCAGATGGAAAATATAATTGAAGTTAAACATCTGACCTACCGTTACCAAGAGGACGATCCGCGGCCGGCGTTGAATGACGTCAGCTTTAATGTGCATGCAGGCGAATGGCTTGCAATCGTTGGTCATAACGGGAGTGGGAAATCCACGTTAGCCAAGTCATTGGATGGCCTGCTGCCGTTCACGACTGGTGAAGTCACTGTTGGCGGCATCCATTTGACGCCAGAGACGGTGTGGCAAGTCCGGGAGAAGATCGGTATGATCTTCCAGAACCCCGATAACCAATTTGTCGGGGCAACTGTTGAGGATGACGTTGCTTTTGGCCTGGAGAATCGGCAAATGCCCCGCACGGAGATGTTACCGCGTGTCAAGGACGCCATTGCGCGGGTCGGCATGAGCGAGTTCGCCCAGCGTGAACCGAGTTCCCTATCCGGGGGACAGAAGCAGCGGGTAGCCTTGGCAGGTATTGTGGCGATTGCGCCCGACGTCTTGATTCTCGATGAAGCGACCAGTATGCTCGATCCTCAGGGACGGCGTGAGATGCTGGCGTTGGTCCGTGAATTGCGTCAGACACAAGATTTGACGGTTATTTCGATTACACATGATATCGATGAGGCGGCTATTGCTGACCGAGTACTGGTGATCGATGACGGCCAGCTGATCGATGAGGCCACGCCAGCCACTATTTTTGCGCAGGGTGAGCGACTCGTCGAACTTGGTCTGGACCTGCCCTTTACGGAAAAACTAAAGGCGGCGTTGCGGCAGCGGGGCATCGAACCCCCAGCCAATTATCAGAGTGCCGCAGAAATGGAGGAATGGCTGTGGCAATCTCTTTCGAACACGTAAGCTATACGTATCAAGCGGGAACGCCCATGGCTACCTCCGCGGTCAGTGACGTCTCCTTTACGGTGCCCGACCATGGTTATTTAGCAATTATTGGGCATACCGGGAGTGGCAAGTCCACGCTGATCCAACAACTCAATGCCTTACTTAAGCCCACGGCCGGTGAAATTACCGTGGATGATTTTACAGTCACGCCTAAGACCACTAACGCGGCTTTGAAGCTTTTACGACGACACGTCGGCATGGTCTTTCAGTTTCCTGAGAACCAATTGTTTGAAGAGACAGTGCGCCAAGATATTGCGTTTGGGCCTAAAAACTTTGGCATGGGTGAAACGGATGCCAACAAGCTGGCCGATGCCATGCTGCAGACGGTCGGCTTGGACAGCAGCTATGCTGAACGGTCCCCCTTTGAGCTCTCCGGTGGTCAGATGCGACGCGTCGCGATTGCCGGTGTTTTGGCAATGCGTCCCAAAGTCCTAGTCCTCGATGAACCGACGGCGGGATTAGATCCTCAAGGACGTCAGGAAATGATGACGTTGTTTGAGCGGCTTCACCGTGAACAGGGCTTGGCGATTGTCCTTGTGACCCATCAGATGGATGATGTGGTGCAGTACGCCGAGCAGGTTGCTGTGATGCGTGAGGGAAAGTTGGTTAAATTTGGCACGCCCACAGAGGTCTTCAGCAGTGAATCCTGGCTGCGGGAGAATCAACTAGATATGCCCCAAGCGGCTCAGGTTGCCCAACGGTTAGCCAATCGTGGCTTGACGTGGGACGCACTGCCCTTAACGGCCGACCAACTGGCGGATCAACTCGCCGCGCGGTGGCCACGAGAGGGGGGCGCGCATGTCTAACTTTATCTTTGGTCGCTACCTGCCGCTCAACTCGATCGTTCATCGCCTGGATCCCCGGGCAAAGCTCCTGTTGAGCTTCTGCTACATTGTGCTGGTCTTCATGGCCAACAATCCCGCGAGTTACCTAATTATCATTGCGTTTACTTTGGGGTCGATTCTGGCCTCGAAGATTAGCCTGGGTTTCTTTCTGAAAGGGATTCGGCCATTGATTTGGCTGATTGTCTTCACGGTGGTCCTGCAGCTCTTATTCAGTCCGGCTGGCGGTCACGTGTATTTTCATTGGGCGTTCGTCAATATTACGCAGTTTGGACTCGTCAACTCCGGGTATATTTTTATCCGGTTCCTGTTGATCATCATGATGTCGACACTGTTGACGCTGTCGACACAACCATTGGACATTGCGACTGGCCTGGCCTCACTGATGAAGCCCTTACGCTGGGTGCGCGTTCCGGTCGACACGTTAGCGATGATGCTGTCGATTGCCCTGCGCTTCGTCCCCACGCTGATGGATGAAGCCAATAAGATTATGAACGCCCAACGCGCCCGAGGCGTGGATTTTGGTGAGGGGGGCTTGTTGAAGCAGGCCAAATCCCTGATTCCCTTGATGGTGCCACTATTCATGAGCGCCTTTAATCGGGCCGAAGACTTATCGACGGCCATGGAAGCTCGGGGGTATCAGGACAGTGAGCATCGCAGTCAGTATCGTATTTTAACTTGGCAACGACGAGATACGATTACGTGGATTATTTTTGTGGTGGCATTTGCCGCCATTCTAGCTACTCGTCGTTGGTAGGAGGAAACATGCAACGTTACAAGGTAACTTTTATGTATGACGGGACTGATTTCGCTGGTTTTCAGCGGCAGCCTCACAAACGAACCGTTGAAAGCGTCTTGACTAAGGTCGTCAATAAGATGGCTAAGAATCCGACGCCAGCAATCGTGATCTATGGCTCCGGGCGGACCGATGCAGGGGTCCACGCATTGGCCCAGGTAGCCCATTTCGACTTTCCCTTCATCATTCCCGCGGAAAACATGCGCAAGGGCTTAAACAGCATGTTACCGATGGATATGGAGGTTTTAAAGGTCGAAGAGGTGGCGGAAACCTTCCATGCGCGGTATGATGTGTCTGGGAAGCGCTATTTGTATCGGATGGATCTAGGTGAATTCCGGAATCCATTTAAACGCAATTATACGGGTCACTGGAAGTTTCCAGTGGATTTGGGTAAGATTGACCAGGCCCTAGGCGACTTGGTCGGAGAACACGATTTTACCAGCTTCGTGGCGTCTGGGGCGCAGACCCGGACGTTTGTGCGGACCATCTACGAGGCCACGTGCCATATTGATGAAGCTAATGATGAATTGGTCTTCGAATTCTATGGCAATGGCTTCATGTATAACCAGGTTCGAATCATGGTCGGGGTACTGATTGAAATTGGTGCCGGTACCCGACCGGTTCATGATATTTTGCGACTTTATGAAGTTAAAGACCGTCGACAGGCGCGTAGAACGGTGCCAGCCGCGGGTTTATACTTGAAACATGTCTATTATCAGGGAGAGGATCCGGCGCATCCAACGAAATTACCGCAACATCAGCGGTGAAATTTCGGCTAAGGGGCTAAACAATCATTGACTTTATGGTGAAAACTTTGTATTATGGTTGTTGGTATTGTTTGCCCCACGATAAGCCCCGGAAAGTTTACTTGGTGTCAGACAAACACAGATTTATGGAGGAATTTAACGTGCGTACAA
This sequence comes from uncultured Lactobacillus sp., assembly GCA_937874695.1. Classification (GTDB taxonomy): domain Bacteria; phylum Bacillota; class Bacilli; order Lactobacillales; family Lactobacillaceae; genus Levilactobacillus. The sequence continues at coordinate 36,877 of CALNAJ010000035.1, forward strand.
CTTATATGGCAAAACCCAACGATGTTGACCGTAAATGGTACATTGTTGACGCAACTGATGTTAGCTTAGGTCGTCTTGCTTCAGTCGTTGCTTCTGTATTACGTGGTAAGAACAAGCCAACGTTCACCCCTAACGTGGACACTGGTGATAACGTAATCGTCATCAACGCTGAAAAAGTCGCTTTAACCGGCCGTAAGGCAACCAACAAGATTTACTACCACCATACTGGTTTCGCTGGTGGCTTGAAGTCACGGACTGCTGGTAACTTCCGGGATCAAAACCCAGAAAAACTGATCGAAACTTCTGTTCAAGGTATGCTCCCTAAGAACTCCTTAGGTCACCACATGGCATTGAAGCTTCACGTGTACGCTGGTGAAGACCACAAGCACGAAGCACAAAAGCCAGAAGTATTAGACATTACTAACCTAATCTAAGGAGGAAACCAAATTGGCACAAGTTCAATATCGCGGCACTGGCCGTCGTAAAAACTCCTCTGCACGTGTACGTTTAGTACCCGGCTCAGGTAAGATTGTTATGAACAACAAGGCAATCGAAGATTACATTCCATTCGCAAGTATTCGTGAAGTTGTTTTACAACCATTCAACGTTACGGAAACTCTCGGTAACTATGATGCATTAGTTACTGTTCGCGGTGGTGGTTTCTCCGGTCAAGCCGGCGCAACTCGTCACGGGATCGCTCGGGCATTGCTCGAAGTAGATCCAGATTTCCGTGGTCCATTGAAGCGTGCGGGTCTTTTGACTCGTGACGCTCGTATGAAGGAACGGAAGAAGCCAGGTCTCAAGAAGGCACGTAAGGCTTCACAATTCTCCAAGCGTTAATATTTCGATATTATCAATTGGGAAATCCTCACCATTGCGGTGGGGATTTTTTGTTTGGGCATACGATCTGTCACGCATTTGACACGACAATTTACAGACTAATTTCTGTGACGATTCCCCAAGAGGCATGCCGGATGAACGACGTCATAAGATACGAAAGACGGATTCAATAAACCAGCAATTTAGGTGTTGTTTTCCCGCAGTGGTTGTCTTAGACTGGGGGAATGGATACTGATACGAGGCAGGGCAAACATGGAAAAAATTCGACATTCTAAATTTTATGATTTATTTTTAAATACATTATCTAAGAAAATGGTCATGGGGTTTATCTTGATCATCGCGATGGGAACGCTTCTGTTGAGTTTGCCAGTAGCGACCTATGGGCACACCGTGTCATTTATTAATGCCTTGTTTACGGCGACCTCGGCAACCTGTATCACCGGACTAACCGTGGTCAACACGGCCGAGACGTGGACGCCGTTTGGCCAGGTCGCTATCATGGTGATGACTGAGATTGGGGCATTGGGCTACATGACGTTCACCGTTCTGTTGTTCAACATCATGCGGCGTCATCTGAACCTATCGACGCAGTTGATGGTGAAGGAGTCACTGAACCTGGAGCACCTGCATGACACCAAGAGCGTGACGCGCTACGTCATTGGGTTATCTGCGTTATTCCAGATTGTGGGGATGATTCTCTTCGCCTTCGACTTTGTGCCACGCTTTGGGTGGTCGCAGGGCATTTACATATCGTTATTTCATTCGGTCATGTCGTTCTGTAACGCCGGGTTCGATGTCTTTGGGAACAGTCTGATGGGTTTTCGTAACGACTCTTACATGTTGCTGGTGACGACGATCCTGATTGTTGCTGGGGGCCTCGGCTTTCTGGTCTGGCGCGATCTCTTGCTCTATCATGATCGAAAACGCCTGACGTTAAATTCAAAGCTGACGCTATTCACAACCGTGTCACTGTTTGTGATTGGATTCTTGATGTTGCTGGTCACTGAACGGGATTTGAGCTGGCTGCCCAAGGGAACGTCGTGGTTCAATCGTACGGTGAACACGTTATTCTTGAGTGTGACGCCACGAACGGCTGGTCTGGTGTCCTTACCGACGGCTGACTTACATCCCGGTAGTATTTTTCTGATTATGATTCTGATGTTTATTGGCGGGACGCCTGGGTCAACCGCCGGGGGAATCAAGACGACGACGTTTGGGGTTCTGATGATCCAGAGTATCTCGCAGTTGCGGGGCAAGCGTGATGCCGAGTTCGCGCATCGGCGATTCAGTCAAGCGAACGTGAGTCGTGCCTTGCTCCTGATCTTTATGGCTAGCGTAGTGATTGTTTTGGCCACGCTGGTGCTGACACAGACGGAAAAGATTCCGCATAACTTCGGCTTGGAATACATCGTATTTGAAGTTTTGTCGGCGTTCGGGACCGTTGGGCTGAGTTTGGGCCTGACACCGCATCTGACGGTGATCGGCAAATGTGTAATCATGTTACTGATGTTTATCGGGCGGGTCGGTATCTTCACGACGCTCTACACGCTGTCACGCCGTCAGGTTAAGAAGAACCTGATTCGTTACCCTGAAGAAAATATTTTAATTGGTTAAGGAGTCTGAACGATGAAAAAAAGTTTTGCAGTGTTAGGCCTCGGCCGATTTGGACAAAGTGTTGTGGAAACGTTGGCGGAGACCCATCAAGACGTCTTGGCGGTCGATGTTCAGGAACAACCGGTTAATGAAATGACGGAAATTGCTACGCAAACGTTGGTGGCTGATACCCGTGATGAAGAGGTCCTGCGGGAGCTTAACATCGATACCTTTGATTACGTTATTGTCGGCATCGGGAACAACATGGAAGCTAGTATTCTAACGACCATGCTCGCCAAAGAGTTAGGGGCCGAGAAGGTGATTGCCAAGGCTGAAACCAGCGACCACGGGCGGGTCTTGAAGCGCGTTGGAGCCGACCAGGTGATCTTCCCTGAACGCGATATGGGGCACAGTATTGTGCGTAAGCTGCTCTCTAACCATATCCTGAACTTTATTGATTTGAGTGATAAATACACGTTGGCAGAAGTGGTCATTACCGACCCGACGTTTGTGAACCAGAACTTGATTCAATTGAATCTGAGACAACGCTTTGACCTGACGATCATTGCGATTCAGCATGACCAGAAGATTAACATTTCGCCGCAGCCGACCGACATGGTGATGCTGCATGACGTGTTGACGGTGGTCGGCCCGATTGAACACGTTGAGGCGTTGGACGAGGCACTGAAGAAGTAGGGCTTAGCTCCTGACTATAGCAAAGTTTTCGGGAAGCACAAGGATTAAGTTGAACTGTTTTTGAAATCCCGTTAGGACGGGGTTTTTAAATGAAAATAACCTAAGAGTGGGCACCTATCGGACTGATGGGTGCCTTATTTGTGCAGTGACTGGACCACTAAAAGGGTGGGTACGATTGTGATTGAATTTCTGCCGGGCACTTGGTATGGTTAGACCACTAGAAGTTAACTGACAAAAGGGGACGGGGTAGCTCATGAAAGTTAGACGGATGGTCAATTGGTTGCGGGTGCAGAGTGAGACGCAGATGGGGATGTACGGTGCCGAGGAGCTGACGCAATGGAAGGCGATGGCGCTACTGTATTATATTCAAGGGACATATTTGGCACTCTATGGCGTACCGGCATTCAAAGACGACATTGTGATTGAGAAGAATGGGCCGGTCATTGCGGCTGTACGTCATAAGTATGGGGATCGGATTCGGATTGTTGGCAAATTGAAAAAGAAGGCGTGGGCGGATGATTATCACATTGAGGACCATCATCCGCAATTATTAGATGTGTTGCATGCCGTCTGGATGGCGTATGGCGATATGTCGACCATTGAGCTCCGTCAGCAGATGCTACAGGAGCGTCCCTGCCAAGAGACACAGGTGGGACAGGTCATTGACCTAGATACCCTGACAGCATACTTTCAGACGGACATTGTGGCACTTCCTGAGGAGATTCAGGATGATCCAGCGGTGGATGCGGTACATATGGAGACGGTGTAAAGACACCATCAGTAAATAACTTGATAGCGGGGCTTGATCGTAGGGTCAGGTTCTCTTTTTTAGCTAGTCAATACGTTTACGATTGGGGCAGCTTGCTATAGTTAGGACACAGCAATTACGAGACGAAAAGAGGCGATGATTCACGGATGTTTTGAAGATTGTAAATTGGTTCCGAGTGGAGAGTCATGCGCAGATGCGTTTATATGACGCCGATGAACTGAGCTTGATGCGAGTGATGAAACTACTCTATTACGTGCAGGGAACGAATTTAGTAGTGTATGGAGAATGTGCCTTTGATGACCAGATTCTAGCTTGGCAATCGGGGCCGGCAATTGTGTCAGTTGAAGGTAAGTATGCTGGGAAGATTAGTATTGTTGGTCAGATATCTAAACAAGATGCGGCCGATTTTGAAGAAATTGAAGTGAATCATCCCAACCTGGCTGATGTTTTACACGCCGTTTGGGATGCATATGGGACGCTATCTGCACTAGAGTTAGTTGCCCAAAGCAAGGCAGAAAATCCTTGGCGGGAAACTGCGATAGGTCAAGTAATCTCAAACGAAAAGATGCGTGACTTCTTTAAAGCAGAGGTTGTCAGCTAAGGTGAGTAAGAAAATAATGATAAATAGTTGCCCAATCGTTTGTCCAGCCGTGATATAGCTCATAGGGTACGTACGATTGGGGTTGTGTCTGGCAGCTGACCTTGTTATCATGAGGCTAAGGCAGAATTGAGTAGACGGAGTTGACAGGAAGGCTTTCCAAGGAGGGTCCGAAGTGAACAACGATATCGATCAAATGGTCAATTGGTTTCGGGTCAAGAGCAACCAACAGATGCAGGAATTGGATGCCGACGAATTGAGTCGAGCGAAGGTTTCACAGTTGCTGTATTACGTACAGGGTATCTGTGTGGTTGTCTATGGCATCAATGCGTTTACCGATGATCTGGTTGCGGGCGAACGCGGGGTTATGATTCCCGCGGTGGAACGGCAATATGCTGGTGAGACTGGCATTGTTGGTTACATTTCGTCTGAGGATCAGGCCGACTATGACTACTTAGCGTCCATTCAACAGTTTCAGGCCATCTTAGAGTGTGTCTGGCAGACCTTTGGACACCTGTCAGCTATCGACCTAATGGAAATGGTGCAATACGAGCAACCGTGGGCTGAGACGCTTCCGGGAGAGGCCATTTCCACAGAATTGATGGAAGATTACTTCAAAGATAAGGTTATTGCTAAAATCAAAACAGACAATTAAACAGTCCGTAACAAAAAGCGTCATTCGTCAGCACCGAGGATTTCCCCCAGGCTAACGAATGACGCTTTCCTACTATATTAATCTAGTTTTATAACAAATGAATGTTGGCTGCTTCACATTGGTCGATCATGGCTTGTGGCCAGATGGACGTTTGAACTTCACCAACGTGCGCCTTACCCAGTAATAACATGCATAGCCGGGATTGGCCAATCCCACCACCAATGGTGTAAGGGAGTTCTTCGTTCATAATCATCTTGTGGTATGGCAGGTTCAAACGATCTTCTGCGTGGGCAATCTTTAATTGCTTTTGCATGGAAGCAGCGTCGACCCGGACACCCATACTGGAGATTTCAATGGCTTGTTGTAGAGGTTCGTACCAGAACATGATGTCACCGTTTAATTCCCAGTCATCGTAGTCAGGGGCGCGGCCGTCGTGACGTTTGCCACTCTTCAAGGCACCACCGATCTTCATTAAGAAGACGCAGCCCCATTTCTTACTGATGGCGTTCTCACGTTCACGTGGGGTCATTTCAGGATACATATCTTCCAATTCTTGCGTGGTAATGAAGTGGATTTCGTCTGGTAAGTGGTGAACGGCTTGTGGGAACTTGTACCAAACTTCGTGTTCCATGTGCTTGATCACTTTGAAGATGGTGCGGACCGTGGACTTCAAGGTATCAATTGTCCGTTCATCCTTGGCGATAATCTTTTCCCAGTCCCATTGGTCGACGTAAGCGGAGTGGAAGTTATCCAAGTCTTCGTCTTTCCGGATGGCGTTCATGTTGGTGTAAAGGCCTTCGTGCATTTGGAAGCCGTTCTTCTTCAAGGCAACGCGCTTCCACTTGGCGAGAGAGTGGACAATTTCCATTTGAGAATCGCCCATGTCAGCCATCGTGAAGGAAACCGGCTTTTCCACACCGTTTAAGTTATCGTTCAACCCAGTAGATTTTTCGACAAACATCGGCGCCGTCAGCCGAGAGAGGTTGAGTTGCTTCCCGAATTCATCTTGGAAGGTTTCACGGATGTAGCGGATAGCCTCTTGGGTTTCTTTGATGGATAATTTTGGATCGTATGATTTTGGAATAATTAAATGCATAAGCGATTCTCCTTTGGGTTTGTGTTGAGATAAAATAAAAAAAGTTTTTCCATCCCTTGTGTAATCAAGGGACGAAAAAACTTTTCGCGGTACCACCCAAGTTGCCCACTCTAGAAATGGGCCAGCTCAATTAGAGTACAAACATACTCTACCGATGGTAACGTACCGGTCTACGGCTAACCCTACTGTGACTGTGTCATTCAGGTAGCAACTAAGAAAGTGTTATTCCGAGTAATCAGACACTGATTGGGTTTTCACTAAGTCCCAACTCACTGACAGGCTGACTAAACGTACTCGTCTTTCCTCCGTCTTTTTATCTTATGGGATTAATCCTAGCACCTTTTTTTGATTTGTAAACAAGAAAATTAAAATATGACGAGAACTTTTGCCAGAAAGAGGCCGATAAAACCGCGGTAGAATCGGCATTCCTGACGACCGAAATTTTTTTGAAATTTGTGAGTTGGCTGCTAGCCGTGGGGGATGAAGAAAGCATGATGGCGTTGTTGTCAATCCGCGGCTTGTCAAACATACGGGCAGTCTTTTCACGCGACAAGACTCATTTTTCTTCATAAGATGACCGGGTGAAACGTCTAAAAGGGGACATGGAAATTGCTGAGAGAACTGGTGGAAAGCGGGAACGACCTCACCAGTGCCGTAGCTGGTTTCTAATTTAGTCATTTCAATTCAAGAAGTTCATGACAATTGCCAAAGAGTTACCGTTTTTAATTTTTCAGCTAACCTATTTCAAGTTAAGAATATCCGATTACGCGCCGCCAAGTCACGTCCACCCAATCTCCTGGTTACCCACAATGGCCATACCTGATTTCCAATTAGCCAGTGACAAGGTAAACAAATCCCGTCAGAATACGCTTTCACGCCAGTTTTGTCTTGACATTCTGCCCAATCAAAATTAGAATATAACAATTAGTCTTATCAAATTCTCATTATATGGGCGGAAGGAGGAGTCGCAATGGCAAAGCAGCCACTACAACTATTTATCAAGAAACAGGTGCAGACTGACTTATACAAGAAAACGGGGTTGGAGAAGACCTTAACGGCTTTTAGTCTGACCACCATGGGAATCGGTGCAATCGTGGGTTCTGGGATCTTCATCACGCCCGGCCTGATTGCGGCCAACTACACGGGGCCGAGTGTCATGTTGTCGTACGTGATCGCCGTAGTCGTCTGTGCGATGGCGGCACTGTGTTATTCCGAATTCTCCTCCACGATTCCCTTAGCCGGGAGTGCCTATACCTACGTATACGCCGTATTTGGTGAATTCGTCGCTTGGATTTTGGGGTGGGCGTTGATCTCTGAATATCTCTTCGCCGTCTCGTCGGTGGCCGTTAGTTGGTCATCGTACTTCCAGAACTTGATGGGGGGCTTCGGGATTAAATTACCGGCGTTCCTCCAAGCCGCGGCGGGGACCGCTGGCGTTAAGGGTGGCGGTATCGATATCGTGGCCTTACTGATTACCATGCTGGTCGCTGGACTGCTCTCAAAGGGAATTCGGGAGTCCGCCCGCATCAACAACATCATGGTTATCGTTAAGATTTTAGTCATTCTTTTATTTATTGCAATTGCTATTTTTTATGTCAAACCTTCAAATTACCGACCATTCTTGCCATTCGGCACGCACGGGGTCTTCAAGGGAGCCGCGGTGGCCTTCTACGCCTACATCGGGTTCGATGCCGTGTCGACTGCCAGTGAGGAAGTTAAGAACCCTAAGCGCAACATGCCAATCGGTATCATCTCGTCACTACTGGTTGCTGCAGTGCTCTACATCAGCCTGTCAGCCGTCCTAGTGGGTGTTGTGCACTACACCAAGCTCGGCGTGGCCGATCCCGTGGCCTTTGCCCTCAACCTGATTCATCAGGACTGGGCGGCCGGGGTGATTTCCTTTGGGGCCATCGTTGGGATGACGACCGTGTTGATCGTCATGTCTTACGGGGGCACGCGGCTGTTGTTTGCCATCAGTCGTGATGGCTTACTGCCGGCGTCACTGAAGAAATTGCATCCGAAGACGCACGTTCCCGTGGCCAATACTTGGATTTTTGGGATCGTCGCCAGTATTTTTGCGGCGTTTATTCCCATTGATAAAATTGCGGAGCTAGTCAACATCGGGACACTATCGGCGTTTGCAATGGTCTCACTCGGGATTGTCTTTCTGCGACACGACGAGCGTTTCAAGGATATGGACACGTCGTTTAAGGTGCCCTGGTATCCCGTGTTACCGATCGCGTCCTTCCTGGCCTGCGTCTATCTGATGACGCAACTTCAGCCATTTACCTGGGAAGCCTTTGGTATCTGGGTCGTTATCGGCCTCATCGTCTACGTGAGCTACGGTTACCACCACAGTCGCGTACGGCGGGAGACAGCCACGGACTAACAACGTGTGGGCAATCCAACAAAAATTGAGATCAAACATCGAAGCTTTGCTGCAGAGACGGCAAGGCTTTGTTTTTTATTAAGAATGTTATGAACTCAGGAAGTGTTAAGGAAAGGCCCCTATAATGGACAAGTCAGTTAATACGAGAATAATTTAACCCCATCCGGTAAGCTAACGGGTGGATGGAAGGGTGGTCAACACAACCATGGAACCGCGACTGAGACCAAGAAGAAAGCGTCATCCCATTCGAAACATCATTGTTATCCTGCTTTTAGCCTTATTAGCAGGTGGAACAGCCTACGGGATGCATAAGTATGAAAGTTTAAAGAACACCGTGAAGAGCTCCTACAAGGCATCTGGGGTGAAGAAGCTACGGAATGTCGATGCACAACTATCTGCGAAGAAGCCAATTTCGATTCTCCTGATGGGGACCGATACGGGGGCTTTGGGGCGGACGTTTACCGGGCGGACGGATAGCATGATGGTTGTGACCATCAATCCCAAGACGGATAAGACGACGATTACCAGTATCCCGCGGGACACGGCCGTGAATATTCCCGGTTACGAGGACTATGGCGTGTCTAAAATCAATGCGGCATACGCCTATGGTAAGTCCAAGACAGCCATCACGACCGTACAGCAGATGCTGAATGTGCCAATCGACTTCTATGCCATCATCAACATGGGTGGGATGGAAAAGATCATCAACGAGGTTGGCGGGGTGACATTGACGCCAACACTGAGCTTTAGCTATGGCGGGTACACCTTCAAGAAGGGCGTCAAGACGCATATGAACGGGAAGAAAGCTTTGGCTTACTCGCGGATGCGTGATGACGATCCGAAGGGGGACTACGGACGGCAGACGCGGCAACGGAAGGTCATCATGGCCCTGCTGAAGAAGTCCGGCTCCGTTAGCACCTTGCTTAACGAGAAGTTTATTAGTTCACTGACGAAGCAAACCCAGACGGATCTGACGTTTAACGATCTGACGGCTTTGGCTACGAACTATCTGTCAGCGACAAAGCACATCAAGACGACCCACTTGCAAGGGACGAGTGAGACCATTAACAGCCAGAGTATGGAAGTGGCTTCAAAATCCGAACTTCAGCGGGTGACGAATTATATTCGCAACGGCCTGAGTCTGGAATATAAGAAGACTGGGACGATTGCCAACATGGATACGGCAACGGCCACGACGACCAGTACAGATACAACTGGGAGTAATGGGGATGCCAGTGGTTCTAATGGTGGCCCCGATGGCGGCTATTAAAGAACAATCATGAAACAGATGAGACCCTTTCCACAGCAACGGGTTGTGGAAGGGGCCTTTTTGCGTATCAAGAAATCCGAACAAATTTAGGCGAGTAAAGCGTGATGTGACATGAAAAGCGTAATGAGAATGTATTAATTGTGGACAATGGGTTATAGTATAATAAGCTGAACGGGTTTATTTAGAAAATATTTAATAAGTAGTTTACTCAGGCTTAAAATAAGCTTAAAATATGTTCTTGTGGTTAACTACCGTTAGTGATACTATTTTTATTAGCTGGTATTTCTTTGGATTATATAGTAAGTCCATTGAACAAACTGGCGACATTGGAGGAAAGCATGGATTCAGAACAAACGATTAGCTTGATGCAGATAGTTGGTATCTTGCGAAAACATATAAAATTAATTGGTATCACGACCTTGGTCGTCTTCATGGTGGCTTTTTTTGTGACTTTTTTTGTGATGACGCCCAAGTATAGTGGGACGACAGAAATTCTGGTTAACCGGAAGCTGTCGACCTCTGATCAAGGTGCGCAGTTACAACAAGTCCAAGCCGATGTTCAGATGATTAGTACATATAAAGACATTATCACGAGTCCCACGGTGTTGACGGACGTTAACCGCGAATTGGAAGTCTATCCGGGCTATCCGGGATCAATGGCGGGCATCAAGGATTCCTTGTCTATCAATAACCAGACGAACTCGCAAGTCTTCTCTGTCACGGCGACGGCGACCGACCCCAAGACGGCGGCGGCCATTGCTAACGAGACGGCTAAGGTCTTCAAGCAGAAGGTCGTGGGGATGATGAGTATCAACAACGTTTCCATCGTGTCAAAAGCAACAGCCAATGACAACGCGGTCAGTCCTAAGAAGGCACTCAACCTGTTGATTGGGATTGTCGGGGGCCTGTTATTGGGAATCGTGTTGGCATTCGTTCGTGAGATTACGGATCGGACGGTCACGACGGAAGGCTTCTTAACGGATGAACTGGGATTGAATAGCTTGGGAATCATCAGCGAAATCGATACGAGTGACGTGAAGAAGCAGATTGGGCATCACCATGAGACAGTATTGGTCACCGATGGCAAAGGTGACGTCGAGACACGACAACGGCACAGAAGGGTCTAGGTGAGAGAGATGTCATGGTTAAAACGCAGAAAGCAACGGCTCGATGACACTAGTCTTAAATACGGGGTCGGCCTCGTTACCTACACGGACCCGACCGGTCAGATTGCCGAACAGTTTAAAACGGTGCGGACGAATATTCAATTCTCATCCGTAGATAAGGATTTGCATTCGGTTCTGTTCACGTCGTCCGAACCATCCGAAGGGAAATCAACCGTCAGTAATAATATGGCTGTCACCTGGGCGGACCAAGGAACCAAGGTGGTTCTAGTTGATGCCGATATGCGGCGACCAACGGTTCATAAATCGTTTAACGTTAGCAATCGCGCGGGATTGACGAACTACCTATCAGGGACCTTGGAATTGGTAGACGTCGTTCAGAAGACGATTGTGGATAACTTGTCAGTCGTCACCAGTGGGCCAGTGCCACCGAACCCGGCAGAATTGCTGGATAGTGAACGCTTCAAGGTGTTTATGCGGCAGTTAGCAGCCGAGTACGATCTCATTGTGTTGGATTCACCACCAGTTAATACGGTGACGGATTCACAATTGTTGGCAGCTCAGGTGGATGGCACAATTCTGGTTGTCCCACAAGGGATCGCCGATAAGAATGGTGTTCGTCGGGCCAAGATGCTGTTGGAGACGGTTCACGCCAATATTTTAGGGGCAATTATGAATCGGGTCACGGCAACTAAGTCTGATGGCTACTATGGTGGTAACTATTACGGTGGTTACTACGGTGGATACTACGGAACGGATGATAAGTAATGGGTTTGATCGATCTACATTGTCATATTCTTCCAGGTGTCGATGATGGGTCAAAGGACCTCGAGATGTCGCTAGCAATGGCCCGAGTGGCAGTGAAACAGGGCATCTCACATATTCTGGTTACGCCCCACCACATGGATGGGACGTACCTGAATCATAAGGCAGATGTTCTGCAGAAGACGGCGGCGTTTCAAACGGCGCTGACGACTGCTGAGATTCCACTGACGGTGTTTCCAGGTCAGGAGGTTCATCTGACGGGCGACCTGTTAAAGGCACTAGATGACGATGATATCTTGTTCATGGATGAGGGTGGCCGGTACTTGTTACTGGAGCTACCCCACAGTGGTATTCCGGAATATACCGAGGATATGGTATTCGAGTTGCAGACAAGGGGGATCACCCCAGTCATTGCGCATCCGGAGCGCAACCACGGCTTCCAGCAGGAGCCAGATCGGTTGTACGACTTCGTTAAGATGGGGTGCCTGACGCAACTCACGGATAGTAGTTATCTCGGTGTGTTCGGGGACAAGGTAGAAAAATTAACAAGTAAGATTATTAACGCCAATCTGGGGTTCGCGTTTGCCTCAGATGCTCATAACTTTAAGGGGAGACGTTTTCTCATGGATGCGGCCTTTAACAAGTTAACGGAGCAGGCGGGGGAACAAGTAGCGCAACAATTCAATAAAAATGCCAAAGCGATTATCAATGGGGATGACGTCGTGATGCCGGAAGTTGCAAAGATTTCGGCGGTGAAAAGGAAAAGAAGGTTCTGGTTGTTCTGATGGAATATAGCGAAAGTAAAGTTAAATCCCTAGCAGTCGATGTGCACTATCAGCAGCATCGATACATATATCGTACATTCAAGCGTGTTTTTGATATCACGGCAAGTTTAATAGCTTTGATCCTCCTGTCACCAGTATTTCTCATTGTGGCAGCAGCAATCAAAATAGACGATCCTGAAGGACCTGTGTTTTACTCTCAGATTCGGTTAGGTAAGCGGCAAAAAGCGTTTAGAATGTATAAATTCCGTTCAATGGTAGTTGATGCGGATAAGCGTTTGAAGAAGTTGTTAAAACATAGTGATGTTGACGGAGCTATGTTCAAGATGAAGGAAGATCCTCGGGTCACCCCGGTGGGCCGCTTTATTCGCAAGTATAGTGTGGATGAACTGCCACAGTTGGTGAATGTCTTGCTAGGACAAATGAGCCTGGTTGGACCACGGCCACCGTTACCACGTGAAGTTGCAACCTATACACCATTTGATAAACAGCGATTGATGGTAAAACCTGGATGTACGGGTCTATGGCAAGTCACGATTCGTAATGACGCTAGTTTTGAGCAGATGGTTCGCCTAGATCTGAGCTATATTGATCGGCGGGGCTTTTGGTTTGATGTTTACGTATTAGTACGGACTATTGGGGTGTTTTTTAAGCCTAATGGGGCGTACTAGCAGTGAGGTGATTATGACTACTATTAATGTGCTTGAACTGTGTGAGGCTTATGGTGGTGGTGTTAAGCGCCAAGTGGATTATCTTCATGAGTATTTAAATCCTGATTCTTTTAGAGCAACCTTCTTGGTTAGTACGGCCCGTAATCAGGAGTGTTCAAAAGATTATTTGGTAAGTGACGCACTTTCAAAATTTATAAAATCTCCAATAGCGGCGATTCACTCTTTACGATTGATTCATAAAATAGTTAAGGAGAATGATATCCAGATAATCCATGCGCATAGCAGCATTGCGGGAGTTATTGCAATGCTTTATAAAATAATTTATAGAAGTGGCAAATTCTATAATTAATCCGAACAGAAATTAAAAAGCCCAAAGCAATCACTT
>CALNAJ010000036.1 GCA_937874695.1 uncultured Lactobacillus sp.
ATACATATTATATGTACGAAGGCATTTCATTTACACAAGATTCTTGACGCTACCTATTTTGGACGAAGCCTTAATGACCACTTTATATGCGAAAAATACAGACTATCTAAGAAAACAGCAACTACGTGGACTAAAGGAGACCGAGTGGGAAATGACGAAAAAGCAACGGCAACACCAAACTCGAAACCGGCATGAAGATGGGGGCATGCACTTGTAATCTAAATGTAAAATTAAAAGTGCACCAACGTGCTCATTTAATGGTACAATGAACCCATAATATAGGGAAAGGAGTATTCACATGTGACAAAGAAACAGGAATGGTTTAGCTTAGCTCAAGCTAGTCTCAAGCTTGAACGAGGTAGTACGTACGTGAGTGTTTGGTTAAGACGGCACCCTAACGAGTTGCCAAGTGAAATGCTCATGGAAACGGGCAAAGTTAAATTAATATCTGAAGATGGCATTGAATGGATTAAAAACCACATAAAAAAAGAGGGCGTCCTCGTAAGCAGTGAAGTTGCTAACGGGGATCAGCACCTGGAAGTTACGATTCTAGGTGTCACCCTCCTAACAATCCATTTTACCGGGCGGGTTAGGGGAAAGCTAGTTGTTTAGCGTCCCTAACGCGCTTTTTTTGAGGAGGTGATCCAATGAAAGCAGAAAGCTGGCAAGGCATTAATGGCAAGTTAGTTCATGATGATCAAAAGGCGATTGTAGTCGATGATGATCAAAAATTAACCGATCAAAAACAGCTACAAGCAATTTTAGATCAAGATGGTCAGCCAATCGATGAAGTTCGCCGAGCAATGATTAAGAAGACGGTTAAACGTCAGCTAAAAACTCCGCCATTAAAACTTAGGGGCTGGTTTAATCGCCATCAAGACAGTCAAAATGCTAAAAAGACCGAAAAGTTGGTAAGTGATAAACCGACCCATCAATATAAGCAGATCAAAAACGAAATGACCTTTTTTGGTGAGAGCTTCTTAGAAGGTTTCTTAGGCTTCTATGGCTTAGAAGTTGATAACGCCTTAGGCCGTTATGAACATAATGTGCATGTCTTAGAGACCCAAGAGCTAAGTCAGTCAGAAAAGGAGTATTACTTAGCCACGAGTGAAAATGGCCGCGTTAATTTAGCTACTGACCCATTACCAAGCCAGCAAATTGCCGAGGAACAATTGGATAAATTCTATCAGCGTGAGCCAGAAGAAACGCAGGCAGAATCGGTTCAATTACGGTCACAGGAAGACGGAAAGGAGGAATAACATGAAGTTCAACAAAGTAAAAGCGTTAGCAACTACTGGAGCCACCACAATTTACTTGGGATTGATGAACGCTCAGGTCGTCTTTGCCGCAGACGGTGGCGAAGTTAAAAGTAAGCTAACCAGCGCTGGGAAGACGATTCAAGGTATTTTAACCGGGTTGGTCGTTTTAGTCGGGATTTGTGTCGCACTATTTATTATTATCAAAAGAATGCCTGACGCAGACGATCCGCGAGAAAAGTCCGAAGTCTATCATGCGGTTGGACGAGTTGCCGGCTTAGTTGCCCTAGCAGCTGCAATTATCTGGCTATTACCTTGGGTTTACAGTCTATTCACTTAATTTAAAAAGGAGCCTGCCAAATGAAGAAAGGAAAAGAATTTATCTTCCCAGAAAACGTTGATAAAGATTACGGGATCTGGAAAGACTACACCTTGAAGGATTTTGGCATAGCGGGACTGGCAGGACTAGTGGGCTTAATTTTTATTGCGATCCCACCCTATGGGTTGATTTTAGTCCTGATAAAAATAGTGATTGTTGTCTTAGCCATGACGATTGTCATGGCTATTTTAACAATTAGGCCAGTTGCGGCGCGGAAGAATATTAAAGTGCGGGATAACTTTAAGTTGAAACGTCGCTATGCCAATGGTCAGAAACTGTTTTATTTACAACCGAAGAAGCGAGGTGAACTAAATGCGTTTGAAGAAGAGCAAAATCGCCAATAAATCAGCGGAACTCGACTGGGATTACCAACCGCCTAAAATCAATGGTGGCAAAGAGACCATTGATGACATGAGCTTGGTGGTGGGTATGTATGGTAATTACGAAGTTACCAAAACGGGTAATCTCGTTGGCATTTTGGAAGTTAGTGGGATCAACCTTGATCTACTTAATGAAACCGAACAACAGGACGTTTTTGAGGACTATGGCGCGTTTCTCATGAGTACCTTAGGTGAAGGCGTTGATGACACATTACAGTTCTTAGAACCAACAATACCTGTCAATATGACGGCTTATCTCAATGGTCTCAAAAGGCGGTATCTCGCACTACAAAAAGATCACCCCGAGCAACAGTTCAAAATTCAATTAATTGCCAGTTATTTGGACCACTTTACTAAAGTCCAGGAATCCAAAAACATGACGACGAAGCAACATCTGCTAATCGTTAAGGTGCCAATTAAGGACAAAAGTGTTAAGAGCTTAAACCTAGCGGTCACTCATTTAGACGAAAAGATCGAACAGGTTAAACGGGATATTGAAAATGCGTTAACGGACTTTGATGTGACGGCCAAAGTTTTGACTAGTCAGGAAGTCCAAGAGATTTTAAAGAACTTGATCAATTTTAATGGATAGGAGGCAACAGCATGAGTTTTGGTGATAAGGTCATTGATTTATTTATGCCAACTAAAAAAGAAAGTAATCAAGGCAACAGCGGCCAAACGGGTAGTAAGCCCAAACTGGAGGTTGAAGACTTTACCAAGCTGATTGATCGCGATAGCTTGCATTCACTATTCCCGTTCAGCTGGGAACAGTACCCCACCTATGTTCAATCGGGTGAGAACTTTATTCGAGTGTTAGCGATTGCTGACTATCCCAAACGAGTGTACGGCAACTGGTTGTCAGAATTGAAGCGCAAAAAAGGCGTTATCGATATTGTGCAATATATCGACAGCGCCAGTAACAATTCAATGATTACCTATTACAAGAAGACGATTCAAAATAAGGAAGCGCAGAAGCTCAATACGTTCGACCCGTATAAAAAGAAGATTCTGCAAAATTATATTGATTCAGCCAACATGCAACTAGATAAATACCTCGATAATTCTACCACATTTGTGTACCAACATATGCTCATTTATCTGCGGGCCAACAGTTTAGCGGAATTAGATGACTTAACCGAAAACGTTAAAAATACGCTGATTAAGCTACAAATGAAGCCCCTCGTGCCTGTTAAGGCCACCTTCCAAGCTTTTTGGTCAACCATGCCAATTAACGAGAACCTGATGGGGGATTACACCTATAAAGAAAGTAATACCGAAGTAGCCAGCAGTATGTTTCCCTTTGATGACGCCGAGATTTTGGACTTAAAGCCCAGGAGCGATATTGAAGGAGTTAACAAAGACACTAACAGTTTAATTGCCGTGGATATGTTGGACCGCAACAAGACCCTGAACCAAAATCAAGTGATTATCGGAACTTCCGGGGTCGGCAAGACGACCTATATGATCCAGAAAATCTTACGCTATGCCATTCAAGACTATCAAATCTACATTATTGATCCGGAAAATGAATATACCAAGATTGTTGAAGCATTGGGTGGGGCAGTCTTGCACTTAACTTCTAATGCGAAGTACAAAATTAACCCGCTACAAATCTTTTCCGAGGAAATCTTAAGCGCCGATGAAACGGTCACAAACCTTGATTTACTAGTCAAAGATAAAATCCAGCGATTAAAGGGATTATTTGAAGTCCTTAAAACCGGGATTACCCAAGTTGAGCTGGCAATCCTTGATGATGTCGTTAAACAAGCTTACGTCAACAGTGGCGTTTTGAAATATAGCCGCTTAAAAGAGGTTAAAGACGATCAATGGCCGACTTTGTCGAATGTCTATGACGAGTTGGAAAAACTGGCTGATAAGGACGCTGATAAATTTAGTCGGGTAAAAGACTTTTACTACATCTTAGGCAGTTATACCCATGGTTCTAACAGCCTATTTGACGGGCATACCAACGTAAACCTAAAGGGGAAGATCATTTCTTTTGATCTAAAACCACTACAAAGTGAACAGGAAGTCCAATCAGCGGCTTATCTGAATACCTTCCAGTATTTGTGGGACGAAATCACCAAAGATCGGCATAGCCGCAAGAAATTGTTTGTTGATGAATTTCACTTTTTAACCTTACACAAAGCGGCTGCCACCTTTTTCCATCAAGCCTACAAACGGTTTAGAAAATACAATGCCGGGGCGATTGCCGGAACGCAGCAAATTCAAGATGTGATCGAAGGCACAACGGACACCGGTCAAAATATTGGTGAAGCCATCATCGGGAACTCCTATACCAAAGTGTTCTTTGGCCTTGACGGTAAAGGCGTTGATGATGTGATTACGAAACTACGCATGACGTTCTCGGATAAGGAAAAGAAGTTACTAGAACGCCGTAGACAAGGTGAAGCCCTGATGATCTATGGTAGCCAACGCGCTTTTATGCGGGTGGAGCTAACCGAAGAAGAATTGCGGTTAATCGACCCAGAAGCTTACCAAGAAAAATACAACCGTGAGACCACCGGACAACCGGATTATCAAAAGCGTGTGATCCTGACACCAAGTGAAATTGACGCCTTGACTACCACCGAAGAGGAAGGAGGGACTTTAAATGAGTAAAGCAAACCAGCTATTGAATATTGAGGTTGGCACGTTCAAACGACAAGGGAACAAGTTAATCCTTGAACTCAATCACAATCAATTTCGATACGACCAATTAAGTGAGCTAAACGAATTAAAGCAAGTTGATCCCAATTTCTTGCAGTTGGTTAACGTGGTTGAGCAAGACCAGAAGGTCGTTTTGACTTATACCTTGCCAGATAAGGTCAAATCACTAAAGGAATTACCCCATGAAAATAAGGCGATCCGGTCAGCGATTGCTAATGAAATCATGAGCCAGGACGTGGTCACGGATAGTCAATACCATATTGCGTTGAACCCAGCCAATCTATGGTATTACCCAATGCAACACGTTTGGTACGCTTATCGCGCCAATGAACTCATGCCTTATGATGATAAGCACAGCAACTTAGCTAAGTACAAGGCTTTAATCCTATTTTGTTTAACGGGGACGCCATATGAACGGCTATTGAGCAACCCTAAAGAAGCCCTAGCCAAACACCCTGACGAGTATTTACAACAAGTGGCTAAAGCCACGTCGTTAGCCGAATTAAAAGAAGTGGTTAACGGCATTGAGGATTTTGTCAGTTACGACGAATGGCAAGCAGTTGAACAGAACCAGCAGAAAAACAAGCAACGTTTTTGGTTAAGTGTGACTGGGATTGCGATTGTGGCTGTGGTTGCTATCGGTTTAGTTCACAAAAATGATGAACGGAAGTATCAGAGCCTAGCTAATCAGAATCAAGCCCAGGTCACGCGATTAAGATATAGCGGGAAAATTCAAACGGCTTTAAATGATCAGAAGTGGTCAGAAGCCCAAAAAGCCATGAAAAAGGCCGGATACAGTTCAAACAAGCAAGCCCAAACATTCCTAAAGCATAAACAATACCAGCAAGCCTTAAAGGTTGATCCAAGTCAGTTAAACAAGGTTGTCAACACGGCTTATGCCAACCAAGATAGTAGCCAAGTGGCCGATTGGCAGTTACCAAGCAGTGCAACAAGTAAACAAAAAGACCAATTATCGCTAGAAAAGGCCATCGTCAACTACGATACCAATACGTTGAATAACCAATTATCCTTTGCCACTAATGGAGACGTGCTATTGAGAATCGGACAAGCTTTTGTAGCCCATAACGATACGCAAGACGCCCAGACCGTCCAAACCAAGTTAGCCGGCGTAAACAGTCCTAAAGCTAAGTATTTAAAAGCGCTGTTAAGCCTCAATTCCGCTAAGAACGAAGTTAGCGATGCGCAAAAGAAATTAGACGACGCCAACAAGATTGACGGCGGCAAAGATAAGGATAAAGACAAGAAGGTGGATTCGGCTAAGTCGGACTTAAAGAATGCGCAAAGCGATCAATCAGCAGCGCAAAAACAGGTCGATCAAGCCAAGCAAAAAGTGGGTGATTAAATGCAGGTACTGTCGTTTGAATATAAGAAAAAGAAGTGGAAGTTGATTGCTTATATTGTGGGCGGCGCCATTCTGCTAATCATCTTGCTAATTGCGGCAGTCACTGGTCAATTGCAAGAAAACAGCTGCGATGATTCGACTACCGCAACCCAGACCCAGCTCGATAGCAAGGACATGACGTCCAATGCTAAAAATATCTATGCGCATTGGAAACAGAAGTATGGCGCAACCCCACAAGCGGCCGCCGGTATTTTGGGGGTGTTACAACTAGAAAGTCGGCTTGATCCACAATCTGTTAATTCAAGTTCCGGTGCCACGGGCTTAGCCCAATGGTTAGATGGCCGAAAAGATAAACTGGAAGACTTAGCTCACAAAGAAAACAAACCAGCCACAAATCTCGGAGTGCAATTAGATTATCTCGACCAAGAATTGAACAGTAGTTACTATGCGTCAAATAAGAAGATATTCAAATACACGGACGTGCACAAAGCGACCAAGGACTGGTTGATGGATTTCGAGGGTATGAGCAAAAACCCGGAACAATGGTATCTAAGCCAAAGATACGGCTATGCCGATCACTGGTATTCAGTGTTTGGTGCCAGTGATCCAGTATCTAGTAATACGCTCGATAATGCTAGTACCGGCGACATTAACCAACTTGGTTGTAGCAGTGATCCGAGTTACTCCGGCGGTAGTATCGTCAAAAACGCGGAAAGCATGAAGGGGGACTTCTACTATGTGCAAACGCACCCCAGTCTTGATCTAGGTAGCGATTTAAAGAATCCCAATAAAACTGGTGGCACGGATTGTTCCGGCTTTGTCTGGTTAGCCTTGAATAAGGCTGGTTACAAGGTACCGGCCAACATGGGTTGGTTTACCGGCACAATGGCCAGTGACGCCAAAGGCAGTCATCAATATCTTAAACAAATCAGTGAAAATGACGCGAAAGCCGGCGATATTGTGATTGTCAATCAAGGCGCCGGCGCGGGAAACAACGGCCATACGGCCATTCTGTTAGGCAAATGGCAAGGCAAAGCCACCAAGATTATTGAGCAAGGTGGGACAGGTGACAAGATTAATGAAAGCACCTTTGGCACCGCCTTTTATAGCTTACTAAGTGGTAGTGATGTGACGTTAGCCCGGCCGATCAAGAAGTAAGGAGGATAAATAAATGAAGCGGAGCATGGTTTTAAGTGTTGCGATTGGTAGCTTGATCTTAGTTCTGTCATTAGGGGCGAATGCCTATCAACATAGCCAAGTTAAACAGGCGCAACAGCAGATCACGCGCATACAACAACAGAAGCGACAAGTTAGTCAGCAATTGGCTAAAACCAACCAACAAAAGCAGTTATTGAGCACCCAAATTGACAGTTATAAGACCTACCAAAATAATAAAGACAAAAGTTCGGCTGAACTTAGCTTTAATACGGTGGTCACCAAGTTCTTTGATGTCATGAATAACTTTAAGCCCAAGACCTACGGTCAGCGTAAAGATGGCGTTAAAAACTTGATTTCCGACAAGTTATATCAGCAATACTTTTCCAATAAAGGGACTTATGGCGATAGCAATAGTGTTTCAGCCAAGTTAAACCAACTGAATCTGTATACACAAAGTAAGCAGGGGCAAAACATGAAAGGCTTGGCGGTTGTTAGTTACCAAAGTAAGAGTGGCGACAACGACTGGCAAAAGGCGACGGTACTTTACCAGGTGACCTTCGATACCACCACGAATCGAATCACCGCGGTACAAAATTTAGGTAGTAGCTTTAAAGCCAGTGACCTTAATTAAACGGGTTAGCAAAGTCCTAGCGGTAATCGTGGTGGTTTTAGCCGTTAGTAGCTTTGCTAATCATCAATACGTGAATCACGTGGAAAAACAGCGATCAATCGTGACGTTAGCTAAGCACCCTAAAAAAGTGTTGTTCTTCTATCGCGATGATTGCCCGGATTGTCAATCCATTTTTCACCGAATCTATTGGCACAACGCAATTAGTCATAACATTGTGTTTATCAACATGAATCAGCCGCAGAATCGCCATTACATTCAGAAGTATCAACTAACGTCGGTGCCAACCTTGATCCATTGCAAGCAACGGTACACCGGAACCAACCAACAAAAGATTAAACAGATCGTAGGTGATTAGATGAAAAGTAAACTCTTAAATGCCATTAAAGCAAGCTGGCCGTATTTACTAACGCTAATCATTGGCTTGTATTTAGCGGAGATTTTAGCTGGCTCTGTCATGGCCTTGTCCCGTTATAAGCTAACCTTTGCGGATCATATGCCAACCGTATTAAAACAATTAGCTTTACACCCTTGGCACTATTACAACTTATATTTAGGCCAAAAGAACCCGGTACTAATTATTGTCAGTGTCGCCGTGATCCTATACACCATCTATTTTGCTTTGAAACGAAACAGCAAACATAAAGCGTGGGAAACTGCGGACACTGAAACTCACGGGAGTGCGACCTGGGGTGATCTAAAAGAATTGAGTAACCATTACTTTAGTATCAATGCCAAAGACCTGACAACAGCGTTTAACAACAGTACCAAGGCAGCAGTTCTCAAATCATTAGTCGACCGTGAGAAATCATCGAAGGGGGCAGATTAACATGAATGGCACAATTTTAGGAATCGTGGATAAGCAGGCTGTTTATCAGAACAACTCAACCAAACCCAACCGGAATATTTTTGTGGTCGGGGGTCCCGGTTCGTATAAGACCCAATCAGTCGTGATTACCAACCTGTTTAACGAAACGGAGAACAGTATTGTCGTCACCGATCCGAAAGGTGAATTATACGAAAAAACGGCCGGGGTTAAGTTAGCCCAAGGTTATCAAGTGCATGTCGTCAACTTTGCCAACATGACGCACAGTGACCGCTATAATCCCTTTGATTATATTCAACGGGATATTCAAGCCGAAACCGTCGCCACTAAGATCGTCCAAAGTGAGAATGCGGAAGGTAAGAAAGACGTGTGGTTCAGTACCCAACGGCAACTTTTGAAGGCACTAATTCTGTTTGTCATGAACCACCGGTCGCCAGAGCAACGGAACTTGGCGGGCGTAACCCAAGTCTTACAGGAAAATGATGTGGAAGCCGAAGAAAAGGGCACAGATAGTCCGTTAGATACCTTGTTCCTGGATTTGAAAATGTCCGATCCAGCGAGACGTGCTTATGAATTAGGTTTTAAAAAGGCGAAAGGGGAAATGAAAGCCAGTATTATTGAGAGCTTGCTGGCAACCATTTCGAAGTTTGTCGATCAAGAAGTGGCCGACTTTACCAGCTTTTCAGATTTTGATTTAAAAGAGATTGGCAATACTAAGGTTGTCCTATACGTGATTATTCCGGTGATGGATAACACTTACGAAAGCTTCATCAATCTGTTTTTCTCACAATTGTTTGATGAATTATACAAATTAGCTGCCGATCATCACGCTAAATTACCCCATCAAGTCGATTTTATCCTTGATGAATTTGTTAATTTAGGGAAGTTTCCGAAGTATGAAGAGTTCCTGGCAACTTGCCGGGGGTACGGTATTGGTGTGACGACCATTTGCCAGACCTTAACCCAGCTGCAAGCCTTGTACGGCAAGGATAAAGCCGAAAGTATCTTAGGGAATCACGCCGTTAAAATCTGCTTGAATGCGGCTAACGACGTGACCGCTAAATACTTTAGTGATTTGTTAGGTAAATCAACCGTTAAAGTCGAAACGGGAAGTGAGAGTACCAGTCATAGCAACGAAGAGAGCCATAGCAAAAGCGATAGTTACAGCTATACGAGCCGTTCGCTCATGACGCCCGACGAAATCATGCGTATGCCCGAAGATCGGAGTTTATTAATCTTTAGTAATGCGCGGCCGGTCAAAGCTACAAAAGCGTTCCAATTTAAACTATTTCCTGGCGCCGATCATTTGGTTAACTTGTCACAGAACGAGTATCAAGGCCAACCAGAAGCCAGTCAAGAAACTAATTTTAAAAACAAGGTAGATAAGTGGAATCAGACAGTTAAAGCACAGCACCAAGCCAAAAAAGCCGATCAGACAACTGATGATGAGGAAGACAAATTGCAGGACAACATCGATCAAGAATTAGAGACTAGACATAAGAAAATGCTGGGATAAGGATTATAGAGGGAGAGTAACTTATGAAATCATATAGGAAATATATAATCGCTGTAATGACAGTATTGCTGATTGCGGTTGGCCTAACTGCTTGTGGAAAGTCAACTGCACAAGATCTCCAGAGTCATCAATGGACGTTTGACTCTAGCAAAGGTGATGGTTTAGCCGCAACTGCCAAGTTTACTAAAAGCAATCTAACGCTAACCGAGGCTGGGTTTAGTGAAGTTTACACGTACGAGCTAACTAACAGTGGCAGAAATGAACAAATAAAATTTATTGGTAAGAATAGCGTTTCTGGAAAACAAGAGACTCGCTTATTTAAAATGGCAAACAAAATTAATTGTGATATTATGATCATGTAGCATATATTGATTGTTTTAACATCGATTTTATGTGTTGAGGAGGCTTTTTATGAAAAAACGAAAAATAACAGTTTTAAGCAGTTTTTGCTTGTTCGTAATAGGAATCAGCCTCATGTTTTTACTTCCAAGTACAGTGCTCGCAAAGTCAGAAGGAAAAGTGGTGAATGTAAAATTAACCACCGCATTAAAATTGCTCAAACAAAAGAAAAGAAAGATAACGTATGTCCTCTATGCTTCTAGATACTGCATTCATTGTCAAAAAATGAAAAAGATTTACCGACAAGCTATTGCTAAGCATCCTAACAAGGAAATCTTTAAAGTCGATTTAGCTAACGAACCTAATTCTAGCTATAAAAAATTAAAGGGACTGCATGTAAATGCTATACCAACTTTAATAAAATACAATGGCACCCATGAGGTTACACGTTTAGTTGGAGAATCCAAAATTTCAGTAGTAGACAAGTTCTTACAATAAGGGTTCCTTAAAAATTAGAGGAGTTGTTGATTATGAGTAAGGCAAAACATTTTAAAAAAATATTTATCGGACTACTAATGTGCTCAGTTACTGTATTACTTGGCTCGTTCTTATTCCCAATTAATGGTTCGGCTAAAACTAGAGTTGGATCTTATTACCATAATTTAAATACAGAGCTTAAATATTCAAACTTGAGTGCAAAGGTTTCGTCTTTGAGCTCAAGCAATGCACAGCAAGATGTTTCTAATTTAAATAAAAGTGAGAAAATAAATAACTATTTAAATAATATAAAAAAACGTGGTTATACCAATGACCAAGACGCAGTCACACCATATAATTATCGTGCAACATCCTCAGTAGATCCTTCTATATCAACGGATGTTGTTTATAATGTTTACAAAAATAATGACAAAAATACTACAATATTAACTCAAACGGTTGTTGATAAGAGCAATAATAAGGTTGTAAGCTTCTCTGCTGAGCAAGGTACTACTAAGAGCACATCACCAAAAACCGAATTTTCCGCCTCAAACAATGAACTGAATCAAATTAATATTCTGGCGAAAAAAAAGACAAAGCATTTTAAATTTCATGGCAAAGAATTTTCATGCGGTATGGCTGGTGTGTTAGCTTGTGGTTCCTATTGTGCAGTTTGGGCTGCCGTAAATGGCATCGCAGGTTTAGCTTGCGCTGTCGTGTGTGGCGCTGCATCAGAAGGTGCATGTGCAATGAATCATTAATAAGAGGCAATTTTTATGAAAAAATATGAGAAAAATTTACTCTTTTACACGACTAAAAGTTTACCCATTTCGGGAATAATTGTTTCTGCAGGTGCTCTATTATATTTTGTTATTTATCAAAATAACTATACATGCGCAGCTGTTTTATATTCATTTATTCCGTTAATTGGCACTGTTCTAATTGCATTACCTTTCTGGATCCTTGTATATCGAATTAAGAAAGGTAATTCTCATTGATAAATAAAACCTATCTAAAGATAAATTACAAGTTCTAATGCTACACTTCAAGAAATTAAAGATGATTTATAAAAAAGTTCCAATGTAGACTTTTACATTGTCCGCAAGATAAAAGTCTACATTGGAACTATGTTAACTTTTAAAGTTTACCTGCGTGCTTTGAAAAAATACCCAATATTTGAATGTCTTGCTATGCGTTTTCCTATCTATCCGATTTATCAACAAATTCCATTATTTTAATCGCAATCACGGTTGGCAATCCGATCACTAACAGCTCGATACAAATCACCAAAAAGCTAGTAAGTATCGCCCCAATACATCTAACGGCGCCCCAACCCGTTAATTCAGGGTGCCAAGTGTCCCAAATCGACTTAAGGCCGGATCCGTGCAGCACCATCGGTACAATAACCCACATTAATAGCCCCAAGGTCGCCAGCAGCGTGATAATCCCCATCACCATAACAATAATGGTAATTGTCCGTTGTAAGGTACTCTTTTCAAGTTGGATGTAAGCTGATTCCTGAGACAACTTTTAAGAGAGCGTATAATGAATAAATCGTCTCTCAAAAGGAAGGAATTTTTACATGCCAACTCGTTACGACAAAGAATTCAAACAAAACATTATCAACCTATATAAACAAGGCGAATCAGCCGCCCAACTGGCCAGAGAATATGGCATTGGCTA
This sequence comes from uncultured Lactobacillus sp., assembly GCA_937874695.1. Classification (GTDB taxonomy): domain Bacteria; phylum Bacillota; class Bacilli; order Lactobacillales; family Lactobacillaceae; genus Levilactobacillus. Next base: position 12,676 of record CALNAJ010000036.1, read on the forward strand.
TTCAACCGTTCATAAGTGGATCCAGGGCCAAGCCAAAACTCAATCCGGTAAATCGCCAGACGAAATTAAAGCGATGGAAAAGCGGCTGGCTTCCCTGTCTGAGGAGAACGAAATCCTAAAAAAAGCCCTCGGCTTCCTTGCGCAGAGATAACCGATATCTTTGATTATATCCAACAAGAAAGCCAAAATTACCAGGTAACTAAGATGTGGCGAGTCATCGGGGTTTCAAGAGCGCATTACTATCGCTATAAAGCCCACAGGCCCTCAAAAAGAAGTCTGGAAGACAAAGATCTGAAACAGCTTTTAGAAAAGGCCATTAGGGTATACCCTAATGGTCTTTTTTATTTCTGTGCTATACTAGGAATTACAAGTGTTCATTAGAACTGTCCAAAAGGAGAATTGGAAATGGCTAAAATCGGTTATGCGCGTGTGAGTTCCAAGGAGCAACATTTAGATCGACAGTTAGCGGCTTTAAAAGGCGTTGATAAATTATTTACGGATAAATTAAGTGGGGCTAACACTAATCGGCCAGAACTGCAAAAAATGCTGGCCTATATTCGTGAGGGTGATATCGTCCTGGTCACTGAATTAGATCGCTTAGGCAGAAACAACCAGGATTTAACTAAGATTATGAACACCATTCAAAATAAGGGGGCCACCTTAGATGTGTTAAATTTACCGTCCATGACCGGGATTGCGGATCCCAACTTACGGCAACTGATGACCAACTTGATTATTGAACTCTATAAGTATCAGGCCGAAAGTGAACGTAAGCGAATCATTGAGCGCCAGCAGCAAGGAATTGCCTTAGCTAAGCGACAGGGTAAATATCATGGGCGCAAACCCCAATACACCCAAGACGATCCCCGCCTGCAACATGCTTTTAAGCTTTACCAGGCAGGCATGAGTGACATTGATGTGACTCGAAATACCGGGATTAAACGGACGACCTTTATCAGATATCGCAAAAAGTTTAATATAAAAAGATGAGACTTATATGTCAGATAAATTAAAAACCGTTTTTTATGAGCAGCAAAACTATTTTGAGAAAATGATGGGAATCATGTTAGAGTGGTATCATTTATTAATCGGAATGCAAACAACTGTGCTCAACATAGTTCTGAAAGTGTTTGTTGTTCCATTCTTCGATTGCATGCTTAGTAGCTTTCGATTCATCGTACACGTTTTTATTTTCAAGATTGTATTTGAAAATAAAATGTTACCTTTTACCCTAGAAAGGTAACGCCAAAAGAAAAATTCCCAATGCATTTAGCAAAGGGAATTTTTTGTAATTAATTCGTGGTTTTTTTGATAATCATTTGAAAGTGAATTATCGAATTGTGGCCCCTAATACGTTTTTAAAATGATTCATCGCCCATTCAGCACCAGCTGGTGAGAACGTGGCCACGGCTGCTTGTGGAATCACAATGTGGTAATCCAGGTTGTAGGCACTGATTGCGGTGTGGAGGACACAAATATCAGTGCAGACACCAGCAATCCAGACTTCATCAATCCGCCGTTCCCGCAGGTAGTTATCCAAATTGGTGTTTTGGAAGGAGGAGTAACGGTTCTTATTGAATTTGTAGACATGGGAGTCGTCATGATGTTGATCAAACCAGCTGCCGACTTGGCCGTATAGTTTCTGACCGGTCGTCCCAATAATATTATGGGCCGGATATAGTTTGGTTTCTGGATTGAATGGGTCATTAAGCCGGTGACCATCAGTAGGAAAGATCACATAATCATGCTGGCTTAAGAATTGATCGGCTAACCGCATAATTTCTGGGGCCAACGTCTGCGCTGGCTTGCCAACCGTTAGTGATCCCTTATCAGCCACAAAGTCGTTTGTATAGTCAATAATTAAGAGCGCTTTAGCCATCTTAATGTTCCTCCGTAAATTGAGCTTTAGTAATTAACTGTTCTTGCAATTCAGCCAATGTAGCTGTTAAGTAAACTGGGTACCGATCGGGGTTAACTAACCGTTTTGTGGCTTCTGGTAATTCTGCTACTTGATCCATTGAGAATTGCTGAATCTTAAAGAGATCATTTTCGATTGGGGAAGCATTGGAACCCAGATATTCTTGCATCAATGGCTTAGCATTAAAATTAGTCAGAACTTGGCTGGCGTGCGTGGCTGCCGAATTAGCATTAACCACTTTCAATGGAGCCGTGATGTGCTCATCAGCCAGGGCAATCACATCGGCGATCGCTTGATGAAGGTTATCTTGCCGGTAAATCCGGTAAACTTGCTTATTACCAGGAAGGGTGATCTTTTCTCTGCTATCACTAACCTTAATTTTTGGGATCCATTGATCATTAATCTTTTCTTCGGCGAGCTTATAAACGCCACTTAATACCGGACTGGAGGAACTGGTAATTAAACGTTCCCCAATCCCAAAGTTATCAATTGGAGCTCCTTCATCCAACAACGACTTAACTACATGCGCATCAAGGGCATTTGAAGCTGTAATCTTTGCCTTGGGGAAGCCAGCATCATCGAGCATCTTCCGGGCTTTGATGGCTAATTGCGAAATGTCACCGGAATCTATCCGGATCCCGACTGGTTGGTGCCCTTGAGCGCTAACTTGCTTGAAGACCCGAATCGCGTTCGGCACTCCTGACTTCAAGACATCATAAGTATCAACGAGCAAGGAAACTTTGTCAGGATAAACCTTGGCCCAAGCTTGAAAGGCACTTAATTCATCAGAGAAGCTTTCGACCCAGGCATGTGCCATTGTGCCGGCCGCGGGAATATTAAATTTACTGGCTGCTTGTAAGTTCGACGTGCTGGTACAACCGCCGATCACCGCGGCTCGCGCCCCATACGTGGCGGCATCAGGGCCTTGCGCCCGCCGCGCGCCAAATTCCATAATTGGTCGGCCTTGAGCGGCATGGTTGATTTGCCAAGACTTCGTCGCAATTAATGATTGATGGTTAATGATGTTTAGAATAAAGGTTTCTAACAGCTGGGCTTCAATCAACGGTCCACTAATTGAAATAATTGGTTCCCGTGGGAAAACAGGGGTTCCTTCTGGTAAAGCCTTAATCGAGCAGTGATTTTTAATCTTGCTCAGGTAATCCAAAAACTCGGGAGTAAATTCATTCAGGGAGGTCAGGTATTCAATATTCTCCTTAGTGAAATGCCAATTTTGAACTTGTTCTACCACCTGCTGGAGACCAGCGACAATGACAAAACTACCGTTGTCGGGAACCCGGCGGTAAAAGACGTCGAAGCGAGCTTGTCGATCATGGGGTAGGGTAGCGTAGTACCCATTGGCCATGGAAAATTCATATAAGTCGGTTAATAGTTGTAGATTCATCTTAAATGCTTCCTTTTAAGTAAAAATTACTTTAATTTGGCTAAAAATAAAAGTATGGTTGACTTTTATTTACGTCTAGTATAAATACTTTGCAGCAAAATGCAAATGATGCCCTTTAGTTAAGTTGGTAGAGCTTTGGTGGCCGCCCAGAATGGTTCAAAGTGGCGACCCCGACTTCTTTGAAGAGGTGGTTGTGAGTTTTCTTAAAGTTGGAATTATCAATCTTGTCAATTGTCGTACCTAAGAAAGCCGCAAAGACTTCGCGCGCTTGGCGCAGGGTAAAGGTATTACCTAAGATCCGAAGAATTTGGGGTTGATAGTCCAGCTTGTTTTTAATCCGATTAATGGCGGTAGTAATGATTTGAATATGATCAAAGACCAGGTGACCGGCGGGACTTAGGATAATCTCCTGTTGGTCATGGGTGATCACATAGTTGCCCTGATCTTTATCAAGCACGAACCATTGGGCATCTGTGGCCCCATACCCTGGATGCAATTTTGGGGTTGATGGTAAATAGGTCATATAGGCGAGTGCCAGTGCCCGAGTTCCCGTAACCCGCTTGGGATCTGTAAAGGTGGCCAGTTGTTCGGTTGAATTCATCGGAACTTGCAGGCCAATTTTATCGTCAATTAGACGAATGCAGGCCGCGTCGGCACTCTCTTTACTCCGCAAGAGGGTTTCGGGGAGGGCCCAATGTCCCTTTAGAGGTTCATCTGCCCGCTTAATCAATAGTAATTGTGGTCGGTGTAATTCAGTATTAAAACTCCAAATGACGTTGGTGATGGTCACCAATGGCCGGGCAATAATTTCACTATCCAATTGACGCTCCTCCCTTCATAATTGTTAACTCAACTCTATTTTAGCATTTCTCGGCCACTAGTAATTGCCCAGTTGCTTTAAATCATGTTTGACGAGGATTGCTAAATTTTGAATGGTGATCGACGTCGGCTGGGCTAACCATAAGCAAAAAGTATTCCAGAAAATACCGACGGCAATGCGGGTCATATATTCAACTTTGGTATCGTTAGTGACATCGACGTGTCAAGCAACACTGGGGTGGCGGAGATGGAAACGCCGAAAGAAAACCGGCATCGTTTGGTTAGTATTATCCAAGATCTTATAGCTTAAACCAGCTTTAACTAACAAAGCCAATTTAGCTGAGTGAGCTGGCCAGTAAGTAAAGAAGTCATCGATGACTTCTTTATAGGTTTGGGGGTTAACTTGCAAGATCCAATCAGTGTATTTCTTTAGTAAGGAAATAACATACTGATTAATCACATCGTCTTTGCTTTTGAAATTCCGGTAAAAAGTCCGCCGGGAAATACGGGCTTGGTTACTAATATCGATCACGAAAATTTCTTGGTACGGTTTGACGGTTAATAATTTTTTACAGGCTCAAACCAAAGAACAATCAGCTTTTATTGAGCTACTTAAACAGCAGTTAGAGGTTAAGGACGAACAGATTGCAACGACTAATAGGATTGCCGATCAAGCACAACAATTAGATTTAACTACACACAAACAATCACAACCATCATTACCTCAACAAACCGAATCTGAGAGAGCGTAAAATATCTTGTGTAAATGCATAAAAGATTTCTGAATTGTATAGAA
>CALNAJ010000037.1 GCA_937874695.1 uncultured Lactobacillus sp.
GCGTGAGGCTTCTGTCCTCATTCAACAGACAGATTTCATTTTACTCCCCCAAAGTAGATGAAATTTTTACAACATAATCCCCCAATTATGTTGTAACCTTACTCTTTGGCCATTGCGACTTATCGTAATGGCTTTTTTTGTGTCTATTTTTAGATGCTTTGTCTTCTAGAAAACGCCCTATTCGTCGTCATCTTCGAATGGTCGATGGGGCCACAACGTCCAGTACAGGAAGAAGTTGACCACTGTCGCCAGTAGTAACCCGCCAAAGCCAACCGCAATCTTCACCCAGCCGACGAGGGCCCACGCCAGCAAGCTCCAGAGGGTGCCACCGATAATGAGGCCAGTCGCTAAGACAATTAGGATCATCGTTAACACTTTCAACAGCGTTAGCTCCCTTCACAGTTCAATACCAAAAGCTTACCACGTTTCTGCCAATTTATCGAAACCTATTTTGTCGACGTTGGGTCATTCAATTGGTCGAACCAATGAGTAAAAGCTCAAATCGTGCAATCGCTTGCAATGGCGCCGCTTTAGCGTTTTACTTCACGTAAATTTTATCAAAATTAAGGGGAATTAATTGCTTATTGTCAGTGGGTAACCTAAGATAAATAGTGAATAATACGCTAAGTTTTAGCAGAAAGGACGACGATCAAGCTTGAAAATAATTACATTACACGTTTTAGATGATTCCTTGCAGGTGAGTTACGCACCGGCCGGCCAACCCGCTGCCCAGCGTCAATTTACGATTGCCTACAATTCGGATCAAGCTATCGGCGAAAATTTGGAAAACCTACGACTGAAGTTAGCGGGTCTCGATGTGGACGCTGCCGTCATCGACAATGCATTGAGCTACCCCTTCTCCGACACCGTCGTCGGTATCAATCACCAACGGATTGACATCGGGCTTGCCATTACCAACATGCTCAACATCCCCGTCGTCAGCAATCAGGCCATTGCCGACCAGGGATTAAATGCGGCCCTCACCGCCAAGCGCAACTACCTGAGCTGGCACCTCGACTATTACGGGCAGTATCAAGGCAAGCGTAACTATGGGCAAGAAGCCATGCTCACTGTAGGCAACGGCTTCTTCGGCTTACGGGGCGCTTACACCGAGGCCCATGCCGACCGCGACAACTATCCCGGCATGTACGCCGCGGGCCTCTACGATCAATTGTCGACCAATATCAACGGCCGTCAAGTCACGAACGAAGACTTGGTCAACCTGCCCAATGCGCAGGCCCTGACCTTCGGCGTGGACCATCAGAATCCATTTCAGATCAAAGCTAGCGACATTCAAGATATCTATCGCAGCCTTGACCTCCACACCGGCGCTTTGACGACGACCATGCTGGTCCAGTTACCCACTGGCCACAGCTTACAGATCAAAACGACGAAGCTCGCCAACATGAAAGACTGGCACCGCCTCGGCATTCGCTACAGTGTGACCCCCCTCAACTTCGCGGGCACCCTGCAGATCTATTCAGAAATTGATGGTAGCGTTATCAACAGTAACGTTGACCGCTACGCCGCCTTCGATCAGCGTCACATCAAGGTGACTGGCACCGGCCAACAGCCCGATACCATCTACTTGGAAGGCCAAACTAGAGCCTCCAAGGTCAATTTCATCTTTGGTTCGCAACTCGTTGGTCCCGGTAAGGCCCTCGATGCGCCAGTCGACACCCGGCCGAATGCCGAACAACACATTCAACAAATGCGCTCGGTCGCCGTCCAACCTAATCAAACCTATACCTTTGAAAAAAATGTGGTGCTCTTTACCAGCCGCGAAACCAAGACGGATCTCATGACGACCGCTACTTCAGAGCTCCAACAAACTAGCTTTGCCAATACCCTAGCTAGCTCAACAGCCTACTGGCAACAGCGATGGGCCGGTGCTGACATTCAAATCACCGGTGACATTACCGCCCAGAAATTAACGCGAGTCAATCTCTATCACCTGTTCTCCTCGGCACAAGCTATTGCTTCTGGCAAGATTGATGCTTCTGTCAACGCCAGAGGGCTCGACGGTGAAGCCTACCGGGGGCACGTCTTCTGGGATGAAATGTTCGATCTTCCCGTTTACGCGCTGCACGATCCACAACTCGCCAAGCAGCTCCTGATGTACCGCTACCGGCGGCTGCCCGCAGCCAAGCAGAACGCCAAGGACGCGGGGTTTGCTGGAGCCATGTACCCGTGGCAATCCGGTGAAGTTGGCGACGAACAATCGCAAGTCGTTCACCTGAACCCCCTGACCAACACCTGGGACCCGGACTATTCCTCACTGCAACGCCACGTCTCATTGGCCGTCGCCTATAACGTGATCATGTACACCCACATCACCGGTGACACCGACTTCATGGCCGACTACGGCTTGGAAATGTTGGAGGAAATCTCACAGTTCTGGCTCAGCAAGTCTAAGTTGGACACCAAGACCGGTCGCTATACGATCGACCAGGTCATGGGGCCCGACGAATTCCACGAAAATTATCCCAACTCCGACTCGACCGGACTGGCCAATAACGCCTATACCAACCTGATGGTCACCTGGCTGTTCAATCAACTGACTGACTTACGGCAATCCTTACCACAGACACAGGTTGCAGCCGTCGATCAGAAGACCGGCTTCAACCAAGACGTGGTTAAAAAGATCGCCGACGTGAGCCATCATCTCAAAATCGATATCAACCCAGATGGCATCATCGGGCAATTCGAGGGCTACTTTAAGCTCCCACGCCTAGACTTTAGCAAGTACCAGAAGAAGTACGGGGACATCTCCCGGATGGATCGGATCTTAAAGGCCGAAGGTAAGACACCCGACGCCTATCAAGTCGCCAAACAGGCCGACGCGCTGATGGCTTTCTACAGTCTAGATGCCACGGCTGTCATGGGTTTGCTCAAACAATTAGGCTATGACTTACCCCAGCAAGCGTTGATGAAGAACCTCCAGTTCTACCTCGACCGTACGACCCACGGCTCCACCCTCTCACGTATCGTCTACGCTGTTTTAACCGCGATGGCGGGGAACATGGACCAGTCGTGGAAACTCTTCTCACAGGCCCTGTTATCCGACTATTACGACATTCAGGGGGGCACCACTGCCGAAGGCATTCACCTCGGCGTCATGGGTGCCGTCACGCTGATGTCCACCCGGCACTACGCCGGCGTCGATGTTCTGGCACCGCAACTCACGGTGAACCCCCACTTACCAGAAAACTGGCAAGTCCTACGGTTCCACCAGCTGGTTCGAGGCATCCGCTACACCTTTGAGATCGACCACCGTCAAGTCACGGTAACCGCCGATCACGCCGCTACACTAACTATTGGTCAACATAAAGTTTCACTAAAACCGCAACAACCCGCAACAATTTCATATTAAGGAGTGTTTCGCAATGACAAGATTTGCTGATATTAAAGGATTCGTTTTCGACTTGGACGGGGTCATCACCGATACTTCCATCCTACACGGTACCGCTTGGCACCAACTGGCCGACTACCTTGACGTGGCCTGGAGCGATGAGCTCGCTAACGGCCTCAAGGGGATTAGCCGGATGGACTCCCTGGAAATGATTCTCAAGGCTGGGGGCAAGGAAAACGACTACACCCAAGCCCAAAAGGAAGAATTAGCCACCAAGAAGAACACGAACTACGTGGCCGAAGTCGACAAGATGACACCTGCCAACATTCTCCCTGGCATGAAGGCCTTCCTGGACGACCTGCGGGCTAAGGGCTACCAATTGTCCCTGGCCTCCGCTTCTAAGAACGCCCCTCGTGTATTGGGAAAATTGCAATTGGCTGACTACTTCCCTAAAGTCGTCGACCCTGCTAGCCTGACGCACGGTAAGCCAGATCCTGAAATCTACACCAAGGGGGCACAGCTATTAAACCTGCCACCTGAGCAGTGTATTGGGGTCGAAGATGCCGCTGCCGGCGTCCAAGCCATCAACGCTGCTGGTGAGGTCTCCTTAGGTATCGGTGATGCCACCGAACTGGGTGCCGCCGACATGGTCTTTGCGGACACGGCTGACGTCACACTCGCTAATATTGCGAAGAAATTAGGCTAAACCGATATCTGTAACGTGTAACGCCACTGTTCCCAACTGCGGAATGGTGGCGTTTTTTGTCGTGCCCTACTTAATACTAATGTAAAAAGCAGCAAATCTGTCGCAACATTTCTGATGACTTTAGGAAAATTTAGACTCTCACAAATACGATAATAAAAAGACGGCACCGGCCATCCCCCATCGCAACGGTGAGAGAATTAGCTGGGTGTCGCCTGTATTTTTTGGCCTATTTTTCCCAATCGAAGTACGCTATACTAACGAGACTGGTCTTCTAACTTATCGAATCAAGCCGAAGTGACGCAGACCCTTAACGATACCGTCGTCCATATTGCTGGCTGTCACGTATGCCGCCTTATTCTTGGCCTGGAAGACACCATTACCCATGGAAATGGGAATGTCGACCTCATCAAACATCTGTAGGTCATTTAGCCCATCCCCAAAGGCATAGGTTTTGACCTTCTCGAGACCGGCTTTCTTCAGAAACGTCCGAATACCCGTTTGTTTCGTGACGCCCGTCTGCATGGTATCTAGAGCCCGCGGATTGTTGCGGACAAAGGACAGTGTGCCCGCAAACTTTTCTTGATAGATTTTTTCTTTATCCCGGTTGAAGACGTTCAAGAAGTTAATATCTTGAGACTGATACCAAGTGGGATCAACCCGCGCGTCTAAGCGCAATAATTTAAAGTTATCGGTCGTATCTTGGTTTGCTTGGCTCAGGCGAAATCCCTGGTTGTTGAAGTAACCCAGCGGATCACCCTGTTCCTTAGCGAAGGCCGTAATGGCCGCTAACGTCTTCTGATCGATTACGGCTGCAGTTAGTTTTTTGCCCTGATATTGGACGTAACTGCCGTTCGCACTGACCACAGCATCGATTCCCGTGGCATCCAAGACATATTGAATCTCAAAAATGTTTCTTCCAGTCGCAATAACTGGTAGAATATGATGTTGTTGCATTTCTTGAATGGCTGCGACACTTGTCGGTAAAACATTCTTGTCGTCGTCAAATAATGTTCCATCCAAGTCAAAAAAGACGATTGCTTGATACATCTAATCAACCTCCTAATCCACTAATACCAACGGTTTCATTATACAACAATGACCAAAGTACTGGAAATGGCGGAAATTTTTCTTCCCGGCAGATGTAGTAGTCAGTCATTTTATGGTACACTATATCTTGTATTTCTAATTAAAGAGGGGCTATCATGGTGATAATTACAGCTGGAATGATCGGGGTCGGTAAAACGACTCTAACTGGAAAAATCGCATCACACTTAAATACGCAAGCATTCTTCGAACCGGTCGGTGATAACCCGGTGTTACCACTCTACTACCGGGACCCAAAGCAATATGGTTTCTTGCTACAGATCTACTTCTTGAACAAGCGGTTTAGCATGATTAAGCGCGCTCTCGCGGACGACAACAACGTCCTCGACCGTTCGATCTACGAAGACGCCCTGTTCACGCGGGAAAACAACGCTGAAGGAAACATTACGGACACCGAACTCGAGGTTTACTTACAACTCCTCGACAACATGATGACTGAACTGAACGAACTCCCAAAGAAGGCACCAGACTTGTTAGTTTACGCTGACGCCGACTTCGACACCATTCTTCACCGTATCAAGAAGCGTGGCCGGGATTACGAACAATTCGACAACAATCCTGAATTGGAATCCTACTACAAAAAGATGTGGACGGCTTACCAAGGTTGGTTTGCCGACTACGACATCAGTCCTAAGATCAAGATCGACTTACAAAAGTATGACTTGGACAAACCAGGTAATACAGAACTCGTCTTGGGTCAAATTGATGACGCCTTAAAAGACATCCGGACCGACGCAACGGTCTAAATTGACAAAAAACTCCCACAAGCCAGAAATGGTTTGGGGGAGTTTTTTAATTTAGTGGTCCGCCGTTTCGGATGGCAGCAGGATAATCTGACTGTCACCATCATCGTAGGCTAGGACAGTATCTGGGAGTTCGGGAGCATAAGCGAAATCCGTATCGAACCCCGCACTCAAGGCTCCAGGATGATCATCTTCATCCAATTGGACGTATTCAAACGTAGTCGTCCCCTGGTTGTTATGCAGCTTAAACGTCAGTAGATTCTCCAACGGGAATACCCCTTGGAGGTCTTGGTCGATGATATCCCAAACGGCGTCGATCATGTCGCCGGGCAAGGCCGCAACGGTGCCATAACTAGCGTAACGTGAATGATTATTTTCAAACATTTTCTTCGCCTCCACTCTCGGTCATTTAAAACTATTATACCGTACCTAAGCTTAAAACGGGAATATTTACGCTTGATGGTCACTCAGGCTCTGCGTGCCCCGGCGGTCGAGTAAGTTGACCAAGAATGAAACCACAATCAGACAGGCCCCCGTGATGAAAATCAGGTGTAACCCTTGATATAGAATACCATGTAACGTGGGTAGCAGGTGAGCTGGGAGGCTCTTGGCCGTTTGTGGGTTAATTAACTTATTCATCATCGCCATGCTTGTCCCGGGATGACTAGCAACCCCACGCGCCATCGTCACGTTCATGACGATTCCTAAGACAGCAACCATCACGGTCTGCCCCAAGGTTCGCGCTAAGGTATTAAATGAGGTTGCTACCCCAATCTCGGCCACGGGCACTTTGCTCTGGACGGTCACGGTCGTAGTGGTGATCGTAATCCCAAAACCAGTCCCACAGATGGCCGCAATCACAAAGAAGCTCCAGAATGGCGTAGTTGCTGGAATAACGGCCATGATGACCGCACCAATCAGCACCAGCGTCAGACTGATATTAACGATTTGATATGGTGAGCGTTTCATTAATAATTTACCGGCAATAAAGGACCCGACAATCCACATCAGGGAGCTGGGCGTAATGGCAAATCCAGCTTCGGAGGCCTTCAATCCCAATAACCCCTGCGTCCAGGTTGGTAGATACACTTCAAAGCCCATGATAAAGCCGCTCAACAGTGCAGCAATCAGGTTTTGGACCACAAAAGTTCGGTTGCCAAATAGTTCCATGGGAATCAGGGGATCATCCGTCCGCTTCTCTCGGCGAATAAATGCCCAGAAGGCTGCGATAGCAACAATCAAGCCAGCAATCACCCAGATGATATTGAGGTCCCCTTCACCCAGTAGCTGGAAGGTCAGCATGACAGCCAAGAGGCCCACGGACAGCCAGAGACAACCGGCCCAGTCCATGGTAAATGCCTTACGTGCCGTGTGTTCATTGAGAAAGAACCAGATCAACCCCATGGTCACGATTCCAATTGGAATGTTAATGAAGAAAATCCAGTGCCAGCTCAGTTGATCGACAATGAATCCGCCCAATAAAGGGGCAACAACCGCCGCAATTCCCCAGGCAGACCCGTTGAGGCCCATGACCCGGGCACGCTGTTCGACAGGGTAAATATCTGCAAGAATGGTGAACGAGACGGGCATGATGGCCCCTGCTCCGATACCTTGTAGGGCCCGCCAAGCAATCAGTGTCTCCATACTGTGAGACATCCCCGACAACGTGGATCCCAGGACGAAGATAAACAGTCCAACGAGAAAGACCAGTTTCCGGCCAACTGTATCGGCCAATTTGCCATAGATGGGCGTCGCGATGGCGCTAGTCAGTAAGAAGATGGAGAAGACCCAGTTCATCAGGGCCACCCCTTTTAAGTCACCAACAATGGTTGGCATGGCGGTCGACACGATTGTCCCCTCAACGGCAGACATGAAGGTGGCCACAAAGACGGCAATGGTGACGACCTTAACATTTGTTTGTTTCATAATTTCCTCCTACCGTTGGGCCCCACCACGCAACGAAACTGAGTAGCCAACTGCGCTACTTCCCAAATTCTGTTTGAAACAGTAATATCTTATATTATCACGGATTGCTTGCGAAAGGACACCTTCTAGCGAAAATAAATCTGGCGGATCACACAACCTGAGCGCAAAAATCCCATCAACCGGCGGCATGCCAAGCTGATGGGATTTCATTTTAGAAATTAATCGTGATGCTTATTTGCAAGCAGCCTTTAACGCATCGACCTTGTCCGTGTGTTCCCAAGGTAAATCGATGTCGGTCCGACCAAAGTGGCCGTATGCGGCAGTTTGCTTGTAGATTGGCCGCTTCAAGTCGAGCATCTTAATGATACCGGCTGGACGTAAGTCAAAGAGTTGACGAACGGCCGCAGCTAATTTACTTTCTGAAACAACCCCAGTGCCGAACGTGTTGATGGAAACGGAAACGGGTTCCGCCACACCAATGGCGTAGGCAATCTGAACTTCACATTCGGTTGCCAACTTGGCAGCCACAATGTTCTTGGCAATGTACCGCGCAGCGTAACTTGCTGAACGGTCAACCTTTGTGGCGTCCTTCCCAGAGAAGGCCCCACCACCATGGTGAGCAGCCCCACCGTACGTGTCGACGATGATCTTCCGCCCCGTCAAACCGGCATCCCCTTGAGGACCCCCGATGACGAAACGACCGGTTGGGTTGATGAAGTACTTCGTCTTATCGTCTAACAGATGGGCAGGAATAACTTCCTTAACGACTTGGTCAATCACGTCTTGACGAATTTGGTCCAACGTCACGTCTGGATCATGTTGCGTACTCAAGACGACCGTATCGACCCGCAATGGCTTGCCATCATCGTCGTATTCAACGGTGACTTCTGCCTTAGCATCTGGCCGTAAATAATCAATGGTGCCCATCTTCCGCAAGCTGGCGATCCGACGCATCAAAGCGTGGCTCAGCGTGATTGGGAGTGGCATCAATTCTGGCGTTTCATCGATGGCGTAACCAAACATTAACCCTTGGTCACCGGCACCGATCTTGTCCAGTGGATCTTCATCACCTTCACGCGTTTCGTAAGAGTCATCGACCCCTTGCGCAATGTCGGGTGATTGTTCGTCGATAGCGACGAGGACGGCACAGTTGTCACCGTCAAAGCCGTATTGACCGTCCGTGTAACCAATTTCTTTGATGGTTTGGCGAACGACCTTTTGGATGTCCACGTATGCCTTGGTAGAGATTTCACCGAAGACCAGTACTAGACCGGTCGTAACGGATGTCTCGCAGGCAACCCGTGAATCCGGATCCTGAGCCAGTAAGGCGTCTAAGATGGCGTCACTGATTTGATCAGCAATTTTATCTGGATGCCCTTCTGAAACGGATTCCGACGTAAATAAATGTCTTTCTTGCAATGGATATTCCCCCTAGATAGTGTTGACGACGAGTTGACCGATAATCTCGCGCCAGTCGGTTACAAGGCAGCTTCACTGAGTTCGTGAATCCTATCGGGAATTGACTCATAACTTAAGCATTCTAACATAGATTAATGAGGGATAAAAGAAACCTTGGTGTTTTTTTCAAAGAATGATTGACCAGGGTCAAAACAATATCTATTATAAAGGATAAGACTAAATCAGTTGAAATGGAGCGATTCCATGACCACAATCATGGCCTTCTTAAAAAATAAGACGGTGCAACAATTATTTATTTTCACCTTTTTTCAAAATTTACTTTGGTGGGTCGCAGGATCGACCGCCGCAACGGGAACACCCCTAGCGACGAACATTAAGGTCTACCTCGGCGGATATGGCATCCTCGTGGCAGCTGGCTACTTCTTGATCCTCAAGCGCCACTTTCAATCCCACATCGGGCCGATTCTCGTGGTTGCGGCGGCCACATTAGGCTTACTGGCTGCCCCCCACGACCACTTGCTGCAGTTGTTTGCCATTCTGTTGTGTGTCTTTCTGGTCCTAGCATGTGTTCCCCAGTTGGGCTTGCAATCAGCCTATGGTTTAGTGGTCTTCAGCTTCTTAGCCGGTTGCGGGGTTCCCGTCATTCTATTCTTTCTGCGCAATCACTACTTGGCGACCCAATTTTTGATGCCAATGGTACCATTAGTTGCCAGCTACCTAGTCTTCTTTGAGCCTTACTACTTAACGAAGGCACGCGACTGGCGCTGGACGCTGATCACCCCTGTCATCTTGATTCTGACGCTGTTTACGCTGGGATTCTCATGGCAGGTCATCATTGCCGGTATCCTGGCCCTCGCCTACTGGTGGCTGCAACCCAAGATTAATGATAACTACCGCTTGGTGACGACCAGTGTTGTCCAACTCATCTTGGGCCTCCTCATTTTCGATTAAATCATCAGAAAAATAGTATTTAGTTGCGTAATTTTAAAGTTTCGCTAAGCTCGCAGGCATTTGGTCCCCCTCCGCCAATTCTCGTGTTAAAATGGGGCATCATTGAAATTGGAGGAACCCCTATGCCTGAAATCAAAGTGATCGGTGACATCCTAAGTGGTAAGTTTCAGCCAACGTTAACGGGTAATACCATTGTGGACGCTGCCTTGATTGATCGCTTTTGTCAGGGCCTAATCGCCGCACTTGCCCTATCACCACAATCCGTTCACGCTGAACACCACTGGGATCTCGTTGTTGATCCCGCAACCATCTACGTCGTGGATGAGCATATATTAGACGCTAGCGGCCATCAACGTAGTATGGCAAACATCATCCCCGTCAGCCACACGGCGCTGTTACGCGGCGAAGTTGGTGCGACTAAGCGTAAATTAGCGACCATCCTAGCTGCCCAGTCGTCAGCTAACTAATGAATCCAACCAGCAAAATACTTGCGGTTGGATTTTTTCTTTGTCTTCATTTGCGGCCGTATATCGTGCCTGGTCACTCATATGTATCTGCCACCGTTCGTAGCAGATGAAACGTTCTAGACTAAGTGAAGTCTTTGATATGGAGAATAGCATCCTTAAGCCACACTGAGCGGTCCTCTAACCGTTGTTGCAGACGCATGAGACCATCGACTGTCCCGTAAGGCTGCCCGTCAATATAGAACTGGATCTTGTCCTGGTAGAGATGATGATTCTGAATATCGTACGTCCGTCGTAATTTATATCCCAACTGCACGTATGTGAGCGTCTCGACCGCGGTTCCCGTCTTGATATCGCAGGTATCTGCACGCGACAGCTCGTGTTGTGGAAAACAGTACTTCTGATGGGAATCCCGATCCCAGAACTCCAGTTGATAGGTCGCTGCAACGGATTTTTGCAAGAAACGACCGACTCGCGTGAAAAAGTTCCGCCGAAAGTGCGTTAAGTCACTCACGTCCTGGTAAAATAACCGCTGATCATGGTAATTGACGAGCGATGCATGTAATGACTGCTCTAACGCAATTACGGCCTCACGATGAGCCTTTTCGGTGGCTAAGAAAGTATCAATCTGGTCACGTTGACTCTGTGATAATGGCTGATTCAGCGTCTCGTTCGTTAAGACTTCCAGGGGACGTCGCGATTCTCTGCCTTCTATCGTCATGCTTTCTCCTTAGGTGGTACCTCTTATTAGGTCTCCACAAACCACAGCTTAACATGCAGCCATCCTAATTAACAGCTAATAACATTGGCATTCTGACCAGTCTTATCACTAATATACCGGTTATATGCAGAAATTTAAGCCGCAAAAGGTGAGAAGCAGGTCATCTCACTGGATATACAGCCAGATATCGCCTATTCATACAGTTTAAGTCTTGGCAAATCAGGTCAGAATCCGTTGGTAAGCCTTCGAAATATGACCGATCTAAATTATAACCATTTTTCCCCCACCCTTCTCAATTGTATTCCCCTCCTAACACCAGTATATTAAGGATAACCTAACTGAGGAGGATGTACACTATGGCAGAAATTCTAGTAACGACGACAGAAAAGATTCCCGGACAAGATTACGAGGTTTTAGGTGAGGTCTTCGGCCTGACGACACAATCCAAAAACATCATGCGCAACATTGGTGCTTCTTTGAAAAACGTGGTTGGTGGTGAGATTAAAGACTACACCAATATGCTGAATGAATCGCGGAATATCGCTATTGAGCGACTACGGCAGAATGCCATCGACATGGGGGCGGATGCTGTCGTCATGATGCGCTTTGATTCCGGTTCCATTGGCACAGATATGCAATCTGTAGCCGCTTACGGAACTGCCGTGAAATATCGCTAATTACCCCACAATAAAGAAAGTGTCACCACCGAATGTTCGTTACACACTGATTATAAATATGATTTTAAAAAGACCAGATAAAGGGACTCTTTGAAAAGAGTTCTACTTTATCTGGTCTTTTTTTGTGCCCTTTCAAAACGAGAAGTGTCCTTTTAGCACCGATTTTTCAAGCGGCCACAATGCCCGATGTGTAACGCTTTTCGCGGTGCTACGGGCTTTTTTAGACCATTTATATCCACTTCCACAATATTGTCCCGTGGAAACTATCCACACTCGTCATTGTGGCATAACAACTGATTCATGACTCGCTTTATACTAACGATAGTCAAATAAGATATTACACAACCGAATTGCGAAAAGTTCGGAATTAAGAAAGTAGGTTATTCAAATGTTAAAGAAAGTTGTTAAATGGACAGTGTTAGTTATCGCCACCATCGTCTTGACTCTCACAAGTTTCAGCACTACGATTCTCGCATCCGCAAGCAAGCCAACACCCTCATGGGGCAGTTGGAATGACACCACCATTACTTACAAGACCAACACCTCCTCCTCTTACTACAAGAGTGTTTGGAAGAACGCCGTTAAGCGTTGGAACAAGGTTGGTGTGGTTCAGTTAAAGGCTGCTAAGAGCGGCGAAAAGGCTGACATCACCTTAACTTCTTCCCAATCATTAAGCACCAAGAGCGGCAAGTTGGCTGGTTACACGAACTACTCATACTTAAAGAAGAGCGACAACAACCAAATCGTTTCCGCTAAGTCCACGTTGAACCGGAGCCTCTTAACCAAGTACGGTTACACCAAGAGCCAACGGACCAACGTTGCTACCCATGAAATCGGCCATGCCTTAGGCTTGAGCCATTCCGGTGACAAGTCCAGCGTGATGTACGCTTCCGATCGTTACGCTTCCATCGACCGTCAAGATAAGGTCGGCTTACAAGACGCTTACGAAGGCTAATCCATCCAGCTTCAACAACTTTCTAAATAACCTACAAAATCCTAGCCTGTCTGAAGTGCAACACAAAAGTTAGACAAAAGTAAATATTATTATGCCGCTAAGGTAT
>CALNAJ010000038.1 GCA_937874695.1 uncultured Lactobacillus sp.
AGAAAAGAGGAGTTACGATGTCAGGACATTCTAAATGGCATAACATCCAGGGCCGGAAAAATGCTCAGGATGCAAAGCGTGGAAAAATCTTCCAAAAAATCTCACGTGATTTGTACCAAGCTGCAAAAGCAGGTGGTCCTGATCCCGACGGTAACCCTCAACTTCGTTTGGAAATGGACAAGGCGCGGGCAGCTAACATGCCTAAAGACAACATCAAGCGAGCTTTAGATAAAGCTTCTGGTCTTGGTGGCGCTAAGTTCGAAGAAATTACCTACGAAGGCTACGGTCCAGCTGGGACGGCGATCATGGTTGCTGCTTTGACGGACAATAAGAACCGGACGGCTGCGGCTGTTCGTTCTGCCTTCACGCACCATGGTGGCGCTCTTGGTGCAGCGGGTTCCGTTTCATACATGTTCGATCGGAAAGGTTACATTGTAATCTTGCGTGATGGTCTGGACACGGATGAAGATACGATGTTGATGGATGCACTTGATGCCGGGGCGGACGACATGGAAACCACGGATGAAGAATTCAAGATTTACACGGATTCTTCAAGTGAAATTGCAGCACGTGATGCTTTACAAGAAAAAGGCTACAAGTTGGACACTGCCGAAGTTCGGATGTTCCCTCAAAACACGACTGAAGTTCCAGAAGCCAAGGCTTCTCAATACCAAGGCCTGATTGAAGAACTCGAAGACAACGATGATGTTTCCGATATTTACGAAGCCGCAGTTTTACCTGAAAGCGTTGAATAAGCGTTTTTAACCAAATAATTTGAGTCGATGAACCCGTTACCAGGCCTTGCTGGGTAGCGGGTTTTTGTGTGTCACGGAAAACACCTTGGATTCCGAATGGGGGACGGGGATGGGCACCTCGGTCCTGCCTATGGGAACCCGTGTTGCCGACGTAATCATTGTCTTAGGAACCAGGATGACTGGGCTGAAATTAATGACCCCCAAAAGTTCTGTGGCCAGTGAAAACCAGAAGTAATAAGAAGAATTAGTGAAATCTACGCCATCTTAGCGGATACGTAGATTTTTTTGTAAATAAAAAATATATTTCGGCACTTTTTACGTAGTTAGTTAGAAAGGGCAGGAGATGGCTAACGTGATTCAAAAGATGATTACGGAATTATTGGTGGCGGCACGGGCAAAGCGAGTCAGTGACATTTACGTCTTGCCACAACAGACGGGGTATCAGATCAGATTGCGGCAACTGGGCACGGTAACGACCTGGCGGCAGGTGACCGCGCAGTTGGGTCGTCAGTTGATTACCTATTTTAAATTTCAGGCGAATATGGCGGTCAGTGAGAACCGACGGCCACAGGTGGGGGCGATGACTTGGCTGGGACCGCCTGAGCCTCTGGAATTGCGATTCTCGACGGTCGGCGACTATGTGGGACGCGAATCGCTAGTCATTCGGGTGATTTATCCCTACCATGCCGGGCAGATGGCCTATTTGGATGAGACGCAGCCGGTCCAGCTTCAACAGTTGGCTCAGCGTCGAGGACTATTGCTCTTCGCGGGGCCAACCGGTTCTGGGAAGACTACGACGATGTATACGATTGCTCGGGAGTTGGCGGTCACGGTCCTGACAATTGAAGATCCCGTCGAGATTAAGGAGGCGGATTTCATTCAGCTACAGGTCAACGAAACTGCGGAAATGGACTACGAAGCCTTGGTCAAAGTAGGACTGCGGCACCGACCCGATGTCTTTATTATCGGCGAAATCAGGGATACGGTGACGGCTCAGGCAGCCGTGCGAGCAGCGCTGAGTGGTCATTTAGTCCTGACCACCGTTCATGCGCAGAGTGCAGGTGGCGCTATCCCCCGATTGACGGAATTGGGAGTGCCACTGGTGCAATTGCGCCAGGTATTGACGGGGAGCTGTTATCAGCGCTTGATTCCACGGCTTCAGGATGGTCCGGCCGTATTACTCGACATTTTGGCTGGTGATCAGCTTTGGCAGGCAGCAAAGACAACCACGGAAAGGTGGCGACGGACACTTGAAGAAGCAGGTAAGAAACGTACGATTTCGATGGCCACGGTTCGACAGTTTTGGGAAGGGTAGATGGTCTTTGGCGCAACAGCAGCAATTTTGTCAGCTCTTGGCGGATCAACTTGCAAGCGGCTTCTCCCTGCGCCAGGCGGTGAGCTTTAGTCAAGCGGCCAATAGTGGCCTGCCTCGTGATGTGGCAGAGATCGAGGCACAATTGTTGGCGGGAGCGGACTTTGTGGCGTGCTTGGCCCCATACCTACAGGCCAACGTGTATTTTCAGCTACAACTGACGGCAACCTATGGGGAGCTCGCCACGGCCTTGCAGCGGGTGGCAACGTTGCTCCAACTGATGGCGACACAGCGCAAACGACTCCATCAACTTTTGCTGTATCCAGTCGGCTTACTAATGGGGATGGCACTGCTTTTAGTCACCTTAAAGGTTGGTATTTTGCCACAATTACAACAGGAGATTGCTGCACAACCAGCACCGGCCCTTTCTTGGCGGCACTATGCAGAAATGGGCGGTGGACTGGTTGTGATCGGGGGTAGTGTGCTGATGTGGCGTTGGTGGCGGCAGCAAACGTCATTGCATCTTGCCGCCTGGTATTTGCGTGTACCTGTGGTTGGCCGTATCTTTCGGGCTTATTACGCCTACTACCTGACGGCTAATCTCAGCCAACTTGTGGCGAGCGGATTGAGTGTCAAGCAAATGATGATGGTCTTGCGGCAATTGCCGCAGTCGGCATTGCTGGCGCAACTGGCAATTGTACTCGAACAGCAGCTTCAGTCCGGGCACTCACCGGTAGGCTGGTTACGGCAACAGGCCTATATTCCGCCGCAGCTCGTTGTTTTATTACAGAAGGGGAGCACGCAGTCGCAATTGGCTCGTGAGTTGGAAGCCTACAGTCATCTACGGTATCAGGAGCTGGTTCGTCTGACAGAGCGGGGGCTGGCCATGGTGCAGCCGATTCTGCTGACGGTAGTGGCCCTTCTAATCGTTGGGGCCTATCTGAGTCTACTGCTACCCATGTATGCCAATCTACAGGGGGTCACGCCATGAGCAAACGGCACGGGTTTACGCTGATTGAAATGACAATCGTGCTTTTTATCATTTCACTATTGGTATTGATTATTCTGCCAAATCTAAATGGTCAGCGGCACCACGCCCAGGGCATTCATCAGCATGCGATGGAAACGGTGGTCCAGGGACAGGTGACCGCGTATCTGGATGATCATCAGACGGCAACCCATGTGACCTATGCCGCGTTGGAAGCCGGACGGTACCTCACGCCACAACAGGTCAAACAGGCACAACGTGAGGGCATTAAGATTCACGATGAGCGGTCGGACGATGGCTCGTAATCACCACGGATTTACCCTCTATGAGACGTTGGTAGTCTTACTGATTGTGGTGAGTCTGACCATGCTGGTGGGCTTTCAAGCAGTTGCCCAACGGCGAGCCGCTGCGGAACAAGCCTTCTGGCCAGCTTGGCAACAATTGTGGACGGCGGGACGACAGGTCGCGATTGCTCGAGATGAGACGGTCGGTATCTTTATTGATCGCGGGACGGGAGAAGTAAAGCTGACTCTGGGGCAATCGCATCGCGTCTTTCGCCGACTGAAACCCCCGCCCGGTCTCCACTGGGTCGATGGGCGAACCGGTTGGGGGATCACGCCGCAGGGCCATGCGGATGCCTTTACTATGGAGTGGTATAGTGCAACGCATCATGTTTGGTGGTATCAGACGTTTCAGTTAGGAGGTGCATTGATCTATGTTGAAGCAACCAAGACGCGGCGTCCACAACGGGTGGCTACTTCCTGATGCCTTATTGGCGTTGGGAATTGTGGCGCTAACGATCGGCCTGGCACAGCAGACGCTGACGGTGACCCAGCATGGGGAGCATGTACGGACGATTCAGCTCCAGCGGGCGCGTGAACGACACGACCGGGCTTTGCTCGCTATGGCGGCAAGTCAATGAGATGGCGAGCAGGTTTTACACTGATCGAAGCGTTACTGGCATTAGGCATTGCGGCGGGGATGTTCACATTGGCTAGTGGAGTGGATCGGGTTTTATTGCGGCCACTCCGCCAGGACCCAGTAGCGTGGTACCAGATGGTCCGAGTCCTCGAACAGCCTGGCCGGTATCGGATTATTGACGTCGATGGGCAGCAGCTGAATTTGCAGGATCAACAGAAGCAGGTAACGCGGGCAGTCTGGGTTGATAGTAAACACGTGTTACGCCTGACAAATACAGAACATCAGGGCTACTACCCCTTGTTACGGCGGGTGGAGGAGGTACACTGGCACCTCACCAAGTATCCGGGCTTGGTGCGCCTAAATTTAAAGCAGGAGCGATTACCTTGGCAAACGACGATTCTCGATTTACGCGGCGGGGATTCTTAACGTTATGGGCACTCTTTTTCTTGGCGAGTGTCAGTCTGGTCTTGATTTTAGTTATGGCTGGTCAATCGGCGCGCGAACAGTCGACTCATCAACTCATTAAAGACTACAATCGTTCGACTTCACAACTGAATCGGACCGTTAGATCACCCCAACAAGCATCAAAACCACGTCTTAGAACGGTAAAACCCGCAGATTCGCGACAAAGATTGCTTGAATAACAGCTGAAAAATCGGTAGTATAGATAGCGGATATGTTGTGTCATGCAATTTCACAAGGAGGCGAAGCGTACTGTCACAAGAACAGACTGAAGCGCTCTTCAAGGTCATGGATGAATCAACCACGATCCTGCAAGAAGCACTAAGCACATCTTATTTGGATGCGTTCGTTGAGACGGGGGATAACCTGCTCAATGGCCAAGTTCAGGTAGAAGACGGTCAGCCAGATACGGAGACTGCAGCGAAGTTAACCAAGTTGTATGCCCAGGTCGACTGGCAAAGTGACGATGCCGAAACGGTTCGCCGGGCGGTTCAATTAGCCATGCTCAAAGCGATTCGAGTAGATGAGATTCAAGCTAACCACCAACTGACACCGGATACGATTGCCTATATTATGGGTTATCTCGTGACCCGGTTGGAGAAGGATAAATCAGAATTGATTGTGACCGATCTGACGGTTGGGACGGCTAACTTGTTAACGGCGGTGCTTTCACAGCTCAAGGCAGTTGTTAAGGGTAACATCAAGGCGTACGGGGTGGACAATGATGATACGATGTTGGCCATTGCTCAGACGTCGAGTGACCTCCAGCGGTTGCCGATTGAGCTGATTCATCAGGATGCCCTCGAGCAGTTGTTAGTGCCCGCAAGTGATCTGATTGTTGCCGACTTGCCAATCGGGTATTACCCAATCGATGAGAACGCAGCGAACTATCAGACCCGTGCGACCACTGGCCATTCGTTCGTGCATCACCTGATGTTGGAGCAAGCCCTGAATCAATTGAAGCCAGGTGGTGTCGGCGTATTCCTGGTGCCTTCACAACTTTTCCAAACAGAAGAAGCGAAGGGCCTGTTAAAGTGGTTAGCGGGAAACGCCTACCTGCAAGGGTTATTGAACCTACCAAGTGAGCTCTTTATGAATGTTAACGCCCAAAAGGCTATTCTGATTTTACAGAAGCCGGGCGCTGGCGCGAAGCAGGTTGAACAAGTGATGTTGGGTGAGTTCCCATCATTTAAAGAACAATCAGCATTTCAAAAGTTTGTTGCGGAAATCGTCCAATGGGAAGAACAAAACCTGCTGACGGACCGCTCATAAAAGGAGAAAATTACCAAATGGGAAAATCATTAGCAATTAACGCCGGAAGTTCTACGTTAAAGTTCAAATTATTCCAAATGCCAGAAGAATCAGTGATCGCTGAAGGTGCCATTGACCGGATTGGTCTGGGTAACTCTTTGGTTGAAATCAAGTATGGTGATGGCGAAAAGTACAAGACGACCCAAGATGTTAACGATCACAAGGAAGCTATCCAATTAATGTTGGATCAACTGACTAAGTTGGAAATTATCACCGACTTCAACGAAATTACGGGTATTGGTCACCGGGTCGTTGCCGGTGGTGAAGAGTTCAAGGACTCCGCCGTTATTGATGACGATGTTTTACAAAAGATCAAGGACTTGGCTGAATATGCCCCTCTGCATAACCCAGCCGCTGCCATGGGGATCGAAGCATTCAAGAAGATCTTGCCTAACGTGTTGAGCGTGGCTGTCTTCGATACGTCCTTCCACACGTCCATGCCAGAAGTGAACTACATGTACTCTATTCCTTACGAATACTACGAAAAGTTCGGTGCTCGTAAGTACGGTGCTCACGGGACAAGTCACCGTTACGTGGCCAACCGTGCCGCTGCTATGTTGGGCAAGCCTCTTGAAGACCTGAAGTTGATCACGATGCACATTGGTGCTGGTGGGTCAATCACGGCCATCAAGGATGGCAAGTCATACGACACTTCCATGGGCTTCACGCCACTGGCTGGTATCGAAATGGCTACCCGTTCTGGGGATATCGATGCTTCCTTAGTCGCTTACCTGATGGAAAAGCTGAACATCGACAAGCCTAGCGACATGATCAACATCTTGAACAAGAAGTCTGGTTTGGTTGGGGTTTCTGGTGTTTCCGCTGATATGCGTGAACTAGAAGCCGTTCAAGACAAGAACCACCGTGCCAAGTTGGCTCGGGACATGTTCATCAACCGTATCGTGCGCTACGTAGGGGCTTACCTTGCTGAATTGGGTGGTGCTGACGCCATCGTCTTCACTGCCGGTGTGGGTGAAAATGACATCATGATCCGTCAAGAAGTTGCTGACAAGCTGACTTACTTCGGTATCGGTGTTGACCCAGAAAAGAACGACATTCGTGGGGTTGAACGTGACCTGAGTGTTGCCGGTTCTAAGATCAAGACGCTCTTGATTCCTACCGATGAAGAATTAATGATCGTTCGTGACATCGAACGTTTACGTAAATAGATTGATGAGACATCCTCTCGGGATTTCCGGGGGGATGTTTTCTTTCACTTAAAGTTGAATAATTATCACGTAAATGGGTTTAAGTTGAATGAAATTCGTTTATACCGGCCGTTAGCGCTGTTTAGTTAGTCGAACTAACCAGCATTGGAACTGGCATTGACCAGTCAGATGTGTATAATATATTTCAACAAAGGGGAGATTAAGATGAAAAAAAATCAATCGAATACTAATCAGGAATTTTCCCGGGGACTTCAGAGTCGGCACGTCCAACTGATTGCTCTTGGGGGAACAATCGGGACGGGGCTGTTTCTGGGTGCCGGTCAATCTATTCATTTAGCTGGACCATCCATTATTCTGGCCTACCTCGCCACGGGAATCATGTGTTTCTTACTGATGCGTGCACTGGGGGAATTGCTCCTGTCCGACTTGGAAGTTCACTCCTACATCGACTTCATCAAACGATACCTCGGTGATAACATGAGTTTCGTTGCCGGGTGGACCTACTGGATCTGTTGGATCACGATTGCTATGGCCGAAGTTACCGCCGCCGGACAATACATGCAGTTCTGGTTCCCACACTTACCATCGTGGGTGACGGCATTGACATTGCTGGCCATTCTATTAGCCTTGAACTCCGTCACGGTCAGTGCATTTGGTGAAACGGAATTCTGGTTTGCCATTATTAAAATCGTGGCTATCGTGGCGTTGATCCTGGCCGGGGCCTACATGGTTGCCGTTCACTTCCCAACCCCCGTTGGTCATGCCAGTGTGACGAACTTAGCCAGCGGCGGATTTTTCGCCAACGGTGCCAAGGGCTTCTTCCTGTCCTTCCAAATGGTCCTGTTTAGTTTCGTGGGGATCGAAATGGTGGGGATGACTGCTTCCGAAACGGCCAACCCTAAGAAGGTCTTGCCCAAAGCCATTAACGAGATTCCACTGCGAATCATTCTGTTCTATCTCGGGTCACTGTTAGCCCTGATGGCTATCTACCCATGGCAATCCATCTCACCAACCAGCAGTCCCTTCGTTCAGGTCTTTAAGAACGTCGGGATTCAGTCGGCCGCTGCTGTTATTAACTTCGTTGTATTGACGGCCGCCGCTTCAGCCTGCAACAGCTCGCTGTTTACGACCGGACGGATGCTCTTCTCCCTGACCTACAGCGGGGAAGGCCGCTTCTCCAAGCGGATGGCGACGTTGTCTCGCGCACAGGTGCCAACGCACGCCCTGCGGTTCTCCACGCTGGTCATCGCCGTTTCCGTCTTTCTGAACTTTATCATTCCGGGCCACGTCTTTGCCTTCGTGTCCAGTATTGCCACGACCTGCTTCCTCTTTATCTGGGGAGCCATCGTCGTCGCACACATCAAGTACAAGAAGCAACAAACGCCACTCGAACGCAGCAACAGCGCCTTCAAGATGCCATTCTTCCCACTGAGTGACTACTTCATCCTGGCCTTTCTCGGGATGGTCGCCGTCGTCCTACTGTTCCGGGTCGACACGTTAGTTGCTCTGATTGGATCCATCCTCTGGCTAGTCGGCCTGAGCCTAGGCAAGCGATTTCGCGACCAACGCGTAGCTGCTAGCGCCATGGATTCTGATAAATAAATTACGTGGAAGCACCGCCAGAACACTGGTTGGTGCTTCTTTTTTTCGTAGGAGACGAGATCAGCGAAAATGAGCGGGAAGTGCTACGATGAAAGTGGTGTTTATCCTTTGAAACGGGGATAATGGAAGTATGAATGCAGCGACTGGTAGCCGAGTTAAGAAGCAAGTATCAGTCACGAAATAAGGGAATTTAAATGAGGTGTGAACATGAAAACTGTTAAAATTGCGGGACAAACGGTACCAGCTATCGGAATCGGCACCTGGCACATGGGGGACGACCCAACGAAACGGGCGACGGAAATTGCGGCCATTCAAGCCGGCATCGCCGCAGGTGCGCGAGTGATCGATACCGCCGAGATGTACGGCTCTGGCCGAGCTGAAAACTTGGTCGGCGAAGCCCTACAGTCAGAAGACCGCGACCAGCTTTTCTTGATTTCGAAAGTCTTGCCGGAGAATGCGTCTAAACGTCGCATGGAAACGAGCCTGGATGCCAGTCTGCAACGATTACGGACGGATCACGTCGATCTGTACCTCTATCATTGGCGGGGCAATGTGTCGCTGGCGGAAACGGTGGCCGAGCTGCAGCGTCTCCAACAAACCGGTAAAATCCGGTCGTGGGGCGTTTCTAACTTTGATATTGCCGACCTCCAGGAACTTTGGGCGCTTCCCGGTGGTGACCAGGCTGCGGCCAATGAGGACCTGTATCATTTGGGCAGTCGTGGGTTAGATTACGCGGTACTCCCGTGGCAAGCTGATCACGACCTGCCGCTGATTGCCTACTCGCCCATTGCACAGGGCGATTCGTGGGGCCAACATCTGGCAACTAATGCCACGGTCAAACAGATTGCGGTGGCACATGACGCGACGGTCTACCAGGTACTCCTGGCGTGGGCAATTCGCAATCCCCAGACACTGGCGATTCCACAGACCAGTTCGGTGACCCATATGACCCAGAACATTGCAGCCGGTGAGTTGACCCTGACGCCAGCCGAATTGGCGGCGTTAGACCAGCAGTTCCCGCGGCCAACGAAGAAGGAAGCACTCGATATTATTTAAGACGAGGAGTTATGACATGCAATACTTTACTTCAGATACACACTTTTTCCATAAAGACTTACTAGGCATGAATGATTTTGCACCGCGGCCATTTGCCAACGTGGACGAAATGAACCAGACCATCATCGATAACTGGAATGCGCGGGTGGCCCCAACCGATACGGTTTATCACCTGGGTGACATTGCGTTGTATTTCACCCATCCGGCCGTCAAATCCGATGAGGCTGTGGCAGATGTTCTGTCGCAACTGAATGGCCACCTGGAATTGATCAAGGGCAATCACGACAGTCGGGCACTATTCAAGTACCTGGCGGCGCACAATCCCATCGACCACGGGCAGGATAAGTACACCTTCCATGACGTGGGGGCTCTGATCAAGTACGATCACCGGCAATACTACATGACGCATTACCCCATGATGCTGGGCATTGTGAAGCAAATCGTCAATCTTCATGGCCATATTCACCACTATGCGGTCCCCGTCAAAGAGAATATCAATGTCGGTGTAGACACACCGGAGACCCGCTACCTCAAGGAGCAGGTTCCCTTCGGTACGCCATTCTCCACGAGTGAGATTGAAGAAATGGTTACGGGGAAGGCTAAGGAGTTTCAGGATAAACAATAGATTGGGAATATTGAGTAATTTTTGCAGAACGTAATTGGTAGGAAATAAAATGCGATAAGGGCAGTGCCTACAGATGTGTTAAATACTAGCACCTGGGGTTGGTCAAGTGTTTTGGTGCTTGGTTCGCTGAAATTTTGGGCTTTAGCCGGAGGTAGATTGGCAGAGCCCCGTGTCGGTGGACTAAGCTGGGGAACTTTCCCAGCTTAGTCCACTGGCCAAGTATGAGACTCGCGGGTTACGAGGCTCATACTTGGCCTGAAGACCGTTTCTCAGGCTTCAGGTCTGCCTCACGGGGTGGCGCCGGTCTACCGCAGGCGACTGACAGAAATTTCGATCAGCCCAA
Source organism: uncultured Lactobacillus sp. (assembly GCA_937874695.1). GTDB lineage: Bacteria > Bacillota > Bacilli > Lactobacillales > Lactobacillaceae > Levilactobacillus. Next base: position 10,545 of record CALNAJ010000038.1, read on the forward strand.
GGTAGCATTGCGCTTGACCGGGGCCCCTTGATGCCGTAGGATTAAACACAGTGTTAAGAGGAGCTAAGAGAGCATGGAACAGATTACCATCCTGCATACGAATGACTTACATTCCCACTTTGAAAATTGGCCGCGAATCCGGCGTTATTTGGCTGCGGCTAAGGCTAGTGCCCAAGCGGCTGGCCACACCGTGTATACCTTTGATCTCGGGGATAACTTGGATCGCGTCCACCCCGTGACGGAGGCCACCAATGGCCAGAAGAACGTGGAACTGATGAATCAGATTGGCTATGATGCCGTGACCATCGGGAACAACGAGGGTCTGAGCTACATGCGCCCCCAGTTGGACCACCTCTACGACTATGCCAATTTCCCAGTGGTGCTGGGTAATCTGTTAACGAAAGATACCCACGAGCAGCCGAAATGGGCAATCGACCATCGGATACTGACCACGGCCGCTGGTACGCGGGTGATGGTGTTAGGTTTAACGGCCCCGTACCAGTTGACCTATCCGCTGGCGGGCTGGTTGCCAATCCAGGTCGACGAGGCCTTAACGCACCTGTTGACGACCTATGCCGCTGACTTTGATGTCTGCGTGCTACTGTCCCATCTGGGTGTTGACGTCGACCGGCAGATTGCCAAACGCTATCCGCAAGTCAACGTGATTATCGGCAGCCACACTCATCATTTATTCGTGAATGGAGAACAGGATCATCACAGTCTCTTAGCTGCGGCCGGTAAATTTGGCCGGTACGTGGGTAAGATTGAACTGACGGTGGATACCCAACACGTGGTCAAGGCCGCAACGGCCAGCGTGGTGGAAACGGCCACCTTACCAGAAGATCCAGCTGATGCTGCTGAAATCCAGGGGCTGCACGACCTGGGAACGGATATCTTATCCGAACAGCGGGTTGCGGACCTGCCCGTCACGATGGAATCAGATCTGACCGGCCAGCCGCGGCTGGTTCGCGAAGGGCTGCATGCCATTGCGGAGTACGCTGGGACGCAGGCGGCTATTTTAAATGCTGGGCTGTTTCTGGAGGACCTGCCACGGGGTGTGGTCAATCAGAATCAATTACACCAGATCTTACCGCATAACATGCACGTCATGACGGTCACCCTGAACGGGTATGACCTCTGGCGCCTGATTCAAGAATTCGAGATGGCACGGCTATTTCTGCGGCACTTCCACCAGAAGGGCATGGGCTTTCGGGGCAAAATTTTCGGGGAGATCAACTACCTGGGAATTGCCCACGATCAACAGACCCATCAGGTCACGTGGCGAGGGGAAGCCCTGTCACCGAACCGGCAGTATAAGATCGCCGTATTGGATCACTATTTATTTATTCCATTCTTCCCAACGATTTCTATCGTGGGCAAGAACGAGATACTATACCAAGACCTGTTACGGGAAGTGTTTGCCAAGTACCTGAGCACACACTATCCCTTAGATAAAGACTAGAGAGGATGACGACGGTGGATCGCAAAGATTTAGAGGCATTAGTTGCCGAGCAACGAGAAAGCCGGGAGCCTGCGGCAGAGGTCGTGCGTGAAGATGATACGCACTTGACGATCAACGGCCACCCCTATGAAGTCGTGGCGAATGTCAGAGAAGGCTTCGATTTCGCCGAGTTTTCCCGTCGCTTCAGCACGATTTTAAGTAAGTTTGATTATATTGTCGGCGACTGGGGCTTTGAACAACTACGGTTGAAGGGCTTCTATGCCGAGGACCGGGCTGGGGCCAAGCAAAACCAGATTGATGCGGTGCAGGATTATCTCTATGAGTCCTGCAACTTCGGCTGTGCCTACTTTATTCTGCATAACTTAGACGTCAAGGCGGCACCAAAACCACGGCGCAGTCGTTCGCGGCGGCGGAGTGGTAGTGGTAATAAGCCTGCGCAACAGAATCAAGGGCAGAGTCGGCCACAGAGCAAGCAGAATCAGTCACAGCACCAGTCTGCCGAAAAGCCAACGGCGAAGGCGACTAACGGCAACCATAGCGGTGGTCATAATCGTCATACGACTAACGCAGCCAACAATAAGCCAACGACTAACAGCAATACGCCTAGCAATAACAACGGTAATAACAGTCATAACAATAGTAATAGTACGACATCAAACGGGAGTCATCGGCGGCGTTCACGGCATTCACGCCACCGTAATAACACGAATCACCCGTACACTGAGGAACGACGGACCACGACACAGCCTAAACCCGACGCTGGCAAGACGGTGACGGTCGCAACTGGTGGTCAAGGACGTCGGCACTTCACCATTCGGCAGAAAAAAGAGAATTAGGGAGAATTTGCAATGAAAAATTATCAAGCCTATCTAATCGACTTGGACGGCACCGTTTATGCGGGTAGCAAGCGTTATCCCAAGGCCAAGGCCTTCGTGGAACGGTTGCAGGCAGCCAAGGTGCCCTTTAAGTTTGTCACAAATAACACAACGAAGTTACCCGTGGACGTTGTGGCAAACCTGGCGGATAACCACGACATTCACGTCAACACGGATAACGTCTATACGGCGGGCCTAGCAACCGCAGACTTTTTGGACGAACGTGCGGGTGAGACCGGCAAGCGGACCGTTTACGTGGTCGGCGAAATTGGGTTGAACCAGGCACTCGCAGCCAAAGGATTCACGGTGGATGAGGAGCATCCCGAGTACGTGGTCGTGGGGCTTGATAGTGATGTGACCTATGAAAAATTTGCCAAGGCTATTCTGGCGATTCGCAGTGGGTCAACGTTTATTGGAACCAACTCGGATTCTAATATTCCTAAGGCACGGGGATTGATGCCCGGTGCCGGGGCATTGGTCGATCTCGTACGCTATGCGACACAGACGGAACCCATCTTTGTGGGGAAGCCAGAGCCCATTATTTTGGAGAATTCGCTGGAGTTGATGGGTATTGCCCCCGAGGATGCCTTAATGGTGGGCGATAACTACCAGACGGACATTCTTGCCGGAATTCATGCAGGGGTGGATACGCTCCTGGTCTACACGGGGGTCTCCACGCCGGAACAGGTGGCCCAACAGACCATTCAACCGACCTATACCATCCCGAACCTGGATCACTGGGACATCGAGGTGGGGCCAATTGACTAGATGGCAACGTGGCGTTGGGTTAACGGCGCTGATTCTATTGTTGCTGACGCTGAGTATCTTTTTGACGATCAACGCAGTCTGGCTGTATCGGTTGGACATTCATTGGCTCAACATCTCCCGAACGGTACAAATGCCCCCGCAAAAGATTATGCATAACTATTATCAGATGTTGGGGTATCTGGAACTTCCGTGGGTAACCGATCTCAAGATGAGTGACTTTCCCACGTCGTTTACGGGGATGGTCCATTTTCATGACGTGAAGCAGTTATTCCTGGTGAATAACGTCGTGCTCCTGGTGAGTATTTATCCAGCCGTTTGGTATTTCCGGCGGCTGAAACGCTACGGGGAGCGGTGGCGACTGATTCGGCCCATGCAAGTGGCAACGGTCGTTCCCGTTGTGTTGGCGGCAGTGATGGCGGTGGACTTCAACGACTTCTTTATTGATTTCCACAAGATACTCTTTCGCAACAACGACTGGCTGTTCGATCCGAGTCTGGACCCGATTATCACGGCGCTACCGGACACTTTCTTCCTCCATTGCTTTATCATGGCGTTCGCCTTGTTCGAGGCGGGGTTGATCTGGCTGTATTGGCTGGGTCGGCAGTCGTTTAAGCATGCTGGTGAGTAGAGACTAACGAAAATTAACCACAAAAAAGTTGGCACCGACAAGTACTGTCAGTGCCAACTTTTTAAATTCATTCAGTTAAGGTTAATCGTCTTCCGGAATCCGTTGGGGATTGGGACGAGATGTGTGGCGGCCTTTGAGCCAACCTACAACAGCAGGAATCAAGGAAATAACGATGATTCCCAGAACGACTGCTGAGAAGTGTTCCTTGACGAAGGGGATGTTACCGAAGAAGTAACCCCCGCCACAGCAGATGAACACCCAAGTCAGAGCGGCACTCACGTTGTACTTTAAGAAACGACGGTAGGGGAACTGTGACCCAGCAGCGGTAAATGGCACAAACGTCCGGATGATCGGCATGAACCGACCTAGGAAGATTGCCAAAGGACCGTGTTTTCTAAAGAACTGTTCAGATTGCGCTAATTTATCCTTATTGATTAGACGACCGAACCACGAGTGATTGGACAGCGCAGCACCGGCACGACCACCGAGGTAGAAGTTTAGTGAGTCCCCGCCAATTGCAGCGATTAAGAAAATTGCCACGAACAGCCAGATATTTAAGCCATAAGCCGGATTAGCGGCCAGGGCAGCCGCCGCGAAGAGCAGTGAATCCCCTGGTAAGAAGGGTAGAATCACAGCACCAGTTTCCACAAAGACGATGGCAAACAAGATGAGGTAGGTCGAGCCACCAAAGGTATTGACGATGTTGACCAAGTGGTCGTCAATGTGGAGAACGAAATCAATTAAATAGGCCATTAAGGTGCTCCTTAGTTGTTATTTGATAATACCCATATTGTAGGGGTTTTTAACCGCCATGTCAGCAGGTCCGGCGAAGCTTAACAAAATTGTCACAATTATTTGAATGGCGTATCCTGTTCGCCAGCATCGTCGTGGGCCAAGCGAGCAGCCCCCGCCGCAGCGATTGCACCGACCAGATCGTCCAGGAAAGTATGGATGATACCGGGCTCATGTGCGTTAAGTTTGGCAAGGATTCCTGGCTTAGTCCGGTCGATGTATCCGTAGTTGGTAAAGCCAATAGAGCCATAGAGGTCGACAATGGAGAGGGCCATGGTCTCGTCGACACCGTAGAGGCCTTCGTCACGTTCAACGATGGTTTGTAAAGGTTCCATGAGACTGTGATGTTCGGCAGCGATGTCGAGCTGAACCCCGGTAATCACGGCATTTTGTACCTCACGTTTGTTGAGGACCGTTTGAACGCTGTGTAGCGCCATCTCGGGGGAGAGATCCTTAATGTAGTCTTTTTGTAGGTAAATCACGAGGTCGGCGATGTCTTCCAAGTCAACGCCTCGTTCGTGAAGCAGGTCAATCGTGCGTTGGCCGTAAGCAGTAGTCGGTTTAATCATCATATAACTTCCTTTCTTCTTACTATTAGGTATATCTAGTATAGCACCAGTGACATCAGTTGCATTTTTCCCGTTAGGCGGTGATAATAGATGACTAGGTAATGTTTGAAAAGATATGGAGGATAATTATGACAAAGTTTCCACAAATTGATTTGGCTAACGCCAGGGGTCCACAAGTAACGATTGAAACGTCCATGGGGACCATTCAGCTGCAACTCTTCCCCGAACAAGCACCAAAGACGGTTGAAAACTTTGTAACGCACGCCAAGGCTGGCTACTACGATGGAATGACTTTCCACCGTGTGATTCCTAACTTTATGATTCAAGGTGGGGATCCAACTGGTACTGGTATGGGTGGCGAAAGTATCTGGGGCCAACCCTTTGAAGATGAATTCTCACCTGAGTTATATAACTTGCGTGGTGCTTTATCCATGGCCAATGCGGGTCCTAATACAAATGGTAGTCAGTTCTTTATCGTTCAAGATAAGGATATGACGCCACAGATTCAGGGTCAGATGAAGGATGCTGGTTTCCCCGAAGAGATTGTTAAAGCCTACGAAAAAGGTGGGACACCATGGCTGGACTTCCGGCACACGGTATTCGGTCAGGTGATTACGGGGATGGAAGTTGTTGATGCGATTGCGGCAGTTAAGACGGATGCTAGTGATCAACCTGCAACCCCAGTCACGATGGATAAGGTTACGGTCAGCGAAGACTAGCTGACTGGTCACAAAGATAGGAGGCGTGGCGATGACGTTTAAAATTGGCCAGAGAGTAACGGGACGGATTACAGGAATCCAACCGTATGGTGCTTTTGTTAGTCTCGGCGGTCACCGTCAAGGCTTAATTCACATTTCGGAATGCCATTGCGGGTACGTCAAAGACATTCACGATTATTTAAAAGTTAACCAGGAAGTAAATGTGGTCGTACTTGATATTGATGAATTCACTGGTAAGATCAGTCTATCGTTGCGGTGTTTAGAGCACGTTGACTTTGGACCAGAACCAGATGAGCATCAGCATCGACACTATTGGACGAACCACCGAATCAACATTGGTTTTAAGCCAATTGACGATCGTTTATCGGGCTGGAAAGCTGAAGCGTTGCGTCATTTGGACCAAGAGAAGGCATCCTCATAACGGGGATGCTTTTATTTTTTGAAAAAACGCTTGACCAATCGTTGGATGATTGATAAGATATTACCTGTTGCTGTTTGAGACAGCTAATGCATAAATAACAAATTATTGAATAGTCATACAAATTTGAAATTTATGCTTGACGAGTTAAACAGCAACTGATAGAATGATTTATGTTGTCAGGGCGTGATTCATCCGTCATTCATTGCTTCTTGGATGTTGAATAAATATTCAGGAAGTTGAAAAAAGATGTTGACACGAAATTCACAACATGATATACTTTAAAAGTTGTCACGGAGCGATTGCTTCTCTGATAACAAGTAGACCTTTGAAAACTGAACATTGTTTCGACAAACCAAATATGTGT
>CALNAJ010000039.1 GCA_937874695.1 uncultured Lactobacillus sp.
ACCAGCGACCGCTTAAAATACTCGACTGGCAAACACCGTATCAGGTTATGCTGACCAATTTGTCCAAAAATTCGGATTAAATTTGCAATCTACCACTCAAATGCCATCCATGCCGTTGAAAAATATTCAACCCGTAAGGCTGACGTCATGGTTTGTTTCTGCGTCATTGACAGTTGCTGCATTAAACGACCCTCTTTCATGTGACTGTTCATCTAAGTACAGACACATGATATATTCAACATATGTATATATCAACATATAACGCCGATCAATGACTCCATGAAAGGTCTTGCAGCAACTTTTTAACAAACTAGTGCTGGTGGGCGTGTTGTTGACTTGACTGGGGCCGATAAGCGGCAACTAACCCTGTCACAGCGTCCAAAGTCATAATCAGACCCATTAACCACATCGCTGCCATATTGTGCATGGTACCAATTAGAATCAGCAGCACCACATTTAACGCCAGCATGAGCCAGCCCATTGTTTTCGACATTTGTTGCATGAAAATCCTCCTCAAGTGTATGGATAAGACCTATACCATTTTTCGATACTACTTTAGGTTAATTCTAAATTATGTTTATGGCAACCCTAAAAAGTGTTAAAATTCTTGTCAGAGGGGGAAATCACGATGAAAACTTATACGGACTATTTCTTTGATGAGCCAGCGTTTGATCTCCACGATGGCGGGTACGTGCCGCTTGAGGTCAGTGATGCGCCTGAGAAGCCCTTAAATGTGCCGCCGTTGTTGAAACCGGATAAAGAGACGGCGACCGACGTTTATTACACGGTGACAGCAGAGGCTGGGGAAACGCAACTGTTACCTGGGGCGAAGACCAAGACGTGGGGCTATAATACCAGTCTGTTAGGTCAGACGATTGTGTATCGCCGTGGTCAGCATACGCATGTGACACTGAAAAACACCCTGCCTGAGTTGACCACTTTTCATTGGCATGGGGCTAATGTCAGTGGCCCTTATGTTGATGGCGGATGCCATGCGCCGGTTTATCCGGGTGAAAGTAAGCATATCGACTTCACATTGGAACAACCGGCGACGACTTTGTGGCTGCACGCGCATCCGTGCCCATCCACAGCCGAGCAGGTTTGGCATGGTTTGGCTGCCATGGTGATTGTCAAAGACGACCATGAAGCCAGCCTGCCATTGCCAAGGAACTATGGCGTTGACGATATTCCGGTCATTTTGCAAGACCGGCGTTTTCATGAGAACAACCAGTGGGACTACCGGGCTGATTATGATCCTGACGGTGTTGCTGGGCCAACTGCAATGATTAACGGTACAATCAATCCCTATTTTGATGTCACCACGCAAAAGGTCCGGTTGCGTTTTCTGGATGGTGCTAATCGCCGTGAATGGCGGTTGCATTTTTCCGATGACCTGCCATTTACGCAAATTGGCGGGGATGGCTCACTGTTACCGGAGCCGGTCAAATTTACCCATTTGATGCTGACTTGTGCTGAGCGTGCCGAAGTGATCGTTGATTTTGGCCAATACCATGAAGGCGACGAGGTCACCTTATATACGGATGATGTGCCATTGCTAAAGTTCCGCATTCATGCTTTCAAACCGGATCAGACTACCTTGCCTGATAAGTTGTTCGATGTGAAGGCACCAGTGGTTGACCCGGCTTTGCCAGTTCGCCACGTTGTGATGCAGGGGATGGACGAAGGTGTTGCGATTGATGGTAAAAAGTTTGCCATGCAGCGGATTGATGCCACGCAACCAATTGGCAAAGCCCAGTACTGGGATGTTACCAATAGCAATGATGCGCCTGGAATGGTTCATCCATTCCATGTGCATGGAACCCAATTCTTAGTCTTGTCGCGGAATGGGCATGCGCCGTATCCAAATGAACATGGTTTCAAAGATACAATTGGCGTGAATCCTGGTGAAACGGTTCGGCTGCTGGTTCGCTTTGATTTGCCAGGGGTTTATATGTATCACTGCCATATCATTGAGCACGAAGATGGCGGCATGATGGCACAGATTGAAACATTCGATCCAGCCAAGCCAAAGCAAGAATATAAATTGATGGATATGGATACGTTAATGATGGCCTTGGCTAAAGAACGTGGCGTCAAACCATCTGAGATTTGGATGGGCGGTATGCAGTCTTATGAAAAAATGGGAATGAAAATGTAAACGTCCCACAATACTAATATAGAAAAAGATGATTTTAATATGCACTCTCCAACGATCAAACATCGCGGGGCTTTTGTCGCCACGTTACTGACAGGTACCTTTTCGATGTCAATTTCTCAGTCTTCTTTAAGCACCGCTTATCCTGCTTTTATGAAGGCTTTTGGTTTAGGAGCGGATACAGTTGCTTGGCTGACAACCGGCTTTATGTTGGTGATGACCTTGATGATTCCGGTTAGCCCATGGCTGTTGCATAATGTTACTTTCCAACGGCTTTTCCAAGCGATTGAACTCATTTTTGCCATTGGGACAGGCTTATGTATCTGGGCACCGAGTTTTACCGTGCTCATGATTGGCCGGTTGTTTGAAGCGATTGCGGTCGGGATTATTTTCCCGAGTTTCCAGACCGTGTTGCTGACGATTACGCCGCATAGTGAGCGTGGTCGGGTGATGGGCACGGCGGGATTGGTCATGGGCTCAGCCTTGGCAGTCGGTCCGATTATTTCCGGTGTTTTGCTGACATGGTTCCCTTGGCAGGCTTTATTCTTGTTCTTCTTGGTCGTTTCGCTGCTTGTGCTGGCCGTTTCAACGGTGACCATTGCGTCTGTCATGCCATTGCAACCGACGCAACTGGACTGGGTGTCCTTCCTTTTATCCGCAAGTTTTCCAATTCTACTTTATGCCTTGGGTGCTTTGTCGAAAAAAGGCTTAACTGTTGGCGTGGTTGGTTTGTTGATTTTAGGCGTTCTGGCAGCTGGTATTTTCGTTGTTCGGCAATTGAATCGCCAACCACCAATGTTGCAAATGCGAGTTTTTGCCACTGGTATGTTTACTAAAGCGGTGTTTCTGACCGGAATTTCATACGTCGGTTTGATTGTCACCACTATCCTGATGCCGCTTTACTTTCAAACGCTACTTGGTTTGTCACCGTTGATTTCTGGCTTGTCCTTAGTGCCAGCTGCGGTGTTGCTGAGTATTTTGAATCCAATTAGCGGGCGCCTACTGGATCGCTTTGGACCGCGTGTTGTGGCCATGATTGGCATGTTGTTGATTACTGGCGGCTTTGGTCTGTTAGCAGTCTTTGCCCATCATTTACCGCTGATTGGGGCAATTATGTTGGCGATGGCGACTGAAGCCGGCAATGCCTTTGTGATGATGCCTTCAGTGACGGCTGGCGCGAATGCTTTGCCGAATGAGCTCGTGGCAGACGGCACTGCGGTTACGACGACGGCTCGTCAGTTATTTGGTTCTGCCGGTGTCATGTTCGCCACAGTGTTGTTGGATGGCATGCAAACCACGCTGCGAAGTCATGCTGGCGGTTTTGCTGTTACCTTCGCTGTGTTTGCTGGCGTGGGCCTGATTGGCTTGCTGTTGGCGTTGACGTTACCAAAGGAAGTCGCGAAGAAAGCGGTATAGCTGCGAATTCGTGCTTTGCATCTACAAAAATGACCGCCTACCAAAAAGTAGACGGTCATTTTTGTTGCAACTAAGCATGCTTGACTGGGTACTTAGCCGCAAATGATCAGGAGAGAAGCATCGCGACTAGGAAAGGAGGGCAACACGGTTGCTTTAGTCAACAAAGACCAGTTCGATAGTTTCATCTTCCGGTTTGATGTTGACAGATAAATGACGATTAAGGTCGGCCACCAGTTTGCGTGCGAAGGCCATCTTCTCGTCGAATTCGGTCATGTGCGAAGTAAACGGGACGCTTTGGTAATTAAAGTTTTCGCCGATATAGCCCGGATCAGTCACGTAGCGCAAGTTGTTTTCGTCGTGGCGACTGCCCGGTTTCAGGACGGTATCCAAATACTGATAGAGAATCGTTGGATCGTAGTTCAGCGGCTTATCAAGGGTCGTGGAAAGCTTGTAGCCGGTTGCTTGACCAGCGAATTGTTCGTTGATTTGGACTTGGGTAAGGCTTTGATACAATTTCAAAACGATCACTCCTCTTCTTTTCACTTTTAGTATAGCAGTTATGGTAGATTGTAAAATTAATCCGAACAGCGTTCGGATTAATTTTACAATCTACCACACAACCAAAAAGCCATTCATCTCATCACGAGGTGGGTGGCTTTTTTGAGTAAGTTAAGTGACAGCATTGATTGATTGTTATATGATTGTGTATGTCCTAAATGGACACAAGCAACGCTCCTAAG
>CALNAJ010000040.1 GCA_937874695.1 uncultured Lactobacillus sp.
AGAGCGAGGTAATTACATGGAAACGACACAATTAAGCAACGGCGTTACCATCCCAATGTTAGGATTCGGAACTTACTTAATTGACAGTAAGGACGTCCCCGCAGCCATCAAGACGGCCTTAGACGCTGGCTATCGGCATCTCGACTGTGCACACATTTACGGCAATGAACCAGCCGTGGGTGCAGCTATCAAGGCTTCTGGCATCGATCGGTCTGACCTGTTCATCACGTCTAAAGTTTGGAACGCTGACCAAGGTTACGACAAGACCCTGGCTGCTTTTGACAAGACGTTAGCCGACTTACAGTTGGACTACTTGGACTTATACCTGATTCACTGGCCTAACGAAGAAAACTTCGACCTGACCTTGGATACTTGGCGGGCCTTAGAAACTCTCTACCAACAAAAGAAGGTTCGGGCTATCGGTGTCTCAAACTTCTCCGAAAGCCAACTCGAACAAGTCTTTGCCATGGCTAAGGTTAAGCCAATGGTCAACCAAATCGAACGCCACCCTTACAAGGTACAAGCCGAGTTAGGCAAGTTCGACACGGACAACGGTCTGATCAACGAAGGCTACTCCCCAATTGGTCACGGTCACTTGATTCTCGAAGACCCCGTGATTACCAAGTTAGCTGAAAAATACGGCAAGTCACCCGCTCAGATTGTTTTACGGTGGCAAGTCGACACGGGCTTCGTGGTCTTCCCTAAGTCTTCAAAGCCAGCACGGGTTAAGGAAAACTTCGAAATCTCTGGCTTTAATTTAACAGCCGCTGAAATCGCTGAAATCAACGCCCTCGATCAGGACAAACATCTTAACTACGACTAAGCTTATCTGGTTAGCCAAGCAACATTAAACTTAACGCGTTTTCTAATAAGGACTTCTCGATACCCGTCGTATTGAGAGGTCCTTTTAATTTGCGATATGATTCGCAGAAACCTCTTCATTTGGTGTAGCGCCTAGATTTGGCCGACTTGCCTTGCCGATTTTTAAACAACTTTTGAGTATCTATACAAAAAATGAGAATATTGGAGTACAATGAGAGAAATAAGTTAGGAGAGTGACGTCATTGAGTAAAGAAATCACGGCGGACCAAACCGCCCGTTATCAACAAGCTTTAGCTGCCGACCCCACCGCAAAGGTTTTGGAACGCGCCGTCAGCCATCAAGGAATCTTAGCAACCTCTGCCGATTATGCTTCTGAAACCGACATGACTCCCGTCTTCTCCATTGATTTGGACACTGGGAAAGTTGCTAACCAAAAGCAAAGTGGCCGTTGCTGGATGTTTGCCGCATTGAACACCATGCGTCATCATTTAGCCGACCTCTTCAACTTAAGTGACTTCGAATTATCTCAGAACTACACCAACTTCTGGGACAAATTTGAAAAAGCCAACTACTTCTACGAAAACGTCTTGGCCACTGCCGACCAACCAACGTCTAGCCGTAAGGTCGCCTTCTTAATGGCTACCCCACAACAAGATGGTGGTCAATGGGACATGCTGTGTGCCATCATTGAAAAATACGGGATCGTGCCTAAGTCCGTTATGCCTGAAACTTACAACAGTTCCAAGTCAAGCGAACTCAACAGCACGTTGAACTTAAAGCTGCGGAAAGACGCTGTGACTTTGCGTAAATTAGTTGCCGACAAGACCAGCGATGCTGACATTGCCGCTGCTAAGGACAAGATGCTCGGTGAAGTTTACCGCTTACTGAGTTTCTCACTCGGCGAACCCGTTAGCGAATTCGACTTCGAATACCGCGATGACGATAAGAACTACCACATCGACAAGGGCTTAACCCCTAAGTCCTTCTTTGACAAATACGTCAACTGGGACCTGAGCGATTACGTTTCCATCATCAACGCCCCTACCGACGACAAGCCTTACAACCACACCTACACGGTTGAAATGCTGGGTAACGTGGTCAACGGCCGTCAAGTGAAGCATTTAAACGTCACGATGAAGGACTTCAAGGCCCTGGCCATCAAGCAATTACAAGCTGGTCAATCCGTCTGGTTCGGTTGTGATGTTGGTCAATCCTCAGAACGTCAAAAGGGGATCATGGACACCAAGTTCTACGACAAGGACGCCCTCTTCAACATCGACTTCTCCACGACCAAGGCAGAACGCCTGGACTACGGGGAAAGCATGATGACCCACGCTATGGTCTTGACTGGTGTCGACTTAGTCGATGGCCAACCAACCAAGTGGAAGGTTGAAAACTCTTGGGGTGAAAAGGTCGGCACGAAGGGTTACTTCGTGATGAGCGACGCTTGGATGGACGAATACTGCTACCAAGTTGTTGTGAACAAGCAATTCTTGCCTGACGACTTAAAGAAGACTCAAGAAACTGAAGAACCAACGGTCTTGGCACCATGGGATCCAATGGGTGCTTTAGCTTAATCATTTTAAAAGTTGCCGCCTGCAGCTGCCAGAGATTCCACCTGCAGCCCAAGAACGGGCTTCCGGCTCGGTTGGAAACCTCGCAAAATTCATGCGAGTTTCCCAACGCGTCCTACGCTGTAAGATTGGAAGAAAAAATGTCCAATCTAACACCGTCGTCACAGCTGGTTCCATCTCTAGCCTCTTCCGGCTGAGACAGCTTTTAAAAATGAAATGTTGTCTTTCTTAAACGGAGGGACATTCTTACTCTAATTAAAATAACTACAAAAAATTCCGGGACGTCTGTCTCGGAATTTTTTTATTGCTATTTAAAGGCTAACCGCATCAGTTCCGGTCCGCGGTTCAAGAGCACATACGCTTGGCCACTGCCGGTAAATGACAGGCCCTCAAACTCACGACTGCTGGCAAAGACCGTTGCCTTCACATCTTTAGGCTTGACCTGACCGCGGTTCAACTTCGCCAATGGCACGGAAGAAATCGCATCATCACTGATAAAGTACAGCCGATCATTCTTAGCGTTGTAAGCAATCGACTGATGCGTCTGCCCCGGCCGATATTTCAGTCCCTGCATAATCAGGTTAAAGTGGACGCCCTTCTTAGAAATGGTTCCCCGATAAACGCGCAGGGCTCGCTTGCCACTATAACTGCTAAAGTAGGCATACCCGCGCTTATCAAACGTGAGGGTACTGTTAACGGCCAACTTAACACCGGCCCTATTGACCAACCGATAGTCTACCGTCCGAACTGGCCGTAAGGTACGAGGCGAGACTTGCACGGCGCTGCCATACCGACCGTCTTCCCCACTCGTCCGACTCAGCCAGAGCTGTTGCGTTCGCGGATTCAATGCCAATGATTGGCCGTGACCTATGTCAAACGTAGGCCCAATCTGCATAGCCGCCATCACGGTCTTCTGTTGCGATGTCAACTTTCCTTTAGAGTAGGCATTGGTGGCTTGCCGAATGAGGGCCATATTGCCCGTAGTTGTGCCAAATTTCTGCCGCAACTTGGCCAGATCATACTTCACGATCCACCCCGTACTCGTGGTGCCAGTCGCCAAGTAACCCACGTAGGCCGTTCGACCATTCTTTGTCAGGACGACACTCTGCGGATTACCCCAATCGCCAGAACTCTGGACGGTAACCGGCAAGTAAAGATCAGTCGTCAAGGTAGCCCGCGCATTCCCTCGACGCGTCGTGTAGGTCATTGGCTGTGTTTGAAACGTTCCTTGGCGCTGGTAGGTCGTTGACCAAGCATACGTCTTGGGGTGCGGGACATATTCATTTTTGTTCTGAACCCACTTGAACTTTTTGGTTTGATAATTACCGAGCGCATACTTGGTTTTAACTGTGCTGGCCGCTTGTGCTGTCTGAGCGGGCCCCAACTCGCTAGCCATGACACCCCCGAAAAACATGAGGCTCCCCGCCATGACCAATTTGATTCCCTTAATCATCTAACTCCCCCTCAATTGCTATGTGGCCAATTAACACGTGGTATAAATCGTCAATCGGTCTCTCCAGTTCTAATGGTACCACTCTCAGGTAGGTCCTGATGACAGGAATGGCTTGGAGTGGCCAATTTGATGGTTTAATTAAAAAATGGGAACAGCTCATTGGGGTGACAAAAGGGACTGCAACCACCGTCACAGTCCCTCTGCTTAAGTTCTATTTAATAACCCGGGCAATATTCTCCGCCGTCCGTGCCAGGTTTTCCTGACCGGTAGCAATTGCCGTTGGTAGATCCACGATTCCCGGTAGAATACCAAAGATGGCATCAATGCCGAGGTCGTAGAGTTGGTCGATACCTGCGCCAACGTTACCGGCAACCCCAATCACCTTGGCGTGAGGGCTGGCAGCCTTGACCGCCTGCGCCGTGCCCATCGGGGTCTTACCGTACTGCGTCTGAAAGTCAATGGCCCCCTCACCGGTGAAGGCATAGTCAGCATTGACCGCCCGTTCCTTGAGATGGGTCTCACGCACCACGATTTCTACACCCTTTTCCATGTTGGAATCGGTAAACGCTAGCAACCCGGCACCTAGACCCCCAGCGGCACCGGCACCCGGAAAGTCGGCCAAGTCCTTACCCAGCGTTGTCTTGATGACCGCCGCGTAATGGGCCAGATTGGCATCCAACACCTTGACCATCTCTGGGGTAGCACCCTTCTGTGGGCCAAACACTGCAGCAGAGCCAGTTGACCCTACCAACGGGTTGGTCACATCCGAGGCAATACGGACCTTGGTCTGTGCAACCAGTGGATCCACACCACTCACGTCAATTGTCGCGAGGTCGGCCAGGCCACCCCCACCACGAGAAATGGGGTTGCCAGTGGCATCGAGAAACTTGACGCCCAACGCTTCAGCCATCCCCTGACCCCCATCGGTTGTGGCACTCCCACCAATACCGATGATGATCTCACGGGCACCGTGGTGCATCGCATCCAGCATAAGTTGGCCAGTCCCGTACGTGGTCGTTACCAGTGGATTCTTCGTTTCATTGTTCACAAACTGAATGCCACTCGCCGCTGCCATTTCAATGACTGCGGTCTGCTGGTCCCCCAACAAGCCGTATTCGGCTGAGACCGTCTCGCCCAAAGGGTTTAAGACCCTTGCTTGACGAAAACTTCCCTGCGTAGCGTCGACTAAGGACTGAACCGTTCCTTCGCCGCCATCCGCCATCGGCACAATTTCATAGTCGGCATCGGGAAAGACCCGTTTCAGCCCAGTATGAATAGCTTCAGCGGCTTGCTTGGCCGTCAAACTTCCCTTAAATGAATCGGGAGCAATCACAATTTTCATAATCTTGTCATCCTTTCCGTCACGCTAGAACAGTGTAAACATCACAACACCAACGATGGTCATCGTTAACCCCACGGCCGTTTCGTAAGGAACCGACTGCATCCGTTCCTTTAACGTCATATTCATGGCGTTGGCGGTCACGTGGAAGTAATTTCCCTGTGGCAAGTGGTCGATGACCGTGGCCCCAGTGTGAACCATTACAGCAGCTGCCAGTGGCGCCGTCCCGAAAGCCAAGATGGCCTTTCCAAAGGAGCCAGTCGCCAAAATAACCCCGGTCGAGGTGGAAGCCGTTGCGGCCGCCATCAAGATCCCGGCAATTGGTGCCAAGAACGTCCCGGAAATCCCAGAGATCTTGATCAAGTGAACGATGGCGGCTGGTAGCGTCGAGGTAGTGATCAGCCCGCCGATGGCGCCGGCACCAATCAGGATCAAGACGACATCGGTCATGCGGGCCATCCCCGCCTTGGTGTAGGCCAGAACCTGCTTTCCTTGATGCATAGCGAGCATACCAATCAGTCCAGCCAGTGGCAGAATATACATGGCATCCACGTTGAATTTTTCAAGAAAACCAATGTGTAAGACGTTGCCGACCGGATTCATGAGCAGTAGAATCACGGCCAAGAGTGGCGCAACGATTGCCGTTCCTAACGAGGGTAATGTCGTCTCCTGTTGGTCACCCTGTTCCTGATTGGCTTCGACGTCAGCCATCGTTGCAATCGTGCCGTGGTGCCGCAGAAGAGTGGCAATCAGCACCGTGGCCACTAAGCCAAAGACCGCCGGAATAAAATCGGCGACCATCAGTTGACTCAGTTCCAGGTGGAACCCATGGGCTGCGGCAATCGTGTTAGGGTTTGGCGAGATAATATTTCCGGCCTTTCCCCCACCTGACAAGGCAACTAGCAGGGCCAGCTTGGAAATCTTCATCCGACTCCCCACTTCGAGGGCAATCGGTGCCACAATCAGGACGGCAACAGGGATGAAGACCCCCACGGCCGTAATAATCATCGTGGCTAAGGCCAACGACAGAATGGCGAGACTCTCACCAAATTTGTCGACGATACCTCTAGCAATCGCGTTCGCTGCGCCGGACTCCATCATGACCCCGGCGAAAACGCCAGCAGCCAAGACCCGGACGACGGTTCCCATGACACTTTGTGAACCTGTCACAACAATGTTGACGGTTTGTGTTAAATTGGCACCACCAATCAATGCACCCACAATCGTTCCCAACAATAGAGAATAGACGGGGTTTAACTTCCGTAAAATCAAAATAATAGCAAGGGCTAACCCAATAAGGGCCCCAATCCAGCTAACTGAAACAGTCATTCTCTTCACGCTCCTTATGCCAATAAGTGAATTGCGTAACTAACTTTCTGAACCTGTAGAATTATACAACAACCCATTTCACAATAAAAGTGTTAATTATCCTTCGGTTGGTTAATTATATGGGAAGAGTTACTAAACTTAACAACCACTGGTTACTTATATGAGAACGCTATCTTGTTGACGTATCACCATTTATCAGCTAATGGATTGGAACATCCCTAATAACCGATCATCTTAATGAAATCGTTTTCTGGTTTGCTCATTTATTAACGATAATTTTCAATTTTCTCATGATTGCTCAAAAAAAGCCGGCGCTTATGCCGACTTTTAAAATCCTAATAGAGTTTGCTTGCTGCGTTAACCGTTCGGAACGTATTGAGGGCCAAGTCTTCCGTCGACCACGTTGGGTACATGCCACCCTTATAGTAGTTATTCGACAACAGGACGACTCCAGTCTTCCCGTTGCGACTCAGTGCATACGTGCCTTCATAGTCATCGCCCACACCATGTCCATAGTACCCGATGCGATCGAAATGATACATTCCCCCAGCATAATGGGCTGTGGTTGACTTGCTTTGATGCAGAATATTAGCGCCAGCATGCTTCTTAAGCAACGTTCCCTGGATCAATGCTCGTTCCGTTCTAAAGACATCACCAGCGGACATTGTGGCGTTCCCAGTCGCAATCTGAACAGCCATATCCTTAGCAGATGGCACGTGAGGTTGCGAATAATTGCCGGGAACTGTCCCACTATACCCAATGGTTGTCCCTGGATGCTTGAGCTGTGCAAAGCTAGAATGGTTGAGATTTAATGGCGTCACCACGTGTTCATAGTATAGCTGGTAATAAGACTCGTGCGTAACCTTCCGCAAAATCCCCGCTAATAATGTGTAGCAAATCGGTTGATAGTCAAATTGATTGATCTTAGTCCGGTTGATTCGCGCCTGCTGCACGGCGTACTTATACACCGCCGGTTCCGTCAGGGTCGTTTGGGGATTCAAATCACCGTTTAGCCCGGCCTCCATGTCGAGCATTTGCCGAATCGTCACCCGGTTGCTTCCCTTAATCTGTGGATAGTACTTACTGAGCTTATCTGTCAGATGGAGTTGCCCGGCCTGAGCAGCTCGCATGACCAGCGTCCCCGTGATCGATTTTTGAATGGAGTTAATCAGAAACTGGGACGTTGCCTGATTAGCTTGATGTTTCTTGGCATTGGCCTTACCAAAAGAGCGCTGATAGACGACCTTATTATTCTTAACCACCAGGGCCGTCCCAACAAACTTCTTAGCCTTTAAACTCTTGGTAAAGCGTGCCGCAAATTGAGGATTCTTCTTCCCCTTATTCTGCTTATCCAACGCTGTTTTCTTTTTTTGCCGTAACTGATTACTGCGCAAGGCATCGTACGCAATCTCTTGCCGCGTTTGTTTAGCATGCAGCTTGTTTGTCGTGCGAACTGCCTGCTGATCCTTCGTATCAATCTCGTGCATCCCGATGACCAGACCGGTAATGCCCACAATCACTGTCGCCAAGATGGCCCAGTGCCCCAAATTACGCTTGTTCACAATCCTCAATCCCCCTAGAAATTAGACCCTACTCAATTTTGTAATTAGCTGGCTACTCGCACAAACCGTCAAGCTCCCCATGACGTGCTGTGCGACCCGATTTTTAGGATTATCCTGACAATGTAGCCCGCCAATTATTTACAGAAAAGTTCCTGCTTCTGATTATACGAAAAGGCTGGCCAAACACAATCTTTTCTGCTGATTGTGTCCGCCAACCTAATTATCTTAGTATTTCGTTAACTAATTATTAAAGAATTAATTTTTTAAGTACATTCAGGTGTTCATCAAACGTGTATTGAATGGGTTCACCATTGGCAACTTCAACCTTGCTAATATCCGCATCCGCTACACCATCAAGGTACTTGATTAAGGCCCGTAACGTACTCCCATGAGCAACAATCAGCTGATTCTGACCGTCTAACAGCCGGGGCGCTACCTGATCTACCCAATACGGCATCAGCCGGTGATAGGCCATTTCAAGGCTCTCACCCAGGGGTTCAATGTTGGGGCCGAACCGATCGTACCGTGCATCCTGTACGATGTGATCTAACTGCGGTGGGATTGTCTCAAAACTCCGCCGCCAAATCTTAATCTGCTTGTCACCAACCTCTTCACGAACGCGATCCTTATTCTTCCCACGAAGCGCGCCGTAGTGGCGTTCGTTAAGCCGCCAAGACTTATACTCCGGAATGTATAGCTGATCAATGGCTTCCAAGACAATGTTTGAAGTGACAATAGCGCGTTGCAACATGGACGTGTGGAGCGCGCCAAAATGAAGTCCCGTCTGTGCCACCAACTGTCCAGCGGCCTGTGCCTGTTGCCGCCCCTTCGCAGTCAGCGGGACGTCATTCCACCCCGTAAAAATGTTATCTCGGTTGGCAACACTCTCGCCGTGCCGTAAAATAACCAGCTTTGCCATTCGTCACGCTCCCTTTCTCTCTATAATAACCACGACAATCATAACATAGCCACGGCCAGGTTTCGTTTAATTTGTGCAAAAAATCACGGGTAGTCACCGTTGACTCTTAATCCTATTGTGACTGTGTCCATGGATAACCTATTGCTAACCCTGACACGTCGAAGATACCTGCCCCAACTGCAAAAAAATCAGTTCCGACAACCTTCACACGATTGCCGGAACTGATTTTTGGATAACGTTGTCCTGACAGCCTTACACTTATTGTCGAATTTCAACCTGTAGAAAAGTTATTTTATTATTCTGATCAAATTCGTAAGTATCAAAACCGTGGAAGGCGAACAGCTTATCATTCCGTTTACGCCCCGCAACCGCCCACTCAGCTTGATAGGCACCGTTGGTAATGACGACCTGACAAAGGTGTCGTAGTGACTGATTATCCTGGAAAAAGTTTTCAAAAAACATCGTAATTTCAGCTGGAGTAGCAGCGACCATCCCGTTGGCTCCCTTAACAACTGCATTATCGGCGAAAAGATTGATAATCTCCCGACAAGCTTGATCGTCACGAGACGCCAAGTCCGATAGCCTAAAATAACGTTTTATCACTTCTGCTTTAAAGTCCATGTAAGTTCCCTCCTTCAATCAGAGCTCTAGTGTAGGCTGAAGCTACGAAATGTAAAGCCAGCTAACCGGATTGCGAGCTATTCCTTCACTAGACTTACCTATTCAGGTGCAAGGCGTTACAGCCTGTTACTCACCGTCAGTCCAACCGCTTTCAGGTAACCGCCCCAACACACGGCAAAAAAATAGTAGAAACAACTGTTGACCAGTCATTTCTACTATCCGTTTCCTAAGCGTTAACTGCTAGCTTAGGCACGCGTTTAATTTTAAGTTAATCCGTTGATTCCGTTGAAGAAGACTTCACGTGAGCTTGCGCCCGCGCACGGAGCTTGGCAGCTGCCGTCTGCGACTCTTCTTGGAAATCGCTGGCTGGTACGGTAGCCTCTTGATCAGCCAATTGAGATTCCCGAGACTTGACCCGGTTCCCCATAAAGGTGACCACTGACCCCAACAGAATGATGACAATCCCAATAACGGTGTTGGTCAAAATCTGTTCGTGAATCAGTAAGGCAGCTAAGATTGGCGCTAACCCTGGCTTGATGAAGAAGACCAAGGAAGCGGTGGAAACGTCGGAACGTTCCATGGCTAAGAAGTAGAAGGCAAACCCACCACCGGTCACACAGACCCCGATGAAGAACAATAACCAGAAGTATTGCAGGCTAACGTTTTTCAGGATCGGCATTGCGGCGAACTGGCTGAGCCAAGATACCTGACGCATCCCACCGGCAACAGCGGGCACGTGACTCAATAGCATCAACAGTAACAGTTCAAATGACCCGGCAAAGAAAGTAAAGCATGTCATGATGATCCCGTTAAAGTGATGCCGCACGGAACCCCACCGCGAAACGATACTGTAGAGCCCGAAGGTCAGTGCAGAACCGATGGCTAAGCTTAAACCAATGGGATTGGTCAGATGAGCTGGGTTAACAATGACGATTAACCCGATGATTGAGATGACAACCGCAATCAAGTTAGCTCGACCGAGCCGTTCGTGTAAGATCAAGTAGGAGAAAATCAGAGCGAAGACGGGGTTGCAACTGAATAAAACGGCAACCGTTGAAGCTTCGTCGACTGAAATAGCTAACTGATAAAGTGTCATGGAGACAATAACACAGACGAATCCGGTCAGGAAGAACAGGCCCCAATCGGAACGCGTCAAGTGATGTTGTTGCTTGTTCAATGCCCGTAAGGCAATTGGCAACAGGATGACTCCCCCAATGAAGAATCGAATCAGGTTGAGTTGGATGGGATTGAATGCCCCACCAGCAGCCTTCAAGGCGATTTCCATTGAACTAAACATTAAAGTTGAAAATGCGACGTACAACAATGTTCTTCTCAAAACGAACCTAGTTCCTCCCTATGTAAAACCTATCAACTAATGAATTTGCTGGACGATTACCATCAAAATCGGAATCACCACTAAACTTAGGAGGGTCGTTTCGGTTACCATGATGGCCGCGTAATCCGTATCCGCGTGGTAGAGTTTGGCTACCACCGGGGCATTCGTCATTACGGGCATCGCCGCTTGTAAGATAAAGACTTGCTTCATTAAAATTGGCATCGGTGTTGGAATGACCAAGCAAGCCATCAACGTCGGTGCAACTAAGAACCGACCAAATAAAATGCCTAAACTATCCCGATTCAATCGAATATTCTGAACACCGGCACCAGCGATTGCTGTCCCGATAAAGATCATCGACAACGGCACCGTGAGGCCACCGACATAGCTGAAATCCTTCATGATCCATGACGGTAATTGAATATCGAGTAGGACCAGTGCAACCCCCAGCATGAAACCTAACAGGGGTGGCGAGAATATTTTTTTCAGCGTGGTCACCAGATTGAATGTTGCGGTACCCTGCCCGTCTCGTTGAATCAAGTAAGCCCCTAACGTCCAAAAGAACGTGGTGTTGGCCATATAATAGACCAAGACGAATGGCATACTCTTAGGGCCAAACAAAGCCTCGTTAACCGGTAGCCCAACGAACACGGTGTTAGAATTAGCAAACATGGCTTCAAACAACCCTCGCCGTTGTGGATGAACCTTGAATCCATGAAAGGCAATCACTGATAAACCAAACATGATTAACATGGAAACCACGGGAAAACGCAGATCCGGCAGCGTTGATTTCAACGTCTGCGCTGAAAACTGGGTCGTAATCGTACTGATCATGTAGGCTGGCAACGCGATCTGTGTAACCAACCGGGCAATCAGCCGCCGAGATTGTTCATCAAACCAACCGCGGCGAGAAAGAATATAACCTAAACCAATCATCACCAGGATAATTAAAACACCCGAGATGCTTCGAACAAAGACGGCCATCAGTCACCCTCCCCGCCGTTCGTGATAAAATATTAACGATTCTTAACTAACTTGGCCCATTATAGCACGGGTATGAAAATGGCCGAATTCGTAACCGGTTACAAACGCCCATGTACCAAGCTTTAGTGAGCCTTGACAAGCTTTTAAAAATAATATTTACCTTCCATATTGACTGGTTGTTTCTGCCTTTTTGGCCCAACCAAGCGTTTACGAATGGCCTTTTTTGTGGTCTAATAAATTAATTGAGTCCGCAAACCAGATTTCCAGGGGAACTTTTAAAATTTGGTTGCGCTGGCCGACTCCGACAATATTTCGTGAGCGCCAGCAGCGCGTATACAAAGATTTTAATGAGGATGAGGAAATAACTATGCCAAACGATAATGAAAGTAGACGTCACCGGTCACCAGAAGACTTCGAACAAGTCTATGACCGGCGTGCTGACCGTAACTCACACTTTAAAGCGCCGCAAGTTCACCCCCATCGTCCCGTGATGTGGACGATTGTCATCGTCCTATTGGTGATGTTGACCGGTGGCTTAGCTTATGGCTATCAAGCTTGGAATTCAGCTAAGAAGACCTTTAGTCAAACCTACGAGTCCTCTAAGGCAGCCAAGAGTCGTAACGTTTCCGCCGTGCTGAAGAAGAATCAACCCTTCTCCATTCTGTTAATGGGGACCGATACCGGGGCTTTAGGCCGTTCTGATGTGGGTCGGACCGATACCCTGATGGTTGCCACAATCAATCCAAAGACCGAAACCGCCTATCTGACCAGTATTCCACGGGATACCCGCGTGACGGTTGGTTCCGGGGTCAATGCCTCCGTTCAAAAGATCAACGCTGCGTACACCATTGGTGGACCGAAGACGGCCGTTAAGACCGTCGAGAACCTGTTAGATATTCCCATCGACTTCTATGCCATCGTCAACATGGGTGGTTTGGAGAAGATGGTCGATGCTGTTAACGGCGTCGATGTGACACCACCGCTGACCTTCCAATACGGGGCAGCTAACGTCACTAAGGGTAAGAAGGTCCACTTGAACGGGAAGCAAGCCCTAGCCTATTCCCGGATGCGGCATGAAGATCCGTTGGGTGACTACGGTCGTCAAAAACGGCAACGGCAGGTCTTACAGAAATTAGTCGTTAAGGCGGCCGGCTTGACCTCCCTTACGCGTTACCAACAAATTCTGACCTCCCTTAAGGGAAACTTGAAAACCGACCTGACCTTTGATGATCTGATGCAGATCCGTGCCAAATACGGTGACGCCTCTCACCATATCAAGTCAGAAACGTTGCAGGGTCAAGATGCTATGATTGATGGCCTCTCCTATCAAGTGCCAACTAACGATGAATTGAAGAAGGTCTCGAACCATATTCGCAAGACGTTGGGCTTGGCCAATACCAAGAACTTCACGACGGATGCCGATACCTCTGCTTACGGCACAGATACCAGCTATGGCTCGACCACGACCAACTCCGGTTACGGGTCATCGACTGGATCCACGGATAACGGCAACTACGGTTACTAATTTTTTAAACTTAGTCTGAATAAACAACATCACCTCTCGGGGTGATGTTGTTTTTGCATGGACACAGTATACTGCGGTTAAGCAACCACTGCTAGATTATTGAAATGAGAAGGTATTCCCATTGACAGTCACCGTTTCTCCCTCAGTTGCAAATGAGCTACCCACTCTAAATACAATCTACCAAGAGGCGCAACCTTATTTTCAGCAGATTGAAGGTCGTGACCCGTTGGCACCGCTCGGCGATATTCACGCCATAATTCCAGAGATTCCAGTTGATCGAATCTATTGCCTAACGCTTTATCATGCCGAACAGATCATAGGTTACGCCTGGACCTTTGTGGAAACCAGTACCAACATTTACTTGCTTCACCTCTATATCTCACAAGCTAATCGGCGGCAAGGGCTCGGACGTGCTTGTATGCAAGCACTCAGTCAGCTCTATCAGCAACAGGGTTATCAGACGATGCCCCCTAATGGTCTCAACTGCCAATTACCTCAGGTTAAAATTTTGGGTTGCCGTGGGATTTACTCATCTCTGCTACGTGGAAGCACCACCGGAAAGCACCCCAACCAAAGCCATTGGATTGGAACTCCAGCTGGACCTTACTATTCACGATAGATAAGATGGTCTAGTTAGTGAACGGTCTTACGAAGCAATTGACTAAGGAAGTGCCCAGAGATAAGGGGCACTTGCCCTCAAGAACATGACGTAACTTACATCACTTTGGCGACGGATTAAGACACTTAACTAAAATAGCTACAAATTGGTAGAATGCTATTAGAAAGTCTGTCAGCGAATGTGCTTTAACTGTGTTGGTCTTTCGGTGCAATAATGCTCACTTTATACTAGTCGTCGAGAGCAGCTCTTCTTCGAAAGCTATTCAGTTGATGCAACGGGGCAGTAACGTGCAAGGCCACATTTTTCGTAAATAATCGGTAACTGTCAAGAATTCGGCAAGTACAGTAACTCATCAAGGGAGTCGCTAGTATACGTCTGGTTTTAATCGAAACGTGAATCAATAGCAACACTAAACGATATATGACGTTGTTCTTTTATAGAAATGCGCTAAAATAAGGTTAATTCATTAAATTGAAAAATTTAAAGGAGTCGACCCAAATGTATCGTTTTTTTGTGCAGCCACAAATTAATCAAGATGATCATAAAATATTTGGCTATGAGGTCCTCTTACGTAAGCAACAAAATGAGACGTGGGTCCTACCACAACACTTCACAGACATTTCAGTAGGAGAGCAAGCTGAACTACTTGAACAGACAGCTGCGGCCTTGGACACAGCCGTTAATCAGCAAGTGCTGGCCTTTAACCTTAATAATCAACAACTGCGTGATCCCCTCACCTTGGGGACCATTATTGCGCTTAAGAAGCGATTGAAGCCCGCTGCCTTAACGATTGAACTTACTGAGGCCCCAACCTTACCGGAAATTCAGCTCTTTAGTACGGCTATTCACCAGTATGGTATCGATCTGGTCTTAGACGACGTCGGAACTGGATCAAACACTTACAACAATATTCAGTACCTTCTCCCCTTCGTAGACCAGATTAAATTTGCTATGCAAAATCTACGGATGGACGGCCGGGCCAATGAAATCCCCGATGCCTTGGCTTTCTGGTCTAAAGTCGCTAAACATTATCGGTTGCAATTGGTCTTAGAAGGCGTTGAAGACGCTAAAGATCAGGCGCTTGCTAAAAAATTTGGTATTTCACTACATCAAGGTTACCTTTATGGTAAACCTAGTCTGGTCTAAACAGGGAGTCGCCCGAATCATATATTCAGGCTGACTCCTTATTTCTTGCAAAATTTTGCACAATGGGTAGTCCAATTAAGTTTTGCGCGTTAATATATAAGTAACGAATACTTTTTTAAGCAGTCAATTATAGAATGGATGACAACTCATGACCTGGTCCAAATGGTTCGTGGAGCCCGCCTTTACCAGTATCTTCTTTCTGCTGGGCGTCCTGACCCTCTACTGGTTCTTGACCAGTAAACTAATTAAATACATGGAGAACCGTGGTCAACACCCAAATGCTAATCACGTCCGCACAATTGTCGGACTCATTTACATGGTCATTCTTCTGATTACAACACAAGCATCAGTCAGTGGAACTGATCACAGCTGGGTCTTTACCAATTTCCAGATATTTGCGGTCGTCTTCGTGAGTTACTTCCTAATGCTGGAGATTCGAGTCTGGCAATTTACTTTGGCCACACTCCTCTTTATGTTGATTGATGGCACGCTCACGGTTGGACTCTCGTGGGCGTACGCTGTCGTTTACATTGGCTTCTACTTGGCCATGAAGAACATTAAGCATCATTTACACAGTCCTTGGCGTAATTACATAGACTTTGCCAGCACTTCCCTCCTCTTTTCTGCAATTTTGTGGTGGCTGATGCGGTTGCGCTTCCAGTTATCCTGGAGTGTCATTGGCTGGGAAATTTTGTTCAGCTTTGTCCTGCTGACGATTATGTATATCTACGTTGATTCCTTGTTGGCTGGTGCTGATACGTTAGCGCAGCTCACATACACGACAAACTACGATGAACTGACTCGCGTACACAACTTCTATTCCTTTAAGAAGGCCTTTGGTCATCAATTCAAAGATGCACAAACAGAGAAACATCCCCTAACACTAATGTTGTTCGATATTGATCACTTCAAACATGTGAACGACACTTATGGGCATCTGACCGGAGACTATGTATTGACTCACGTTGCTGAGTTGATTACTCGGCAACTAAAGGCAATTGACCCCTCGCTCGTCCTTTATCGAACGGGTGGCGAGGAGTTTACAATTATTTTTGACAATTACGCAGTTAGTCAAGCACGCGAGCACGTTGATGCGATTGCTCAGGGGGTCCGTGAGGCGGAATTCCAGCATGCTGGTAAAACGATCGATATTAGCATCTCCGTTGGTGTTACACAGCTCAAAATTGACGATGGTAGCCAAGTCGATCTCTATCGTCGTGCCGACGAAAGCCTCTATTACTCTAAACGTCATGGCCGAGATCAAGTCACAATTGGTTAAAAGTCGTGATAATTAGGACCCGGAACAATAGTTCTGAGTCCTTTTATTACCAATCACAAAAGTTATGGCGTTAAACCTCTACCTGTGGTACGATACAAGACGCATTTCAAAAAAATTATAGAATGGATGACTTAACATGACTTGGGCCCAGTGGTTCGTGACGCCCGCTTTTACCAGCATATTCTTCCTGTTAGGCGTGCTAACCCTTTATTGGTTTATAACCGATCATTTAACCAAATATCTGCAAAAACGACATCCGAATATCGATGTCAATAGGGTACGAACCATCATCGGTTTGTTGTACATGGCTATCTTGATAGTTGGCGCCCAACTCTCCGTCGATGGGACTCAAAACGGTTGGGTCTTCGTTAATTTTCAAATATTTGCCGTTGTATTCATCGCCTATTTTTTACAATTAGAAATCAAGTTCTGGCAAATGGCCATCGTCATCGTGGCTTTTATGGGAATTAACGGAACATTGCCCATCCTCCTGTCTTGGCTATTTGCGGCGATCTACGTTGGTCTGTACTTCGCTATGAAGTTGATTAAGCAGCATCGTCATCATACCTGGCAAGACTTTGTTGACTATAGCTTAGTCAACCTTGCCTTCTCAACAGCTATGTGGACGGTCATGAAATTTCGCTTTGACTTACACCTCGTGACAGTTGGCTGGGAAATCTTATTTAGCTTCTTTTTCATGACAATCATGTTTGTCTATATCGATGCTGTTCTTGCCGGTGCCAACACGCTCGCACAATTAACTTATACGACCAATTTTGATGAACTCACCCACGCTCATAATTTCTATGCCTATAAGAACGACTTCGGCCAGGCTTTTGATCATGCTCAGAATCATGAAGAGCCACTGACCCTCATGCTCTTTGATATTGACCGATTCAAGCACGTCAACGACACCTATGGCCACTTAGCCGGTGACTATGTGTTGACAACCGTCTCCCGTCTAATTATGCAGGAACTCAGGGCAAGCGACCCGACGCTTCAACTCTACCGAACTGGTGGCGAAGAATTCACTATCATCTTTGCTGATTACACGTCAGAACGTGCACGGACGACCGTGGACGAGATCGCTAATCGGGTTAAAGCAACAGCCTTTAAGCATTCCGGGCAGCCTATCGACATTACCATTTCAGTTGGACTTACGCAGCTGAAATCTGGTGATGAGAACCAAGTTGACGTCTATCGCCGGGCTGACGAACAACTCTACTACTCCAAACGTCATGGCCGCGATCAAGTAACCGTAGGCTAATTATCAGTGACTTACAGACTACTGCCAGCTTGGTAGTAGTTTTTTTGAATCGAATATCTCATTTAGCAGCATTATCAGATATGATACTTTCTTGATGCGGCGTTACTTGGTCTATGCCAAAATCATAACACATTATATAAACATGCTGTGTAAATTGTTTGTAAAGGTTCTATGACCCTTTAGCACATTATCCATAGCTTCCACCACATCAGTTCATAAATTTATTTATAAGGTTAATAGTATGTGCTACATTGGAACCTATGCTAAGATTAACTTACCAAAAAAATGAATGGCGGGTGATTTCGAATGGTCTTTCGCTTGCAAGTGCAACCCCCTTTTGGCACTCAAATTCACAAGTCCTCTTTCATCTGTAAATCTGCATCTCAGTATTGGGATGATTTTGGTACCACCAATACCTCAACCATTCATGTCCCCTTCAAGTCGCCTAAATTTCACTGTCAGCCCATTAAGCATCCCCCCACGATAAATACTCTAGCTATCAAATAAATACCGTCTATCGTCCCCTCATCGTCTTAAACTAAAGAATCGCCAACAAAAAAGTCTCGCCAATTTGGCAAGACTTTTCCACGATATTTATCGCAAAATCACTTAATCTTCATCATCTGACTGATTAGTAGTATCAAGCTGGCGAATTCCGCCTTGTGCTGCACGTACTAGGTGTGGCAGAACCACTTCAAGTGGCTGTTTTTGAATTGCCAACGCTTCAATCAACATTGGTAAATTCAAGCCCGCAATCAACCCATACTTGTCTGGGGCCTGTGCAACGACCTGCCGTGCAGCGTTAAATGGCGCCCCACCCCATAGATCGACCAAAAACAGTAATTCTGAAACTGGTTGCATACTCTGAATAGCTGCACGATAATGATTGACCAAATCTTCCACGCTCTCGTTAGCAGCTAACGTAACAGCCATAACTTTCTGCGCCTTACCGAAGATCATCTCGGCACTTTGTAAGATGCCACGGGCAAATTCACCGTGACCTGTGACGATTATGGCAAGCATCCTGCCACCCCTTTGTTGGCACCGCAATTGCGGCTTTCTGAAAAACTACTTGGGTCAAATATAGCACAAAACTGTCAGGACAACCACTCTACAGCAATTTCAACATATCTTCAGGCCGCGCAAACGTCACGTCTGGTGTAAAACCGTTTGGTTGCTTACCATTCCAACCGGCAAAGCCAAAGGTCACATGTGCCGCCTGCGATGCTCGAACATCATAATCTGTGTCCCCAACATAAATGGTTGTTGCGGGATCTGCATGTAGCCGTTCCATTGCTAATAAAATGCCATCTGGATCTGGCTTACCGTGTGCGACATCTTCAGCAATCACGTGTTGCGTAAAGTAATCCGCCAAGCCTTCGCCGACTACATCTCGTTCGTACTCGAACTTTTGCTTTGACGTCATTACGGCTAACTGGGCGCCGGCATCCTTCAATTGTCGTAAGGCCGGCTTTACCCCTGGATAGACTGCGACTGTCTCTCGATAATCTTGTGTACGCGGACCCCACAATGCCAAAACTTTCTCAACATCCGGAACCTTCAACCGAATCAATGCGTCACGACTTGGAATGCCAAAGGTCGTCGCCAACTCAGCATATGGGCGATCCATTCCCCGCTCATGCAGAATGGCCTGGAGGGACTTAATGTACATTGCTTCCGTGTCCAACAAGGTTCCATCAATATCAAAAATAAAACTCTTCATCTCGTTAAGCACTCCTTGATTAGCGGGTAGCCGAGTCCCCGAATAGACTTAGCAGTCAAAATCAGTTAGTCAGCTACTGCCGCCTATTTTTTCGTCAAAAAAAGGCAGCCGTTTAAAAACGACCACCTCTAGTGTATCACGCTTAATGCTAAGACTCTAATTTAGGCTGTGCACCGGCCAACCGCGGCTGGCTTGTCGCGGTTTGTGACGCGGTTTCCACTTGGTCTGCATCCGTTTTACCTTCAACAACGTCAACAGAACGTTGCAGGTTCCGAAGTTGCTTAACAGCACGAATCCAAGATGGCACAAGAATGGCACAAGAACCCAACCAAGCCAGTGGTTCCGCTGAAACGGCACCGGCATAGCCAAAGGCCCCAACCATGAATACGGCAGCAAAGACTCGCATCGTCAATTCACCAACACCAGCCAGCGTTGGTAATACCCGCCGGCCAAGTCCTTGGAGGGTATTCCGAATGATAAAGAGGACGCTCAATAGCAGGTAACTACTCCCAATAATGTTGAAGTAGGTCTGTGATAATCGGATGACGTTTTCATCAGCAGTTCCAATAATCAACGTCACAATCGGCTTGCCGAAGAAAATAACCAAGCCACCAGCAAAGACGGCGAAGCTTCCGGATAACCAAAGCGTCTTCTTGACCCCTTCCATAATCCGGCCGTACTTCGATGCCCCAAAGTTCTGGGCGGCAAATGTAGCCATGGTTACGCCAAAGGATGACATTGGCAGTGAGCACAATTGGTCAACTTTGGAGGCAGCGGTCGAAGCGGCAACCGAATCTGTCCCTAATGAGTTCAGGGCAGCCTGCATAACCATTGTTCCGATTGCAATGATCGACAGCTGGAACCCCATGGGCATCCCGGTAGAGAAGTGGTCCCACAGTTCGTGAAAATCAATCTTAAAGTCGTCCTTGGAGATATGCAGCAGGGGAATCGACCGAACGATGTAAACCACGCAAAGTAGAGAAGCAATCACTTGTGAAATGACCGTTGCCCAACCGGCACCAGCAACTCCCATGTGAAAGACTAAGATGAATAGTAATTCCAATAGAACGTTGATAACCGTCCCGATCATTAAGAAAATCAGTGGCGTCCGAGAATCCCCGAGGGCCCGGATAATGTTTGAGAGTAAGTTGAAGGCCATTGATGCGAAGATCCCTGCAAAAATGGTTCTGATAAAGATTCGTGCATTTTCAAAGATGGAAGCTGGCGTTTGCATCAAGTGCAGAATTGGGTCAACAAACGTTAACGACAATACCGTCAACACAACCGTCATCAGAATGGCAATGACAATGCTCGCAGCAAATGACTTCCGTACACCTTTGTAATCACGCGCGCCATAACGCGTAGCCGTAATAATAGCTAAACCAGCAGTTAAGCCTTGAGCAAAACCAATAATCAAAAAGTTGATGGAGCCTGTTGCTCCCACCGCAGCCAGCGCTTTGACCCCTAAGGTTTGCCCCACAACCACAGTATCAGAAACGTTATATAATTGCTGAAATAAGTTACCAATTAAAAGTGGAATCGTAAAGAAGAAAATGAGTTTGAGGGAATTACCCTTAGTTAAGTCGTTCATGCGCCGACCTCCTTTTAGAATTTTGCCAACCTTTGGCACAGGATTACTACTATAACGCCTGCTAGCCAGTTTGTCAGCCTTTTTGCTCGAAAACTATGAAAATTTTCATAAATGCTCGATTAGTTTTCAATAATACGCTCTTCTTAAGGATTTTTGAAGACCCATTTTGCCTGAAAACGATTGCGTATCGAAAATGTCACCTGTTTGTCATTTAACGGGCATATTAGGTCTTAATTTCGAGCTCCAACGCCCTATTTTAAGCAGTTAATTCATAATTTCAAGAGCCTTTACATAATCTTTACTGAAAATAAGTCTGATTAACATTTAGCCCAGTTATACTAACAAAACTGATATATGTGGGATAAAGCCATTTTCATAAATAGATTTCTAATAGTACAATTTTATGAAAATTTCATGAATTGCTTGTCAAAATCAAGTAAAAAGGACATCTCAGAAATTTCCTGAGATATCCTTAGTTGACTAGTCTTTCTTCCGTAATAAATTTAGCGCACTATTCTGTTCTAAAAGATCAACAATATAAGCATTTAGACTAACTGCTTCATTACCAGCGTTAATTGCTAAACTCTTATGCAGTGTCTTAGGCATCCGCAATGTCACTCTCCCAGAATAAGACTCATCAATTGGCTCTGGGATTTCAACGTTATCCTTTAGACAAGTTTCAAACCAAATTCTTTTGACCGAATCCAGTTCTTCCGTCGCTTCGGTAAGCGTACTCCCATATGCAACGATTCCTGGAAGTAACGGCACCGTTAATCGCCAGTAGGCCTCATTATTCTCATGCAGATGTTCCGTGACAAACGCATAATCTAACGATAGATAGTAAGTAACATCTTTCATCTTTACTCACCCTCCTTTATTTCATCCAACAAGCGAACAACATCTTTAATTTGATACGCCTTTAAAATTCCATGATCGGCAAAGGTTGTCGGGTACTTACGCTTTTGTGTCGAGATTGTATAGTGCGAGCCGCCATTGCCATTATAAAAGTGACAACCATAGTGCTCTAACAGTGTCTTAGCTTCTTGAAACGTCAAATCAGTTGCAACTGGCTTTTTTCTAAAAAGCCGTTCAAGCTTTTCAATTCTACTGATCAGCGATTACCTCCGCACCATATGTAGTGTCATTTTACCATGACATTTACAAAATAGCACGTCAAAGCCACTGGCTGAATTAAATTTACTTGCCAGCCAAGACTTAATTCATCCTCAGTCACAAAAAAAGGCACCAACCAGATAAACTGATCAGCACCTCTATAATCGTTATGCGGCCAAGAAGATTCGAACTTCCACCCGGATTACCCGGACAAGATCCTTAATCTTGCGCGTCTGCCAATTCCGCCATGGCCGCATTAACTCACAAGAAATAGTATACCAAATGATTCGGGCAGTGACAATATTTTTTTGCAAGTTAATTCAAAAAAATTTAAAATTATGCATCCGTCAGGACGGTTGCGCCATCTTGATCGAGCTCCAGAATGCGCAAACTGCCTGGTAAATCAGCATTTGTCAGCTTTGTCCGTAATAATGTCAATTGTGCCGAAGTTCCGAACGTCACGACAGTTGGACCAGCACCGCTTAAATAAGTGCCAACAATTCCCAACTCATGAGCCGCATCACGAATCTGATTCAGTTCAGGTACGAGTTGTGACCGTGCTTGTTCGTGGAATTCATCACGTTCAATCAGCTTCGTCGCTAATTCCCAGTCCTTCTTCAACAGCGCCGCAACTAAGACGTTGGCCACGCTGCTAGCATGAACCGCCGTATCAAACGATACCTGTTTAGGCAGTGCCTTGCGACTCTTTTGCGCTAATAATTTCTGTCCTGGAATGAAGACCAATGCCTGCAAGTCGGGTAATGGCAACTTAATCGCGTCAGCGACGCCATCATTGACCGTGGCAACGGCCGCCTGTCCCATCAAGGCTGGTGCCACGTTATCCAATTCGCCACCAAGCTTGACTGCCCAGTTCAATTGATCCGAAATCGTCAGGTCCATCTCACCCAATTCGTTGGCAATCTTGATACCGGCAATCACGGCACTCGTGGAGCTACCCAGTCCGCGGGACACTGGAATATCGGACATGACCGTCAGTTGGTGCGGTTGCAGTTTTGGATTAACTTTCAGTGCTGTCTGCACCATCAAATTATTTTCGTCACGTGGAATGCTGGTCCCCAAAGCATGGTTGACCCGCCATTGTTCCGTCTTTTCCTCAATAATAACCGTTAAGTATAGATGCAGCGCAGCACCAATGGAATCAATGCCGGGGCCCATGTTCGCTGATGTTGCTGGTACTCGAATAATTGTTTTT
The DNA here is from genome assembly GCA_937874695.1 of uncultured Lactobacillus sp. Lineage (GTDB taxonomy): Bacteria > Bacillota > Bacilli > Lactobacillales > Lactobacillaceae > Levilactobacillus. The sequence continues at coordinate 23,416 of CALNAJ010000040.1, forward strand.
CCCATAATTCACTGACCTCCTAATATTAACGCGGACGTTGTACTGCCACGACCGTCTTCTGCCAAACTAGCCGACCATGACAGCGTCCACATACCATTTTTGAAACGTCAATTCGTCGCGCACGATAATACTTCTGCCCGCAATGCTGACACACATACAATTGCCAGCGGCGCGGCTTCGGTTGCGCCATCTTCGGCGCCGGCGCAAACCGCAAACCGCCGACCTGTTGGAGGAGTTCTCGAAACGCCCGTGTGCGGTGTTGTCCAGATTGCCCCGCCAAGTGCAGGTGGTAATGGCAAAGTTCATGTTTGATAATCCCTACTAGCGTCGCTTCGCCATAATCCGTTAGCATTTTAGGGTTGATTTCAATACTGTGGTCCTTGAGCTGGTAACGTCCGCCCGTTGTCCGCAGTCTAGCATTGAACCAGGCGCGGTGCCGAAATGGTTTACCGAAACTCTCCAACGAAATGCGTTCCACCAACCGCTGCAGCTCTTGATTAGTCATGACCATCAGTCCGCATCGTTAACTGAATTCGCTGTCGATTCTCATCGACGGTCAATACCCAAACCGTCACAACATCCCCGATTGTCACTTCCGCACTCGGATCACTGACATAGTGATCGGCTAACTGGGAAATGTGGACCAGGCCATCCTGCTTCACCCCGATATCGACAAATGCCCCAAAGTCGACCACATTGCGGACAGTGCCTTGCAGTTCCATTCCCGGCTTCAAGTCGGCCATCGTCAACACGTCCTGTCGCAATAGCGGTGCCGGCATCGTATCCCGTAGATCTCGGCCTGGTTTACTGAGCCCAGCGATGATATCGGCCAAGGTCTCCCGACCCACGCCCAACTCAGTCGCCCATTTATCCTGATTCAACTGAGACAGTTCCTGCTGTAGTTTAGACGTGCCAATCGCCGTGTTCTCGGCGGTCAATCCCTGCAACAGTTGGCGAGTCGCTGGATAGCTTTCCGGATGAATATCCGTATTATCCAGCGGATCCTGTCCGCCAATAATGCGTAGGAACCCAACGGATTGTTGATAGGCTTTCGGCCCAAGTCGTGGGACCTTCTGCAATTCCTTCCGGCTGGCAAACGCGCCGTTATCATTACGATACGTCACAATGTTTTGTGCAGTCGTTGCTGTCAATCCAGAGATGTGAGTGAGTAATTCCGGACTCGCCGTATTCACGTTAACCCCCACCTGATTGACCGCCGTCTCTACGACCCGGTCCAACTGCTCATCCAACGCCTTCTCAGGCACATCGTGTTGGTATTGCCCAACCCCAACGGCCTTCGGATCAATCTTAACCAACTCGGCCAGGGGATCTTGCAACCGCCGCCCAATGCTGATGGCTGACCGTTCCTCGACATGGAGGTCCGAGAATTCAGCCCGTGCATTTGCGCTCGCCGAGTAAACAGACGCACCTGCCTCGTTGACCAACACGTAATAAACCGGATGATCCAGTGTCTTTAGAATATCACTGACGAACTCCTCGGATTCCCGGCTTGCCGTCCCATTACCAATCGCAATCATTTCGACGTGGTACTTCTCCAGTAATTGCTTAAAGGCTGGCCCCGCCTCTGCTCGCTGTTTACCACTGGCGGGTTTGTGCGGGTAAATCACCTGCTTGGTCAGGAAACGTCCATTAGCATCCATAATCGCTAATTTACAGCCCGTCCGGTACGCTGGGTCAAAGCCCATCACGACCTTGCCCTTCAATGGCGCCTGCATCAACAAGTGATACAAATTATTGCCGAAGACCTGAATGGCATGTTCATCAGCCTGATCGGTCAATTGCCGCCGTAATTCGCGTTCAATCGCCGGCCCCAGGAACCGCTTATAGGCATCTGCAAAGGCCGTCTCAATCTTCGCCACAGCCGGCCCCTTGTGCTGGCCGACCAGGCGGAAATGTCCATACTGTAAAATCGACGCGTCATCAATGTCGATTCCCACGGACAGGATCTTTTCCCGTTCGCCCCGGTTGATTGCCAAAACTCGGTACGGCGGCAGTTGATTCAGTCGCTGATTAAACTCGTAATAGGTCGCATAAACCTGTTGTTCATCCCGGTCCTTCGCCCCACGGCGCAACTTGCTGGTCAATTCACCATGCTGCCACGTGTAATGCCGAATCCATTCCCGAAAGGCCGCCTGTTCGCTAAACGTTTCCGCTAGAATTTCGTGGACACCTTCCCAAACAGCCGTGAGATTCGGTAAGTCTTGATCTGGCTTCACGTACTGACGCGCTCGCGCATCCAAGCTCTCCTGGGGAAAGGTCAACAGCCATTCCGCCAACGGCTTCAACCCATGTTGTGCCGCAATGGTTGCCTTGGTCTGCCGCTTCTTCTTATAAGGTAAGTACAGGTCCTCGACCTGCTGTAAGGTCGTGGCGTGTTCCAAGTTTCGCTTGAGTTGTGGCGTCATAGCCTGCTGCTCGGCAATCGTCTTCAACACATCTTGCCGCCGTTTATTTAGTTTAGCTAAGCGATTCGCCTCATCCTCAATCTCTCGAATGGCGACTTCATCCAGCGAACCGGTCCGTTCCTTCCGATAACGCGCAATGAATGGCACCGTATTGCCCTCATCCATAAGGGTCAGGATCGCCTGAATCTGTTGCACGCGGTACTGGCTCAATTGCTCATGAACCGGCCGTGCCAAGGCACTGAGCTGTTCTTCATTCTCTCTTGCCATGCAAACCCTCCGTCATTGTAATCATACCTGCATTATACCATGGTTGACGCGAACACCGGCTGACTTACGGTCAAAAATTGTCGACCACCAGCCTCCGAAATTCTACGGCCACAACAGCTCATTAACAGCCCTTATTTACCCCCGCTCAAGTAAAAAGGATGCCGCTCAAAATGAGCAACATCCTTCGTCTTACATGGGACTGGTCATAATCCGTTGTGTGGCAGCGGTAACCTTTTCCATGGCATTTTCTTGCGTCTTTTCAGACTGATTGAAAGCCTCCACATCGACCTTTTGACCTTCAACATCGATGCTGTCGGTCATGGCTTGGCAAGCTTCCGTGTAAACGCGGAACGCTGCAACTAATGACTTGTGCTTCCCCAAAACTCGTACCGGCGCACTCGCCTGTTCGAGCTTGTTCAGCTTATCTTCGTAGCCATCAGTTCCCCGTTGGAAGTTGTCGACGATCTTCTGCAAGTCTACTTGAGAAAGGTCGCTGACCGTATCGTTATCGATAGCCGCGCGCACCTTTTCAAAGTCACTGTTCATTTCGCCAGCTTCGTCTTCAGTTCCTTGGAGCACCTTACTCAAAACGTTGATGTAACCACTCATATTACTCTTCCGCATCACTAATCACCTAGTCTTTCCAAAAAGTATCGTAAACATTCACTGGCAAGTGCCGCTTGTGTGCGGTCTTCTGGTACCAGCCTTCAATCTTTTCAGCTGCCTGGTCGCTAACGTCGCGGCCTTCAAGGTAGTCGTCGATATCCGCATACCGAACGCCCAGCGCCGCCTCATCAGGTAATGCTGGCCGATCATCTTCTAGATCAGCCGTTGGCACCTTCTTGTAGAGATTTTCTGGTGCACCCAGGTAAGTCAGCATGGACGCTCCCTGACGCTTATCCAACCGCCAAAGTGGGCAAATATCCGCCGCCCCGTCACCAAACTTCGTGTAGAACCCGGTAATGGCTTCGGCTGCGTGATCGGTTCCGACCACGGCACCGGCGTGAGCCCCAGCAATCGCATACTGTGCGATCATCCGTTGCCGTGCCTTGATATTTCCCTTGTTAAAGTCGCTCACGTTATTGTGGTTCGCCGTGACGGCAGCTTCCATCGCATCCGCGGCGTCTTTAATGTTGACCCGCTGTGTTTCATCGGCACCCATGACATCGATCGCCATCATAGCGTCGTCCTCATCGGCTTGCTCGCCGTAAGGTAACCGTACCGCAATGAACTTGTAGCTACTATCATTGGTTTCTTGCCGCAATTCCGTAACGGCTTGTTCACACAGAATTCCTGCCAACGTTGAATCTTGACCACCGGAAATGCCGAGAACTAACGTCTTTAAAAAGTCATAGCGTTTCAGATAAGCCTTCAAGAAGTCGACACTGCGCCGAATCTCCTTAGCTGGATCAATAGTGGGTTGGACCTTCAAGGCTTCAATAATCTCTTTTTGCATTGCTCGCATGTTGCTTGCCCCCTAATTAAATCAGGTCACGGCACTCAGCCGTCATAACGGCGTCCTTAAATACTGCGGTCGCGACCCGTAATGCGTGGTTATTCAGGCATCTTTTGTACGTAGGTGTGAATTTTCTTGATGATTGCCATCTTGTGATCCCAGCAATCTTGGGAAAGGTCAACGGGATACTTCTGTGGGTTCAAGTCCCGCTTGTACTCTGGCCAAAGGTTGGCCAGGGCACCCCGGCAACGATCACGGATTGCCGACAACGCTGGTAACTTGTAGGTCAATTCGCCGTCTTCAAAGATCGACTGCAGAAGTGGTCGCGCGTTAAAGTCATTGACTGTCTTGTTGATATAGGTAAAACTAGGATGGAACATGAAAATTGTTTCCTCGTTGCGCGGATCTTCATCCGCCAAGGTCACGTAGTCCCCCTCGGTCTTGCCATCGGCACGCTTGGTGATTCGCCAAACTTGCTTTTTACCTGGCGTCGTCACCTTCTCAGCGTTGTTGGACAGCTTGATGGTGCCCTTCATCTTGCCAGCGCTATCCGCGATGGCAACCATCTTGTAGACGGCCCCCAGTGCGGGTTGATCAAAGGCGGTGATCAATTTGGTCCCAATCCCCCAGACGTCGATCTTGGCATCCTGCATCTTGAGACTTTGAATCGTCTTTTCATCGAGATCGTTGGATGCAAAGATCTTAGCATTTGGGAAACCGGCTTCGTCTAATTTTTGACGAACCCGCTTGGACAGGTAGGCCATATCACCGGAGTCGATCCGCACACCTTGGAAATTGATCTTGTCGCCGAGTTCCTTGGCAACCTTAATGGCGTTCGGCACCCCACTACGTAATGTATCGTAGGTGTCGACCAAGAAGACACAGTCATGGTGCGTCTGTGCGTAAGCCTTAAAGGCATCGTAGTCGTTGCCGTAGGTCTGCACAAGCGCGTGGGCGTGAGTTCCACTAATCGGGATACCAAAGATCTTGCCGGCCCGCACGTTAGAGGTTGCATCGAACCCACCAATATAGGCAGCCCGCGTTCCCCAGATGGCGGCGTCAAATTCTTGGGCCCGCCGTGTTCCGAATTCCATCAACGCATCGTCACCGGCCACGGAACGAATTCGAGCAGCCTTGGTGGCAATCAATGTTTGGTAATTCACAATATTAAGAATGGCCGTTTCCACTAACTGACAGTCAGCCAGGGGCCCTTCCACTTGTAAGATTGGTTCGTGAGCGTAGACCAGCTCGCCTTCAACGGCGGAACGGATTGAGCCTCGGAATCTAAAATTAGCGAGATAATCCAGGAAATCTTCCGGATATTCTTCAGCTTCTCGTAAGTATTCAATGTCCGCTTGGGAAAAGTGCAGATTTTGGATATAATTAACGATGTGCTCCAAACCAGCAAACACGGCATAACCGTTATGAAACGGCATGTCACGGAAAAACACTTCAAAAACAGCGTGTCTGTCGGCAATCCCTTGTTGATAATACGTCTGAATCATATTGATCTGGTAGGCATCCGTGTGCAGAGTCAAACTGTCGTCAGGATACAAATTCGTCATAATGAGCTACTCCCTTAGCTAGTTTTCAAGCTGGACTGTTACATTTTTTAATCTAATAGACTTATTTTAGCATGAATCACACAGAGCGTCATACTATTTAGTACGGTCGCGCCGGCTTTATTCGTTGGCATGACCATCTCGAAAGGAGACCCCATGCAACCTTCATTTTCTACCGTAACGGTGCTCGACTTACCATTCGTCAAGACCACCGCTGCTAACTTCCAACAAACCATTCAACGGCGCATCATTGCGCAACAAAATACCTTCGTGGTGACCGCTAACCCGGAAATCGTGATGTACGCCCACCACAACCCCGCTTACAAACAACTCGTCCAATCCGCTGACTTCATCACACCGGATGGTATTGGGATCCTCGACGGGGCCAAAATTCTGAAACAGCCCCTGCCAGAACGGATCACCGGCTTTGACACCCTGACTACTCTCTTACAGTGGGCCAGCGACAATCACCGCTCCGCCTACTTCGTCGGAGCCAAGCCCGAAGTCATCGCCGCTTTGAAACAAAAGCTGCCCCACGACTACCCCGGCCTGATTATCGCTGGACTTCGCGACGGTTACTTCAAAGATGATACGGCCATCGTTGCCGACATTCAGCGGACACAACCCGACATGGTCTTCGCCGCCCTGGGCTTCCCCAAACAAGAGGAATTCGTGGCTACCCATCGTCACACCACCAAAGGGCTATGGATGGGCGTCGGCGGCAGCTTCGACGTGCTCGCCGGTGCGGTTGACCGAGCGCCGGAGTTCTGGCAAAAACACCATCTGGAGTGGTTCTATCGCACGGTCAAGGAACCCAAGCGGTTGAAACGCATCGCCGTGATTCCTCACTATCTGCACCTGGTTCGGCAGCAGGCCAAACATCAACGCTAATTAAGCTGGAATCAGGACCATTCTGACAACCGAAAGCTCTCCCTGAGGCACCGTTCGTCTTTGAACGGTGCCTTTTTGCGTAAATCCAAGTTGCCGATAAAAGTTGCGAGCACTCTGATTGGTAGCAAGCACCTCAACATAGGCCTGCGTGAACGACTCCCGTAACGTCGTCAAAGCCGTAGCCATCAACTGATGACCGACACCTTGATGCTGCTGGTCGGGACGAATATAAATCGAGTAGACCTCGCCCCAGTCATCGTAACCTTGGTCGCGAGCTGGTCCTGCCGCACAAGTCCCAATCAATCGCCCAGTATCGTCAAAGGCTAGCCAGGTCTCTTGCCAGCGGCGTTCCGGATGCCAAGTAGCTGTGGTTAACTGGGCCAGAAATGCAGCCGGCAAGAGCTGCGCATAGGTCGCCCGCCACACATCCAGGTAGAGCTGGGCGACCGCCTGAAAGTCATCGTCGCGATGTGCTTTACGAATCTTCATCACTAATCACCTGAATTTCGAAAGCATCGGTTTCAACAGGGGCTTGCCGTCCTTATCGACCAACACCGTCAAGCTACTGCCAATATAGTTAGAGGCCAGTACGTATTGAACCCCGGTCTGCTTATCCGTGACGACGTCAAATGACACGCCACCGTCAGCCTTGGTCGGGGTGACTTCAAAGCGTTGTTCCTTTTTCATCTCGCACCGTTCCTTTTTTCAAAAAAGGAGCCGAACACACTGTCCAGCTCCCTCTAATTTACTTTTCAAGATAAAACTCGAACCGTTCGCCGACATACTGCGTCCGCACGTATTCGAATGGGGTCCCGTCTTGCAGATAGGTCACCTGCCGCAACCGCAGAATCGCATCGCCGCGCTTGATCTTCAAGAACTCGGCGATCCGTTCGGAAGCGGACATGGCAGAGACCGTCTGTTGGGCCTTCCCCGGGTTTAAATTCTTCTTGTCTTCCAACGCCCGGTACAAAGAACTAGTCACCTCTTGCTTACTGAGGCCATCCACCAGATGTTCTGGTACCGTGGCAACTTCAAAACAAATCGGCACATCGTCCCCGAACCGAATCCGTTCCATCCGCAACACCTGTTCATCCTCGTGCAGCTTCAGCTTTTCAGCCTCACTGAGCGATGGACTCATCACGTGATACGAAATGGTCTTGCTGGCGGGTTGCTTCCCTTGAGCCAGCATCAGATCGGTAAAACTCGTGACGCCGGACATCTTTTCTTGAACCTTCTGGTTGGCCACGTAGGTCCCGGACCCAACCTGACGTTCCAGAATCCCCTCATCAACCAGGGTCTGAATCGCCTGACGGAGCGTCATCCGACTCACATCAAAATCTCGAGACAGCTCTCGTTCGGACGGAATTCGGTCGCCTACCGCCCACTTTCCTGCCTCAATAGCGCGTTTAATGTCATTATGAATTTGAATATAAATCGGTGAACTCACAGCACCTACGTCCCTTCTGAAAATACAACTAAATTTTTACTTAGATTCCTGGCTGAACTTCCGACCTAAACTATAGGTCGTTTCCAGCTGTAAATCGCGAGTGAAGAGGTTCAGATCAGCATCGCGACCGGGAACCAACTTGCCTTTTTGCGTCAAGTTGAATTCCTCAGCTTGGTTGACTGAACTCATCTGCACGGCGTCATTCATGTCGCAGCCGGTAAAGTCCATGATGTTTCTGAAGGCTTCGTCATACCGCAGGACAGAACCGGCTAAATTGCCGCTCTCCAGCCGCGCTTGACGGTCTTTCACAATCACCTTTTGCCCACCAAGTTCACTGACACCTTCTGGCATCCCCTTGGCACGCATGGAGTCGGTCACCAGTTCCAACCGGTGGGACCCCTTCTGTTCATAAGCTAATTTTATCATATCCGGCACAATGTGGAAGCCATCACAGATCAATTCGCAGTACAAATTGTCTTCCAGCATGGCATGACCGGTCACACCAGGCTCTCTGTGGCGCAATCCCCGCTGTGCGTTGTACAAGTGGGTCACGTGGGTAGCCCGGCTCTCAAGGAGCTGTTCACGCGTCGCATTGGAATGACCCACAGATGGTACGATTTTGTTGGCCAAGCAGTATGCTTCAAACGCCTTCGAACCCGGATCTTCTGGCGCGTACGTAATTAATTTGACGCGACCACCGGACAGCTTGTTCCACCGGTCCAGCAGGGAAACGTCGGGATCCTTGATGTACTTCTCCGGTTGTGCCCCTTTGAAGATGGCTGCGATAAACGGCCCTTCCAAATGAACACCTTGAATCACCGGATTATGCTTGGCTGCTTCCGCAATGCCTTGCATCGCATGATCGATGGCGTCATTTGACTGCGTCATCGTGGTGGGGAAAATCGACGTAATCCCTTCGTGAACCATCAGATTGACCATCTTGTCGATCTGTTCAGGGTCCCCATCCATACTATCATATCCATAACCACCGTGGCTATGAACATCGATAAACCCGGGCACAATCGTCCGGCCCGTGACCACGTGAATCTCATCGGCGGGCAGTGGCTGGAATTCAGCGACTGGCCCAACTGCTTCGATCTGTTGGTCAAACCGGATGTAACCATCGGGGATCACATCATCCCCGGTATAAATCTTAGCGTGCTTTAAGACAATACTCATGAGTCTCCTCCTCATCACATGACAACAACTAATTGGCCGCTCGATACGGATTAAGCTGGTGCATCACGACGCCTTACCGGGTCGGGCAAATCAACCGGAGCGCTGAGGGCGGACGCCGGAAGCCATAGTGCGGTCTTCCGACTTATCTTTGAACCTCATAGACCGAGTTTCAAAGACACCAATTATCTAAGCGGTAAACCGCTAAGATAATTCCCACAGCTGGATTGATTTGCCCGACCCTCACGGCTGACACAGGTTTAACCCACACCACCAATTGACTCGTGGCCAGTATCGTCTTCACACCTGCTCATTCAGCACGGTAAAGTCTCCAATGACACTGCACGCCACAATTCAAGAGTTACGCAACCTCAAAATAATTTGGAACGGTTAGCATACCGCCAACTCGTATAACCTAATTATAATCGGTATAGACCAAAAATACAACTCACACGCGTAGATAATTTTCACAAAATTTTTCATAGTTAGGCAACACTCGTGACGCTCATTTTCACTGACCCAATTAATCGGCCAATGAACTCATCAACAACTAATCCGTTTCCCCTGCGTCGCGTTTGATGGTGGCGTCGATGCCCTTGACTACCGCTGTCATCAGACCGGCTTCTTCCATTGCCAACAGACCAGCAACCGTGCTGCCACCTGGTGAGGATACCTGATCGATCAGTTCAAACGGAATCTTGTCGCTCTTCAGGACCATCTTAGCAGAGCCCAACGTGGCCTGGGCTGCAATTGCTGTGGCTTGAGCCTTGGTCAAACCGTGCTTTACACCAGCCCGACTCAAACTGTCAATGAAGAAGTCGATGTAGGCTGGTGAACTCCCGGCCAGTGCGCTGAAGACACCGAATTGATCCTCGCTTAACGTGGTCGTCGACCCAATCGTGTCGAATACCCGCAGCGCCGCCGTCAAGCGGTCACCAGTTAGCGCAGCGTTGGCAGCTACCGCCGTCATCCCCGCACCAACCTCAACGTTAACATTAGGCAATGTCCGTAAGGTAGGGATACTTTCCCCAGTAATTGTTGCCATGTCGGCTAACGAAAAACCGGCTACGATTGAAATCAACGTCTTATCATTCGTCAGTTCCTCCTTGATTTCAGCTAGGACGGCTGGTGCCACGTTGGGCGTCACTGCCAGTACGACTAAATCACTGGCCGCAGCTACTGCCTGATTGCTCTTAGCCGCAACCAGATCGTGGGCCTGAGCATACGGCAAGTAACTTTCCTCACGATGACTGTGAACCACAATTTCTGCTGGTGCAAACGTCTTGGCGTTCAATAAGCCACCAATGATGGCTTGGGCCATGCCACCGACCCCAATAAATCCAATATTCATCTAGACTTCCTCCTGTTGTAAGTGGTCCTTGAACCACTGATTAATGCGTTTTAACCGCTCGATTCGTAGGTTAGGTAACCCGGAGCGGGAGAGTTCATGAGTCGACTCGGGGAATAAGACCAGTTGGGTGTCAACTCCGGCTTCCTTGAGTCCCACGTAGAATTCTTCCCCCTGCGTGGTGGGGCAGCGCAGATCTGCTTCCCCGTGGAGCACCAGAATTGGTGTCGTCGCCTGCTTAACGTAAGCCAGTGGTGAGAATTTCCAAAGTTCGTCGATTGCCGTCATATCCTGTTGGAGTTCCCATGGTGTAAAGAAATAACCAATATCACTCGTGCCGTAGAAACTGATCCAGTTCGAGATCGACCGCTGCGTCACGGCCGCCGCAAATCGGTCTGTGTGCGTTTCAATCCAGTTAGTCATGAAACCACCATAGGAGCCACCGGTCACACAGAGTTGTTGCGGATCGATGGTTGGGTCCAATGCCAAAGCGGCATCCGTCCCCAACATCAGGTCTTCAAAATCCCCTTCGCCATAGTGCGCAATCACGGCCGTCTCAAAGTCCTGACCATAACTGTTACCCCCACGGGGATTGATCGCAATCACGCCATAACCTTCACCCGCCAAATACTGTAGCTCGTGATAAAACCCATATCCAAAGTCGACCTGTGGGCCCCCATGCACATAGAGTACCGCTGGGTGCTGGGCTGCTGACACAACCGGTGGAAAATACCACCCCTCGATTGGCCAGTCCTGGGCACCCTTGAAAGTAAAACGTTGCCCATCGACCAGTGTATGCGTCGCTTCATAGGTGGCATTCGGATTGAACAACTCAACCTCCAGCCCCGTCGTTAGATCCAACTTTTTCAGACGACTAACGCTGGTCATGGTCGTCTCGGTGAAGACCACCGTGTGGTCATTAACGACCGAGAAATCCGTGATGGCCCGGTTGCCATCCAACAGTGGCGTTACTTCCCCGGTAGTCAGCGATTGACCGACGACACTCAGCCGCCCGTGTTCATTTTCCACCGTCAACAGCGTGTCATCATCACGCCAAGCCAACCAGTGTCCGGACTGTCCCTGTTGGCTATCGACTGCCAACATATCACCGACCTCAACGTCACGGGGCGCAGTCACATCAGTTAAGTGAGTCGTCGCAAGCTCGACCACCCAAGCGTGAGATTGGGACACATTCATAATGTGGTTATCCTGCCCCCACAGGGCAACGCGCTGGCCATCGGGACTCAAGATGCCTTTACCGAAATCACCCTGTGCCTCATCCTGATTCAGCAGGCGATCAGTTCCGCCACCAAAGGCGTGCCAGTAGACACCCACGCTAAAGTCGTGCTCATCTTCGGGCAGGCGTTCACGTGAATAGACCAGCCCATTGGCATTTGCCGCCGTCACCGTAAAATCAGTCGGCTGCGTCAGCACCACGGACTGATCACCGGTGGCACACTCGTAACGAATGCACTGCGTTGTTAGATTCTCCGGTAAGATTCCCGCACCGTTGGCCTTATACAGCAGCCGTGTGACTACCTTGACTTGGGGGAACTTGCTGGGCTTAGTAGCGCCAACCGTCGTCTGAAAGTACAACGTCTCCCCTTGTGCGGACCACACGGGATTTGTGACATCGGTGTCACCGCGCGTAATCTGTTCGGGGGTGCCACCATCCACTGACACCAGGAACATCTGGGAATGATCATCTACGCGCCCGCTAAAAGCCAGGTAACGCCGATCGGGGCTCAATGCCAGCTGACTCACTGCCACGCCATCCGGGCTCCACTGTCGCTGATCACCACCATCTTCAAGGCTGACGCTATAAATGGTCGCCGAACCGGCGTTCTCCTGCTGGTCTAGGTAACTTTCTAAGTAGTACACCCGTTTCCCATCACTCACTGGTTGTGCCAATGGACGCAAGGCAAACAGATCTTCCGGTTGCACAGTTGCTGGCATCACAAGACCCCACTTTCTCAGTTAAACTTTCAAATGGTCTGGAGCAATTATTAGTTTGACTTTAGCGAAGTTCGGCGGACTTGTCAATTATGACTGCTGTACCGGGCGTTGTGTGGGGCACTTTCTAAACAATACTTTCCAATCACAATCAATTGACCATTGAAACGAATTCTTCTAATATTTTTACAAATTAATGAGACTATATCGGTAATTTTTACATTAGTAGTAAGTAAGGGGACTGTTTCGTGACTGCGAAAGTCGGCAAAAAGAGAGTAGGACAAAAAGCGGAACCAGCTGCCTTTTGGCGCACGTTTCGGCCATGTAAGATTGTATAGCAAAAGAGCCTGGGATTTTGTCCCAGGCTCTTCCGATCTCACACGCTACTCAGCCTTATTGCATACAACCGATAAGCCTAACCAAATTGCGGTTCGGCTAGCGACATGATTGCTGTCCAACTATCGTAGCCACTTACAGCGCAATTGTCAAAATTTGGACACAAAAAAACCAGCCACACACAGTGACTGGTCTAAGTTGGGCTAGCTGGATTCGAACCAGCGCATGACAGGATCAAAACCTGTTGCCTTACCACTTGGCTATAGCCCAATAATAAAAATGGTGGGGAGTGGATTCGAACCACCGAACCCGAAGGAGCGGATTTACAGTCCGCCGCGTTTAGCCAGACTTCGCTACCCCACCAAAACGTGAATCGCCGTAACGAATCAACGTTTATTATCATACAGAATTCTGCATAAATCGTCAAGCCTTTTCTAGAAAATATTTTTATTTTAATTCGAGGAATCGCAGTCGATCGCGCCACTCCGTGAAATAATCCGTCTGCGACCACTCGTTGATCCGCTTGCTGTGATACCCTACGGCCTGATCGTAGTAGATTGTCTGTCCAAATTGTCGTGGTACAAAGTGACGGTGTACGTGGCCAAACTGCACCACATCTACCTGATACCGATCTAACAAGTCCCCCATGCGTGGACTCCCCAGCATGGCGTTCGCCATATTCCAGAAGCGGTCGTCATCCGTATAGCGAATGTACTCACGATGCGGCACAAAATGCGTCATAAACAGTACCCGTTTGTGTTCGGCCTGAGCTTGTTCCAATTGCCCCGTCACCGTCTCTAAGACGTGATCCATCCGTTCTGGATCAGACTGTGGCTGTTCAATGGTACCATCGACCCAAAAAGCCCGCTTCCACGTCAAAAAGTTCCGATCCACTAGGTTGTCCGCAAACTGGTAGTCATACCAGCCGTTATTGCCGATTATTCGCCAGTTAGTCCCACTGACGTCTAATTGTCCCTGATGGAGGTAAGTCGGCGCTAAGGGGCTCTCAAGGGCCGCATACGTCACATCATGTAACATGTCATGATTACCGGCAATAAATCGAACCTGAGCAGGCGCAATTAACCGTTGCAACCGCGTCACGTAATCCAGTGACTGTGCGAAATGATTGGTAATGTCACCAGCAATCAAATACAAGCCCACGCCCTGTTGCATGAGGTATCCAGCCTGTTGTGGTAAGAGTGCATCCACAGACTGCCGGTTGACGTCGAAATGAAGATCACTGATTAACGCTGCTTTGACCAAAGATGTTGCTCCTCTCTTTGAATACGTCTTACTTCTATTGTATGGCTATTCTGTGACGCACGCATGCGGTCCACCGTGACCGTCACGGCTGGTCTGATGACGTTCCTGATGCCACCCATACTTTCTATTTGATGCGGACCGACAACCTTTGCCCGCATCAGTTCGCCAAATAAAAAGTGCCACTCCATAATAGAGTAGCACTTTTACCGGTGGATATTGACTATTTAATACCGGACATTAAATTCTTAATTGGTTTAACCAAGACGAACATGATCAACCCAGCGACGATGGCCACGATAGCCACGCCCATGAAGTAACCTGCTTCGTTACCTGGTGTGTAAAGCTTAACCACTTGTGCGTTGACGGCTTGCCCAGCAGCATCGGCCAAGAACCACATACTCATCATCTGAGATTGGAAGGCCTTTGGTGCCAGCTTGGTCGTCACGGACAACCCAATTGGAGAAATCAGTAATTCGGCAATTTCAACAACTGCCCAGCTACCAACTAACCAGAGTGGGCTGACCTTAGCGCTCGTCCCAAACATAGCGACAGGAATCACCATGATCAGGTATGAAGCACCGGCGAACAACATCCCAGTTGCAAACTTGGCTGGTGAACTTGGTTGCCGCTTACCCCAACGGTTCCACATTGCAGCGAAGAATGGCGTGTAGATCAGGATGAACAGTGGGTTTAACATCTGGTACCAAGATGGCAAGATGTGCAGGCCCAAGAAGTGGTTGTTCGTCTGGTTAGCAGCGAACAGTGCCAGAACTGAGGAGCCTTGTTCTTCAATTGCCCAGAAGATAGCGGCAGCGATGAAGAGACCTAAGTAAGCCCAAACGTGCTTGCGTTCAGTCGCGGTAACCTTCTTACTCGTTAAGAAGATGGTGAAGTAAACGACTGGCGTAGCAATGGCCACGATGGAAAGTAACAGAATGAAGTTATTTAAGTTCAATGAACCTAAGAGGAACATTAACAGAACAATCAGTGCAAAGGCAACGAGTCCAACAGCTGAGCGAACACCCAGCTTCTTCATGTCACCAGGTTCCAATGGGTCAGTTGGGTAAAGACTGTCTTTACTCAAGTACTTCTTCCCACCGTACCAGTATTGAACCAATCCCAGGAACATCCCGATAGCGGCCAAGGAGAACCCTAAGTGGAAGTTGTAGGACATCCCTAACCAACCAACAAGGAGTGGCGCAACCAGGGAACCTAAATTAATCCCGAAGACGAAGATGGTAAACCCGGAATCACGGCGGGTATCCCCGGCGTCATACAGGCCACCAACCATTTCAGAAACGTTTGGCTTCAAGAGCCCAGTCCCTAAAACAATCAAGAGGATGGAAATGAACAGCGCGATCCGGCCAGCTGGCACAGACAGAGCAATATGACCGAACATGATGAGAATCCCACCAATGAACACGGTCCGACGACTCCCCCATACCCGGTCACTCAGGTAACCCCCGAGGACGGATGACAGGTAAACCATCGATCCATAGATGGACATCACTGAGGCAGCAGTTGCTTGATCGAACCCCAGACCACCCTTGGAAATTGAGTAGTACATGTAGTAGATAAGGATGGCACGCATCCCGTAGTAACTGAACCGTTCCCACATTTCTGTGAAGAACAGCGTTGATAACCCCCGCGGTTGACCGAAGAAAGTTCGGTCTTGGGTGGTCGACTCTGGTTTGTTATTCAAAACGATAATACCTCCATTGCCTTTGTTAAAATGAATATTTCTTTATTTCACAATCCGATTCGCGAAATGCGATTGTGGCAGGGTCTCATAGACCTCTAATAAAACATAGTTGTAATTATACTTCATGAAGTCCCGTTACGCAACGGTTTTCGTAATAAAAGCGTCTCCATTCCCGCCCTTACGCGCAAAAAACAATGATGAAATTATTAGCTATCTCATGCAATCCTCTTATTTTTTATTCATTTCCGGTAATTGGCCAATATTATTCCCTTAATGCATAAAATTGCGTCAATTATCCGATTTACAGGATATCTACAAACAAATACTTCTATTTACGCTTCCCCGTCTGCGATAATAAGACATTGCACGAAAAAAGGCCCAAGACAAGATGTCTCAGACCTGTTTATCATCAAATATTAGTGCCAGTCAGGACCGAGAGCTTCAACAAGCTCATAGTTTCCCTGTACGGCCATTAAAGTATCCATTGCATGGTTGATGAGGATTGTAACCGGAAGGTCCTCAGCAGCCATTTTTGCCATCATCTGCGTTTGGACCTTATGGGCCGCCAAGAGTTGATCGTGACAAGCTGACAACTCTAACGACTGATGCTGTTCACGAGCAATTGTAATGGCTCGATACAGGTTCTCTTTGGCAGTTCCTGCGGTTACCAATACCTGCATCGCCAGCTGTTCAATCGTGGGTGTCATATTAGTAAGCGACAGCCACAGCTGCAGGTGCGAAGTTCAATTGGTGACAAGCATACTTAACCAATGCTTGACTGTTCAACCAACCATAAATATCGTTAGGAATTGGTGCTGTTTGAACCTGATCACCGATCTTAGCCCGCATCTTGGCTTGGTAAGCCACTTGCGGTGCTAAGAGAACTAAGTCTTGTTCAGCTAATAGTTCTGGTGTTACTTCCATTAAACTTGTTGCGCTGAAGTGTAAAGGTACTCGTTGTGTTTCAGCAGCTCGCTTAGCTTCCCCTAAGAATAAGTGACTTGAAATTCCTTGACCACATACTAACAATACGTTTTTCATGATGGCATCTCCCGTGCTTAATTGATACTTATAGAATAGCACTGATAGAGGTATACCACAATAGATAATTATAAAAATCATTTATTCTTTTTAGGCTCAAAACGCCTACAGGACAGTAGTCTAGTGATATATACCAATTAGCTTTAATTGACTATACCAATTCTTAAGTCTTTGGTAAACGCTTTCATTGCGAGTCTCTTAGTATTCATAGCCAATTGCAGACGTCACTTCTAATCTATCAACATTTCGCAGCTTTTAAATAAGCACAAAAAAAGCGACTAGTCCGAAGACTAATCACTTATCTGATGCCGGCTGAGGAATTCGAATCCCCGACCCTCGGTTTACGATACCGATGCTCTACCAGCTGAGCTAAGCCGGCATATCAACTGGTTAACCTGGTTAACCCGACTCCGGCAGGCGGGCTCGAACCGTCGACAACCTGATTAACAGTCAGGTGCTCTACCAACTGAGCTATGCCGGAATAATCGCGTGGCAACGTCCTATCCTCGCAGGGGGCGATCCCCCAACTACTATCGGCGT
>CALNAJ010000041.1 GCA_937874695.1 uncultured Lactobacillus sp.
TTCGTTTTTCCTCAGATTATACCTGAATTTTTAGTTTTCAGACAGTCCCTAGTCAAAATATTTTCATCATGTTAAAAGGAATCATGCAAAACGATGATACACGTGGCAGCTAAATTACTTCACAAATTGTCTTGGAGATGCACATTCATCGTATTTTTGAATAAAGGATCAGTTAATTTTACATTAATACTCCATCACTATAAGTGTTTCACGGCCAATTTAACCAAGTAATTTCGTCTATTTACAGTGGTCTGTTTGGAAATCGGTGATTCACACCAGGTGGCAGCTCTATTTCGGCCACGTGGTTCCACGGACAGATAGTCTCGTTACGCACCATTATCATGCTTATAACTACCTGCAACAGTCAACCCGCAACTTTGTCTCGGTCACCCAGCTCGCGACCATGTTCAAAGCTGCTGGTCTGACACAGGTCGGTTATCAGACCTTTAACTTGGGTGCGGCGGTCCATTTCGGGATTAAGTCTTACTAAGTGCGTAAAAATTAAGAATATACCTCAAGCCAAATGCACAATCATCTAGCTTGAGGCATATTCTTTTATTTTTATAGAACATTCGAAATACTGACGGTAAAGCGATTGTCTTCCGTTACGATGTCCAGGCTTAGGCCCATCCATGTTTCTCGCGGTCCCAATCGCGCTTGCGACTCCCAGAGACAAATGGATTACCCGCCACCGTGAACCGTAGCGGTCGGTCCTGCCAACTTCCAGCCGAAACACCGACCCGTGACGTGGCCGCAATTTCTTTGGGCCGTCGCGTCATCTCAGACGTAATTGTCAGATTCTGAGCACCGAGCATCGTTCTGTTCAGGTTCTTAGATTGAATGCCCAACGCCGCCATCAACTTACCGGGACCATTCGTCACGTCCGGCACTGGCTTGTCCCGATTCTGCTGCATCAGGTCTAATCCCTCATGCGGTTCGATCCCGCGAATCAGAATTCCTTGGGGTGTGCCCTCAGCCTGCGTGGCGACGTCAAACATGTAGTAGCCCCGCAGAATATAGATATAAATTGTCCCAGGCGCATCGTACAACGCGGCGTTGGCGGCCGTGTAACGGCCATTGAACGCGTGCGCCGCCGTGTCCTTTTCACCCAGGTAGGCCTCGGCCTCGACAATCCAGCCACTCATTTTACCGGCTGGGCTATCGTAGACCAACTCGTGGCCCAGCAACTCCTGAGCAATCTGTGGCGTAGAGCGCCCGGTAAAGAATTCTGATAAGGAATCTGACATTAACTTTTCCTCCAATTTACTATGTTAGAATGGAGCCATGGAGATGATACGTGATGGCAATTAAATGCGAACGAATCTATACAAAACCCGCTGACCTCAAGGGTTACCGGGTTCTCGTCGACCGTCTCTGGCCGCGAGGAATTTCCAAGGTCAACGCACAACTGGCGTCCTGGGAAAAGGAAATGGGACCCACGACCGAGCTGCGGAAATGGTTCAACCACGAGCCCGAGAAATTCCCAGAATTCAAAAAACGCTACGTCACTGAACTCGAAGCTAACGAAGCGTTACCCGCCTTCTTGGACCTAGTCGCTGAACAACTCAACGACCAAGACGTCATTCTATTATACGGCGCCAAGGATGAAGAACACAACCAAGCCATTATTCTGAAGGATTTTCTACTCAAACGCTTAGCTGACCGAGTGCCCGCTGAACGGCTGACAGACTAAGCTCCCGGGTACTGGCAAGCATGGCATCAGCCTGCGGGAGACTTTCACTGTTGATGCCCACCGTGAAGCACCCCGCCGCCTTGGCCGACCGCACGCCGGTCACGGTATCCTCAAAGGCCACACAGTCTTCCGGGTTCTGGTGGATCAACGCAGCCGCTGCCAAATAGACATCTGGCGCTGGCTTGCTGGCCTTCAGACTCGCTGCCGGTACGATCTGTGGAAAGTACTTGGCTAGTCCCAAATGGGCAATCTCCGCCGGGGCATTGGCCGAAGCGGACGCCAAGGCCATGGGATACTCCGCCGCCACGAGTTCATCTAGGAACGCCGTGACACCGGAAAGACAGTTGGCCGGCGTCAGAGCCGCCACATACTGGCGGTACAGGTCGTTTTCGTGATTTGTGAGCCGTAGTCGCTGTTCGGGTGTAAAATCGCTCTGACGGCCCACAGAGGCCAATATAGTCGTCAGTGAATCCGCCCGGCTCATCCCGGGTAAGGTCGCCGCGAGCTGGTCGGTCCACGGAATGTGTAGTTCCTGCGCAATCGTTTGCCAAGAAGCCAAATGGTATTGCCAGGAATCGGCCAACACCCCGTGTAAATCAAACAGAAAGCCGCGTAATTGTCGTGTTTGCATGAGAACTCCCCCTCGTGAAAGCGTTTCAATTTACGACTATTATACACCAAAACAAAATGGTTCACCGCTTTAAACTATGCGGTGAACCATTGTTAATTTAACGAATTACGATAACTGAAACGTCCGACTTCTTAGCGAGCCGCAACCCAATGGCACCGGGATGCCCGTGACTAGCGAAGTCAACGTCGGCGCCACAAACAACCAAGTCCGGTTTGAATTCCGGAATAATTTTGTCGAGCACGACATCATCGACGTCGCCCCCTTCGGCCACAATGGACCGCACGTCATTCACGCCAAACGCCGTTGCTTTGTCGGCATACTCCTTGACGATGGCCTTCAGCTCATCGCGCTTTGCGTTAAGCTTGTCCGGCATCAGTGACTCATAGATACTGATGTCATTGCTTTCCAGCACAGAGGCAATGCCCAGGTGTGCTTGGTAATCACGCGCCATCGTCATCGCGAATCGGAATGCGCGGCTGGTCGAGGGCCGGTCGTCCTCGTCGATCGTGATTAAAATTCGCCGGAAAAATAGTGGATTATTACTTTCGTCTGCCATAAAAACCCTCCTGCAATCAATGGTGACACGGCCCTATTGTATCATACCTGGCTGGAGCGGTACACGTTGCCTGCGGCTGTCAGAGTTCTAAGTTAAAAGCCACTTTAGTCGCTAGTATGGATAACCTTGCCACATACAAATTTTCTAAAGACATTTAATACCTAATAGCCCACGAAAAAACGCCCTCTGAATTTTAGAAGGCGTTTCGTGTTTGATTTCGTAATTGTTTGGTGCCGCTGGTTTCGTTGATTTTTATCTAGTGAAACCAGCGGCCTCCGAAACGTGTTCCTTCGGGCAGGTCCCTGCGCTTAACCCCAATACGCACCGGCTTGGCTCCGCCAAGCGGGCACTTATTGACGTTAATGCTCAGGACCTAACCGCCCTCAGTCACACTCTACCTTGCGTGGTCCGGCGACAAAATCATCGGGCCCCGTACCGCACGTGGTAATTCGACGGTAATCCGCCGTACAACAACTGGTTGTGGAACAACCACTGGTGCTGGTTTTGGCTTGGCTGCCAACATGTGCCAGATTGAATGCAACAACAAGATGCAGACAAACATCAATGGGAAGCCGGCAATCGTCGACACCGTTTGAACGGTCTTGAATCCACCGACCATCACGATCCCGAAAGAGAAGATGATGAAGACGATGACCCAGATCATTCGGTTCCACCGACTTGGTTCTTCACCGTCATCCAAGTGAAGACTGGTGAAGGATGACACGATGAAGGCTGACGATGAGATCGTCGTGGCCAAGAAGATGAAACAAGAGATACAGTACAGTGCCAAGATAATCATCTTAAATGGCAACGTCGCGATAACCGTGGCAACCACGGCAGCTTGACCCTGCGTATTTAAAATGTGAACCAAGTTAACGGCACCAGTCTGTTGGAGCCACAGAGAGTAGCCCCCAAAGATGGCGTAGAAGCTCATGCACCCTAAGGCACCATAAGTTAACATCCCAACTAAGACCTGACGAATCGTCCGACCCTTGGAGATCCGGGCAATGAACAGACCCATGACGGGCATGTAGGACAACCACCAGCCCCAGTAGAAGATGGTCTCTTGCTGAGCGGTACTATCCCCACCGTTAGGCATGGTGTTCGTTGACATCGAGATAAACTTTTGGGCCATTAACCCAATACTATTAGTTTCAGAATTTAAAATATAAACAGTGGGTCCAATGATTAAAATAATAGCTAACAGACCCAGCGCCGTCCAAATGTGGGCGGAACTCAAGCGGTTGATTCCCCCGTTTAACCCATGGAAAACGGTGACCGCAAACAGAATAAACAAAATGATAAAGAGTTCAATTTTAAGCATGAGGTTATCTTGAACCCCAGTCAACCGGCTGAGAACTTTGGAAATAATCGGAATTTCCATCCCGACGGACGAACCGATCCCGCCCATGATCCCAAAGACAACTAAGAAATCGACAACGTGCCGTGCAATGACTTTCCCCGTGCTGTCACCTTGAAGACTGGTGATAGCGGCACTGACCCGTTGAACCTTGGCGTGCTTCACATACAGGACGTAAGCAATCGCAATCGTTGCTGGTGCGAACATCATCCAAGCCATTGGGCCCCAGTTGAACTGCCCCATCATGTGGGCAGCGCTGTAGGCGTTACTTGAGAATGGCTTAAACCCGAAGGCTGGGTGTTGCAGGTACCGCAGTGGATCAACGATAGACAGCATCAAAATGCTGGCATCGATCGCCGTGGCGAAGACCATTGACCCCCACTGAAAATTACTGTAGTGGGGCTTGTCATTGGCATCACCCAACTTAATTTTACCAAACTTACCAAATGCTAAATACATAAAAAATAAGAAGTTGATCACGTACACCATCATATAGGCCCATGACATGCGAGTATCAATCCAGTTCAATAGAGAACTCAGAGTGGTTTGTAATTGGTTACCACCTAAGATAAATAGCAATGACGCGAGAATAAATAAAACGATGGTTGGTACGAATACTAACTTATCAATATTTTTACGCGCTAAAATAAATAATCCTCCTCATTTGTTTCCTGGGAGCGAACTCCCAGCGGTCATGTTCAGAAGAGATTGTACGAAAAAAGCGCTAAACAGGGTCGTTACACGAGCCACCTGTACAGCGCCATTACGGTTGAATACAAATTGCCTACGCAAATCTCTTTGAATCAATATCCAAAGTCTATTATACGCGGTCGCTAGGATTAGTAAAATCTTGCTGATGGATAAGTTTTTTCTTTCGGAATTAAAGCGTTTACATAGCCAATGCCTATTGCATTCTAAGAATTTGATTAGATTTTAGGCAATAGCTTAACCCTTTGTCTTAGTCAAGCTTTTCTGGCCACTGTGCCTTGGCTGCGGCATTTCCAGTGGGACCGTTATCAATTTCCTTGATAACATGCGCTGGATTCCCGACCAAAACCACGTCATCCCCAAAGGATTTCGTGACGACGGCACCGGCACCAACAACGACATTATTCCCCAGCGTGACGCCAGGTAAGATCGTGACGTTACCACCGAACCAGGCGTTATCGCCGATGGTGATGGGCGCACCCATTTCAACATCGTTGACCCGAGCCATCGCGTTCAGTGGGTGCACTGGCGTGTAAAGCCCAACGTTCGGACCGAAGTAACAGTGTTCACCAATGGTGATGGGACAGGTGTCCAGCAGGGTCATGTTGTAATTACCATAGAAGTGGTCGCCGATGTGGATGTTCCAGCCGTAATCGTATTCGAGGCCGGCTTCAACAAAGAAGTCATCCCCACTATCCGCGATTAGCTTGCGATAACCATCGTTTCGTTCAGCGTTGTCGTCCAATTGGTTAACGGCACGCAGTTGCTTTCGTGCGGCGACTCGCCGGTCGATCAGTTCTGGATCGAACTGATTGTAGGGTTGCCCCGCCGTCATTTTTTCCCGTTCTGTTGCCATGACATAAATCACTCCTCTTGGCTCCCATGATACCACTTGCTAGGTGTTTTCTCTAAACGGGTAATGGTTTGATCTTCGCCTGCGGCTGCCAAGGATTCTGCCGCTGTGGGGACCGCCTGCAGCCAAAGAGCGGGCTTCCGGCTTGGTTTGAAACCTCGCCAGGTTCGGGCGAGTTTCCAAACTCATCCCACGTTGTAAGGCCGGAAAGCCCACCGGTCTAACAACGTTGTCACGGATGGCGCCATCCTTGGCCTCCTCCGGCTACGGCAACTATTCTCCTTGTCAAACACCAGCGACATCGTATCGTAGGGAGTAGCCATCACCAATATACCCCAACCTTCACTAACGTTTAGCTTTAAGCAACGAGCCAATCCAAATCTTTAGGCTCTCAATAATTAATACAAGAATGAACAAGACCACATATACCGTACAGAAAACTTCAATCCAGAACGACAACGACAGTGGCAACAAGAAACAAATGAGATCCAACGTGGCCACTGGTCCCGTGGCCCATGCCAAAACTTTGAACCATTTTGGAAACTTGGAAAATACGTTCACCCATGTGAATAGGCTTAGAAATATTTTCTTCAAAATGCTCTCCCCTTTAGGCCTAAGTCTTCAGATGACTCTAAACCTAGACTCCCCTGAAACATCTTAATTATAGGCCTATCTGGTATCGCCACAGTTCAGCGTTTGGAATCTTCAGTAAACCTTAACCGCTTCCGTTTGGCCGTAAAAAAAGAATGAGACACTAACGCTCATTCCCTCGAAATTACTTATTTCGTTGCACACCACGACGCCTAAACGTTGTCGTCCACAGTTTCTCCTGGCATGGTCTGTTCACGCAAGATCCACGTGATGCCGTATGCATCGACGATCTGCCCCATCTTGCCTCCGGAGCTTTGTTCGCCGAAAGGACTGATGACCTTCACGTCGGATTTGAGCAGTCGTTGATACAGGCCCGCCAATTCCTTCACGCTGGCAGAGTCGTCCGCATCAACGTCAATCATTAGCGAAATCAACGTGGAAGACGTCGGCTGGCCCATCAAGGCGTCGGCACACTGAATGTCCAAACCTAGAATCTTAAAACCGCCGCTCATGGTCATTTCGTCTAAGTTAACGGTAGGTGCTAACCCAAACTGTTCGACTTCCTCGGCCGTCGGGCTGACCCGGTAGGCGTTGGTTGCCCCAAAGACGCTCTGATAATACGCAATGGCTTCTTTGGCGTTTTCAAATTCCAAATATGGAATTAACTTTGCTTGCATCGTCGGTACCCCATTCATGACATAGTTTAGAAACAAATCGACAGCCTAGTCACCGCTAGTCCGGTGCTAGTCCCCTCGATTAGATGAACCGCATTTTATCCCTAGCTGGTATTATACCCTTAATGACCTTAAAACGGTAGGTCACGCAAGCCTTTCGCAATGTCAGCGAGTGACTGTTCGGCTGTCGTATGCTTTAACGGGGCCTGTGAGGCCGCCGCTTTCGGGTGTTCATCGGCCGTCGAGCTGACTGGCGTTACTGCGTGCGAAGGTGTCATCTTTGCCGGCTGTTTTACCGCTGCTTTAACGGCGGCGTGATGGCGTTCTTGTCCCATCCCATCCATCGTTTCGTTCAGCAAGTGATCCACGAACACGTTCCCCTGATTGGTGGCGTGTCCCTTGGTCCATTGATAACTCAGCTGCGTAAATTGCGGCAGTAAACGATCCACGTCTTGCCACAGCTCGGCGTTAGCCAAAGGTCCCGCACTGCGTTTCCAGCCGCGACGTTTCCAACCGGCTAGCCAGCCCTCGGTGACGGCGTTCAACACGTAACGCGAGTCTAGAATAAATACAATACTGTTCTGACTCTGATTCAAGTCGACTAACTTCTGGAGCGCATTGCGAAAGGCCATGATCTCCATCCGATTATTGCTAGCCCCAAATTCACCATCGGAGCCAGTCACGACATCATCCGGTAATTCGATGCGGTAGGCCCAAGCGGCCTTGTCGCCAGTTCTCACGTGCCCACCAGCGACGTTACCGGTATTTCGCGAGCCACCATCCGTATAGACCGTGATCGCCGCAGAACCGCTCTGAGGGCTCGTAGCCGTCCGGGGTGAACTGTGGTGTGTCTTCTTGGGTACGCTCGACGTTGCCTGGCCCTGCATGAAGGCGTCTGCGGCACTTGCCGACGTGAAACTCTTATATTGGGCCCCGGAATAGCCGGTGACCTGCGCCTGTGTTTCCGCCCAGGTTCGGTAGACGCCGGGCTTACGACCGCGGCGAACTGCATAGTATTTCTGTGCCAAATTCATTCCTCACTTTCGACCTAATCTAAATTAGTTTACCATAGTTTTTCCAAGTGCGACCAAATCCGTCATTACAGGACTTATGAAGCCGTTGCCAACATTATTAGGACCGGGAAAACTTTTCCTCAAATAAATTTGTCACAAACCTTAAAAATCAATAATTTCAAAGTGTAAATTGTTTCCATAACTTTTAGATTATGCTAACCTAGTAGGTGTGAGTATTGGTCGGAGACTGTCCTAATTTACTCATTTTTCAAAATTTTTAAGGGGGTTTTTGATGAAGAATCCAATCCATGCGTCCATTATTACCGTCGACCAAGCCCGCGCGATGCTTAAGGACCAGCGAGAACAACGTGACGAACGTTTTCCACAGCTGGCCGCCTCCGGCCAATATATCTTACCAGACTATCGGTTAACCCGTAAGCGTGAGGCCTTTAAGATTCGTCGGCATACTTTTTTGAAGAAACATTTCCGTTCCTACGTGGCTTTTGATTCCGACAACGGTCAGACCTTGTGGATTCACAACTTCCCAAGCCTGTCCGAGGCCTGCTTCTGGTTAAACACTGGATTGAAGCCCAACGACACGGACTCCGCCGGCACTTACCAGGGCTGGAAGGAAGAACACGTCGCTGAAATTGAAGTCCTGAAGGATCAACTCCGCGCGCAACACAAAGAAAAGAAAAAGCCCATTGCGGCACCGAAACCGGTAACCGTAACGACTGTAAAAAAAGTAAAGCGCGCTAAAGCTAAGAAATAGCGGCATTACATAAAGCGCCAACGATAGCCATCTTTGCGGTTATCGTTGGCGCTTTTTATATTGACTGTTATTTTTTTACATCGCCTACGGCTGCCAGAAATTCTGCCGCTATGAGGACCGCCTACAGCCGAAGAGCGGGCTTCCGGCTAAAAGAACTAGCAATCACAAACACAGCTAATCTAGTAAATCCTATCCGATGTCCTGAAAATGTAGTCAAAATTTCATTGCGCATTTCAAACACATCGTCTCCAACTACCAATAAAGCCGCTAAAAACCAACAGCTTCAGCAAGTCTCACTATTCAAGATCCTAGAGATCTAAGTGAACCTGCTTGGGGTCCGTCTTCACAATGATCTTACCATGGTGAATCGAGTACAGCACTTCTGAACGCTTGTTCAATGCATTATAGAAGTTATCGTTGTTCATGATGACCAAGTTGGCTGGTTTGCCCTCGGCGATACCGTAGTGGTCGCCGACATGCATCGCCTTGGCCCCGTTTGTCGTGACAAACTTGTAGGACTCGTTGATGTCATCGTACCCCATCATCTGAGTAACGTGAATCCCCATATGAAGGGCATCGAGCATGTTGCCGTCACCCATGGGGTACCAAGGATCCTTGATATCATCTTCACCAAAGGCCACGTTGACCCCGGCCGCGTTGAGTTCCTTGACCCGCGTCAAGCCCCGACGCTTAGGATAAGTGTCGAATCGGCCACCCAAGTGGGTATTGATCAGGGGGTTAGAAATCATGTTGATGTGAGACATCTGCAATAGGCGCATCAGCTTGTAAGCGTAAGCGTTGTTGTAAGAGCCCATCGCCGTGGTGTGGCTGGCCGTGACTTGATCGCCCAAACCGGTTTCCAAAGCCAAGGTGGCTAACGTTTCCAATCCACGGGAAGCAGGGTCATCGATCTCGTCACAGTGCGCGTCGACCAGCTTGCCATACTTTTGTGCCAGTTCAACGGCGAAGTGCAGGGACTCTACACTGTATTCACGCGTGAATTCAAAATGCGGAATGGCTCCGATAACGTCGACACCCAGCTTAGCAGCTTGTTCCATCAGTTCTTTACCGTGTGGGAATGACAGGATACCTTCTTGAGGGAAGGCCACCAGCTGCAATTCGATAAAGTCTTTCACTTCGTCACGCATCTCGATCAAGGCCTTCAGCGCCGTCAAATCCGGGTCGGTCACGTCCACGTGGGACCGAACAAACTGAACCCCATGGCTCGCCTGCAATTCCAACGCCTGCCGAGAACGGGTTTTAACGTCTTCAATGCTCAGCGTCTTCTTCCGTTCGGACCAGATCCGAATACCATCAAATAACGTCCCGGACTGGTTCCATTCGGGATCTCCCGCCGTCATGGTACTGTCTAAATGGACGTGTGGATCAACAAATGGTGGCAAAATCAATTTGCCGTGTGCATCGATCACCTGTTCATTATCCTTAGCCGTTAAATGATCGGCAATGGCGGTAAACTTACCCTCCTCGATGCGAATATCCTGTGGCTGCGTTGCGTTTTCGATGAGACCTTGTTGAATTAACATGCGCGTTAACCTACCTCCTACACTTTTTCATCTTAAATTTAATAAAAGCCGGGAATAGTCAGTCCGAGTAAAAGAATCGTGCTGTCAGCAACCAACCCCAATACCACGGCAATGACACTCACCGTAGCGGGGACTAGGCACCACCAGGGACCCTTTTTTGCGGACCGAACTAACCTTACTAAGCTTATCACAGTTAGGACGAATCCGAACAATAAAGTCACGGGTTCATGGGGAAACCAGCGGTAAACCGTTTGAACAGCGCCGACCAGTGCGTACCAGCTCACGATAAATCCAATCAAACTCCACCCTAATACGGGCCATTGTTCACGTCTCATTGTTCCATCCCCTCGTCCCCATTTCCTGCCAATAAGCACCTAACTAGCCTCAATTTACGCCGTCATCCGCGAACTAGCGAGCAAACGACTCCTGATTGCGGGGTCACCGAACATTGCCACAGATGGCGTCTACCCGCCATAAGTCACCGTTGCGCTAACAAATATATTTATCAAACTTCCGGATCGTCTTTTCACCGTGGTCTGTGCTATGCTGGAAGCTATAATACTGACAGCGGAGGTTACTTAATTATGGTAAATTCATACCCACAAGCCCTCACCATCGCGGGTTCCGATAGCGATGGCAGCGCCGGCATGCAGGCTGATCTGCACACCTTCTTTGCTCGGCGCGTCTATGGTGCCTCGGTCATGACTGCCTGCGTGGCTGGGAATTCTTACGGCATTCACGCCAGCATCCCGATGCCAACCGACTTTATCGATCAGGAATTCAAGGATCTAGCTGACGACTACCACATCCGGGCATCTAAGACCGGGATGCTGGCCGACTCAGAATTAATCAACGATGTCGTCAAGAACTACCAAGCCGCCGACTTCGGTCCCCTGGTAGTCGATCCGGTCATCATGACCAAGCACGGCAACCAGCTCCTGGAAGAGAGTGCCTTCAACACCCTACGCACAGCCCTCATTCCACTGGCAACGGTCCTGACGCCGAACTTCTTTGAGGTCGAAAAGCTGGCCGAGATGTCAATTTCATCCGATAGCGATATGGAAACGGCGGCCCACAAGCTTCAAAAGATGGGCGCCAAAAACGTGATTGCCAAAGGGAGTCACGCCGACCCCACCCAAAAGGTCGTGAAGGACTTTGTCTTGCTGGAATCCGGTGAGAGCTTCTGGTTAAGCGAACCCTACCACGAGACCGATCGGGTCAATGGCACCGGCGACTCCCTCTCCGCTTGCATCACGGCGGAACTGGCCAAGGGCACACCAATGAAGCGCGCCATCGAAATCGCCAAACAATTCGTCAACGCCGCGATTGGCTCGCCAATTGAAGTCGGCCACAAATTTGGACCGGTTAACCACTGGGCAGCAATGGATCGCGATTTTAAATAGAAAAACCAAAGCAGCTAGATCATTCTCAAAACGAGAAGACCTAGCTGCTTTAGTTTAAATTCGTTAAAAATCTTACCACCGATCCGGCCGCCACGTTCGGCCATCGACCTCACCGCCGAGTTGCTCGCTACGCCGGTCCTGTTCGGCAACGACCTGCTTCAACGCCAGCCAAAATGCCCGGTCGGTAAACTTAGATTGTTGGTTCGCCAATTGGTCGATCTGTTGGCGTAACCACGCTGATTGTTCAGTCATCTTCCTGCTCCTTAATCATGGCTAGAGTATCCGTCAACTGATCGAGATGCTCTCGATTCTGGTCGAAGACATTGGCAATTAATTTACCCGCCGTCTGTTGTTCTGCCGGCAACTGGTCGACCATAGCTGACAACCTGTGAGCGAACCAATCCTGCCGATTCGTCAGACTATCCGGTTGTTTCTGAGTCAGATACCGCTGGTAGTCGATGACCAGCTGCAGTTTCTCCGGCTCTTCAAGGTAGCCAAATTGGTGGATGGGAAATATCGGCAGCCACGTCATCTTGGCACGATGAGCCAACGCTGCCAGTGGGGCCAACGCTGCGTCCAGCGTCATATTTTCGGCACCGCCCCGTTGGAAGGCCTGTTTGGGCATACCGGTGGTTACCACAATGCCCAGCTCCTTGCCGGCCAGGGGATAGCGATGATCACCGTAGACAAACGTCCGCGTCAGCACGGTGTCTTCCCACTGCTTCAATCCCGCCGGTGCCGCGTACCAGTACAACGGAAACTGCAAGATAACCCGGTCGGCGTGGCGTAGCTGCTCCTGCTCCTTGGCAACATCTAAGGTCGATTGCCCCTCAATATGTTCCCAGATAATAGTCTCGTCGGGCAGACTTTCCTTCAAAAATTGTTGACTGGTCGAATCCGCCAGCTGGGGATGGGAGACCAGAACGAGCGTAGTCATCGTACCATCAACTCCTTCACGTTTTTTTCACTAGAACTACTTTAGCACAGTTTCACGAAATCTTTATCTCTTGCGCTTTGCTAAAATTAGCGTAAAAGAAAAGGCCTTTAGCAGTAGCGCTAACGACCAGTTGACTTGAACTAACTTAAGCGGCGATCAGAATCATCGTGGAATTTATTTTCCCGGGTAGCCAGATGCTTGCTGTTCTTCCGGAAAGTTTCCCGGTTGTTCAGGTACAGCTGACCCACCGCGGCCAAAATGATAATGAATAAAATAATAACTAGTGCATACATAGCAATTCCCCCCGTCAACTTTAGGTTACAGTTATATTATCTAAATGTTACAGGAACATTGCAAGCATATTGTTATGAAAATAAGAAAATCTTGATATTTTTAATCAGTGTTTAGATTGTTCACTTATTAGTCGTACCGATTGACGATTGCCGCGAGGATTCTTTTTGCTGGGACTCACGCTGCGAATGGTGTTTCTTCTGAACCTTGCGAACCTGATTAGAGACCTGATCGGTTGGACTGACGGTCTTTTGCCGTGATAGATTGGCCGCTGGACCCGCTAACAATAGCACAATGACAGCTGTTAGACAGTACACTAAATTTCGGTGCCTATCGCCCTGCCCCTGCGTAATTTGAAAGAAATAATAAATAATACAGATAGCGGAAAAGAATACCGCAATCTCAGCAATGACGTGAAGTACTTGCATGGTTTCCGCCTCCTTTGAATACCTTTCACTCTACTGGAGGCACAGGGTGACTGTCAACTGACGACTCCCGGTTAATCCACAATTGACACGGCGCGACGGCTTCTCTATAATTAAGAAGTTGTTGGTCGCCAGACCTTATTAGGTCGCAATAGCTCAGCTGGATAGAGCAACGGTCTTCTAAACCGTAGGTCGAGGGTTCGAATCTCTCTTGCGACATCAAAACACAACGTAAAGAAGTTCTCACGTCATCGTGGGAACTTCTTTTTTACATTTTTAAACTTTTTTTGATATCCGGTTACTCTTGATATTGGCCCACAACGGGTAACTTCTTCAAAACCTTCCGACCGTGTGGTGACTGACCATCAATGACACTGGTCAATTCTTGGCCAGCCAGGTTGCCGTGATGCTTGCCACCAGCCCAAGCCTCCACACCAGAAACGTCGTAAACAACGCCATCTACCGCTACGTAGGCCGGTTGCCCGTTTTGACCATCAAATTTGGCCAATTCCGTGCGATCAAATACTTTTTCACTCACGTAAAACCACCACCTTAATTAGTTACTCCCATCATAAACTGCCCACCCCGACAACTCAAGTAATTCGCTTTTCGAGTGATAACTAGAGACAATAAAAAAACACCAACCGAAGTTGGTGCTTTTTTACGACTCAGTTTAGGCTAATAAATTAGTCGACAACTGATACGTTAGCAGCTTGTGGGCCACGGTCGCCTTGTTCTACATCAAGGGAAACGTGTTGGCCTTCTTCAAGCGTCTTGAAGCCTTCGCTGTTGATAGCGGAGAAGTGAACGAAAACGTCTGAGCCGTTTTCCAAAGTGATGAAGCCGTAACCTTTATCAGCGTTGAACCATTTAACAGTACCTTGTTCCATAAGAATGAAACCTCCATGCGCATAGCGCAATAATATTTGCATTTGAAAGCTGGGGTAAAAAGGAGCCATTCTTATAAGAACGTCGAGCCTTTAAAACTTCCGAACCATAAATACATTAACCATAGGATAACAGGTATTTCCCAGAATAGCAAATGCAAACTCCGATATTTTTAAAGTATTTTGCAATAAGTGCCTAATTATTCTCTGATAACCATTCTTTCGCGGCCAAAACTTCTTGGGGGGTCAGCATGTGACTGCCCCCTGTTTGATACACGGTCGTGGTCGCCCCACTTTTACGGCAATCCGCCGCAACTTGCTCAACGGTTGCAACTGACACCAATGGGTCACGCTGCCCGGCAGAGAGCCATACCTGGTAGTCTACTAGCTGTTTATTTTGCGGCACCGCCAGCCATAAGGGATGGAATAAAAGGGCCCGTTTCCCAGGTAAAATTCCAGTCCGAATCGCATAGGCAGCCATCGCTGCACCGTTAGAATACCCCACCGTGATAAGTTGATTAACGTCCCAATGATATCGTGCACAAATTATTTTTATTTCTTCAGCTAGCCACAGCGATTCGGTCATAATTTGTTGTGGATCGACCGGACCCGCTGCCGTCTGTTGGAAATATTGGCGTTGCGCACCGACTCCACTACGACCAGCAATCGTGACCAACGGACTCTGTGGAGCTAGTCGGCGGCCAAAATTCAACATTTCTGTATTCGTCCCGCCAGTTCCCTGTAACAACAGCACCGGCGGTTCAGTATTGGCCCCCGGCGCTGTTTCTATTAGGTCTTCAGTCAAGGCTCCACCTCCTAGCGTCGAACGATCAGCTCAATCTGACCCTTCTGCGGGGCGAAATTAAGCCCGTCACACGATTCACCTAGGATCTTACCGTATTCCGCTAAAACGTCGTCAGGCAATGGCGTGTGCGTCTTCAACTGGGCAATTAAATTTTCGGCTGATTTCACGTCCGTTAATGAAACAAACAATAAGGCGTTATCAATTAAGTCTCGCAACAAATCTGTCAATAAGCTATTCGGCTTACCCTGAACGTTAGTCACCACGACCTGGTGACTTTCGACTTCCTGGTGATTTACTGAAACTGTTTTTAAGACATCAAAAATTGTTGACACGACCAGTCACTCCCTCGCGAATCCGTTTTCAGTTTAACTAGATGATACAGCAAATTACGGCCAACGGAAACTAATTCTCATTCAAATAACGGTAAATCTTGCTGTTTGGCAAAGCGCGCCATCATTTTTTCCTGAACTTTGGGCAAGGGCAGCGCCGCAATTTCTGCCACTGGGACCCATTTCCCGGGAAGAAACTCAAGGGAGGGCACAGTTGGTAAGTCCGCCGTTAAAAGCTTCACGTGCCAACGTTGGTGCGTGTAGGTGTGACTGACCGGTTGACCGCCAACCACGGCCAGGTCTAGCGAAATCTGATAGTCGCTAGCCCAACGCCGGGTGATTTCTGCCACATCATCGGCAAGCGTCGCGTCCGGATTCTCCGTGTGCAGGTCCGCCTGCAAGACGAGTGGAAAGCTCCAATAGCCCGTCAACATTTCCTGAGCACCACGCTGAACCATCAGATAACCGGCTGGTGAATGAATCACGAGGCCATAGTACGGCATTGATTTCGGTCGCGGCGCCTTGGTCTTTACTGGAAAGTCCAGCACCCGTCCTGCCCGGTAAGACGCGTCAAACGCCTTGACTGGCGAATGCTCCGGATCAGGATTTTTTGCCGTCATGTAGCTCGATCCCAAATCCATAATGGCTTGATTAAAGGCCCCGGGCCGTTGGGGGTCAACGATGGGCTGAATAATTTCTGTAAAGAGCTGGCGCGTCTTGGGCTTAGCGATATCATCATCGATCATGAGTAGTCGGGCAAACACGCGAAAGGCATTGCCATCCACCGCCGGCACGACCTGATCAAAGGCAATGCTGGCAATTGCGCTGGCCGTGTAGGGGCCGATCCCCACAAGGTCTTCTAGCTCGGCGGCCGTCCGGGGCCATTCCCCATGATAGTCGTCTACCAGTTGTCGGGCCGCACGCTGTAAGTTCCGGGCCCGCGAATAGTACCCTAGCCCCTGCCACGCCTTGAGCAGTGTTGCTTCTTCGGCATTCGCCAGGTCGGTAACCGTCGGAAAGGTGGCTAGAAAATTCTGATAATAGGGAATCACCGTATTGACCTGCGTCTGCTGCAGCATAACCTCGCTGATCCAGGTGTGGTATGGATTACGACCATGCCGCCAGGGTAAGTCCCGTCCCTCATCGTCATACCAGGCCAATAAAGTTTTCCGAAAGTCGCGGATCGTTGCCGCCGACCATTTTTCCATAGTGTCCCTCCGTCCTCGTTCTCCCCATTCTAGCGAATCCCCCACCTGTCGACAAGTATCTCGCACAACTAAACCTTGACGCGCCGCCGTTGCTCCCCTATCATCAGGGAAGAATATTGGTTAGGTGGTTTTTCGCCTGCGACGGTCAGAGATTCTGCTACTGTGGGGACCGCCTGTAGCCAAAAAGCGGGCTTCCGGCTCGGTTTAGAACCTCGCCAAGATTCAGACGAGTTTCTAATTAAAGGTCTCTGTGAACACTCACCTTCATCGTTCTTAGACCATTAGCAGTTATGACATACAAGTCGCAGCTGGCAATAATAACTTACATATAAAGAAACTAAATAGGTTAACAATCGGAGGAAACATCGTGAAACATTGGGGAATACTTCTTATTATAGCGATCTGTGGCGCCCTGAGTGGCTGCACGATCAGTCACGAAACGGATACACCTAGTGATAGCAAAGGGGTCATGTCCCAGGATCAAGTCTTAAATTTGGCTTCCCACCATCCCCTAACCACGCTGGACACGGACAAGCTCACGCAATTTGGTCGGCTGAACAATACGATTGAAGGGCTCTACCAGGCCACTAGCAACAACGATACCGAACTGGCCCTGGCAAAAAAAGTTAAGATCAGTGCTGACAAGCAGACCTATACCTTTACCCTTTGGAAAGATTCACACTGGAGCAACGGCGATGTGATCACCGCCCCTGACTTCGTCTTCTCTTGGCGACGCGCCCTGATGCCTAAGACCAAGGCGCCCGAGGCCGACCTCTTTGACGGTATCAAGAACTCCCGGCAAATTCTGGACGGCGAATTACCGGCAAGTCAGCTAGGGGTCACGGCGCCCAGCAAGTTCAAATTGGTCGTGCACCTCGACCATCCTATGGCGGAGCTCCCACAGCGACTGGCTTATCCGCTCTTTGGCCCGCAGAATCGACGCATCGCCATCAAATATGGCAAGCTCTACGCCACGAAGCCGCGCTACCAAGTGTATGCTGGTCCCTTCATGGTCGCCAATCGTGGTAGTTCTAAATGGCGCTGGCATATGATTCCGAACCCTCACTACTGGGACCGTAAGCACGTCTACCTCAGCCGCATCAACGTGGTGACCTATAAGTCAGCGACAGCGGCTTGGGACGCCTACGACCACGGTCGCCTAGACGAGATGCGTATCACTGGGAAATCCAACGTCAAATACTACGAAAAAAAGGCCGACTACACTGCCCGGCCTTACTCCAAAATGGTCCTGCTCAATTATCGCCAAACCGGGCAGAATTCCAAGACAAACCGCCTGCTTCAACAAAAACTCGCCCGGTTAGCCATTTCCCACGCCATCAACCGTAAGTACCTGGTCAAAAAAGCCTATGGGAATACCTCGCTGACCGCCCAGGGTGTCGTCCCAGCCGGCCTGAGTCGCGGACTCAAGGGTACCGCCGACTTTGCCGCCGCACAGCCCGAACAAGCCACTCTTGCCTACAGTCCCAAGACGGCCAAGGCAGAGTGGCAGACCGCAACCAAACGGGCTAGTGTGGCTCATATGAGCTTATCTCTCGGCTATCTGGGCGACACTAACAACCCTGCCGTGGCCAAGACACTCAAGCACCAATTGGAAGCCAACCTCCCTGGCCTGACAATTACCCTTAAAAAACACGAACAAGCCCTCAATGCTCGGGCAGTTCCGGTTACGTCAGATATCACCTTAACGACGCAACGGGCCCAGTACGCCGACCCACTGGCGGTGCTATCCTTATTCACCAGTAATAACAGTGCCAACGTTGGCCACTGGTCCAGCAAGACCTACGACCAGCTGATTGATCGGGCCAGCAATGCCCCTACCTTCAATTCTAAGCGGTGGCAGACACTGTTAAGTGCCGAGGGCTTACTGATGCGAGATCAGGGCGTCACGCCGCTCATACAGCCTGCCAGCACCTACCTGGTTGACCCCAAGCTCAATGGGGTGCTCTACAATACCATCGGCACCCAGTCCAACTTCAAGAGTGCTTACTTTGTAAGATAAGCTAAGAAAAAATGCGACCACAGTGGCCGCATTTTTTTACGCTTTCAGTTATTTTTAACCCGTTAACAGGACGCCTTCTCTAATTACAAAGCTAATCTTAGCATGCTTTTACTTAATTTTTACTTCTCAGTTTCTCAATCACCATAAGTGCGATAATCCCAACTAGTGTACCACCTAAAATCCAAGCAATAGTCATTAAATCCCAACTAAATACTGTTGGCCACATAATTGGTAATAGGAAGAACCCGAGAAAGAATGCCATGTAAAAAACAAAGTACCGTTTTAATTTGCTTTTTATTATTGTCATCCCCTCTCACGCTTTCAATTGTTCTTGAGCCGTTGCCAGCACGTCTTCGCCAACGAATTCACTGGTCAGTCGCGCCATTGGGGTGTAGCCATGCCGTTCCTTATAAGGAACCGGATAGGCTGCCACCACCGCAACCTTCAAGTTATTTTCGGTCAAGAAGATCTGGCCTACACCGCGATACTTGCCTTTGCTGTGACGACCCGTGCGCCACGAATGGAGTTTAAAATCACCGTCGGGTTCACGCTTGATTTCGTACTTGCCGGAGGCGTTGGCCGCCACCGGAACCCCGACGTATTGATTCACTTCGTACTTTGCCTTCATGCTATGCCTCTTCTACTAAAATTTTGGTTAATGGGGCCACGGCATCCGCCCCTAATACGGCGATCACCGCTGGCTGCTGCAGAATCGCCTGAACGGTTTCGGTCGTCGCCTGCTGGCCCATCAATTGATCCGTGATGGCTAACAGTTCCGCTGGCGTCCCGACCGTCCCAAACAACGCGACCGAGCGGAGTTCACCGGCATGCCGGGTGTAATTCACGTGTAGTTGGCCCGCAGCGAGTGTCAACCGGTGGTAGGCCCGTAAACCGGGGTTAGCCCCGTAATTCCAGGCATCCGTTTGATATTTCTCTGCCAGTCGTTGATCGATGATTTCCCAGTCGTGCGCGGATAAGTGATACGTTTCCACCTCATCCAATCGATCAACCTTAAAGATGTGCTGAAGCAATGCCGTCTTGAAATCCTGAATATCCAGGTTTTGATACTCCGGCGCGAGATATTGCCGGAGATTGGTAATTGGCACACGGTTGGAGGCCACGCCCCGATGCCGCCGCTCGCTGACTGGAATCAACGCTTGATGGGCGGCGTCCACATTCAAATCATACATGATTGTCCCGCCGGCCGCATAACCATCGCCATTTTTAAACATGGTCATGCCGGAAAATTTCTTGTCACCGACAACCAGATTACTCTTCTGACTAATCGCCAAATCGGGCACGCCCATGGCCTTCAGCGCCTTTAAAATTGGCGCCGCAAACCCAGTATAGTCTCCAAACTGTGAACCATCCTGGGGATCACCATTGACAATGTGCTCAAAGATTAGGTTCCGTTCATCGTGATAAACAGCGCCCCCACCGGAGGTCCGCCGCACCAATTGCACGTCATGCTTGGCCAAGTAATGAAAGTCCACTTCAGCCGTGACGTTTTGGTTAATTCCAACGATGACGGCCGGCCGGTTGACGTACATCATCAGGCCATGCCCGGGGAGCTTGAGGTCGTTGACCAGGTAATTATCGATGGATTGATTGACCACGGCATCGGTCACCACTTGGCCCTGCCGGTTCGTATCAATTAGAAACATAGGTGAACCCTCCTTGGTTTAATTCTAAATGTTAGGCTGAAATTGTCGTCTACGGCTGCCAGGGATTCTGCTGCTGTGGGGACCGCCTACAGCCAAAAAACGGGCTTCCAGCGCCGTCACGGCTAGCGCCATCCCTGGTCTCCTCCGACTAATCAAATTTCTAACCATAACCTTAGATAAGTCATCAGCGTACATACCAAGCTTCTATTTCACTTTTTGACTACGAATCAATCTTGTCCGTAATCGGTTGTCACATTAGGTAGGTGATTCAGCCACAATCCCAATACAATTTTGATTTCAGTTTAGCATATCCCCCTGCCGGCAACAACTTCGGTAAGAACATATTGTCAGCGGTTACAGCATAAGGGTATACTAAAGAACGTAATGAGATTAAGGGAGGAATTTACCATGCCTGAACAACAAAGGCCATCAGTTTGGGAACTATTTAAGAGCTTCTTTCACCCTAAGAAGGCCGAACCAAAAGTCACCACGCTCAACGGGGTTTGGTGGGAGCAGCGCCACACCATCTATCGGCTAGGAATCACCAGCGATGCTATTCAACAACTCGGCGATATTAGCTTTGCCGACCTCCTTGTCGAACCCGATCAAGTTCTGGACCAGGATCAAGATATTCTGGAGGTCGAAAGTGACAAGACCGTACAGAATTTCAAGACGCCGTTTGCCGGAACCGTCGTGGACGTCAACCACTTTCTCACTGAAAAGCCTGATGACATCAATTCTAACCGGCAATTGGAAAACTGGGTCTTAGATATTCGCATCGACTTTGACTAATCTAAACGACTTCCAAAAGGAGTGTTGCTGTCAGAAATGATTTTGGCAGTTGCGCCCCTTTTCTAGTCGAACACTAAAAACCGCAGCGTCCCCTTCACAAAGCCTACTTGCTAACGGCCAGGACCGTTCATTAATGGATTTAAAAAAAGAAATCAACTGTGTTTGCAATTCATTTAGACAAAATATTTACCATTTTCGATTGAGAGGACTACCATGAGAATTGAAGCCGGTGGTACCCATGCCAATCACAGATCCGCTGACCCCAAAATTTTTTTGGAGGTAATGGTTATGGCTGTTGTAGAAAAGACTGCTTTATTGGATGAACCGATGAATGATACGTTTGACTGGTCCGATCAAAAGCTTCCTGTACGGGATGCTCTGTGGGATCACTTCATGGAATCCAATGGTCACAACACCGATGAAAGTGAAGCTTCTATGAAGGAAATCGATGCGAAGTCCGACGCTGAAGTTCGGTCTTACGTTGAAGATAACCTCAAGAAGTAACCGGCTGTTTCAACCTAAAAATAACCTCGCCAATTGGCGAGGTTATTTTTGTTATCTTATTTTAGTTTAATTGCGGACTCACGCTATAGAATTTTAAATAACGGTGACCAGTTGCTGGATCAATCACCATGCGCGTTACGCTGGTGTTGGTCGGTTCCGGTAACGCAGTGGTCGCCGGTGCCGCCAACATCAACAGTGCCGTCGCCTTGATGGTCAGGCCATGGCTAACGACCAGAATGTGATCATCAGGATGATCCACGACTTGCTCAGCCAGCCATTGGCCGACCCGGTGTTGAATCGCCAAGTAGGACTCACCGCCTACGGATGCCAAGACATCCGGCAGTGCTTCGCCAGTGACCGCATCGAAATCCTGCGGCCGTTGTTCGCTGACCGCTGGTAAACTTTTGCCGGTCCAGTCCCCATAATTTGCTTCCATCAATCGGTCGTCAAACGTTGGCGTCAAGGCCATCATCGTTGTCAGTGCCGCCGTAGTCTGTCGCGTCCGGTGTAACGGGCTACTGATCAATTGATTGTAGTGCTCGCCGTGCAACCACTGGGCGAGATGCTCAGCCTGTTGCAGACCGCGAACTGTCAGGTGGGTGGCCGTCGTATCCAATTGTCCTTGCATAATTTGATCCACGTTGGCCTGTGTTTGCCCGTGGCGTACCCAATCAAAAGTCGTCATTTGTTAGTCACTTCCTACTCCCAATTAAAGCTCTTTCGAGGTGTTTCGTCGACCCCGCTGGAGTAAATAAATTGCCACAATCACTAAAATTGACCCGATCACTTCGGCACCCGAGATGGCCAAGCCGAGGAAGACGATCGACAGAATGAAGGTCATCACCGGCTGAACGGCATCCACGATACTGATCACGTCAGATGGCGCGAAGTGGGTACTGTAAAGAATCAGTGAGAAAGGCACAATGGTCCCAAACACGATAACCGTTGCCATCGAGGCAATCAACGTCCCGGTCAACGGTGGCGTGCTGACCCACACTGGTTGATGCAGGTTAAAGATGATCCCGGCGATAAATGTTCCCCACCCGAGGACGGTAATTGGCGAATGACCGCCCCGGACCAACGGCCGTGGCAGAACCACGTAGCAGGCAGCGGTGATTCCAGATCCAATCCCCCAAAGTAGCGAATCGAACGGAATTGCCAGCTGGGATAGGTTTCCTCGCGTAATGGCCAGGAAGACCCCTACCATTGCAACGGCAAAGGCAATCAGGTCACTACGTAATGGCCGATTGTGCTTAAACAGCAAGCTTCCCAACACGATAAAGAGCGGACTCAAGTATTGTAGAATTGTCGCCGCAGCGGCATTCCCCGTCTGAACCGCGATGTAGAAAGTCAGTAGGTTTGCACCCAGTCCAATGACCGCGTAGGCAACCAGCCAGCCGACCTCACGCCAGCTGCTGAAGACCGCAAAAGTTTTCTTCCAGCCATACAAGATAAAACTAATAATGAGCAGCACCACACCAGCGCCTAATGTCCGCGCTGACAAGAACCAATTGGTCGGAATGGATTGTCCCTGTGAAATAAACTGCAAAACTGTTCCGGACACCCCAAACATCGCTGAAGCAATGGTGGCCCAGAAAATACCCTTGATGACGTTCCCCGTCGATACCTCTGAATTTTTCAAACCTGTGAATCCTTTCTCTCTCACACTCACGGCGTGCATTATAATTCTCCAATTTTACCCGATGTTCATTAGAATTTGATGGTAAAACGGCGAAAAAGATCAGTTGTGGCCAACTTTTTTCAACTGCCTAACATCATACAAAAATGGACGTGACTTCACAACGCGTCACGTCCACAAGCCCACCTAGGCTGTGTGGTCCACACGCCGGGCGAGTAAGTCTCCAATTAATTGAATAGCAAACACGATAACTAAGATAATCAGCATAGCCATAACGGTCACGTCGGTTTCAAAACGACTGTAACCAACGTTGATGGCCAAGTTACCTAAGCCACCACCCCCGATGGCACCAGCCATCGCGGTCAGGTCGATCAGACTGATCAACGTTAGGACGGAGGAGCGGATAATATCCGGAAGTCCTTCCTTTAAATAAACGCGAAAGATAATGGCAATCGGACCAGAACCAACGGACTCGGCAGCTTCAACCACCCCATGGTCAACTTCGGCCAGGGCATTTTGAATCTGACGGGCGTAGAACGGTGCGGAGCCAATGACCAATGGCACGATGGCTGCGGTCGTCCCAATCGCCGTCCCCACAATGATCCGGGTCAGCGGTGCAATCACGGCCAGTAAAATAACGAATGGAATCGACCGACACAGGTTAACCAGCTTATCCAAGATGTTATAAACGACGCGATTTTCCAAGATACCACCGGGTTGGGTGACAATCAAACCAATCCCAATAGCCATCCCAATAATCCCCGCAACAATGGCCGTAATAGCCGTCATGTAGAGGGTCTCACCGGTTGCCTGCAGGAAGTCACCCTTCATCGTGACCGCGTTAGGAAAGTATTTTGCTAATAAATTCACTTAGGCCACCTCCGAATCGTTAGGGTTCAAATGGGTAATGTTGATGCCGGCATCCTGACAATATTGCCAAGCGGCAGCCAACTTATCCGGTTCACCAGACATCACCACAATCAGATTCCCCAGTGGCGTATCCTGCAAGATTTCAACGTTTCCATATAAGATGTTCGAAACCACACCATACCGCTTATATAACTCGGTAATCAGCGGTGCGTCGGTGCTAGCACCCACATACTGCAGCTGAACCAATTGCTGGCTCTCGCTGAGATTGAGGGTTGCCGCTTGCCGGAAAATCTTTTCCAGCGCCTGGTTGATCTGTGTCGCCGTATTGATAAAGTCCTGCGTCAATGGCTTCTCTGGTCGACTGAAAATCGTGACTAAATCGCCCCGTTCGATGATTTCCCCAGCTTCCATGACGGCAACCTTGTTACAGATTTCCTTAACAGCTTCCATTTCATGGGTAATCAACACAACCGTCAGGCCCAATTCCTTGTTCAACCGCTTCAGTAATTCCAAAATGGATGAGGTGGTCTTGGGGTCCAACGCGCTGGTTGCTTCATCACTGATCAAAATTTCTGGGTCATTCGCCAAAGCTCTGGCGATGGCGACCCGTTGCTTCTGCCCACCAGAAAGTTGGGCAGGATAATCCTCGGCCTTTTCACTCAGACCAACCAGGTCCAACAGGTGAGCAACCTTCTTCTTCCGTTCATCGCGGGAAAGCCGCCCTTTTAAGGGGTAGCCAACGTTATCCGCAATCGTCCGGGAAGCCATCAGGTTAAAGTGTTGGAAGATCATCCCAATTTTCGTCCGCGCAGTCCGTAGCTCGCGGGGATTCAAGGCCAGAATATCCTGACCACTGACCTCCACGGAACCGGCAGTGGGCCGTTGGAGCCGGTTGATGACCCGCACCAACGTACTCTTCCCGGCGCCGGAATACCCGACGACCCCGTAGATGTCGCCGCGTTCTACCGTCAGCGAAACCTTTTTAACGGCTTCAACGGTCTGTCCCTTATTATGGAAGGTGACGTCGATATCTTTTAACTGAATAATCGCTTCGTTAGTCAAATCTTCGTTCTCCTTACTCGCCTATGCTGGCAATTTTCTCTCTACTTATGCGTTAACTCTCCAACTTCATCGTCGACAGCGCTCAGGCACCATTGCTGTGAGGATACCATCATCAGCACAGCACGGTGCCCGTCAGTCATCAACGCTGTTTAGTTGGTTAGCTTAAATTAACGTGATGCCTTTGACAATGCGCTTCTGTTTACCAAGCTGGAATGGTTAAGCCGTGGTAGTACTTCGTCAACAACTTCTTCGTGGCTTCAGTCTGGTAAGCCTTCACGATCTTCTTGTAGGTCTTGTTGTTCTTGTCAGACTTGTTGGTAGCGATGATGTTGATGTAAGGGATGGAAGCCTTGTTGATCTTTTCCTTGAAGATGGTTTCGCTGTTTGGCAGCTTAGCTTCAGCAGCGAATTCGTTGTTGATAACGGCCCCGGCAGCATCGGTCAATGAACGTGGCGTTTGCGCAGCATCAACGGCCGTAATCTTCAAGTTCAACTTGTTTTGCGTGATGTTCTTTGGTGTTGGTAATTCAACCTTGGAATCCACCTTGATCAAACCAGCGGATTGCAGTAAATGTAAGGCCCGGCCTTCGTTGGTTGAATCGTTAGGAATGGTGATTTGGTCACCCTTTTTGATGTCGGAAACATTCTTAACCTTCTTGGAGTATAACCGTAGTGGTGCGCGGACGGTCTTACCAATAGAAACGATGTTAGACTTGTGCGCCTTGTTCCATTGGTCCATGAAGTACGTGTGTTGGAAGGAGTTCAGGTCAATTTCGTGGTTCGTCAACGCAGCGTTAGGCTGGTTGTAGTCGGTGAAGGTCACCAGTTTGATGTTGATGCCTTGCTTCTTCAGCTTCGATTGGATAGGTTTCCAGATTTTTTCATCGGAACCCATGATCCCAATCTTAACGGTCTTGTTGCTGGAACTACTGCTGGACTTACCACAACCAGCAACGATTAACAATGGAATCAATAATACCAAGAGCCAACTAAAATGTTTAAATGATTTCTTCATACTCAATATCCCCTTTATAATAAGTCATAATTAATTTGTTTAAATGTCGCGAGAGAAAACGGTGACCAAAAGAAAAGAGTCCGCTTCTAAATTAATAGAAACGAACTCTGTCGTGGTACCATTCTAATTCAAGTCAGACGTATGCCGACCCCTCATTAACACTCGCCAGCTTGCGCCTTAAAGTGCGTGCACGATAATGAGTGCCAAGCATTACCACTTCATCACTAGGACTTAGCGGTACCAATTCATTTCAGGCCATCTTCACCCCGCCGTGGGTTACTCGCTTTCAGCAAAACGCGAGCTCTCTTGAAACCATTGACGGTGGTTACTCTCCTGATCACATTGTTTTCAATCGCTTAATTTAATAGCAAGTCTAATGCAACTTTAATCCGCTGTCAAGGAAAACCTTTAATAAATTTATTTATAAGGAGCCCCGTCCCACCGGGCTTTCACCGTCACGTCTGCTTTTCAATCGGTTTCAAGCGTACAGAAATTCTCACGCAAATTTCACTTAATCCCCGATAATCTGCTCACGCAAGATACCGGCTGCCAGTAAGAACATGTGCGTCACGACTGGACCAACGAAGCTGAACCCCCGCCGCTTTAAATCCTTGGCTACGGCACTGCCAATGGCCGACTGATTGGTCAGCTCATCACGCGTCACTGCCGGCAAGAGATACGGTGTCCCGTCAACGAAAGCCCACAGGTAGGCACTGAAGCTACCAA
The DNA here is from genome assembly GCA_937874695.1 of uncultured Lactobacillus sp. GTDB lineage: Bacteria > Bacillota > Bacilli > Lactobacillales > Lactobacillaceae > Levilactobacillus. The sequence continues at coordinate 26,973 of CALNAJ010000041.1, forward strand.
ACTCCGCCTGCACTGTGAGGATGGCCCGCGCGTTCAGCAAAACGGCGCGAATCTTACGCTGATTACCGATCATCTCGGTATCGGCAGCAATCTCTGGAATCGCCAATTCATCGATCATTGCGGCCACTTTGGGAATCGCCATGCCGGCAAATACTCGCCGGTAGACTGGCAGCTTGCTGGCCGCCGCCTGCCAACTCAAACCAACCTGAAACACTCCAACTGTGAGGAGTTCGAACAGGACGTGGTCATCGTGAGTGGGTGTTCCAAAATAAGTATGGTACTCCTGCACGCCGTCCGTGTGCCAGTCCTGGCCGTCATTTGGACTGATAGTCATGTTCAACCGCTCCCTTTCATTGCTAAATCCATTGTACACGAAGACTAGTTGGGAGGCGATTAGCTTTGAAATTACGAGTCCGTCGCCTGCGGCTGCCAGAGATTCCGCCTGTTGTGGGGACGCTTCAGCCTGAGAAGCGGGCTTCCCGCTCGCTTTGAAGCCACGAAGAACACGTGTCTCCAAAGTCGCCCGTGGTGTAAACCGGCCTAAAACGCCAGTTAACACCACCTCCACGGCTGGCTGCATCCCTGGCCTCCTCCGGCTAAGATAACTTACAACCTCATAACAAAGTTTTCCCCAAATTATATCCATCATGAATTTGCCTAACGTGATCTATCATCTTTCTTTCGCGAACATTTGCGTATAAAGAAGGCCATTAATCCTGGCGTTTGGTCCAGAATTAATGGCCTTCACGGGAGATAACTGTACAACGACACTACTCTCTAACTGGGAAAGCTACCCCAAAATCATTCCGTGCCCACCACTGATGATTTTCTAGAGAACCATGAGCCGACAGACTTTCAGTTGCCTGAAATTTTCCCGTTATATCTACAGTATGAATAACGACAAGTGCCCACGATTAATCAATAATTGGTGGTAAATCCAGCCGCAGGCGAGCTCCATCAGCTATTTAATATAAGCATACTTGTAACTCCACTGCGTACCGGCGGTGTTGTGAATAACACCCTTAATCGATGGACGCTGCAAGTAGGCATAGTTCGCCTGGTAGAGTGGCGTAAAGCTCTGCTCCTTGTTGATCAGCTTAGATGCCTGAACCATGTCTTGCCACCGCGCTTCATCGTTTCCGGCATCGGCCCCCTGCGCCTTGTCGATCAAGGCATCGTACTGCTTGTTGGACCACTTACCATAGTTCAACGCATTCGAACTGACTGGAATCTGTAAGAAGGAAATTGGGTCGTTGAAGTCGGCACCCCAGTGAGACAAGTAGAGATCAAAATCCCCACTGGTCGAGCGGGACTGTGCAACGGAAGCCGGAACATTTTCAATTTTCAAGTTGAAGCCACTCAGGTTCTTTTCCAACGTGCTCTTCAAATACTGAGTCACAGTGCTGGCCGCAACATCATCGTTTCCGGCTAGAATGTTCAGATTAACCTTCTTGATGCCCAATTGTTTCAGACCCGCTGCCCACTTCTGCTTGGCCAGTTTTGGATTGTAGGTCGTGGCGTTCTTGACCGTTTGCTGCTTAGCGAAGTCTTCACCCGTCTTGGGATCACTTGCTAAGCCACTGGCAACGAATCCAGTTGGCGTCACTGATCCATCCCCCAACACCTTCTTGGTCAGCTGACTGCGGTTGATGGAGAGTGCAATGGCCTGCCGGATGTTGCGGTTATTCATGATCCGTCGCTTTTCCTGATTGGCATCCTTGAAGTTGTATTTCAGATGAATCACGATGGAATACGGATATTCCTTGAAGGCACTGTTGTTCTTGTAATTCTTAACCTGTTCCGTCGAAAGCTGCGCGAAATCAAGCTTCTTGTTCTGGTACAGGCTCAACCCAGTCTGAGGATTGGTGACCACTTGGTAATTGATTTTCTGGAGCTTAACCACCTTCTTGTCCCAGTAGTGGTTGTTCTTGACGAAGGACCAGGTGTTCCCCGTCCCACTCCAGTTGGTAATCTTAAAGGGACCGCTGTAGACCATGTACTGTGACTTCGCGGCATACTTCTTGCCATACTTGTTGACGACCTTTTCATTTTGGGGCGCAAATAATGGGTATGCCATCAAAATCTTGAAGTACGCAATTGGCTTGTCCAACTGAATCACGACGGTCTGCTGGTTCTTAGCGTGAATCCCGATGGACGCTGGACTAGCCTTACCTGCAATGATTTTATCGCCGTTCTTGATACCAGAGAACATGGTCGTGTAAGACGCCTTAGTTGACGGCGTTAAGGTGCGGCGCCAGGAATAAACGAAGTCTTGGGCGGTGATCTTATCGCCGTTACTCCACTTGGCGTTGTCACGAATGTGGAAAGTCCACGTCTTCTTGTCCTTGGAAACCTTGGCGGAATCCGCTAGGCCTGGCGCAACCTTCCCGTTCTTACCGAGACGGTAGAAACTTTCAAAGACGTTCCCTGTCTGACCGTACCCGGTCGCTTTGGCCAGGTCGATGGTGTCGAGCTGTGCCGTCGCGGGGAGTTTTAACTCTTGTGATGGCTTAGTCGTTGATGCCGTTTGACCACAAGCAGCTAATCCCAATCCCATTGCAATAACTGCGGCGACTAAGCCGATACTGGTCCATTTTTTCATAAAATTCATAGCTCCCTTTTCCTCAAATTTAGTGGTGTGCAATCCCCAAATTCGTGTTTAAGTACAGAAAAAGGCGGGTCTCCCTTCACATAATCGTGATGGGAAACCCGCCTACAGTGACAACAATCGCTGTTGTCGTCGTTATGTAGGTCTACTGGCTAGCCGGAAAATCACGATTAAACGCAACACAAACAAGCACGTTACATTGGCAACATGCGGCTAACATCATTTGTTGTTGGTTGGCGTTTACGAGCATCGTGATTTTCCCTCCTAACTTTTTGTAATCGAATTGGATTGCACAAGATTAAAGATAGCCTTCTTCTTTCGATTTGTCAAAAGAAAAAACTCGTCACTAACATCTCCCCCTGGAAAACTGTATACTGGTGATAGTTGAACTAGTAGAAAGGATTTGAACGTATGGACATCGAACGAACGCTTGCTGCACTGACGTTACCGGAGAAGGCCGCACTGGTCTCCGGCAAGAATTTTTGGTATACCGCTGCCGTGGAACGCTTAGGCATCCCGGCACTAATGATGACGGACGGACCTTCTGGGCTACGGAAACAGAAGCCCACGGCCTCGGCCGGCGACATTACGGATTCGGTTCAAGCTATAACCTATCCTGCTGCGGCTTTGAGTGCCAGCTCCTGGAACACTACCCTGATGCGTCAATTAGGGGAACATCTTGGTGAGGAGGCTCGTGCAGAACAAGTGAGTCTGTTGCTCGGACCCGGCGTTAACTTGAAGCGGTCGCCATTGGGTGGTCGGAACTTCGAGTATTTATCCGAAGATCCCCTGGTTGCTGGGAAATTAGCAAGCGCCTACGTCGATGGTGTTCAATCCAAGCACGTTGGGGTTTCGGTCAAACACTTCGTTGCCAACAACCGAGAAAACCAACGGTTCACGGCCTCCAGTGACATGTCGGCCCGGACCCTTCGTGAACTTTATTTACGGACTTTTGAAATTATTACCAAGGCCGCTTATCCGGCAACCATTATGACCTCGTATAACCGGACCAACGGTGTCTTGAACTCGCAGAACCGCCATTTATTGCGCGATATTTTACGGGACGAATGGGGCTTCCATGGGGCCATCATGTCTGACTGGGGCGCTGTGGCCGACCATGCGGAAGCATTGAAAGCCAGCCTCGATTTGGAAATGCCTGGGAAGGGCCAGGCTTCAGTCGATGAGATTATCCGCGCTATTCAAACAGGCGAGTTGGACGTTGGCACTCTGAATAAAGCTGTCCGGCACCTGCTGCACGTGGTCGACAAGTGGCAACCGGCGGATAAAGCTGGCACTTACGATCACCAAGCCCATCATGACTTTGCTCGTAAATTAGCCGATGATAGTATCATTCTACTGAAGAATCATGAGAATGAATTGCCACTGAAACCGGCCACGGCTGGTAAGGTCGTAGTGATTGGCGAACTAGCTGAACACCCACGCTACCAAGGTTCCGGGAGTTCTCACGTCAACCCAACGAAACTGGTAACCCCACTGGAAGCCTTGCAAAATACTGGCCTACAGGCTGATTACTACCCTGGCTATCAACTGGACGAGAGCGAAACAAATGACCAACTGGCCCAAGACGCACTCGATGCCGCCAAGGACGCCGATCACGTCATCGTCTTTGCTGGTTACCCAGCTGCCGCGGAATCGGAAGGCTTCGACAAGAACTCAATCTTGTTGCCCGAAAATCAAACGGATCTAATTGGCTCACTGGCTAAGCTAAATGAACACACGACAGTCGTCTTACAAAATGGTTCCGCGGTTGAAATGCCTTGGATTCACACCGTTGCGGCGGTGGTTGAAACCTATCTGGCAGGCGAAGCCGTGGGTGAAGCTACTTGGGATATCCTAACCGGAGCGGTCAATCCTTCCGGTCACTTGACCGAAACGTTCCCAGTCCGGTTGACGGATACGCCAATGGCCCCAACGTTTGCGCAAGATCCTCGCCACGAACTTTATTCAGAAGGGATCTTTATGGGCTACCGGTATTACGATACCCATGAAATGCACGTTCTCTACGCCTTTGGTCATGGCCTGAGTTACACTGAATTTGAATTTACTAACCTAAAGATTAAACAAAGCGAACACGGTGCGACCGTGACCTTCGACGTCACCAACACTGGTGACTGTGCCGGGCAAGCGGTACCACAACTTTACGTGGCTAACCATACTTCTCACGCACCGATGCCCACGAAGGAACTCCGTGGATTTACTAAAATTGCAGTTGACCCTGGTGAGACCAAGCCGGTAACTTTGAAACTAACCCGCCAAGACTTCAGCTGGTGGCGTGAAGGCAAGCATCGTTGGCAAGCGGACTCCGGTGACTACGAGGTCATGATTGGCCAGTCGTCTCGTGACATTCGCTTACAGACGAAGCTGACCATGGACTTCAAGAATTCACCAGCACCAATTACGGATGAGACCTACCTCACCAATGTTGCGTGGAATCCACGCTTGTTGGATCTCTTTAAGCAAAAAGTAATCGCACCAGCAAGCCAAGATAATACTAGCCTGTTGGGGGCAACGGATGCAGATGGTAACCCAACTATTTTGCAAGATCGCATGTTCCTGAATATGCCGCTACGTGCCCTGACTGCTCAAGGCGTTCCTGCTGATTTAATTGAAGACTTTATCCGTGCCGCTAACGCACGTTAACTATACGAAAATGACCGTCACCCCAATTGTTGGGATGACGGTCATTTTGGGTTTCAATTAAGTTAATGGCAACACCATATCAATGTGCGGAATACCGGTATCTAAGTAAACGGCACTCGTAGGCTGGAATCCAAATGAAGCATAGAATTTCTGCAAGTAAGCCTGCGCCTGAATCACAATAGCTTGGGCTGCCGGATAGGTCTGGTGGGCTGCAGTAATGGCCGTGCTGACCAGCCGGCGCCCTGCACCATTTCCCCGATTAGTAGGTGCCACCAGTACGCGTCCAATTCGGACTTGTGGCCCCTCATCTATCAATCGGGCATAGGCCGTAATCGCACCGGCTGAATCCTGTGTGAACAGGTGCTGTGCCTGGACATCGAGGTCATCGACTTCCTGGTAGGCACAAGTTTGTTCCACAACAAAAACAGCCACCCGCACACGGTAAATTTCAAATAACTCTATTGTTGTCAGTTGCTCAAACGACTTTTGTTGAAAAGCTGGCATTCGCTCACCCGCCTAATTTAATTGCTTGATGTGATTCTTGTGTTCCAAGGGATATTCAACTGGTGTGTCCCAATCAGTCAACATCTTATCCGTGATTTCTACACGTTGCAATTCCAAGTTGTCGTAAGGTTCCATGTAGTAGGCCCGTTCGTCGAGCGCCATGTAGCCACGGTATTGCGTATAGTCACTGCTACCATCCGGCTTGAGCTTAACGCCCTTAGGAATCGTCACGCCATCCAGTAAATGTTGTAGCAAGTTCATCGTCGATGGGGTATCCGCCGTTGGCTTACTGTAATGCTTGTTAAAAACGGTCCGAACGAAGCGAGATGGTGAGGTGTAGTCCCCAGGCATCCCAAATGCCCCGGTTCCTGGTCCAACCGTCTTTAAATCAAAGCCCTGGTAATCATGCAATGGCCGCGTATCAGCAACTAAAGTGCCGTACGTACTCAGGTTTTGCAAATGCCAGCTTAATTGTGGTGAGTTGGCCATTACCCCAACAGGATCATCGATCAAGTGGAGGTCATGGTCAGTCGCTTCTAAGACGGCCGTATCTCCAGTGGGATCACTGAAAATGAAGTGTAGTGGCGCCGTGATGCCTAACAGGGCAACCGGCTTATCCACGATTTGAACAGTCGTAATCAACTCACGTAAATCAGCCACGCTCTTCGCATTTCCCAATACCCAAGCTGGTAAGTCATGCGGTGCAATGGCCAACTTATCAGCTGGCGCTTCCTTGGCATACTTGGCGTAGTCAGAAAAGTACAGTGCAGCGGCACCTAACCCGTATTCGTTAACACCATCCACAAAGATATAATGACTCAGATTTCGACCGGCACCTACGAAGCCGTATTTCGTGGCGAATTCACCTGCGTCCCCTTGAATCTTTTGTTGCCGTGGCATAAAGATTGGCTGACCACCCAACTCGAAGCCAAAATCCATGGTCCGCGCTAAGAAGTGATCACCTTGGCTATTTTCATAGGTCAAACTAGTACACATCAAAATCATCCCGTTTCTAATTTAGTTATTCATTATTCTAAACCTAAATTAGACGTTGTGCACGGATAATCGTTGATTATATAACTGATTTTTTAAAAACCGGCTAAATCGCATGATACCGCCATTTGAAGGTTCAAGGCTATAACCGTATCCCACTGAAATGATTATCTACCAAAATTAGCTTATCGTCAGAAGTTCACTAGAAAAACTGGACATTTCTAGTCCATCTCGTGGTTCTCCGGTATCTATTTCAGAAAGTCTCAGGTATCCTTGGCGTGAAAAGTATGGTTGTTAGAAGCTTAAGCCCCCAGAGAAACTAGTTGACTGGTTCGATGACCTAATCATCCTTGATTATTCCCACAAAACGAGTTCGTATAGCCTACCAAAACGGCTAGCTAACCATTTTTTATACAGCATTACCTGTTTACGAGTCACCCAAATTATCCCTTATTTTCCCGAAACGGACCAGTCAATAACGCCATACTTTTTCGCTAAGAGCCGCCGACCTATTCGCCTGACGACTCTTTTTTCTAACTCTCGTCAATTTGATAAGTAATCTTACTTTCACCATTACCGTTGCTGACGACCTGCAACTGATTGGGAACTTGCGCACGTAGCTCGCTAACGTGACTAATGATTCCAATCATGCGATGCTTGCCTTCAACCGTTTCAAGTGATTCCAGTGCAGTCATTAAGGCATCCTCATCGAGAGAGCCAAATCCTTCATCGATAAATAAGGCATCAACATCTACACTGCCCGTGGTTTGCTGAATAACTTCACCCAAAGCCAGTGCCAACGCTAAGGCCGCAATAAAGCTTTCCCCGCCAGACAACGTATGCACGCTACGTTGCTCACCGACGTGATCGTCATAAACATTGATTTCCAACCCAGAATTTTTCTTGTACGTTGCTGGTTGATTGTCCACCAAAAATTGATATCGACCATTAGTCAGTTGCTGCAAGCGCTGGTTACCCACCGTTAAAATTTGTCGTAAGTAAGTCTGCAAGACGTAACGTTCCAATCCCAATTTACTATTTGGGCCATCCCCATTGACAACCCCTACCAGTTCAGTAAGTTCCTGCGTCTTTTGAACGGCAGCCGCCTGCTGGTCAATCTGCGTTTGCAACCGCGTGGTCACCTGTTGGTTGTGTTGATACTGATCCTGTTGGCCATGTCGTTGGTCCTGCAAAATAACAACTTTTTCCGTCGCTGCTTTCAATGCAACTTGCGTTTGATTGCGGTCTGGTTCTGGCTGATCTAGCACCCGCTTCTTCAGTTCGGCAATCGTCGTTGCAACCTGTTCCTGTTGGGTGCGAAACTCTTGTAACGCTTGCCGTTTGGCAGCCAATTCGTCGAGTTGCGCTAGTTGCGTTGTCACGATAGTTTCTGTTTCTTCAGTAACTGTCTCGAAATGCTTAGCCAGTAACGTTTGTACCACGCTAACGGCTTGTTCCAGACGCTGTTCACTCTGTGTCAGTTCTTGGGTAGCCGTCTTTTCCTCAGTCGTGGCAACTGTCAGTCGCTCATTGGCCTGCGTCACTTGCTTAGCTGCCGCCTCCCAGGTCTGTTGGTCCGACTGCAATTGCTGTTGCAAGTTCTTTTCTTGTTGCTGGAACTCGGCCAACGTTGGGGCCGTATCTGGCAGTTGTTGTTTCTGAGTCGCCAGTTGGGCCGTCAACCGATCCACATGACTGGTCTCGGTCTGTTGGGCACTCTGGTCAGCCGTTAGTTGTTGAGTCAGCTTGAACGCTATTTCAGTCAGCTGTTCAAGCTCATGTTGGGCGGCCGTTACTGCCGCCAATTGGCGGTCATTCTGCTTTTGATTAGCCTGTTGTGTGGTCGCCAACTGATTCAAGTGCTGACTAAGCTGGGCAAACTGAGTAGTATCCCCGCTAATCTCAGGCAGACCGACTTTTTCTAGAAGTGCAGTCATTCCTTGTTGCTGCGGTTCCTTTAATTCGGTTAATGTGGCTTGTAGGTTCTGAAGTTGCGTCGTCAGCTTCGTTAATTGCCCCTGTTCCTTCTGAGCTTGCGCCTGTGCGCCCTGCACTTCCGTCTCCGTAACCGTCGTATCAGCGATAGCAGTGGGGGCAGGATGATCAGTCGATCCACAAACTGGACATGGACTGCCTGGCTTTAATTGGCCAACTAATCGGACGATTTCATGGGCCAAGAGTTCTTGATTCAACTCTTCAGCGTGTTGCTGTGCGACCTGTGTTGCTCGAGCTTGCGTGGTCACCTGTGACGCCAAAACGGCCACCTGCTGAGTTAGCTCCCGTTGTCGTTGGTCTCCCGCCTGCAAATCCGCTAATTGTCGACGCCATTCTTTTAGCTGTCCTGCCTGCTGGGTCAATGTTTGTTGCGTCTGATAGAGTTGACTCTGGGTTGCAATCACCGCTTGTTGGGCCTGCTGATCTTGTTGATTCTGCTGCTGTTGTTTCTGCACTTTTATCACGCGCCGTTGAACGGTGTCCAAGGTTGCTTGTGCTGAGACCACCTGTTGGCTGAGCTCCGCAATTTGCTGATAGATTGGTTTGATTTTAGCTTGTTGGGCAAGTTGGTCTTTGGTGGTGTTAACGCGCGCTTCCACTGGTGCTAGCTGTTGTTGCGCCGTCGATGCCTTCTCTTGGGCTGTCTGGGCCATCTTCAGCACCGTCTGTTTCTGTTCAACCGCTAATTGCCGGCGCTGATGATTTGCCTGAGCCGATGTACGTTCCTGCCACTGTGGTCGAATCTGTTGGGTCCACTCCAGCTCCGTTATTAATTGATGCAGCGCGGCCATAGCCGGCTGTTGCGTCAACAATACTTGCTGTCGCGCCTGCTGTTGTGCGAGCTGTTGTTGGTCCCGAATAAGCTGCTCTTCACGCGTATCCTGCTGTGTCAGCTGCGTAACCCGTTGTTGCGCCGTCATTGTCTGGGACGTAAACTCTTGAATCGCCGTTTGCGTTGCGGTCTGTTGTGCTGCCATTAGGGCTAGGACTTCTGTAGTCTGATTGGCCTGCAAGAAAGAGGTTGCACGATCTTGATTAGCCGTCGTCCATGTCAGACTCGTCTCCAATCGCTGTAATTCTTTAGCAGCTTCCGCATTCTGGGTCCGATCTTGGCGTAATTTATCACGTAGTTTATCCGTCCACTGGGCAAAGATTTCCGTATTGAATAACTGCTCCAATACTGCAGCCTTGTCTTCACTCGGAGCCACTAGAAAACGACGAAATTCCCCCTGTGGTAACAAGACAATCTGGGCAAACTGCTTGCCGTCCATCTGTAAGAGGTCTTGCAAATAGTCGTTGACCTGCCGGGTTTTCGTTAACTGATCTATTTCAGATTCGTTCTCAAACACTGTGAGTTCAACACTGGCAGCAGCTCTGGTCACACCAGCCCCCCGCTTTTTCTGCAAGGTTTGGGCGGGTTCTCGAATAATACGATAGCGGCGATTGCGATGGTTAAATTCAAAGGTCACGCGCGTATGATCCGCGGTCGTCGCAAAGTCTGAACGCATCTCTTGGGGTTCCCGATCTACGCCAGATGACTGATCAAATAAGGCATAGCACATCCCATCAAAGATGGTGGTCTTGCCACTCCCAGTCTTACCACTAATCAGAAATAACGGTGTCGCGTCAAACTTTTGAAAATCAATTTTTTCATCACGGTACGGACCGAAATATTGAAGGCGTAAAGTTAGTGGTCGCATTAGTCTTCCTCCTTCATGGCTTGCTGTAACGTTTGCTTTGCCCAATCCTCTTGTTGTGCACTCAAAGGATGTTCCGTCACCGTCTTAAAAAAGTCGTCTAGCAAGGTTAGAGGATCTCGTTGAACTTCTTCAATGTTAAGCGTCTCAGGAGTTACATCTAACTGGTTGACCCGCTGCAATTCAATAATTCTTGGAAAACGCGTCTTCAGCCGCTGCATCACATTCGCAATTGGCGTGGTGTCAGTTAACTCTATGGCAATAAAATCATCTGTCTTCACGGGATAACTGACCTCAGGGTCCATCAAGTGATCAAAAGAATCAGTCAATACAATTAGGTCATTTAAGGGCTTTAAGGGCTTAAACGTCACGGACACCGGCGTCTGATCCGTATCAACGATCCAGACGCCCTTGGTATCCTCAGCTTCACTGGTTGAAAACTTCAACGGCGATCCACTATATTTGATAACCGGTTCGTTTTGCAAAGCTTCCTTGCGATGCAAATGTCCTAGTGCCACATAGTCAAATGGTGCCAGTAAGTCAACAGGAACCGCGTTCAAGCCTCCCACTTGAACCAGTGTTTCGGAATCACTGTGTTGGCTACCCGCCGCAAAAAAGTGAGCAATCAGTACATGTTTCTTATCTGGTGCAAACTGTTCCTGCATAGCGGTGACCAGACGTTCCATCCCCGCAGCTACGGTTTTAATGCTGTCATCTTCAAAATATTGTCGAACAGCGAACGGCTCAAAATAGGGCAGTAGAAAGAACTGCGTATCCCCAAGAATAACTGGTTTTATACTATCGGCAATCCGTGTGTTTAGGTAAAAGTCGGTACTACTAAACCACTCGCTCCCCCGGCTCAGACGAACTGCAGAATCATGATTACCGCTAATCGCCAACAGCGGTAAATGTTGTTTTCGATTCAGATCAACCAGCATGGCGTCCAGCGTACTCACCGCATCTTCACTCGGGAGCGCACGATCATAGAGGTCCCCGGCAATCACCACAGCATCCACTTTTTCATCAATTGCAATGGCTTTGATCTGCTCGTAAGCGTCTCGTTGCTCCGTTAGTAAGTCATATCCGTGAAGTTTCTTACCGATATGCCAATCGGCGGTATGTAAAAATCGCATACATTTTATCTCCTTTCCCGTTGATTCTCTGGTGCCCAATCACAAGACAAGAGGTGGTCATTGACCAATCCTGCAGCTTGCAGAAATGAGTAGACCGTTTTAGGCCCAACAAATTTGAATCCGTGCTTCTTCATTTCTCGGGAAATATGCTGTGCAAGATCATTTGTCCCAGGAATCTGGTCCGCACTTGTCAACTGATGACGAATCGGCTGATTACCCACAAACGCCCACAGCCAAGTCGAAAAATCCGTAGCCTCTGACCAGTTGACCAAAACTTGCGCGTTATTGACCGTTGCCTCTAACTTGCGGCGATTACGAATGATCGCCGCATTAGTCATTAACTGATCAACTTCCTCTGGCTTCATGACGGCGACGGTCGCCACATCAAAGTTATGAAAAGCCGTTTCAAAGGCTACCTGCTTATTTAACACGGTCTGCCAGCTCAGCCCGGCTTGGTACGTTTCCAAACACAGTAACTCAAATAGCTTTTGTTCACTATGCTCTGGCCGCCCCCATACTTCATCGTGATACCGTTGCATTTCGGGTGAAGACGTCGCCCACTCGCATCGTTTGACCATCATGAAACCTCCTTTTTTCTACTGACTTCACTATACCAGATTACCATCCGAAACACCCGAACAAATGTTCACTTTTATATTTTTGAAATCGGTATCATTGCCGTCATTACTGATAAATCCACAAAATTATTTGTGGATCTTTTTTACTTGACCCCCTCCGTAGAAAAGTCTATGCTATTGTAAATGTTACGTTTTGGGGAATTGAGGAGGTTAGCATCATGCACAGATCACACCATTTAAAAGTTCGGTCCTTACTGATTGCGGCAGCATCGGCCCTATTATTTGCACCAGCCATTGCCACCAGCTCCGTTACCGCTCAAGCGGCCAGCGTGAACCCGTCATCGGCGACTCTAAAGAAGTCGGCAAGCTATTATCGAAAGCATGCCAAGACCTTAGGGAAAAAGTACAAACTAGCTTTTGACGCCCAAACTGGACTCAAAAAGAATGGTAAAGCGACCGTCTATATCAACACCAAGGATTCCAAGCTCAAGAGTAGTGTCAAGATTGCCATGAATTACTGGAATAAAAAGCTGGGCAAGAAAGAATTCGTTCAGGGTTCCAAGAAAAATCATACTTTGACGTTCTCCGTTTCCAAAGCACAGGCCACGAAAAATGATCAGAGTGACGCGTGGTGGACACCTGGCAAGAAGAGTTTGCAGGTACGTTGGTCATACTACCAAGGCGAAACTAAGAACATCGGTATTGCCATGACGAACCAACTGAATGACGCCTTTTATAAGAAATACGCCAAGACTATCGAGGCTAAGGCCAAAGCAAATCTGGCTGCCAGGGGCATCACATCCGCTGATAGTAACTATCAAACTGAGTTCAACACTGAAGCCGAGTCAGTCGAGAAATCTCTGCCAGCCTATTCAACACTGAAAAATGAAGTTAAGGGTGTCAACACTGTCGCCAAGAATGGCCGAATGTATGAATACGCTAGCACGATTGCCCACGAGTTAGGGCACGTAATGGGCCTGAACCATTCCCCTAACAAATCTGACCTCATGTACTTTGAGAGCGGCAGCAACAACGTTTACAGCTATAAGAAGGTCAACCAGGGCTTGTCCAAGTACAATCCGATCACTAAGACCGATAAGAATCGGGCCAAGCTTGCCTTGAAAATCTACACAGCTACCCACTAAATTTTCACGAACCTAGCCACTCGGGTCTCTCGAATGGCTTTTTTGCTGTCAAATTCTTTCTAGCCAGACGATTGCTTTACCCTTGCAATCTAACTGTAATCAATTGTAAATCTGTAGTAACCTGTTAGCCGGTCACACCGTGTACAATGAGAATCAAAGACTGAGGAGGATGTATTCATGCAAATTAAGTTACATAATTTAGTTGCAGGTGTTGCGGCTTTTGCCGCCGTATTAGCCGTCGGGGTTGGGTTAAACACGACTACTGCTAACGCCGCTGGTAAGAAAGTTGCCGATATTTCGCAATATCAAGGAAACGTTAACTGGAAGAAAGCATCTAAGGACTTAAAATACGCGATTATTCGTGTACAACACGGGAGCAAGGGCGACGCTGGTTACATGATTGACAGCAAGCGGAACGTCAACGCTAACGGGGCTTACAAGTACGGTGTGCCATTCGGCCAATACATGTTTGCTGAATTCACGAGTGTTAAAGATGCGCAACAAGAAGCCAAAGACTTCTACAAGCGCAGTAACAAGCACACCAAATTCTTTGTCCTTGACGAAGAAAAGCGGATGCCTTCTGCATCTAGCAGTGAACAAACTTACGTTAACGCCTGGTTGAAGACGATGCGTGGCTTGACTGACAAGCCTCTGATTATGTACGCCGGTGAATACTACGCCAACTCTCATAAGCTGAACTTCGACAAATTCGATGGAACTTGGATTGCCAAATACAGTACCGCTAAGCCTAAGGTTTCCGGTACTTCTGTCGATCTGTGGCAATACACCAGTACAGGCCGGGTTTCCGGAATCAGTGGCAACGTTGACTTGAACAAGGTCTTAAACAGCTCTGCCGTCAACAAGTGGTTCTCTGGTAGCGATAATAAAGCCACTGCTAGTTACTACAAGAGCGTCGACGATGTTACCGGTATTAAGACGAAGAAGACTGTTTACGAATACAAGTCTACGTCATTTACCAGCAACAAGCGGAGCACCAAGGTCAAAGCTGGCACTAAGTTAGCCGTTAAGGCCATTACCAAGAACAGTAAAAACGCCTACCGTTTCCAATTAACGAACGGTAATTACGTCACGGCCAACAAGGCGTACGTTGCAACTTACTAAAATAAAGAGTTAAAAAGACATCCCGCGGGATGTCTTTTTTCATCTACAATTCCTGTTGGCCTACAACCATCAAGGCTCTTCACCAAAGAAAAGCTCCCAGCAATACTGAGAGCTTTTTCTTTACGACAACCCGGTAACCACCTGTAACGTGGCGGAGTAATAGTTGTGTTTTTCAATTGATTTCGGCATCTGTTTAGCCGTCTTATTCTTTAGCGACGACTTTTTCATGGTCTTGGCTGCAAAGTAGACCGGCGCCGTGAAGGCCGTGTTCACGTAACTATTGACGGCTTTGCCGCCCAACGTGTAAACGGCAGTGATCTTCTTTTTCCTATTGAAGAAGGTCAGTTGCTTCGTCAAAGCCTTTTTAGTCACACTATCCTTGCTGATCTTATACGTCTGTGCTAACCGCCAAGGCACCCGGTTGGCATTGTAACCGACTTGATTATCGGTCCCAGACTCGATGCTGTATGGCTTAACGGCCTTGAGTTTGATACTCTTGCCAGTTGCTAAGATGAAGTCCGGGAACAGTCCCGTCTTCTGCCGTGCACTAAGTTTCTTAACGGCAATTTGACTGCGCTTAGCGACGGTCGTCCAGGTACTATCCTTGGTATATTTAGCAAACGTCTTGAAGTAGCCAGTTATCAGGTCTGAGGGCCGCAGCTTGCTGACATCGTAACTATTCGTGGCCCAATTTCCCATCGTTGGCAAATAGGTCGTCTTGTTGATTTCCTTTTGCTTAATGGCCTTGATGAGTTTCTTAGCCGCAGCTCGGTAATTGGTTTGCTTACTGCCCCACTTCTTATCCGCCAAAATTAATGCGTAAGCAATATCTAAATCACCGTCAGTCGCAGAGTTCTTCTGTGACCCGATACTCGTCATCTTGCCGGAACGCTTGGTTTGTTGCCACTGCATCAGCGGCACCTTACTGGAGACCCGGTGAGCCCGGTAATACTTGTACATCTGATTGAAGGTTGCGTGAGTATTGGCTCCCTTCTTGGCCGCCAATACAGCTGCCAACATCCCGTAACCCTGTCCCTCAGACAGCGCCGTCGTGGTCCCCTGACCATTGTTGGATTTCACATATTTCTGAGTCTTACCACCCACATAGATCTTTTGCCACTGTTTGTACTGGGTAACTGCTTGGCTAGTCTTGGCCTGGGCTGGCGTTGGTTGCACGCTGGTTAATCCCCAGACGAGGCCACCGACAAACACGATACCCAATAAATTAGCTAAAATTTTCCGTTTTCGCATATTGTCTGACTCCTCAATTTCAGAATAGGTTGCTAATTTTAATTATGCAATATTTACCCGGAATTGTCGCTGGAAATGGCCCATCCCCACACTTTTGACCCGAAAAAAAAAGCCCCACGATCATCGCTGGTCGTAAGACTCATCTTGACTAGTCTTTAAAAATTTCCTTGGCAATGCCAAATGCAGACCATGCCTTAGGCCAGCCAACATAGAAAGCCAAGTGGGTAATCACTTCGGAGATTTCATCCTTAGTAATACCGTTGCCCTTACCGATCTTCATGTGGGCAGGCAACTGTTCAAAGTTACCCCCAGAGATCAATGCGGAAATCGTGATCAAGCTCCGTTGGTGCGCGGACAATTGTTCTTCGCGCGACCAAACTTGTCCAAATAAAACATCATCATTCAGTTCGGCAAACTTAGGGGCAAATTCACCCAAGTTATCCCGACCAGCAGTCTGTTTCTTTGCCATAATTTATTAGCCTCCTAGTCTAAAGCATCGTAATGGGCATCATCGACGGGTTCCAACCATTCTGGTGTCCCAGCCGTAATGGCGATGTGACTGAACCAGCTGTCCTTGGTTGCGCCGTGCCAGTGCTTGACACCGTCTTTCGTCACAACTACGTCACCGGCATGTAACCGCCGAGCGGGTTGACCATCTTCTTGATACCAGCCTTCTCCACCGGTAACCAACAATATCTGGAACCCATTGTGATGAATGTGCCAGTTGTTCCGGCAGCCAGGTTCAAAGGTCACGTTACCGACACCGACATTAACATCCGGATCACTCACTAAGCCTTGTAAGTAGCTTTGACCAGTGAAAACGTCTTGGTACGCCACATTCTTATCGCCGGCGGGAAAAATAACCCCGTTCTTAATATCTTCGTTCTTTGCCATCTTAAAGCGCTCCTTTACTTGTCATTAAATCGTTGTAAATAATCATGGAAACTCTCGGAATCGGCGATGGTGTGCTCGACTTTGCCGTCATACCAATCGATTTTTCGGCCCAACACCTGCAGATGCATCTGTAGCTCTGCAATATCCGCCTCGGCATCGTCCTTGGTCTTCTGCAGCATCGCTCGCCGTTCCGGGATGGTTGCGTCTCCTTCGGCTCGAAGCCTAACGTAGCGTTTCAAATCGTTGAGTCGCATCCCAGTTCCCTTCAGGTGAAGAATGAAACCAACCCACCGAATATCTTCATCGGTGTAAAATCGTACGCCATTCTCATCGCGTTGGGACTTCACCAGCCCTTGATCTTCGTAATATCGTAATGTATACGTGGACAAACCAACTAGCTTGGCAAATTCACCAATCCGGTAATGTCGCTGTTCTTCAGCCATCAAACCGCCTCCTTGATTTCCTTACAAGATCTAGTAAACACCTTTGAGTACACTTTAAGTCAACCCTTGTTCTGAAAAAAATCATCTGGATATGAGAAGAGAGCCTGAGACCCCGTCCCAAACTCTCCTCGTTATTATTCTACTGCGATTTGGTCGATTGCTAACTGCATCATCTTTTGAAAGCGTTCGTCGATTTTACGCTGAGGCAACGATAAATAGCCACCTAATTCTTGCATGATAAAACCAAATAGAGCTGACCGATAGAGCGTCGATTCTACTAAGCTGTGATTATCCGCCCCATCCAAGACGTGAAGACTCCGAAACATTTGATTGTACAGGTCACTCAATGCTTGGTGCGTGCGCTTCAATTGTTTTAAGTTATTGGGATTAATTAGAATAGGTGCCAAATGTTTTTCATGGCGGCAGCCTTTACGGAATTCTTGGGCGAAGACCATTAAGGCCTCCTTCCCCCCTACGCCAAATAAACGTCGCATAAGTCGTTCGCTAAGCTGATTGACAAACCGTAATCCCACCTGATCTATCAGATCCGTCAAACTATCTGCATAGTTATAAACAGACTGGGGGCGAATTTCTAACGCATCTGCCAATGCCCGAATCGTCAGATTATCCAATCCGCGCTCTGCAATCAGCTGATCTGCGCGGTCCAATACAATCTCCCTAGTCAACGTTCGCCGTTTCACCATGTTCTCGCCTCTTTCTGAATTTCTTCTCCATCATTATACATTGAAAGGGCTTTAACTTAAACTACATAACCTGTTTATCACCTAAAATATTATTATCTTAATATGCTGTTTTCGTGTCGAAATAGCTCGATCATAGGTACCCATGCCTGTCCATAACCGCCACCAATTAACGCGCTCCCCAGCATCGCTAACAGCCAACTGCGTTTTAAAGTCTCCGATTGCTTCATGTCGTCCTCCTATTTAACTATCCGCCAAACAAACTGCTCGATGACAAATATACTAACTCCCCGAAGAATGATTCATAAGCTGAACTTGAATTTCACTCAGTATAGCATATAGTTGTCAGCTAAGATAGTTAATTCTGTTATAAATATTTCGATAAAACGGCAGCCTGCGTGCTCCACAGTCTGCCGCCAAGTGATGACCTATTTAAATAAAATTAGTTCTTGCGTTTCAAAGCAACGATTCCAAATCCACTAGCCACTAATAGGACTAAGCCGGCCCACACAGTCGGCTGTGCTGACCGTTCACTGGTCTGTGGTAACGTCTGGCCCACGTATTGACCCGTGCCAGAACCAGCACCACTCCCGTTACCGGCCTGTTGACCACTCATCGCTGAGCCTTGGCCACCGTTGCCACCAGTCGTGTAGGCACCAGCACCGCCATTAACGGGTTGTTGGCTACTGCTCCCTGGCTGATAAGTCGATGAACTACCTGGCTTCTGCGTTGTTGGCTTCACCGGCTTGATTGGCTTCACTGGTTTGCTTGGCTTTTGTGGTTTCGTTGGCTTAACTGGTTTCGTCGGTTTAACTGGCTTTGTTGGTTTCTGAGGATTCTCAGGGTTGGTTGGCGTTTCCGTCCCGGGATTTTCTGGATTCTCAGGATTTACTGGCGTCTCGGTTCCGGGGTTCTCAGGATTCGTCGTTCCCGGATTGGTTGGTGGCGTAACACCGCCAGGATTCTCGGGGTTGCCACCACCCTCAGCGCCTGAGTTCTCGCGGACATCTTCTGCAGAGACCACCACTGCGGCCGTTTGACCGTCCTTAATGGTAAATGAAATCGGCGTCTTGTCCAATTCAAAGCCCGCTGGTGGCGTTGTTTCAACGAATTGGTAATCGCCAGCGGCTAAGCCATCGAGCTTGATAATGCCTTCAGTATCGGTCACCAGGTCAGACTTTATGACTTCACCCTTGGCATCTTGCAATTCGTAGACGGCACCAGCCAAGACTTCACCGTTCGTCTTCGCCGTCTTCTTCAAGATGACTTCACCGAATTGCTGATCAGAACCGCCGTTACCGGTACCACTACCACCCCAAACGATCCGTGACCCAACACTCTGGCCGTTCAGTGAGGCATTGTTTTTCCAAGTCCCACCGGTTCCAGAAACCTCTGGCGTCGTTTGATACGTCATGTTAACTGCTGTCGTCACGTTACTAAAGGTAAAGGTCAGCGTGCTTCCCATGACATTGATTTCAGGGGTAATGGACCCGCCATCGCTGGTAAAGAAGCCGTTTGAATCATAACTCCCAGTCTGTACGTGAACACTTCCGGGGACGTAAGTTTGGCCGGGTCCTAAACTGTCAGTAACGACGGCCTTATCCATCTTAGAACTAGTCGGATTGAAGGCAATATTCCAGGTTAACTTTGCGGGCGAACCATCCGGATTCCGTTCAGCAACCCAACCGACCTTATTGATTCCCCAATCTAAGTCAACATTGTTATTCACAGCGCTTCCCTTAACGTAAAATTGTAGGTTCCCCTTACGATCTTTCGTAGTGTTTGCAAGAGCCCCGTTAAACGTAATCGTCCCGGTACTCTCGCCTTCCTTAATGCTAAACGTCCCAATCTTCTGACCGTTATCATCGTACAGTGGGAACGTCACATCTCGCCGGCCAACCGCAGTCGGTGGAAACGTGACGGTGACGGTATCGCCGTCCTTGATGACTTCCCCATCTGGAATACTCCAATTGTAGTCCACCGTATAGTTATCCCACTTACTCAAGTCGGTTCCATTCGAAACGACTTGACCGTTGGAATCCGTAATAATTGCATCCCCCCCGCCTAATCCGGAGACAGCAACGTTGCCAGCATGAGCAGTAATCCCACCGGTAGCGAAACCACCAACTAGACAGACAGCGATAACTATTAGAATGCCAATCACGACGGTAGTTATCTTCCTTCGCATCGTAATCCCCCTCCAATCACCTTTCACTAACAGTTAGCCTCGTTAAAGAAATAACAATTACAGCAACTGCTCGCGTCACAAACGCATTCACTTTGACAATACTTCTACCGCTCTGTATTTACTATAACTGCTCTCAAAAAAAGCAGTATCTCAGCGAGAAACTTTTCGTGCAGTTATCATCTCTGGAAATGGTAACGGTCCATTTTAAGTGTATTTAGGTTGACTCACAACAAAATCCATAACCACTAACGTTGGCCTACCGCGGTTTGATGGTTAATTTACTCTGCTGGTAAACGGCTAAATGGTTCATGGAAACCACACCAAAAGCGGCTGATCCCATTAAGGACCAGCCGCAGCAAGTTGCCTATTCTTCTAACGCCCCACCCTGTTGGCCAACAACCAGCGCTGCTAATGTATTCGCCCGTTGGACAGCCTGTGCAACATCGTGACCGACAGCCAACTCGGCTAATAAACCACCACAGTGGGTATCACCGGCACCAATCGTATTGACTACTTGTGTGGCCGTCCCAGGAACCATGTGACCCTGACCGTGCTCGACGTAGTAACTACCCTGGGCATCGAGCGTCACCACAACCAGTTCTCCAGTAATGGCATTTAATCGTAAAGCAACCTCCTGATAGGTCTCAGTCGGGGTTCCCAGGTGTTGAATTTCCACGACGTTTCCATGAATCAACATTCCCGGACGAATCACCCGTTGAAGCACTGCTGGTGTGAGACTGCCGATGCGTGGCGACGTATCAAATAAGACACATAGACTCGGCTGCCGATCCAAGGCCGTTAAAATCACATCCGCGGCGCGAGCATCCTCTAATTCATATCCAGAGAGGTAGACGTAGTCGTAGTCAGCCAGCGAGATACGCTCGAACCACTCAGCTTGCCAACGCCGCTCAACCCCCGTAATCGACAGAAAAGCGCGCTCACCATTGGCCTCGACGAAGGAGACATCCCAACCATTATCGGCACTTTCATCCCGCACCAGTACCGGAATACCCAGTCGCTGAAAGGTGTCTTGCACGATGGTTGCGTGCTCACCTTGGCCGACTGGCGCAAATAAATCTGCAGTAGTCCCAGCATAGGTCAGCGCCCGCTGCACATTGAAGGCCGAGCCGCCCACCTGTGTACTGCGCCAATCTCCAGCAACGTCTTCGCCACTCTGTGGGAGGTGCTGGACGTTGACGACGACGTCCACGTAAGCTGCCCCAATCACGAGTACCCGTGCCATTCTAGTCGACCTCCTCAGTCAAGCGTTTGCCTACTGGTTTCAGCGCAACCATACAAATCACCGCTACAATTCCTGCGATAAAAACGCCCAGACTATTATCACGGAAGATGCCATGAGCAAACGGCCCCGTCCAAACGGCATTGTTGGTGAACAAGAAACCAGTAATCACGGCGACGATCCACGAGCTAATCCCCTTCCAATTGTAACGGTTGGCTGAAGCAGCCATCATTTCACTGATGGCGTACCCCTCACGTCGATAGAGCACACTATCACACAGGAAGACGGCGACCCAGGCGGCCAGACACGTTCCCAAGAATCCCAGGAAGAGTTCGAAGTTCCCCATGAAATTTTCCGAAATGAATAGTACATATACCGGAACCACAATCACAATCACACCATGTAGAATCAGAGAGTTCCGTTGGGAAATTCGAATACCCACGGTCTCCAGATTAATCCGCGCTGAGCGCAGGCTAATCATACATTGTGGAATCAGGCCACCTGCCGCCACCAGAAAGTAAATAACCGTCATCCACGATGGCAAGGCGTGGCTCATCACTTCGATGGGATTGGCAGCACTAGCCAGTCCCGGTTCTACGGTACTCAGCAACACGCCACCCCACATCAGGACAAACAGGGGCACAGCACCACCTAACAACGTATGCCAGAATGTAGCACTCTGACTGGCCTGAGGTTTTACGTAAGCGCCCCAGTCGGCTGCAGCCATCGACCAACTGATCCCGGAACCTGCGGCAACAATCGATACGGCGGGCCAGAAACCACCTAACCATTTCCCGCTGGGCTGGGCTAGTGCTTGCTGCCAGTTAGCCTTCATCAAGAACAGCACTAAAATCACGACTGTTAAGATCCCAAATAGCCAAGACAGCCAGGTCTGAATCTTTGCCAAAACGGCTTCATTCACCAGTCCCGAGAGAATCACGATGCCGGCAAAAATGGCCAGTGCCACGGCGACCGTCCAGCCTGACTTGGCGATATGCATCACCTGGAGGAGCGCTACCAGTAAGAGTGTCCCGGTAATCACGTTCACGGCAAGCCAGCCAACCATGTTGATCCACGCAATCCCATTTGGAAGCTTGTTACCTTGCGTGCCGTATGCCGCCCGCGACAGTTTAAATGTTGTCACACCTTCACGTTTTCCAATCATCGCAACCCAGCCAGGGAAGGCAAATGAAAGTGCCCCCACTAGAGACGCTAAAGTGGCTTGCACGAAGGATAAATGATAGCTGACGATGATTGCCCCAAAGACAATCCCCATAATGCCAACGTTTGCCGCAAACCAGTTATAGAATAACTTCCCTGGCGTCAGCGTCTTGTCCTTCTGTGGTACCTTAATTATTTCCCCATTCATAAAGTCCTTACTCCTCAATTGTTATGTATTTGATTGTTGCCGAAAATCTAGAATAGCCGTCACGTAGTCGGCCAAATGATGCTGTGGATTCTGTCGATCGATTAGTGCACCCCACCCCATGGGGAGCTGCTGATAACCCTGTTTAGCCCCACAAATTGCAACCGCCATGGCCCCAATCGTGTCGGTATCCCCACCCAGATTAGCCGCTAGTAGTGCACAGCGCCGCATGTCTCGACCATAATAGGCTATTACCAACGCCGCTGGGACGGACTCACTGACAGCCGTACCCGTTCCAACTAACGCCGCCAGTTGACGCGTAAACTCAGCCGAATCATGCCGCGTATCCCTGGCAATCTCTAAGCCTAACCGTAACCGCGCTTGCGGACTAGCCTCCCAAGTGGGCGCACCCCGTTTCCCGGCTGTATCGCCGGCTAGTAATGCCCAATCCAGCAAGGTTGGCCAGTCATAATCGGCAAGCGCGGCCGTCACCGCTCCCGCCACCATGGCGGCTCCACTAAAGGCCACGTCCGTCGCATGGGTCACACGGGTTACGCCTACGACCATGGCAACCAGCTCGGACAACTGTTGCGGTCTGAACAAGGCGCCAACTGGCGCAATTCGCATGGCACAGCCGTTTGTCACCGCCTTTTGCGTAATCGTCCGCGGGTCCTGCCCGGCTTGGATTGCCAGCAAGGCTGCCTTCGAACTGGGGCCCAAAATATTTCGTTCAAACGCATGAATCGATTGGGCCCAAGCCAGCAACCGCTGTGCCAAGTCCTGCGACTGAACCTCCCAGTGATTGGCTCGCAAGCTATCCAGGATTAACAACGCCTGACTGGTATCGTCCGTATACTGTCCCTGCAAATAGTTCACGGCAATGTCGTTTTCCTGTGAACCATCCATGAAATCCGTCACACCCCCGGGGTACCGCCGATGAATCTGGGCCACCGACCAGAGCTCGGTCGGCATTCCCATGGCATCGCCCACGGCCTGACCGTATAGCACACCACGAACGCGATCGGCCACGTGCGCTTGACTTCTATCGTCCATCTGCCACCTCCTTAAAAAAATCAATGTCCCCACTATACCGGAATTATAATCGCTTGTCAGAACTGAACACTTACAAATTCATTTATATCATTGTTCGCATATCATAGTTATTAAGCGTTAAAAAAAGCGTGCGACCAATTAGTCACACGCCAAAACAATTATTTAGTCAAATTCTTCATACTCATTAGGGTCTTGGCCGTCGATCCGGCCGTCAGCCCGACTCAACGCGTCGATTGCCGTCATTTCTTCCGGCGTCAGGTTAAAGTCGAACACGTCCAGATTGGACCGCTGATGCAAGAGGTTGCTAGCCTTTGGAATGGGCACGATGCCGCGTTGGAAGTGCCAACGCAGGATGATTTGCCCCACGTTCTTCTCGTACTTCTTTGCTAACTTCTGAATCAGGGGTTCCTTCAGCGCTGCACTCCCACGACCCAGCGGACTCCAAGCCTCGGTGACAATGCCCCGTTCCCGGTCCGCCGCCAACATCCGTTGATTGTTCCAATACGGGTGGGCTTCAATCTGGTTAACCGCCGGCATTACACCGGTTTCCTTAACCAACCGATCCAGATGTTCCGGTTCGAAGTTTGAGACCCCAATCGAGCGAATCAAGCCGCGTGCGCGGGCATCAATCATGGCCTGCCAAGCTTCCACGTAATGGTCGCGCTTAGGCAGTGGCCAGTGAATCAAGAACAAGTCAAAATAGTCCAATCCCATGCGGTACAGGGATTCCTGAATCGCGGTCGTGGCATCCGCATAGCGGTGATACTTACCCGGCAACTTCGACGTCACGAAGAATGCCGACCGTGGCAATCCAGACTGCCGAATGGCTTCCCCGACGGCCCCCTCATTGTCATAATTGGTCGCCGTATCAAGGCTCCGATAGCCATCGCGAATCGCAGCTAGAATCTGGTTGACCCCTTGACCACCCCGAACTTGGAACGTTCCCAAGCCCACAGCTGGCATCTGGTAACCATCATTAAACGTGACTACAGGTACTTTTGTCATCAAATAACCTCCTGTTTAATTGGTCTTTCAGGTCAACTCTAACGCGAATTTTGTTTAATTGAAACTATTTTGCCGGTGTTGCTTGATCACCCGGTTCAGAACCAGCGCGAGAATCAGCGAAATTCCAGCATAGCCGGCGGCACCCAAACTAATGTGATTCAAGCCGACCGTGCCTAACAGGCCAGACGCCGTGGCCGACCCCAGGGAAATACCAAAGTTAAAGAAGATAGAATTCAATGAAGAAGCCAGCACCGTTGACTGTGGGTACTCCTCTTCAGCAATATTTAAGAAGTGAATCTGAATGGGTGAATTGATAATCGTCACGATCAAACTCATGGCTAACAGGATCGCCAGGCCACCAAACTTAAAGTTCAGGCCAATTGGCAACAGCGCCAGCAAAATCACATCGACCACATAGAATCGGGGCATGATACGCAGTCCGTTTCGTTCCGCCAACATCCCCGACAACCGGTTACTGATGATACTCATGATTCCAATCAAGAAGAGTAACCAGTTCAGGCTCTGCGTGCTGAAACCCAGTGCCGTCGTCAACAGTGGCCGAATGTACGTGTAATAGGCGTACATCGTGGCTGCCGTAAACAGGACTAAGGCAATTCCCACGTAGATTCGGGGGTCCTTCAACAGGACCAATTGATTCTTCACACTACTCTGCACCTGTTCGACTTCGCGGGGCAACAACCACCCCAACAGAACACAGGTCACAGCACTAATAATTGAAATTAGATAGAAGGCGTCGTGCCAGCTATAGCTCGTACTGATGGCCGTCCCAATCGGCACCCCAAAGACAGAGGCAATACTGAAACCGGCAAAGATCCACGACACCAGACTCGCCCGCTTTTCCCGCGGTGCAATCGAACTGGCAAAGGTCATAATCAATGAAATAATCGCTCCGGCCACAATCGCCGTAATGATTCGAGAGAGCAACAACACGGGATAGTTCATCGCAAAACCACTCAGTGTGTTCCCAATTAAGAAGATGCCCATCAGGGTCATTAACGTCTTGTAGCGGCTGAACCGACTCGTCAAGACGGTGATAAATGGCGTGCTGACTGCGTAGACCGTGGCAAAAATCGTCACCAAATAACCCACGGTCGCCACCGGAATGCGATATTCCTTGGCAATGTCGGAGAGGACCCCGACCACGATAAATTCATTACACCCCAACATAAATGCCACCAGGACAAAGACGATGGCTTGCCAACGATACTTGTTCACGATATTTTCTCCTCTGAATCTTAAAATTTTCACTCGTTACCTACCAGAATACACTATCTTTCAGAAAATAAGCAGGGGGACGTCTCATGAAAACGTCCCCAATTGAAAATTATTTTTCTAGCGCCAACGATTGTTGATGGGCCGCGATAACCCGGTTCAAAATCACGACCAAAATCAGGGAAACCAGTGCGTAGCCAGCGGCACCAAAACTGATATTTTGGAGACCCACCTGACTAAGCATCAGCGAAGCCGTGGCCGACCCCACCGAAATCCCAATATTAAACGAAATCGCACTGACCGATGACGCCAGCATCGTTGCCTGTGGATAGCTTTCGGCGGCCACATCCAGGAAGTGAATCTGAATGGGGGCTCCGGCGATGGTCACAACCAGCGTGAGAATTAACAGGATACCAAAACCCGCGACCTGACTGTTAAGCGCGACTGGTAATGCTAGCAATAGGAGTATATCGGCCACGTAGAACCAGGGTAATTTCTGTAACCCATGACGTTCCGCCAGCGCTCCCGACAAGCGATTGCTGATGATACTCATGATACCCAGCGCGAAGAGCAGCCAGTTCAGGCTGGTCAGATTGAACCCCATACTGGTGGTAATCAGGGGCCGGATGTACGTGTAGTAGGCATACATCGTGGCCGCCATGAAGAGGTTGACCGCGATGCCCAGATAGACCCGTTTATCCGTGAGGAAGACCAGCTGATCCTTCACGCCACCCTTGACCTGTGCAACGTTACGCGGCAACAGCCAAGCTAACAGTAGCGCCGTGACCAGCGTGATGCCGGAGATGACGTGAAACGCCGTGTGCCAGCTATCAGCCGTACTGATAGCTACTCCAATCGGCACCCCAATAACCGAAGCAATACTGAAGCCGGCCGAAATCCACGCAATCAGGACCGCCCGCTTGTCGTGAGGCGCAATGTCATTGGCAAAGGCGATGATAAAGGACTCAATCGCCCCGGCAACGGAAGCCGTCACCACCCGCATCACCAGTAACATGGCATAACTGGTCGCAAACCCACTCAACGTATTCCCCACCAAGAAGATCAGGACGAGAACCATCAGTGTCTTGTACCGACTGAAACGATTGGTCAGCACGGTAATAAAGGGCGTACTGACAGCAAAAACCGTCGCGAAAATCGTGACCAGGTAGCCCACGGTGGCTACGGAAACATTCAATGATTTTGAGATATCCGAAATGACCCCGACAACAATGAATTCATTACATCCCAGCATGAATGAAGTCAATACAAAGATAATGGTTTGGAGACGGTATTTAGACACGACAAACTTCCTTTCCACGTCATTTTATAAAATAGAATGCCCGTTCGGTTCCCGCCGAATAAAAGAGCTGTTACTATCTAGACTACACGACAAACTAAAAAACGGCTAGTCCCCTCAGGCAACTAACCGTTCCATTTATTATTTTTTGAGTGTTCGGACGATCTGTTCCGAAATAATCTGTAGGTCTTGCTCATCACCGCGCACCAGAACGGGAGCGAAGTTCGATTGTACAAGATAGACCACTACCTGGCCACCAATAATGCGGATAATGCCTGCCGCGTCAATGTCGTCACGTAGCTCACCGGTGCCGCGAAAAATCCCTAATAATTCCCCCAAGAAATCAAAATCATTGCCGCGAACCACCTTGGCAAATAGCGCCCGCATATCAGCATTGGTCATCATTTCCATCGCCATGATCTTAACAACTTCTTCGTTGCCCTTAATGAACGCATACCGATCGGTCACGAAGAAGTGAACCATTTCCGATAACGTCTTTTGCTTCCCGAGATCCGCAAAGAATTCGTCCCGGTACTTGGGAAAGAAGTGTTCCATAACGGGGCGAACAATGGCTAACATCAAATCCTGCTTCGTATGAAAGTACTTGAAGATGGTCGCCTGGCTGATACCGGCCTTCTTGGCCACGTCAACGGTCGACGTGCCATCAAAACCGTCCTCCGAGAAGAGCTCCATGGCAGCCACCAAAGCTGCCTTCTTACCCTTTGGCATTTTCTGTTGTTCCAGCCAATCGCGGTAATTGACAAAAATATTTGGTTCCACACCGTTCACCCTTTCTGATCACATCGACTGCTTTCATTCTGCGAATCCTTAACCAAATTGCCGTCTTGAACGGCCACTAGCCTACCAAGACGGTAATCGTTCCTATCCAACTATTATACGCGACTCACGGCATAATCTCTTGTGATTTCGATTAAACTTTCCGGTAACGCTTCAGCCCAACTACATTGAGAATGGTTAAGACAATCAGGAAAATCAGGAGAATCATGATGTCAAAACCGAGGTTAAAGATGGACGTCCCCCGCATGATGATGTCGTTGACGGCATCCCCGGAGTACTTCAGTGGAATGATGTAAGAGATGTCCTTGACCCAGTCGGCCATGGAATCCAGTGGAATAATCCCGGAGAAGAAGACCTGGGGAATGATCACCAGTGGGATGAATTGCATCATCTGGAATTCGGAGTTGGCAAATGTCGAGAGTAGAATCCCGAAGGCCAAGGCCACTAACGCCAGAATCAGATTGATGACAACCACGCTGGCCATACTGCCGACAACCTCGATTCCCAGCAACCAGACCGTCGTCAAGACAATGACGATGGTTTGAAGGACTGCGAGCACCCCGTAACTCAACATGTAACCAAAGACAATGGATGACCGCTTAACTGGGGTTGCCAGTAACCGATCCAAGGTACCGGTCGTCCGTTCCTTCAACAGGGCCATCCCAGAAATCAGGAAGACGAAGAAGAAGACGAAGAAGCCCATCAGAATTGGTAACATTTTAGCAAAGTAGCCGGTGTTCTTATCCCCATAAACGTAGTGGTTCGTGATCTTAGGGGTTGATTGACTGGAGCTCTTCGTGGCATGGTTCGTCGACGTGGCCTTAGTCGCTGCGGCCTGCTTAGCAGCAGCTTGTTTGGCTGCTGCCGCACTACCCGCCACGGCTGATGTCGCACTTGCTGCGGACTGTTGTTTTTGTAGCGCTTGTAGTTGTGCCTGCAGCTTAACCGTGGCCTTTGTGCTCTGCTTCAGTGCCGACTTCAATTGGTTAATGCTCGTCGCCGTCAGGGCATTCTTGAAGGCTAACTTAACGGTCGCCGTCTTAGTAGAATCCGTGTTAGCGTAAGTCAAGCTGTAGTTTTTACCGTTCTTCTTGATAATCGCATCGACTTTTTCATCATCCATGGCCGCCTTGGCATCCTTCTTGGTGTCATAGCTCTCAACCGTCACGTGCTTGATCCCACCCATTTCCTTATTCAGCTTCTGCGAAACGGAGACCGTCCCCACACTCACGTCCGTTGAGGAATTGGTATTAAAGATCACGCTCATCAATAGCATCACTAGGATGGGTGCGACAAACATCAGTGCGAGCGTCCGCTTATCCCGGAAGAGTTCCTTCAGCACCCGGTTCATAATTCCAATCGTTCTCATTATTCAACACCCTCCGCCTTTAAGAATACGTCTTCAATCGTGGCAACCCCATACTGTCGTTTCAACTCGGCTGGCGTATCGAACGCCATGACTTCGCCACCTAAGAGCAAGGCCACCCGGCCAACCAGTTCGGCTTCATCCATCACGTGGGTCGTAATCAAGATGCTGCGACCTTCGTCTCGAATCCGCCCCAGTTCCGCCCAGATTTGTCGGCGCAATGCGGGGTCGATTCCGACCGTCGGTTCATCCAGAATCAACAATTCTGGACTACCCAACAGGGCAATTGCTAAGGAGAGCCGCCGCATCATCCCACCGGAGTAACCGGAAACCCGCTTGTTCAGGTCCGCCGTTAAATCAACGACTTCGGCCGCATGCATGACTTCCTTTTTCATATCTGCCTTAGCGATACCCTTCATTAAGCCGAAGAACTTGAGGTTTTCTAAGCCTGATAGCGAATCGTACAGGGCATCCGTCTGAGCCATGTACCCAATTCGCCCCAGTAACTCTCGGTTCGGCATCGTGGTGTCGAAGACCTTAGCAGAACCGCCGCTGGCGACTTCCATCCCCAATGTCACTTTGATGACGGTCGACTTCCCGGCCCCCGAAGGTCCGATGAGCCCGACGATTTCACCAGGGTTCACGGTGAGGTTGATGTCTTTTAAAACGGTTTGATCGCCGAATTTCTTGGCGAGATGTTGTAAATCAATAATTGCCTTTCCCATGATAGTGCCTCCCAAAACAGCTTTTAAATAGGTGAGTGAGTAATCACTTACCCGATGAAGTGAGTATATACTCACCTAGAATTTTTGTCAACGATTGGTTTGCAATTTTTTTAATTTAGCGTTACTGTGTATATACACGATAAAGAAAGGAGACTCCCCTATGTCTCATCACTTTACAGAAACCTGTGCCTATTTCACCGCTGCCCGCTACATGCGTGCCATGGAACAACTCACAGATAAAATCTTTGCGCCGACTGGTATGAAGCCAGCTTATAGTTATATCATGATGGCATTAGAAGACGTCCATCCCCAAACGATCAAGGAACTTTCAACCAATCTGGGCTACGAGCGTTCTACAATTTCACGATTGGCCAAGGTCTTGGCTCAACGAAATCTGGTGACGCTGCAAGCTCAGGGGCGTGCAACCAGTATCGACTTAACCTCTGATAGTCAGGACTTTTTGATCATCGCTAACCGCTGCCTGGATAACTTAACCACGACTACTGATAATCTCATGGGCGCTGATAAGGCCCCCATGACCAGCCTGTTAACGACAAACAATCAAAAAATTAGGGAGAGATTACAATGATCACTTATCATACCGTTACAGTTCATAATTTAGATATCTTTTACCGAGAGGCCGGCGATCCCAACAAGCCCACGATGCTCCTCTTTCACGGCTTCCCATCCGCGAGTCACATGTTCCGCGACCTAATGCCAGCTTTGGCAGATCACTTCCATCTGATTGCGCCAGACTTTCCCGGATTCGGCCAATCCAGTGCCCCCGACCACAGTCAGTTTAACTATAGTTTCCAACACCTTAGCGAAATCATGACGAGCTTTCTGACACAGCTCAAGTTGGATTCCTTTTACATGTATGTTTTCGACTATGGTGCCCCCATCGGTTACTACATCGCGCAGGCACACCCAGACTGGATTCGGGGCATTGTCAGCCAAAACGGTAACGCCTATCAGGAAGGCCTCGGCAGTAAGTGGGCCAGTCGACAGGATTTCTGGAATAATCCAACTCAAGCGAAACGCGACAGCTATCGGTCGGCATTTGCACCCGAAACCATTAAGGGCCAATACGTGACTGGCACCCAGCCCAATCGCGTCTCACCGGATGGCTACACCCTGGATATTGCCTACACACATACGCCAGACTACGCGGAACGCCAACTGGATTTGATTTTTGATTATCAGAACAACGTCAAGGCGTACCCCCTGTTTCAACAGTACTTCCGAGACTATCAACCCAAATTACTCGCTGTCTGGGGCAAGAACGATCCTTCCTTCATTCCAGCAGGTGCCGAAGCTTTCAAACGTGATGACGCCAACGTCGAGGTCGATTTACTCGATACCGGTCACTTCGCCTTGGAGACGCACGCCCAGGCAATTGCGCAATTGATTGTTCAATTCTTTGATAAATAGGGCGCCACAAAATCCCCACGCGCCTCTCTCTGAAATCAACAAGTTTGACTCCTCTACAAGGTTCAACGGCTTTGAAGTTGCGCCACTTTTAGCGAACCATTCAATGTCAAACAAGTAACTTTATTCGAACGTAAGCGTGCCCTCCGAAAGTCATCTCCGAAGGACACGCTTACGTTTATCTCAGACTTTTCCATCCACCTACTCACGCATGAAAGGCCGGCGTCAAAGGTGCGCTAGAAAGTAACAAAAAAGCGCTAATCCCCACGAGGACTAGCGCTCACTATTATTGCAATAAATTCAAAGTAACCAGTTGATATGATATTTTTTTATGGTCGACCTGCGTCTTGGATTTCTTACCAGTTGCCGTCATCATGGTCGTAGTCGTGTGCCCCGTCACGTGTTGGACCTTAGTCACAATCAGCTTGGTATTGGGGTTAAGCAGGTATTCCTTCTCCCCATGAACCGTAGAAATTGGATCCAGATAGGCGCCGTGATGCCCCTTAGGAAAGTTGATTTTGAGCAAGACCTGTGAGGTGAATTCCGTAGCGACCGCGTGACTGGTACTGGTCGAGGCAAAGCCGGGATCTGAATACACGGCTCCTGGCTTGAGGGCCTTCTGATGCAATGCGAGTCGGGCAACCTTATTCGACGTGCCCCGGTAGACGGTCATGGGATGCGTCAACTTGAATGTTTTGAGACTCGCCCGTAGATCTTTGACCCGTTGGCGCGTCTTGGCCGTCGTTGCCCGTTTGGGATAACGTAGGGCGTTATTTAACTTGTCGGAGCCATTGCCCGTATAGTTGCCAATGACCTTGATCTGCCGCTTGCTGAGCTTACCCGCCCACGCCTTGGAGCGCTTGACCAATACCCGGTAATCATGCTTGGTCAACTTAATGGCCCGGTTGCTGTAGGTATAGCTACCAGTATCAGCAATCAGGAGTGACTGGGTGTTCCCGGGCACGGTCACCATTGTACCGGCGGCCGTGCGCTGCACGACCTTGAGTGCCGTATTCTTGGGAATCACCACACTGACAGGTGTCGACTGGTCAGTGGGTTGCGTTAGTGCTGTCACCGCACGGTTCGTGACCGCCTGCTGCGTCCCAGCCGAGGTATTGGTCGACGACTCGCTGTCGATGTAAATCAGCTCGGGTGACTTGGCCTTGGCGCTCGCCGGTAGCGGCCCCATTGTCCCCCCACCTAATGTGAGTCCAACGGCTACTAACCCTAATAAACGGGTAACTTTATTCATGAAATTTCCTCCTCTGGAGCTGCGCACCACCAGATTTCCCCGCCGATAGTGCCACAATCCTCCGCTCATGAGTATAGCACGATTGAACGCCCTTTGAACCATTTAGGGGCAAATTTAATTTTCAGTCTAATAATGACGCAACGCCATCCACACAAAAGGGAGCGACCACTCTTTCAGTCACTCCCCATCGCCTTCACAGGCAATCCTATTTAGCTTTGCGTGATATAGTCTAAAATCTGAAACATGGCCGCCCAATTCTCGTCAGGCACCGGCGTTGTCTCAATGGACTGAGCGGTCTGGTTCAGCACGGAATCCGCCACGTAGTCGCCATCGTTGACGACCATTGCGTGGACATTGTCCTCCGTGACCTCCAGGTGAAACTGCAGACCAACCACATTGTCGTTAACCAGCAAGCCTTGATTCTGAATCTGATTGCTGGCAAACAATCGCGTCGCATTATCTGGCAGTGCAAACATATCCTGATGCCAGTGAAGAACTTTCAACTCTCCTGGCAAGCCCGGAATTACATCAGCCTGACGGGTGACCGGCGCCCAGCCAACCTCTTTGACCGGTGCTGGACTGACCGTTGCGCCTAGGAGTTTGGCAATCTGTTGGGCCCCAAAGCACGCACCGAAGATGGGCTTATGATCCGCCATCACTTCACGCATCAAGTAACGCTCAGCCGCAATCCATGGTGCATCGTCGTTAGGACTGATTGGACCCCCCAAGACCACCAGTAGGTCCGTCTCCGCCGCTGATGGCAATTTGCCGTGTTGGGCCGGATGATAAACGTAGACCTGATGGCCGCGAGCGTGGGCCCAGATACGAATGGCCCCCGGCCCCTCCTCTGGTGTATGTTGCAAAATATTCACGCGCATATGAAGACCTCCCCGATTCATTTTAGGCGATTATAGCAGGTTGCGTTGGCGAAGGCGCCATCAAGCCGCCGGTTAACTGCGTTAGCTTGCAAAAGCTTTTCCTCGCAACCTGGTGACAAAAAGAACTATCACCAACACGATTGGTAGTTCCTTTAAATACAGCATTTATGCATAGTATACTTCACTGTTAAAACGATGATTCTTCATCTGCTTAGCAACTTGCTTCGAGGCATAGTAGTGCTGGGTGACCCAAACACCGGCTCCGCCAGCTTCGCTGAGCACTGCTAATTTTTGCCCATGATACCGTTTATTGGCCACCTTATAATAGGTCCCATCCCCGGCCGATTGGTTCCAACCGCGAAGATCGGTCCAGCTGGCCCGCCGAACAGTCATTTTCCAGCCAACGACCCAATTGGCATGCCGCGCCAACTTATCTGGGTCAGCGTTGAGATTGCGTTGGTGGAGCTTAGAAGTGCTGGCATAGCGACTGCCATTTTGATAGCCCACCGTCCGCCATTTCGTTGCCGTAAACTTTACCTTGTCGTACTTGCCGTGACCATCGTAATGGTACCAGGCCCCTTGTAGCTTCTTAGGAAAAGCTTTCACACTCTTTTGCGTGCTAGCCTGTGCCGTGGTTGGTGCTACAATCTGCGTCCCACCAAACGTTAAGCCACCCAGTAACGCCATAAATAACAGCTGTTTTTTCATCAGTCAAGATCCTCCCCAGGATTATGTCGTGTGATTGATACAGCCATAGTATACACCAGCTGACCACGTAATTACCGTATAAAAAAATAAATAACAGCCCCCAAAGATTCGGCCCTTATTTATCTTAAAAATTCTTGATTTATCGAATTAAACTACGACTGCACTGGATGTTTAACCCAGCCAAATAGTTGCCGTAGTATCGTGAGCGATTGGCGAAATGATAGCGTCCCCAAGATTAGAAATGCTGGTAAATATTGAATCAGGTACCGACTTCGACCACCTTCAAACAGCAGTAAGAACATAAACGCCCCAATAATGGTGAGTCGCAGGACCTGGATAAATTTGTGCTGATCGCTCCAGCCAAAGAAGATGATGACTAGCCAGACAATCCACCAAGCCTGCGCTAAATAACGAAAATCACCCAACCGGGTTCCATACAAGTAGACAAATTCACGAATACTGCGCGCGAATCCGGTGCCCTTGGGTTTCGTACCATGTAAAATGAAATGACCTTCTTTGATCCAGGCAAAAGACCCATCAGCGCTGTTATTGCGTTGCTTTTTCACCAAGAAAGCCAGATAGCCTAAAAATCCACGTTGCTTCAGCCGCTTCAGATACATCTTTTTCGACCAATCCGCCCGTGATTTCTTTGTTGGCAACTGCGCCATCTTTAGCGCATCCTTAGCGTTATAGCCCCCATCCCCAGAAATTCCCATGCTCATGAAATGGACCGCCGGAATGGCACGCGCCGTATTAATTTTAATGTAGCGCTGCGTGTCGAGAACATGATTACCGGCAACGTAGGCGCCACCGCCAGCCATGCCGCTGACTAAGAGACAAGTGACAACAATGATTCCCTTGCGTCGGGTCAGTCCCTGCCAGTATTCTCGTCGAATCACCTGGAGCAGTTCGACTAAAACGATAGCGATCAAGGCCACAATGGCGGACGGCTTCATGAAGTACGCGGCCGTCACGTTTAGTCCTAAGCCAACTGCGGCCAATAGCTTGAGTGACCAATGCCACTGAGCATAACTCAGCACACAGTAACAGAAGATGTAGGCTGAAACGAACGGTAGGACCCAGGCATCGGTATAGGGCACGATGATCATGGGAAAGAGTGCCAGCCACCCAGCGTGAATGTACATGGCCGCCGGAACCTTGCTTCGGTCGATCACGGCAACGCTGAGGATATTAAACACGGCGGAGAGGTCCGTCAAGATCAGCGTGACCCAGTCAAAAAACAGCCAAGAGGTCGTGTGAAAGGCCGTCGCTAACCAGTGTTGGGCCAATAGAATCGGCAAGTTGTTCGAGTTTTGGCTAAAGTACGACATCGTATTAACATCCTTGGGATCAATCAGGGCCTCGTGAATGGCGTCCACATCAAAGCCAATGGCCGGATGCATGCACAACACAAAAACCACCTGCCAGACAACGGTCAGTAATAAAAGTGTGACCGCCGTCACAGCTTGGTGACGAACGAAGATCCATTTGAACACGCGTGACACCTGAGGATAAGCGAAACCCACAATCAGCGCGGTAATGGCCACAATAAATGCAATTGCCGTAACGACGGTCGTACCACTCCCGGTCTTGGCGTTGTCACCCAAAACCAAGTTGGCCGAGGTAATCGCGAAGTACGTGGTCAACCCAAAGAAGAAGTAAAACAGGCCCCGAATGAATCGGTTACCGTAATTAAATAACTGATGGTCCATTCCGTTCTCCTCCTTCACTGATTGTTGACCTAAGATAGCTATTGGTGCCCACCGCCACTGCATTGCCAGCTACGCTTTAGTTCCACTCGCTGCCCTTCTTGCTGCGCAGATAATGCACATCGTGATGAACAACGTGTTTCGCCTCATGCGTTTCCGTTGAAAAGGTCGCCGTATTCCAGACACCGGGTAATGACATTGAGTTGATGACGCCCACTAGTCGAATCCAGGAAACAAAGAAATTATAGAGTGGCAGAGACCACACGACCCAACTAATGCTGTGATAGAATTTTCGTTCATTGGTAAATTTAGTCAGTAACCGTCCTACGCTGACATAATTGACTAGCGAGACGAAGACGTACAGGAGATAGATCACAATGTACGATAGCCCTAAGACGACGGGCGAGTACCGGAAGAATAGCAACACGATACTAGCAAACATCCAGATCATCTTGGGAAAAACGAAAGTGTGGTCGATAATCATGCGCCGAACCAAAAAGTTCTTAAAGAACTGGCCCAATTGCGCGTTTTGATGCATGTATTGCTTGGAGACTTCCAGCTCACCACGAATCCAACGCTGGCGCTGCTTGTAGAGCTGTTCCAATCCGGATAGTGGCTCGATGTAAAAGATGGCATCGGCACAGAGCATCACCTTGCGCTTCAGCCGTTGCCGTACTTGAAAGGTCATGTCGGTATCTTCGCCGACCGTATCTGTATTATACATAAAAGTATCTAACAGCGTGTCCTTACGAAAGGCTGAGAAAGCCCCCGACATCGTGAATAATTCGTTATTGTCCGATTCAATCGTCCGCCCGGACAAGAAAGCTTGGGCGTATTCAAAGTACTCCGTCTTCTGGAGGAAACGCAGCCAGCGGTCCTTGGTGCGTTTGATTTGATAGCGTTGCGTGAGAATTGTTCCCGTCATGGCGGCCAGATCGATGTCATTTTCAAAGTGCAGCACCATATTCATCAGTGCATTCTGTTCCAGGACACCGTCACTATCAATGTTGACGATATAGGTGCCAATACACTGATAGATGGCCCCGTTCAGTGCCTTGGCTTTCCCCTGATCCGTCTGAATGAACTGCATGTTGAGATTGAAGTGATTCTGGGCCCGGGCAA
This sequence comes from uncultured Lactobacillus sp., assembly GCA_937874695.1. Lineage (GTDB taxonomy): Bacteria > Bacillota > Bacilli > Lactobacillales > Lactobacillaceae > Levilactobacillus. Next base: position 64,066 of record CALNAJ010000041.1, read on the forward strand.
AAGAGCTAAAGCTATCGTCCGTACTCTGATTATCAGCCAGTACGATCTGCATACTATCATTGGGATACGTCGAATCATTGATCGACTGCAGACACGCAAAAAGCGTGTCCTCAGAATTGTAGACTGGCACGATAATCGAGATGAACGGTAATTTAGACGGCGCGGAAAGATCCTTAATGTGCCGACTTTGACGCATCAAATGAAACGCCGAGATCAGCGATGGGATGATTTCAACAACAATGGGAATCAGGGCCCAGGTAATCCAAAAGCCCATTTGCGTTAGCGTTAAATTAATAAAGTAATTCACGAATGGTTAACCTCTCGAAAAGCGTCGTTTGAAATTGGCATAGAGACTTTGCGACAATTGCGAATAGGTAAAAACATTGTAATACAGCATGATGACCAACACATAGAAGACAATTCGGCCCAGAAGCGTGTGCGCCATAAAGTACCAACCGGCACCCCCGAAGTAGACCAACGAAACGACCAACATTAAGCGAATCACGTTGGACAGGTAAATCCACAGGGCCCCCATGACCAAATAAAACACCTTCTCTTGACGACTATACGTCGGGAAGAAGGCCAAGAGCCCTATGAATGCCGTGGTCTCAATGATTCCGGAACATTCATAGTCAATCGACATCGTCACTGGATTCGTGCCGTTGCCAATATAAACAATGCCGTACTTCGTGAAGACCTGACACCAGTGTGTTAAGTCTCCCAGCGTGGACACGCCATTGATGACTAAATGGGTCATAAACCACACCCAATATGGGTTGCCCAACGCAATTAGGATAAAGAACAGGCCAACGCTGCCCGCGATAAAGTAATACGCGGAAAGGTGGGCCCGTTTTAACACCGAAATAACGTAGAGCCACCCGATAATACCCAATAACAGGTAGCTACTCATCTAAGCATTCCTCTGTTTTTTCGATTTAGATTTTGTTTTGATAAATGTGCCAGCGCCTCCCAGTGCAATCACCATGCCAATACCGGCTAGAATGAAGGGACCCGTTGAGCCACCGGTTGCCGTCAGCGTTTGCGTCCCCAAATTGGCATTCTTCATAGTAATCGTCTGTGAGCCACCAGCGACCTTGAGCTCGCTCAATGGAATCCTAGCTTCCATGATGTCGTTGTGACCATTAGCTGTCTTGTAACGGTGAACCTTCATCGTCGCCTGGCTGAGATCGCCACTACCACCATTTTCACTGTTCCAAGCATTGACCGTCCCAGAAACCGTCGTGTCATCAGACAACGTCCCATCCGTCTTGAACGTCACGTAAAACGTCTTGCTACCAACATTCAAGACATATCCGGATGGTTGCAAGGTGCTGTACCCGCCACCATGTTCCGGTGACATATTGAGATAAAAGTAAATGTTGTCATCATCCGCGACTAAGGACTCGCGTTTAATGTTGTAGTCATCCCCATTTTCCTTGACCTCGGTCATCGGTTTGCCAGACCAATCGTCAAAGTTACCGTCGATAGTAATATCGTATTTATTTGTTGCTGTGCGATTACTGTCCGCGTTAGCCACCGTGGTACTGGCACCCCACCAAAACGCCCCAAACAGGGCAACAATTAATAATATGGCTCTTCGCACACTAATTCCTCCTCAACTCTGTCACACACGATTGCGCTAACCACTCCATAGGTTCCCACTGATTACTGGTAACAATCACCTGTTAGTCGAAACCTTTGCTCACCATCATCAAATGATAGTTCAATCTGTTAGTCAATCATTATTCGCCTTTATTGTAGTCACTTTTTCACAAAATTTCTACTGGTTTTCCATCATAACCGAATAAGTGTGACATTACTATAGGAATTAGGAAGTAATTATGGATGTAAGCGAATTAATTTCGATTGCTATCCCATTGCAACCGATCGTCCGTCTCTGTTCAGTACTCAGTCACTCACCGAGCATTATTTAGACCACTTTTCGCCGACGGGCAACCTTCATGATACCGACAATGGCAATCCCGAAACCAGCTGCCACCAGAATCACACCACCCGTGCTCCCACCGGTCGTCGTCAAGGTTGCGCCGCCAAAAGTAGCGTCACTGCTGGTCATTGAAATATTTTGACTTGAGGTCGCAACCACACCGAGATCACTTAATGGTAAGCTCATTTCAACGATTTCATAGTTGCCGTGACTATCCTTGGGACGTGAAATCATGGCCTGTGCACTACTAATCGTTCGACCATTGGCGCTAACCGTTACGGACTTGGTCTTGCCGGCCCCAAGGCCCTTGGCTTTACTCAAGGCAATGCTGATGGTCTTGTCGCCAACCTTCAATGAATAGCTGCTGGGCAATGACACGAATCCGTGTTTATTATCATTGGGATTGGTGTTCATGTAGAAGTAAACGGCGCTATCGTTTGCCACGAGCGAGGCTTTGGCATCCCCGTCCAGGTTTGTCATCGGCTTGTCACTCCAGTCGCTAAAATCACCATCAATACTGATATTCAGCTTACTACTAGTCGTCGTTGCCGCTCGTGCAGTGGCAGCCGCACTGCCGATCCAAACAAGGCTTACACAAGTTAGCAGAATCCAAAATGCCTTACGCATAGAAATCTCCTCCAATCGCCATCACCCTGCAATTCGTACATCGATTCAAATATTTTAACCGCGTAATGGTTGCCTCCAGTGTACGCTGTATTTTTAACGAAGATACCCTCGACTTAAAAGATGTGTGCAAACATTTAAGCTAGTTTTAAGGTTCACCAAACTTGTTCTCTTTAATCATAAAATAGTCCTAAAAACCGACATCATTATCTGTGTTTTCAGCTCCCCTCTACTTACTACTAATGTAATTTTGGCCGATTTAGTCGCATTATTTTGCTAAAGTTTACGAATTCTTTAGATGTAAAAGGTCAGCCCCA
>CALNAJ010000042.1 GCA_937874695.1 uncultured Lactobacillus sp.
CCGGACAGGAGTCACTTAGCTTTCTAAGCGCAGGAGTCTGGCTTGCGGAACTCGTTTCAGAGGCCGCATGTTTCCCAAATATCCTGGCGAGAGAAAATTTAACAACCCAAACCAAATCAGCCACCAACGACCGCACCAGGCGGTAGCTTTTTAACTTATCTAGGTCTAAGCGGAAGAACTTGCTTCAAGCAATCCACCTCAAACTGATGTATTTCTCAAACACACTAGCAACAGACCCACTGCTCCCAATCCAAAGTACCCCCCTCTCCAAAATTTCTAACAAAAAATATTTCCAAATTTCCCTCAACAAACCTCCTCACCTCCAAAGAAACCGTTTCCCACGCCCTTTCCTCTCCCAATTGTGAGAAAACTCCTCATAATTTAAGAGAATTTGCCATCGTAAATTTACACTCGGTACAAACTAGCTTATAATTTCTTTAACACGTTATAGATTCGGCGGCTGTTCGCTAGTGATCTGTTAGACGTTATTGGAGGGTGAGATCTAATGAAGCTGACAATTTTATCGACAAGCGATACCCACGGGTACGTCTTCCCCACGAACTACGTGAAGAAGGGCACCCAACTGGGCTTCGGACTGGCCCGTGCGGCCACGGTCATTGCTCAAGAGCAAGCCGCCGCCAAGGAACAGGGCCCGGTCGTCACCGTTGAGAATGGGGATTTCCTTGAGGGGTCACCCCTCGCCTATTACGTGGCTCGGGTAAATCCCGACCGCGATCCCCAACCCTTGATGAACATTTATAACCAAATCGATTACGACTGTGGGATTCTCGGTAATCACGAGTTTAACTACGGCCAAAAATATCTACAAGCTGCCATTCGCGATGCTAAGCGGACTATTTTATGTGCCAACATTTTAGACAGCAATGGGGATCCCGAATACGGCCAACCTTACCGCATCATTGAAAAGGAAGGCATCAAGATCGGCGTGCTGGGGCTCACCACCCAAGCCGTCTACAAGTGGGAAAAGGCCACCAATATCAGCGGTCTGCAGTTTGAATCGGCCTACATCGCCGCTAAGAAATACGTGCCCATCATTCGCGAGCAGGCTGACATCGTCGTTGTGTGCTATCACGGTGGCTTTGAACGCGATTTGACTACCGGTAAGCCTAACGACATTCACGTCGGCGAAAACGAAGCCTATCACATCTTAGAGGCCATTCCCGGCATCGATGCCCTGGTCACCGGCCACCAACACCGGCAACTGGCAACGGATGTCTTTGATATTCCCACCACGCAACCCGGGTTCCGGGGCCAAGCCATCGGTAAGATCACACTGGACCTCGACCGTGATGCCAATGGCAAGGTCATCGTCGTCAATCACGACTCCGAGCTGGTCTCGGCAGCCGAAGCGCCACTGGACAAAAAAGTTCTGAAGGCCGCTAATGGGTTGAACGATGAGGTCGGCCACTGGTTGGACCAACCGTTAGGCCATATCAAAGGTGACATGACCTTCACCGATCCTTTTGCAGCCCGCATCGACGAGACACCCTACATCGAATTTATTCAAAAAGTTCAAATGGCCACGATGGGCGCAGACATTTCTGCAACGGCGTTATTTAACGATGAAGCCCGTGGATTTGAAAACCCCATCACCATGCGAAATATTATGACGAACTACGTCTACCCGAATGGCCTGTCCCTCTTGAACATTACCGGTGCGGACTTAAAGAACGCACTGGAAGTAACCGCCCGTTACTTTAGTTCTCAAGATGGCAAGATCATCGTTAACCCTGCGTTCATCCACCCGAAGCGCCGTCAATACAATTACGATATGTATGAGGGCGTCGACTACCGGATCAACGTGGCCAAACCGATGGGCCAACGAATCGAAAACCTCACCTATCACGGCCAGCCAATCGCCGATGACAAACATCTCCGCATTGCGCTGAACCAATACCGTGCGGTCGGTGGCGGCCACTACCCGATGTACAGTGCCGACAAGATTCGTGCTGAAAGTCAGGGTGCCATGAGTGAAATCATTGCGGATTACCTGCAAGAACACCCGACGATTGACGCTACTGCGAATAAAAACTTTACCGTGGTTTACGATCCTGAATAATTTCTGTGTTGCATAAAGAGCAGTTATCACTGTTATCTCCTTACCTGAGATGCTAGTGATAACTGCTTTTTGGTTAAACTGATGTTGCCATTGCCTTCGGGATGGTGAAAATGGGCCGTGACGCTGAGGGCGGATGCCTAAAGCCACAGAACGGTCTTTAGGCTTGCGGGTGAACCTCTGAGAACCGAGTTTCACCCGCACCAATTATCTAAGCGGCACAACCCACCGCTAAGATAATTTCCACAATTGAGCCCATTTTCACCATCCCTACGGCTTTACATCAACTTAACCCGTTAGCACTGTCACACCTCACCTCTTGTCCGCATACTTCTTCCACCATCATCGATCTTCAACAAATCTAAGAAACGCGTATCAAAAAAGGTAGCCACCCCATATCACTACCGGTTTGGCTACCTTCAGGTCATCCGCAACGCCTAAGCGTTAGCGGCTTTTTTCTTTTTGTGTTTCTTCTTTTTCTTTTCATCGCCAACGTATTCGACCGCCGTGGACGTCCGAATCGTGGTGACCTTGATCTTGCCGGGATACGTCAGCTTGGCTTCAACCTGCTTGGCCACTTCTTGGGTCAGCTTGGCTGAGGCACTGTCGTCCAGTTCTTGTGGCTTGACGATGATCCGTAGTTCCCGACCAGCTTGAATGGCATAGCTTTCTGAGACGCCAGACTGCTCGTTGGCAATCTGTTCCAGCGCGCGTAGTCGGTTGATGTAATCTTCAACTGACTCGCTCCGAGCGCCAGGCCGCGCACCAGAAATGGCATCGGCCGCAGCCACTAGGTCAGACAATGGTGACGTCTTTTCAACGTCGCCATGGTGGGCCGCAATCGCATTGATCACGACGTCCTCTTCGCCATACTTCTGAGCGAATTCCGTTCCGATTTCCACGTGGGTGCCTTCGACTTCGTGATCGATGGCCTTCCCCAAGTCATGGAGTAAACCAGCACGACGCGCTAAACGGGTATTGTAGCCCAAGCGTGCGGCCATAGCCCCAGTCAACTGTGCCACTTCAATCGAGTGAAGTAACACGTTTTGCCCGTAACTTGTCCGGTACTTGAGACGGCCGATCAGCTTCATCAGATCAGGATGCATCCAGCCCACGTGAAGCAGGCTCACGGTCTGCTCCCCGGTCTCCCACAAGCTGTGGTTGACGTCACGCTGGGCATTTTCAACTTGCGTTTCGATCTGTGTCGCAGAGATCCGGCGGCTAGCGACCAAGTTGGTCAGAGCCACCCGTGCGACTTCACGCCGAATCGGATCGTGCGTGCTGATAAATAACGTGGTGTTATCGTCCGGCACGAAAATCAAATCAGTCCCGGTCAACGTCTCGAGAAGGCGAATGTGCTGGCCCTCGCGACCGATGATCTTACTGCGAATCTCACCATTAGGGACGGTGACGGTGTGTTCCAAATGTTCCTTCGGCAAATCTTGGGGACCACTTTCGGTGGCAGAAAGCACCACGTCCTTGGCCCAACGTTCGGCGCTTGCCACGGCATTGTCGTTCAACGCCTTGATCTCAACGTCGCGGTCACGCTTTAATGCCAACTCGGTGTTTTGAACCACCGTGTCCTGCGCGGCCTTCGCGTCCATCCCCGCCTGTTCAGCCAGCGTTTCCTCACGTTTTTCACGCAATTCCCCTGCCTGGTCGCGACGCAAATGAATCGCTTGTCGTTGATCCCGGTTAGCCTGGCTGCGCTCATCCAGCATAGCCGTCTGGTCGTCTAAGCGGACGGCCATCTGTCCCATGAGCTGTTCGCGCTGCTGGCGCCGTTGTTCTCTTACCTGAATGTCACTCTGTTGTTCGGTCAATTCATCTTTTACGGATTGTTGATAGGCCAAGGTATCACGCCGGCTCTTTTGGTTAAGCTGGTCCACCTTTGCTTTGGTCTGCTCGGTCGCCTGGGCAATAATCTCGCGGGCTTTTGCTTGCACCGCCATTAATTCTGCGCGGTGTTGTCGCCGTCTGATGAGGTAGCCGAGCACCAGCCCGATCAACAACAGACCGATAATTAGTCCTGTTATTAACAATATGCTGTGCTCCTTAGTTTTCAGTCCCGAAAGGCTCTCGGGTGGGTTGGTCACTTATCTCGTTAATTATACGCTATTTGCGGCCACAACCCAACCGTTCACGTGCGCGGTTTTTCCATTGCCATCGGCACAAACAGCCAGCACAGTAGGGCCAGCTTGAACCCACTGGCTACCCATAAAACATCAAGCGCTGCTAAATTTGCGAGGCCCACGCCCAACGCACACCCAAACAGGAAGGTCAGCAGGACGAGAATGAACCGGAAAAACCGTTTGCGGGCAGCCCGATCACCATCGATCAATGCTTGGTAGGCACTCGTCGCCATGTTTTTCGTATTCCCAGTCATAATGCCATTGTTAATGGCGATCCCGCCAACCTGCCGAAAGGTCGTCAACTCAAAGCCAGCCATGATTCCCAGAGAAAATAGCAGCCATTGTTCGGGCAGACTACGCTGTAACCCGGCTAGCGCAGCGTAAGCCACCACGTCGATCAGCATCAGCCACCGCATTTGCCGGCGGTGATCATGCTCACTCACGTGTTCGCTCAGACCCTGTGCTACGAAACAACCCAGGAAGTAGCCGACCCACACGAATCCGTTGACCCACGCGGCCTGCCAACCAGTCGTGACCAGCTTGACCACTCCCACAATCAGGTTTCCCGTCTGAGCACTGACCAGGACCTCGCCATGCTTGAGAAAGGTGTCGGCATCGATGGCCCCCATCAAAAGGGTCGCGCCCAGACCCAGTATCGTATCGGTCACCGGGCGAAATTGCCGCGTCGTCTCCATTTCCATGTGAATCGCCTACCTTTCCTGGTCAAAGTTGTTGCTTGCGACTGCCAGAGATTCCGCCTGCTAGCATAGTCTTTACCCATGAAATCTAGCTGAACATTTCCGCCATATACCCTTTAAAACCTACCAATCCTTATATTCTTTCACTGAATCCAATTACTTAATATATTCCTCCAAAAATGCCTTAACCTTGCGTTCATACACAGCCGGGCTGTGAGACAGTGCCGCTGCGTGCTTGGCGCCTGGCACAATCAGTAATTGCTTAGGTCCGTTATCGGCGTGGTAAACCTGATAGACCATTCGCGTTGGCACGAAGGTATCCGCTCCACCGTGAATGAACAGCATTGGTTTATGATTCTTCTTAACCGCGGCAACGGCATTGGCATCTTTGAAATGGAAACCGGCCTTAACCCGCGCCACCGTGCTGGTTAACGGCACCAACGGCCAATAAGGAATGTTGTACATCTGCTTGGCCTGATAGGTGATTTCTGACTGGGCATCGGTATACCCGCAATCTTCAATGTAGGCCTTCAGCTGACTCGGTGTCTTCAAGCCACTGGTCATCATGGTCGTGGCGCCCCCCATGGAGACCCCGAACAGGACGACCTGCGATTGCTTCCCCTGCTTGGCGATGACCTGGTTGACCCATTTCAGATAATCCTTACTCTCATAGTAGCCATAACTGATGACTTTTCCCTGGCTCTGACCCTGGCCGCGCGTATCCGGAATCAGCGTGTTGTAGCCCAGCTGATGGAACATAGCGACATAGCCGCCCATGGCTTCCTTGTTGGAACCGAAGCCGTGAACCAGCACGACCGTCTTCTTGGTAGCCTTGGCCGCTGGAATATAGTCAGCGACTAATTTCAAATTGGCCCCGGCTGCCTTTTCCGTCCATCGTTGCTTCTTCACATTCTGATACCACTTTTTCTGACTGTACATCGGGTCATTCTTCTTCAGCGTTGTCTCAGTCGCGACAAAGTCCTTCTTGCCGCTAGCCACCGTCATGTTGTAGAAGTACAGACTCGCACCCAGCAAGCCCCCCGCAATCAGTACGACGATGACGCCGAGACTGATCAGTCCCCATTTTTTCCGTTTACTCACAATTGTTGCCTCCCAATTCTCCGCGCCCGCCACGATGGGCCAGCACGCAATTTCTCTCTTCCGTTAGTATACGGAGTTCTTCCGGCCAGCGCAATCAATACGAAGTTTGCTATAATAGGCACAACATGCGCCGTTTACATGCGACTTCACCGTGTGATATCACCTTAATTTCAAGCTAAAACATTGCCTAGGAGGACCTGCTTATGAAATATTCTTTGAATTGGGATCTCGATTCACTCTTTAGTGGCGGCATCAACTCCGCCCAATTGAAAACGAAATTGGCACAGACTAAGACTGCCATTGCGGCCCTCGGCGATCTCCTGGACCGCTGGGATGCGGCCAGTGACGCCCCACAGTATCAGCAATTTTTGAAACTGATCACCCAGCTTCAGGCCATCAATAACGCCATCGGCCAGGCAGGTATCTTCATCACTGCCGTGGGTTCCGCCGACGTCAATAATCCCGACGTGGCCCCAATGGAAGCCCAACTGCGAGACCTCGGCACGCAAGCCGACAACGTGAGTGGGAAACTCAAAAAAGTTCTGGTCCAAGTTCCCGACACAAACTTTGCCGAGATGCTGGCCCAACCCGACCTTAAATCAATCGCCTTCAACTTGAAGGAAATGCGCGAGGATGGGAAGGAACTGCTGGACGACAAGACTGAGGCCCTCATCAGCCGGCTCAACCTCGATGGTAAGGCCGCCTGGAGCTCGCACTACGACTCTCTGGTTGCCACGGTCACCGTGCCCTTCCACGATGCGGACGGTAACCCCGTCACGCTATCTGCTGGGCAAACCGACAACAACCTGCTAGGGAACGCCGATCCGCAGTACCGGGCCGACCTCTTACCCGCGTGGGAACAGGCCTGGACGGACAAGGAACAACTCTTTGCCGACACGTTGAACCATTTGGCCGGCTTCCGGTTGACCGAATACGCTGCTCATGGCACCACTGATTTTCTGCGTGAGCCTTTAAAGGACAATCGGTTAAGCGCCGAAACTCTGAACACTATTTGGCAAGTCGTCGACGACAATAAGCAATTTCTCCTCGACTACCTCGACCGCAAGGCGGCGTTACTAGGTAAGAAGCACGCCGGCTGGCAGGACGTGGAAGCACCGATCAACTTGCCGGGTAGCCAACTCCACCACTTCACCTATGACGAAGCGGCAGCCTTTATTATCAAACACTACGGTGAGTTCTCCCCGAAGATGGCAGCACTCGCGCAACACGCCTTTGAAAATCGCTGGATCGAAGCCGAGGACCGTGCTGGCAAAGCGCCCGGTGGCTGGATGGAAAGTGCCCCAGAGACCAATGAATCGCGGATCTTCATGACCTTCACCGGCTCACCAAACGACGTCTCCACCCTGGCACATGAGTTGGGTCACGCCTTTCACTCGAGTGTCATGGAAGACTTACCTCAGTTGCGGCAAGACTACGCCATGAACGTGGCGGAAACGGCCTCGACCTTTGGTGAATTGATCGTGGCGGACGCCAACGTGAAGGCCGCTAAGACCGACGCGGAAAAGATTACGCTGATCAACGCCAAGATGGATAATCCACTAGCCATGTTCCTAAACATCCGCGCACGGTTCCTCTTTGAAACGCATTTCTACCAACTCCGGCAGAAGAAGCTGGTCACCCCAGCCGAACTCAATGAGCTGATGTTAAATGCCCAGAAGGAAGCCTTCGGTCACGACCTGTCGACCTACTCGCCACACCTGTGGGCCAGTAAGCTACATTTCTATATCGACGAACCGGCCTTCTACAACTTCCCTTACGTCTTCGGCTACCTGTTCAGTCTGGGCATCTACGCCAAGGCTCAACAGGAAGGTAACTTCGAGGATAGCTACATCGCCTTACTTCGGGACACAGCGAACATGTCCACCGAAGAGTTGGCGCAGAAGCACCTCGGGGTCGACCTGACCAAGCCAGACTTCTGGTTAGCCGGTGTTAAATTGATCAAGCAAGATGTCGCAGAATTTATGCGGCTAACCGATTCACTGGTGAAATAGTCAACTTTCGGTTAAAAGCAACGCTAAGTGGTATAATAAGCGTAAAGACTATCGAAAGAAACGGGTGAGTTGAATGTTTTCTGAACGACTTCGGGCTTTACGGCGCGGTCAACACATTACATTGGAACAACTGGCAACGGGCTTAAACGAACAACAGTCCGTGGGGCCGGATGACCATTCTAAAAACACGGCTTCACAAATTGGTAACTGGGAACGGGGTATCCGGACCCCTTCATTTATCGAGGTCCGTAAGCTCGCGGAATACTTCGACGTCACCATGGACTACCTCACCGGGAAGGCCGAACGCGACGAGTACGACCTCGGACGGTTATTTCTCTCCGGTAAGCAACTCAGCTTCAACCGAGAACTGTTGAGCGGCCGCGATCGTTATGAAATCTACCAACTGATCGATGGCTACCTGCACGGCCGGGAAAACCGGGTTACACCACAGGATACCAACCAGCAAGAAGAATTGGATCTGCATTTAGACGACCATTAAATACGATGAGTCGGCCGGTTCTCGCCGGTCGACTTTTTATTGGTTCTGGGGGCTAAACCTGTGTTCATGCGCCTTACCCCACCTGTGGCTGCCAGAATTCCACCTGCTGTGGGGTCGCTTCCAGCCAAGAACCAGGCTTCCAGCTCGACTTGAAGCTGCGCCCAAACCGCGCATCTCCAAGCTCGTCCCGTGCCGTAAGACCGGGGAGAACCTACCACCCGCTCTAACGCCACCGACACAGCTGGCTCCATCCTGGCCTCCTTCGGCTATGGCCTACCGTCAGTCAACTCTAGTGGTGCTCCCCAGAACCAATAAGAGGTCGTCCTTAACTTCACCTTAAAGCGGGTGTCCAGTCACTAAGATAATTCCCACGGCTGGGCCTATTTTCACCACCCTCTCGGCTAACACTGGTTTAGCCCCTCAAACCAATCAAGCTTCCTTTTCATAAATAATCATGTTTCATTTTAAATTTGCTAATTAATGAAATTCCAAATTCACTTTCGAAAGGACCCTCTCCCTTGAATCCAAAAAAACTCAAAAAGCTCAAGAAAAAGATTCGCCATCAACCCTTAACCCAGCGGAAAACCACCTATATCGCACGGATGACGGACTATTATCATCAATTCAATGATTTTCCTGCCGTTAAGATTCTGATCAGTAATATTCTTCTGGCCGACCGGATGCTGGCTGCTGGTGATTTGCCACAACAAGTCCCCCTCCTCCAACTGCCTGATGATGTGCAGGATCAGATTTTTAAGAAGTTGGGCGAAAAGTACCCCGCTGGCGATGCGACCGGAGACAAGCTCTGGAACGAGCTGACTGCCGCCCTGCCCGATTTGGACCACGACTTGCGGTCCTTCCGCGATTACCTGGAGACGCACTACGGGATGTGGGCCTACACGTCTGCCCCGTTTGTGACCGACCTCGCGAAATTCGTGGGTGACCGGGCCGTGCTAGAAGTAATGGCCGGCAATGGCTACATTTCTAAAGGTCTCCGCGATGCTCACAAGACGGTCTACGCCACGGATAGTCAAGCGTGGACCAACGAAAATGAAACGGGTCGGCACCCGCTGACGGCCATCGAACCGCTGGCCGCCGTTGCCGCCTGGGAAAAGTATCAGGATGAAGTCGGCGTGGTCGTTATGTCCTGGTCTCCCGATGGCTTACCACTGGATTGGGAGCTGCTACAGGCCATCCGGGCCACGAATAAGGCCGTGGACTTCGTCGTCATTGGCGAACCCCACGGCGCAACCGGCTCCGAGGACTTCTGGAATCACGCTGAACTCCTGGAAAACAAGGATACCCGCGCGTTGAACCACCACTTCACGCCGATTGACCTGGTCAAGGACCACGTTTACCTCGTGAAATAGCCCGCCAAATATTACAAATTAACAAACTAGCCGCTACCGGTTTACCCGATATTAACCTTTTGATATTATATTAGAGGTTAATCGACATAGGGAGGGCACCATTTATGGTAGCACTGGGGAATATCTTATTTTACGGTCTGGGAACTTTGCTGGCCATCGCATTAGGTTACGCGGTGTTCGCAAGCTATCAGGCCCATCGTGATGAGTAACTAAAAGCAGGAATTTCAGCTTTCTCTATAATAGAGAAATTTGAAATTCCTGTTTTATTAATGCTTCATGTTTGCTTACAGTACAATTTTATTGATATTCCGCCCAAACCAGAACCAGGCTCAACACGAACATCAGCCCAATGGCGATGGCGTGCCAGCGCTTATTGCCGACGAAAATGGCGATGTATTCCCGAATGATGGCGTTGGGTAGGAAGAACTTCGCCGTGTGGGCGCCAATACCATTCGCGTTCACACCGGCTTTGCGGGCAATCATCCCCGCGCGGAAGGTGTGGTAGCCATTGGTCACAAAGGTTATCCGCGGCTGCACAGTGCCTCGGTCAGCGATGATCTTCTTGGAAAAAACCATGTTCTCATAGGTGGTCTTCGACTGATCTTCGGCGATCGCCTGCTCAGGTGGTAAACCGTGGTCAATGGCATATTGGCGCATAGCCACCCCCTCGGGCACCGTTTCGTCACCACCCTGACCCCCAGAGAAGATGATCACTGGGCCTTGGCCAATCTTACGCAGTTGCTTGCGGTAAAATTTCAAAGCGCGATCGATCCGTTGACCCAGTAATGGGGAAACCTCATCCCCATTTAACAGACCCGCCCCTAGGACAATCAGGTAATCCTGCCGGTAACGGGGATGGTTGAACTGATAAATCACCAGCATCGTTAAGTAGTTGTAGAACCAAAAGAGCACGTAGAAAATAACCATGCCAGGAAATAGATTAATGAACGTTGCCAGCGGCAATGGCAGGTAAAGCGAGGTCAGCCGCATGACAAACGGGGCCAGCAGAATCGCAATACCTAGAAATAGTGTCAGCATATTCGCCAACGTATGACTCTCGCGGCGCCAGACGATCCAAGCATTCCACAGCAAGAGGAAGGCTTGGAGCACGAACGCCAGCCCAATCAGCAGGATCACCCCGATGAAGGCAATCAGACTAAAGCCGAACAGGAGCTTGTTGCCATACCCCATAATCGAGATGGCCAGCATGACCATGGTGCTGTAGAAGAATAGTGAAAACCAGATACCGTTGCTCAGTCGCCGTTTCTCGATAGCATAACTGGTAAAGAAGATGGCGCCAAATAAGAGCGGCACCAACCAGCCCCAATAAACGACTGGCGGGATACTAAATAATTCATCTTGCATGAGACTCCTCCAAAACAATTGATAAGTTTAGGATACCACGTCCGGCCGGTTGCGCCAAAAAGACCCATCTGTATGCTTTGATGGGTCCTTTAGCATTTATTTGCTCATTCTAAATAACGCATTCTAGTCTAACTTAACCCAATCGGGAGATTCGACCCCGTGCCTAATAATCTTGAGTCTCATCTCTAAACCACGTTTCAACTTGTCCGCGATTCTCTAATCTCTGAATGGGAATACCTTTCAAAGCTTCATGCAGTCGACAATTTCTCCGTTGCTCTGGTGTTTGTTTTAAATCAAAGGGTAGTCCACCCTCCGCCACCACTTTTTTATAAAATACAGTCAGTACAGTCGCTTGATTTAGCCCAATATCTTCAAAGATAGACTCGGCTTCATTAGCTAACTCTTCATCAATACTGATTTGAACTTTCTTGGTGACCGACTTTTTCGTGCCCATGGATTTCTTCCCCCCAGCGGCCTAATATTATCGACAAGGTGTACAACAACACAAAATGATAAGTCACCATTCCGAAAATACAGTATTCAAATACCTAAAACAACTTATCACTATCTGCCGGCGTCAGAACACCCATCAGTATCAACTCCGCCAATGTAAAGACCAGAGATATTGGTGGCCAGTAGAAGATAAGGGCAACCACCCCCGCCCAGATCAGCCAGAACCAGACATTCGCGTGCAGTCGGTAAGCCGGCATTTTTCGGATTTTCTCGGCGATTTCCGGATGGTCCTTCCGGTTAGTTCGCATAACGGTATAGGACAATGCCGCGTACGCCAAGGCCCACAGCGTGAAAATAAAGAAGTAGAATAATTCCGGTTGGACATCATCAATAAACCGCCCAGCCCAAGCCGTCGAGACCGGCAACATACTCATGGTCAGAATCCAGAGATTATTGACCCAATAGATTTTCTTCGTCACCCGCTTGGTCAGACTAAACATGTAGTGATGGTTGTACCAAGCCACGCCGATAAATAGAAAACTAATCAGATACGCCACGAGATAGCTCCAGTTCGCCATTAGCGCCGTAAACGTCGGTTCCTCCGGCGTCTTAAATTCCAAAATCATGATGGTCAGTGCAATCGCGATCACAGCATCCGTGAAAGCCTCCACGCGTCCTTTGTTCATCCAAAATCCCCCTCAAAACATTATGATAGTTTTAGAATAGCATAACTGTTTATAGGCGGGATAGATAAAGCCTCACATGGTGTTAGACGACTATTAGTGGGATCCCTAGCTTGAAGAAATTCTTTTGAAAATTTGAAAGCCGATAGCCCCGGTCGCGCGCCGTCCTTTTATAAATTCCCTTATTTTAGGGGGCTGGCCAAACTTCTAGCAGTCCCGTATACTACGCAAACCATCTGAATTTGGCGCCAGGACTTGTGGCTTGAATTCACTTGCTCCGGCCGTTACTCTCACCCATGATAGGCTTCAATTTAACCACGCAAAAAAGGCCACCATGACGGCAGCCTTTTCGCGAACATCACACAGGATCTACGGGGGTAAAGGGTCGCTTATTTGCTGTGTGGTGCCTTAGGATGGAGCACCGCGGCCTTTTGGGGGATTGTTTGGTCACGGCCAAGATACATCTGGTAGTACGGTGGTACGGCGTTGACGACCTTCAGGAGTTTCTCCGTCAGAGCGGGCAACTCTGCGGGGTCAACCTGTGGCAAGTCCGCGACCGTCACATCGCCATGGATACCTTGGAATCGCTTGAGCCGTTCCAAGAGGTACCGGATGTCGTAACGCGAGGGGTTGACTTCCAGTGGCTTCTTGTCAAAGTTCAGCAGTTGGTAAACGGCTTCTAACCCGGTCCGTACGGAAGTTTCTACCGTGAAGACCACGTCATCGTCAATTTCCACAAACTGCCCTAACAGGCCCAAGTTGGTGCATCCAGCTGGCACGCCCAGCGGACGATCGCCCGCCTTACGTGGCATGAACTGGCTGGTACAGTATGGCATCATCGCCGTCGACATGTAGGTGTGGGCGAGAACTTCTTCCTTGATGTCGAGCATTCCCAGATGGTAGAGCAGTTCCGTCAGGATTTCATCCCCGGTACAGTCCCACATCCGTTTCTTGATGTAGTTCCCTTCGTTTTCACCATACAGGCCGTAGCCCCAGCCAACTTCTTCATCGTCAGCTTGATAAGGGAAGAATGGCTTGTGGTGAATTTCAAACGACAGGTCCCAGTTGGAATCCTTGAACGTCATCAGGCCACCCGTACCAGCCGGACTGCCAGACATCTCTTCGATCCGTTTGAAGAATTCGGGGTAATCCTTAACCGTTGGGAAGAATGAGATCCACTTGGTCTTGTCGATCTGGCCCAAGAACTTCTCAGGATGGCCAAACTTCGCATCCTTCTTTGCTAAGTTCTGCCAAATCGTGAAAGTTCCCATATCCTCAGTATCGCGGTTCGTCGGTGCCACGGTGTGGTTGTCACCAAAAGTACTGTTTTCACTGATGGAACCGGTCGTGACGAAGACCAAGTCCTGCCGGTTCACATGAACGTTGGCAGCGTTGCCGTCACGGGTTGCGATAATTTCATTGACCGTGTTGTTGGCGTCGGAGAAGCCCAAGTCGGTCACGTTAAAGTTATTTTCAAAGTGGACACCCTGGTCAATCAACCAGCGTTCGATTGGCAGGATGATGGCATCGTATTCGTTGTACTTCGTGTGCACGAAGCCTTCCAAGTATTCGTGCCGGGAAATGAAGGTGAACCGTTGCCAGTAACGCCGACATTCAATCGCACTGTGGTAGTGCTTGAAGGCCAATTGGCTATGGAAGCAAGTCCAGAAGTTGGTACGGAAGAAGCCGGGATCGAAGAATTCGTCCAACCGTTTGTCGGCCAACTCCTCTTCCGTCGAGTTCACGATCAGTTGCATGGTTGCCGCGTATTCCGGCTTTAATTTGTAATCGTGGTAGTGACTGTCGATTTCACCTTGGTTGATGATGACCCGCGCTTCACTGTGAATGGGTTCATCACGGTTAAAGTCGACTACGTCATCCAACACCGTCCGCCCGGGATTCTCCAGTGATGGAATCTTACTGCAGAGGTACCACAGACATTCCATGTAAGGTTCCAGTTCACGTTCGGCCCGACACAGGTAACCTTGGCTATCCTTGGTTCCGTCCATCGAGCCCCCCATAACGGGCTTCTTCTCGAAAATCGTAATGTTACGCGCTGGCATCTGTGCGTCGTCAATCAGAAATACCGCAGTTGCCAGTCCAGCAATCCCACCACCAACAATATTTGCACGTCGATCGTCAATCCCAGCCGGTTTCAGCGGCCGATACATCGTTTGATAGATATTCATGAAGATGACCTTCTTCGTTTTGGATTTCTTGCTTGTCTCAACGATAAGGCCAGAAGAAAGCGGAAACAATTGACAGAAAAAGCGGGTTGTCAAGATTTTGACAGCTCGCTGGAAATGTAAAAATTCATTTTAGTTTGTTCTTCACCAACAGGTCAATTGGCGACCACGTGGTTCCAGAGATTGCGTCCGACGCCTACTCCGCGTATTTATGTAATGCCTTTTTAAAGTCTCCCTGAATCAGCACGCCGGTCTGTTCGACGATGTCACTGGGATCCTCTTTGAGTCCGTCCTTGACCCACTCAAAAATCAACGCAATAAAGGCCAGACTGTAGAAATGTGCAATAAAGTCCTTGTGCTTCTGCGCCACTTGCATGCCCACTGCTTGGCGCTCAACGACGGCTATGATGTACTGATAAAGCACGGTGTAGATGTACTTCTCCAGCAGATCCCGGTACGCCGACTGGTAGGTATTCTCCACCAGATAACGATTGGCCTTGATGGTCACCATCACATTGTAGAAGCCGTGTTGCCAATTGTCATAATCCGCGACGTTCTTGAGTGACTCCGCCGTAGCCTCCTTGGCCGTCCACTCAACTAGCTCGTAGATGTCACTGAAATGATTATAAAAGGTCTGCCGTGTCAGGTCACAGGCATCAACGATCGATTTGATCGTAATCTTGTCGACCGGCGTCCGCTGTAACTGGGTCACGAGCGCCGCCGAAAGCTGTTGCTTGGTATTCTTTCCCATAGGTCATCGCCCCTCACATGGCTAGTATATAATGATTGGCCGGTGGGAACAATGGCTGCGTTGTCGACAGGTTTTCCATACGCAATTACGGAAAAGCAAAAAGCTACCATTGCTGGCAGCCTCCGGGGAAATCTATTTGATTGCCGTGACGTATTTACTGTTCGCGGTAATGTAGCCACCAACTACCTTGTAACGCTTGGTGCCAGAAGCCGTGTGGGCGTAGTCCCAGCCCTTAACTGTGAAAACCGTCCCCTGCTGGTAAGCCTGCACGACCTTCGTCAGGTTAACGTCCTCGTAGCGGCGAATCATGGTCTTAGCCCGAACGTATTTGATCGTCTTGGGTTTCGAATTAAGTTGCTGATCATCACTATTGGTTTGATCCAATGCGGAGTCATGCGTCATCTCGATGGGCTTAACGTATTTCGCCGCATCCGCCCTAACCGACGTACTCGGTGACAGTATGTTCTTCTGATGACTACTCATCGACCAAACAAAGTTCCAAGCCATGCCGACACTAATGACAATCGCTAAAGCCAAGATACCCTTATACCATTTCTTCATAAATTATTTTCCCCTTTTGTTTATCGCCTTCGTTTATTAGTTTTTCTATATAAAAACTATAACATTAAGTAGATGGTAGATGATACCACACATTTGCTGTTGTGGTTAATAATATTAATATACATGGCTATTAAATTTGCTGCTATTATAGAAGAAACGTTACCTTGCCTAAGACTGATTATTTTTAAATATTTAGTCCACACCGTAAAATTAACCGCTTACAATTCAAAAAAACAAGTTTACACAGTTCTAGTTCTTCCATTCCCGATTACCTCATTTGAACGAACTGTTCTCATGAACGCAAAAAAAACGCCCGACCGGCCCAAAGGCCAATCAGACGTTTTTCACACAGCATTCGCCGAAACGAATGGATTTATCTCGGAATCCACATTCCCTCAAAATCAAGCACGTCACAATACGGTGACATATGTGCCCTGCTGACAAATTCACCTAGCCGCTTGCGCGGACGCCCCTTGCAAGCAAGGAACGCGTGATTTCTCGACTCATCGCATAGAAACAATACTACCACAGCTATTGTCCCAACGCAAGGCTATTTCTTCTTTACATCGGTTTCTTCTTTATTGGTCACTGCGGCTTGAAGCTTTTCAATCTGCAGACCTAACCAGTCATGCAGACTTTGATCGGCCGTAGCAGCCTGATCCACGTAGGTCGTGGCTGGTGCCAACGCATCGATCCGCAGGCCAGAGACGTTGATGTCTGGCGTCTCGATCACGGCATAGACGTTGAGCTCTCGTTCCTCGTCCGTTTCCATGATCTTACCGATGGTCTTGGTATCCTGCAATGGCAAATTAATCACGCTCAGTTCTAACCGCACGGAAACTTCCGTATCGGTCACGTTCAACTCAGCTTGTGCTAACTTGTCCGCACTGATCTGTTGCCGGATGAAATCCGCCAATGGGGCCATTACGCCGTCTGGGTCTGCAAAAAACTTTGCTTGCGTGGTCTCCGCTGTGAAATGTTCCAGTTTATCATCCGCTACCGCGTCAATAAACGTCTGTACTTCTCGCTTCATTTACCCACCTCGTTTTGATGCTGAAATCTTTCTCGGTCGCGTTTATCCCGCTCGCGCTTCCGTAACCGTAGCGCCAGAACCAGCCAGTAGGCGTTGATCACCATTACGGCGATACTCCCTGCCGACATCAGCACCCGAATCATGAATGTCGCCTTGTCGTAGCTCCACATCGTGATCAGCACGCTAATCAAAGACAGCGTGTAGAGCGCGATGACCAGCCCCATCAGGTAAAACGACGGCTTCCAATCCAATGCTGCTAACACAATGGTCACCGCATACAGGGCAATTGCCAAAAAGGTGGACCGCCAAAATTCGCTCATGGACGTGGCCAAACCGGCAAACGTCCGGGACATCAGAAAATTAATCACTAGGAAACCAAACATCGAGATGATGGCCCAGGAAATCACGTTACGATCTTTCATTTAGAATTAAACTCCTCAATAAGTGCTAAGTAATAAAAAACGTGGCCACAATCGACCACGTTTTCGTCAATTTCATTTTCTATTCTAACGTATCTAGCCTATAAAATCAGCAAATCCGCCAATCTTAGACGATAATTAATCGACTAACAGGTCCAGCACATCTTTAGTATCGATTCCGTTAAAGTACAACTGTGTGTTGGCACTGTTCAGGACAGCCCCCACGTGTTCACGGTCGTAGCGTACGCCCTTGAGTTGATCCGCCAATTCTGTGGCATCACTTGGCCCAAAGAAGTCCCCGTAGAATTTGATGTTTTCAATCTTCCCATTGTCGACCAATAACCGAGCATCAATGGTCCCAGCCGTGAAGTGTTGCCGCTTCTTGACCGTAAATTCAGGAGAATTGCCGTAGACCCAGTCCCAGTTGGCATAGTATTCATTAAAAATCTTATCGATAGCAGCCTTTTCGCTGTCAGCAATCTGAACTTCCTTGTCGGCAATCGCATCGAGACTGTCCACATGGAACAATTCCTTCAGCAAGGTATCCCTGAATTCAGGCACAGTCAGATTTTGATACTCCGGTGCTAAGTAAGGCTTTAAGTTCGTAACCCGTGAACGGACGGACTTGATCCCCTTCGACTTCATTTTATCTTCTGGTACATTCAGCGTGTGGGCGATAACATCTTGGTCCACGTCGAGCATCAATGTCCCGTGAGAGAAGGTCTTGCCACTGTGTGAGTACATCGCGTTCCCAGAGAACTTCTTGCCATCAACTAAGATGTCATTTCGGCCGGAGACTTCCGCCGTCTTGGCACCCATAGCGTGCAAAGCGTCCACGATGGGTTGAACAAAGGATTTGAAATCGCCAAATTCTTCACTGTCGCTATCAACCACGAAGCTAAAGCAAAGATTACCGAGATCTTGATAGACCGCACCACCACCCGATAACCGACGGGTGACCGTGATGTCATTTTCCTCCACGTATTTTTGATTGATTTCTTCCAACGTGTTTTGATTCCGACCAACGATGATGCAAGGCCCTTCGTAGTAAAACAAAACCAGTGGTTCATCGAACTTCTTATTGTTCATTAAGTACTGTTCGGTTGCTAAGTTGTGACGAATATCATGTGACTTCATGGCATACCAATACATAACTCAAAAACCCCTTTCGAATTAACCAACCGCCGGGTAACGACCCCGGCTACGATAAATGATAGCACGCATTGGAACCGATTACAATTTAGCGCCAATATAATGGAAAAGAGTGTGCAAACCGCCTCATCTTGGTGCGGTGAGAACGCTGGACTGACTGGATAAGGTAGCGATTTATAAGGTTACTTATGGGATTGGAAAATACCGACTTGGGGATGTTGACAATTTGGATAGTGGCTTAACTATCCTTGGAGGATATTTCTATGTTTGGGAAGGGACTGGTTTGAGACTCTTTCTCTCTAATTTTGCGTTGCCGAAACGTGCTCCACAAAGCAGCTGGTTGCGCTTAATCCCACTAAGCCAAAAATCTAAACTATTATTTTCTTACTGGTTCAGGACCTTTCCCCCTAATTTCATATTGCCGAAATGTGCTCCACAAAGCAGGTCCCTGCGCTTAACCCAATAAGGAAAAATCCAGGCCCGGGATTTTGCCCTTATTGACGTTAATGCTCAGGACCTAACCGCCTTGTTCCGCACTCTTTTACAAAAAAAAGATCCACACCCAACAGAGTGTGGATCCAGCCCCCGTCAGAGTTCACCTCTGGCAGTTATGACTGTTATTAATGATGGCCTTAGTCACCATTCGATTTTATACCTCTATTATAACGCCGCTAACTAAAGTTTAGTAGCATTTAGCTCACAAACTAGTCGTTAATTAGACGCCGGAAATAACCGTGACCATGGAGGTCCTGCTTGAGGTCGGTCATCGTGAATTGATGATAGAACTTCCGGTAATCCTCATCGGCTAACGTGAACAGATCAGTCAGCGTTTGCGAAATGTTGGCAGAAATATCGGTCGTATCCGTGGCCTTCGTGCCCTTAGAATCGCCCGTAATGAACCGTGCGTAGCTAATTGTCGGTGGAATCGTCAGGTCGTAAAGCTCCCCCACGTTGATTTCATCAAGGCTTCGAATCAATTGGTACCCGCCATTTTTCCCAACGGAACCCTCAATGTAGCCTTGCTTGTGCAACACGGAGAGAATATTGCGGATCATCACCGCATTTAATTGTAGTGACGTTGCCAGTTCGCGGCTCGCAATCTTCCGGGGACGATTCTCGTCCAGGTAGAGCAAGCTGTGCACGGCAACGGAAAAGTCTAATCTCATCGTCTAGCCATCGCTTTCAAAAAGTCTGTAATCAATACTGGTATCATACCACATTCCGTGACGTAACATGTCGTTCTCTGGCAATCCATGAGCAAATTCTCATCTCGAATATACATGCATAACTTTTCAAAAGTTTGTATACATTAGCACCGTTAATCATTGGTTCAGCAAGCAAATTGCCCAACTTAACACATTTAGGTTAAATTTTTTATCATTTTATTAGTTATCTGAGAAGATTGATATAACAAAGTTTATGAGGATTTTATGAATAAATTATGACCACTTTTAAGAATTGAGGGGTTGTAAATGAGAATTTGATTAACTATAATCAAAAACAATTATTGTTCAGGAGCGAATTGAATACGCAAATGCGTTTATTCATCAGGCTTCATCTACAAATGAGAGGTAGATTAGAACATTGGGAGGGATTTCCGTGGAAACCGCATCAAACTTTCTAAACATTAAGGACGTCAGCACGGCTTTCAAGATTAATGGCCAGTACTACGACGCCATCTCCCACATTAACCTCCAGGTCCAACACGACGAAATTCTCGCCATCGTTGGTGAATCAGGTTGTGGTAAAAGTACCCTGGCCACTACCATCATGGGTCTCCATGATCCGGCAGAAACCAAGATTTCCGGCGAAGTAGACTTTGAAGGCACCGACCTCCTCAAGTTAGATGAAAAAGGATACAACCAATTTCGAGGCGCTAAGATTGGGATGATCTTCCAAGATCCCCTGTCAGCTTTGAATCCATTGAAGAGAATTGAAGAACAAATCAGTGAAGTCATGGACTATCACACCGACTTATCCGCTGAAGACAAGCACAACCGCGTCATTGAACTGTTAAACCAAGTTGGGATCGTTAATCCCCAACGGACGGCGCGTCAATTCCCCCATGAACTTTCTGGTGGGATGCGCCAACGGGTCATCATTGCCATTGCGATTGCCTGCAAGCCAGACTTAATCATCGCCGACGAACCCACTACGGCACTGGATGTTACCATCCAAGCTCAGATTCTGGACGTGCTGCGTGACATTCAAAAGGAAAACCACGCCGGTATTATCCTTATCACTCATGATTTAGGGGTCGTTGCTGAAACGGCCGACCGGGTTGCTGTGATGTATGCCGGTCAAATCGTCGAGCAGGGGACGGCCGAACAGGTCTTCAACACCCCTGAGCATCCTTACACGCGTTCCCTGTTACGGTCAATGCCACAACGGGACAACGAAAACGATGACCTCTACGTCATTAAAGGCAACGTGCCTTCCTTACAGAAGATGCCAGCCAAGGGCGATCGGTTCGCTCCCCGAATTCCTTGGGTCCCTGCCGAAGCTCACGAAGAAAATCCAACGATGCATGAGGTTGCACCGGGCCACGAAGTCCGTTGCACCTGCTACAAACATTTCCAATTTCCAGATGAGCAAGGGAGCGTGACGGTATGAGCTTAATCGAAATCAAAGATTTAAAAGTCCACTACCCGATTCGCTCCGGGTTCTGGAATCGGATCACCGATTCCGTCCGGGCCGTGGATGGCGTCAGCTTCAACATTGAAGCCGGCGAAACCTATGGACTGGTTGGCGAATCTGGTTCTGGCAAGTCCACCACGGGAAAATCCGTGGTCGGTCTGGAAAAGGTAACGAGCGGTTCCATTATGTACAAAGGTCTCGACATCACTAAGGCTGAGAACCGGCGCAAGTTGGATTACAACCATGATGTTCAGATGATCTTCCAAGATTCCTTATCCAGTTTGAACCCCCGGAAGCGCATCGAAGACATCATCGCCGAACCGCTCCGCAACTTCGAGCACCTCAGCAAGGACGATGAAAAATTACGGGTTTTGCAATTATTAAACATCGTCGGGCTGGATGCCGATGCGCTCTATAAGTACCCTCACCAATTCTCCGGTGGGCAACGGCAACGGATCGGGGTCGCCCGCGCGGTGGCTACCAATCCTAAGCTGATTATCGCCGATGAACCCGTCTCCGCGTTGGACCTTTCCGTTCAAGCCCAGGTGTTGAACTTCATGAAGAAGATTCAACGGGAATTCGGCATCTCCTACTTATTCATTTCCCATGACTTAGGGGTCGTGCGACACATGTGTAACAACATTGCCATCATGAACCGTGGCCGACTGGTCGAGATTGGGACCCGGGATGATATTTACAACCATCCCCTTCACATCTACACCAAGCGTCTCTTGGCTGCCATTCCTGAAACCGACGTCAACTCGCGAGAGGCCCACCGGGCTTCTCGGTTAGCCGTTGAACAGGTCTACCAAGACCAACAGAGTAAGTATTACGACGAGAACGGTGCGGCCTACCCTTTGGTGCAGGTCACCCCAACGCACGCCGTGGCCTTACCACAAACTATCGCGCAACAACTCGCTAGCCAGGAAGGGGAGGTGCAGGCCTAATGTGGAAAACGATTCTACGGCGTTTCTTGATCATGATTCCCGAAGTCATTGTCCTAAGTATTCTGGTCTTCCTCTTAGCCAAGGCGATGCCCGGTGACCCATTTACCGGCTCCATTAACCCTAAGGCGGACCCCGCACAGATTCATCATTTAATGAAAATCAATGGGTTGTACGACCCTTGGTACCAACAGTACTGGAACTGGGTCGTCCACTTGTTCCATGGAAACTTAGGGAACAGTTACCAATACCAGGAACCCGTTACTCGTCTGATTGGTGGTCGGGCCGCCAACACCTTATGGCTGGCTCTCTTCACCATGATTCTGACCTACGCCTTTGCCTTACCAATGGGTGTTTACGCCGGTCGGCACGAAGGTAAATTACCCGACACCATCATCCGGGTCTACACCTACGTGACCTACTGTATTCCTTTCTTCGTTATCTTAGTTATCGGAATTTGGATCTTTGGTTACGTTCTGGGTTGGTTCCCCACGACCGGATCAATATCGTCGGACGCAACAGGTTGGCTACATACCTTCGGATCGCGTTTCTACCATATTCTGTTACCTGGTCTTCTCGGTGCCTTGTTCGGGACCGTCAACATCGTCCAGTACTTGCGTTCCGAAGTTATTGATTCCAAGCATTCCGACTATGTACGGACGGCGCGTTCCAAGGGTGTCCCAAGCAAAGACATCTACCGGCACCATATCTTCCGGAATTCCTTACTTCCAATCGCCGCTTTCGCTGGTTACTCGATCACCGGTCTGTTAAACGGGTCGATCTTTACCGAAACGGTCTTCTCTTACCCCGGGATGGGCTTACTCTTCGTGAACTCCATCAGCTACCGGGACTACACGGTTATTACCGCACTGGTCCTGATTTACGGGATCTTGAACCTGATTGGGACGTTACTTTCAGATATTATTCTCAGCATTGTCGATCCACGAATTCGAATCCAGTAAAGGAGGCTAAAACAGAATGGCAGAAAATTTCGAACAACACTCAGACATTTCCGCAGCTGATTTAGCCCGGCTGACGCAAGAGGCTCAGGCGGAAGCCACCCCTTCGACGGCTAAAATCATCTGGAGTGAATTCAAGGCGGACAAACCCGCCATGGCAGCACTCATTATCATCGTCGGCTTCATCCTCTTCGTCATGATTGGGGCCTTGTTCATCAACACCCCGAAAATGATGGAGACCAACATCATGGGTTACTTCAACCAACCCTTTACCGCAGACTTCTGGCTCGGTGCCGATTCCGCTGGTCGTTCAGTTGCTAAGCAATTGATCGTCGGTTCACGGAACTCAATCGGGATCGCCATTGGTTTGACGGTCATCTCATCCACCTTCGGGATCTGTTGGGGCCTGATTTCCGGGTACTTCAACGGTTATATCGACTGGGGAATGCAACGGATCTACGACTTCATGATGATGTTACCAATGACGATGATGATCATCGTTCTGGTCACCATCATCCCGCACTACAACTCCGTCACCTTAACGTTCATCTTCTCCATCTTCTACTGGGAAGGAACGTCACGGCTGATTCGATCACGGACCTTAGCCGAATCGGAGAAGGATTACGTGGCCGCCTCTAAAGCTTCCGGGACCAATCATTGGAAGATCATCTTTAGAGAAATCATGCCAAACATTTCGTCGCTGATTATCGTGGATTGTACCCTATCCTTCGCCGAAAACATCGGGGTTGAAACTGGGCTTTCCTACCTGGGCTTCGGGCTACCAAGCCAGACGCCTTCCCTAGGGACCATGATTGCCAACGCCAACGACCCTAACAACATCACGCAATACTGGTGGACGTGGTTACCGGCCGCACTTGAAATCATTATTCTTTGTTTATCAATTAGTTACGTTGGCCAAGTTCTGCGTCGCGCTGCGGATTCCTCACAACGGCAAGGTTCCGTCAACTAGTCTTAAAAGTTATAACTCATTTGAGGAGATGGTGTCCACTCAAACAGTGCCTTTGCAGCCCAGCGTAGTAATGACGAGTGATCCTGAGGAGAATTACCCGCCTGTCTCATAAGAGGATTTTTAAAATCAAGGGGGAAACATAGTATGGATAAGAAAAAGCTCGCATTGTCTGCGATGGCGGTCCTCGCAACCGTTAGTCTCGCAGCATGTTCCAGCAAAAGTTCATCCAGTTCTAAGAGCGGAACCAGTGGTGCTTCCGTTCAATTAAAGGCTGCCTACAAGAACACTAAGGCAACCGACAAGACTGCGACGAAGAACAGTACATTAAAGCTTGCCGAACCAAACGACTCGCCATTCCAAGGGATTGCTGATCCCGTTCTGTCGACCAACGCTGAAGACGCCGACGTCTTCTCACCTGGTGGTGACCAACCCGGTAGCATCAACGCTCTGTTCCACACCGATAAGAACTTCAAGATCATCAAAGGTGGATTAGCTAACCAAACCATCAACCGGAAGGCTAAGACCGTCACGATTACCTTGCGTAAAGACGCCAAGTGGTCAAACGGTTCTGCTGTAACCGCCAAGGATATTGAATACCCATATGAAGTTATCGCCAACAAGAAGACGACTTCTCAACAATACTCCGCTGACTACAACGCCATCAAAGGGATGGCCGCCTACCATACCGGTAGTGCCAAGACCATCTCTGGGATCACCTTCCCCGATGGTCAAAAGGGCCGGACTGCCGTTATTCACTTAACCAAGGTCACCCCTGCCATGAAGTACGTTGGTAACTCATTTATCTGGAGTTCCGTTGAACCTTATGAATACATCAAGAACGTACCAATTGCCAAGTTAGCTTCATCCACACAAGTTCGGAAGAACCCACTCTTTACGGGTCCTTACAAGCTGGATAAGGTTGTCGAAGGTGAATCCACGACTTGGTCACCAAACAAGTACTACTACGGCAAGACGCCACAGGTCAAGCACATCTCGATCAACGTGGTTTCTTCCAACAACATCGACAAGGCTATCCAATCCAACAAGTACGACTTCACTGTGCCTAACAGTGTCATGCATGGGACTGACTACAAGCAATTGAAGAGCGTCAAGAACTACAAGATTGTCGGTCAACCTGCCTTGTCATACGACTACTTTGGCTTTAACGTCGGTCACTACGACACCAAGACCCAAAAGAACGTCATGGACAAGAACAGCAAGATGGCTAACAAGAGCTTGCGTCAAGCTATGATGTACGCCTTGAACCTCGATGCTATCAGCAAGAAGTTTGGGAACGGGGTTACTTGGCGTGCCAACACCTTGATTCCACCAATCTTCGGTAAGTACTGGGATTCTTCATCAAAGGGTTACCCTCTGAACATCAAGAAGGCTAACAAGTTACTGACTGACGCCGGTTACAAGAAGCGTAACGGTAGCAAGTGGCGTACTGATCCTAATGGCAAGAAGTTAACCATCTACTTCGGTACCATGACTGGGACTTCCGCCCAAGCCGCTGAATACCAAGACTACCTGCAACAATGGCACAAGGTTGGCTTGAACGTTAAGTTTACCGGTGGTAAGACGATGGAAATGAACAGTTTCTACTCCACTCTGCAAGCACCAAAGCAAAGCAAGATTGATGTCTACGCCGCTGCTTGGGGCTTATCATCCGAACCTACCCCTACGCAAATCTACGGTGAAGATGCTGTTTACAACATGGGTCACTTCGTATCCAAGAAGAATACGCAATTGATGGCCAACATGAACAACAGCAAGGCTTGGAACGATTCTTACCGTGCTAAGGCCTTCAAGCAATGGCAGAAGTACATGAACGAACAAGCTGCCGTTGCACCAGGTTCCTTCAGTTACAACTGGGGTCCTGTCAACAAGCGGGTTAAGGGCTTTGACATGGGCGCTGCTAACAACAACTTCTGGACTAACCTGTCATTGACTTCTTCAAGTATGAAGTAAGCTAATGTATCGTTAGGTTCACTGGAACCGTCGTTTCCTTCGGGAGGCGGCGGTTTTTGTTGTCCTTACGGTTGTGTTGCCATCTGTCGCCTGCGGCTGCCAGGGATTCCGTCTGCTGTGGGGACCGCCTGCAGCCAAAGTACGGGCTTCCGGCTTGCCTTGAAGCCACGCAAAACCCACGTGTCTTCAAGGTCATCCCATGTTGTAAGACCGGGAAGAACCAACCGCCCGGCCTAACAACATCGACACAGCTGACTGCATCCCTGGCCTCCTCCAGCTACGCTAGCTTTAACCCTACCTCTACGCCTACACACTCCCTCTCAGCTATCATAATCGCCATACCTGTCGTCACAACTCCCCTCTCCTCCTATCTCAGCTTCTGTATTCGCCACTATACGCGATTGCCCGATAAACACCAAGCGTTAAGTCCCCGCCATTCCGGCCTTTATAAACATTTTAATAACGCTGAAGGTCACGGGACACTAACCAGCAGATGCCAAACTCTCCCGCTGAAATACCACCCCGATATTTATTCTGTTATAGCACCTCCATCGGTTAACCTACCTCCCAAACCTAGTCGTCAGAATGGTGCTAATCCCCATTAGGTTCGATACTAGGGCTACTTTCAACTAGACGGGAGATGTTACCATGACCACTGCCAATCCCCACTGGGACCAAATTCAACACGCCGCCGTTGACCGCTTGCGCCGCGCTCACCATCACCTCTGGGAGAACGTCAGCATCTACCTCGGTCTCTTTACCGTGGAATTCTTCTGCGCGCAGGTCGGTCACTCTCAAGTGCTTCGGGCCGACGCCTTCAATAACCTCTCCGGGATCTTTTCCACGGGTCTCCTCATGACTGGACTGTACATCGCCGCTAAGACCAAGGACGATGACCTCTGGGGCGCGCCCATTTCCAAGGAGGAACAGGCTACCCTGGGGCCGCGCATTCAGCAGTCTCGCTTTCGCTTTGAAACAATCTACACGTTGATTGCCGGTCTGGTCATGGTGATCATCGCCGCCGATATCATCTACAAGGCTCTGCTCGTCTTGATTCAGCGGCCGACTTACCATCTGGAACAAGGCGTTGCCATCGTTGGCGCCCTGATTTCCGGAATTCTGTTGACCGGGTTGTGGCTCTCTAACCGCCACTGGGCTAAGGTGCTCGCCAATACTGCACTAACTGCGGCGGCGCGAGATTCCCTGACAGATGCACTGACCAGTGCCGTGACCGTCCTGACCATCATCAGTGTGGCGTGGTTGCGGGCGACCTGGCTCGATGGCCTAGCCAGTTTGATTCTGGGTTGCTACATTCTCTATACCGGAATTAAAATTTTTCGGACTAGCAGCCTGAATCTCGTCGACTACTTTGATCCGCAGCTAGAGCACCGTTATCGCCAACAGATTGCCGCCTTTCCGGGTGTCCGCTCGGTTGTCTTCCTCAAGGCCTACTACGACGGCAACCTCATCATGGTCAGCGTCACAGTTGCCGTCGATCCGCAGATGACCGCCGCCACAATTTACGACCTGACTCGCCAGATTGATAACGTCATGCAGCATCGCTTCAACGTGGCCGCAACGGCCTTGATGGTCGTACCGCGCGACCGCGTCTAACTCTGCCACGAAAGAAGCTGTCCCAATGAAGATGAAACGTGCGTCAATTTCCACCACGCTCCTCGTATGGATCGGTATGCTAGGTGTCATGTTGCTCGTGAGCCGAGCCGTCGCGCCCTTCCACCTCAACGTAATTCTCCGCAATGTTTTGGAGGATGGTCTCTCACTGCTAATCTTGACGGGCGTCCTACGCTATTGGCTACACACGCCCCTCTTTTGGCGGCCCCGGGTGTCCTTTCCCCGTCAACTGCTCATCAGCCTTTTGCCACTACTCTATCTCAGCTTGATAACCTTTGCAGTCTCGCTCATGGGGCCCTTACCCCTACAGCAAACGCTGACGAGCCTTGCCATTGCTCCGATTGTGGCCGCTTACGAGGAAATGCTTTTTCGGGGTTACATTCTGGAAAGCTTCCTGCGCCTGAGTAAATCCGGTAACATCCTGCCCGCTGTGTTCTGGAGTAGTCTACTCTTTGGGCTCTCTCACCTGATGAATCTCACCCGGCAGGATCTCTCCACCACACTGTACCAGGTCAGCTTTGCCTTTGCCCTCGGCGCCCTGTACGCGGCCATCTACTTACGGACGGGTAGCTTGTGGTGGCCGATTGTCCTCCATTTTGCCAATGATTTTATCGTTTTAGCGGGAACGGGATCTGTCGTTCAGGCCGCACCCAACCTATTTGCCATCAGTTTTAGTACCATTGAATTTCTCGTCGAACTGGCTGCCATCTTCTGGCTATTACGACCAAATCAGCGGAAAAGTATCGCCACGCATTTTCAATTGTGAGCGGCAGATTTTTTTACAATCCGTCAACCCCCTTAATTGCGGCTTTTTCACGTCCTTTCACTGCGGGACGTGCAATTAAGTGCTTACACATTCGCCAATAAATGATATAGTATAGGTAAAGTATCAACATGTCTCGTGAAGGGGTGGCATTCTTTATGTTACAACAATACAAGAACATTCTGGTTCCCGTTGACGGTTCTAAGGCAACCCAACCAGTTTTAGAAAAAGCAATCGAAGTCGCTAAACGTAACCAAACACATCTTGATATCTTAAACGTCCTCGAAGTTAACCAATTCAGCGATACTTATGGTGGGGCTGTGAGTGGCGATGTCATTTACAAGCTTTCACAAGACGTTCAAGACCGGTTGGAAAGCTTGAAGCAACAAGCAATCAACGCCGGTGTTCCCGATGTCAGCATTCACGTGCGTTTCGGAAATCCTAAGCCAGTTATTGCGCGGGAATTCCCTGCGGACCACGGTTCAGAATTAATCGTGATCGGCTCAACTGGTCTGACCGCCGTTGAACGGTTAATGGTCGGTTCAGTTACCAACTACGTCAGCCGTTCCGCTATCTGCGACGTACTGATCGTCAAACCAGAACTTACGAAATAACAGCTAACTTAAAATGGCCCGCCGCTTTTGCGGTGGGTCATTTTGTCTGGTCAGACTGCATTTTCAAGTCGACTGCCTACTTTTTTGGAAAGGAGCTTCCCATGGACTGGACATACACCATCACCATTCCCGCCAATCAGGCATCACTGCCCTTGCGGCAACTTCTAAGCGCCTGGCTGATTCCCAAACACTTGATTCACGACTTGCGCATCAGCCAGCGCGTGCTGGTTAACGGTGCCTACCGCTCGATGAATCAACTCGTCATGGCCGGAGACACCGTTCATCTAACCTTTCTCCCGGCCGACTTCGCCGAACCCTTTCCCGGCGTGGACCCGGACAGCGCGGCGACGGTCGCAGTCCTCTATGAGACGGCCGATCTGCTCATCATCAACAAGACTCGTGGCAGCAAGACCCACCCCAACCAACCTGGCGAACGCGGAACCACGCTCAATCACGTGGCCGCCTACCTGGGCGACGATGAACCGGGCCCTTACATTCTGAGTCGACTGGACCAGGAGACTACCGGTGCCCTGATGATGACGAAGACGCCCGCGGTAGTCCCCATCATGGTTCGCAACATTGCTGAAAAACGTGTGCAACGAACCTATCTGGCCTGGGTTCACGGTCAGCTCACTGGGAATGGCACCTTTACCGACCCCATCGGCCGTGATCCCCACGATAAACGTAAACGCCAAGTAAACGGGCTGAATGCCCAATCCGCTGTAACCCACTACGAGGCCGTTGACCACCAAGCTCATGCAACACTGGTCAAGCTCTGGCTGGAGACCGGCCGGACGCACCAGTTGCGCGTCCACCTGGCAGCCGCGGGACACCCCTTGATTGGTGACCCACTATACGCTCCCATCAGTCAAGACCGTCTACGGCTTCACTGCTGGCGTTTAACCTTTTCACAGCCATTTACCGTGGACGGAGCTCTAACGACCGTGACGGCCCCTGTACCGGCTGATTTTGCCGTGTTCTCGGGTAAGTAAAGTACTGCGATGCTGGCAAACTCGTAAACGTCAATTTTTCTACGATAAGGACGATTGTGGTTGTTAATTATTGAATCCAGTTATACTATAGTCAGTTGATATGGCTAGGGGGGATTTGATGCGCTGGCAACAAAAACTAGCCCTAATCATTCTTGCGGGGATGTTAGCCATCTTATTGATTTGGGGAGTAGTCAACTTAAGTTAGTGTAGTTTGATAAAGTTAAACATCACGTAACTCCGGATGCGGCCGGGGTTACGTGATGTTTTTTTGTTGCTTAGGGATGTGTAAGCCGGTTGCGGCTATTGGGAAATGTTTAAGATTTCATTGGATTTGATGAATGCGTGCGACTCATTTGGGGATTTTTACATTAGTAGTAAGTGTGGGGATATTTTGGGTTGGCGGGACGTTCTCTCGGTGGGGATTGGCTTTGGAGAGTGAAGACCTGTTAACCGGGACTACTGAAATTACTGACTATTTCGGTATAACTGCCAGTGATCACTCTGGTTTGGGTCATCGGCTTTGCTCTCGCCAAAATGTTCGAAAATTTGCGGCCTCCGAAACGAGTTCAGTCGGGCAGGTTCCTGCGCTTAACCCAGCTAAGCACCGGCTCGGCTCCGCCAAGCGGGCACTTAGCTACGTTAATGCTCAGGACCTACCGCCCTCCTTCACACTCTAGTCTGAAACGAGTTACGCAAGCCAGATTCTTCCGCTTAGAAAAATAAGGAACTTCTGCCCGGTGAGAGATGTTAGTGTTCACTCTAGTTTCAGTCGTCAGATTTTCTCTCGCCCTTACATCCGGAAACTTGCGGCCTCTGAAACGAGTTCCGCAAGCCAGATTCCTGCGCTTAACCCCATTAAGCACCGGCTCGGTTCCACCGAGCGGGCACTTAATGACGTTAATGCTCAGAATCTAAACGGTTTGCTCCACTCTCTGTACAAAAAAACCGGAGTAACCAACTCCGGTTCCCATTAGCATCATTGAGTTTTACAACATCCTCGAGGTGTAGTCAGGAAAACGCTGTTCACTCAGCTTAGCCATAATCTCAATATGTAGTTTATTGAGCAACCTGATTGAGTCAGTTTGGGTCACTAGCTCAGTCTGTAAAGGTAACACTAATCCTTACGATAAGAGTTACTTTCACAAAGTCGAGAACCCGTCAAACTGCCGGATTATTCGGGATTCTCTGAAAGATTGATTGGTATTACATGTCCCAGTATATCAGATGGCAGTAGAATTGCAAGCGTTTTCAGGAAGGGCCTTATTGCTAACATTACTTTTTAGTTAATTGTTTCATCAAACAAACTTTGTGAAACTTCCAATGGTTGAACTACCCTTTTGGTAACGCAATAATGAGCTGGCCCCAGTGCAACTTGATTTTTAGCGTACTAGTTGCCGTTTGGGGTAACGAACGCTGGAGTCTGGAGAAATCTAGCATCCCCCGTTCAGCAACGACACGGTTCTTACCATCGACCTTAGCATCCAACGGGACTGGAAAAGTCAGTGATAGGCGTAGCGCCTGAGTGGTTTCCGCTAATTCTAGCGTAATCATTGATGGCGTAATGTGGCTAATCGATGGAATAATCGGCGGCAACGTCTTGTCGATTGCCGCAGTCATTTCCTTGAGTGTTGCCACGGTGGCCGTCAGCGGCTCCGGAACCTTTACGAAGAGCTGAACCCCCTGATCACGAGCCATCAGATAATTGTGATACAACCCATAACGTAGACTGGGACTGGGAATATTAGTTAAATCGTCGATAGTTAATTCAGCAGCATTACTGGTTTCCCAGCCGGAACGAATGTCGATGTAGAGTTGCCTAAAACCGTCGTAGTCTTTATCCTCCAAGTAACCGCCCAGTCCCAACAACATGTTTTGGTAGTCGTGACTAAATTTGCGCACCGTAGCCAACTGCCGATTAAGTTCAGTCGTATACTGCTCCCGAAAGGCCTGTTGCTGCGTCTGAAGCTGCGTGTGCTCCTGTTGTAGGTGTGTCTGCATTAGCATGTATGTACTCAGCGTTAGCCCAATGAGGAGCGTTCCGGAAATCCCCCCCAAAAAAATCAGGTAGTGATCCGAATCTGCCAGACTCTGTAGTGAATATTCGAAGAGGATGTATATCAATCCTAAAACCGCCATGAAGATGAGAAAAAGGTACTCCGTAGTCCGCCCCAACATGGACTGAATCAAATTTTCCATCGGCGCTCGCGTGAGCCAGATGCCCATCGCAATCATCGCAAAAATCACACTATCGATGGTCAATTCCGTGAGGGTCCCCCAAACGCTGGCCGCAAACTGAACGCTGGTTAACCGAATCGTCCCGGCAATGACCAGCATATCCACGAATTCCGTCAGCAGATAGGCAAGAATCGACACGTCTATGAAGGCGGGTAAGTACTGCCAATTATTTTGAAATGCCAGCAGGCCAACCTCTAGAGATAGGAGCACGATAATCGGTAACATGCCAAGAAGCTTACTAGTTGCCGTGAAGGGATTCAACAGGTCTAGCGCTGCGAAACCCAGCCCAGCCAACGCACAGTAAAGCATAAACTTGTTCTGCACGTGCAAGCGTGGAAACCAATAATATTGAAAGTAGACAAACCAAAAAACTAGCGAAAAATCTGCCAAACCAAAACTAACCGCATTTACCGTAATCACGTGCTCACCTCCCCAGCTTCGTCAGAATCACTGTGAAATACAATCGACCGTGTTTAATCGCAATCTGTAGTGCGGCGTTCTCTGTATGGTCGACGATTTCGTGAACCGTACTCAACCCAAGGCCATGACTACCGCCCTTCGTGGTGTACCCCGCCTGCATGAATTGATTAATTCGAGGCGGATTTTCCCGCGAAACGGGATTGGCAACCGCTAGTTCAACAGCATCGGGATAGTCCAAAATCGCACAGTAAATCGTGGGATTATTGCCAATGGCCGGCGCTTCGATCGCATTGTCCAGCAGAATCCCCATGATTCGCAAAAGTTCCATGCTGTTCATCGGTAACGTCTTGATTGGCGTAGGAATCTCCAGTCGAATTTCACGATCTTTATTTTGCGCCGCCAATAGTTTCTGAAATAAGAGACTCTTTAACGGCGGGTCGTTTAACTGCTGCAAGCCATCAGCTTCGATGCCAACCAAATGGTGCGTCGCTGACCAACGGGAGCTCAGTGTTTTGTAGTAGTCCGCCAAGCCCTCGTAGTCTTCAGCATCCAGATAATCGCCGAGTCGCAACATCTGTTTTTGATAGTTTTGCTTAAATTGCCGAATGGCGCGTACCTGATCGGACATGCGCCGGTCATAGCGTGTCCTGAGCAGACTTTCCTGATAATTAGCCCGGACCCGCTGACGATGAAAGAAACTTTGGAAAAAGGTAAACAAGCTGACCGTAATCAGCAAAATCATCACCAATTCAATACTCAGAGAAAAGGTCAGCATGGCGTGCGTGATCTGCAGGTGGTGAATAATCAGTGAAGACATTTCCGCTAAAACGGCAAGGCTCCCCAGTAACGCCGTGACGGTCCATTGTTCCTTGCGGCTGAATTCCAGTGCGTCCAGGTTTCCGGGCTGAATCCGCATCCCGGAGACCCCAACCGAGACCAGCATGTAGATAAAAAACTGAAAAATCAGCCGGGCTGCCACGCCGGAAACACTGTTGGTAAAGGTCAGGCCCCACAGCTCAATAAAGACCTGACGACAAACGTCGTTGATCAGCACCACCACGAGGAAAATCACGATGGTGGCGTTGACGAAGATCAGCGTTGATTTCCGCCGATGACGAATCAAATACGCTAGCGCACTGATCGGCGGAAACAACAGGGCCCACGACTGGCCAATAAAGGCTGGAATCAAGCCCCAACCGATCCACTTGAGTGGTAATTTCCAGTTCTGCGGCCGAATAACCCCGACCCACAGCGTGATGAACCACTGCATGGTCACGGCCAAAGCCAGGTTTACCCAGAAATGCCGACCAAATATTTGAAGTAAGTCCACCATCATTTCGTTTGCACCCTCTTAGGACTTTAAATGTTTTTGGACTAAGGTTTTGACCTCATGAAAACGGCGAGTAGCCACGTCGGTGGTGTCTCCATTAGGGAAAACCAATCGCCGCGCCGTCTCATCAATGCCGGTGACGTTATCAAGATTGACGAGAAAGCTCTTGTCGGTTCGATACAATTCCGGGTATTGATCGGCGATATCCTTCAAGAATCCGGGAAACTCGACGAGCTGACTGGCCGCATGAACCGTGACCTTGTGCGGCGTTTCCGCAGTTGCTACGAAATAGACGTCCCCTATAGGCAGGCTGAAGGTTCGGCCGCCGATATTATAGCTAAATAAATTTTCAGTATTGCCTAAGTAATCGGTATAGCGTTGATACCCGTAGTCAACGTTCTCCCGTAATTTCTGATCGATTTGCGCCCGGCCAAGATCCTTGACCACAAAGTCCATGGGCTCCACCTTCCGTTCGAAGGTCAACAACGCCATTTCGGAGTGGGTCGTGACGAAGACAATCTCCGCAAACCCCAGTTGACGACGAATGGCAATGGCTGTCTCCAGCCCTGTCGTGTCTTCAGCTGGGAATTCAATGTCGAGAAAAAACAGGGCATATTCCGGTGGATTGTCCGCCAAATCCTTTAAAAGTGCCTGCGGACTGGGCGTAGCCAATCGAATTTCCATATCATAATCATTGATCATGATGTAGCGCTTTACCACGTCCGCATAGTGCGCTAATTGTTCCTGATTATCTTCACAAAGATACACGGCTAACACCGAATCACGTCCCCTCATTATCTTTCCCGTAATTGTAAAATTGTTACTATCACAACTCAATTATACCGTAACCCTATCACTCATTAATGTACCTTGATTTCCGAACGGTTGCAATCGTTTTTGCCCAATAAAAAAGAACCATCCCCTCAGATGATTCTCCTTTAATTGGATTATTTAATTACCGGTGCTGGCTAAATTAGCACTCCCCCAAGTTCTAATTAAGTCGTGAAAGCCTTAGGTATTCCGAAATAACCCGTTTCGTGCACTTACTCTTCAGCCGATCGCTGAAATTCTTGCTACTAGTCGTCCTAAAGTTTCCGACCAATTCTATTCTGCCAAGCTGACCTCTTGATTAGATAATCTCGGGATACGAATCCGGTTAAGGCCTCCCCCAAAGTGTGACCTTAACCACGCATACTTTAATTAGTTGATTCGCAACATCAGTCCTGTGAAAACTGACCCCTTCCAACTGTCATAACTTTACCATGATTTCGGTTTATCAGGCGTTAAGTCGCAAAAACGTCAATATTTGCACGTTAAAGCAGTAAAAATCAGCACAATTTAATTGTGTCGTAGCGAATAAGTGACAAAACCACCTAGGATTAACGGACCCACGAAGACCAGGGCAATGTCGATCAAACCGCGCCAGTACCACTTTAGCGGTGCCTTGGGCGCGGCCTCGAGACGGGGCTCACGCTTGGGTTGCTGCATCTGCTCGTACACGGAGGCCGTCTGGTCAGCCGCCCGGCGCTTTCGTTTCCGCCGAATCGTGGGCGCTTTGACCTCACGCTTATCTTCTAGGATGACCCATTTGGCGAATGGAAAGCACAACCAGCTGAACAGAAAGTACCAGTCGGCCCCAGTCATACCAGGCAGTAGGCGCCATTGTGTGTAATTTAAGTGACCTAACGTGGCAATGACCAGTGCAAAGACTAAGCCGATGCCCGCCTGCCGTAACCAGTACTGTACGGATAATTTCATGGGGAGAACTCCTTTTCTTTTTCGCAAAAATTGGTAAAATTGGGGGTAAATTCTAAGGGAACGAGGTGTTAAAACCATGGCAGGAGATTTCAATCCCATCACGGCAGCGGGCTATCACGACTTACAAACAAAAATTGCAGCGTTAGAGGCCGATCGACCGGAGAAAATCGCAATTCTCGCGGAGGCCCGGGCTCACGGCGATCTTTCGGAAAACGCCGAATACTCGGCGGCCAAACGGGACCTGCGTCATCTGGAAAGTCAATTGCGCTTCTTCAATAAGCAATTGCAGTACGCCAAGGTCGTGGACCCCAGTAAGGATGACAAGGTCGAATTGGGCAAGTGGGTCACCGTCAAGTTCATGGACGATGACGATCAGGTGAGCTATCAGCTGGTCGGGACCCAAGAAGCCGACCTGGATGCCGGCAAAATCACGCGAGTCTCACCATTAGGTAAAGCTTTATTGGGACATCACCCCGGCGAAACGGTCACCATTCAGGCGCCTAACGCTAACTACCAAGTACAACTCATTGCCGTTGCCCTTCACCAGCCTGAATAATATTAATCACATTATACCATTTAAAAAATGACTGCTTGGGATCGTCCAAAACGATTCTCAGCAGTCTTTTGGTGTGGTCAAAAGAATTCACGGTTATTTCCCCGCTGACCGGAACACAGGAAATAAAATAGCATCCACCATCTCATTACGAGCCGTCTGGCACCTAAATCACGGAAAAATTAGACATTAATCTCAAAATTTAATGATACGCTAACGATTGATACGACGGCATCTACAGAACACCGCCAAACGTTAAATTAAAATTGGACTTGACATCTCATCTAATTTTAATTATTGTAAGACACATCAACTAAACCAAAACAAAACTTTTGAAAGCGAGGGATTTTCATGATGACAATGCAAACAGCACAACCAACCAAAATGATGAAGACCCTCGCTATTCAAAATGCAGCCTTATTATTAACGAAGAAGGACCCGGTTACTTGACCTTGAGCTAACACTCAAAATTCAAGTTCTGAGCCCTTCTTTCCCGTGTGGTAATGAGGGCTCGGTACACGTGTAAGACCTCATTCACCCAGTGGATGAGGTCTTTTTGTTAGTCCGAAGGAGGATCGTTAGCCAGTTTGCACCATCAAAACACAATTTAGAAAGTGGGAATTACATATGATCAAATGGCAGAAAAACATGGTAAAAATCGGGGCCCTCGCAACAATCGTTCTGGCCCTCGCCGGTTGTAGCACCGCAAAGTCTAACGGTAGTGGTCAAGGCAACAATCCCGGCAAAACAATCAAAATTGGGGTCAACATGGAGCTCTCTGGCTCAGCCGCTGGCTATGGTCAACAGCAGAAACAAGGGATTCAATTAGCCGTCAACAAGATTAACAAGGCCGGTGGTATCAAGGTCGGTAACACCAAAAAGAAAATTCAACTGGTAGTGCGTGACAACAAGACATCCAATACCACCTCTGCATCGGTCGCCGCCCAGTTGGTTAACAACGACAAGGTCGTCGCCGTGGTTGGCCCCGCAGCGACCAACGCCGGTACCGCGTCGATTCCCAATATGACTAAAGCACAAGTCCCATCCGTCAGCCCATCCGCAACCGATCCTGGTTATACGTTGCAGAAGAATGGCGACGTCCAGAAATACATTTTCCGTGCCTGCTTCCAAAATAACTTCCAAGGCTCATCCGCGGCAAAATTCATGACCAACAATCTGAAGGCCAAGAACGTCGCCATTCTGACAGACAATTCCAGTGACTATGGTACTGGACTGACCAAGGCATTCAAGAAGACCTACACCGGCAAAGTCGTCAGCAGTCAGACCTTCCAAGAAGGCGATAAGGACTTCAACGCTATCCTGACATCACTGAAGCACAAGAAAATCGACGCCATTTACGCGCCCGGTTATTACTCAGAATTAGGTTTGATCATCAAACAAGCCCGTCAAGCCGGTATCAATGTTCCAATCGTCGGCAGTGACGGCATGGCCGATGCCAAGCTGGCCAAGATTGCTGGGAATTCAAATACCAACAACATTTACTACACCACCCCATTCTCAACGAAGTCCGGTGAAACCAACACGCTTGCGGCAACCTTCTTGAAGACGTACCAGGCTAAGTACCACACCACGGCCCCGACCTTCTCTGCACTCGCTTACGACTCCGTCTACATGATCAAGTCCGCGATTGAAAGTGAAAAATCCGCTAACTCCGTGAAGATTACCGCTGGTTTGGCTAAAATCACCGACTTCAAGGGTGTCACGGGGACCATCACCATGAATAAGAACCACAATCCTGAAAAATCAATGACTATTGAAAAGCTGACCGATGGGACAGTTTCACAAGCATACACGATTAAATAAACCAACTAGATACGGAGGGATTCCATGCAGACATTCGGACAACAATTGATCAACGGCCTCTCGCTCGGCAGTATTTACGCCCTGCTGGCATTGGGTTACACCATGGTTTACGGCATCATCAAGTTGATTAATTTCGCTCACGGTGACATCTATATGCTGGGTGCCTTCTGGGGCTACTACGTCATCAATCAGTTACACTTTAATTTCATTTGGGCCATGCTTTCCGCCATAGTGTTCTGCGCCATACTCGGCGTGATCATTGAATACTTCGCCTACCGGCCGCTTCGACACTCTCCCCGGATTACCGCGCTAATTACAGCAATCGGCGTTTCCTTCCTATTGGAGAATGGTATGACCTACCTGTTTACAGCCAACACTCGCAGCTTCCCACAGGTCATCAAGACCGTGACTTATCATCTTGGTGGCCTCCGCATTTCCAACATTCAACTCCTGATTCTTGGGACCGCCTGTCTGTTGATGTTACTTCTCGAGTTAATTATCAAACGCACCAAGATGGGTCGAGCCATGCGGGCAGTCTCCGTTGACCCTGAAGCCGCCCAGTTGGTCGGGATCAACCTCAATCACACGATTTCCTTTACGTTTGCTCTAGGATCCGCGATGGCGGGTGCCGCCGGTGTCCTGATTGGACTGTACTACAATTCCATTGACCCATTGATGGGGATGACCCCCGGCATCAAAGCCTTTGTCGCCGCCGTTATCGGTGGTATCGGTTCGGTTCCCGGCGCATCAGTCGGCGGCTTCCTAATTGGTCTGCTGGAGACCGGTGTTCAAGCCATTGGCCTATCAGCTTACAAGGATGCTGTGGTCTACTTCGTCCTGATTGTCATTCTGCTGGTCTTGCCAGCCGGAATCTTCGGGAAAAAGACGAAAGAGAAAGTGTAGGTGTGCCATCATGAAAGCAAATTTCAAGTACAATATTTTCTGGCTAGCTGTCATGATCATCGGTTTTGTGGCAATTGACGCCTGTGAATTTCTCGGGATCATCAATGCCTTTATCGAAAACATGCTGGTCACCATTGGGATCAATATTATCCTAGCAACTGGCTTGAACTTAATCATTGGTTTCTCCGGACAATTTTCACTCGGCCACGCCGGTTTTATGGCGATTGGGGCATACGCGACCGGAATCATGACCCAAACTATCGCCACACCGTTGGGGTTCTACCTCTCTATGGTCGTTGGAATCGTCATCGCTATGATTGCCGCTCTAATCGTGGGGATTCCCACACTGCGGCTTCGTGGTGACTACTTAGCAATTGCCACCATGGGTGCTGCCGAAATCATTCGCATTCTAATCAACAATTTAAAGATCACAAACGGCGCGGCGGGACTCTTCAACATCCCCCCATTAGTGACTTGGGCAACCGTCTACGTTCTGATGTGTCTCACCACAATTGTGACGGTCAACTTCATTCACAGCCGTAATGGCCGTGCCATCATGTCAGTCCGTGAAGACGAGATTGCCGCCGAAGCCATGGGAATCAATCCCACACGCTGGAAGTTAGCCGCCTTCGTCTTTGGTGCCGGTACTGCTGCCATCGGTGGCTCGCTCCACGCCGCCTACATTCAAACGATTGCACCCGGTGATTTCAACATCATGGCCTCAATCGCCATCCTGATTATCGTTGTCCTCGGTGGTGTCGGCAGTATCACGGGAACCTTCGTTGCCGCCATCGTTCTAGGCGCTCTCGATACTATTCTGCAGAATTTTGGTACCCTACGAATGATCATCTATTCGTTGGCCCTAATTCTGATTATGATCTTCAAGCCTTCGGGTCTCTTAGGCAACTGGGAACTTTCCTTCAAGCGTCTCGGCACCCATCAACGAAAGGAGCAATCCATTCATGAGTAGTCCCTTACTAACTGCACAACAAATCGTGAAAAACTTCGGTGGCTTGACCGCCGTTGCCAATGTCTCAGTCCATTTTGACCAGAACGAACTCATCGGCCTGATTGGACCTAATGGCGCAGGAAAAACGACCCTGTTTAATCTGCTCACCGGCGTCACCCCCGTGACCTCCGGCGCCATCAGCCTCTACACCGATCAGGGCGTTCAATCCTTAAACGGCAAGCGGCCCGCTGAAATTGCGCAAGCCGGTCTCTCACGAACCTTTCAAAATATTCGTTTATTCAAAGAACTCAGTGTTCTCGACAACGTGCGCATTGCCATGACCAATCACTACCAAGAGGGATTCCTCGCCAGCATTTTTCGCGTTCCCAAGTTCTATCGCACGGAAGCCGACATGACGCTTGCTGCACAGAAGCTGCTTGCTATCTTTGACTTAACCAGCGTCGCCGACCAACCGGCTAAGAACCTGCCTTATGGCATTCAGCGCCGTCT
The DNA here is from genome assembly GCA_937874695.1 of uncultured Lactobacillus sp. GTDB lineage: Bacteria > Bacillota > Bacilli > Lactobacillales > Lactobacillaceae > Levilactobacillus. The sequence goes on from CALNAJ010000042.1 coordinate 40,457, forward strand.
GGAAATTGTTCGTGCCCTGGCAACCAAACCCAAGCTACTCTTCTTGGACGAACCGGCTGCTGGAATGAATCCGGAAGAAACCGCCGACTTAACGCGTTTGATTCGCCAGGTTCAACATGACTTTCACATCACGATTGTTCTGATTGAACACGATATGTCACTGGTCATGAACGTTGTCGAACGCCTCTACGTATTGGAACACGGCGCACTATTGGCTGAAGGTACTCCCAACGAGATTCAACACAACCCCGCCGTCATTAAGGCCTACTTAGGAGATGAAGCTTAATGTTGTCAGTCAAAGATCTTGTTGTTAACTACGGCGCCATTCAAGCCATCAAAAAGGTGAACTTTGAGATTCACACTGGTGAAATTGTGACTCTGATTGGTGCGAACGGCGCCGGTAAATCCACGATTCTCCATACCATTTCCGGTATTATGCGACCTGTCAGCGGTCAGGTCACCTACTTAGACCGTCAGATTCAAAGGGTTGCAGCGCCCAAGATCGTTCAAGCCGGCATTTCCCAGGTTCCCGAAGGTCGCCATATCTTCCCTGGACTTTCCGTACAAGAAAACCTACAGATGGGGGCCTTTCTCCGCAAGGACCGACGTAACATCGCACAAGCCTATGAAGATGTCTACAACTACTTTCCCGTTCTCAAACAACGGCGGCACCAGGATGCCGCCACGCTCTCCGGTGGGGAGCAACAGATGCTAGCCATGGGCCGCGCCCTAATGGCCAAGCCGAAACTGATGTTGCTCGATGAACCCTCGATGGGCTTAGCCCCTATCTTCATTAACGAAATTTTCGACATCATCCGGGCCATCAACGCCGCTGGCACCACGGTTTTACTGATCGAGCAAAATGCTAACAAGGCCTTGTCCATCGCTAATCGCGGTTACGTCCTCGCGTCCGGTGAAATCAAACTCAGTGGCACCGGTCAGGAATTGTTGGCCAATACGGCCGTACAAAAGGCCTACTTAGGAGGTTAATTATGAGTGTAGCAGATTACATGAGCACCAAATTAGTCGTCATTACCCCGCAAACCACGGTTAGTGTTGCGGTCGAATTGATGAAGACAAATGATATTCACCGACTTCCCGTCCTCGATGGCAACACCTTAGTCGGCATCGTGACCCAAGGCATTATCGCCCGCGCGCTACCCTCGCAAGCCACCAGCTTATCTGTTTACGAAACCAATTATTTACTGACCAAAACCACCATCGCAAGTATCATGGAACACCACGTCCAGACCATCCCCACCACCGCCCAGTTGGAAGATGCCATCTATCAAATGCGCCAGCATAAGATTGGTGTGTTGCCGGTAATGCAAGCCAAACAAGTGGTGGGCATCATCACCAACAACGACATTCTCGATGCCTTTCTCAACATTTCAGGTTACGGCGAGCCCGGCGTTGTTTGTCGGGTTAAGGTCGACCACGACCACACGGGGGTCATCTTCCGTATCGGTCAAGTCCTAGCCGAACACAATCTCAGTATTCAAACGTTAATGGTGGTTCGTGAGCATCAGGAGCGTGTCATTGAGCTCCACATTGACAGTGACCAAGCAACGACCGTGAATCAGGTATTAGCAGCTGCCGGCTTCGATGTTATTTAGCAGTTTCACGCTTCGCTTTCTTTTGACCCATACTACAGGAAACGACTACCGATTACCTTAGTTTTCCGAAAATCGTCAGAAGTATCGTATCTATCCCGTAAGTAGTCACTGTCCACAACAACTATTTTAATAACAGTTTCCCACTAACTAAAGGGACCGTCTCTCACCAGAAACGGCCCCTTTTTGTCACACAAAAAGAGCGCCAATCCAGCTCTAATGAGTCAGATTGACGCTCCATTTTAATTCGGATTAATCACCGATTAAAGTAATCTAGGACTACTTCAATGGCTTCCATTGCCAAGCGTTAACTTCTGGCAAGTCAGTCCCAACTTCACGGATGTAAGCATTGTGCTTAGCAACCATGTCGTCCATCCGCTGTGCGAAGTATGCGCCCTTAACAGCGTATGCATCGATGTCATCAACGGCTTCCTTAGCCAAGTGGTAACGGTCCAAGTGGTTCAAGACACGCATGTCAAATGGCGTGGTGATATCACCGTTTTCACGGTAACCATGAACGTGTAAGTTGTGGTTATGACGGTCGAAGAATAAGTCCTTAACTAAGCCTTCAAAGCCATGGAAGGCGAAGATAACAGGCTTGTCCGTCGTGAAGAGACGGTCAAATTCGTCATCGGAGATACCACGAGGGTCCAACTTAGGAGAACGCAACTTCAACAGGTCAACCACGTTGATGAAGCGAATCTTCATGTCTGGGAATTCGTCGTGCAATAATGAAATTGCGGCTAATGATTCCCAAGTTGGTTCAGTACCAGCGGCAGCGAAGACAACGTCAGGTTCTTGACCTTGGTCAGTAGATGCCCAGTCAACGTAGCCCAAACCATTGTGAACCAGGTTAGTGGCTTCATCAATGGAGAACCATTGTGGACGTGGGTGCTTAGACGTCACGATCAAGTTGATCTTTTCGCGACTCCGGAATGCAACGTCACCAACGGCTAACAAGGTGTTAGCATCGGCTGGCAAGTATTCACGGATAAATGCTGGCTTCTTTTCAGCTAAGTGGGTCAACATCCCAGGATCTTGGTGGGTGTAACCGTTATGGTCTTGCTGGAAGACAGTTGACGTGTCAACGAAGTTCAAGGATGGGTAGTCGTGACGCCATTCTTGTTCCGCAGCCTTACGCAACCACTTGAAGTGTTGGGTCAACATAGAATCCACGACCCGACCAAATGATTCGTAAGTTGCGAAGTAACCATGACGACCAGTCAGAACGTAACCTTCCAACCAACCTTCAGCTTGGTGTTCTGAAAGTTGAGAATCGATGATCCGGCCTTCATGAGCCATGTTTTCATCGTTAGGTTCCTTGATACCTTCCATCCATTGACGCTTACCATAATCCAAGGCAGCGTACAGACGGTTAGACTTCGTTTCGTCAGGGCCAAAGCCACGGAATGTGTCTGGGTTCAACTTCATGACATCAGCCAGGTAGTCAGACCATACTAACATATCTTGGGCAATCGTCTTGCCGTGTTCAGTCGTGTCAACGGCGTACTTCTTGTAGTCAGGCAACTTCAATGGTTGTGGCTTGATCCCACCATTAGTGATAGGGTTCATCGCCATCCGTTGTTCACCCTTAGGTGCCATATCACGGACTTCTTGCTTAACAGTGCCATCTTCGTTGAATAATTCTTCTGGCTTGTAAGACTTCAACCAGTCGACCAACATGTCAGCGTGTTCCATGTCACCAGCAGCAACAGGAATTGGCACTTGGTGAGCACGGAATGAGCCTTCGATAGGGTTACCATCCAAGTCGGCCTTTGGACCAGTCCAGCCCTTAGGTGAACGGAAGATGATCATTGGCCACTTAGGCAACGTTTCGTCATTGTTTTCGCGGGCATTCTTTTGAATAGCCTTGATCTTACCAATGACTTCGTCCATCGTCTTAGCCATGTCTTCGTGAACACGCATGAAGTCAGTGTCACCGGCTTCAATTTCAACAAAGTGAGGATCCCAGCCCATACCTTCGAAGTACTTCGTTAAGTCTTCGTCGGACATCCGTGACAGGATAGTTGGGTTAGAAATCTTGAACCCGTTCATGTTGATGATTGGTAAAACAGCACCATCTTTGATTGGGTTAATAAATTTGTCAGAGAACCATGAAGCAGCCAGTGGGCCAGTTTCAGATTCCCCATCACCAATTTCAACAGCGGCAATAACGTCTGGGTTATCTAAGATAGCACCAGTACCGTGTGAAAGGCTGTAACCAAGTTCCCCACCTTCATGGATAGAACCTGGCGTTTCAGGTGCGGCATGGGATGCAACGCCACCTGGGAAGGAGAATTGCTTGAATAAACGCTTCAAGCCTTCTTCATCTTGGGAGATGTTAGGATAAATTTCACTGTAGCTACCATCAAGATATGAGTTAGAAACCATAACTTGGCCACCGTGACCTGAACCTTCAATATAGAACATGTTCAAGTCATACTTCAAGATAGCCCGGTTTAAGTGGGCATAAATGAAGTTTTGAGAAACGATAGTTCCCCAGTGACCAATAGGCTTAATCTTAACATCGTCAGAGGTTAAGTCACGCTTCAATAATGGGTTGTCACGCAAGAATAACTGACCAACTGACAGGTAATTTGCTGCACGCCAGTACTTGTCAACGCCTTCCAAGTATGCCTTGGAGTCGAAGTCTGCATTTGCCATGTAATTAACACTCCTTCTTTGAATTCGTAACTGCACAATCTAGTTGATAGAAAATGTTGTAAAATTTACCTCGTAATGAATACCGGGATGATTTTTACAGTTCTATCATAACGTTTTTTATAAAAAAGTCAACCTTTTTACAAATTGGACCGTATCAATTATTTTAAAAGCAGGACCTCATTGTCAAACATTGATTTACCGCTAATTAAACCGCTTTAAATATCCGAATGTCGTTCCATTATTTGCGTTCTTTGATAGTATAAATTATGGCGACATAAGTAAATCTAATGGTATTGTTCGGATTTTCAGACTAAACGTTCAAAAAAAGATGACTCCCGCGACGGACGTCATCTAAAGTTCTTTATTCTTCATCTAGAGAAACAAAGGTGTTATAGTTCAAATACTGATAGTGTAATCGCATGTTAGAAACTTCAAACGGTGTCCCATCATCCAGGAAGAAGACCCCTTCCATGATACCGACGGGCTCAACGGGCTTCAGATGCAAGAGCTTCTGATCGTCCGCCGTTGAAGGCTGGGTGCGAATAGACATGAAGGACTTGGTCACGACCTTACCCTGTGATTCCAAATAATTAAAGATGGAATCGGCAACGGTCTTCTGTGATAAGTTTGGTGCAATTTTAATGGGGATATAACCCGTTTCGATCATAAAGGGTTTATCCTCAAACAACCGTAGCCGCTTAATCTCGTAAACGAAGTCCCCTTCGGCCAAGAAAAGATCCTGTTGGATTTCCTTACTGGCCGGGATAACGTCGAATTTGAGCAAACGAATGCCCGGCGTCGTCCCTGCTGACTTCATACTGTCAGTAATTCCTAAATTTGAGCCCTCATATTGAAAAATTGATTGGTTTTTCATATATAATGGGTTAATGAAGGTTCCTGAACCACGCTTTTTAAAAATAATCCCCTGGTTGGCGAGCACACTGAGGGCCCGCTTAACTGAGCTGCGACTTACCCCGTACGCTTCGCTCAAGCTCCGTTCATCTGGCAGCCGCTTATTGGGAAATTCATTTTGATGGATGCGTTGTTTTAAATCCCGCATTACCTGTCGATAAACTAAATCTGCCATGATATCTCCTCATAACTCTTCAACTTGACTTCTACTGTGATAGAGTATAACAGGTTTTGGCGGCGGTGTCTGCTTTTTATCAGGAAACAACCGTTCCATTTATTTTTAAAGTGCGGTCCAATTATTAATTTTGATGTTGAAAGGTGAGTTAAATGGCTAAGAAAAAGAAAGGCAAACGGCTTCACAAAACCTTAGTTGAACAGATTTTAGATAAGAACAAGGTTGCCTATAAACAGTTTGAATTTGCAACCCACGTTCAGGGTGACGTGGCTCAAATGGATGTTGATCACGCGGATGTTGATGAACATCACATCTATAAAACGTTGGTGTTGAGCGGTCCAACGACCGGTCCCGTTGTTGGCGTTCTGCCCATCGATGAACACCTAAACGAAAAAAAATTGGCGAAAGCCTCTGGTAATAAAAAAGTTGATATGGTCCCCCTCAAGAATTTGGTGAAGACTACGGGCTACGAACATGGGGCCAACACCCCAGTCGGTATCTGGGAAAAGAATCACTTTCCCATTTATTTTGACAACACTGCCAAGGAACAGGGAACGATTCTCGTTTCTTCCGGACAAATCGGTCGTTCAGTTGAATTAGATGCTACGGAACTAGCTAACCTGGTCCATGGTACCTTCACCGACCTACTGGAGTAGGCGATGAATACTAACCTGACCCTGATTTTTAAAAATCTCGGTATCGTGGGTTTGGATCTCCTGGTTATTCCCTTTATCTTTGTAACCCTGCTGACCTACCTGAATCGTGACACTAAGAAATACTTGGCAAATGGCCTTGGTTTAAATAGCGAGCTCTATTTAGGCTTTATCGGCATTTTCCTCCACGAGCTCAGTCACCTTCTGACGGCAATTCTCTTCGGTCATCGTATCGCGCGGGTCCGCTTGCTTAAACGGCCACACCCTGATCGGCCAGGTACAGATGGGAAGCCTGATTTGACCTTAGGTTACGTCAATCATACCTGGAATCAACGCAATTGGTATCAGACAACCGGTAACCTATTTATTGGTGTAGCCCCGATATTTGGTTGCGCCCTCGTCCTGTTAGCACTGACCGCTCTTTTGGTTCCCAGCCTCTTCAACGGTATGCTGGCACTGGTAGCCGACCCGTTCAACCTTGACTGGACTGGCTTTGTCGCAGCTCTAGGTGGTGATAATTATCCCTGGATTCGCTGGATCATTATGATTTTACTGTCTCTTAATATCAGTATCGGTGGCTTTGACCTCAGCGCAGCCGACTTTGCCAATTCACGGATTGGATTGATTGGCTTCGTTATTGTGGTTGTTGCCCTAACTGTACTCTTAACCATGGGTAATATTGCTGCGGGCTACCTGCGCGTGATTACCGCGGCTGTGATTCTACTGGCTTTAATTTTGGGATATGCGCTCCTTATTTCTCTATTGACGAACCTAGTCATCCGACTAGCCTTCCAAATCAAAGAACACTAACGGTTTAAGCTTGTCAGCACCTAACTTTCTGTTGGGTGCTGATTTTTTATTGAAATATTTATTTAAATTGCCACCTAGTCAATGGGCATCCGGGATAGTCCACAATCGAAATTTTAATACGAACATTTGTTCTGTCTATTTTTCAACAGACCTGCTATACTACGATTACTGCTTAAGTTATGCCACTTTCAGCCTGGAGGAAATTAATGGAAACTTACCCGTTTACGCAGCTCCATAACGATCCTAAACATCTCTTCACTCAGGTCATTCAAACCAATCATACACTGGAGGTCACCATTCATACCCATCAAAGCGTCATCATCCTCAGTAAACAACGCTACGAGCAATTGTTAGAGCTTAACTATCTTTGGTCAGCCGGAACACTCGCGCCAATCCTATCGCAAGTGAATCATCCCAAATAAAAAGGTTCCGCCGACATCGACGAAACCCGCTATTTATCAGTCTTTTGATAATGGAAAACAATAAAGTAGAGCCCAAAGTTGATGACACTTAACGTCAGAATTAGTCCGAACGCTAACCGACTCCCAATCGCTGTCTCCTGAGCGTAGGACATACCATGGATCTTAACCGACGACATCAAAGCTGCCAGAATCGTGGTCCCAACTGAACCTGCGAACTGCTGACCCGTATTATAGATGGCATTGGCATCGGCCCGTTGACTAAAGTCAACTTCCTTCAACCCATTAGTCATGGTATTCCCAAACGCCATTGAACGACCGATACTAAAGACCACGTACAGTGCGGCAATAATGATGACCGTTAGCCGTTGCCCAATCACGGTAAAACACAGCGCCGCGATAAAGAATAAGCTACTCCCCAACAGAATTGGCAATCGCGCACCATGTTCGTCCAGCAAGTGGCCGAACCAAGGCTGTAAGAGTGCCGTTACTAGGCTCCCTGGGAACAACATCAGCCCACCAAATAGTGAACTTGCACCAACAACGATTTGCGCATAATTTGGCAAAGCGAAGTTGATCCCAATATTACAGAACTGCAGAATCACGTAAGCCATAAAACTAAACGTAAAGACTGGATTTCGAAAAATCTCAAGTTTTAGTAACTGATTCTCACTGTGCTTAGATACCTGAATATAACCAGTCAGCGTCAATGCTGCCAGGATTAAGCCACCCAAGAACTGCCAACTCAACCAACCGGCCGTCGTCAAACTATTCAAACCCATTGTAAAGCTCACAAAGGACACCGCCAGAAGCGCAAATTGCCCCCAGACAAACGAAACCTTTTTGACTGGTGAGAATTGTTTCATCACGCCAAAACCTAGCAATAAAATAATAGCTTCCAATGGTAAGGTGGACCAGAAGATCAAGCGCCAGTCACCCAGAGATGCCATGATTCCCCCAAAGGTTGGTCCACTAGCTGGGGCAATCATCAAGATTAGACCAGCCATCCCCATGTAAAAACCAAGTCGTGAACGTGGCACACTTTCCAAGACAACGTTAAACATCAATGGAATGGCGATACCGGCACAACCAGCCTGAACCAAACGACCAAAAAGTAATACTGGAAAAACTGGTGCCAATGCACAGATCAGGTCTCCCAAGATAAAGAGTGACGCTCCGGCCACAAAGAGTTGTCGATTCGTAAACCGTTGCTTCAGGAAGGCCGATGTGATCATCAGTAATGCCACCGTCAGTAAGTATCCCGTCGTAATCCACTGAACAGTACTTAAAGAAACATGCATTGTCTTCATCAGTGTTGGAAAAGTAACATTCATGGAAGTCTCCACTAAGATTCCTAGGAAGGCCATCATGGCGACCGCGAAAATAGCAATTAAGTTTTGCCGTGAAATTTTATCCGGGTCATTTTGTACCTGCGTCATTTGAACATCTCACTTTCATAAAACTTTCTATGTTCTATCATACTCACTTTCAAAATTATTTTCATGGGTAAAATGCCATTAAATCGGTTACAGAGGCCCTAAATCCCAGCTCTTTGACAAAAAAATAAAAAAGTTTTCAATGAAAACCATTACATTGGGTTTCACCCCTTGACTCAGCTTTCAGAAAATTATACTATGTTCACGTGAACAAAAGAGAAGAGAAAAAGAAAGAGGTACTTATATAATGCATGTATTCAATCGAGTTTTAGCTGTCGTCGCTGCTGTTGCCGTATTCGGTTCAGGCGTCTTCGCTACCCAAGCCATTGCTTCTACCACGTCAAACCCTGACGGTGTTGCAACGCACCAAACCTTAACGAGTGCTTACCAACAATTAATTCAAAAGCAAACTGAACCTCTTAAGTAGTTCGGTTTTCATGAAAAGGCTCCCCCGAAGTTTTCGGGAGAGCTTTTCTTTTACAACTTTACTTATAAATTATTCAATAACCGTGGCACCAATCGCCGCTTCAGCAATAAAGTCCTTGATGCGTGAAATCATATCATGAATGACGACCCGGCCAACCTGAACCTCATCGGTCGTCCCAATCATGTTAAACCCAAGGTTCAATTGCCCTTTGAACGTGCTGCAAGCCACCTGGAACATTGGTGCATAACGGAATGATCCCGTCATTAGGCAATCTGTTAACGCGGCGTCCTCAAAGGCTAACCGCGAATCGTCAATGATTCCGAAGTTCGTGAAGGCAATTGCCCGGATGTGGTAATTATCTTCTACAATCTGTTGCAGCTTCTCAATAGGTTCTGATTTGTACTGGGCCATCAGTGACCGCACTGAGTCCAAGAATTGGTCATGATCCTTTAGTCGCTGCATTTCAACGTGCATCTTAGCCACAGCCGTGGTAATGGGTTCGTCCTGTGGTGAATGAATGGCTGGGTTAAACCGTGCTGTGTGGTTAGCAATTCGCAATGCAGCGTGCTCCTTACTGATCTTCTGCCGCATATCGGTTGGACATGGAATCGCCAATTCATCCCCGCCACGATCATAGGCTTGAACGGCTTTCCCAAAGGTCGTCAAACAAACATCATTGACCGTAACACCCTGACTATGGGTTGCTTGAATCAACGTCTTCGTCAATTCTGGCGTTAAGCGCCAACCGCTGACATTATGCCGCGGTTGTTCACCAGTCTCATTCGTTAACTGCGGTAAGGCCAACGGTTTGGCCGGATGATCCACGTCGCCCTGCTTGGCTGCGGCCGGATGGGACTTTAACAAGTCTTCCAACCAGTCCAGTTTAACCACGTTCTCAACGCCTGTAATGGCCTCTACACCACGATTGTAGCAATCGCTGAGTAAGTAGAGGTACTGCTTAAACCCGCTGCCATCGGTCAAAATATGGCTCATGGTGATGGTCACCTTATTGCCACGACCATCGGCCTGAATCTCAAACCGGATTTGTGCATTTTTCTCCCAATCTGGCGTTTCATCAACATCTGCATCAGCATCAACCGTTTTAACGACTTCACTGGCGTCCTTAACCGCTGGCTGCCAGCTATTATCACGCATTTCATAGCGACAAAATAGTTCTGGCACAATTCTAGCAGTCAAATTGACGGCCTTGATGAGTCGCTCAGTATCAATTGGCGTTTCAAACTTCAACTGGCAACGAATCATTGGATAAAGTTGATCGAAACCAATCGTGTGTAGAATGTTTAACGGATTTTCATTCATAATCTCAGAGTCCTCTCGTAAAATCAGATGCTTAGTTTTATCTTAGGCGGTCATGGCGCCTTAAACAAGAAAATCTAGAAACAAAAAGTCCCGCAGGACTCCCATACGGAAGTTCATGCGAGACTCTTTCATTCGCCTAGTTATTAAACGGTCAATTTACCGAAGATTTCATCAGGCGTCTTGTCTGGGAAGAACTGGAAGAAGTTGTAAGCATTGTTGTAGCAAATGTTTTGTACAACCTTACCCAACATTTCTTCGTCGTCCGGTACCCGACCTTGTTCTGCCAAGTTCCCGTAGAAGTTGCAGAGAACCCGACGGAAGTATTCATGACGTGGGTATGACAGGAAGCTCCGTGAGTCAGTCAGCATCCCAACAAAGTTAGGCAACAGACTTTCTTCAGCAAAGACCCGCAATTGTTCGTTCATACCTTCGGCAGTATCGTTGAACCACCAGCCGGCACCAAGTTGTAAGCGTTGTTTGCCACCCTCTTGGAAGGCACCCATCATCGTAGCCAATTGCATCCAGTCATTGTCATTCAAAGAGTAGAAGATCGTCTTTGGAATGTCATGAGTGATCTGCATCTTAGTGTAGAGTTTAGCAATTTGGTCAGCGATATCAGGTTGCGTCCCAACGGCGTCATAACCGGTATCCGCACCTAACTTGTCGAACATTGGCCGGTTAAGGTCACGGATAGAGTTGATATGGAACTGCATCGTCCAATCAAATTCCTTGTTCAACTTCATTAAGTTTTCCAATAAGGCGGTCAAGTATTGGTCGACTTCCTTAGGTGACAATTCTTCGTTGTTAACACCTTTATCAAAGATAGCATTCAGCTCGCTGTCTGAAGCTTCGATGAAGTGGTAGGTCAGCAGAGAATGGTCAGACAAACGGCCACCCATTTCACTAAAGAATTCAAACCGTTGCTTAACAGCATCGATCATCGTCTTGAATGAAGTAATCTTGACACCAGAGATGTCACCCAATTCCTTCAGGTAGTCAGCGAAGCCATCACGATCAACTTGGATCAACTTGTCAGGCCGCATAGCTGGTAAGGTACGGAAGCCGTTTTCAGCTTCAGTTTCCTTCAACAGTTTGTGGTAGTGCAAGTCAGAAGCAGGGTCATCGGTGGTGCAGACAGCCTTAACGTTGGAGTTCTTGATTAAATTCCGTGGCTTGAAGGCATCAGTTTGAAGTTCAGCATTAGCTTTCTTCCAAATGTCTGGTGCGGTCTTCCGGCTCAATACTTCATCGATGTGGAAGAAACGCTTGAGTTCCAGGTGAGTCCATTCGTAGAGTGGGTTCCCCAAAGCACTTTCAATCGTTTCAGCCCAGGCCAAGAATTTCTGATATTCATCGCCGTCACCAGTGATTAATTCTTCAGGAACCCCGTTGGTCCGTTCTTGACGCCACTTGTAGTGGTCACCATAAACGCCTTCGTTTAACCAAATCCGCGTAATGTTAGGGTAGTTCTTGTTTTCATAGATTTCCTTTGGATTCAAGTGACAATGGAAGTCGATGATTGGCATACCCTTGGCATAGTCATTGAAAAGTCTCTTGGCCATGTCATTGCCGAGTAAGAAATTGTCGTCCAATAAAGCCATCAGGATATTCCTCCTTATGAGAGTTAGTGCTAACTAAGCAATTTGACTTAGATTAGTCTTCGTTGATCTTTGGTTCGTACTTAGCTTGAACTTCAGCCTTGGACTTAGCCAAACCTTGGAGTAAGTCGAGATGTTCTGAAATGTGAATGTTCAAGTACTTGTCATAAAGGTCTTGGTTTTCCTTCAAGATCTTGAAGAACTTGTCACGGTATACGTACTTGTAGCTCTTTTGAGCGTTCAAGAGTGAACCATACATCGTGTGAAGAACTTGCCGTGAGTCATCACCATCAAGCAAACTCATAACATTGGATTCGTTGATTGTTTCTGGCTTTGGAGCAGTTCCATCGGTTTGGGCATTGAATACGTAGAATGATGCAACGTCATCCAAGTTTTCGTAAGCAAACTTGTAAAGTTGAACCATGAACTTAGGATCGACATGGGCAATAACACGGAGAGCTTCCAACCAGTTAGTCCCAGCGGTCTTAACGTGCCAGCCATGTTGCTTGGAGATCCGGCCAATGATTTCGTATACAGAAAGCTTGTCGGAACCTGAGTGAATACTCAACTTGTAACCAAACTTTTCAGCAATAGCTTCATGTACAACGTATTCACGTTCGAAGCGCTTTACATCACCGATGTAGTCAATGGCCTTCTGGAATTCACCATAGAACTTAGGTGCAATGGTTTCAGGAGTGATACCTTCGCGATGTAATTCGTTAGCAAAGAAGTAGTGGTTTGCAGGCGTCGTAGGAACAATCGTTTCATCCATAGAAATTTCGAAGTCCAAGTTGTAAGGTACGATGAACTTGTGGTAGATGAAGATAGCGTACTTAACAGCTCCATAGAAGATCAGAACTGATTCTTCAACGTCACGCTTGGAGAAGTGGACGGAAGCATCGTCACTGATTTGGAACGTCTTGTCCAAGTAAGTCTTGTTGAAACGTTCTACTAATTCGTCATCCAAAGCGTTGAACTTAGTGTCCAATTCTTCGTCAGAGAACTTAGCAACTTCGTTATGAATCTTTTCAGTAGCATCCAAAGTAATCATGGTGCAACCGGCCTTAACGGCGTAGTCAACTTCATGAGGATTCTTAACGTGGTCACCATCGTCAACCCAGCCATCAGTGTAACCTTCTTCAAAGACAGCCCAGCCGGCATCCAATAAGACATCGGTTTCGGTACGGTTCATCAATAGTAATTCACGAATGGATTGTTGTGCTAAGACTGGGACAATGCCACGGCCTTTGAACAAACGTAAGTGAGCGTTTGAAGCGTTACCTAAACGGTCACCTAAACCAAAGGTGTACTTGTAACCATGACGTGATGTAGGCTTGATCCAAGCAAAGCGCTTAGCAAGTGCACGCCAGTTGGTTTCGTTTAAATCACCAGTAATTAACGTCTTGTTGGCGTCAACGATGCTTTCCTTGGCGTCAAAGTCCTTGACGTCATCGCGATCTTCGTAAACAACCAAAGTCTTGGCAGTTTGCTTGTTAACGGTTTCATGCAAGATGAAGTAGACGTTGCGGCGATCCACTTGAATTGAAGGTGCATAAACTTCTTTATCTGATAAGCTGTCATAATTGCCTTGGGCAGCGATAATCTCATAGACATCTGAAACTAACTTTTGTAAGTCCATTGATATAACCCTCCATAGTGTAAGTTTGATAAAGTTTTTAAAAACCGTGATCCCAAATTATTTAGTATGACGACTAGTTCTTATCCTTGTCGGTAGCTTTACTTTCACCGATCTTGCCGCCTTCCCAACGACCATGGTCAAGGTCATTGGCAATTTCGCCGAAGCGCTTGTCATCCAGTTTGTATAAGAAACCGATTACAATAGCAGCAATGATTAAGCAAAGGCCAGGATACAACGTCATAGCGGCCTTGATACCATTTAAGGCACGAGGAGTTTGCGTTGCGTTGGCAACGTAACCCGTTAAGGCCAAGACACCGGCACTAACTAAAGCAGCCAGTGATTGTGCAATCTTCCGTGAGAAGTTAAATGCAGCGTATGTAATAGCTTCCTTACGGACACCTGAACGCCATTCACCGAAGTCGATAGCGTTGGAAACCATGGCCCAAGTAATCCCGTTAGGAATAGCTAAAGCCGTGTAACCAATGGTAACCAAGACAACGAATGTAATCACGTTTGAAGGCAAGAAGTAGTTCAACAGGTTAGCCACGGCACCAACAACGAAACTCCACATTGCAGTACGCTTTTGACCAAAGTGCTTAGTTAACGTAGGAATCATGAAGACCCCGACGATTGAGCAACCCATCATAACGGCGTTGATGATTGGCTGAAGACCAATGTTACCTAAGTTGTATTGTGCGTAGAACACCATCATTTGGTTGTTCGTGTTCATGGCAGAGATGGTAAACAAGGTCATCAGAATCAAGGCACCTAAAGGCCCGTTCTTGAAGATAACTTTGATGTAATCTTTGAAACCTTCTTTTTCAGCTGCTTTACCAGTAGCACGGTGGACCTTAACGTTTTCCTTAGTACCTAAGTAACATACGGCAAACATTGCGATCCCGATAACAGCGAAGACTGCGGCTGCCCAGAAGTAACCGTGTTCTTCCTTGACACCAGTGTTCCCGTTAGCAATCAAACCCATCAAAGGAATAAATGCAACCCCGGCAATGAATTGGGCACCGACAGAACCAACTTGACGAGAAGTCGCCATGAAGCTCCGGTCTTGCGAATTCCGGGACATAACGGAAGCTAAAGAACCGTACGGGTCATTGGTAAATGAATAAACCAGGCCCCAGATCATGTATGCAGCATATGCGTAGATAATCTTTTGGACGCCGGTAAGACCAGATGGCATCGTAAACGTTACGACGGTCATAATCCCTAAAATGATGGCTGAAATCATCATGACCGGACGGAACTTACCACGTTTACCGATATTCTTCCGGTTATCAATTACTGAACCGGCGATAGGATCCATAAACGCATCGAAAATCTTGGTGAAGGCGAAAATCCCAGCGACAGCTCCGGCACCGATACCACAAGCATCGATCCAGAACTTAGTCAGGTACGCCTGCCCAAGGTCAAACATGAAGCCGTTACCAAAGTCCCCAAACCCATAAGCAATTTTTTCACGGGTAGGAATCCGCTTAGACGAGTCATTCATCATTTCCCCATCTTTTACAGCGGGTTTTGGACTTGTTGCTGCCTCTTCACTCATTCGAGCACCTCCTTGAATCTGCTACGAACCATTAAGAGAAATCGCTTACAATTTTGATACACACGTTAACACAAATATTGGTGTGGCTTCGCCACTGCTCGCTGACTTCTGAATTATTTGTTAAACGTCAGGGCTTAAGCTATGTACTAGTAAGCGCTTTCCTTTAACAATGTCTATACTATCACAAAGTCATGCACACGTTAACAATTTTTTTAATAAAAAAAGGATTATTTTCTCAAATCCTTCACGGAATCCCGTACTATCAACGTTGGGACAATCACTTTTTTTATTGGATCTGTCATAGATCCATCCAATAATTTCGTCAAAGTATCAATTCCTTCTTGGACAATATCATCGGTTGGTTTACGTACCGTCGTCAGACGTGGGACTAAATATTTTGCATAGCTCATATCATCATAGCCGATAATCGACACATCATCGGGCACGGAATACCCCAGGTCTTGGCAGGCCCGGACAGCCCCGGCCGCCATATCGTCGTTAGAGGCGAAAACACAAGTTGGAGTCTCAATTGCACCAAGAATGTTCCGCATAGCCTCGTAGCCGCTGTCTGGTAGGTAGGTTCCCTCTTGGACCCATTCCGGCTTAACAATGGCCTCACTAGCTGATGTAACGTCTACAAAGGCCTGTTGCCGATCATGAGATGAAACGAAGTCGCTAGCCCCTTTAATCAAGCCGAACTTCTGATGGCCCATCCGCACAGCGTATTCCATTAACTTCCGAGCACCCAAATAATCATCCGTCGTAAAGTTTGAGACATCTTCTCTGGCAATCTTTCGGTTCAAAATGACTACGGGCAAGCCCCGCTCAATCATCATATTGATAAACGCATCATCATTAACACTTTGACTGACCACAATGGCCCCATCGTACTGATGCCGGCTCACTGCGCTCGTTCCGTCCAGAGCTTCGATACTGTCAATAGAAATCGAATAGCCCTCCGGTAAGGCTTCCTTGGAGCGATTGATAACATCCACTAAGAAACTAGGCGAAGTCCCAGTATCTAGTTCAGAAAAGAAGATGCCGATAATGAAGGAGCGTTTCTCAACAAGTCCCTTGGCATTAATGTTTGGCACGTAGCCCAAGTCGTCCGCAATCTTGCGAATCTTCCGTTTTGTTTCCTCTTTGACTAAGGGACTATCGTTCAACGCACGTGAAACCGTGGTGTGCGAGACGTTAGCACGCTTAGCAATCGTCAAAATCGTTACTTCTTCCAATGTCGTTGCCTCCTGTTACGATCATCAATTGCTCGACTCTCTATTTTTGCAGTTAAACGGGCTAACTTCAGTACGCCTTGCGACTTTCTAAGGTATTAACGTTATCTATCTAGACTGCCTGATAAACCTACTATAACAAAACCGTCAGCCAAATACATTGTTTTGGCCGACGATTTATCTTAATTTATGCTAATCCATGATCTTCGTAAAATTGGTCTAGTTGCGGTCTGGTTGGGTAACCATCGTTGTCACCCGGGCTCTGAACAGCCAAGGCGCCAATGACATTAGCGCGTTGCAAGGCGGCTGGAAGCGGTTGCCCTTCTAGCAAGCTAGAAATCAAGCCAACCGCAAATCCATCCCCCGCTCCCACAGTATCAATCACCCGTGGTACGGTAAATCCCGGAACCGAAAACTTTCGGCCATCCGCCAGCTTAGCGAACGCCCCTGCTGACCCCAACTTGACGACCACGGCTTTTGTCGTAACCCCACGTTGTAGGTAAAAGTCAGCAATCTCCTCAGGCTCCTGCTTGCCGGTCAACGTGCGCCCTTCACTGAGCCCGGGCATCACAATTGTCCCGTAGCGTGCCAAGTCGTTGGTCACCCGCACCATCTCAGCTTGGGAATCCCATAGTGTTGGCCGCAAGTTAGGATCAAATGTCACCGGAATCCGGTTATACACCAAATCAGCATTCAACTGGCGGTATGCCGCTAAGCAATTCGGCGAAAGCGCCGCGAAGATGCCCGATAGGTGGGCGAAACGCACGCCAGTCAAACTCACCGTCTGCAGATCATCCGGTTGGTAATTAGCCGCTGCCGACCCCTGCCGAAAGTATGCGACAGCGGGATCACCATGGCTAACCCGTTGCTTTAAATAAAATCCCGTGGGTAAGCCCGGCTTCGTTAGCATCGCTGCGTCAGCGACACCATCAGTCCGCAAGACGTGTCGTAAATACACGCCAAACGGATCATCGCCAACCGCTGAAACATAATCAACTGGGTGCCCGAGACGGGCCATCCCAATGGCAACGTTGAGTTCAGCACCGGCAGAAAACTTTTGAAACTTCTGCGCCTTGGCCAGATCAACATCGCTCTCTTGCGCTTCGAAAACCACCATAGGTTCTCCAATCGTTAGGATCTCTCCCATCTCGTCACCTTCCCGCTAAGACTTGCTGATTGCTTCCCATAGACCATTCAGATACGTTAACCCCAGCGCGCGGTCGTATAGCCCGTAGCCTGGTCGACCAGCTTCACCCCAGATATCTCGGCCGTGGTCGGGACGGATAACGCCGTCAAAGCCCGTATCATGAAGAGCCTTCATAATTTCGTACATATCTAGCGATCCTTCACTAGAGAGATGGGCCGCCTCACGAAAATCGCGACCGTGCTCAGCATACTTGATGTTTCGAGCGTGGACAAATGGCACACGCCCCTGCACAACGAACTCACGAATAATCGCCGGGATATCGTTGTCCGGATTTTCACCCAGACTTCCTGTACAAATCGTGAAGCCGTTAGCCAATGACGGATTCATTGCGACAATCGCCCGCATATCAGCCGCGTTTTTGAAGATCCGTGGCAAGCCGAATAACGGCATTGGCGGATCATCGGGATGGATGGCCATCTGGATGTGGCACTCCTCGCAAACGGGAAGAATCGCATCCAGAAAGTACTTGAGATTGGCTGCCAGACGGGACGCATCAACGTCCGCATAGGCCTTGAAGAGTTCCTGAACCTTTGCCAGTCGTTCGGGTTCCCATCCTGGTAAGCTGAAACCATTGTCGCCCTGCTGGATCTGCTGGATCAAGACTTGTGGGTCCTCCGCCGTGTAACGTTCCTGGAACGCCAGCGCCTTAGAACCATCGGCCAACTTGAAGTGTAGGTCGGTCCGAATCCAATCAAAGATTGGCATAAAATTGTAGCAAATCGTTTTGACCCCGACTTGCGCGAGGTTCCGAATGGTCTGTTGGTAATTTTCAATGTACCGGTCACGCGTTGGCAACCCAATCTTAATGTCATCGTGAATGTTGACGGACTCGACAATCGTAAATTTCAGCCCAGCAGCTTCAATCTGAGCCTTCAGGGCCTTGATCTTAGCCAGCGGCCATACTTCACCGACCGGAACGTCAAAGAGCGCCCCGACGACCTGCTTGGCCCCCGGAATCTGCCGAATATCTTGGAGCTTAACGGCGTCCTCATCAGGGCCGTACCAGCGAAATCCCATTTCCATCTCTTAGTCTCTCCTTTTAATTGCGGTAATTAACGCAGATCGTCCATGGCAACTTGATCCATGTCATCGTAGGTCTGGTTTTCACCACACATTGCCCAGATGAAAGCATAGTTCGTTGTTCCAACCCCACAGTGAATGGAGTAGCTTGGGTTCACAACGGCTTGATCCTGCTTCATCCAGATATGCTTAGTATTTTCTGGGGTCCCCATAAAGTGAGAAACCCGAGTATCAGCAGCGCCAAATTCACAGTACAGGTACGTTTCCATCCGCCGGGCGTGGGTGTGTGCTGGCATAGTATTCCAGGAATTTCCTGGTTCCAAAACCGTGTAGCCCATCTGCAGCTGACACGTCTGCATGGTTGAGGCGTCAATGTATTTGTGAATGACCCGCTTGTTCATGTGTTCTTGATCACCCTTAGGCATGGCAATCGCGTCCTTGTAGACCAATTTCTTATTCGGGTAAGTCTTGTGTGCTGGCGTCGAAACGACGTAGAACTTAGCAGGATTGTCTGGGTCAATGGAATTGAAGACCACGTGCTGCGTCCCCATACCGATGTAAAAACCATCGTGTGGTGCAATCGCACTCTCATCGCCATCAATTGTGACCGTCCCGGCACCCCCGATATTGATAAAACCTAATTCGCGGCGTTCCAGGAAGAACTTCACGCCAAGTTCCTTATCCAATTTGATTTCCAATGGTGCATGCACGGGCGTTACCCCACCAAAGATCATCCGGTCATTGTAGGTGTATGTCAATAAAATATCATCCGGACTAAAAATCTTTTCCATTAAAAATTGTTCGCGCATCTGATCCGTATTGTAATGATCAATATCCTCAGGACTGTGTGCGTACTGCGTGGTCATGTTGAATGCCATGGTATTACCTCCATATGTAATTTATTAACCTACTAACGAACCCGTTTCTCTCAATCTGTATGTCTTGCGTTCCCAGCTACCAGTTTAGCACATGCCGGGGAAAATTCCCCTTCATATATCACCGGCTGAGACGTCTGACAAACCTAATCATAGCAGGCTTGTAATAACTTTCACGTTCGAACGAAGAAATGAAGCCTGTTGAAAGTCCAACCAGCCCTTTAACCATCGCGTTTGTGGGACGTGCATGCCTATTGGGTTGTAAACGCATTCATCAATAAATGTTAACGTGTTCATTATAATGAATTCTATGGCTTTTTTCCAGTCACGCCCCTTTCCCATGGCATCAAAAAGTCGTCGGCACTGATGAACGTACTCATCAATGCCAACGACTCTCTATTTTAAATATCCAGGTCCGTTTTATCACTCGGACTAACGTTCATAAAGTACCCCGGGAATTTATCCAGCAAGTACTTGCGTTCCTGTAGCATCAGCCGTAAGTGGGCCGTGGTCTGGAACCGTACATCCTCTAAATCCCGTCGATACACGACGTCCAGCAGACTTTCATGCTGCTGCAAAATCGTTTGCCAATTCAGGCCATTGACCTTCAGGCGAATCCACCGGAATCGGTTCAGTTGCATATTGACCGTCTGTAACCAATCCCAAATATTATCACGATCGGCAATCATATAAAACTGACGGTGGAAGGCCTCATCGAGATCAAAGAAGGTATCCGGATCCTCCTTCTGAATCGCAACCGCCTGTTCACGCAAGTTTACCTTCTGCTCCCGATACGCCGCATCCGTCATCTTTGCTGTAGCTTCCAGCATGATTTCAACTTCAACGTTCTGCCGCACGAAACGTGCATCTTTAGCTTTTTCCATATCAATCTGGGAAATATACGTCCCGCTTTGCGGAATCACATCAATCAAACCATCCCGTTCGATTCGAATAATAGCTTCCCGCACCGGCGTCCGGCCAATTCCCAATTCCTCAGAAATCGTCTTCTCGGAAATTTTCTGACCGGGAATAAATTTATTATGCATAATCCGATAGCGAAGCTCAGAGTACGCCTCATTCCGCATATTCTTCGTCATTTGTTGCATCTCAACTACACCTCCTTGCTTACCTCTCATTTACTTGTATATTAGTTTAACACAGGTTCACCTGCATTTCCCTTGATTTTTAACCGACTGTTTTGCCGAAATTGCTGGGTAAAACGATTGACTTGTCTATAGAATGCGCTTTCATTTTAATGTGCATTTAGTAAAAAATATTTAATTAAGCCGATTTTACTAACATATTAATGTTTCAGTTCACTTTCCTAAATTAGTTAAAGACTACTAAACAATTTGATTATTTTTGCGCAGTACTTTCAAAAAACGACTAAAAAGGCGCCCTCATATTCTGCATGAAGGCACCTGTTTTAAGTATTTATGCAATTAAAAGACCTGTTTATACAATACTGCTGCAGCAATTGCGCCGGCAGTTGGGGCAACGATTGGCACCCAACTGTAGTTAAATTGAGAGCTGCCCTTATGTGGAAATGGCCAAACGGCATGAAGCAGTCGTGGGCCAATATCTCTGGCAGGGTTCAACGCTGGTCCAGTTGGTCCCCCGAAGGAAATTACCAAACACATCACTAAGAATCCCAAACCAATAAAGTCGGCACGAGGATCAATCTTGTCAACCGTCATACTAACGGCACCCAGTACCAGCAAAAACGTTCCCACAAATTCGTTAATAAACCCGTTCAATTGGCTATTAGCGGCATCGATGGTGGAGAACGTTCCCAGGATAGCCTCCGTATCCGTCGTCCGGTCGTAGTATGGCTTATAAGCCAGGACAATGACCAACTGACCGATGATGGCCCCTACTGTCTGTGCCAAAATATACGGCACGACCTCTTGCCAGGGGAAACTTCCAGTCACTGCCATGGCAACCGTCATGGCAGGGTTGATCTGCGCGCCCGAAATCGTGGCAAACATCAAAGCTGGAATCATCACCCCGATACCATAACCAAACCCAATTAAAATCCAGCCACCATGATACCCCTTGGTGCCCTTTAACTCAACGTTGGCAACCGAACCGTTACCCAGGGCCACCATGACGGCTGTCCCAATCAATTCGGCCATACACCGAACGAATAAAGAATAATGCATGAATTCATACCTCACTAATAATATTTTCTCTTCTATACCTGCCGAAAATGTTCACGTTCATTCCCAATGCAATCAACGCTCAGAAAACAGCAGCATTAATATCATACCCCTATCGCCGTCCGCTTTCAGCAACATTTTCATGATTTTGAGCTATAATTTGAAAATTATTCTAAAATTAGCCTTTAATTAAGCCGGCATCTTACAAAAAAATGTAAATTCCGAACTATTTTCCTTTCGTTCGGAATTTACTTTCATCGCAGCAGCACTTCTTGAAAACAAAAAACGTGGTACACCTCCCAAAAGGAAGGCACACCACGTTTACAAAATTACTTTTATTCAGTTGACCCTAGTCCTTCTTGTCGAAGAAACCAAAGTAGTCGTGAGCGTTGTTGTAAGAGATGTCTTCAACAATCTTGCCCAGGTAATCGTAGTCTTCTGGTACTTGACCAGTCGTGACCCATTCACCGATCAGGTTGCAGAGTACCCGACGGAAGTATTCGTGCCGCGTGTAGGAAAGGAAGCTCCGAGAATCGGTCAGCATCCCCACGAAGTTTGGTAACAGACTTTGTTGGGCCAAGATGTTCAGTTGGTCATGCATCCCGTCACGGGTATCGTTGAACCACCATGCACAGCCCAATTGCAGCTTTTGAACGCCGTCGCCTTGGAAGCTTTGCATCCCAGTAGCCAATTCCATCCAGTCGTTAGGGTTCGTGGAGTAGAGAATGGTCTTAGGAATACTGTCTTCTTCAGACATGGCACTCATCAACTTCATCATTTCGCCAGCGATACCTGGTTGTGAACCCATGGAGTCCCAGCCAGTGTCGGCACCTAACTTACGGAACATTGGGCCGTTAGCGTTACGCAGAACGTTCATGTGGTATTGCATCGTCCAGCCAAACTTTTGGTTCAAGCGCATTAAGACCTTCAGCAGCTTCGTTTGGTACTTGTTGATTTCATCATCAGTCAGTTGTGAATTGTCCTTGCGAGCCTTGGCCATGATGGCGTTGAATTCGTCATCGGTTGCTTCAGCGTAGTGGTACGTGTTCAGACCGTGGTCAGACAGACTCCCACCCATTGATGCGAAGAAGGTGAAACGTTGTTCCAGGGCCTTAGTTAAGGAAGCTAGGTCGCTGATTTGCACGCCAGAGACATCGCTCAACTTGTCCATGTATTCGCCAAAGTTACCTTGGTTGATTCGAACCAAGTTGTCTGGCCGCATTGCTGGTAAGACCTTGAACCCATTTTCCTTTTCTTCGGCCTTTAACAGCTTGTGGTAGTGCAGGTCAGAAGCAGGGTCATCCGTCGTGCAGACAACCTTAACGTTGGCGTTTCTGATCAAGCTGCGTGGCTTGAAGTCGTCGGTTTGGAGTAAGGCATTGGCCTTCTTCCAGATAGCTGGTGCACTCTTTTCATTGAAGACTTCATCGATACCGAAGAAGCGCTTCAGTTCCAGGTGGGTCCATTCGTAGAGTGGGTTCCCAATAGCCCGGTCGATTGTCTTAGCCCAAGCCAAGAACTTCTGGTATTCGTCACCGTCGCCAGTGATCAATTCTTCGGGAACACCGTTAGCCCGTTCCAGACGCCACTTGTAGTGGTCACCGGCGTTACCATCGTTCAACCAGATCCGCGTGATGTTAGGATAGTTCTTGTTTTCGTAGATATCCTTAGGGTCTAGATGACAGTGATAGTCAATGATTGGCATCTTTTCTGCATGTTCGTGGAATAATTTCTTAGCTGGTTCGTTAGTGAGTAAAAAGTCTTCGTTCAATAAAGCCATTTCAAAAGTCTCCTTTAATTTGGCAAATTCTATAATTAATCCGAACAGAAATTAAAAAGCCCAAAGCAATCACT
>CALNAJ010000043.1 GCA_937874695.1 uncultured Lactobacillus sp.
TCACAGGAAACAGAATTCAAACACTTAGACAATCAATATAAAGATGAAGTGAACGTGAACGCTCTTAAAGAGAAGTTGGAAAATTTGCAGGAACAAATCAAAGTTCAAAAAAGGATAGAAGAACAAGAAAAACCAAGAAAATGGTGGGGACTATGGCGAAAATAGATGATTCAGTTAAATTGACATCATTTAAAGGTAATTTATATGATGTGATGAAGTTAATCTTAGCTAAACGTGGGGTAAGTGTAGGACGAGCACGTAATCCTTTACCACATGTAGAAGATGATGAAATGGATCATGTTGAGGTAGTACGGCAACATATTGATGATGCAATTGCTTAATTTACTAAATAATAAAAAAACGCCGAGTCTCCTTAAAAGAGGCTCAGCGTTTTTTTAAATCTGTGACCAGACGTCCGCTCCCAAAGTAGGGAAGAGAGGTACGATGCGGCCTAGTTGTTCAGCTGTATATTGAAACTCAATTGCTGGTAATAAAACGTTAATTGCATCGGCAGCATGTTCACTAACTTCAGCTGCTCCTACAAGATGATGGTCTTGATCGTAAATCAAGGTGTTATCACCAATTGTTTCCTTATCAACTTGGCGGAACCATCCGTCAGGAAGATGATTAGTTTTAATGGTGTAATCAGGATTTTGCTGAGCTTCTTCGACGCTCATACCAACCTGTGCGATTTGTGGTGAGGTAAAGACAATGGTTGGGATGGGCGGATAGTTGATTGCGTCAGTAGTCTTTCCTGTGAAAAGTTGGGTTAAATAACTAGATTCAAAGATCGCAGTCGGGGTGAGCTTAGGCTGTTCTTTATCAAGCACATCACCAGAAGCATAGATGTTATCAATGTTAGTTTGAAGATGATCGTTAACTTCGATCCCGTTAGCATTGTAACTAACGCCTACTTCGTCTAATCCGATGTTTTCGATGTTAGGAATTCGTCCGGTAGCATCCAAAATCCAGTCGGTGGTGAGGGTTTCGTGATCGTTATAAGACACGGTAAAATGAGAACCGTCTTCCTCAAAACGATCCACCTGAGCGTTGTAAATGAACTTCACCCCTCGTTTTTCGAGGTCGGCAATGACTTGTTTTACGTAATCTTGATTAAATTTGCGCAACGCCCGATTATGGCGTAAAAGTACAGTGACGTTCGCGCCGGCAGCATTGGCAATCGTGGCAAATTCCATGCCGATATAGCCCGCGCCAATAATTACGATATTTTCAGGAAGCTGTTTGAGGTTCATAAAATCGGTACTGTCATGCGTAAGTTCTGAGCCCATAACATCTAGATGGTGGGGACGTAGCCCCGTTGCAATCACGATTTTGTCAGCGGTGTAGCGCTGTTGATCCACTTCGATGGTGTGAGCATCAACAAATTTTCCACGACCGTGAATAATTTCGATGTCAACAGAGTCGAGTAAACCAGTAATCATGTCCGGCAAGCCGTCGATGACTTCGTGTTCATGTTCTACATTGGCAGTCCAATCCAGCTTTAAGTCACCATTTACAATGCCATCAAGGCGTTCTTGGTGGCGTAAAAGTTGAACCGGGTTGTCCAGCGTAATTTTCGCGTTGCATCCACGGTTTGGACAAGTTCCCCCGATTTTGTCCGCTTCGATAATGGCGACTTTTTTACCACTATTAGCTAGTGGAACCGCCCCGTCGAAGGCACCATGCCCCGCGCCTAAGTACAAAACATCAAATTGATAACTTTCAGTCATTTAATTACCTCCATCCTAAATTTAGGTGAATAAATAATTACCATTGTTGGCACGAGCATAGCAGAGGATAGGTGCGAGTTGCAAGCGATTGCAACTGAAGAGAACAAAAAGCAATCCTTAACTTTAAATAAGGATTGCTAAAAAATATCTTACTAACGTTTTAATGATTTAATCGATAGCATTGAAATACCACCAATCAAGGAAAAAATAAATGAAACAATAAAAATTCCAGAATAACCAAAAAGACTTATGACGGCAGCGGCTAAAACGGGTGCGATAGCTTGTGTAATTGTATTACCTAAGTTGTAAACACCTAAGAAAAATGCAACACGATTTTGATCGGGGATAACTTTTAAGTTTAATAAATTATCAAGTGCGTTCCATAAGCCCATTCCTAAACCGGCAGCTAAGGCGTAAAGAATAATACCAGTATTATTTCTTAAGAAGAACAGGGAGAGACCTGCAATTGCTAATAAGATAGTTGAGAGACCTACTGGTAATTTCAGTATTTTAAATTTATTAGATAGTGGCCCAGCGACTAATCCCATCAAAATGCCAAAAATAAGCATAATCATGTTAACAAGTTGGATAGAAGATTGAGTTTGATTACCACGATGAAGAAAGTCGGTCATTATATATAAAATGTATCCTGTAATTGCAAAGTTTCCAACTCCCTGAAACATTTTTCCTATAAGAGCTAGGTAGTAGTCGCGCCAATTTGCCAAGAAGGAAAAATTAACTTTACATTTTTTAAAGAAAACTTTTCTTTCTTTTTAGTTGAGGTTTCATCTAAATTAGAAGGCTCATGGACAATCAAAGTTGCAATTAATACGCCAGCAAATGTGAATATACCAAAGACTATAAATCCTAGTCGAAACTGGCTAAGGAACAAAGCACCGATAACGTTAAATCCGTTATTACCTAAAGCCATGCCTAGACCACCATAAGCAGAAGAAGCAGTCCCCTTTCCATCTTCAGGTGCAAAGGATAATCCAGATTTAAAAAGCCAAGAGCTAAAAAAGCCCAACAAACTTTACAACAATAATCGTAAAAAGCGCCTAGAAATAGGCTTTTTTTCATGTTTCGACGTTTGAGAAACGCATTCTAAGTCCAGTTTTTATTAATAAATGGGTTAATGTCCGCTAAATGAATATATAAACTGCGTCATAACTTAACAGTTGTGGCCTATTTTTTGATGCTGTATAATTAAAGGGTTAGAACCGTGTCATTACTTAATGACATAAATAAGGAGAGAAAAAGATGAAATATGGCTATGCGCGGGTCAGTACCACTGATCAAAAATTAGCAAATCAAATTGAGTTACTAAAATTGGCAGGAGCAGAAAAAATCTTTCAAGAAAAGTTTACCGGCACAACTACCGAACGACCGGAGTTTCAAAAACTGTTGCGCGCTCTAAAAACAGGTGATACTTTGATTGTCACTAAGCTGGATCGGTTTGCGCGGAACACGCGCGAGGCCTTAGCCATTATCCAAGAGTTGTTTAAAGAAAATGTCAAAGTTAATATTTTGAATATGGGCTTAATTGATAATACGCCGACTGGCCAATTAGTCTTTACAATATTTAGCGCCTTTGCGCAGTTTGAACGCGATATGATTGTCACGCGCACACAAGAAGGTAAATTGTATGCCAAGCAACATGATCCGTTGTTTCGGGAAGGGCGACCGAAAACGTATTCTGATGAACAGATCAGATTTGCTTATGAGTTGCGAAAACAAGGCATGACTTATAAGATGATTGAACGAAAGACGGGGATTAGTAAACGCACGCAACAGCGAAGGTTTAAGTCGATTTAAAAATAGGTGTTTTAAGAATTGAATGTTTAATTAATCATGTACAACGGGGATTGCCGCTTTATTAAACAGTTGTGAGAGAAATTTATTTAGGGATTTTAGGCACTATTTATACCTGTTGTGCTATTGAGGTTAGTTGTGATAAGGATTAATTTGTACTACAAAAGGCCTACTCAATTGTTAGTTGAGCAGGCCTTTTGTGGGTATTTTGATTAGAGCTATTAACCCTATGCTAATTATAAGGCTTAGCTTTCAAATGGAACATACTATTATCCAAATTATGATTTGTTAAGGTGGTGTTGTCATAGTTACTGAATTGAATCAATTGGGCAGAAACAAGAAAAATTTAACTAAGACCATGGACACCATTCAAAATTAAGGGAACGTCATCCTAAATCTATTGCCAATGGCGGGAATTGTTGATTTTTATTTATGCCAACTCGTGACCACATCTTATCATTGGATGGTATAAATGATGTTGACAGAAAAACTAGCATTAGAGGCCTCCTTATTATATATGGTAGCGTCAAGATTTACTAACACTAAAAAAAGAGTCACTATTTTCTTGCTGTTTTCAGACCTAACGGAATGTCAATCAATCTATCGATTTAATGCAGCATTCATACCGTTTACTTACTCTTTTGTAAAAACTTATTAGGTAGATTGTAAAATTAATCCGAACGCTGTTCGGACAAAAAAGATCAG
>CALNAJ010000044.1 GCA_937874695.1 uncultured Lactobacillus sp.
AAAGTTGCATAACAATTTTAATTATTTGGTTGTCTACTTGACAAGGAGCCCCGCCCAGGACTATCGCTTGACGCGTGGGCATTCGCAACCTATTATGCAACCATGACGGGCGCAACTAGCCCGGGCAAAGTGCGTGATGTTCGACTTTGTTCGCTAGGAAGCCCGGGGCGTTTCGAGTATGATAAATTAAATCAAAGGGGATGAGAGCATGGAGAATGTGTTTAATCAGCAGTTGGTAAAATTGCGGCGTCAGCAGAATTTATCACAGGAACAATTGGCGCACGAACTATTCGTGTCACGACAGTCGATCTCAAAGTGGGAGCAGGGTGAAACGTCACCGGATTTAGATACGGTTGTGAAACTCGCCAATCTCTTACAGGTGGATCTGAATGAACTGATCGGGGGTCAAGTCGTAGTGGTCAAGGCACAGTCTTACAAGGCAGTCAAAACCTTGCCAGAGGGACAACGACCGATGAATGGGTGGGAATTTCTTTCAAAGAATTGGTGGATGATCTTCCCACTATTGGTGGCGCTCAGTTGGGTTGTTGGAATGTTTCAACATTAACTATCAGCTAGATTAATATGGATGAATTGAAAAGTGGCCGTCTCATCTTAATCATGGGGCGACCGTTTTATGTGGTTATAGATTCTGATAGATCGGTAACGAGGGTTTTACGAGGCGCACTTAACTGGTGTTTTGGGCCAGTTTACAGCACGGGCAATTTTGAAGACACGGTTTTTTCGTGGCTTCAAATTGAGTCGGAAGCCCGTTTCTCAGGCTGGAGCGTCCCCACAGCAGGTGGAATCCCAGGCAGCCGTAGTGCGAACGGTAACCTAGTTTAGTGGCGATAGTGCATGCCGATTCATCTATAGCAAAGCTTTAGTGTAAAACAAAAACCCTCGCTGCGACGTAACGGCGAGGGTTAGAACTTATTTCATTTATGAAGGTTAGACGAGATTATTACTTAACGTTTGCGACCCGTGCGTAACCAACGGCGTGCCACCAAGGTGCGTGAACGGCTTCAGTAACGACCCCGCGGTTTTGGGAATCGATCATCCGGCCACCACCAACGTACATCCCAACGTGGGAGATAGAGTGCTTAGAACCACCGAAGAAGACCAAGTCACCCTTCTTAATGTTCTTGTAGCTAACGTGCTTGTACTTGTTGTATTGTGCTTGAGCGGTACGAGGAATCTTCTTAGAAGCACCCTTCTTGTAAACGTAACCGGTAAAGCCAGAGCAATCAAAACGGGAAGGACCAGTAGAACCCCAACCGTAAGGCTTACCTAATTGGGCCTTTGCGACCTTATGTAACTTGCTGTAAGAAACGGTGCTATCAGCGGATGCGTTAGTGGGTTGGCCAACGGCGATACCGGCAACAGTGAAAGCCACCATAGCGATTAATGATAATACAATTTTAGTCAACGTCTTCTTCATAAATGTAAACAAACTCCTTTAATTTCAATTGATTTTTAGTATTAAATGTTCTTTCGTTCGATTCAACATGCTTAATACTATCAGGGAGTTGTTACAGAAATGTCTCAAACGAATATCAATCGGATTAAAGGTGAGATTAAGGTTTGCAACATTCAGAATTATTCAGGGGAGTAGGTGTGCGGATAATGCCGGTGGGCCGCCATTTCTGGCGTTAATGTTATTTGTTGCAAACGCCCAGATTTTCGTGAAATAAAATTGTAAGTTGCCGTGGAAATATCGATGATTGCCCGGTAATGGGTGTAATTATGGTTCAATTTGTCACGACGAGCCGGGTCATAAGGCAGGCTAACTTCGGCTAACCAGTGGAAAATCTGATGCAAACTGGCAGCTGTTGTGGTCATCGGCAGGGTGCCCCAGCGCCGTAGTGCCATGTGAATGAAGCGCGTTGTGGGGATGGTTCCAGTGGGGAGTGGTGCGCCACTCTGAAGATACTCCCGCGCGGCCGTGACCGTTTGACCCGTGAAATCTGCTCCAGGGACTTTCAGAAAATTATTTAAATTCTGCAAATGTGTGGCTAGAATGGGGGTGTTCGTCAGGACCCCGACCGGATTCAGCTGGGCCTTCAAGGGACCACCGGTGGGTTCAATCACCAACGTTTGGCCACTACGATCACTGAGAATCCAGTGGAAGGGATAGACGTAGGGGTCGCTCCCCCAGCGCCGTGCCACCAAGGTGACCTGAGGAAGGTCGGCTACGACTTCGGCTAACGTTGCGTGTTCACCTAATATCCAGTTGATGAAATCCTGTGGCGTGAGGTTAATGCGCCCAGCAACGGGATCACTGGCGTAGTTGACGACGCCAGGCAGGTAGAGCTCGGCACAGGTGATGCCGCCCTCGTTGATGCCATCTGCCATGAGATAGGTCGAAAAGTCCGCGGCTGGCCGACCACCACCCAGAAAGGCATAGCGGGTCGTCCGTGGTGTATGAAGCGCGGTTTGCCAGTGATAGTTGCGGGGCAAGAAGACTGGTCGCCAGGGCGTGGTCGTGGGAAAGTCCATGGTGCGAGCGAAAAAGTGATGTTCAGCGGCTGATGTATAGGTTAGACTGGTACACACGAGATAGTCCTCCTCAGGTATAAAAGAATTAATTTTAGTATAGCTTAGGTCTGAGGAGAGTTAAACCCGGGCGTGATGAAAATGCCTGTAACATTCTGCGAGCTGATGGCAGTGTTTTCGGGCAGTGAGGCCATAATTTTCAGGAAGTAGCGCTTGTATTCCCGGCGTGAATCTCGTAAGCTAATAGAGAACAGAAATACCCGTAAGAGGTTTGTTTCTTGGAAGGGAATTGGGAACTATGAAATCAGCATGGAACTTAGTGGGGATGGGCCTATGGTTGGTCGTCCTCGTGACACTCGTGTGGATGGTCCACGACATGCGGGTTCGGCGCATTCGGTTGATCGTGAAGGAACACCGCAGCTTCTCGTGGCAGAACTTGACGCTCTCAACGATTGAGTTGGTGGTGTGGCTACTGTTCTTTGGTGGCATGAGTTACACGACCTTCTTCCAAAACGTAAATCAGTTAGGGAGCAAGCGGGTCAGTCAAACGACCCGCTACGAACCATTGGTCATCAACACAGGCGCGTCGTCCGGTTCGGCCTACTACGTTGAAGTCGACAACAGTGACGGTAAGAAGCCAGTGCAACGCTATACGTACTTGACCGAAGGCGAGAAGTACCAGGTCAGCAGCACCGATGCCACTGTTTCGGATGGTAAGAAGCCGATTAACTTGCCGGCTTCCGCTTACAAGTGGGACGAAAAGAAGGTTGCCAAGTATGACCAGCGCCATCAAAAGGCGTGGGTCGGCGTCATCGAAACGACTTATAAGAAGTCATTTGTTAACGGACTTGGTTTACACGCCGGTCGGCTGGCAAACCGTTTCACGTTGATTCGGATTCCGGATCATTCCTTTATGTTGAAGGATTCGGGGTACACCAATTAATTGAACAGTTTATGAGGGGGTCTGAGCGAGTGCTTGGGGCCTCTTTTTTCTAAAGCCTGATCTGATTTTCATGAATTATAATGTAATTAAAAATTGGAACCGACTCGCTCAGCAAGTCAGTTCCAATTTTTTAGTTACGCATGTTCTGCGATTTGAAAGTCATTGGGATCAGCTTTTGCAGGTGGATAAGCATCCATTTGCGTATCGCGGTAGTCCCACCACTCGTTCTCGTAGCCGAAGAAACCAGCCGCGCACATGGCGTCATCAAGAATTCGATAATGCTCTTCCTGAAGCGGTGTCCGGGCAAAGTCTCGGTGAGCGGCAACTGAAAAGTCGTCGAATTCCGTTTGCATTTCCAATTCTTTACCAGCGGCATCACACAACGTGACATCGAAGGTAACGCCCTTTTGATGGGAGAAGTTCGGGTTGGGCTTGGCAACGAATGACGGATCGGGATAGACCTCGTAGAGACGTTCCTGCGCGGAGACGGGGCGGTAGGCATCCCAGACTTTCAGTCGGTAGCCCTGCGCCCGCAGCAGTTCGCTTGCTTTGGCTAACTTCTTGGCGGTTCCGGTACGGGCGATGGTGGTGGCAAAATCGTAAATGACTTGGTGGGTAAAGTTATCCGTGGTGGCGTAGCGCAGGTCGACAATAATGCTGGGGTCCAGCGCTTGGACGTTGGTGAAGCCAGTTTCTAGTTGTGACATGTGGGGCACCTCCCAATATAGTTACGCCTAGTATACCGGGTTTGCCGGGAGAAAGCTTGTGAAGTGGCTTGAAGGGATGGGGATGGTTTGGGGAGTGAACTGGTGTGATAGTAAGCGCTGAGGAAATGAATTTTTGGGGAGTAGTTTGTTAGGTTGGTGTTCATTCTGTGATGGGGCGCTCTTATTTTTGTGGCGGCGGACGGGGCTAGGGCGTTGAGTTAAGTCGTGATAGATAAGGTACTGGTCTTTGAATTTTCGATTGGCTTGGTGCGTTCGCTCTAATTTTATATAGCCGAAACGTGCTCCACAAGGCAGGTCCCTGCGCTTAACCCCATTAGGCAAAAAATCCAGACCCGGGATTTTCTACCTAATGACGTTAATGCTCAGGACCTAACCGCCTTGTTCCGCACTCTTTTTACAAAAAAAACGACCAGAGCCTCAGGAGGGGGTCTGGTCGCAGTCAAGAAACACGAAAGTCACTCTAGCTTTCGTAACTTTTAGTTTACGCTTTAATGGCAAATTGCTTGTGGCGAATGGCGCGGTTGGTTTAGTCAGCGGCCTTAGTCTAGCGGGCGTGCTCGAGATGGTCTTGCGCGTAGATGCCAATGTCGGCCACGTGGACGGTGCCGCTGTGTTGCTTGCCGGTGATCGTCAGAAGGCCAATCTTGTTGTAGGCCATGGTGGTCGTGCTGTCGGCAACGACCGCGACCCCCATAACTTCACCAGTATCCGCGTTGATGCCGGATGGGACGTCGATGGCAACCGTCTTTGCGTCGGCCGCGTTAATTGCGTTGATGGCGTCAGCAAATTTACCGGTGATGTCTCGCGACAGACCAACGCCGAAGATAGCGTCGACAATCAGTGTGGCGTTGACCACGTGATTGAGGTCGGTCGTGAATGGAATGTGATAGTAGTTGGCAATCTTAAGTTGCTGGCTCGTCTGTGGGGTGGCCTTGGCCGGATCGCCCAGCAGGTAAACTTCAACGTCGATACCGCGAATGTGTAGCAACCGAGCGACAGCGATGCCATCGCCACCGTTGTTGCCAGTCGCAGCCACAACCACGACACGGCTCAAATCAAAATCATCATTTAACAGGTTATTAAACGTTGCCAAGGCGGCGCGCTCCATGAGAACTAATGCGGGAATACCGATCTCGTTGATGGTATGCGCGTCATAACGTTGGGCTTCGGCAATGGTAATGGCTTTACTCATCATGAATCCCTCCTTAGATGGGGAAAAACAAGGTTAATTATGAATGTTCCGTTTGCTGATCCTGCAGGACGCTGCTGGAAAGTAATTGCAGTTGGGCGGTAATGCTGGCGTAGTCGAAGTCGGCATCGGTCGGCGTGGCTTGTTGCCACCAATCGTGGAGGACCTCAATGGCTTGTTTTACCAAACGTTTACCATCGGTGGTTAACTTCAAACGACGGTTACGGCGATCACGCGGGTCCGTTTCCTTTTGCAATAGGGACAGCTTAACCAGGTGCTGCACCATCCGGGCCATGAGACCTTCGTCTACGGCCATTGTCCAGGCAGCTTTCCGCTGGTTCAGGTGGCTGGTCTCAGAGACCAGCACTAACAAATAAAATTCAGTGATGTTTACCGGCATTTCATCGGCTTCAAGAATCTGATTCATTGCCCGCTGAAATTGCCGGTGGAGAATGGCCAGGTTCGTAGTAAAGTCTAGTATCGAGTCTTCCATGAGCCACCTCCTAGGTAGTCAGAATGTTTGCATACCCCTAGTTTACACCAGATTTGAATAGAGGATAACATTCGCACTCGTTTCTTTGCTAGGAAGTGCTAGAATAGCAGTAAAACTAATTATGGGAGGCATTCCAATGTTTATTCAGATACCAACCGATATGGACGAGGTGCAATTGCGCCAGTTACAATTAAAGCAGCACGGTGAAGACAAGACTGAGGACGAAATTATCAGCCAAGCCGTTTTGGATATCTTCCAAGGATTCTTGGATCAAGTGGAGGATGGTCACTACGATACTGCCAGTTGGCAGGGTGAAACGCTGATCGTGACGGACATCGATGGCGCGCAAACGGCCACGGTGACCGCGCAGGGTTCCAGCTTCAATGCCGATTTCCGGGAGAGTGCCGAGAAACTCGAGCTGTATTTGGAACAAGAGGCAGTTCGGGCATCGGGTGCGCGCTAAATTATTTGGCGTTGCAACTAATTTTGAACTACACTAGGGATGTTAAGCGTCCTTAGTGTAATGGATAGCACGAGAGATTTCGGTCCTTTCGATCGGGGTTCGACTCCCCGGGGACGCATCTTGAAAATAGTTTCGCATGAGACGCCGTTATTACGTGGCGTCTTTTTTTACCAAAATACAGGCAGGCCCATTCAACTGGGACCTGCCTGTATGTGTATAAATAACTATTTATTGAAATTCTCGTGTTTCGCCCTCAACGGTAATCCGGTTACGACCGGCTTCCTTGGCGAGATAGAGGTAGTGGTCGACCCGTTTGAACCAGTTGTCGAAGTCGGTATCATCCGCTTGTAGGGCTGAGATACCGATGGAGACAGTTACGGCCAGCTGCTTGCCATTTATTTTTACGGGATGCTGCTGCAGCGTGTCGCGAATTGACGTAACAATGTGCTGGGCGTCGGTGGGAGAAGTGTCTTTAAAGATGATAACGAATTCTTCGCCACCGTAGCGGAAAAGCTCGCCGTTATTCGTTTGTCGCGTCAGCTCTGCGTTGAAGTGTTGCGCCACGTGTTTGAGCACGGCATCACCAGTCAGGTGACCATATTCATCGTTGAAGTGTTTAAAATGGTCGATATCAAACATCGCCATGGTAATCGGTGTCGTGGGGTGCTGACGGTAGACGCCAAAGACGCCGATCGTGGTCGAATCAAAGTTGGCTCGGTTGCGGACGCCAGTCAGTTCATCATAGTTAGCTTCCTGATCCAACCGTTCAAAGTGGCTGATCACGCGGTTGACCCGCGTGACAAAGAAACGAATGATCCACATGTAAATGATAAAGACCACGAGGACGTTGACTGTGTAGAAGAGCAGAAACGGCCGCACGGACCAAATGATCATACACCAAGCGAGGCCATACAGGAGTTGTAAGAGTAGAAAGCGCCACTCGGACTCCAACGCCAGTGCTTGATGGTGGCTGATATAGAGGATAACGCCAAACAAGGTAACCGTTGCGATAGCAAAGACCCACCAGTGCTGGAGGCTGGCGCCCAGGTAGAGCGCCTGGCCGTAAAAGAATAGTGGCATCGCCAAGTTGACTAAGGTTACCGCAAAATTATGCATGGCATAGAGGCTGTATAACAGAATCATTAACTGCGCAATGGCATAGCCCCAACTCAGAACATTACCACCATTTAGAACCCAAAAGGTTTGTCGGAGAATAACGACACTAGCGATGACAATGAGACCTTCCACTAGTTCCAAAATTACGGTAGCCGACCGTGACCACTTGGCCGCCCGTTGTGAGAGGATATAGGTCATTGCCATCATAATCGCGATGAGGCCGACAGTAATTAAGGCCATAATAACTGATTTTATATTAAAGATATCTTGAAAAAAGTTTTCAAAGAGGTACATGGATTCACCTGCTCATCTTACTGCTCTAAGTATATAGATAAGCATACCATAAATGGGGGTAACGGTTTCATTGATTAATAAATAAATTTGTAAAATGGCAGGGATAATGTTGATTGGGTGTGGGGCAATAGGTTGGAAATAAGTAAGTTGCGATGTGGTCTAACTCATAGTCCTTACTTAGTGAGGACTATGAGTCGAATTTGGAAAAATCGTACTTGACCTGCGGAAAGTTCTAGCATAGAATGACTTTATAACATTTTGATAGCGCTATCATTACTTGTTTGTTTCAGAGATAGCAACAATTTAATAATAAAATCAGTTTTTGCGTTGATATTGAAGAGAATGACTCCTTAATATGCCTACTCGATGTAATTATTCGTGAGATAGCAGAAATGTGATTTTAGTAGGTTGCGTTATTTATTAGGATGAGATCCTGATAAAAACTACTGAATCCGTTTTGAAAATTTACGTATACTTGTTTGGCAGAAGAGTTGTTTCAGTACTGACGCTTTTTTTGCGCACTTTTTGAGAGAACTAAGTGAGCGGGCCTGCAAGGAGTTCAATTGGAGGATAGGCTGATGGAATCGAAGTTTAAACAAGAAACAATACACGTTGAGGCTAAACCGTTTGGTATCCGTGACAAAATTGGGTACGCTAGCGGGGATTTAGGAAATAGTTTTACGTTTACGAT
Source organism: uncultured Lactobacillus sp. (assembly GCA_937874695.1). Classification (GTDB taxonomy): domain Bacteria; phylum Bacillota; class Bacilli; order Lactobacillales; family Lactobacillaceae; genus Levilactobacillus. Next base: position 8,411 of record CALNAJ010000044.1, read on the forward strand.
TGTCATGTCGTTCTTGATGATTTTTTACACGAATGTTTATGGATTATCAGGCGCGACAGTCGGCATACTTTTTCTGTTAGCACGTCTAATTGATGCATTTGCTGATGTCTATGTAGGAAGATTAGTTGATAATAGTAGGCTAACTGCTCAGGGGAGATTTCGTCCTTGGATTTCGCGGATGAAGTATCCACTTTTGGTCTCGTTGGTATTATTGTTTGTACCAATTGTTCGTAGCTGGCCGATGGGTGCGCGAATTGCTTACGTCTTTATCACATATATCGCATATGGGATCTTATACTCAATGGTCAATATTCCTTATGGATCAATGGCCTCTGCTATTAGTAATAATCCAAATGATAAGACATCATTATCAACATTTCGTTCAATCGGTTCAGCAATTGGTGGGGCTTTAATTGGATATGTCATTCCGATGGTTGTGTACGTTGGTGCGACTGAGAGAATATCAGGAACCCGATTCTTTATGGTAATCATTGGTGCAGCGATTGCAGCTTGGATTTTTTATGAGATTACGGTCAAATTAACCACGGAGCGGATTCAAACAAAGAAGCAGGCCAAGGTTCCACTAAAATTTTTAATTGTCGGTTTAGCGAAAAATAAAGCCTTGGTTGTATTAGCTATTGTAGATATTTTGATGATTGTTAATACTAGTATCATGGGAACCTATACAACTTATGTGTTCAACGATTATTTCCGTGACCATGTGGCCCTTTCGCTGGCAATGATTATGCACTATGTAGTTGTCTTGGTTTTAGCACCGTTTAGCAAGACGATGACTGAGCGATGGGGAAGAAAAGAGTGTACAACGGTTTCATTATTCGTTGGTGCAATTTCATATGGTGTGCTGTTCTTTGCACATACACATAGCGCAGTATTTTACTTAGTGGTTTTGTTTATTGCTTCGCTTGGACTAGGTGTTTTCAATCTGATGGTATGGGCATTTATCACAGATGTTATTGATGAACATGAAGTTATTACCGGTGTTCGTGAAGATGGCGTAATTTATGGTGTCAATTCGTTTGCTCGTAAGTTTGCCCAGGCGATAGGTAGTGGTCTTAGCGGATTTTTGTTAACGATTATTGGCTACCAATCTTCAACACATGGTGGGGTATTGCAAACAGGAGTAGTTGTGAATAAGATTTATGGATTGGCAACTGGTGTACCAGCATTAATTTTGTTGGCAGCAGCAGTGATCTTACTAATCTTTTATCCCTTAAATAAGCAACGGGTTTTGAAGAATGCAGAGACACTGACGATTAAGCATAAGCAGAACGATTAGAGGGAGAAAATATTTAATGTTATATGCAAAAGAAACGCAAACGAGAGAACTAACGGATATTTCTGGGATGTGGCAGTTTAAGGTGGAGTGGTCAAATACAAAAATTTCACCTAAGGAAACATTACAGGATCCAATCTGGATGGCAGTACCGGGATCATTTGATGATCAGGTTATGGACGAAAAGATTCGGCAACATGTCGGATACTTCTGGTATGAGACGACGTTTGAAATTGGTAAAGAGCAATTGGATAAGCGAATTGTACTAAATTTTGGGTCAGTAACTCATCGTGCAGAAGTTTATGTTAATGGGGAACTAGTGACGACACATGTTGGCGGATTTACACCGTTTGAAGCACAGATCAATGAGGCTGTTCATCTGGGAAAAAATGACTTAAAGGTCCGATTTGCTAATATATTAGATAATACGACATTACCTTCTGGTGAATTATCTAAAGGAGAAGATGGGGAGCTTAGTCTACAACCAAGATTTGATTTTTATAACTACAGTGGTATTCACCGCCCAGTTCGAATTTATACAACTAACACAACGTATATCGATGATATTACAGTTAACTACAGTATCGAAAAAGATGGTAGTGCTGTTGTGACACCCAAGACAGCTATTAAGGGAGATTGTGCGCAGCAACAATTTAAAATCGTTGATCAGATGGGAAATGTGGTTGCTCAAGGTAATTCAAACGATGGGGCATTGAAAATCGATAATGTTCATCTGTGGCAGCCTATGCAGGGATACATGTACGAACTAGTAGTTTCCCTGAAGAGTGAAGATGGCAAGTTGCTTGATCAGTATTCTCAAGAATTTGGTGTACGCACGATTGCCATCAAAAATGACAAGATTTTAGTGAACGGTCAAGAGGTTTACCTCAAAGGATTTGGGCGTCATGAAGACTTTGCAGCTAACGGACGTGGGCTTAATCTGAGTAGAGTTAACATGGATCATAATATTATGAAGTGGATTGGTGCGAACTCTTTCAGAACATCGCATTATCCTTATTCAGAAGAAGAAATGTTGCAAGCTGATCGGGAGGGCTTTTTGGTCATTGATGAAGTTCCCGCAGTGGGATTATTTAATAACTTTACGGCAGATATGTCCGTTGATTCTCAAGCAAAGAGTACGTGGGAAGTATTAGACACGACACAGAGTCATCGTCAAGCTATTCAGGAACTTATTGCCCGTGATAAAAATCACCCGAGTGTCTTTATGTGGTCAATTGCAAATGAACCTGCAGGGGCCGAAAGAGGTGCATTTGAGTATTTCGAACCCCTAGTTAAATTGGCAAAACAGCTTGATCCACAGAAACGGCCAGTTACGATTGTTAATTTAGTTCGATCGGATGCTGACCATGATAAGATAAGCAGCTTGGTCGATGTGTTGTGTCTGAATCGGTACTATGGTTGGTATACAGACCATGGTAACTTACAAAAGGGAAAGTCTGATTTAAAAACAGAAATTGAAAAATGGCATCGATTATATCCGGATAAACCAATTATGTTTACTGAATTTGGTGTGGACACAGTGCCGGGTTTACATTCACGATTTAAGGCACCATATTCCGAAGAGTTCCAAGTGGATTACTACAAAGCCTACTTTGAGGTGTTTGATCAATTTGACTATGTGGTTGGTGAGCAGTTGTGGCAATTTGCTGATTTTCAAACCAGTGGGAATGTTATCATTCGTGTTGACGGTAATAAAAAGGGCGTTTTCACCAGAGACCGGCAACCAAAGCCAATTGTATATGTGCTCAAAGAACGTTGGGCGAAAAAGTAGTCAAACATTTGTGAAAAAGTGACGATGATGATTTAATAAATTGCAACTAGGCTAGCTCAAAAATGGGGCATTGGAGAGATAGAAACTATAATCTCTCCAATGTCTTATTTTGTAGTCCTAGGCCTCTAATTTAGCACGCAAAGCATCGGTCAATGTTGCCGAAAAATTGATTTGCGCGGCAACGCCTAAATCATTGAGATATTTTGGAATCGTCAACGTTTTTTTAATGCTCCGGTTTTCCTCTCGTTCGCGGGCAATCCGTGTGTCGACTTCGATGGGGACAATCAGTTGTTGCGCTGTGTGAGAAATGGTAATTGGATCTGACGGTTGGGGGAGCTCTTCCTGAGTATCCTCAGCGGTGAGCAAATAGCCTGTTAATGCGTCACTAGCCATGTGCAGGGCATCTGATATAGTCTCGCCGAAGGTTGCGGCATTGGGTGCTAAATCGGGAAAGGTAACTTCCACCTGCCCGTTTGAATTTTGGGAAAAGAGCGCTGCATATAAGTATTTCATGTGTGGGTCCTCCAATTCTGTGGTTAACTCAGATATTTTAGGTTACTTTGAACCAGCCTGTTTCAAAACGCTGTTGCGGGTGCCTTTAGGAATATCTTTTCGAGGATGAGGAACAGTCACAATGCCAGTCTTGACCGGGTGCTTGAAGTGACGATGGTCACCGGTAATTCTGACAAGGTACCAGCCGCCTTTTTGAAGTGTCTTAATGATTTCACGGGAATCGATAGGGAGTTCCTTCTAGAATAGGTTGAGTATAGCACGTGCAATGATACGTGTTAAATAACAGCACCTGAGTTTCTCGTTTTTTTTTAATTTACCCATTGATTTTTAATAATCGACTGGCTATAATAAACAGCAATACTTATAAAACGTTGAAGAAAGTAGTAGCGAATCCGTTGGTGCCTAGGGAGTCACGTGAAGTGGAAAGTGACCGCCGCGCATTCGTGAAGGTTAATTCTGAGTTCGGCAGTTGCTAAGGCTGTCGTGGTCGCCACCATTACCTGGCTAGCGGATGTTTGTCCGCGATGAGTGTGGTGGGTGACTGCCGCAAAAAGGTGGTACCGTTCTACTTGTAGAGCCCTTTTCCCGTATGGGAGAGGGCTCTTTTTCACGTTTACGGGTAAAAAATTAAGTTCAGGAGGAATTGAAGATGGAAGAAATTAACGCAACACCACGGAAAAATTTGGGGCAATTATTAGTCGTCAGTTCGTTGATCTTCGGGATGTTCTTTGGTTCCGGTAACTTGATCTTTCCCGTTCACTTGGGCCAGATGGCCGGGTCGAATTGGTTTCTAGCAGCGCTGGGCTTTGCGATTTCCGGCTCGCTGTTCCCGTTACTGGCGATTCTCGCCGTTGTTGTGACTAAAAGCGATGGCCTGCTCGACTTCGCGCGGCCACTGGGACGCCACTTCGCCGCCATTTTTCTCGTACTGGTTCACTTGACGATCGGTCCGTTCTTTGCGACGCCACGAACGGCCGCTACGGCTTATCAAATGGCGGTGGAACCCTTTATTCCTAAGCATTTTTCGACACTAGGCATGCTGCTCTTTACCGGTCTGTTCTTCGGCGTAACCTACCTCGCCGCGACGCATCAAAATAGCCTGTTGAAGATTGTGGGCAAGTATCTGAACGCCGGTTTTCTGACATTGTTGGCTATCGTCTTCCTAGTGGCCTTTATCAAGCCAATGGGTAATCTTAGCCAGACGCCGACCGCAACCTACCAAGCGAATGCCACGATTGGTGGGTTGCTGGAGGGCTACAACACGTTGGATGCCGTGGCCTTATTGGCACTGAGCGTAACGTTGATTCACGCCATTCGGGGCTTGGGTTACCGGGGCCGCGCCTTGACCAAGCTGACGGCTAAGGCCGGTCTGATCAGCATCTCACTGGAAGTGTTGATCTACTTTGGGCTGGTCATGTTGGGTGCCTTGAGCATGGATCGGTTCAAGTTATCTGCAAATGGGGGTATCGCGCTGTCTCAGATTGTGGGACACTACTTCAGTAGCGTGGGTACGCTGTTGCTGGGGGCTCTGGTCACGTTGGGTGTGTTGACGACCGCCATCGGCTTGGTTTGCTCGTTTGCTCAAGACTTCCATAAATTATTCCCTAAGGTCAGTTACCGGGCCTGGTTACGGACAACGATCATTCTGTCCTTCCTGGTTGCTAACGCGGGTCTCGACACCATCATCTCCTGGTCACTCCCCGTTCTGATGCTGATGTATCCGTTGGCATTGGCGTTGATTCTGTTGTCGTTGACCGTTTCGCAGCGGCCGTACGCGGGTGCCGTCTACAAGGTCACGATTGCATTTACCATCCTGCCGGCAATTCTCGATATGTTGGCCAATACGCCGGCTACCATCTCTGGCTTAGCGCCCATCCAACGGCTGTTGACGCTGTATCACACGGCAATTCCGTTTGCGAGCCTCGGCCTGGGGTGGCTGGTACCAACGCTGATTGGTTTTACCATCGGCATCATCTGGGGGCGTTTGCGCTGGGTCGGCCAACGCGGAACGCTGCCTGAGAGTGATCGTTAGGAGTGCGCGGAACCGACTGCCTTTTGCGCACGTTTCTACTATATAAGATTGGATAGCAACAGAGCCTGGGACAAAATCCCGGGCTCTGTTTTTAGCGACCCAATTTATTGGGCAATAGCTTTGAGAAAGTCGGATTCACCGATGATGGTGATGACTGGAAAGACGCGGTTGAGCTCCTCGGCCTTGCGGATTTTGGGCGACTTACCGTCGTTGCCGACGACCTGTGGATTGGTGTGACCGACCACCAGAAAGTTGGTAGTCGCCGTCAACGTATGTTGTGGGGTGCCACCGACTGCGGTGATTTTCTGAAAGGCGGTGGCCCGGGTCATGAGTTGGAGATTGCCGGTGAGCACCACGTTTCGTTGATAGAAGAGGGCGGCAGGCGTGAACCTTTCGAAAGTTGCCGTTTTGACGTCATGGGAGACGTCCATCAGGTCGAGAACGCTGGTCTGTTGAAACTTCTTCTGTTCCAGTTGTGAGGAGACGCCCAGTTGGTGAAATCCAGCTGCGTTTAGGAGGCTATTGAGCGTGGGAACTTCGAGCTGGGCGACCAGCGCGGCGACAATGTGGCCACACGTTTGCGCGTCACTGAGAGCGTGGTGTTCGTGCGGATTATGGATACCGAAGTAGGCGGCCATATCGGCGAGCCGATGATGCGGGTAGTCGATGAGTTGCTGGCAGACGACATAGCTGTCGAAGTATTTGAACGCCAGCTGTGATTGCCCGTGTTTCGCTAACGTTTGGCGTAACGCCGAGATGTCAAAATTGGTGTGGGAAACAATCAACTGGTGGTCGAGCCAGCGATGGAGGAGCGGCAATAAGTCGCTGAAGGTTGGCGCGGTGGCGACTGTGGCGGCGTCAATCCCATGGATGGCGGTGTTGCGGGTGGCGAACGGTTCGTGTGGGTTGATGTGGCTGTAGAAACTGTTAGTCAGTTGGCCATTTTTGAATTGGGCGATCCCAATGGCGCAGATTGAGGCGCGCGAGGCATTTGCCGTTTCGACATCGATTGCAACGTAGTCTTCCATAGTTGTGAGGCTCCTTTGGTTGGCCAGTAAATGTAACCCACAGTTAGCAGATTCGGACTGGACATTTTCTCCATCATACGGTATAAAGTTATGAAATACTAGACAATTCACCATGGCCTTATTGGGTAATATGGTTGCCCGATTAGGGGGTGTGGGTCGGTAGTGGATTGAGAAGTGCTGGTGGGGCGTGATGGGCGACAGGGGTTCCTAAACGCCAGCCTGACGTAGCACATTTTATGATTGGGCAGGTGGCGAGACTAGTTTTAATGACTTTTGTTCAATGACTAAACGGGTTATGATTGACCTAAAAGGGTGGTGATTCTCGTGGAGCAGGAGTCGTTATTTGACAATCAACAGAATAGGCCGTTGGCCAGCCGAGTGCGGCCGCGGTCGCTTGCGGATTTCGTGGGCCAAGCACACCTACTGGGGCCTGGCAAGATTCTTCGCGAGCTGATTGAAAATGATGAGGTTTCGTCGATGATTTTCTGGGGACCACCGGGTGTTGGGAAGACCACGTTGGCAGAGATTATCGCGCGGCAGACGCAGGCGAAGTTTCTACGATTCAGTGCCGTCGATAGCAGTATCAGCCAGATTAAGAAAATCATGAAGCAGGCGGCAAGCGACATGGCAATCGGTGAAAAGACTATCGTGTTTGTCGATGAAATTCATCGGTTCAACAAGGCCCAACAGGACGCCTTTCTCCCATATGTGGAACGCGGTAGTATCGTGTTGATCGGGGCGACGACTGAGAATCCTTCGTTTGAGATCAACTCGGCGCTCTTGTCTCGTTGCAAGGTTTTCGTGCTCAAGGCGTTGGAAACTAAAGATGTTGAGCAGCTCCTAACCAATGCGCTGGCAAGTCCGGATGGGTTCAAGGGCAACGTCAAAATTGGTGACGATGAGTTACGGGCGATTGCCGAATTTGCCAATGGGGACGCGCGAAGTGCCCTGAACACGCTGGAAATGGCGGTACTCAATGGCAACAAGCAGGGCGACCAGGTGACCGTCAATATGGCGGACCTGAAGCAGCTGATTTCGCAGAAGTTCGTGCTTTATGACAAGACCGGCGAGGAGCACTACAATATTATTTCCGCACTGCATAAATCCATGCGTAACAGTGATCCGGACGCCGCCATTTACTGGCTGTCGCGGATGCTGGAGGGTGGCGAAGACCCGCTGTACATTGCGCGGCGATTGGTGCGGTTTGCCAGTGAAGACATTGGCCTGGCCGATACGAATGCCCTGAACGTGGCGGTCAACGTCTTTCAGGCGTGCCAATTCCTGGGGATGCCGGAATGTGACGTGCATCTGACGGAAGCCGTGACCTATCTGGCGTTGGCGCCGAAGTCTAACGCCATTTACAAGGCCCGGCTAGCGGCTAAACGGGACGTCAAGGAGACACGTGATGAACCGGTACCGCTGCAGATTCGTAATGCCCCGACCAAGCTGATGAAGGACTTGGACTACGGGAAGGATTACCAGTACGCCCACGATACCAAGGATAAGCTGACTACGATGCAGACGTTGCCGGATTCGCTGGTGGGCCATGAATATTACCAGCCCACGGATCAGGGCCGAGAAGACTTGTTCAAGAAGCGCCTGGACTACGTGAAGCAGTGGCGGCGCGAGCATGCGGATGATGGGGAAAAGTAAGGTAGTCGTTAAATGCTGTTTATCGCCGTTTTTTTAAATTAGAATTGAATCTTGTCAGGGACAAATAAACGTTCTAGAAAATAAAATGAGAAAATAATTAAAATTACCATTGCATTTTCATTTCCACCCACCTATAATACAATCAATACTTAAAAAACGTTGAGGAAAAAAGTAGTTCCCGTAGCGATGCGCAGTGAGTCACGGTCAGTGGAAAGTGACCATCAAGCGGGGACGAAGATCATTTCCGAGTTCGATACTGATATGTAGGTAATCGTGGTGGCCACCATTATTTGGCTAGCGGATGTTAGTCCGCGATGAGTGTGGCGGGCAACCGTCACAAAAAGGTGGTACCGTTCTACTTGTAGAGCCCTTTTCCCGTAGTGGGAGAAGGGCTCTTTTGACGTTTAAATCTAAAATTAAGTTGTGGAGGAATCAATATGGATAAGACAGTAACTAGCAAACCGCGCAGAAATCTTGGGCAATTATTAGTGGTAAGTTCACTGATTTTTGGGATGTTCTTTGGTTCCGGCAACTTAATCTTCCCTGTACATCTGGGACAAATGGCTGGGGGGCACTGGTTTACCGCAGCCCTCGGGTTCGCCATCTCCGGGTCGTTATTCCCATTATTGGCAATTCTGGCGGTCGTGGTCACCAAGAGTGATGGGCTCTACGATCTGGCCAAGCCGGTGGGCCGGCACTACGCCGCACTGTTCCTGGTCTTGGTTCACTTGACCATCGGGCCCTTCTTCGGCACGCCCCGGACGGCTGCCACGGCGTACGAAATGGCGTTACAACCATTCTTGCCTAAGCGATTCGATACGGTAGGAATGTTAGTTTTCACAGGATTATTCTTCGGCGCGGCTTACTTATTGGCAACGCATCAAAATAATCTAGTCAAGGTTGTCGGTAAGTATTTGAACGCCGGATTCCTGGCGATGTTGGCGATCATCTTCGTCGTGGCATTCATCAATCCGATGGGTGGCTTGGATCACGCGGCCACGACGGCTTACCAGAGTAACGCGACGATCAGTGGGTTCCTGGAAGGCTATAACACAGTGGATGCCGTAGCATTGTTGGCTTTGAGTGTCACGTTTGTCCACGCCGTCCGCGGTTTAGGGTACCACGATCGCGAGTTGACTAAGTTAACGGCGAAAGCTGGGACACTGAGTATCGTCTTGGAAATCTTGATCTACTTCGGGTTAGTTCTGCTGGGGGCCTTCAGCTTGAGTAAGTTGACGCTGTCCGCCAACGGTGCGGTGGCCCTCTCACAAATTGTTGGTCACTACTTTACGCGATTTGGGACGGCCTTCCTGGGTGTTCTGGTCACGTTAGGGGTCTTCACCACGGCTCTGGGCTTGGTTACATCCTTTGCTCAAGACTTCCACAAACTGTTCCCCAAGGTCAGCTACCTCAACTGGTTACGCGTGACCACGTTCGTTTCCTTCTTGGTCGCTAACGCGGGGCTAAACACCATCATTGCGTGGTCGTTGCCCGTATTGATGTTACTGTACCCACTGTCTCTGGCCTTGATCTTAGCCTCATTGACCGTTGCCAAACGGCCATACGCCGGAATTGTCTACAAGTTGACGATTGCCTTTACGGTAGTGCCAGCCGTGTTGGATATGTTGGCAAACTCACCACAGGTGGTCACCAGCTTTGGTCCGGTCGCCAGTGTCCTGAGCTTCTATCATCAGGTCGTCCCATTTGCCAGTCTGGGACTCGGCTGGTTGGTGCCAACATTCGTGGGCTTCGTTCTGGGTATCGTCTGGGGGCATCTTCGCTGGGCGAACGAACAGTCTACGGTGGTTGAAAAGTAGTTAATGTAAATGAAAATTTAGACATCGCACGGATTAATTTCCGGTGCGATGTTTTTAGTTTTCCTAAAGACTGTGAAAAACGTGAGACTATTTTGGGAAATTTTACATTAGTAGTGAGTGTAGGGGGATTTTGGAGCAGTTCGATATTTGGTGAAAGCGAGTCATGGTATACTTTTACCAGAATAGTATAGAGGTGGGAGAAATATGGGAGCTTCAGATTCAAATTGGAACTTTTCTGGTGTTATGCAGGAACTACGCGATTTACGGGACCAGCGTGGATGGCGCAAGTATCATACATTGCCAGCTTTGGCCCGCGCGTTGTCGGTCGAGGCTGCAGAGGTTAATGAGATATTTCTATGGCAAAATGACCAAAGTGAACTATCTGCACAAAAACGAGCTGATTTGAAGATGGAGCTGGCGGACACGCTCACCTACCTGTACTACATGTGCGATCAACTAGGGGTTGATCCTAATGAATTGGTTCATGAAAAATTGAAAGTTAATCAAAATCGTCATTGGTCGTTTGATCAGAAATAAGGGAGGTGATAGTAATGGCAAAGCTTCCGCAACCGGTTATTCAAGAAGTCGATTTTAGTAAGGACGGTTTAGTCACTATTAGGCAGAAATCACAGGGAAATCAAGCGGAGCTATTGCTTGAATTTCCGACCGTTTATCTGGTCTATGACGAAACTAAGCCGGCTACATATGACGTTTACGTTGGTGAAACGAATAATATTGAGCAGCGGACACAGCAGCATCTTCTTGATGATGTTCATCGTCGGCAGGATTGGAAATATCTGGCCGATAGTCAAAGCTCAAAATTATTGGTTATTGGACATGAACACTTTAATAAATCGCTGACGTTAGATATTGAAAATAAAATGATGTTGTATATGTCGGGCGTTGCTAGTGTTAAACGCTTAAATAATCGTCGTGAAAATCAGCAAAATAAGTATTATACGGCTGATGAAAGAGATACTATTTTTTCTAAGATTTGGCGAAAACTCAATCAGTTTGATCAAAATCTCTTTCCAGTAGAGTCGGTTATTCAGGACTCAGCCTTATTCAAGGCGTCTCCATTTCATGCATTGACGACCGAACAAGAACATGCACGCGAGCTTATCTTGCGACGCATCGAGGCGGTATTACGTTCAAACAAGGGCCATCAATTAATTTTAGTTGAAGGGGAAGCGGGTTCCGGAAAGACGGTGTTGTTAAGCACACTATTCTATCAACTTTGGCAGTTAGGCCAGGATAAAAATTATTCGGATTTCAGTGTTAGTCAAAATTACTTATTAGTAAATCATGATGAGCAAGTTAAGGTTTATGACAACATTGCCCGGAAGTTAGGGATGGACACGACTCATGTTAGTAAACCAACGCGTTTTATTAACCAACATAGTGCTGAGTCACCTGCGGATATCGTTCTAGTAGATGAAGCACATCTCTTATGGACTCAGGGGAAGCAGTCCTATCGCGGAAAGAATCAGCTCAAAGATATTATGGATCGCGCAAGGTTAACGGTGGCTGTGTTTGATCCTAAACAAATTTTAAAAACGGAAGAGTATTTGACCAGTAATGAAGTTAAAGCATTAGAAACGAAGGTTGGTCAACAGGGGAATTTGATTAAATTTAAGACCCAAATGCGAATGAATGCTAGCGAGGCAACGACGATGTGGATTCGTGAACTGATAGATCGACGGGTCGTTTCTAAAATTCCAAAGGATGACAACTATGACTTGCGCATATTCAATGATCCAGTTGAAATGTATGACGCGATTAAACGTAAGGCATCTGACGAAGAATCCGGATTATCGCGAGTGCTAGCAACGTTTGATTGGCCATACAAGAGTGGTAGCCAAGAAGTTGATTACGTAACGGTTGGCAACCTTTCATTGCCTTGGAATCTACAGTTGCCACTGTCACCAGAACAACGGGGTCAAGGGAAAAAACTAGCGTGGGCAGAGCAGAATCAGACAATTGGTGAAGTTGGGTCAACTTACACCATTCAAGGTTTTGATTTGAACTATAGTGGGGTTATCATTGGCCCCTCAGTAAAATATCGCGATGGCAAGATTATTTATGATCCAAAATTAAGTTCAAATAAACGTGCCACGGAACGACGGACGTTGTCGAGTGGTGAGAAGAACTTTGTTTACGAAGACTTATTGCCAAATGAATTGAATGTTTTACTGACACGTGGCGTTAATGGATTGTACATCTATGCGGTAGATGATGAGCTTAGGTCGGCATTGCTGGCAGCTGCAGGCAAATGAGCAGTTATGGAAATATGAAAATTGTAGTGAAGTTAACCGAGCTCCGAAGTGTTGTAAATAATATTTGATGACTTTAAGGGAGGTTTCACCCATGCCCCAACTCTATTTTCTCTGTACTGGGAACTCGTGTCGTAGCCAAATGGCAGAAGGGTTTGCCCGTCAAATGGCCCCGCAAGATTGGCGAATCGCCAGTGCCGGTGTCGAGCAACACGGTCTAAATCCACTAGCCGTCAAGGTCATGGCGGAACGGGGTGTCGACATCAGTCAGCACCAGTCCAAACTGATCGATAATGATTATTTACAGCACAGTGACATGGTCGTGACACTGTGTGGGGATGCCCGTGATAAGTGTCCGATGACGCCGCCGACAGTTGTCAAGCGTCACTGGCCACTACCGGATCCCGCCCAGGCGACTGGCAGTGATGAAGAAGTTCTCGCGGTTTTTCGGCAGGTTCGGGACGATATTGAGGGCAGGGTTAAGGACCTTATTCAGACACTAAGCTAAACTTGTCGTTGTTCAAAATACGGCGTGGTACCTGTGCCATTAACCGCAAAAATCGTGGTAGGGGGCGGTTTGAACCCAACCAAGATTTTTGCGGTTAATCGTTAATATACCCAGATAGTTTCCATCAGTAACCTAATGACGTCCCTAATCAGAAAAAATATGAACAAATTGACAACAAACAGTTGATATTTCACAAGGTGTGGGCGATACTGGGGTTAGTTGGTTCACTGAACCATGATGTTAGTTTCTGTTATCGCTTCCAATCGAATTATCAATGAGTCAGCTAGATATCAGGGTTAGTTGGTATTATTGCTGCACTAACAGTAACGACTTGAGAAGTGGTGCAAGAACGACCTAAGGAGGGATTTGGATGGTTCGTCGTAGTATGAATCGTAATCAGCTGCATGATCAGAACTTGAAGTTCGTTTTGCAGCAGATTTTTAATAACCATCCCACCTCGCGGATCGAGATTTCTCACCAGCTTCACCTAAATAAGTCAACGGTCTCATCGCTGTACAACACTCTGATGGCCGAAGGTTACTTGACGGAATTAGGCCTGGGGGAGGCTTCCACTGCGGGTGGGCGCAAGCCGACGTTAGTTGAGATCAACCAGAACTATGGGTACACGTTGACGTTTGATTTGGGGTACCGGCACTTGCATGCGCTGGCAACACGTTTAGACGGCCACGTTTGGCAGTACGACCGGATTGAAACGAAAGATCAGTCGATTCATGAAATGGTCACCCGTATTCAGCAATATATTGCGGATACGCAGGCTGCAGATACCAGCAGCAATGGCTTGCTGGGCATTTGCTTTTCCATTCACGGAATCGTGATGAATAATAAAGTCGTCACGTCACCCTTCATTAAGATGGATGGCGTTGACCTGGAGCAAGTCTTCACGGACGCTTACCAGGTACCCGTGGTTTTGGAAAACGAAGCCAACCTGTCTGCCGTCTATGAACGTGACTTTAACGGTGCTCGGAACCTGAACAGTGCCGTCACCATCAGTATTCACCGTGGGATTGGGGCCGGGGTCATCTTGCACCGGGACCTCTTCCGCGGTGAACACGGGGATGCCGGTGAAATCGGACGAACGGTTGCCAGTCTGCAATTTGACGATGCCGGTAACGCCCGGCCAATTCACGCCGAAGATATCTGTTCGGAAGACGCCATTATCCAACAGGTCGAGGAGCACAAGGGCTTGAGCAATCTTGACCGGGACGACATTGTTCGCCTGTACAAAGACGGCGATGCGGAAACGACGCGAATTCTGAAGACCTTCGTAACGGGGATTGCCGGTCTGATCTACAACACGATGCGGACGTTGGATCCCGATGCCTTCTTCCTCAACTCACCGTTAGTTGAGGAGTTGCCAGGTATTCTGGGCGACATCCGGATTGCTTACCGGAAGTTATCCGAAAATGACGACCGGGGGATTGAGCTGACCAACAACGCGCGTTTGGCAACGGTCCTAGGTGGGTGTTCTTTGATTACCCATCGCGTATTGAACCTGAACGGTTACGAGTTGAACTTTACGCGACCGAAAGCAAAAGATACTGAAATTTAAATTATAAATAGCGTACAGAAAAAGCAATGGCCGACACGATGAACTTCGCGCCGACCATTGTTTTTTGAGTTGATATCAAATTAATTACGTTTACGGAAACGAGCGGTAATCCCGATGAGACTGGCAAGCAGGAGTCCCAGACCAATCAGTGGTGATGTGCGGTGCTCACTGGTTTGGGGAAGAGCTGGTTGGGATTGCTCAGTTAGCGTCATCGGCTTGGAATTTTTAGATGCTGTGGCTGGGTGTTGGGGATGTTTGTTCGCGACGGAAATCGTTGCGGCACTGTTACCGGGCGTAGGTAGAGCTTGTTGTGGTTTGACCGGTTTGATTGTGTCAGGTTGAGAAGAATCGGTGGGCGTCTCTGACGTTGAAGACGTATCACCGCCACCGCTAGTGCTGAGTTGATGATACGTAACGATGATAGTTTGGTCATGATTACCAAATGTACCGATTGGGTTGCTTGCAGAAGTCAGTTGGTAGCCCGTAAGTGTGGGGGTTGTGACGTGATAAGACGTACCAGGTTGACCAGTTAGTTTGGCATCGGTTAGTAATTGCCGCCCCTGCTCGTCTTGGTAGTGGACGGTGACGGTCACGGTGCTGGTCGGGGTCACAGGTGGGGTGATTGGCTTCGTGGTATCTTTCTTGTAGTAAAGGGTAATTGTTTGGGCCTGATCGGTGAAGGTAATTGTAGTTGAAGTGTTTTTATTGCGTTCGGTATCGTAAGCGTACCCGGGTACCGCTAGTTGGTCCGGTGTTAGGGTGTAGGTATCGCCGGCAAGCTGTTTGTCGCCTAGGACTAGCCCTTTCTTTATAGGAAGTTCATTTTCATCTAAGTATTGAACTGTAACGTCTTTTGCGGCAGACACATTGTTGTAGGGAATAAAGATTCGTACGTCAATAAGGTCTTGCTTGTTACTACCTACGAAATCTTCAATCAAGTAATAATGAACTGGATTTTGAATAGTAGTTCCAAAACTATTACTGGTTTGCCCAGGAGTGATTTGAGAAGGAATATTAATGAAGGTGACACTGTTGTCCTTATTTGCAGTGTTAGTTTCTCCCGTATCACTGACAATTTGACCACCGCGTGCAAATACTCGTGCAACAGGTCTCCCGTCTATGGTAGCTAATAGCATAGTAACAACTTTATCATTATAATCGCTTGAAACGTCAATTTGGGTTGAAATATCAAGGCCGTGAGGTAGCTTAAATAATTGAGGGACTGTAATGGATGGTTTATTAGGATTGACTGTGTATGTGAGTGGCATAATAATTTCTTGTTCGCCAAATGTAAGTGAGGTGAATTGTTTGTAATCTAGTGAAGAGAAATCACAAATTGAATTCCCATTTATTTTAAGAACTTTTAAGTTGGACAGTTTGGCTAGTGGAGTAACATTTGCGACGTAGTTATTGGTGAGATCAAGGTATGCCAATTTTGTTAATTTTTCAAGTGGTGAAATGTCGGTAATGTTGCCATGGGCATATTTAGAAAACATTATGTCGGTAACATCAAACGAGAGGTCGAGATAGGTAAGATTCGTAGCATGTTCTAAGCCTTTTAATGAGTATGAAGATAAGTTGTCTGGGTTTGTTTTATTGATGTTAAGTAAATCTATAGAGGTACCAGTTCCACCGTCAGAATAATGGCTGATAACTAACTTTGTTAAGGCTAGCAAGTCATCCGGAATTAATTCGGTTACACGTTTTTTCAAAGTCTTTGCGACCAATTGCTGTAGTTGGGGATTAGGCATCCAGTCATTTATTGATTGACTTGGTGCGACCTGAGTCTGGGGTTTAGGAGCAACCGGAGTTACAGGAGCGGGTGATGTTGCGGTGGGCGTGGGCACTACTGGTTGTGGCTTTTCTGGCATGGGTGATGCCAAGGAGGAGCGGCCGGTTGGCTTAGTTGGTGGTAATGCCATAGTCGCCGTATGTACAGAACTAGATTTTTTTGGAGTTTCTTCAGAAGGTAGCTCTAAGTTGTCGCGATTATTAGTGTCCGATGATGGTTCTTTAGGTGCTGTGTCTTCAGGCGTTTTGAATTCATCAGGTTTGTGAGGCGTTGTGGGTGATTGCGGTTGTGATGTATTGCGCGTGTTTACTTCAGCTGCAACTGGAGAATCAACCGTTGTATCCGCATATGCCACTGAATTACTTAACGTAAAGAGAACACCTGCTGAGATGAGACTGACAAAAATCCAGTTCTTTCCGACTTTATACACTGGCAAATTGTTCGACTTTTTATCGAGAGTAGCCATAATTTCCTCCTTGATTTTTATCATCTAACTGTGTACGCCATTATTATAGCGTGTTTGCAGTAGATAATCTATAATATACGCGGAAAAGTTTATCATAAAAACTTTTATATGTGTATCTTAATAGAGTGGCCTTGATTTCGTGATTACAAGTAATCAGTGGACGTTTCTCTATCAAAGATCGTTTTGACCACGAACCCATCAGGCTTAAAAAAACGCAACGGATTTTTCGATACTATATAAAGGAAAAGAAATAAATCCGACCGAATCGCTACGCCCCGTAAGCATCTCTTGAAATGCCTATCTACCGCTGTTAGAAATCGCTACCAACTTTTTAAATCTTTTTCTCGAAAACGCTTGCATTAACACAGAAACCTTGTATAATTGAATTTGTAAGTTGGTTGTCGCAACGAACTAACTAGGAGGGTTTTTATAAATTATGGCAGAAGAATATTGGAAAGGTATCGACAAGATTCAATACGTCGGTCATTCAGATAAAAAATCAGGTTTAGGCTTCCAGTACTACAATCCAGATGAAGTTATTGGTGGTAAGAAGATGCGCGATTGGTTACGGTTTGCCGTAGCCTACTGGCACACTTTCGATCAACGCTTAGTTGACCCATTTGGTGATGGTACTGCTCAACGTCCTTACGACAAGTACACGGATCCTATGGACTTGGCTTTAGCCAAGGTTGATGCTGCATTCGAATTTTACGACAAATTGGGTGTAGATTACCTTTGCTTCCACGATCGTGACTTAGCTCCAGAAGGCGACACGTTACGTGAAACTAACGCCAACTTGGACAAAGTTGTTGACAAGATCGTTGAATACCAAAAGACGAGTGGCATGAAGGTTCTGTGGAACACTTCAAACATGTTCACGAACGCTCGGTTCGTTGAAGGTGCCGCAACCTCACCATACGCTGACGTTTATGCTTACTGTGCCGCACAATTGAAGCACAGTTTGGAAATTGGTAAGCGTGTCGGCTCTGAAAACTATGTCTTCTGGGGTGGCCGTGAAGGTTACGAATCACTCTGGAACACTAACATGAAGGAAGAACAAGAACATGCAGCTAAGTTCTTCCACATGGCTAAAGACTACGCTAACGAAATTGGCTTCGATGCACAAATGTTGCTCGAACCAAAGCCAAAGGAACCAACGACTCACCAATACGACTTCGATGCCGCAACCACTATCGCATTCATGAAGGAATACGATTTGGACAAAGACTTCAAGTTGAACTTGGAAGGTAACCATGCTAACTTGGCTGGCCACACTTACCAACACGAAATCCGTGTTGCTCGTGAAGCAGGCTTGTTAGGTTCATTGGATGCTAACCAGGGTGACAAGTTGATTGGCTGGGATATTGATGAATACCCATCTAACTTGTACGAAACGACTGCTGCGATGTCAGAAGTTGTTGATAACGGGAGTATCGGCCCTCGCGGTGGTTTGAACTTCGATGCTAAGCCTCGTCGTTCATCATTCGCCCCAGAAGACCTCTTCTACGGCCACATTGTAGGTATGGATAGCTTTGCTGCCGGCTTACGTGTTGCTGTTGCTATGAAGGAAGACGGCTTCTTGGACAACTTACGTAAGAACCGTTACAGCTCATACGAATCAGGTATCGGTGCTGAAATCGAAAGCGGCAAGGCTGACTTCAAGTCCCTTGAAAAGTACGCTATCGACATGCCACAATCACAATTGATTGCTGCTACGCACTCAGATCACTTGGAAGAAGTCAAGGATACGATCAACCATTACATCATTGACACTTTGAGCAAGTAATCTCGCATTCTGCGAAATAAAATATCAATAGAATGGCGGACGGACGGTGTGTTCGTCCGCCATTTTTATAACCAACGGGTTTGGCCGCCTTACCGGGTGGTGAAAATAAGCTGGAACGCTGGGGCGGACGCCCGGAGCCAAAGAGCGGTCTCCAGGCTTGCTTTGAACCTCTGAGAACCGAGTTTCAAAGGCACCAATTCTCTAAGCAGCAAAATACGCTACTAAGAGAATTTCCACGGCTGAGCTTATTTTCACCACCCTCACGGCTAACTTAGATCGACCAAGAAAACGCGTTGGTAATCAAGTCTGGTTGGTGTGGCTTAATCAAAGTTCACTTGATCAACCGGCTTGCTGACATTATGACATTAAAAAAGACGAAACGACAATTAGGAGGAATGACCGATGGGGAAGTACGTTCTCGGTGTTGACCTAGGAACGAGTGCCGTTAAGGTTTCCGCACTAGATCACAGTGGGCAGATTGTCGCCCAAGAGAGTTTTGATTACGATTTGATTCAGAAGAAGCCTGGCTACAACGAACAGAATCCAGAGGACTGGGTTTCTGGGACGACTGTTGCGATTGTGCGTTTGATTTTAAACGATCACTTAACGGCTAGCGAAATTGAAGGCTTGAGCTTTTCCGGGCAAATGCACGGATTAGTTCTGCTGGATAAGGACAAGAAGGTTCTGCGGCCATCCATTCTGTGGAACGATACGCGGAGTACGCCACAACGTGAAGAAATCGAAGCCAAGATGGGCGACGAATTCGTTGATATTACGCGGAACCAACCACTGGAAGGGTTCACGTTAACCAAGTTGTTGTGGGTTAAGGAAAACGAACCAGATATTTGGGCTCAGGCCAAGTACTTTGTTCTGCCTAAGGATTACGTGCGTTACCGCATGACTGGCAACCTGGCTATGGATTATTCCGATGCCACTGGGACTGTTTTGCTCGACGTTGCTAAGGGCGAATGGAGCAAGAAGATTTGTGAGACCTTCGATATTCCAATGAGCATGTGTCCACCATTGATTAAGTCTGTTGATTTCGCTGGGACGGTTACGCCGGCCTATGCCGAATTCTCTGGCTTGACTACGGACACCAAGGTCTTTGGTGGGGCTGCTGACAACGCCGCTGGGGCTGTTGGTGCCGGGATCTTACACCCGAACATGGTCTTATCCAGTATCGGGACGTCCGGTGTTGTCTTGAAGTATGAAGACACGCCTGACGTAAATTATCATGGTGTCGTGCAATTCGAAGACCATGCTATTCCTGACAAATACTACTCCATGGGGGTTACTTTAGCCGCTGGGTACTCACTCAGCTGGTTCAAGAAGACCTTCGCACCAAACGAAGACTTCACGGACTTCGTGGCGAGTGCGGCTAAGTCCACGGTCGGGGCCAATGGGTTGCTCTACACCCCTTACATTGTGGGTGAACGGGCACCATACGCCGACGCTGACATCCGGGGGAGCTTTACCGGGGTCGATGGCACGCACAAGCGCTACGACTTCGTTCGGGCCGTTCTGGAAGGCATCGTCTTCTCCTTCAGAGACTTGTTCGATATCTATGAAGAAAACGGTGGGGACTTCGATACGGTCGTTTCCATCGGTGGTGGGGCTAAGAGCCCACTCTGGCTACAGATCCAAGCCGACATCTTTAACCGTAAAGTTGTCAGCTTGAAGAACGAGCAGGGTCCTGGTATGGGGGCAGCGATGATTGCTGCTACTGGCCTGGGCTGGTTCGATTCCTTACAGGACTGTGCTGAAACCTTCGTTCACTTCGGCAAGGCTTACGAACCAAACCCAGAGAACGCGGCTAAATATGCCAAGATGCACAAAATTTACAAGCAGGTTTACCAACAAACGAAGAGTATCAGTGCTCAGCTGTTGGATTACCGGCGTAAAGAACTTTAAGACTGATTATGGGATATGGGGAAGGTGTGGGAGAAATCCTGCACCTTTTTTTGTCGTTTAAATGGTCATCTCACTTTTTGGCAGATTGACCATAAATTATAAATTTCCTCACAAGGAGCAAGTCGTTCACTGAACTTTCAAAATAGTAAATGTGAATGATAGCTACCGGCCTTTTACTAAACAATTCGGCGATGAAACTAAGTGATTACTAAAACTTGACAGAAATTGATCATTTATCTAGAAAACGCTTTCATTTTGATAAACAGCGTGCTATGATAGGCTCATGGTTGGTTGGGGTTATCAACCAACCGGCATTAACCAACTTACATTTTTCAGCTATACTTTCTCTACATACTGCCACTGCTGACATTGCGGCGCTGCCGTACTAAGGAGCGATATCTATGCGAAAAGTTTCGACCGGATTTGTTTACTTTTTCGGGGCATTAGGTGGATTGCTGTTTGGGTATGATACCGGGGTTATTTCCGGGGCCATTCTGTTCATCCAGAAACAAATGCACCTGGGTTCTTGGCAACAAGGTTGGGTTGTAAGTGCTGTACTCTTGGGGGCCATCTTAGGGGCCGCCATTATTGGGCCATCCTCTGACCGTTATGGTCGGCGGAAGTTACTGTTATTATCTGCAATTATTTTCTTCGTTGGGGCGTTAGGTTCCGGGTTTGCTGCGGGATTCTGGACTCTGATTATTTCACGGATCATCTTGGGGATGGCCGTTGGTGCCGCTTCCGCCTTGATCCCAACGTACTTAGCTGAATTGTCGCCTGCCGATCAACGGGGGAAGATGTCCAGTCTGTTCCAACTGATGGTTATGACGGGAATTCTGTTCGCCTACATCACCAACTACGCCTGGGCCGGCATTGCCACTGGATGGCGTTGGATGTTAGGGTTCGCTGCAATTCCTGCCGCATTGTTGTTCTTAGGTGGATTAGTTCTGCCTGAAAGTCCACGGTTCTTAGTGAAAATGGGGCATTCTGACCAAGCGCGTGAAGTTCTGGATACCATGAACAAGCACAACACGCCGGTCGTTGATAAGGAACTGACTCAGATTGAAGAACAAGCCAAGATGAAGAATGGTGGTTGGACCGAGTTATTTGGTAAAATGGTTCGTCCGTCCCTTATTATTGGTTTAGGTTTAGCTATTTTCCAACAAGTCATGGGGTGTAACACGGTGCTGTACTACGCGCCAACCATCTTTACCGATGTTGGTTTCGGGGTTAACGCCGCTTTGCTGGCCCACATTGGGATCGGGATCTTCAACGTTATCGTGACGGCGATTGCCGTGATGATCATGGATAAGATTGACCGGAAAAAGATGCTGATTGGTGGAGCCATTGGGATGGGGGTTTCCCTGTTCGTCATGAGTATCGGGATGAAGTTCTCCGGTGGTTCGCAAGCCGCAGCTATCATCTCTGTTATCGCTTTAACCATCTACATTGCTTTCTTCTCCGCAACTTGGGGTCCTGTTAT
Source organism: uncultured Lactobacillus sp. (assembly GCA_937874695.1). GTDB lineage: Bacteria > Bacillota > Bacilli > Lactobacillales > Lactobacillaceae > Levilactobacillus. The sequence goes on from CALNAJ010000044.1 coordinate 30,329, forward strand.
GTGGGTTATGATTGGTGAAGTCTTCCCATTGAACATTCGTGGGCTGGGGAACTCCTTCTCCAGTGTGATTAACTGGTCTGCCAACATGGTCGTTTCCCTGACGTTCCCAGCATTACTGAACTTCTTTGGAACTGGGAGCCTGTTCATCGGTTATGGTGTCCTTTGTTTCCTGTCCATCTGGTTCGTGAAGGTCAAGGTCTTCGAAACGCGGAACCGTTCGCTGGAAGAAATCGAAGCTACGTTACGGGAAAAAGCTGGTGTCGGCGAAACAGATTTGAGTTCTGCTAAATAAGTGAGTTAACCGAGGGACCATTCCAGTGAGGATGGTCTCTTTTTTTGACTATCGGTAATTTTTTTAAATTATGAATTGGGCTAGTGATAAAGACCGATTGGAGGGGAGGGGCAAGTAATTGAACTAATTATTCAGGACAACCGTCCAAAAAATCGGATATTTCTGCAAACAATTAGAGACTAATTCGACTACACTAATAAATGTAAGCGCTTCATTAAAATGCAATGCGGACGACTGGCCAGTAACCAATTATGTGATAGATAGTTTGTCGTCCATGTACATACTTAATATTGAGGAGGCATTCAATCGTGAAAATCTATGTTGATGCAAAAGCCATCCACGATGGCAACGGGACCAAGAAGGCGCCATTTAAGCAAATTAATGACGCTGCTCAGGTTGCCCAACCGGGTGACAAGGTGCTCGTCTTCCCTGGGACCTATCGGGAATACGTTAACCCTAAGAATGGTGGGACGGACGATGACCGGATTACCTACCGGAGTGTTGAACCCTTAAAAGCTATCATTACGGGTGCTGAAGCCGTTAAGAACTGGCAGCAATACCAAGGCAATGTTTGGGTTTCTCGGATCAATAACGGGCTGTTCGGCTCGTATAATCCATACACCGAATTTGTTATGGGTGACTGGTACTTCGGACCGGTAAACAAGCATACTGGTGCGGTCTACATGAACGATCGTCAATTCTACGAAACCACGTCATTGGAAGACTGTATCGAAGCGAAAGTTTATGGCCGTTCATGGGAACGGAAGAATTCCGTTTACAAGTGGTATACCGAACAGGATACCGGCCGGAATGAAACGGTTATTTACGCTAACTTCCAAGGCAAGAATCCTAACAAAGAAACTGTTGAAATCAACGTTCGGCGTGAAGTCTTCATGCCACAAGAGACGGGAATCAATAACATTACGGTCAGCGGCTTCAATGTCAACAAAGCGGCCACGACTTGGGCACCGCCTGCATCTTACCAAGATGGGATGATTGGCCCACACTGGTCTCGCGGCTGGATCATTGAAGATTGTGACATTAGCCACAGTCGGTGTGCCGGTATTTCCTTAGGGAAGTACGAAGATCCGGTTAACAACCAATACTTTACTTACAAACATGTGAAGAGTCCAACTCAAATGGAACGGGACGCGGTTTGTCGCGGTCAATACCATGGTTGGCTGAAGGAAAACATCGGCCATCACATCATCCGTCGCAACAACATTCACCACTGTGAACAAGACGGAATCGTTGGTCGTCAAGGTGGGGTCTTCAGTATTATCGAAGACAACCACATTCACGACATCAACAACATGCAAGAGTTAGCTGGTGCTGAAATCGCCGGGATCAAGATGCACGCCGCTATCGACGTTATTATCCGTCGTAACCACATCAACGATTGCACGATGGGTATCTGGACCGACTGGGAAGCCCAAGGAACCCGGATCACGCAAAACCTGTTGGATCACAACTATGCGCCAACTGGCACTGCAGAACGGATCATTGGGGCGATGCAAAGCCAAGACATCTTCGTTGAAGTGGGTCATGGGCCAACCTTGATCGACAACAACTTGCTCTTATCTAAGGCATCACTGCGACTGGCAACGCAAGGGGTTGCCTGCGTGCACAACCTGATGCTGGGGTCGATTACCTCCATTGGGGCCAACACGGACTTCACCGTAGATGGCAAGAACCAACCACGGTTTACGCCTTATCACATTCAACACCGGACTGAAGTTGCTGGCTTTATGACGATCCTCCATGGGGATGACCGTTTCTACAACAACATCTTCGTTCAGAACTGGCCAGTTGAAAAGCCAGAAGAGGAAACGGTTGTTGATCGTGAACACGAAGATACTGAACAAGTTGGGACCAATGGTTTCGATGAGTATCCAACTTACGATGAATGGTACGCCCAATTTAAGAACGTCAACGGGACGTTTGCCAAGGAAACCGATATGTTTGACTTGATGAGTGCCCACTATGGTCACTTGCCAGTCTGGGCTGCCGGGAACGTTTACTTCAACGGCGCTAAGGCTTGGAAGAAAGAAACTGATAACCTGGTTAACACCAGCGACAAAGTTTCCGTCGAATTGGTCGAAGATGGCGACAAGGTTGCTTTGAAAACCAACTTGTATGACTTGATTGGAGACTACTACGAAGGGGTGATTACGACCGACACCTTGGGTGAAGCCTTCGAGCCAGAACAACGTTACGAACAACCAAATGGTGATGACATCATCTTCAACGAGGATTACTTCGGTAACCATCGTGGGGTTTCAACTGTTCCAGGACCATTCGTATCAGGTAAGGATGCGGATGAAAGTCTTTGGAAAGACTGAGCAATAAAAATGTTCATATTACCAAGCAACATGATTTTTGTGTTGTGGTTGAGATTCTTACTAGGAAGAAATTCTAGTGAGAATCTTTTTTTGTTTACGTGTTATTATCAGCTTAACTATCCTGTGTGTATTTTTAACAATCATTCTGTACAGGTTGTGTAAAGGTCGGGATTGCTATGGCTAAACGTTGGCTGGTAGGAAATGAGTCATGACAGATAAAACCGAATGAATCATTTAACCAGTGAAATGAAAATAGCATATTGATTTTCACGGGTTTAGCAATCGTTGTGAATAATCTAACTTTTTCCGGTAAACGCTTTCAAAAATATAATGTAAGTGCTATCATAGATAATATAGTTGGTTGCCGCAATCAACCAACGAGCAAACTACCAACTTACATATTGCATAATTCTGGCGGCGGAAACCGTGAAAAGGAAGTAATATCAATGCGAAAAGTTTCGACTGGTTTCGTTTACTTCTTCGGTGCCCTTGGGGGACTTCTCTTTGGGTATGATACCGGGGTAATTTCAGGAGCTATTCTCTTTATTCAGAAACAAATGAACTTGGGTTCTTGGCAACAAGGCTGGGTCGTAAGTGCCGTACTGTTGGGTGCCGTTTTGGGTGCCGCAATCATTGGACCATCTTCTGACCGTTATGGTCGGCGGAAGCTCTTACTGTTATCTGCTATTATCTTCTTCATTGGGGCTTTAGGCTCTGCATTCTCACCAGAGTTCTGGACGTTGATTGTGTCACGGATCATTTTAGGGATGGCCGTTGGTGCCGCCTCCGCCTTGATTCCAACGTACTTGGCTGAATTGTCACCTGCTGATAAGCGTGGGACTATGTCCAGTCTGTTCCAGTTGATGGTTATGACCGGTATTCTGTTCGCCTACATCACCAACTACTCCTTCGCTGGTATGTATACTGGCTGGCGTTGGATGTTAGGGTTTGCTGCTATTCCAGCCGCACTGTTATTCTTAGGTGGGTTGATCTTACCAGAAAGTCCTCGTTTCTTGGTTAAGACGGGTCACATTGACAATGCTCGTGAAGTCTTGGATACCATGAACAAACATGATACCAAGGCCGTTGACAAGGAACTTACTCAAATTCAAGAACAAGCCAAAATCGTCAGTGGTGGCTGGACCGAACTCTTCAGCAAGATGGTTCGTCCTTCACTCATCATTGGTTTAGGCTTAGCTATTTTCCAACAAGTCATGGGTTGCAACACGGTGCTGTACTATGCACCAACTATCTTTACTGATGTTGGTTTCGGGGTTAACGCCGCCTTACTTGCCCACATTGGGATTGGGATCTTCAACGTTATTGTCACTGCCGTGGCCGTTATGATCATGGATAAAGTTGACCGTAAGAAGATGCTGATCTACGGGGCTATTGGGATGGCCGTTTCACTGTTCGTTATGAGTTTCGGGATGAAGTTCTCCGGCGGTTCTCATGCCGCAGCAATCATCTCCGTTATCGCTTTGACCATCTACATTGCTTTCTTCTCCGCAACTTGGGGCCCTGTAATGTGGGTTATGATTGGTGAAGTCTTCCCATTGAACATTCGTGGGTTAGGGAACTCCTTCTCCAGTGTTATCAACTGGGGTGCTAACATGGTCGTTTCCTTGACGTTCCCATCCTTACTGGATTTCTTCGGTACTGGGAGCTTGTTCATCGGTTACGGTGTGCTTTGCTTGTTCGCTATCTGGTTTGTTCACGCCAAGGTCTTCGAAACGCGGAACCGTTCTCTGGAAGAGATCGAAGCTACGTTACGTGCCAAGGCTGGTGAAGGCGCAACTGAACCTCACACTGCAAAATAATTTAAATCACGTTTGAAATGAGGTTGTTCCTGAGAGGGCAACCTCTTTTTATTGTCATTGATATAGATTAACTTTACCGGACACAGATATTGTTTTGACCTCGATTCTGTACAGGTTGTGTAAAGGTCAATATGAACTTTGTAATAACGGGGAAGCGACGGGCTTTAGCCGCCGTCAGTCGTCGAAAAATGCTATACTGATTAGGACTTAATCAAACCATTTAGGGGTGATATGATGATTGCAGAATTTGAAGACTATCTTGCTAAAATTGAAGACGCTGAGCACCAAGCCCGTGTTCGCGAGGTTTTAAACTGGGTACAGACGACCTTCCCACAGCTGGAACAACGGTATGCGTGGAATCAGCCGATGTTTACCGACCACGGCACGTTTATCATTGGGTTTAGTGTGGCCAAGCCGCACATGGCTTTCGCACCGGAAGGCGTTGTCATGACGCAGTTTGCCGATCAGATTGCCGCCGCCCACTATAATCCTGGTAAGAAGTTTGGCCGCATCAAGTGGACCCAACCAGTCGATTATGACTTACTCCATCGGATTATTGCCTTTAACATTGCCGATAAGGCCGATTGTGAGACCTTTTGGCGTAAATAATTAATTGTGGATCGCGTGTTCTTAAGGGGATACGCGGTCCGTTTTTATTCAGATATTAAATAATTTTTGCAAGCGAAATTTACATTTTGGGTGGCCCAATTGTTGATTGGTAAATGGTACAATGAAAAAAGAGAGCTATCCGGAAGCGTGTGGGTAGTAGATACGATGCAAGAAAGTCCAGTACAGGTTATCAGGGGATGGCTTTAGCAGGGCTTACGACGGAGTAGTTTGAGTTCGGGGAGATTTTAGAAAAATGCGACAAGAAAGATTGCGATTTAACCACTGGCGCAATCCCGTTTTGACCGGGATCATTGCACTTCTTTTGGTGGCCAGTTTATTTGCGATTCGTGGGGTGACGCCTTTTGGCGATCGTAACCTGTTGATCGGTGATTTGGGAACGCAGTATATTCCTTTTTTTACGGACTTTATGCGCCTGATTCACAGTCACACCTGGGATCTATTTAATTTTCATCAGGCCTTAGGAACCAGTTGGGTGCCAACGATTGCGTACTATTTATTAAGCCCATTCAATCTGCTACTGATTTTCTTTAAGACGAGTCAGATTCCGATTGCCATGGCTGTAATTATCATGCTGAAGATTGCGACGATTGCGGGAACCATGACGTTTTATCTGCAGGAACACTGGCGAACACAACAGCTATTCACCGGCGTCTTTGGATTGGCTTTTGCGTTTAGTGGCTTTGTCGCCCTGAACTTCTTTAACTTGATGTGGCTGGACGCTTTAATCTTTCTGCCATTGGTCGCCTGGGGGATTGATCGCCTCGTGATTACGGGACGCACTGGTGGCTATTTTGTCTGGTTACTGGTCAGTGTTCTGACGGATTATTATCTGGGGTACATGACCTGCCTATTTATTGTCGCGTATTTCGTGTACATGCTGACGGCTGAATGGCCGGTTGGACAGTCTGTACGGGCGTGGATGCGAGAGAAGCGCAGTATCTGTTATCACTTCATTGGCGCCTCTTTACTGAGCGTTGGCACAACGTTAGTGATCCTTTGGCCAACCGTTTTAGGTATGCTGACGACGCCTAAAACTCAGGGACAAGCGGGAAATTTCCATTTGATCCCGATGTTTGGTCTCGAATTCTTTAACCAACTGGGCGTGGGTGCCGGTGATTATTTGCAACGGCTGAGCCATGGCCCAGCAATCTTTTCGTCATCGTTGGTGGTCTTGCTAACGATCGCGTATTTTGGATTATCACAAATTAAAACGCGTGATAAAGTCCGGGCAGCCGTTCTCCTGGCATTCCTATTCCTGGGTATGTGGTTACGGGGGCTTAACACTGTCTGGCACTTGATGACGCCACCCTCTGGATATCCCTTCCGCAACAGCTTCTTCTTTAGTTTTGTCCTGATCTTGATTGCCAGTAGTGCTTGGCAGGCGGGGCTGTCCCAGCTATCTCGTCGCTGGCGGTGGGGCACGCCGTTGATTCTTGGAATCCTGATGTTGTTGGGAAGTTGGATGATTCCGCTGATGCAGACGTGGACCCAGTCTGACTATTACGCCAGCCTGCAGCCAATCAACTGGGCAGCTGTGTGGACGAGTCTCGCTATTTTAGTCGTGACGGCCGGCCTGCTGTGGTTTGGACACGTACCGCCAGTCTGGCTGGGTGTGGTTGTCGTTATCGAGTTATTTGTGAACTTTAGCTTTGCACTGGTGGGGATTGATTATGGGAGTCAGCAACGTTATGCCAAAGCTTACAATCAATCCGTTCAACGCCTTCAGCCAGTGACGACAACATCGAAGCTTTATCGTATTCGTAACGATGCACCGACCGTGGCTTCGGGTTTTCAGCATCATTACAATCCGTACAATGACGCGATGTGGCTGGGATATAACGGGACCGGTGCGTACAGTTCGACAACGCCAACCAACACGATGACCATGGCTAAACAACTCGGACTCTACACGCGAGACGCCCGGCGCCTCAGTAATCAGGGCTTTACGCCGGTAACCGAGATGCTCTTCGGCGTGCGTAACAAGCTAACCAAGGATGCCAGCGTGCGCGTGGGTAGTTACAGCGGAATGGGATTTGCCGTCAGCTCGCAGCTCCTCAAAGTGAAGCTGACCGCTAACGCGATGACGAACCAGGAAAATATTCTGCAAGCCTTGCGCCCCAGCCAGCGCGCTTACTTTGTGCCGGTGATGGCGGGTCATGATCAGGTCAAGGCTATTTGGCGGGTTAACAACCATCCCACCAACTTCGTCTACAATCACGTCTGGCATGTGACACCTCAGGCGACTGGACGACTTTACCTCTTTGACCCGACCAGTGCCAGCAAGTATTCCACGATGAGTGTCAACGGCCATAATGTGGCGCCGAAGATGCTGACCGATGGGAATACCAGCATGATCAATCTGGGTGAGTACCAGCAAGGTGAAGCGCTGACTATTAAATATGCCAGCAATCGGCCCACGCCCAAGGTCTTAGCGGTGGCAACTTTACCGGCAAGTCGCATGGCGGCGGTTCATCAGGCCGTCAGTGCTCATGCGTTGCGGCTACGGCAACAGCGCGGGCATTTGCGGACCAACTACCAAGGCACTGTCATGGGGACGCCTAACAAGCGTTGGGCCTACCTGAGCTTGCCACAGGACAGCGGTTGGCGCATCACTGTGAATGATCAGCTCGTTAAGGCACGCACGGTGATTGGCGATATGACGGCAGTACCACTGACGTCAGGTCAGAACCGAGTGGTCATCAGCTATCACGTGCCGGGGGGCTGGGTCGGTCTCGCAGCTAGTGTCGTCTGCGCGGTTACCTATGGAACGGTATGGTATCGGAAACAATTATAAAGTGAAAATTGAAAAATAGTGACGCAAAAAGGATGGTGTCTCTCCAGAGTTTTGGAGAAACACCATCCTTTTTATACAATAATTTATAAAATATGCAATTAGAGTTTCGGCTGATCTTGGTTCTTAACGGCAACTTGCTTGGTGTCAACGGGATTGCCCGCTTCGTCGGTCCGAATGACCATGACGTCAACGTCGGCCATCCGACTGACATAGGCGGTCACAGAACCCTCGACCATCCGGGCCACGGCACTCATCCCGGTGGCCCCCAGCATGATCAAATCATTCTGGTGGTCGCGGACAAACTCATGAGCAATGACCGTCTTGGGATTGCCGAACCGCACGTGAATGTCGAGATCGGTAAAACCAGTGGCGGCTTCGGTCGTTTCGACCAATGAGGTCAGGTAAGAGGTGGCGTCCGTTGCCAATTCGTGAATCACGCTGCCCGGCATGGAACCGCTGGCGTAGAAGCCATAGTGGTTGATCCGTAAGACGTTGAGCAGATCAACGTGGGCGTGGTTGCGTTGGGCCACGGTCACCGCCTTCTTTAGGGCCAGTTCCGCTTGAATGGAGCCGTCCACGGGCACTAAGATCTGTTGGTATTGTTGTCCCATAATTAGCCTTCTTCTTTGAGCTGAGTTGTCTAGACGCGGCCACGTAATGTGATAGTGGCGGTGTCGAGGACGTGGCCATTGATTTGATGGAGGAGGTCATTTAACCAGAAGCCATCGGCCAAGTCGAGTTTGGTATTCAATGCATAAACGGTCAGACTGTAGTCATGATCCTCATTTGGTGGGAACGGCCCCGTGTAGTTCTGATAAACGGCTGGATCGGTGTTGCCAATCAGTGAGCCACCGTTACTGTTACGGCCGTGAACATGAGGAATGGCGTTGGTCCGGGAGACGTCCATTGGAATCTCACGCGTCGTTCCAGGAAAGTTGGCAGCGACCCAGTGAATCCACGGGAAACCACTAACGGGAACGGCATCGAAATCAATGAGGTTCAGCGCTAGCGTTTGAGTCTTCTTCGGTATCTTGTGAAGCTTGATGGGGAACGACTTGACGGGTTGCCCGCCATAGACGTCATCACCCGTGGCGTACTTGCTAAATTCATCGGCTAAGTAGCCATTTTCTTCGGTTGGCACAACGATTCGCATGAAATCCCTCCTAGATATATCTAACACTCTTCATTATACCGCAGTCAAACGTTAGTCGCGAATATTCATGAATAATGTATAAAAATACGAATAAACAGTATATAACTAATATAATTGCAAAAATAGCTTGATTTTTGCACAAAAGGGCGTATGCTAATAACAACTTAACGAAACGACGAAAGGATTGACGCGGATGACTCCTCAAGCAAAGATTTCCATTTTACAGCATTTAATTCAAATTCCCTCAGTAAACGACCATGAGGCCCAGGTAGCGGACTATATCGCCAGCCTGTTTGCCCCGTATCCCCAAGCAAAGATCGAGAAAGTAACGTACGCGAACGGCCGCGACAATCTGGTCGTGACGATTGGCCATGAAGGCCCGCAATTGGGGCTTTCTGGGCACATGGATGTCGTTGCTGCCGGGAACGAATCCGCTTGGACGCACGCACCATTTGCCGGTGAGGTCGTGGGTGACCAGTTGTTTGGCCGGGGCGCTTCCGACATGAAGAGTGGGCTCGCAGCCATCGTGATTACGATGCTGGAATTTTTGGAACAGGGCACGCAGTTACCTGGGAGCATTCGGTTGCTGGCGACGGTGGGTGAAGAGACTGGTGAATATGGTGCGGGTCAGTTGACCGATGAAGGTTACGCGGACAATCTGGCCGGCCTGATCATTGCTGAACCCAGCGGCTTAGATAATGTGGTCTACACGGCGCGGGGCGTCATTGACTACAAGGTCGTCTCTACCGGGAAGGGTGTCCACAGTGCGCAGCCGGAGAATGGCATTAACGCCATCGATAATTTGATGAAATTCTATAACGCTGTGGGGCCGTTGATGGCCAAGCATACCAAGACCGATCCTGTTTTAGGTGGCTTGCTACATAACGTGGACTTGATCTCCGGGGGCGAGCAGATCAATTCGATTCCCGCTCATGCCGAGTTGATGGCCAATATGCGGACGATTCCCGCCTATCCTAATCAAGTAATCTATGATGAGCTGGAAGGCTTGATCGCGCAACTGAATGCAGAGGATGGGGTGCAACTCGACCTCAGCTATAGCTTCCCTGAAGAGGCGATTCCGGGCGATCCTCAGGCCCCACTGGTTCAGCTGGCTAAGCAGATTAGTGATAAAGTTTGCGGTCACGATACGCAGGTCGTCGGTTCCGGTGGCGCCAACGATGGGGCCGAATTCTTGCGGGCCAAGGCCGACTTCACCAGTATTGAAATCGGTCCAGGGAGCAACACATCTCACCAGGTCGACGAGTACATTTCCATTAAGGAATACTTGCAAGCTATCGACTTCTATGAAGCCTTGGTGCCAGCTTTTTTGCAACAAGCGCAGCAGCCAGAGAGTATTACGGAATAATCGACTAAAATTAAGGATGATGATTGCCGCTAGAACAGGGTAATCACCATTTTTGTGTGGCGAGGGTCACACACAGTGAAGGCAAAAAATATTAAGTTTGCATATAGAAACTAGCAAACTGCTTAAATTGACTTCCTGAGGCTGGTAATTCTGAGAGATGCGCCTATATTAATATGTAATTGTATTTGGGGGAGTGGGAAAGGCCATGGCAAAACGAAAACCACGACTAATCGTCTACCACGTGGGGGTCACGCTATTGACGCTGATCTCAGTGGGTACGGTACTGCTATTATTAATGGGATGGGGCAATGCTACTGCTGAAATGGCCATCATCAACGGTCTGTTGGTGGTATTTGCCGTTGACTATGTTATCCGGCTGGTACTGGCTAAGAACCGTAAAGTCTTTCTCGTTCAGTCGGCGTTTGATCTGTTGGGGATTATTCCCCTTCATCCGGTATTTGCGTTCTTTCGGTTAGGCCGTTTGGTGCGTTTGATTCGCTACCACCACTTGTTCTGGCGGCTCAGAATCAACAGTAAGTGGACACGGGCCTACCATCAATTTATTTATAAGACCGGATTTATTTACCTGTTTTCCTTTAGTGTGACGATTATTGTCATCAGTGCCTTTCTCTTCTCGCTGACCGAGAAGCAGAGTCTGGCAAATGCCTTATGGTGGGCCATCACAACGGCTACCACGGTGGGTTACGGGGATGAGACACCGCACACGGCCTTTGGCAAAATTATTGCCAGTATTCTGATGATCGGTGGCGTCGGGTTCATTGGGTTGTTAACCAGTACCATCAGTGGGTTTTTCACGGCTAGAGGGCAGCAGATGGCAACTAGTCAAGAGGACCGCGAGCAGGCTGACCTCGACCAGTTGTTGGCGAAAATCGAAACGTTGACAGTTAAGGTCGATGACTTACAGCGCCAGCTCGAGGCGACAACACGACAGAAGAAGGAGTAGCTGATTGCCGCGAGGATCACATTAACCACAACAAAAAAACGCGGACGCTCCTGTGAGCGCCGCGTTTAACGGACAAACTGTAAATTATAGTTTCCCTGGCCATCCGATGTAATCGTATAGGTCGTGTAGCCTGCCTGCAACCATTGATTCTTTGAAGCCTGGGCCCAACTCTGGGCATCTTCAACGGAAGAAAAGGTGTGTGTGGAATCGAAGGTTGTCGGGCTTTGACTGCTTGATGATGAACTCGACGTACTCGAGCTGTTAGCGTTAGACGACTTGGTCTGCGCTTGGTTGAGTAGCTTTTGTTCACGTGCTTGGACGGCACTATTAGATTCATCATTGATGGCATTCTGTAGCTTTTGTTTTTGCGAAACGGTAAGGCCATTATCATTGTAGTCATCATATTTGTCTTTAAAGCTCTCGTAGGCGGTCTGCTCGGAAACAGACGATGCCTTGGCTACGAGAGAGGCACTGTTGCTCGATGACGAGACGGTATTGGATGCGGAATTGTTATGGTGAGTGATGCCTAAGACTAACAGGATAGCGATGGCCAACGTTAATAACGTCATGACCCACGGCCACCAGCGCCGCGGCTTTCGGGGCCGTTGACGCATAGGGCGGTTAGGATCTTGATTAAAATTATACCGTTGTACGCGTGATTTTGGTTCTTGGTTGTTCAACTGAAAAACCTCCATGTCAGAAACGGTGTGAAAAAACAAGCTTGCCGCCAGGACGACAAACTACCACACTCTCCATAGTAACGCAAAACGAGTGCAGAAGAAAATTTTAGCCCTAAATTTTACTTTTTATCCAGCTTTCTTACCGCGTAAACTGCCAGCATATTGTATGATGGTAGTGGAACTAAGTTTGAAAGGTGGTTTTTATTTTGCATAATGACATTCCTGAATTACCTCTAAATAATGGCAACCGGATTCCCCAGCTTGGCTTGGGTGTTTTCCAAGTCGATAACGCTGAAGATACGAAGAACGCGGTCAAGTGGGCCTTGGCTGCCGGCTACCGTCACATCGATACGGCGGCTTACTACGGCAACGAGCAGTGGGTCGGTGAGGCCATTCGCGAGAGTGATGTGAAGCGCGAGGATATCTTCGTGACTTCCAAACTTTGGAACAGCGTCCGTGGCTACGACGAAACGAAACAGGCTTTCCAGGAGACGTTGGACAAGTTGGGATTCGACTATCTCGACATGTTCCTGATTCACTGGCCAGCTCCCGGCTACGCTGAAAGTTGGCGCGCTATGGAAGACCTGTACAAGGCTGGTAAAATCAAGAATATCGGGGTTTCCAACTTTAATCAAGCCCAACTTGAGAAGTTAATGGAGACGGCCACGGTCAAGCCAGTAGTCGACCAAATTGAAACGCACCCATACTTCCAAGAAGACGACTTGCATGCCTACTTGGAAACCCAAGGTATTCTGCACGAAGCCTGGAGTCCATTGGGTGGCGGCAATAACAATGCGCTGACTGACCCAGTTATCAATGAATTGGCTGCAGCCCACGATGTGAGTGCCGCCCAAATCATTTTACGCTGGCACATTCAACGCGAAGAAATCGTGATTCCTAAGTCCACTCACGAGGCACGGATTCAACAGAACCGCGACGTCTTTGCCTTTGGCTTGGATGAAGATGAAATGCGGGCCATCAGCGACCTGGATGCTGGCAAGCGTGTGGGGCCAGATCCTGCCGATGAGGCTTGGCTCAAGCAATCTCAGACGTACTCTAGCCGCAAGTAATTAACGGTAGGGTGGAATATTCTGATCCTTAGCGATGACCTCTAGCTGGTCGGTCAACTGATTGACGACGGTGAGAGGCACCTTCGCAAAGGGACTGAAGATATGGGGATGGTCCGGATCGGGCACATCCTGAGTTTCCTTTAATTTAGATACCATCGAGACTAGGTCATCCTTGTGATAGCCTAGTTTTTTGGCGTAGTAAATAACTTCGCGATAACTGACGTTTTTAAAGTAAAAGTAATAACAAAGTCCGGCCACGGTAAAGTACCAGAAAATCGTCCACTCCAGACCAACCTGGCTAGGCGCGATGAAGCCGGTAAAGATCGCGATGAGGACAAAGACCACGTAAATTAAGACGGAGAGGCCAGCCCAACGCTGTTTGGACGTCATAAGATTCAGCTCGATTCTTGAATGATTGCGTTTAGTTTACGGGGTTATGGGATAGATTTCAAGTTATTTTCGGTGATAAGTTAGTGAGAGTTCAAACAGCATCCTTATTTGGATAAGAAGTGATGGAAGTTAATCGCTCATTTTGGAGCGGAGACTATTGAGGATAGGAGGCTATGCTCAATATTTTTACTGGAGTTGGGAGGTTAGGAGGAACGTGACGATTAATAAAAGGGCAGTAACGACCGTGGAATCTATGTAAGCCGTGAGGGGGACGGAAATCAACTCAGCCGTGGGAGTTTTCTTAGCGGTGATTTTTGCCGCTTAGAAAACTGGTGGCTTTGAAACTCGGGTCTTAGAGGTTCAAAGCCAAGTTTGGAGACCGCTCTGTGGCTCCAGACGTCCGCCCACCGCGTTCCGGTTGATTTCCGTCCCCCGGTAAGGCGTAAGTAAGATCACAGTTGCATCTGACCTTTAAATTTCAGTAAACAAAACCATCAATACCAAATGAAAGTTTCGCATTTAATGGTGAGTCGTGTATAATAGCACAGTATTGTTACAGACCGCTTTGGAAATGAGAGGTAGACGAATTGAATTTGAGTTTTGAAACCATTCAACCGGAAGATTTTAAACAGGTAGACCAATTGGTTACGGCGGCATTCACGCCCGCTCAGGCCAGTGCCGGTACCGAGGGCAATCTGATTCACCGGTTACGGACGACTTACGATTATCAACCAAGCTTAGAAGTTGTGGCTAAGCCAGAAATTCATGAAGTCGTGGGCCATGGTCTATTGAGTCCCGTGACGATTCGTGGCAACCGCCACACGACCACGATCCTTGGACTGGCTTCGCTGGCTGTTGCGCCCGAGTGGCAGGGTCAAGCAATCGGAAGCCAGCTCTTAAGTGAACTGGAATCCCGGGCGCGGCTGGCTGGCTTTGCGGCCATCAGCGTGGTGGGCGATATGAATTTCTTTGGTGGCCGTGGTTATGTCATGGCAGAAGATTTTTCAATTCATAATAGCCTAGCCGTTCCGATGGGGAGTCACCTCATCAAACCGTTGACGGCTGGGGCGTTAGCTCACGTCGGCGGGATGCTGGAATATCCAACCTCACTAAAATAAATTTTTGATTAGAGGTTGACGATGCTTTCTCATCGTGCTATTATCAAATCAATCAAACAGCGAACGCTAATTTCCATTACCAAGTAGCGTGTCATCTGTGTGTCAGAAAGTCGGTGGTTGCTGCGAACCGATCAGGGTGATTACGACGAAATACAGTGGAATGTCCTGCTCCGGCAGGCGGATAATAACTAGAGCCGTTACCATCTAGTGAGTGGAGTTACTGGGTCTAGAACCAGTGGCTCAAGCTGGGTGGTACCACGGTTGAAGTCTAAATCGTCCCTGTTGCAATGTTGATTGCAGCGGGGGCGATTTTTTTATACATAAATTAGGCATAAACAAAGAGGAGCGATTTCTATGAAAGAACAAAACAAGAGAGCATGGAAGCCAGTTAGTTTTGGCGAAGCAATGATTATTCTGTTAGCAATGTTACTGATTATGGGTTTAGGCGTTATCAAGTTTGGCTTATCACCAATGACGCCAGTGTTACTGGTCATCGCCTTAGTTATCCTATGGGCCAAGATTCGCGGGGCCGAATGGGATGACATTCACGGCGGCATCATTGAAGGTATCAAGACCGGGATCATTCCAATCTTTATTTTCATCCTGATTGGGGCGCTGATCAGTGTTTGGATCGCCGCTGGGATTATTCCATCCATGATGGTCTTCGGGTTCCATTTGATTTCAGCACAGTGGTTCGTACCATCCGTCTTCTTAGTTTGTGCTATTGTTGGGACGTCCATCGGGAGTGCCTTTACCATTATCTCCACGATTGGGATTGCCCTGTTCGGGATGGGAACCACAATGGGCTTTAACCCGGCATTAGTTGCTGGGGCCATCATCTCCGGTGCTATCTTCGGTGATAAGACGTCACCACTGTCTGACTCGACCAACTTGGCTTCTGCCATTGCCGAATCCGAATTGTTCGCTCATATCAAGAACTTAATGTGGTCCACGATTCCTGCCTTCCTGGTTTCCCTGGTGCTGTACTTCATCTTAGGGACAGGTTCATCCGATGCCAACGCAATGGGCAAGATTAACAAGACCATCGCCACTTTGTCCGCTAACTTCTCTATCAGTTGGTGGGCTGCCTTACCAATCATCGTGATGTTCGTCTGTGCATGGCGGAAGATTCCCGCTATCGCCACGTTACTATTAAACGTTGGGTTAGGGATCGTTATGTTATTCATCGAAAAGCCTTCAACGTCATTGAGCAGTGTTGCCACGATGATTGAATCTGGTTTCGTTTCTAAGACTGGCAATGCCAGTGTTGATGCTTTACTCTCTCGTGGTGGGATTAGCGCCATGATGTCTACGGTTTCACTGATTATCCTGACGCTGACCTTAGGTGGTCTGTTGATGAAGTTCAACATTATTCAAACGGCAATGGTGCCATTGGCCCAACGCCTGAAGAATACGGGTTCCGTTGTTACCGCCGCTATCCTTTCTGGAATCGGTGTGAACATCTTCGTTGGGGAACAATACCTTTCCGTTATCTTACCTGGGAAAGCCTTCAAGCAAACCTTTAACGACCGTGGTCTGGACAACTTGGCCTTGAGCCGGGTCCTTGAAGATGGTGGGACGGTTATTAACTACTTGGTACCATGGGGTGTTGCCGCTGTCTTCGCAGCCAACACACTGGGTGTTTCCACGTTGGCATACCTGCCATTCTGTTTCTTCAGTCTCCTGTCACCAATCTTCTCCATCCTCAGTGGGTTCACTGGCGTTGGATTGAAGCGTCTGCCAGCAGCTGATGACAGCAGCGCAACCGCCGCAACTGTTGCGACACAAGCACGTGAAGGCCAAGGTGCCTAAGTAACTGATTGAGTTGTTGTGCCATTGTGTCGCCTACGGCTGTCAGGGATTCTGCCACTGTGGGGACCGCCTGCAGCCAAAAGGGCGGGCTTCCGGCTCGGTTTGAAACCTCGCCAAAGTCGCGAGTTTCCAAACACGTCCCACGCTGTAAGTCCGGGAAGAACCGAGCGCCCGGTCTAACACCGTCGTCACGGTTGGCGCCATCCCTGACCTCCTCCAGCTAAGATGATAGCGCGACCTGAACACTTGTTAGGTTACAAACACTCACTTGGCGTTCTCGTCTGGTTGTTTAGTAGTCGATGATAGTGGTACTGGCAGTAGACAATCCTGTCGTATCGGGTCTGTGTTATTTTCAATTCTAAGTAAATTGTCTCATTAGCGTATTGCCACATGTGTGGGCCATCCGTGAACGACTAGACGTCACGGGTAGGCAATGCGCCAATAATAATTAAATCGTATCCTCTGGAAGGCGTGAGCAAAGTGGCTCACGCCTTTTTCGTGTAGATGTAGTCCGCGGCTTGGTCGTTGAGGGTGTATGCGCGTTGTTGGGCGTCCTCTAAGTAGAGCAGGTTGAGACTGGCGTCAGCCTTGGTGACCTGCAGCGGTACGCCAAAGGGAAGACCCAGGTGTTGCAAGTAATCGACTAGTGCCGCCGACTCTAAGTAGCTGGTGAGAACCACGGTCGCCGGCACGCTGACGGCACTTAGACGCGTGATGGGGTGGTCGTTAAGAATCTGATCAGGACGAAGGCTACCGCCAAATGGACTACGTTGTGGGTCATTGAGATAGTGGTTAAGTGCCAGCGCTGTCTCGCTATTCAGATCGGCCGCCATGCTCCAGGCTTGATCTGGGACTGCAACTAATGGCAGATGAAGTTTTTGCACGAGAAAAGTCTCACAGAGACGGTAGTGGTGCAGGAGTTGGCAAGCAAGCTGTTCACCAGTGGTGGTAAGGGTGACGCCGGTATAGCGTCGGCGATTGACGAGCCCGGCGTGTTCTAATGACCGCGTCATTTCGGTCACAGTAGCCGGTGAAACGTTGGCAAAATGAATGATTTGTTTATTGCTGACGCGTGGCCGGGCGAAATTACACTCGGCAATGATCTTCAAGTAGGTATTTCTATGATTCAACATCCAATCAGCTCCCCAATAATTCTAAAATAGTTAAGTGCCCCTAAAAATTATATTCTCCAAATGAAATTTTAAGGGTTCTGAGCCACGGTTGCAACTTTTTCTAGTTATCATAGAATTCGGGTAATGAAAGTTCACTTTATTTTATAGACAAAACGTTGATTAATGGGCATTTGTACTCGTTACTGTTTGGGGAACCAAAAAAACATTTATTACGATATAATCACGGATTGTGCAAATCCAAAAGGGCAATCGGTCGGGAATGAAACCGCTTAATCACCATATTAATATCTTAATATACAAGCATATTAAAGTTAAGGATGCCTAAAAAAGTATTTGCAAAGGTTAACTTTTACGTTACAATGAACCCGTTAGAAATTATTGAGGAGGAGGCTTTTAACATGAGTGACACTGTTAAAAAGCACAAATTGATTGAATATGCCAACGGCCGTTCATTGGAGGAGATAAACGGTACCGTGGCTGTTCCCAAGAATATTAGTTTTTGGAAGGCATTGTTCATGTACTCTGGGCCTGGCGCATTAGTTGCGGTGGGGTACATGGATCCCGGGAACTGGTCCACTTCGATTACTGGTGGGCAAAACTTCCAATACCTGTTGATGTCCATCATCTTGATCTCAAGTTTGATCGCGATGTTATTACAATACATGGCGGCTAAACTTGGCATCGTGAGTCAAATGGACTTGGCGCAGGCGATTCGGGCGCGGACTAGTAAATCACTCGGTATCGTGCTCTGGATCATGACTGAATTTGCCATCATGGCAACGGATATTGCCGAAGTCATTGGGGCTGCGATTGCTTTATTCCTGTTATTCCACATTCCACTGGTTATTTCAGTGTTTATCACCGTATTTGATGTTTTGCTATTATTACTGTTGACCAAGATTGGCTTCCGGAAGATCGAAGCAATCGTTGTGTGCTTGATTCTGGTAATTCTGTTAGTCTTCGCTTATCAAGTGGCTTTATCTAAGCCTGACTGGATGGGTGTCTTTGCGGGATTAGTTCCTAACGTCAAGACAATCTCATCATCACCAACAATTGGTGGTCAAACGCCAATTAGTGGAGCCTTGGGAATCATTGGGGCGACGGTTATGCCACATAACCTCTACCTGCACTCTGCGATTTCACAAACGCGTCAAATCAACCATAAGGATGAAGACGACGTTGCCCGGACAGTGAAATTTGCCAGCTTGGATTCCAACATTCAACTGACGTTGGCATTCTTCGTCAACGCTTTGCTACTGATCATGGGGGTTGCCGTCTTCAAGAGCGGTACCGTCAAGGATCCTTCCTTCTTCGGATTATTCCAAGCGCTGTCTGACACCAACACCATGAGTAATGGCTTGTTGGCTGGGGTTGCCAAGACGGGTGTGCTTTCTACGCTGTTTGCGGTTGCCTTACTGGCTTCTGGGCAAAACTCCACGATTACTGGGACCTTGACCGGTCAAGTTATCATGGAAGGTTTCGTCCACATGCGGATGCCACTATGGTTACGTCGGCTGGTTACCCGGTTGATCTCCGTTATTCCAGTATTGATCTGTGTCATGTTGACCAGTGGCAAGAGTGCCATTGATGAACACACGGCGTTAAACGATTTGATGAACAATTCGCAAGTCTTCCTGGCATTTGCCTTGCCATTCTCGATGTTACCGTTATTGATGATGACGGATAGCAAGTTGGAAATGGGCAAGCGGTTTAAGAACTCCTGGTGGATCAAGGGACTGGGCTGGTTCTCAGTACTTCTGCTGACCGGATTGAACCTGTACAACATGCCCGCTTCAATCGTTGCCTTCTTTGGCAATACGCCTTCGGCTAGTCAAACGACGATGGCCAATGTGATTGCTTGGACCTTGAATTTGGCAATCATTGCACTGTTGGCTTGGACCGTTTGGGAGCTGCATCGCAGTGCTAAGCGGATGGCACTTGAGGCCGCGACTGACGCTCAGCAATTACACAAGGAGGACTAACTCATGGCAAAGACGTTTGAACGGATTTTAGTCGGGGTCGATGACTCTGCGGATGCCTTGTTAGCCTTTAATTATGCGACGCATCAGGCGAAGCGAGACGATGCAGAATTGGTCATTGTTTCCGTATTGGAAAATGACGATATGAATGTTTATCAGGCGTTGGATTCTGATTACATTCACGGCGAACATCGCGAATTAGAAGAACACGTTGCGACGTATCAACAGCGGGCCTTCGATGCGGGTGTTGCGCGGGTACGAATGGTTATTGCCGAGGGCGATCCTGGTGAGACCATCGTTAAGGACGTGATTCCTCATGTGAAGCCGGACTTGCTGATTGTGGGCTCGGAGTCTAAGAAGGGCGTCCGGCGTCACTTTGGGAGCCAAGCCGCCTACATGGCCAAGTACGCACCAATCTCAGTATTAGTGATCCGCTAATAAGTTGACTTATCAAAGTCGATATACCGGGGATGCCCAGTATATCGGCTTTTTTCGTGGCTAGAGTTGGTGCTGGCCCGCAACAATATCCCTAAAATGAGTCACTTAATGGTAAATGCGCGTACACTAGCGGCGATAAGAGAGTTAGTCACAAGATTAATTTGAGGGAGGGATGGCTGATGGCGACCACGTTTAAACGAATTCTAGTTGGTGTCGATGATTCCAAGGACGCGCTGTTAGCATTTGATTACGCCATTTATTTAGCGAAACGGGATGACGCGGAGTTGGTAATTGCCTCGGTACTAGAGAACCAACAGATGAATATTTATCAAACGTTAGACACGGACTTTATTCATGGTGAATATGCCGACCTGGAAAATCACGTGCGGGAATACAAGAAGCAGGCGCGCGAGGCCGGCGTGACAGACGTGCGCATGATGGTGGCCGAGGGTGAACCCGGCGAGACTATTGTTAAGGACGTGATCCCGGCGGTGGACCCGGATCTGCTGATTGTGGGATCGTTGGCGAAGAAGGGTGTCAGTCGCCACTTCGGTAGCCAAGCGGCTTACATGGCAAAGTACTCGCCGGTATCAGTGCTCGTGGTGCGATAGGGTATCTAGAAATTGGAAGCTGAGGTACTTTGTATTTTTCTTATGGTAAAGAATTGATAGCAAAGTTATGGCTAATCGGCTTTAGACGATAGGAGTCTATTGGATGAAGTGGTTTTGTGGTCGAAAGCTATCTTAGCCGCAGGCGACAGCTTTCAATACGTTGCTTCAATATAAAAGCTACCCCTGAAAATCAGTTAGATGCTGGTCTTCAGGGGTAGCTTTGTGTGTGATTTTAGAGTATTTCATTGGAGCACTGGGTTAAAGTGAGACGCAACGGTGATTAGTAGCTATCGCCGTTCATGATGGAACTCTTGACGATGACGTAATCTACGGTCCGGATGTCCAGTAAGTTACGGCCACCGGCGTAGGAGATTGAGGACTGGAGGTCTTCTTGCATCGCGTTGAGTGTATCGGCGATGTCGCCACGGAATGGCACTAACATCTGCTTACCTTCAACGTTACGGTAAGCCCCTTTTTGTTTCTCGGATGCGGAGCCCCAGTATTGCTTGAAGGTGCGGCCATCGATGGTTAACAGACTACCAGGTGATTGTTGGTGACCGGCGAGCATTGAACCGATCATAACCATGCTGGCACCGAAGCGAACGGACTTGGCAATATCGCCGTTGTAACGAATTCCACCATCGGCGATGATTGGCTTCCGGGCAGCCTTGGCACAGAGCCGCAGGGCAGCCAGTTGCCAGCCCCCGGTCCCAAAACCAGTCTTGAGCTTGGTGATGCAGGCTTTACCCGGGCCGATACCGACTTTGGTAGCGTCAGCGCCAGCGTTTTCGAGTTCACGGACGGCTTCAGGTGTTCCCACGTTGCCGGCAATGACGAAGCTGTCAGGGAGCTTATCCTTGATCTGCTTGATCATGCGAATCACAGCATCGCTGTGGCCGTGGGCAATATCAATCGTGATATATTCAGGCACCAGCTTAGCGGCGGCCAGTTCGTCAATAAAGGCATGTTCGTCAGCTTTGACCCCGACACTAATGGAAGCAAACAGTGACTTCTCGTGCATCCGTTCGATGAAGCCCCGACGTTCTTGGGGTTGGAAACGGTGCATGACGTAGAAGTAGTCGTTTTGGGCAAGCCAGACGGCTAAAGGTTCGTTGATGACCGTCTCCATGTTGGCAGGGACTACGGGAATCTTGAACCGGTGGGGGCCAAATTCGATACTCGTATCGGCCTCGTGACGGCTTTCAATGATACATTTGTTGGGAATCAATTGGATATCTTCGTAATCAAATACTTCAGCAGGATGCATGTAGGGTCACTCCTCGTTCGTGAATTAGGCGTTCCAGACGTCTTGCAAGATGTTCGTTTGTTCGCGGTCAGGGCCGACGGAAAGGGTGGCAATGTCAACACCAACCAATTCTGCCAAGCGCTTGACGTAGTTTTGTGCGTTAACGGGCAGCTCTTCTACAGAGTGGCAGTGGGTGATGTCTTCAGTCCAACCTGGGAATTCATCGTAAATAGGTTGGCAAGCATCGAGGTCGACCAGGCTAGCTGGGTAATGGTAGATAGTTTCACCATTGAGTTCGTAAGCCTTGCAGATCTTGACGGTTTCCAGACCAGTTAGGACGTCCAGACAGTTTAAGGACAAGCTAGTCAAGCCGGAAACACGCTTGGCGTGACGCAGAACAACACTGTCGAACCAACCGATCCGACGAGGACGCTTGGTAACGGTCCCGTATTCGTGGCCGGTTTCGCGGATGGTATCCCCAATTTCATCAAATAATTCAGTTGGGAATGGCCCATCGCCGACCCGAGACGTGTAAGCCTTGCAGACACCGACAACGTGGTCGATCTTGGTTGGGCCCACACCGGCACCGATGGTTACCCCACCAGCAACGGGGTTTGACGACGTGACGAAGGGATAGGTCCCATGGTCGATGTCTAACATAACACCCTGGGCGCCTTCAAACAGCACGTTCTTGCCGGCATCTAAGGCGTCGTTGATGACAACGGATGTGTCGGTCACGTGATCTTTGATCTGTTGGCCAAGTGCGTAGTATTTTTCAAAAATTTCATTAAAGTCTAACGGTTCTTCATTGTAAAGTTTCGTTAAGACGTTGTTCTTTTCAATTAAGTTTTGGCGAAGCTTGTCGGCAAAGATATCGTGGTCGAGCAGGTCGGCCACCCGGATACCGATACGTTCAGCTTTGTCCATGTAGGCGGGACCGATACCCTTATTGGTCGTCCCGATTTTGTTTTCCTTCATCTTCTCTTGCGCTTGGTCCAGCAAGATGTGGTAAGGCAGAATCACGTGGGCCCGGTCCGAAATCCGGAGATTATCCGTGGCCACGCCGTTTTCGTGCAGGTAAGCCAGTTCTTGAACCAATGATTGGGGGTTCAAGACGACCCCGTTACCGATGACACTGGTCTTGTCGGCGTAGAAGATCCCTGAAGGAATCAGCCGCAGTTTAAACGTTTGACCATTGAAAACAATAGTGTGACCGGCGTTGTCACCACCTTGGTAGCGGGCAATGACATCAGCCTTCTCACTTAGAAAATCCGTGATCTTTCCTTTACCTTCGTCGCCCCATTGACTACCAACTACTACTGTTGATGACATAACAACACCTCATTACTTTATTTTGCTAGGCCGAACACCCAGCAAGAATAAGTGTAACAAGTTCGGAATTAAAAAGCAACTAAAAAGCGAACTATTTTTATATTTATATCCAATAAAGTTCTATTTATTTCAATATAAAACTAATTATCCACTAGCTGCATTCAAAATAACTAGCTAAAATGGGATAATCTATGGTATGATTACTTGTGGAGCAACACAAGCTATAATTAAAATAATGTTCGGGTTTTAGTCCGTATTTATAGGAGGAAATGCATGTTAGAACGTTATACCCGACCAGAAATGGGTCAAATCTGGTCATTAGAAAATCAATACAAGTCCTGGTTGGCGGTTGAAATCGCCATTGATGAAGCCTGGGCACAATTGGGCGAGGTTCCCGCTGAAGATGCCCAGAAGATTCGCGCCAACGCGACCTTTGACGTGGACCGTATTGCTGAGATTGAAGCCGTGACGCATCATGATATGGTCGCCTTCACGCGTAACGTTTCGGAATCACTAGGAGCCGAACGAAAGTGGATTCACTTTGGTGTGACGAGTACCGATGTCGTGGATACGGCGCAGGGCTACCGACTTAAACAGGCCAATGTCGTGATTCGGCAAAGTCTAACGGATTTGATTGCGACCTTAAAGTCACTGGCACTGCAGTATAAGACGACCGTCATGATTGGCCGGACCCATGGGGTTCAAGCCGAACCCACCACGTTTGGGTTAAAGATGGCACGTTTCTATGAAGAAATGCAACGTAACTTGATTCGCTTCGACCGGGCAGCTGCCGAAGTTGAGACGGGGAAGATCAGTGGGGCCGTTGGGACCTTTGCCAACGTGCCACCCGAAGTGGAAGCGTTCGTGTGCGACCAGCTCGGTATTACACCGCAGCCCATCGCAACGCAGGTGCTACCGCGAGACCTGCATGCGAATTACGTGGCGACGCTGGCGCTGATTGGCACTAGCGTGGAAAATATTGCCACTGAGATTCGCGGCTTACAGCGTTCGGAAATTCATGAAGTCGAAGAACACTTTAATCCCGGACAGAAGGGGTCTTCGGCAATGCCACACAAGCGAAATCCGATTGGATCGGAAAATGTGACCGGATTGGCGCGAGTCTTGCGCGGGACAATGGTCACGGCGTACGAGGACGTGAGCCTCTGGCACGAACGAGACATTTCCCACTCCTCGGCCGAACGGATGATTCTACCGGAAAGCACGACGCTGTTAGATTACATGCTGCACCGAATCAACCGGATCTTGAGTAATCTGGATGTTTTCCCAGAAACCATGAAGGCCAACATGAACCGGACGTACGGTTTGATCTACAGTCAACGGTTATTATTGAAGTTGATTGAATCGGGGCTCAGTCGGGAAGATGCGTACGACCTGGTTCAGCCCTTAACGGCGCAGGCCTGGGACCAACAGGTGCAATTCCGACCATTGGTAGAAGCCAAGACCGAAATTACGGCGCGACTGACGCCAGACCAAATCGAAGATGCCTTTGACTATCACTATCACTTACGTCGAGTGGACTATATTTTCCACCGGTTAGGCTTAGACTAGCGCACATCCTAGGGGGAACGGATACTATGAAGACGACTTATTCAGTGACTGACGCACAGCAGAATTTACAAGCACTCATGCAGGCAGCCAGCACGGGGACGCCCGTTAAGATTGAAACCTCGGCGGGCAAGCAACAGGGCGCCGTTCTCCTTAGTGAAGCGCGCTGGGAAGCTATTCAGCAACAGCTTGCCAGTCAAGAGCCAGAGGACGAATTGCAACACCGCCAGGATTTCTATCGGGCGTGGGGCCGACTATAAGTCAACGTAAACGAAAAGAACCGCACCGTCTCGGGGAGAGAGCAGTGCGGTTCTTTTTTATGAGGAGTGAGGTCACTTAAGGGGGAGTGACACTCAGTTTAGAGGAGTTGGTTAGGCTTGAGGGAACCTAACCAGGATGCGATTCTCTTAGGGGGAGAGAATCTTAAAGGGATTGGATATCTAGAATTTGACTAGTAACAGTTATTGGCTAATTACTATGATTATTACTATACCCGGAGTTTGTGAATAGAAACGGGGGAAACCTGTGACGACTTTTTGACAATTTATTAAAGGAATTCTAAACGTGTGAAGTTTCTTTAGTTCTTTTCGTCAAAGTAGGTCTCCAGGAACTCTTCCACGTGGGCTTGGTAGCGATTGGGGTTGATCCAGAAACTCTCAGCGTGTGAGGCGTTCTTCACGATCCACAATTGTTTGGCCGCGTGGGTAGCTGCGTAATTTTCATAGGCCATGCCCACCGGCACGTAGACGTCCTTTTCTCCGTGAATGAAGAGAATTGGCCGCTTGTTTTTCTTGAGTTGATCGGTTGCCGTCACGTCGCCCAGATAATAACCCAGCCGTCGCTTGGAAATAGTGCTGACGAGCGGTTCAATCGGGTATTTCGGTAAATGAAATTGGCGCTTGAGTAGGTAAGTTAGCTCGGCTTCGATACTTGAGTAGCCACAGTCGGCGATGATGGCCTTGACCTGTGGTGGCAGGCTTTCACCAGAGAGCATTTCCATGGTGGCACCGCCCATGCTGACACCGAACATTAGAATCTTCACGTCGGCGCTAGATCGGTCGATGACCTGTTGAATCCACTGGAGATAGTCCAATCGATCCAGCCAGCCGAAGCTGATATATTTGCCAGCACTTTCGCCATGCCCACGGTCATCGGGCAAGAGGACGTTGAAGCCTAAGCGGTGATACATCTGAGCAAAGTTCGCCATGGTTTCGCCATTTCCCTTATAGCCGTGAGAAATGATGACAGTCTTGTCACTCAGTGTTTCGGCGGGAATATATTCCGCGACCATCCGGTTCTTGGGATCGTGTTCGTGGAGGTACCATTTTTCCTTGGAAACAGCTTTGTACCAGTCCACGTCGGCGTAGTAGGCATCGGCATATTTTTGTTTATCAGCAGAAGTTTCGGGAACGTAATTGACCCGCTTAAAAGCGAAGTTAAAGAGCCGTTCACTGGCAAACAGCGAGGTCGCCGCAATACCAGCCAGGGGGAGGGTCCAGGTCAACGTTTTCTTCTTCAATTAATCAGGTCCTTTCGTATTTTGAAATCGTTGGGATTTTGCTTTTGAATATGGCTGTCATCAATCATGGTCAAGAGGTCGCTGATAAAAAGCTACTATAAAGAAGACGATGACATTTTTAACCATAACTAACTTTGAATGTGCATCGTAAGCCGGAGGAGGCTAGGAATGTAGCCAGCTGTGTCGGTGGTCTTATCTGGCGTTTCTCAGCCAGGTTAGAGCACGGGACGAGCTTGGAGACGTCTGTATTTTGACGGCTTCAAGTCGAGGTACAAGACGGCACTTTGGCTTGTACCGGTCCCCACAGCAGGCGGAATCCCTAGCAGCCGCAGGCGACAACTAACCGCAACAGTTGATCGTGGTTAAAAACCAGGCTAACCGATAAACGGTTAGTCTGGCAGTCATTCAACAATTTGTCAATTAATTTTAATCCAAATACAGTCGTTTCAGGTCAGTAATGTCACGACCAGAGAGGCCCAATACATCGCGTAAATAGTCCTGGGCACCCCCATATTGGGTGTTCACAATCTTAGTGGCCGCTTCAAAGTAGTCCGGGCTGACCGTGTAGAGCGCACGCATGTTGGTGATAAAGGTCTGACTCAGGCCACGTTCCTTGGCTGCCGCACTCTGTTGCGCAATCTTAGGAGCAATCACGTCATTGGTCATCAAGTAATCCTGACGAATCACTTGGGGATCGACGCCCAGGGCACTCAACGCAAAGTAAGCGCCCATCCCGGTCCGGTCTTTGCCGGCCGTGCAATGGAACAGAACGGCTTTATCCGGTTGATCGTTTGCCAGCAACGTCTCAAAGAAGTCGTGGTAGGCGACCTGTGCGGAACGCAACGTCATCATCTGCCGATAGACGTCCAGCATATGATTGTGACCGGACTGGTCATCAGTCGAGAAGCGTTCTTCCAATTGTTCCTGTGAAGCAGAGGCATCTGTCTCGTCATCGGCAGGGAAGACTGGGAGAAAATGATAGTTCACGCCAGCTGGCACCTTGTCGGGTGACTGGAGCTGTTCGTCCTTGGAACGAAAGTCCACGTCAGCCACGACACCGTAATCAGTGAGGTGCTGTTGATCGGCGGGGGTGAGGTCAGCTAAGCCAGCAGTCCGAATCAATTTATGCCATTTAACTGTGTGCCCGTCGATCGTGGGATAACCCCCTAATTCTCTGAAGTTGAGGCCCCCAGTCACAGCGATAATTCGGTTGTTTGTCATTACTATTTCCACCCTTTCCTATCAGTTGCTACGCGTTCTATTTTAACGGTTTTTGCAAAAATTACCTAGTAATTGCTTCTGAGGGAAGCGCTTTTTCATGAAACGCTGTATACTGGCATAAGGGAAAAGAGAATGAAGAAGGCAAAAAGATAGGGTGATAGTCGTGAGTTTGCGTGGGAAATGGTTACTCTTCAAGACCCAGCATAGTCAGCTCAAGCAGCAGATGCAGCAGGCATTTTTACAACCCAGTCGGCAGAATCGCGCCGTGGTACCCCAGAAATTCCCTGAATCCATCGTGACCAAGGAACGCGAAGTGTTTGGCGGTCGGATTCTCACCGCGGGTTCCGGTGCACCGTTGCCCCAGCACGTGATCTTATTTCACGGAGGGGCCTACACCATGCAAGGAACAACAGGTCACCGCAAGTTAATGGTGGCGATGGTTCAGCAAGCTAATCTGCGTGTATCCTATGTCGATTACCCGTTAGTTCCCGAGGCCACCGTGGATCAAACGGTGACGTTTGCGATGAATGCCTACGAATATCTACGGGCCCAGTACCCGGATGACCAATTCTTCTTGATGGGAGATTCAGCCGGTGGTGGTTTGGCGTTGACGGTGCTGCAGCAGTTGCAAGAGCACCAAGAACCTTTGCCAGCCGGAACCGTTCTCGTCTCGCCGTGGACCGACCTCAGCATGATGAATCCCGATCTCAACGTGGCTGCTAAGCACGATCCGTTTCTCACCTTGGCAACGTTGAAGAAGATTGGCTATCGCTACGCCGGTGATCATCCCGTAACGGACCCAATCGTCAGTCCCATCTATGGTAACTTTGACGATTTGGGACCAATCATGTTGTACTATGGCACCAATGAATTGTTGTGGGCCGATGATCAGCGCCTGCTTCAGAAGTTGGAGACGGCCAGTGGCACACCGTTTACGGCACACGTGATGAAGTCGATGCTACATGACTATATTCTGTGGCCGGAATTGCCGGAATCCAAAAAGACTTTCAAAGAAATCAAACAGTTTATCTTAACCGGTGAACTAGAATAGGTATCAAAACGGGTAGTTGCAACGTAACATAGTTGTGGCTACCCGTTTGCTTATCCTGAAAAAAGGTGGATAGGGGTTCTGTTTGACAGGATAACTAATTGTGCCATTCATTGTTATCTGACCCCGCAACTCAGATGGCCGCGGGGTATAATAAGCCTAATTGTATGTGATTAGAGTAGGAGGGATTGGATGAAGGGACGATTGATTTTAGCCAGCCTGTTAGTGGGCCTGGCCGGTTATGGTGGGGTGCAGGCCTCAGCCGCGACGACCACGGTGGCCACCCCTTATCGTGAGAGTGAATTAAGCAATTTGAAACAAGTTAAGCAGGTGTCAGCCGGAAAGACGATCACGTTAGACCTGGTCTTGAAGACCCGCAACAACGGTAAGCTAACGTCCACGGCGTTGGCGGTCAATACTGCGGGAAATAAACAATTCAAAAAGTACCTGACCCCCACACAATTTCGGCAAAAATTTGGGCAGTCGGCAACGACAACACAACGGCTGGCGACTTATTTTAAGGCCCACCATTTAAAGGTGACGACCTATAACAACGGATTGATTATGCAGCTGAAAGGCTCCGCCTCTGCTGTGAACGCGACGTTTGCGACCAAATTGAAGACGGCTCGCTACCACGGTGAGAAGATTCAGTATTCCAAGAAGGCCCCTAAATTACCTAAGGATGTGGCCAAGCCCATCAAGGCTGTCGTGGGGATCACTAACATGGTCAAGCTCAGTAGCTTAGCGGATACGTCATCGACGAGTTCTGATGGGCCCACTAGTGATGGTGCACCGCAGAATTTTTTGACGGCATACAACGCGACGACTAAGGCCACTCAAGGAAACAAGGGGAAGGGCCAGACCATTGGGATCATTAGTTTTAGTAAGGTGGTCAAATCTGACATTACGCACTTCTGGTCGGCCGAGGGCGTCTCCTCTTTAGCGTCGCGGATCAGTGTGAAAGCAACCGGTGGCGATAACGTTTGGGGTGATGTGGACCCTGGCAATGACGAGACCGCATTGGACGTTGAACAGGCTGGGGCGATTGCGCCAAAGGCTAAGCTCCGCGTATACACGGCATCTTTGAGTGATGTTGGCTGGATCAATTCGTTTGCCAGTGCCTTTGCGGAGAACAAGGCCAGCTCACTATCGTTGAGTTGGGGATTGTCGGAAGGGGTGCTTCAGAGCTTGAATAAATACCATCTTCTGACGCCACTCTATGGAAGCATCATGAGTACGCTACTCGCACAGGGGGCGACGCAAGGAATTTCAATCTTTGCGGCATCCGGTGATACGGGGGCCTATGGTGAAAGCCTGCAACGTGACGGCTCAACTACTGAAGGCATCTACGCCAACTTTCCAGCGAACAACCCGTGGGTCACCGCGACTGGGGGGACCACGCTTCCCGTTGAAGGAACATTAGCCAACGGTGTCACGGTCAAGGTTGATCGAGAACGAACCTGGGGTGGTGATTATCTCTTTGATGCTTACCAGAAGGACAAGGCGTTCTTCACGAAGAATGACGACCTGATGGGGATGCTCCAAGCCGGCAGTGGCGGTGGGATTTCCACCCTCTACGGCACGCCGAAATATCAAAAGGATGTCTCCGGGGTAAACACCTACAATGCGCGGCAATACCTGACGGCAAGCGGTCTGCCTAACGTGAATGCGAGTCTGATTCGGGGCACGGCAAGCGGCCGAAACTATCCGGATGTCGTGGCGGATGCGGACCCACTGACGGGTTACGATTCCTACACGCGTGCGGATGGCTGGGATGTCATTGGTGGCACCAGCGTGGTAGCACCGCAGTTCGCGGCCATGACGGCGGTCATCAACAGTAACCGCAGTAAGCGCATGGGATTATGGAATCCACAGATCTACAAGCTAGCCCAAACGGCGAAGTCTCCATTCACCCCGCTAGATGCGTCGACCAACAACGGCAATCTCTATTACGTCGGCCAACCCGGTAAGACGTATAACCAGGCAGCTGGGTTGGGGACGGTTGATTTTGGGAAGTTGGCAAGGGAATATAAATAGAGTGCGGAACAAGGCGGTTAGGTCCTGAGCATTAACGTCAATAAGGATAAAAGCCCGGGCTTGGCTTTTGTTCTTATTGGGGTTAAGCGCAGGGACCTGCCTTGTGAAGCACGTTTCGGCAATGTAAAATTAGAGGGAATCTTTGAACAAGTGGAACAATAATGACGTGGACTTTACCTAATGGGGTTAAGCGCAGGAGTCTGCCTTGTGGAGCACGTTTCGGCAGTGTGAAATTAGAGGGAGTCTTTGAACAAGTAGATTAATAGCGGTTTGACTTATTCCTTATTGGGGTTAAGCGCAAGGACCTACCTGCTGGAGCACGTTTCGGCAATGTAAAAAAGGTGCGAAAGTCCCTAAACGGCTATGATCTCACTGTAAGTATAGAGGCTAATCAATTACCTACAAAGAACCCAGCCCCAATCTTCAAACGAAATCCATTAAAAACCAAACTAAAAAAGAACCGCCTCCCAATCCATCCGGGAGGCGGTTCTTCACATCTAAACTTCTATTTGAACACACGAACTAATTGCTTGTTTCCAGTGATGTAGCCACCGGCAACTTGGTAGCGCAACGTGTCGCTCTTACTAAAATTATTAGCGTTAGAGTAAGTCCAACCAGTTACTTTGAGAACAGCGTGAGCGGAGACGTGTTTGCTCTGCTTCGTCAGGTTAGCCGTGCTGTAACGGTTCAGCGCAGTCTTGGTTTGAACGCGCTTAGGCATCGTTTGTTTGCCAGATTGAACGAGCATCTTATTGGCGGTAATGTAACGACCGTTGCTCAAGACAAAACGGGTCGTTAAGTTCTGGTTCACGATCTTCTTAACTTTTAGAACTTGGCCTTGCTTGTAGTGGGCCTTCTTGTTGGTCAGAGCCTTCTTGCTGTAGGCGTTGACCCCTTTAGGATTGATGACGGTAATCGTCTTGTGCTTCGTTGCGTAGTAAACGCGGCTGGTGTACTTGGCGTTGGCCGTGACGTAACCGGTCTTACCGTTAGTCTTACTGTGGTGGTTGACGTCCTTAACTTGGTAACGCTTGACGCCGTTCTTGGACTTGGCGTAGCCGGTTACGACGAACATTGGCCGGTTGATCCGCGCTTTCTTAGCGTACCACTGCTTACGCGCCTTGTTGGTGAAGGTGGCGTGCTTGTAGAGACCGATCTTCTTCGTGGCGTAAATGACAGTGCCTTCAGGTGCAATGGTATCGCCGTCACCGCCGTTGGTAATAACTGGAGCGTACGTATAGGTCACAGATTTGGCAGTATTGCTAAAGGTTCCCGTCTCGTTACCGGTAGTAGTGGTCAAACCGTAACCGTCGATATCGAGCGGTTCAGTCTTGTAGCTGTCGCCGAGCTTACCCGTTAATGTCTTGTCTGGCTTTAACGTGTTACCTTGGTCATCGACGTAGTGGACGGTGACAGGTTGGCTGGTACTAGGCGTGGGTGTTTCAGTATTTTCATCTGAAGATTCAGCGAGTACTATAGGGACTTCCGTTAAAAGAGAACCGTCTATATGATAAGTGCCATCAGACTGTTTAGGATAAAAATAACTCATAGGTTTTTGGTACAAAGCCATGGTGTCAGCACGACTAGTCATGGCATCTAAAGTAGCGAATTTGTCAGCAGGATAGCCGGATAAATATCTACCGGATACAGTGTTATTCTTGGCCTGAATAATATCAGTCTCAAATTGAGTTTCACCATTTGTACCTGTACCTTGTTCGTCAACCATACTTTGATAACCGTCTGCGAGAGTTGAATATACAGGAATCTGTAATTTTCTTAGCATTGGTTCAAGAACACTTTCAAAGTTTTCCTTGACTTCAGATTGCGTAATTTGATGATTTTCTACTTTAGTTCCCATGCTAAGAGTCCATGCCGCAATGGCTGCTCCTGCTCCCATGGCATTAACGTAAGTATCTCGTGTCATGCCTGAGACATCAAATGAGAAGACATAGTCGAGTCGAGACTGATTAAGGTCCACATTAGTAGATAATCGGTCAAAAGTTTCTGGGCCATTTGTGATTAGAGCATCAATGAACCCGTCATCAGGATATTGGGAATGCAACCAATTAGTATAGTTGGCGTCTTGGAGTTGTTTTAGGGTTACAGTACTATCTATTTTAGAGTATTGATAAACCCTATGTGTTACGCCGGTAGCATCCTTTATAGAGGTGTAAGGCAATTCTATGCCAGTAATTTTAACATTAGTTTGATTGCCTTTTGCTAAGCCAGTCGTAGTTGCAGTCGAATTAGTCGCATTGGCATCGCTAACCTTGGCCATGGCTGCGGTCGCATTGTCTGTTGCTCCGGTACTATCAGCGTGAACGACACTGGGACTGACGACTCCCCCAAAGAGAATCAGTGCTAGGCCAGCAATTGTAATTTTTCTAGTCGTTTTGAACATTTTAGTCACCCCATATACTTTTTACTTCCTCATTGGAGAGCAGTATACCATAATTATAGTTATTATATAAGGGGGTAAATGCCTACGTAATAACGATGTAAACGTACTATTTTAAAATATAATGAGACGAATAACAGATGAAATGTTAGTTGCACAAAGCAACTAAAAAGTGGTAATCAACTGAATGGTGAACACGGAAATCGTTCATCCGATGATCATTTCAAAAATATTTTGGTTAGAAAACTTGTTATATCAAGTAATTTAAATAGGGCCTGTCTC
This sequence comes from uncultured Lactobacillus sp., assembly GCA_937874695.1. Taxonomy (GTDB): domain Bacteria; phylum Bacillota; class Bacilli; order Lactobacillales; family Lactobacillaceae; genus Levilactobacillus. The sequence goes on from CALNAJ010000044.1 coordinate 63,570, forward strand.
ACACAGAAATGGTTTCAGGGGGTGATGACCTATGCTGGCAATGCTGATTGGTCACCTTCATTTTGATGATTAAAAAGAGGTTAGGACGATAGGGCCCTAACCTCGAATAGTTCGAAAAAAATATTTTTTATTTGTAAAATAATTTAAACATCTACGTGGTGTTTCAACTTTGGAAAGACGTGATAGTCTGACCAGCCCATGACGGCCCCCTGAGCAACCAGGGCCAACACCGTCCCGAAACCGATGGCGTGCAACTGGCCCGTGAAGATGTAAGACAACACAATGATGGTGACCGGTGGAATGTAGCTGGTCCACTGGGCAATGACCGCGGAACCCTTCAGAAAGCGGAACCGCAGAATGTAAGCCAAGTCATCGTTGGGATGCATGATAATGTTGCAGCGCTGGTAGATGGACACGGCGGCTGCCACCCCGAAGAGGCCAATGATATCGACAATCACGCGGCCAGTCAGGTTCAGCGTGTTGACCCCAATCCAGTTCCAGAAGTAGCCGATCCATTCGACGAGGTAACTGAAGGGGATGATGTAGAGAATGTTAGACACGAACCGTTTGCGGTCGAAGTGACCCAGAAACAGCTGGTTCATGATGGTGACAACGATCCCGTAACCAAACAGCGTCGTCCCTAGGGGCACGTGAATCCAATTCGCCAGGTTGACGGATGAACCAGTCCAGACGGCACTCCCAAGGTTGGTCGAAATGGTTAAGGCGTTAGCGGCGGAGTTTAAAAAGATGGAGAACACCAAAAAACGCATGCGTTGTCCAAAGTCCTGCATTTTCGCCACTTTTCGTCACCCTGCTTTCTCTCGTATACCCTCTAGTGTAGTTTAATTTGTCCACAATGGGAAGTCTTTTCACAAAGTCGTGGTGCGCTTGGCCGCCCGCTGGACAAAGTTTGCGAAGATCTGGCGTGACTCTTCGTGATGTTTATACATGTTCTCAGGGTGCCACTGGACAGCCAAAATCTGGTCACTGTCGGGAGACTCCAAGGCCTCGACGACTTGATCATCAGCCGTGGCGGTCGCTTGCAGGCTGGGCGCGACGTCCTTGACGGCTTGGTGATGTCGCGAGTTGACGTAAGGCCGGGGACCGACCAACGTGCTCAACATACTACCGGGTGTGACCGTAATGTGATGGCTGGGCTGGTTGCCCATAGCCGCCTGGCTGTGCTTGATGTAGGCGGTCTTATCTTCGCTGAGATCCTGATACAAGGTGCCGCCCAGGCCAACGTTGATCAGCTGTAAGCCGCGGCAGATGCCGAGAATCGCCTTGTTGTTGGCAACGGCCTGTTTCAATAACTCGACTTCAAACAGGTCGCGTTTGCGGTAGGTCTTGCCTAACCGGATGTGGGGTTCTTCATTAAAGAAGGTCGGATCGACGTCGGCGCCACCGAGGAAGAGTACCCCGTCAAAGAGGGGCAGGTACTCGGCAACGTCAGTCGGATCGACGCTGGGCAAGATGATTGGCAAGCCACCAGCCTTGACGATGGCCTCCACTGCGGGGCGCGGCGCAAAGGCAGCATTCCGTTCGTTAATGATATTGGTGGCTTCGTCGAGGGTGTCGGCGGGTAAAGCAATGCGTGGGCGCATAGCGTCGCTTCCTTTCAATTTCTTCATTGCGGGTTAACCTTCGCCTTGCAGTGCCTCCGGGTCAGTTAAAATGGACCGGGGCGCTGAGGGCAGACGCCTAAAGCCAAAGAGCGGTCTTTAAGCTTGGGACTAAGCCACTAGAACCGCGTCTTAGTCCCACCAATTCTCTAAGCGGAAGAGCAACCGCTAAGAGAATTCCCACAGCTGAGTCCATTTTAACCGCCCCTGCGACTCATACGGTGTTAACCCGCAATGAATCTCTAGTAATTGGTCATGTCTCATGGTAATTTAATGTGATGATACTGCCCAGTATACCCGTGGTGATGCGGCTTTGTCACGCTTATTTGGCGAATTGGAGATTCTGGCTAAGTTGCGGTATAGTCGGCGTGAAATTGGGCGAAAACTGGTGAGTCAAGCGGGGATTGGCAACGTCATTTAGCGAGTTATTTGTGGTCGCTGGTTGGGTATTGAAAGCCTTAATCTAATTGATTTGGAAACGCTACCTAATTCTTAAAAAATAGTTTGATAAAATAATTCACAATTATTTTGAATAACCCTACAATAGGATAGTAGACAAAAAAATAAAGCGAGGTAAACATGATGACAGAACGACAAGTGATTCAAGAGATTTTGAATTCTGAAGCGGTTCTTTACAGCTTTGAAAACGTCGATGAGGATTCAAAGGAATACACGCTTTTACTGCAACGTCAAGATAAGGATGTTCGGCCCGTTGAGGAGTTAAACGACGAAATCAAGAAGTATTTCGAAAGCGCTAACTTCGATTACCAAGAAGAGTTGAATCCTGAAGGCGAAGGCGATATCCGCTTAGTCATCAAACGGGTTTAATCCTTACATATTCGCGGTTATGGTAGTGAATAGGGCGTAACAAATTTTAGACTTACCGGAGCTTGGGGGCTGACCCCGAGCTCTTTTTAATACCATTCAAAGAGTGTTTGTTGGCAGTTAACGGCGGATTTCGGTAGAATGGATAGGACTGATTTTTCAGAACTGGAGGCAGACAACGTGACGCTAGAAGAATTGTATCGCACGATGGTGAAGGAGATGGGGCCGCAACCCTGGTTGAAGCCGGGCACGCCGTGGGCTGAGACGCCAGTTGAAATTATGCTGGGCGCGATTCTGGTCCAGAACACCAATTGGCGTAACGTGGAACCGTCACTGATCGCCCTCAAGGCACAGACGGGATTCGACCCAGCTAAACTGCGGGAATACACGCCGGATACGCTGATTCCGGTGATTCGCAGCAGTGGATTCTACCAACGCAAGAGTGAGGCAATTCTCGCGCTGGCAACCTGGTTGGGCGAGGCTAATGATGACTTGGTGGCACTGAGACAACGCGATGGTGCCAGTCTACGCGCAGAACTGCTCAGCATTACGGGTATCGGCAACGAGACTGCAGACTATATTCTGATGTACACATTGGACCACGGGACCTTCATGGTGGATACGTACGCCCGGCGGTTATTCGGCTGGCTGGGCGCAACTATGCCCAAGACATATCCAGCGTTTCAAAAGAAGGTCATGGGTCAACTCGACTTCGGCTTGGCCGATTACCAGGAGTTCCACGCCCTGATTGACGAATTCGGTAAGCAAGTCAAAAATGATGCAGACTTTGCCCAATCGTTTTTGGCCGGGAAGCGATTGGAAATTTAGTTAGAATGGCTGACACGAGATTGCAGGTTACCGGGGCTTAAATCTATGTAAAGCCGCAGGGCCGGTGAAAATGGACTCAGCTGTGGGAATTGCCTTAGTGGCGTTCTTGGCCGCTTAGGCAATTGGTGGGTTGGAAACTCGATTCTCAGAGGTTCTAACCCAAGCCTAAAGACCGAACTTTGGCTTTAGGCGTCCGCCCTCAGCGTCACGGTTCATTTTCACCGGCCCGGAGGTAAGGCAATGATACATGGATTTAAAACCTTAAGGAATTGCCAAACCGGTGGGCACCCGATACAAAATCTGGTGTTTTCAACCGGGGTCGTGCTATGATGAGTGAAGTGAAATTGGAACCGCTTCCGATTTGAAAGCAGTTATGGAGGGAGTAAATACATATGGCACTTAAACAACCGGAAGATTATATTTTGGCGGTCGACCAAGGGACGAGTAGTACTCGGGCAATGATCTTTGACCGCACCGGACGTAAAGTCATCGAAGGGTATAAGGAAGTTCCCCAGTATTATCCGCATGCGGGTTGGGTTGAATCCGACGCCAATGAGATTTGGAATAGCGTGCTGTCGGTGATCGCCAGTGCCCTCATCGATGCCTCGATTCATCCAGAAAACATTCAAGCCATTGGGATTAGTAGCCAACGGGAAACCACTATCGTGTGGGATAAAATTACCGGCGAACCGATTTATCATGCCATTGGTTGGCAAAGTCAACAGACGGCGAGCCTAGCGAAGAAGCTGGCTGCCGATGGTCGTGCCAAGGCCATCAAGGATAAGACTGGTCTGGTCCTAGACGCTTACTTCAGTGCCACCAAGATTCGCTGGATTTTGGATCACGTTCCAGGCGCGCAGGAACGTGCCGAGAATGGTGATCTATTGTTTGGAACGGTCGACAGCTGGCTAGCTTGGAAGCTCTCCGGCGGGAAGATTCACGTGACCGACTACAGTAACGCTAGTCGGACCATGCTCTTCAACATTCACGAGCTTAAATGGGATCAGGATATTCTCAACTGGCTCAATATTCCAGCCGCCATGTTGCCCGAAGTGAAGTCGAGTTCTGAAGTCTACGGCGTCACGCAGAATTTCCAATTCTACGGGGTCGAAGTACCCATCGCCGGTCTGATTGGGGACCAATCGGCCGCTTTATTGGGACAACTGGCTTTGGAACCCGGGACCGTCAAGAACACGTACGGTGATGGGGCCTTCGTCATGATGAATACTGGGGACGAACCGCGGACATCCGAGCACAATCTGTTGACGACGATTGCGTATAAATTGGATGGCAAGGTGACTTACGCGCTTGAAGGGTCAATCTTGGTCGCCGGAACCGCGTTGGCCTGGCTTCACGAAAGCATGAAGATCATCGACAACGTTCCCGAATCCCGTCAGGCTGCCATGGCCTCGAACGATGAGGATGAAGTCTACGTGGTGCCCGCCTTTAACGGCTTGGGTGCGCCGTACTGGGATCCCGATGCGAAGGGCGCCGTCTTCGGCCTGTCGCGAGGGACCAATCGTAATGACTTTGTGAAGGCGACGCTCCAGTCGATTGCGTATCAGACGCGCGACGTCTTACGGACCATGAAGCAGGATACCGGCATCGATATTTCTGAGCTGATGGCCGATGGTGGGGCGTCTCGTAACCGCTATCTGATGCAGTTTCAGGCTGATATTCTCGACACGCCAGTGCAACGTGCGGCTGATGAAGAGACCACAGCGATGGGCGCTGCCATTACGGCAGGCTTGGCCGTGGGCTACTGGAAGAGTTTAGATGAAATCAAACAGATTCGGACGGATGGTCGGTTGTTTACGCCGAACATGTTGCCGGATCGCCGCGAACATCTCTACGCCGGCTGGAAGCAGGCAGTGAAGGCGACGCGGGCATTCAAACCGGACAATCTGTGAGTTAAGATGTTGTTTCAAATTTAACTAAGTTGATTTTCTATGTGGGGACCAGTTCTAGTCGGAACTGGTCCCTTACTTATTACTAATGTAAAAATCACGAATCTAGTCTCATAATTTGGCGAAATAAGGTTAAAAATCGTTTTAATTGCGAATCAATTCAGCCGCTAATTGAATGATAGTTGTGTTAGAAAAAAGCGCTGCCGTGAAGGAAATCACAGCAACGCTTTATTGTCTTCTAGGAGATGGTTTCGTCGGCCGCCGGAGTCACGAATTTTACAGAAAGTGATTTTCCGGCAGCGGTGGCGATATCGCGTAGAACCTTGATGGAGACGTTCATCGTCCCAGCTTCGATGCGGATGATGGTCGACTGGGGTTTGCCGACTAGTTTTGCAAAACGGTGTTGGGATAGACCAGTTTCCTGGCGTAATGCGCGCATTGCCACGGCAACTTCAGGGTTATCGACGCCTTGTTGCAGGCGGTCGTTGTGCTGAGCGCCGTCTTGGGACTCATTTGAGATGATATTAGTGGACATGGGGATTCCTTCTTACATCGTAGAATTAGGGGGTAAACAGCTTATCGTGCACGATTCGTTGGCGCACAAAATAAACAACACTATTCAGTGTAGTTAATCTGGTGGCCAGGAACAAGTAATCTTACGGAAAGTAAGGGAAATGTCATATTTGCATAGTTTAAAAACACCTGAGAGCTCATCTCAGATGTCGTTTTGATGTTGAATTAGTTGCTGGTAGAAGCTTGATTTGCGGAAGAAGACATGTTGGAATGAGGATCGATGAATTGAATCGACAGAACTTTCCCCATTGCGGTGGCAATCTCATTCAGTAGATTAACTGAAACGTTCATTTCACCAGTCTCAATGCGCGCAATAGTAGACTGCGGCTTGCCGACTAACTTAGCAAAGGAACGTTGCGTCATGTGTTTCTCATCGCGTAAGTTACGGACAGCAACGGCTGCGTCGAGATTGAATGCAGCTTGACGCGCAAGGGCGGCAAACTCGGGATCGGCGGCGCTGCGTTGCTTAATATAATCACTAGTTAGAGTCATTTGTTTTCAGCCTTTCGCTTGAAGAATAGTCGCGTTCGTTGGCGCCCCTTTTTGATTTCTCGTAAAGGCGTCTTCTGTTGCTTCTTAGTAAAGCCATGGGTAATCACGAATTGCTGGCCTTCGACGTGAAAATAGATAGCACGCTGGATGTTAGTCGCAAACTACGATCGGATCTCGTAAAGGTTGGGTTCTAACTTTCGAATCCACTTCTCCCGGCTAGCAATGAGAAGACCAAATTCTTCAATTTTTGAAATTGTTGACATCAACTTAGCCGCGTCTTGTTTAGGGATGCCAGCGAGAAAGTCATCAAATTCTTCCCAATCATAATACAGAAACTCCATCTATGAATTCCCCTAATGATAGCCAATCCGCTATCAACTGGCAACCAAATAGGCTTGCTAGTTACGATTGACCTAAATTGGCGGTACATAGACTAACTCCGCGAAAAAACGTGGATTTTTCGCGGAGTTTTGAATTTATTTGTATTTAATTTCTAGTCGACTCATCCAGTAGCCTAGACCAGTGCCAACTACCAATGCCAGCGCACTGAATGACAAGGTGCTCCAGGTTGCCCCCGCGTAAGAAATGCTTTCGGCAGCGTGAGAATTGGGCACCAGAATCAGGATGGTACTGGCAACCACGATACCCAGAATGAAGTGGTAGACGCGCGAGTGGAAGCGGTGAATCAGGTAGTCCATGCCCTTGGAAAAGAGAACCATAGCCAGCATGCCACCCAGCGCAATCGGCAGGTAGACGCCCAACAAGTCGAAGTTCTTAAATCCGGTCAACATGGGCGTGAATAATCCTAAAATCAGCAGAAGGTTGGACGGGCTCAGGCCGGGAACCAACACGCCTAGGGCAATCAGGATACCGGCGACCACGAAGCCCCAGAAGTTGGCGGGGAGAGTGCCAAAGATGTCGCTCATGAAGTATAGCAGGCCACCACTGATCAACAGCGTGCCAAAGAACCAGCCGTAGTCCGCAGCGTCGCGGGGCGTCTGGGAGCTGGCCGTCTGCATCAGCGCAGGAAGAGTCCCCACGATGGCGCCGGCAAAGCCCCATAGCACGATGACTTGCCAGTGGGCCAGCAGATATTCCAGTGGGGCCGACAGGAGGGCGATACCCACAATGCCCCCCAAGCCGACCGGCACAAAGTACCAGAAGTCGCGTTTGAAGTTCTGTCGGAAATGGGCCATGAAGCCCAGTAGTCGTTCGTAAATGCCCAGAATGGCGGCGAGTACCCCACCAGAAACACCGGGAAGAATGAAGCCTAGCGCAATGATCACGCCCTTAAAGAAGCGTTTCACTGGGCCATCGGATCGCGTAGTTTGCATGCGTTTCTCCTTTTTTACTTAACGGTCATAGTTGTAGTCCTCAATTTAACAAATCCCACACAGTGGCGCAACTAAAAGCGGCCAAGGGCGAGTTAACTTAGGAATTACTTTAGGAAAGGTTTGGCTGTTGCCTTGACCTTGAGTGATGGTGATTGCGTGTGCTTGTTTTGAATCATGATGGGCGTAAAGTCACTGTCTTTCAGAGGTCTGTGGTATACTGAACGCAACAAAGGCACAGGTGCGTCTACACCTATGCCAATGTAGAAGTCGTTGAAGACGACTGACAGTTTGATAAGCGAACAAAAATCGTTCTAGCCTGTCGAAAGCTTGATGAACGATTTTTATTTGCCCATTTTTTTAAAATCGAGACTAAGTCTTATATCGATAACAAAAACGCTCAAAACAAATTATGTTCTGGGCGTTTTTGTTATCGATCGTTTAATCATTATTCTTTGGTTGAGACCAGTAGCGAGCATGGGTCAGAAGTTCTTTTGACCGATCGTCTGCTGGCACGAATCCCTTGCTGAACAGGTGTTTGAAGTACATCATGTTGTAGAGAAATCCCCACAAAAAGCCACGCAACATTTCCCAGCCGCCGACCGCGAAGAATTGGGCGAGCTGGTTAACGGGAACGGCCATGGAGAGCACCATCATGAGACTTAATTCCACACCCATGATACAGAATAAATTGTACCAGTCAGCCCGGAAAAGGGTCGGAAACGGGGGGAAGATAAACATCGTCCAGGAAAATCCGACCTTGGCGATACGCATATTCCCCGTTTCGGGATTAACAACGGTAGCGTAGTTCGGCGGTAACGGCAGACCTTGAGGGCCGTCACCATTTTGGTTATCAGGATCATCGTCGTTGTTAAAGCCCTTGAAAGGATCTTGCATGTCATTTGCCAACTTTCTACAGAATTCAGTGTTATACGTTAAATAAAAGTCTAACACGAAAAGACGTGTCTGCCTATTAATCTATTGGTCGTGATTATTTGGTGCTGATTAATGACGGCGACTTAATTTAACGACAGCTTCACACCGCGCCGTCTGGGGCATCATGTCCACGGACTGAATGTAGTCGACTTGGTAATCGTGCGTCAATTCAACCAAGTCCTTGGCCAGCGTTGATGGGTTGCAGGAGATGTAGACCAATTTTGGTGGCCGCACTGCCAGCAAGGTTTCAATCAACGTGTCGTCCAAACCGGTGCGGGGTGGATCGACTACGATGGCGTCCGGATGGAAACCGGTCATGATCCACTTAGGCAGGAGTTCTTCGGCTGTACCAAGCTCGTAGTGGGCGTTGGTGATCCCATTAGCGGCGGCGTTTTCGTTGGAATCCGCCACAGCTTCAGGAATGACATCCATCCCGCGAACTTCTTCAGCGACATCGGCTAAGGAGAGACCAATCGTCCCGATACCAGAGTAGGCGTCGACGACGGTTTCGCCGGGTTGTAAGTCCAGGGCCTTCTTGGCTTCGCCGTAGAGGACTTCCATTTGTGACGGGTTCAGTTGTAGGAAGGCACGTGCGGAGAGCTTGAAGGCCAGGCCATCGAGCTTTTCCGTAATCGTTTCTTCGCCGGCTAAATGGACCGTTTCGTCACCCCAGATAAGGGATGTCTTGCCGGGATTGATGTTTTGCATAACGGAGGTTACTTGGGGCAGTTCGTCTGTGATCCGCGTCAACAGGTCATGTTTATGTGGTAATTTTGGTGAATTGGTGATGACCACCAGTTGGACGTCGTCGGTGTGCGCTGCGGCGCGAACCACCAGCGTTTTAACGATACCGGATTCGGCTTCTTCATCATAGATCGGCATGTCTAAGTCCTGTAGCATCTGGACCACGGCGCGCATGACGGTCATGGTCACGGGCATCTGGACGGAACAGGTTTCCAGGTCGACCAGGTCGTGACTACGTTCGGCGTACAGGCCGGCTTCGACCTTGCCTTCGGCGTTGCGGCGAACTTGGAATTGGGCCTTGTTACGGTAGCCGTAAGGGTCATCCATTCCCAGAGTTGGGCGCAAGTCGTAGTGACGGTAACCCTCGGGCTTGTAGCGTTCGAGGGATTGGGCAACAACGTCTCGCTTGAAGGCCAATTGGCCGGGGTAGTCCAAATGTTCCAGCTCAAAGCCACCGACTTGATCGGCGTAGCTGTCGCGAGGTTCCACGCGGTGTGGGCTAGTCTTGCGGACCCGGTGAATCTTGGCCCGTAGGTAACGCGTGGCCACACTGGTGACTTCGGCAACGACCTCTTCGTCCGTTAAGGCGCCGGGGATGAAGACGGCCATCCGTTTGTAATAGCCGATACCTTCACCGTTGATCCCCATGCGCTTGATGGTCAGTGGGAAACGTTGGCCAACTTCGACTTGAACCTGGGGCGTCTCCTGACGTGGCCGTCGGTTCATGGGACGGTGATTGTTATTAGGCCGGTAATGGTTGCCAGCACCGTGTTGGCGCCGGTCGTTGTGGTCATTGCGGTCATTGCGGTCATAGCCGCGGTGATTCTTTGACTCATAATTTGGCATATTTTCTCCTACTAGGTTGACGTTAGTTAAGTTAAATCATTAATTCCGAACAGTTACGGTCTTGAACATTATACCAAACTTTAGAGCTCACCGGGGCCGTGAGCCTTTTTCACCAAATTGAAGCCGTTTCCATAGGCAATCCGTCCCCGTTTATGTACAATAAGCTTATATGCGGTTATCGTCATTGCAGCGCCTCCGGGACGGTGAAAATGGACCGTGGCGCTGTGGGCGGACGCTCCGAGCCATAGGGCGGTCTCGAAGCTTGACTTCAAGCCTCTGAGAACCGAGTCTCAAAGTCACCAGTTCTCTAAGCGGCAATGCGCCGCTAAGAGAACTCCCACGGCTGGGCCCATTTTCACCGTCCCTGCGGCTGAGATGGCGGTAACCCCACAGGTGCTGTTGTCACTGGCTGGCAGTGGATTGTCCCGTTATGTAAAATGATTGTTGTGGTAGATTGAGTCCTGATGTGTGGAGTGGCAACACTAGTCTTGGCACTGCCGTTACTGTGGTTTTACCACTATGTAAGCCTCGCCCGGTAAGGCGCTGACTTATACTGAATCAAGTTTAAAATCAAAGAGGGGGCAGGGCCTATGAGTCTGCTGGAACTAAAAGGGGTCGGCTACCAAGCCGGCGAGACGACGATCCTGGAAGATGTCGACCTGACCATCAACGCCGGCGAGTGGGTGACCATCGCCGGACCGTCTGGGAGCGGGAAGTCCACGCTGGTGCGGATCATCGCGTCACTTCTGAGTCGGACCAGCGGCGAGTTGAACTTTGCTGGGAAATCCATCGATACCTACGACCCGATAGCGTATCGGCGCCGGGTCTCGTACAGCTTTCAACAGCCGACCTTGTTCGGCGAAACGGTGCGCGACAATCTGAGCTTTCCCTATCAGATTCGCCAGCGATCGTTCGATGAACAACGCGCGGTGGCGGCGCTGGACTACGTGGGCTTGGCTGCCAGCGACTTGGATAAGGCCGTCATTGACCTGTCTGGCGGTCAGCGGCAACGGGTGGCCTTACTGCGAAACGTGATGATTTATCCCGAAGTCTTGATTTTAGATGAAGTCACGGCCGGCTTGGATGCCGAGAACAAGGCATTTGTCTGGTCGATGATTCGGCATTTTAATGGCGACGATGGGATTACGATCATCGCCATTACGCATGATCAATCGGAGATCGATGTGGCGACGCGGCTGGTGACCTTGACCGACGGACGCATCACGGGAGGTACACGATGAATCTAGCAGTGAATAATCAATCGTTGATTCTGGCGCTGGGACTAGTAATGATTGCCTTGGCAATTGGGTGGCATGAGAAGCTGGGCATCGACCGTGACATGATTATTGGGGTCGTGCGGGCCGTCATTCAGCTGTTTGTGGTCGGTTACCTGTTGAAATACGTTTTCCGTTTGGATAACGTTTGGCTCACGGCAGTCTTGATCTTAATCATTATTTTTAATGCCGGCTATAATGCCAAACAGCGCAGTAACGGGATTCCACGGGCGTTACCGATTTCCGTTGGGGCGATTCTCATCAGTACGGCGGTCACCCTGGGCGTGTTGATGCTGGCGGGGGCTATCAAGTTTATTCCGTCGCAGATGATTCCGATCTCGGGGATGATCGCGTCGAACTCGATGGTCGCCATCGGCCTGTGCTACCGCAATCTCAACGCGGAGTTCAAGCAGGAACGGCAGGCCGTTTTGGAAAAGTTAGCGCTGGGGGCCGACCTGAAGGATGCCTCCCGCGATATCGTCCGGGCTAGCATCAAGACGGGGATGCAGCCGACCATCGACTCCGCTAAGACTGTGGGAATCGTGAGCCTGCCGGGGATGATGTCCGGGTTGATCTTTGCCGGCGTGGACCCGGTGCGGGCGATTAAATATCAGATTATGGTTACCTTCATGTTAATGTCGGCGACCAGTATTGGCTCGGTATTGGCCTGTTACTGGGCCTATCGGGAATTCTACAATGAACGTAAACAGTTAGTTGGTCCGTCAAATTAGGAGGAAAAAATATGGCACATCGAAAAGTTGCGTTGGTTACAGGGGCGTCATCAGGAATTGGCAATGCGATTGCCCGGAGTTTACATCGAAACGGCGTCACGGTTTATGCCGGGGCCCGGCGCGTTAGTCGGATGAACGACCTCGACGATTTGGGGATTACGACACTGGCATTGGACATTACCGATCCGGCGAGCGTGGAAAGTGCGGTTGACCGGATCGTCAATGAGACCGGTCGGGTAGATATTCTGGTTAACAACGCCGGCTACGGCCTGATGGGAGCGGTCGAGGATGTTCCCATGGAACAGGCCCAGGACCAATTCAACGTGAATCTCTTTGGGGCAGCGCGGCTGATTCAGTCGGTCTTGCCCATGATGCGCCAGCAACACGCCGGTCGGATCATCAACGTGACTTCGGTCGATGGTAAGGTGGCCCAACCTTTTGGCGCGTGGTACGTGGCGTCAAAATTTGCGTTGGAAGGCCTGTCGGATGCCCTGCGGATGGAACTTCACCCTCAGGGGATTCACGTAGCAGTGATCGAACCAGGTGCCATTCAATCGGAATGGGCGGACATTGCGGCGGACCATTTACAGGAGCTCTCGGCGAACGGTCCGTACGAAAAGGATGCGAGTCGCGCGGCGGCCATTTTGAAGGCTGTGAAGAAGTTCTCTAGTAAGCCTAAGGTTATCGCACGGTTGGTAGATCAGGCGGCACTGTCTCGACGGCCAAAGACGCGATACTCGGCCGGTGCAGGGAGTCAAATCCTGTGGGCTCAACGATTTTTGTCCGATAAGACGATCGACCGTCTCTGGCAAGTCGTTGGTAAAGCGGCTGAACAGATTACCCGGTAACGTGAGAATCGTTGACGTGACGGTAAAACCTGTTATGCTTAAATTAACCAGTACACTAGGGGTGTCCACAACGGGCTGAGATGCGGCGAACACCGCAATCCCTTGGAACCTGTCAAGCTCAAACTTGCGAAGGGAATGTGTCGTGGCACGGTAACGGGCCGCCGGTTCACTAACTTTGTGAGCCAGCGGTTCGTTTTAATTTGGACGGAAATCACAATTAAAATGGCTAGCCAAGACGTGGGGAACGTTGGGGAACGCGACTTTTAGCGAACGCATCAGGTATTCCTAAGGGGGAAGAAAATGAAAGTAGACTTGTTAGACACCTTGCGCCACCAGAACCCAATCGTCTTTAACATCTCCAACTTCGTCACGGTCCAGGATGTGGCCAACGGGCTCAACGCATTGGGTGCGTCACCCATCATGTCTGAAGAGGTCGCTGAGGCCGAAGAAATGGTCAGCTTGTCCAGCGCCGTGTGCCTCAATCTGGGTGCGTTTACCCAGCGGCAGGTCGAACAGATCCGCAAGGTCGGCGAGGTTGCGAACCAGCAACACAAACCGCTAGTGATCGATCCCGTCGCCGTGGGGGCAGTGGCCTACCGCAAGATGATTGCGAGCAACCTTTTGACCCATTTTCACCCGGACGTGATTCGCGGCAATGCCGGTGAAATTGCGGCGTTGGCTGATGTGGATTGGCAGGCCAAGGGAATCGATGCCGGTGAGGGGACCGGCGACCTGGTGGCAATTGCCCAGGCGTGTGCGCAGAAATTAAAGTGTGTCGTCATCTTGTCTGGTCCAACCGATGTCATCACCGATGGTACGCGGGTGGTTAAGGTGATGAATGGCACGCCATTGTTCCAGGTCCATGTGGGGTCTGGTGACATGTTATCAAGTATTGTGGCGGCATTTTGCGCCGTTGAATCGGATTATTTTGAAGCGGCCCAGACGGCTTGTCTGGTCTTTGCGGCTATCGGTGAACGGGTGGCCCAGGCCACACCAAACCTCGGTGCCGGCAGCTTCAGCGTCCAGTTAATGGACGGCTTACAATTGACCACGACTGCTCAGATCAACGCGATCGCGGCCTATCAGTAGAGAAGGGATGAGTAAGGATGGCAAATGAATTTCCACAGACGTTAACGATCGCGGGGACTGACAGCGGCGGGGGTGCCGGTGTCATGGCCGACTTGAAGACGATGCAGGAACGCAACGTCTTTGGGACGGCAGTGGTTGTCGCGGTGACCGCGCAGAATACGCTGGGCGTTCAGGACTTCATGGCCTTACCACAGAAATTGGTCGATGAACAATTTGCGTCATTAGCAGCTGATTTGAAAATTCGGGCCTGCAAAACAGGTATGCTAGCGGATGCGGAACACGTCCATGGTGTGGTAGAGAATTTAAAGAAATATGATTTTGGTCCCCTCACGGTCGATCCCGTGATGATCGCCAAGGGCGGGGCCGCGCTGTTGGCCGACGATGCCGTGGCAACGGTGCGGGATGAATTGATCCCATTGGCAGACGTGTTGACGCCGAATTTACCCGAGGCTGAACGACTGACCAATATCGAGATTACCGATGCCAAAGCTATGGAATCGGCGGCAGTCGTCTTACAGGATTTGGGGGCCAAGAACGTGATTATCAAGGGGGGCCACGAGGCGACGCCGGATAAGGCCAGTGACTTTGTTTTGCTGGCGGATGGTCGGTCATTCTGGCTGTCGGCACCACGCGTCGATACCGTGCGGACCCACGGCACGGGGGATACGTTATCCTCATGTATCACAGCAGAATTGGCGAAGGGCCAGGATTTCGAGTCGGCCATTCGCATTGGTAAGGACTACGTGACGGCGGCCATTGCCAATCCTATTGCAGTTGGAAACGGCCACGGCCCGCTGAATCATTGGGCTTACGGCCAGGGAGGTGCACACTAATGTCAGTAACTTTTGAGCCCGGTCTATTACGGGCATACTTTGTGGCGGGGAGCCAAGACGTTCCCGGTCAAGACTTACGAGATGTGTTGGCGACCATGTTAAAGGCCGGTATCACCGCGTTTCAATTCAGAGATAAGGGCGCTAGTAAATTAACGCCGGAACAGCGCGTGGCGTTGGGTAGCGATTTGCGCGACCAATGTCACGAAGCTAGCGTCCCGTTTATCGTGGATGACGACGTGGACTTGGCGTTGCTGTTACAGGCCGATGGGATTCACGTCGGTCAGAGCGATGAACAGATCACGAAGGTCCTCGATGCGGTAGCCGACCGCGATATGTTCGTGGGCCTGTCCTGCAACACGGCGGAACAGGTGGCTAAGGCGAACCAGATCAAGGGAATCTCCTACATTGGCAGTGGTCCAATCTATCCAACGACCTCCAAGGCCGATGCCGACCCTGTTATGGGCGTGACGGGTCTGAAGGCACTCGTCGAACAGGCTACTGTGCCCGTCGTGGCCATCGGCGGCGTGACGGTGCCGAATCTACCGGCCATCGCAGCCACTGGTGCAGCGGGTGTTGCGGTTATTACGCTGTTGACGCAGAGCACCGATCCTGCGGCGGATACTGCAGCAATGCGAACGGCCTTCGCGGCAGTTTAATGGTGTTATTAAAAAAATTAATATCAGCGATTAACTAACGAAAGCTGCTGACACGGGCAAGAATCTTCCCGGTGCCAGCAGCTTTTTGAATTGGTAGTTAGCGGATGGTTGAGTCACCGCCAACTGGTTTGTAACGATTTATTAATATTGTAACATCATTGAAAAATTAAAATTGGCTATAAAAAACAAAATCAGTCTTACCGCGTTTAAGTGACGGTAAGACTGATTTCGCATTTAAAGTTGAGGAAGCTAGTTGACTAGGGCTAACTTCACAAGTACATAATAACACGGATATTTGAGAAAAGCTACCTAAATGGAAAACTTTATTATTTTGTCACATAAGGTGTTAACAGGCGTAACTGGTATTGTTAAGTGGCGATTTGTTAGGTGAACTAGTTTACTGAATAACATATTTTCACCGTTAAACCGTACACTAAGTATACCGGAAAAAGATGAGATTGGTCTTGAGCTTAGGCGATCTGAAGAGGCCACATCTGCTAAGAGAACTTTCTAGTTAAGCCTGCTGACGGCGGTGATGCTGGCGTAGTTTGTCGGTAGGCGAAACTTTTCAAAATCAGGCTTGCATTGCCGAACAAATGTTCGTATAATAAGAACATCAGCAAAGGGGGTCGCAGTGATGGATTATCAAAATGAACCACATGGCATGTTTTTCATGATTGATAATAAGTCCTTTTACGCCAGCGTCGAGAGCGCCGCGCGGGGGCTGAATCCGTTGCGTTCGGTGATCGTGGTGATGTCTGAGGCCGACAACACGGGGAGTGGCCTGGTATTGGCCGCTTCACCGATGGCTAAGAAGCTCTTCGGCATCAGTAACGTGTCACGCCAATATGAAGTCCCTGATGATCCCCGAATTCTGGTCGTCCCGCCGCGGATGAATCTATATATCCAGGAGAACTTGAAGATCAATAAAATTTTCCGGGAGTATGTGGCCGATAATGACCTGTTTCCATACTCAATCGACGAGTCCATCCTGGATATGACCAAGTCCTGGCGCCTGTTTGGGCCGACTCCTGAGATTGTGGCCCGGCGGATTCAATTGCGTATTCGCCGCGAACTAGGACTCTATACGACTGTGGGTATCGGCGAAAATCCGGTACAGGCCAAGCTGGCCCTTGACCTGCAGGCGAAGCACGACCGGGAACTCATCGGCCGGCTGACCTACGAGACCTTTCCAGAGAAAATATGGCCAATCACCAACCTCGAGAAGGTGTGGAGCATTGGCCATCGTACGGCCGCTCATCTGCAGCGACTGGGCATTCATAGCATGCGTGACTTAGCGATGGTCAATCCCTATGAGTTACGCGCGGAGATGGGGATGATTGGTGCGCAGCTATTTGCATTGGCCTGGGGAATCGATCGCAGTCACCTACACGAGCTCCGACCAGCCAAGGAGAAGAGTTGGAGTAATTCACAGGTCCTACCACGCGACTACAAGGTACAACAAGAGATTGAGCTGGTGATCCGGGAGATCGGCCAGCAGACCACGTCGCGGATGCGTCATCATCGACAACAAGCCGGTTGCGTCAGCTTGTCTATTGGGTTTGCTCGTGCGGGTGAGGCGGACGATGGGCGCAGTGGGTTCCACCACAGCTGTCGGATTGATCCGACAGATAATGCACAGACGATTAGTGCGACGTTGCTGCGACTATTTCGCCAGCATTGGGAAGGCCAGTCCATTCGCAACATCGGTGTGGGGTTATCGCGGTTGAACACGAGTCGTGGCCTGCAACTCGATATTTTCCAAGATCCCCACCGGCAGATTAAGGATGAACGCTTCGATCGAGTCATTGACGAACTTCGGGATAGGTTTGGCAAGACTGCGGTCATTCCAGCCAGCAGTCTGATGCCTGGTGGCACGATGCTCCGGCGGGCTGCACTGGTTGGTGGTCACAATGGAGGAAATAGCTTTGATTGATGTGCAGAAGGAAGCCGACTTGATTTATGCGCGAGCAGATAAATTGTTTGCGGCGCAGTGGCACTGTCAGTATCGCATTGATGTGGTGCATGACCAGTACGCGCAGACGACCAATTTCTTCATGGATATTCAGCGGAAGGGGCATCGCGAGCGGTCCATTCCGCTGCACACTCTGCAAACGACCGACCTCGAAATTCTGGAACAAGTTATTGGGGCACTCAAGGCACAGACCCAACTGTCCCTGAACTTTATAAACTTTGGACACGTGCGCTGGCCGGAGAGCCAACGCTGGGTGCACTAGGAAGTGATGGGCCATGATCTTACACCAGGCCCCTGATGATAAGTTGGCAACTGAATTTTTCCGCCGCGACTATCACGACCGAGGGATGCTAAAGTGGGGCGGCTTTTACCTGTCCGACCATACGAGTGCCTTGGCTAAAATGCACGCCGCGGAGCAAGTTGAACAAGCGCAACCGCAACAACCGCTGACAGAGATCAGTCGGGAGTTGGCGGCCGCTTGGCATGCCCAGCAGCCAGTCCATTTGCAGCTGAATATTTTGGATGACAACCAGGTCCTAACAACGGTGGACGGTACCGTTGCCGGCGTTAACGAAGACCAAATTGTCCTGCAACTCGCGAGTGATCGGTTTCGGTATTTAACGTTGGCTGAAATCCGCTGGGTGGCGTGGGTGCAATAGGCTAACTGGAAATCACGACAGCTAACTAATGGATGAGATAGGCTGATGGTTAACCAACTTAATGTATCGATATGATAAGTGTCGCAATTTTAAGCGCTTTCATGTATGATAGGCAGTGAAAAATGGCCCCCAGATAAGTAAATATCTGAGGACCGTTTGGTTCTAATGATTGTGAAGTTGGATGAACAACCGACTGGACTGCACAGGCCGTTAGTCAGTAAGCCCATGGGTACGATAAAGGTCGCTATTTTAAGTAAACTCCTGTAGGGTTGGGGATAACCCAACCCGTTACCGGCCATTTACCTAGCGATGCGTTATGATAAAGGTAAAATGCTAGGAGGTCGCGCACATGGACTTTATTGATTTAACGCCGATTGCTCTCCGCCACACGCCACTGGGAACCCGTTCCCAATTGCCCAAGCAACACGATTGGCAATTGGATTGGGTGACTCTGGCAGCCCTGATTCGTGATAATCACGATGTCATGGCGGTGGTGCAGGCGGGACTGGCCGAGGATTGGCTGAATACCCAAGGGACCATTTGGGATGAGCAACAGGGATACTACCGTTACCCCAATGATCCCCGGGAGCCCGACGATACCGTCTTCTGGGCGGCATCGACGTGGGCCACGCCCGCAATTCTGGTTACGTTTCATAACGAACTGACCAAGGCGTTTGCCTGTTACACGGCCGGTCGTGATCCAGACTTTCACTATTTAGGCAGATTGCAGTAACTCTGGACCCGTGAAAGGAGAACCATCATGAAATTAGTCGACGGACCCCACCTCACCTTACGCCTGGAGCGCACACCGCGCCGGGGGAAGTACGAGGCTGGCATTGGCCTAGCCGTCTTATTGATGATTGGTGTTATTTTCGCTTTATTGTAGCCCGATTTTTACCGATAGAAATTAGCAAAGGGAACGTCAGCGCCGGGCAGGCGTCGATGTTCCCTTTGTTGGAGATTGAGTTATGGTAGTTATTCCAGGCGGAACCGATCAAAGTGCCGGTCCGTCTCGGGGCCAGTATAACATTGTGGAACAAGTTTGAGCAGTATTTATGCTGGGAAAAAGAGTAAATTGTCGCAGTCAGTAAAAATATTCGGCCACATTTTACGGAGTTAAGTAGCGTAACCTAAATACTCCGGAAATGGTGGTGCTGATGGATAATCTTGCGATAATTGAAGAAGTGGCAATTGCGATTAAAGATGTGTATGATACCTTTAATACTGAGTTTTATTCGAATTTAGAGGAGTTCGGGAATATAAAAAATATTAAACGAATTAAAATGGACTCAGATAATTTACATTGGCAATTTATTGAAAAGATTATTCCAAGTTATGTAGCGACTTTGGGGGATGATAGTCAGCTAGATAAGGAAGTATTCAGTCAATTAGAGATGCGTTATGATTTTCGTTATCGTGTTAAATTGCGGGAAACTGTATTTTCTAAGATTAATTATAATATTGGAAGACACCGGTATGTGTCTAAAGTGTTAAATGATTTTTTTGGTAGTCGAGTTATTTTACCGAGAATAGAAAATGAACAATCAGAGTTGAATGAATTACTCAGAAGATTGGCTGAGAAGCGAATCATTTCCAGGTTCTATACAAGAAATGATGGGAATTATAGAGCAACTCACTGTTATTTTCAAAGTGACAATCGGTATTTTCCTTGGGAACTTCAAATTTGGGATAAGAATCGAGAAAAACAAAATCAACTTGAGCACGTTCGTCATGTTCAAGAGCGAAAAACGCAGAAGGTAGGTAGTCAGAATGTTTGAGTACGAATATGTTCATTTTGTGGCCATCGCTCAGTTTGATGACCGGTTGGTAGCCTATCATTATGCTAGCAAGAATGCTGATGATGTTCGCCTCCATAAAAAGGTTCTCAATGATCAGACAAGGGTTCCGGGTTACTTATATGGTGTTCACGTATTAAGAACGACACGTTCCGATTTTAAGGCAGTCCAAGAACGTGACCCTTATTTTGATGATTTCGAAGTCTTTGAAGATCTCGACGAGTTCCTCGATACGGTCTACCATCTTGCCCAACAAGCCAATGCTATCTAAGATTTACAAAAAGCCAGTGTCCCACGACGTAACCGTCGCACGGGACACTGGCTTTTTAAGTTGAAAATTTAGAATTTATTGTTAGTTGCTTGCATCAGTTCGGCACCCTTGTTGACTAACAGGTAGCTGGCACCGTTCTTGGCGAATTGAATCCCTTCGAACTCACGCTTGCCGCTGAAGTTAGAGCCCTTAACTTGGCTGGCTTTGAGCTTGCCCAGCTTGGAAGCGGGGACGGATGAGATACTACTGTCGGAGACGAAGTACAGCCGGTTACGCTTGGCGTTGTAGGCCATTGACTGTGGCTTAGTCCCGGGACGGTTGCGCAGGCCCTGCATAACCAAGTGGAACTTGACAGACTTGCTGCCAATCTTCCCCTTGTAGATCTTAACGGCACCCTTAGGCGCCCAACCCCCATTGGAGTATGTAAAGAAGTAGGCGTTCCCGTTCTTGTCAAACGTCAGGTTAGAGCCCATCGTGACGGTACTCTTCAGCTTAAAGTTAATCTTGGTGATAGGTTTTAAGCTACTGGTGCTGACCCGTTGCACGTTGGTGTTAACGGCGACTGGTTTACCGATGAACCAGAGTTGGCCGTTCTTGGGGTTCATTGCCAAAGATTGACCGTGACCCGTGTTAAAGGTGGGGCCGACCTTGACGTATTTCATAATTTGCTTGTCCTTGCTGGTCATCTTACCCACAGAGTGGTCGTAAGAAGCGCGACGCAGGGCGTCCATGTGACTGCTGCTGACGCCAAATTTGCTACGGAGTTTCCCCAGGTTATACTTGACGATCCAACCGCGATTACTGCCGTTCTTCGTGATCAGTTCGTACAGCGTGTTGCCGTCCTTAGACAGCGCTTCGGCTTGAGGATTACCCCAGTCAGCGGACGTCTTGTAGGTTACTGGCAAGAAGACGTTGGACTTGAAAGTGGCTTTCTTCCCCTTAGTCGTGGTGATACTGGTTGGTTTGGTCTGGAAGATGTTACTGTAGCTGGTCTTAAATGTGTAGCGCTTAACGAATAAGTTCTTGTTTGCGACCGTCTTATACTTCTTGACGTTGTAATTTGCCAACGCGTTACCCTTTTGATTATACGTCTTGGCCTGTGCCAGCGTGGTCGATCCGCCAAATAATAGGGCGGCCGCAGCGACAGTGGTCAATAAAACTGCTTTCTTCATATGTCCGAATCTCCTCCTGAAATTGTGTGTCTGGCAGGGACCGCAGTGGCTGATCGGTGGTGCGCACCATCACTTGACGAATGCGCTTTCAATCGAATCAGTTACATTAACCCAAAACCTTCTAGGCACACTAAATTCGTATCACATAACTATTTATACCACAAAATAATCAGTGTGAGGGGGCGAAACCCGAAATTTATTTTGTCCGCAAAATCAAAAAATCGCCCCGATTCCCGAAATAACGGGCTGGAACGTCGATCGCGTCCTATCAGCTTTTTGGTCATTTTTTCGGCAAATTGTGTAAAACCGAGCCGAATTTTCCACCTGTTTTGCGAAATAATCCGCATTAGGCGCTGCCACCGAACTCCGGTAAAGTGGGGGCTGACCATAGCGCTATGGATCACCACAAGTGAAGGGATGATCCATATTGACCACCGATAACGCCGCCGCGTACCGCTTCTTGTATACCGGCGATCACGAAACTATTATTTACGCTGCCCTGAAA
Organism: uncultured Lactobacillus sp.; assembly: GCA_937874695.1. Lineage (GTDB taxonomy): Bacteria > Bacillota > Bacilli > Lactobacillales > Lactobacillaceae > Levilactobacillus. Next base: position 85,483 of record CALNAJ010000044.1, read on the forward strand.
CGCCTGCGGTTACGTCCGAATCAGGACGACTACGAGGACTACCTGCAGGAGGCCCGGCTGTACTTTCCCCAGGCCTACGCGGACTTTCCCGGCGACCCAGAAGCTCAGCCCCACCAGCTATTAGCGTTCGCCCAGCAGGCGCTGGTCTGGCACGTGGGCAATCAGCTGCGGAACAATCGCCGACAGGATATTCCCATGGAACCGGGGGACCACACGCCGATCATTGACGAGCTGGCCAGTGATGAGGATATTCTGAACGCTATTGGCCTCAACGATTTTCGGACGTACCTCATCAAGTTGATCGGTGGCGCGGGGAATACCGGTGAATGGCGTTTCTTGGTCGGCACCTTGATCGACCAGCTCACGCCAGAGGAGATTGCCGCCAAATATGGCGTTGGCCGGGCAACCGTCTTTCGGTGGCGGCGGTCATTACTGCGTAGACTCGTCCATCATTTAGCCCCGCCAGAAAGTTTTTTGGAATAATTTGAAAATAAGTGAGACTGATTTCTGATTTTTTACATTAGTAATAAGTGTAAGGGTTGGCCAGCCACTTATAAAATTTCGCACCACGGAAGGAGCACCACCCATGCAAACGAATTGGAAGAAAACGACCATCACCTTTATCTTCGGCGCCACTGACGCCAAGCCCGTTAAGATCGTGCTACAGAATGCGGTCAACGCGCCAGCCGCCAAGCAAGTCGAAGATTTCGGGGCCATCCTCTCCGGTTTGACCGGCTTACCGTTTCGCAACGCCGTCGTGTCCAGCCAAAGCGCCGTCGCCTAAGTCCCTCCCGCAGAATAGAAAGGAAGTCTCTCTATGAAGACATTAGAATTGAGTTTTAAAGGTTCCGACAAACGCGTCAAGCACCTGCGCCTTAAGTACGTCAACGCCGACCTCGCACCGGCAGAAGTCGAAACGTTGATGAAGCAAGTGGCGGCCGCTAAGTTATTCGCCAAGGGCGAGGTGGACCTGTACGCCGAACCCCTGCGTGCCGAAATCGTGGAAACGACCAAGACGGCCTTGGTGGGCGGACCACAACCCGTACCGGCACCTACTGTCTAGTCAGTATCAGTCGTAGTTAGTCACTTGTAACGCAACACCCCGGCGGTTGCCACTTCTTTGTGAGGTGTGGTGGCCGTTTGGGGTACATAATGAGATGCCGATTCAGGATTTTAGTCAGCAATCAAATAAACAAACTGATTCATAGGTTTAGGGGTAATTTGAATACTGACGATATTCAGGAGATATTGCTTGAGTTTGTCGAGGGTGAAGCATAGACTGTTACTCACAGGTAACAGATCCGGAGTGGAGGAGAATTTTTGCAAGATGACAAGTTCAATGCTTCATTGGCAATTGTTCGGCTCAGAGATTTCTATCAACAGGGGAAGTTGCAAGTTGTTTTGAATCGGAAGTCTAAACTATTTTTAGATAAGACGGGACGATCGTATCGCATGGTTGTTAAGGACGCCATTGAATCATTGGAAACGAGTCAGTACTTTCGGGGACCTTCACCTGTGCATCATCATGAAGAGGAAGATGTGACAGTTTACGAATTCTTGGTTATCTTGTATCAAGGGCATATGTACGTTAAATTCTATATCTCAGCATTGGGTGCAGAGCTGCATTCATTCCATCCGGCGGAAAAGGCACCTGATCGAACTTTTTTTAAATTTAAGTGAGGTGATAAAATGACTAAGGAATATAAAGTAATCAAAACTGTTGAAATCGAAAGAACGCTAACCGGTCGTCTGGCAAATTTTACGGTTATTAGTTTAGAAGAGACTGTGCTGGTTCGAAGACGAGAAGTTCAAATGACCCATATTTATTGGGTGCCGGCTGGCGAACGGTTAGATGATGAAGATAATTATTTAGAGCCAATTGATGATCCAGATTTTAATCTACAAGCTGATTTTCGAGAGTATCGTCGGCGATTTGGTGTATTGACTCCAGAAGCAGTGCGTGAGATTCGTGAGAATTATCAGCTGAGTCTACGTCAATTTGCGATGGTTTTAGGGATGAGTTATAGTACGCTTTCTGAAATTGAAAATGGCTTGGTCTTGCAAACGGATGAGCAAGAGAGTCTCTTTCGACTATCTCAAAATAATGGCGCATTTGCCACGTTGGTACAGGCCAAAAAAGCCATTATGTCGGCAAGCCAATACGAAAAAATCGAACAGAAAGTTGCATTGGCATAAAAGATCGATTAGGTACCACGATTTTAGCCATAAAGTTAAATCGTTTTGAAACGAAACCGCAGTTCAGCTTCACCAAGGTATTGGCGAGCTGAACTGCGGTTTTATTGTGTCAATTTTAGAGAATTAGGGTATATCTGGGCTGACCTTGAAGGCCATCTAACCTTAAATTCTATCCTACATGCGGATGCGCCAGCACCTTGTCCGGGTACTTCGCCGTCACGTAGTCGGTGATAGCCGCAATCATCTTGGCGGTCGAGGGGGCCTTGGCCTGTTCCGAGTTGACCACCAAGCAGATGGTGCGGAAGAATTTGGTGTCGAACGGGTAGACGTTGACGTTCCCACTGACCCGTTCCAGCGCCAGTTCCGGCAAGATACCCATGCCCATGCCAGCCTCAACCATGGCCAGAATGGATTGGTCGTCGATAGAGAAGCGGAGCGCGTTGGGCCGAATCTGGTAGTGATCCAGCGCCGCCTTGGTGTCCTTGTCGTAGTCGCCCCGTTGCAGGATGAAATTCTGGTCGGCAAGGTCGGCGGCAGTCACCGTCGTGCGGTTGGCGGGGATGAAGTCGGTCGGTGTGATGCAGTAGATCTCGTCCTTGACCAGCGGCAGGACGGTCAGCTTTTCCGCCACCGGTAGCGCGGAGAGCCCCAGGTCCAGTCGCCCAGTCTTGACGGCGGAGGCAATACTACTGAAGTCGGCCTGCTCGACGTTGATGTCGATCTGCGGAAAGTCCTGCTTGAATTGTTGAATGATCGGTGGCAGCCAGTTGATGCAGACGGACGAGAAGGCCCCCATCCGCACGGAGCCGGCGTTGAGGCCGTTGATGTTGGCGGCGGCCTGTTGGAGCCGGTCCTCGGCATTAATGATGGCTTGAATCAGGGGCAGAATGGTCTGCCCGTCCGGTGTCAGTTCGACGCCGGTCCGGTTGCGAATGAATAGCGGAAAACCCAGCTCCTTTTCCAGCTGATTGACCGAGTGGCTGATGGCTGAGGGCGTCACGTTCAGCGTTTGAGCAGCCCGGTAAAAGGTCTGTTCCTGCACAATGGTTTGAAAGACGCGATAGGCAAACGGTAACATCGGGGACACCTCCAAATTGGTTAAGATGAATTACATTCATGCTATTTCTAGATAGTTGAAATAGTTTTTCTGTCAACGGTATTCTATCATACTCCTTGAAAAGCAGGTAGTGGTAATTGGCAGTTGGGTTAATTCTTGGTGGCAATTAGTTGTTGGGCCAGTTTGTGGTTGGTCAGCGCCTCCGGGTTGGTGAAAATGGGCAGGGCGCTGTGGGCGGACGCGCCAAGCCGAAGTGCGGTCTTGGCACTTGGACTTGAGCCGCTAGAACCCGCGTCTCAAATCCACCAGTTGTCTAACCGGCACAAAACGCCGCTAAGACAACTCCCACGGCTGAGCCCATTTTCACCAGCCCTGCGGCTGACATGGTGGGTGACCCAACAACGGATTGCAGCGGATGTAACCGTAACTGCGGCTTTGCCAAACCTGCTTGGATGGTTGGTGGCTATGTATAGAAGTAGGCATTGCGTAAATTTACGCATATAGGTTCTATACGCAATTTACGCAAAATTCGGCGACCAGTTTCACGACAATTCAAATCCATGTTAAGCCGTGAGGGTGGTGCTAATCGCCTCAGCCGTGGAAATGTTCTTAGCGGGTTTACCGCTTAGAACATTGGTGTCCGCCCACCGCGTCCCGGGCGATTGGCGCCACTCGGCAAGGCGAATTGACCATCAATCTGTCTCGTCAGTACAAGATTTTCCAGAAAGGTGTGAGTTCCATGTTAAATGACTTGTTTGCACAACGCGTTAATCCTGATGTTCCCTCTGCTTTAAGTGGCTTGTTCCCACAGGATACCGAACCGCGCGCGATTTCTTTTGCGGCCGGGAGTCCGAACGAGAGTCTCTTTCCGGTAGCGGCCATGCAGACGGCGTTTGACACGGCCATCGCGCAGACTGGGGCCCACCTCTTCCAGTACCAGACGGCACAGGGCAATCCAGACTTGCGGGCGAAGCTAGCGGCGCGTATTGGCAAATGGGGGCAGGTCACGACTACCGCCGACAACGTTGTCTTGACGGTCGGCGGGCAACAGGCCATTGAGCTGGTAGCCAAGGCCCTCCTGAACGTGGGGGATGAGGTGGCCGTGGAAGTGCCGACCTACGTGGGTGCATTGGCGGCGTTCGACCTGTATCAGCCAACCTACCACGCGGTGCCACTGCAAGCGGATGGCTTGGATCTCGACCAGTTGGAGGCGACGTTGAAGCGTCACCCACGGATCAAGCTGCTCTACACCGTGCCGGATTACCACAACCCAACCGGCATCACCATGAGCGTGGCCAAGCGCCGGGAACTCGTGGCCCTCGCCAATCGCTATGATTTCATCATCTTAGAGGACTCGCCGTACCGCGACCTGGGCTACGAGCACGCACCGTTGCCCGCCATCAAGAGCTTCGACACCGAGGGCCGGGTAGTCTTCGTGTCGAGCCTGTCAAAAATCCTGATGCCGGGGCTGCGGACGGGCTGGCTGGTGGCCGATAACGACCTGCTGGCGGCGATTATGCGCGTACGGTTAGCCAGTGACTTGGAGACCAGTAATGTGGTGCACGCGGCCATTGACGCCTATCTGGATGCCAACGATTTGGATGCCCACATCACAGCGCTGAAGACCAGTTACCGCGAGCAATGTGCGGCGATGGTCCATGCGTTAGCGGCCTACTTCCCGGACGACATCAGCTACACGCAACCGGCCGGAGGCTTCTTCGATTGGGTGACCTTACCGGAGGAAATCGATGCGGCGGCCTTGTTACGAGATACGGTGATTCCTCAGGCCCACGTGAGTTACGTGCCCGGGACCAACTTCTACCCGGACCGCGATGTGCATAACAGCCTGCGCCTGTGTTTCACTGGCCTGACGCCGGCCGTGATCGATGCGGGGATGCATCGGCTGGGTGACGCGGTGAAAGGGGCCGTGCGGGGCGTGAAGCCGGTGGTGTAAGGATAAAACAAAATTGGATTGGCAAATTCTATAATTAATCCGAACAGAAATTAAAAAGCCCAAAGCAATCACT
>CALNAJ010000045.1 GCA_937874695.1 uncultured Lactobacillus sp.
GCCCTACACATATTTGGTTTGTCGAAACAATGTTCAGTTTTCAAAGGTCTACCAAATTATCAAAGAAGTAATTGCTTCGTGACAACTTTTAAAGTATATCATGTCGTCAATTTAGTGTCAACTGATTTTTTCAATATATTTTGAATAAATATTGAATTTTTGAAGCTCAGTTGAATAAATATTCTCAACAACGATTACTACTATATCAATTATCAATCAGACCGTCAAGCCTTTTTTTAAATTAATTAAGTTGCAATCTTTCGTTGCTGTTACAATGTTTGCCCTGTAATTGACAACAGAAAATAGTTTACCAATATCTGGGACTATGGTCAAGTGAAAAATGAATATTTACTGAAATTTGTTGAACCTATAGACACAAATCCCGTCAAATCAACGTTTCTATCATGCAAAAATACCCACTTCCAACTATCGCTTCCGTGACCCCAGCTTAACTGGTCTAGCTAATCTACTATGTGTAAGGACAAAAAAGCCGTCACCACGACTGTGTGGTGACGGCTACAACGCATTTACTTCAATTCTGGTGCATCGGTCTTGTAATCAGAAACGGTACTCTTCCCATCATTTTGAGCAACAACACTCGTCTTCTCTTGCTTCTCAGCATCTGCCAAACGTTCCATCGCTGGCTTCAGCTTATAAGTGAACGAAGACTTATCGACCTTCTTAAAGTTCTTTGGTGTATAGAACCGTAGCAGGTCACCATAAATGACCCGGTCAGACAAGGAGAGCTCCGTCGTGACATGATTTTGGAGCTTGGCAACAGCCTTCTTCTGCGCTGCCGTCAATTCGAGCTCCTTACCAGTCTTCGTATCGTAGACTGTCCCCCCGACCTTCATATACTTCGGCGAAACAAAGTTCCCATCCCGGAAAGCCACCGTCTGGTTACGGTTCTTAGCGAGCAGGTCCTGTCCAAACTGGACGGTATCCGTATTCTTGACACCTAATAAGTCCAACAGGGTTGGTAAGACATCGATCTCCCCACCATAGGTATGATTGATGCCACCCTTCAGCCCATTTGCATGAATCATGAAAGGCACCTTCTGGAACTGGGTCAAGTCATAGCTCGTAATCTTGTCCTTACCCAGTAACTGGGCAATAGCTGGACGGTGATTGTTTGAAATTCCATAGTGATCCCCATAAGCAACGATCACACTGTTCTTATCTAGACCAGCCTTCTTCAGGTAGGTTAAGAACTCAGCAAACGACTGGTCAAGGTAATGGGCCGTTTGCACGTATGGGTCCACAGTCTTATCCCCCGTCTTGGTTGCTGGGAAATCCGTATTCTTCTTATCTAACTCGTAAGGGTAGTGGTTAGTCAACGTAATCAGCTTGGCATAGAACGGCTGTGGTAGCTGCTCGATGTATTTGGCCGATTGCTTAAAGAAAATCTTATCCTTCAGACCATAACCGACACTGTACCCCGGTTTTTCTGTATAATAGCTGGAGCTAAAGAAGTACTGGTAGCCCCAAGACTTATAGGTGTTGTCCCGGTTCCAGAAACTTGGCACATCCCCATGGAAGGCCGCCGTGGTGTACCCATCCTCTTGGCTCAAGATAGCTGGCGCCGCCTGGAAGGTGTTTTGCGTCCCATAGGTCGTCATTGCTGACCCCTGTGGTAACCCAAACAGAGAGTTCTCCAACATCATTTCGGCATCAGAAGTCTTCCCCTGTGCCACCTGATTATAGAAGTTATCGAACGACAACGTATTATTGTTATGGTAGAACTTATTCAACGTTGGTGTGACTTCCTTCCCATCGACCTTGTAGTCGATCAGGAATTGTTGGAAACTCTCCAAGTGAATAATAAAGACGTTCTTACCCTTCTCCTTGCCGTAGTACGACACATTCGGGCTGACCCGATTCTGTTTGAGGTACTTCAGGACACTCTTCATATCCGAAGCATTGGCACTGGCCCGGGTCGCACTTTCCTTCTGCGTCTGGTACGCGTTGAAGGCAGCATACTCATTTAGCCCCAGGTACTTCACGATATAGTTGTTATCAAACGTTCGCGTCAACAGTCCAGAACGATCCGCATTGGCCATTCCAAACTCCGCAAACATCAAGGCAAATGACAACACTGTCAGAGAGAACGCGTACCGTCGTTTAAACGGCCGCGCATCGATTCTAATCACGTGAGTCACTAGCAGGATAATCAAGATAATAATATCAACATAGACAAAGAAATCATAGAGATGTGTGATCTGTGCGAGGCTCTTCCCCAGGTTGTTACCGACAGAGCTCGAGCCCTTCATGATCCCGAAGGACAAGAAGTCAGAGAATTCTCGGTAATAGACCACGTTGGCAAAGATCCACGTAGACTCCAACACATCAATGATCAACATTAACCAATAAGCTAACCTACCCCGGAAATACAGGGCGATTCCGAACACCAACAGGGCGGCCGGTAGTGGGTTGATGAACAGTAAAAACTGTTGCACACTCCCCTTAGCACCTAAGGTAAACTCGGTCTGATAGGCAATGTAAGTTTTTACCCAAAATAAAACGACGATTAACAGGAAAAATCCCATTCGGGTGTTTAACCAGTTCGTCTTCCGCTTAAAAAAGTTCGCCATTACGACTGCCTCCACATAATAATTAACATCTCTCAAGTATAGCGGATATTGCGAGGTAATCAATCTGATTCAAGAACCTTTGGAAAAAATTCAATCTTTCTTCGCTATAAAAAAACAAAACTATGGCAGCCCATAGTTTTGTTAGTTATCCGTCAATAAATCAAACAGCTCAATAGCAACTAAATCGATGTTATCAAACTCAAAAGTTGTTTCCGGATTGTGTTCAGTTAAAGTATACGTGTGCGTTGCCTGGTTAAATACGACCGTGGCTTGCTCAACGCCTTCTTTTTCAAAACGACGGGGTTGTGGCTCGTCGGTGGCATCCTCTTGCATCGCCTTTAAGCGATTGATAATGCCAATCAATTGAGATTCTTCCATGGTTGGTCCCCTTTCTAGCTTTCCATAATGATTTTACCAAACTTACGGCCTGATGACACGCCCTAATGCAGAAAAACTCATGGAAATCATAAATCTGATTCTTCAACGACCTTGTCTGGCCGGATGACCATTGCCACCAGACCGGCAAGCATCCCGAAGTAGTAGGTCAATAAGCGCCATAAAATCATTGCTAAGACCAATTTACTATTTGAGGTGATGTAACTCCTGAAGATCATTTCAAAGCTGTATTCGGCCCCACCTGAGCCCCCTGGAATAGGAAACAGGGAAATTACCATCACAATGAGAATATGGAAACTCGTCACCATGACAATGTTGGCCGAGGTATATCCTAACGAAAGCATAATAAAGTACGGAATCAGGTAATAGAACGCCAGCTGGAAGAAGGTGATCACAAAGACCCGCAACATCAGCTTGCCCTTTCCACTGATTCGGACACTCTCCGCGTAGAAGGAATCAATCTTACTATTCAAGTTATCTTCGATCCGAGTGAACCGTTCGGCCTTCATGAACCAGTGGAAGGGATACAGTAAGACCCCAACCATCTTCTTCGTGAAGGAGTACCAGAACATGATCATTAAGAGACCCACGATAACCGCCAGGTGAATAGCAAATCCAAAAACGACCAGCCACGCCAGCGCGTGTAGCTTGTCTTGAATCTCCTGAAACCCGATGACCAATGCAATAATAAAATTGATGACGATCATTGACTGATAGACCACAAACTTCATTAACAACACCGAGCTTGCCTTACCGGCATCGACCCCGGTCTGCATCAACGCAAAGAGTTGCGCGGGCTGTCCCCCGGAAGAAAACGGTGTAATACCGTTAAACAGTTGTTCCACCAGCGGAATTCGGACAGCGTCCTTGAACGTAAAGCCCTCGATCCGATCGGAAATAAAGACCTTCACGATCCATGATTCAAGTCCCAAATACAGGAGCATGCAAAGAATGGCGACCCCAAACCACCAAAAGTTGATGTGAACAAAATCGTTGACTAATACTGAAAACTTAATGTCACGGAGTGAATACGCAAAAATGGCAATCCCCAAGAGTAACATTAACGCTAATACCCATTTATTTCGTCGTGACATGCAGTTTACCCCTCTTTTGCTTGCTGCTTATAGAACTTCCGCCAGATTTCGGTGAGGTGTTCCTCAGAGTAACGCTCGGCGGCAGCAAGACTCTGCTGATGCCAATGTGCCAGTGCTGCTGGATCATGTGGCAGGTGCTGAAGCTGTGCATTCATTTCATCGTAATCCTTAGCCGGTTGGTAGTCCCCAGCAATAATCGCTTGGTACAGATCCAGATCCCGTAAGAGGACTGGTGTGCCAGTGCTGAAGGCCTCCAAGACTGACATTGGAAAGAGTTCATTGAAGGATGGCAATAGGAACAGGTCGGCTAGATTATAGTAGTCCACTAATTTATTTCGATCGACGATACCCGGAAAGCTCAGGTTAGCCGGTGGATCATCGACAACCTTCTTCAATTCGGCGTAACCATCCGTCATCCGGCCAAAGGAAAACCCACCAGCCCAGATGAACTGAATCTCTGGATTATGCCGAGCAAGCTTGATAAAGTCAAACAGGCCCTTACGCTCCTGAATCTGGCCGATACCCAGCACCGTGAAGCGCTTTGCATCATAGTGGTACTGCGCCCGTAAGGCGGCCTTCCGATCAGCATCGACCGGATAGAATTCCTTTCGACTCACAAAGTTGGGGATGTATGTCACCCGTTCAGCGGGAATTCCGTACGCCACCAGCTTAGGAATAAAGGTCGGATTGACCACAACAATGTGGTCCATCCGGCGATAAAAGGCAATCACGTATTTATAAAAGATCGACCGGAACGGTTGGGGAATCTTCAGACTTCCTTCTAACGTTTCCGGCAGAAAATGAACATAACCAATCTTCCGACCGCGCCCTGGTAGGAAAGTTGACAGATAATAGGTCGGATTAATTGTATGGTAATGGGTCACATCGACCCGCCCATACTTATTGACCGTCACGTCAAACTCATCCTTGAGTCGCGTCGCCAGTAGATTCATCAGTTCATTGTAAGCACTCCCCACACCCTGTCCCTTGACGGAATCAGCCTTGGAGAACATGTTAATTTTTAGCATTCAATTGCTCCTCTAATTACTAAAGTCCGGGGTATCTTCGTGCGTCGCTTCGTAACTCGCCTGAGCATCCTGATAGAATTCAATGACCCGTTGGCCAAAGGTATCGGCAGAGATCTCCGCTAATTTACGCGCTAGCAGATCTGGATCCTGCTCCTCATCCCCGTGCTTCAGGTAATCCACGACGTTCGTCACCATCTCATCCTCGGTCTTGAAGGTTACCCCAAGTGTCCGCTTCGACAGCAACTCATCGGTATACGGACTCGTCATAACCACAATCTTCGTTCCAGCGGCCATGGCTTCAATGTAAGTCAGCCCTTGTGACTCTGAATCAGAAGACGACAGGAAGACGTTCGCCATGTGATAGTACCGGAACACATCGTTATTATCTACTTGACCAGTAAATGAAATATGATCCGTCAGTCCGGCATCCTTCACCTGCTGTTCGAGATCTTCCTTAGCTGGACCATCCCCAACAATCAGGAGCTGGGCATTAGGTACTTCTGCCAAAATCCGTGGCATGGCCGCAATGCTTTCCTTAATGTTCTTCTCGTAAGCCAACCGACTGAGTGACAGGATCACTGGTGTATCTGTTTGATAACCCAATTCACGTCGCAGATTGGCCGTATCTGGCTGCTCATACTGATGCAGATTGACCCCGGTCGGAATCACCCGAATCGGTGTCTTGACCCCGTAATCAGTTAAGGTCGTTAACACCCGGTCACTCGGCGCTACCACCCCAGTCAGGTGATAACAAAAGGCCAGGGTCCCTTGCTTCACGTGTACGGGCTTCAGAATCTTCCCGTTAGCAACGTAATGCAAGTAATCCTCGTACATGGTGTGGTAAGTATGTAGACAAGGAATCTCCAGGTTCCGCGCCACAAACTTCCCAATCCACCCCATCGAGAACTCCGTCTGAGTATGGACAATATCTAGATTTAATTCCTTCGCAATTTGATAAGCTTGAAAAAGTCCCCGTACCGCGATCCGGCGTTCCGTGAACGAGACGAATGGAATACTTGAAAAACGAAAGACATTCCGCTCGTAAACGTTACGTTCCACGTTTGGATCGGTCGTGGTAAAAATATAGACCTGGTGCCCCTGTTTTTCCAGTTGATCTCGCAGTGTCTTAATCGACGTTGCGACCCCACTTACTTGAGGGAAATAGGTATCTGTAAATAAGCCAATGTTCATCGCCAATCCCCCTTGCGTCTGTGTTTGGCTAAAAAGATTTAGAGCTTCGCTTTGTACAATCATCACAATTATATGGGTTTGGCTAGGGGATTGCAAACCTCAGCAGCCATCGCAAGAAAATCTCATCATTTGGCCATTCTTACACGCTTGCATTTCAAACACCCGCTAAACAATCCTGGCAGGTACGTAATCTCTGATACGATTACTAGCACCACCCCACTGGCCTTTGAACAAAGGCCAACTCAACCTAGAATTTCTGTCGCATTACTATTGACTAAAAAAGGACGCCCTATTTGTCGCGGACGTCCTTCACTTACATTTATTTATTTCAGAACGCCAGGAACTGCCGCTTGAACCATGGTCACGACCTCCTGGCTGGTGCTGGCGGAATTAACCGTCGTCTCAGCCAATGCCGCTAATTCATGGGCGTCCAACTGCCCGATCACCTGACGTGTCTTGGTAATCGCGCTTGGTGCCATCGAGAACTCGTCGAGGCCCATCCCTAATAGGAGTGGCAGCGCTATTGGATCGCCCGCCATTTCACCACACATCGCAACGGGAATCCCCGCCGCATGCCCAGCCGAAATGACGTTATCAATCAGGCGCAGAATCGCCGGATGATACGGCTGGTACAGATAAGCCACGTTCTGATTGGTCCGGTCAGCCGCCAAGGTATATCCAATCAAGTCGTTAGTCCCAATACTCATGAAGTCCACTTCGTTGGCAAAACGGTCGGCTAACAATGCCGCTGCCGGCACTTCGACCATCATCCCCACAGCAATCTTTCCCATGGGTACCCGTTTCGCCGTTAGCTTGGACCGTTCATCGTCGTAAATCGCCTTGGCCTGTCGTAGTTCATCCAGCGTCGCAATCATCGGAAACATAATGCTCAGATGGCCAAACGCCGACGCTCGAATCAACGCCCGCAGCTGGCTTCGAAAGACCTGCTGATGGGCGAGACTTTGCCGGATAGCACGCGCACCCATAAAGGGATTGGCTTCATTCTGTGATGGCCGATAAGGGAGTTCCTTATCACCACCGACATCCAGGGTACGAATCACCACCGGCCGCGGGCCCATCGTCTCCAGCACCTGACGATAGATAGCAAATTGCTCGTCTTCAGTTGGCAGATGTTGGGCGTCCAAGTATAAAAATTCCGTCCGGAACAGGCCAACGCCTTCAGCACCACTGGCGGTCACTTGAGACAAGTCAGCCACGGTTCCCATATTGGCAGCTAAAGTCACGCCCACGCCGTCCTTGGAGACCGTCTCGTGATGGACCAACTTATCTAGTCGCCGTTGATTCTTCACGCGTTGGGCCATCGTTCGCCGGGCAACCGCTATCTCATCTGCCGTTGGTCCGACCATGACATTGCCCTGCGTCCCGTTGACCACGACCAATTCTCCATTGTTCAGCGTTTGTGTCGCCGTCTGGGTCCCCACGACTGCTGGCAAATTCAACGACCGCGCTAGAATCGAAGAGTGTGACGTCCGACCGCCGGCATCGGTCACGAACCCCAAAACTTGTTGTGAATTGACCGCAACTGCCTCACTGGCAATCAGGTCGTGGGTAACCACGATGACGGGATCGTTGACCAAGGCTAAGTCCGGTAGCGTTACCCCTAACAAATGTGCCGTCAAGCGTTTGGCTACTGTTTGCCAGTTGGTCAGGCGGTCCTGCAGGTAAGGATTGTCGACGAGCTCAGTAAGCTCTTCTTCTACCGTTGTTGTCACCAGAGAGACCGCAAATTCAGCGTTGACCTGTTTTTCCCTGATATTTTGTTCGACATGTCCCATCAGGTCCTGGTCTTTTAACATCGCTAATTGCGCAACAAAAACCTGGGCACGGTCAGCACCCAGGTTTTTATTTACACGAGTTTTTATCGTCTCAATCTCTGAAACGGTTGCTTCAAGGGCCTGATGGAATCGATTTAATTCGTAATCAAGATCAGTGACTGTCTGCTGAGAAACGTGAAGGTCTGGCTCGTCCAGTCGGTAGACCCGACCACAAGCCACCCCATCACTGGCAGCAATCCCCTTGAGCATCGTCTTCATTAGTCAGACAAACCCTCTTTAGTCATGGTTTCAGCAATAGCAGTCATTGCATCAGCTTCGTCTTCACCGTCAGTCGTGATGGTGATGTCAGCGTTTTGGCCGACACCTAAAGACATAACACCCATGATAGACTTCAAGTTAACGGACTTGTCTTGGTATTGTAAGCTAACTTCAGAGCTGAACTTACTTGCTGATTGTACCAATAAAGTAGCTGGACGTGCATGGATACCAGTTTCTGCTGTTACATGAAATTCGCGTTTTTCCATAATTGATCGATCTCCTTTAAGCTTAGGTTGACTACTTACCGACGCAACTCGCCTTGACCTTGCGCATTGGCCAAACAACCATTCAACGAGTCACACCTACCTACTAAGAATATCAATGTAAGCCACAAATTACAAGTTATACATGAACCGCTTTCATCAAAAAATCGTTATTCGCCGTCATTTCCGGCGTCATGATCGTAGTGATAAATGAGTTTTCCATTCTTTTCGGCCTGGCCCACCACCCGTTTCCGCGTTTCATAAGCCATAAAAGCTTTCTGAAATGCCGGGAAGTCTTCGGGGGTTACTTCGAACTGCTCAATTTTCTTATCTTTTAATTGATTCATTAAATCCGTAAAGTCTCGTGCCACTCTTTTTCCCTCCCTCGCTCTTTTCATTAAAATATCCGTTTTGCCTGCGGCTGCCAGGGATTCTGCCGCTGTGGGGACCGCCTGCAGCCGCAAAACGGGCTTCCGGCTCGGTTTGAAACCTCGCAAAGTACGCGCGAGTTTCCAAACACGTCCCACGGTGTAAGGCCGGGAAGACCCTAACGCCCGGTCTAACACCGTCGTCACGGCTGGCGCCATCCCTGATCTCCTCCGGCAGGACGTAAATTTTACCTTTTACTCGCTCAGTGCTTGAAACACAACCTTTACCATCGATATTAGTGTAACTATTATATCACGCCCACAGTATCCCTTCGATTGCGTTCTCCCCTATCTTACGGGCCAAACACGTGTCGGTCAAAGCTTTTCAAAAAAATTTTTCAATTTTGAAATGTTCATTTTAGCATTCTATTGGCGAGAGTGCTAAAATGAAGGCGTTCGTTAGAAATTTCCCGTAATACCGCGCATTTATCGTGCAAACAAAATACTTGCACGACCAGATGAACGCGGTATAATGTGGTCAATAGTCAAGAAAGGTCAAAGACTTTTCGAAGACCCGTGGAAGTTCCACGAGAATTCCAGGCAAGAAAGGAGACGACAAGATGCTATGTCAAAATTGCCACCGCAATGAAGCAACAATTCACCTTTACATGAGTGTAAACGGGCAGCGGCAACAAGTTGACCTATGCCAAAATTGTTACCAGCTGCTGAAACAGCAACAATCAAACGATTCTGGAAATGGAGGTGGCCGTATGGCACAAGATCCATTCGGCTTTAATAACCTGGATGATATTTTCCGGGCTATGCAAGGCGGCGACAGCAACCAAGCTAATAATTTCCGACAGGATTCCGGACAAGGTCGACCAACCCAACCTTCTGGCAACCAGGGTGGTTCCGGTAATGGCTTACTCAGTCAGTACGGGTTGAACCTCACCCAGTTGGCCAAGGATGGCAAAGTCGATCCTGTTATTGGCCGGGACAAAGAAACGGCACAAGTCATCGAGATCCTGAATCGGCGGACCAAGAACAACCCCGTGTTGATCGGAGAAGCCGGTGTTGGGAAGACGGCGGTCGTTGAAGGCCTTGCGGAACGGATTGTCGAAGGCAACGTTCCTCAAAAGCTCGCCAACAAGCAAATTATTCGTTTAGACGTTGTGTCCTTGGTCCAGGGAACTGGTATCCGTGGCCAATTCGAACAGCGCATGCAACAGTTAATGAAAGAGGTTCAAGCTAACCCCGACATCATCCTATTTATCGATGAAATCCATGAGATCATGGGTGCCGGGAATGCCGAAGGCGGTATGGATGCTGGTAACGTTTTGAAGCCAGCCCTCGCCCGTGGTGATTTCCAATTGATCGGTGCAACCACGTTGAGTGAATACCGCGATATTGAAAAAGACCAAGCCTTAGCACGGCGGTTCCAACCGGTTACGGTCGATGAACCAAGTGCTGACGAAGCCATCAAGATTTTAAAGGGTATTCAAAGGAAATACGAAGATTACCACCACGTTCACTACGACGATGACGCCATTGAGGCTGCCGTTCGTCTGTCTGATCGTTACATCCAAGACCGTTTCTTACCCGACAAGGCCATTGACCTGTTGGATGAGGCCGGTTCACGGAAGAACTTGACCATCAACATCGCCGACCCTAAGGCCATCGATGAAAAGATCAAGTCCGCTGAAGCACAGAAGCAAGCCGCTTTGAAGCAGGAAGACTACGAAAAAGCTGCCTACTACCGCGACCAAGTCACGAAGCTGGAGAAATCCAAGGAAACTGCCAAGGACGCCGACCAAAATGCTTCTGCTGAGGTCACGGTCAAGGATATGCAGGATATCGTGGAAGAAAAGACCAGTATTCCTGTCGGTGAACTGCAAGCCAAGGAACAACACCAACTCAAGAGTTTAGGTGCCGACCTTGAAAAGCACGTCATCGGCCAGAACGAAGCCGTCGACAAGGTTGCCCGGGCTATCCGCCGGAACCGCATCGGTTTGAACGGTACTGGTCGGCCAATCGGTTCCTTCCTCTTCGTCGGCCCTACCGGTGTTGGGAAGACGGAATTAGCCAAGCAATTGGCCAATGAACTCTTTGGTTCTGAAGACGCCATGGTTCGTTTCGACATGTCTGAGTACATGGAGCCGCATTCCATTTCTAAGCTGATCGGGTCACCACCTGGCTATGTTGGCTACGAAGAAGCTGGCCAATTAACCGAACAGGTTCGTCGCCATCCATACACGTTGATCCTGTTGGACGAAATTGAAAAGGCCCACCCCGACGTCTTGAATATGTTCTTACAAATTCTAGATGACGGCCGGTTGACTGATTCTCAAGGCCGGACGGTTTCCTTCAAGGATACACTGATCATCATGACCAGTAACGCCGGTACCGGTGATGCTGAAGCCAACGTTGGTTTCGGAGCCGCCGCAGAAGGAACGACCCACTCTGTTCTGGGGAACCTGACCAACTACTTCAAGCCAGAATTCTTAAACCGGTTCGACGACATTGTTGAGTTCAACTCCCTGAGCATGGAAAACTTGATGCACATCGTTGACTTAATGATTGTGGACGTTAACCGAATGTTGGCGGGCCAAGGCCTCCACATTCACGTGACCGCACCAGTTGAAGAACAATTGGTTAAGAAGGGCTACAATCCTGCGATGGGTGCTCGACCATTACGGCGGGTCATCCAAGAAGAGATTGAAGACCGGATTGCCGACTTCTACCTGGACCACGGGGACGTTAAGAACCTCGTTGCCAAGATTGAGGACGGTAAGATCACGTTAGCTGCTGACACGGATACGAATGCCACACCTAGTGATACCACTTCAGGCAAAGCTTAATGATAAATAAAAAAGGTGTTCGGCCATGAGAGCTGAGCACCTTTTTTATTGGACCCATTCAACAACAGAAGGATAGCACCTCCTAGCCCTGCCAGTCCTTTAGCTGATCCTGTCAGAAAAAATCTGATAGCGTTCACATGTTGGCGTGACCGGGAAAAATGGTATACTAGATTTTAAAGGAAACTTCTGGAGGTGAATGGCATGGCATTTTTTGACTGGTTACGACGTGTAATTGAACCGAAACCCCGACGCGAAAACATTCCGCAGCCGGTGGCTCCGCGACGCCGTCGTCAACCAATCCCGGCTCCCGCAGAACCCGTTGCGCCCAGCCAACCGGCTGTGACGCCGCCTGTTCTGACCGACCAGACCATCACCTTAAAACAACCGGTTCAGCAACCACAGCCCGAACCGACGGCAACGCTCGTGATTCGCTTGGTGGATGAACACAATCATCCCCTGCAACCGGCTCTCATTTTGACGGGCACACTTAACCACCCCGTCCGCTGCCGATTCCCGGAGATTCCGGGCTATGCCCTCTCACGGATTCACGGCTTTACACAGGACTTCATCAGCGAATACGGCTTGACGACTGCTATCTATCGCCGACTACTTGGTAAACCCATTATCGCCTACCTGGTCGATTTCGACTCTGGACGGCTGTTGGCGCTCCCTCAGATTCACCGGGGCGCCCTTTCCACGAACTACACCCTAACACCGCCAATTGTCAGCGATTATCACATCTTCCAAGCGCAGGGCCCACAACGCGGAAAGTTCTCCGCGCATGCCCAACGTGTCGTGTACTTCTATCGGCGTGATAGCTGGGAGACGGTCCAACGGGTTCACCAGTACGTCTTCCTTCAGGCGGATCATCTGGTCTACGATGGCCCCAAGGGCGCGGCATACGGCTATCAGTTCCCCGCTGACTCACTCTGGCGGCTGTTCATGATCATCACGCTGACGGATGGCTCGGTCTGGTACAACCTCGGCGGTAATCAATGGCTGAGTGCCACTGAAACCACTCGTCGTGACCATCAGCTAGCCCATCCTGCTTTAGCGCAAAAGCGCGCCTGGCATCCCGAAGAGTTCGCTCGAATTGGCTCGGTCGATTACGTCCCCGGCGCCGCGGTTTCCATCTACACGGAACCCTACGGTGAAACCGCTGGGCAACTCGATCACGGCGAGCCATTAGACATCCGTGGCCGCGTCATCGATGATCAGCAATTGGTCTGGTACCAAATTGGACCGGAAGCTTACATCAACGCGCGCTACGTCCGGCTAGTTCCTATTGAAACTATTTAACGGTAAAAATAAAGGTGTCCCCGCAAATCTTTCAACAGATTTGCGGGGACACCTTTTTTAAGTCATTAGACTAAAATAATTAGAATTCAGCGTTACCTGGGGTCCGTGGGTAAGGGATCACGTCGCGGATGTTTTCCATCCCCGTCACGTACATCAGTAACCGTTCGAAACCAATTCCGTAACCGGAGTGCTTGGTTTCACCGTACTTACGCAAGTCCAAGTACCATTGGTATTCTTCTTGTGGTAAGTGGTTATCTTTGATCTTCTTAGCCATTTCAGCCTGACGTTCTTCACGTTGGCTACCACCAATCAGTTCACCAATGCGGGGAACCAATAAGTCAGCGGCGGCAACAGTCTTGCCATCCGCGTTGTCACGCATGTAGAAGGCCTTGATCTCACGTGGGTAGTCAGTTAAGAAGGTTGGGCGCTTGTAGACCTGTTCACACAGGTAGCGTTCGTGTTCAGCCTGTAAGTCGAGTCCCCAGTAGACAGGAACGTCGAACTTAACGGGGGCCTTTTCCAGCTCTTCAATGGCTTGCGTGTAGGTAATCTGCGCAAACTTTTCATCGATGGTCTGGTGAAGACGGTTCAAGAGGTCTTCATCCACGGCGTTGTTCAAGAATTCCAATTCATCCTTGGCGTGTTCTAAGAGATACTTGACCACGTGCTTCAGGAGACTTTCGGATTCGTTGATGACGTCTTGCAGGTCGGCAAAGGCCATTTCTGGTTCGATCATCCAGAATTCTGAGGCGTGCCGAGCCGTGTGGGAGTTTTCTGCCCGGAAAGTTGGGCCAAACGTGTACACGTTCCGCAAAGCCAAAGCGAAGGCTTCCACGGGAAGTTGGCCACTGACCGTCAAGTTGGTTTCCTTCTTGAAGAAGTCTTGGCTGTCATCCACCTTGCCGTCGTCGGTCTTAGGCAGGTTGTCCATGTCTAACGTGGTCACCCGGAACATTTCCCCGGCCCCTTCGCTATCACTACTGGTAATGATTGGCGTGTTGACGTAGGTGAAGTCATTTTCCTGCAGGTATTGGTGAACGGCGAAGGCCGTCAGTGAACGGATCTTGAAGACCGCGTAGAACGTGTTGGTCCGTGGCCGCAAGTGCGCCATGGTCCGTAAATATTCGTAGGAGTGCTTCTTCTTTTGCAGCGGGTAATCGTTATCGGAAGCCCCTTCAAGCACAACTTCTTCGGCATGGACCTCGAAAGGTTGCTTAGCGTCTGGCGTGTAAACGACCGTCCCCACAACCTTGATCGTAGAGCTCAGTGGCAACTTCGTCATTTCGGTGTAGTTCTCCAGGTCACTCTTCATGACGATCTGTGCGTGCTTCAAGCAAGAGCCATCGTTCAATTCGATAAAGCCCACACGCTTGGAACCCCGCACCGTCTTCACCCAACCGTGCAGAACAACTTGTTCATCTTCGGCAAAGTGCCGGTCACTAAATAAATCTTTAACCAAAATTTCTGTCATCATATTCTCCTTCTGTCGTACCCATAAAAAAAGATCCATCATCCCTATCACTAGGGACGAAAGATCTTTCCGCGGTACCACCCAAATTGTTTTTAACTCAAAACCAACTTTAAACAACGTACTAACATACGTTCCGCTTGATAACGTGGCGGGCACGGCGCGGCCTACTCTTGATTCAGCCTGCAACGAAATCGGGGTTAACCAAACTGGGCGGTCAACTAAGCTCTCACTATCCTTAGTTCGCTAGGCACCGGGGACCAATCTGGTATTGTCCGTTTCAATGTTTTTTGCTTTATGCAACTGTTGTCAGATTAGCACAAATCGAGTCAGGACACAACCGAAATCTATCCGTGCGTGGTGGACCCCCGCTATTTTTACAATCGATCGTTAGTCTTCAGCAAGCTGATTGCCCCAGGATTGGGACCGCTGCCCCCAGCGCTTCTTGATTTCCAAGACGAGCGTTGGAATGAAGACTCCGATTGTCACGAGTACCCAGCCACCGACTGGCAGTGCCACGAGGCCGAAGATTCCTTGGAGGCCTGGCACGACAGCAACCACAATCAGTAAGCTAATCGTGACCAGTAACGCCCGGTTAAGCCGTGGGTTCCGTTTCAGACTAGCCCACGTCAACGGTTGCCGGTCCTTGATGGCGTAGATATCGATCATAGACCCAATCGCCAGGATCAGGAAGGTTATCGTCATACCGACCGCTGGCTGGTTAGCCGATAGAACGAAGCGTCCCAGTCCGTAAGCGCCCAGCGTCAAGAACGTAAACGTCACGGCCCGAGTGGCGAGGCGACCACCTAAACCACGAGCGAAGAGACTTTCGTCGTTGGCCACCGGTGGTTGTTGCATCGCCGCCTTTTCGCCAGGCTCCCGGCTCAGGTAGAAGCCAGGAATCCCATCAGCTAAGACGTTGATCAGCAAGAGCTGTTCGGCCAGGAGTGGCGCACCCCACCCCATCAGGACTGAACCAACCATCAGGAAGATCTGAGCGAAGTTGACCCCCACTAGGAATTCCACAGCCTTTAAGATGTTTTGGTAGACCGTCCGGCCCTCACGAACCGCCGAGATAATTGTGGCAAAGTTGTCATCCGTCAGGACCATATCCGCGGCACTCTTGGACACTTCCGTCCCGGTGATTCCCATGGCAATACCCACATCGGCGGCCTTCAAGGCTGGCGCGTCGTTCACGCCATCTCCCGTCATAGCTACCGTAGCGCCTGTCTTCTGCCAAGCCTGAACGATCCGAATCTTATCGGTCGGTGATACCCGGGCATAGACGGCAATGTTTTTGATCTGCGCCTCGAGTTCGGCATCCGTCAGCGTTCGGAGTTCATCCCCGGACATCACCAGTTGGCCCGGTGAGAGTAAGTCAATTTCTTTGGCGATGGCCTCGGCCGTCACCATGTGGTCTCCGGTGATCATGATTGGCTTGATACCGGCGGCCTTCGCCTCCCGAATCGCCGTGATCACTTCCGGCCGTGGTGGATCGATCATCCCCACGATACCGGCAAACGTCAGGTGCTGTGCTAGGTCAGCCCAGTTGATGGTGTCTCCAGCTGGGACGACCTTGTAGCCGACCGCTAGAACCCGTAAGGCATCTTGACCGAAGGCATCGTGAGCCCGTTTGGCCTGGTCAAATTCTGCTGGCTGCCAGTCGACCGGTAACCGGTCAAAAGCGCCCTTGACGATGACTAACCGCCGACCGTCCTTTAATTGATGAAGCGTGGCCATCGTCTTCTTCGTGGAGTCAAAAGGATCTTCGGCCAACCGCGGCGCCGTTACTTCAAAATCCTTTCGGCTGGCATCATTCTTAGCTAACCACCGCACGATTGCTAACTCGGTGGGGTCGCCCACCGTTTCTTCCTCACCGTTAACTGTTTGAATCTCAGCATTGGTCGCTAACCCTAGGTAACGCATGAGCTCCTTACCGGCGTGAGTCATTTTCGTAGCCGCAGCGGGCGACTTGGCGCCCGGCGTCCAGTAGCGGGTAATCGTCATCTGATTTTGCGTCAGCGTACCCGTCTTGTCGGAAGCAATCACGTCGACGCCCCCAATCGTTTCAACCGCGTTGACCCGCCGCATGATGGCATTACGTTTGGCCATCCGCTTGACCCCGTGAGCCAGACTAATCGTCACGATGATCGGTAAGGTTTCGGGGACTGCCGCCACTGCCAGGGAGATCCCGATCATGAGACTGTCGGCTAACCCCTGGTTCTGCATCCAAATACTCAGGGCAAAGATGGCCATCCCACCCATGACAGCGAAGGTCGTTAGCCAACCGGAAAGGCGGTTCAACCGGCCTTGCAGCGGCGTGGCCCGCTTCTTCGTCTTGTTCAGGAGCCCGGCAATCTGCCCCAGCTCCGTGGCCATCCCAGTCGTCACGACCTGAATGACCGCCGTGCCAGCCGTCACCGCAGTACCGGAGAAGACTTGTTGGTTGTCCTTGGCGCTGTCTGGCTTGTGTAACGCCAACTTGTCGACCGGCACACTTTCACCGGTCAGGACGGCTTCGTCCACGGCCAAATTGGTGCTGGACAGGACCACCCCATCAGCTGGGACTTGATCCCCGGCCTTCAGTAGGACCAGGTCACCCGGGACCACATCCTTGGCATCAATCGTCTGGGCAATATTTTCCCGCCGCACGGTCGTCGTGGGCAGACTCATCGATTGCAGGGCCGCCAGTGCCTTTTCGGCCGAGGCTTCCTGGTACATCCCAATAATCACGTTGATCACCAGAATTGACCCGATCACGATGGATTTCGTCCAACCGCCACCCTGGAAAATTGCCATGTAACTGGCCAAGGCCACGGCAAATAATAGCACGAGTGAAGATACATCCGCTAAATGGTGCCCAATTTGGCGCCAGATACTGGCCTTCTTGGCCGCCACTAACTGGTTGCTGCCAAACTCTTGTCGGCGTGTTTGAGCCTCCTGGGCCGTCAACCCTTGTTGGGGCGTTAAATCTAATGTCGTCATCTCTTCTCTTTTCATAAGTTGCGCCTCCATTGAATAAATAATTTATCGTTTCGATTACTATACTCTTATTAAACCGTAAAAATTTGGCCAGACTACGGGAGAATTGTGAAGAAAAATAGAACATTGCGTTTTCTATTTACGGTATGACTGATTATGGACCAAATATGTTGTCCGAGCGAGCCAGACCCGCTTTTTATAATTTTAATAATATTCACAGCAATAACCATCACGCCCCTAAATTTACAAGACGTCCTAGTTGCCATGCTGAACCAGATACCCTAGAATCAAACTAATCACTACCGGCTGCCGTAAATGGGGCCGCGCAGAAAGGAAGCATTGGTGTGAAATTACTCAGACGCCTGCTCATCGTGACCCTCCTGGCAGTCGGCCTCTTTATCCTCAGCAATTGGCAGGCTCTCTCAACACAATTTACCTACTACCAAGCGGCCATCACGGGCCTCTTCACTCACCAGACGACCCGTAAGGCCGAAAACTACCAGACCAGTGGCTATATTCTCCGCAATCCTAAGGACGCGACCACTAAGACCGGTGCGGACGACACCCCAGTGGAAAGCACGGTACAGGGGCTACTCCTCCAGCAAAAGTATTATTACCACTACGCGACGGGCACCCCAGCCAAGGCTCGGGCCGTCTTCGCTGATGCCGTCAAACTCTATAATCAACCCGGCATTGTCCAACTGACCGAGGGTTCCGGATCGACCAAGACCAATCGGATTACATTTGGCGTTTACCACCACAAGGAAACCAGCAAAAAGAATACGATCGAGTTGGGGCACGGTGGCCCACAGATCACCCAGCGCATCAGCTGGCAAGGTATCCTGACCACCAACACAGCCACAGCCAAGCTCAATGCCACCTACCCCCAATCTTTCAAACGATCCGTGGCCATCCACGAGCTGGGCCACGCCCTGGGACTCGACCATAGCTCGGACAGGGCCTCCGTCATGACCCCGATTGATTACGGGCGCACCCAACTGTCGGCGGCCGACCTGAAGAGTCTACGCGCTATCTACGATAAGAGCTAGCTGTAAGCATTGGCATATTAGTTAACTCACCTTGTAATCCACACAAATAGCATCCCCGCTGACTTTCTAGCCAGACTGGGGACGCTATTTTGGTAACAAGTTAAATTTGATGCGACAAGATTCGTCATTTTTACATTAGTAATAAGTGTAGGCACACTTCAGACAACGCTTAACACGCCTCGCCCGTTTACCCGCAAATCACCAACGCTACTTACAGATTAATATCCATGTTGAACGTCAAGCGAGACAGCGTCAGGCCTTTTTCGATGAGGTCGTTCGTGAACTTCGTTGTGGTCTTCCGCATGTCGGCGGTAACTTGATGGTTTTGCGTCGTCAAGAAGGCGGTCAGTTCATCACCAGACAGGTTCTTAGCACCCTTCAGTGCTTGATCCACGTGGGTCCGCAGGCTTTCCTTAGCATCCGTCACGTAATCCGTATCCTGTTCGATAAAGTCAACGTAGTGAGATTCCACGATCATCGACAGCTTCCGGTACATCCAGTAGGCACTGACGTCGTCCAAGTGAACGGGCGTGCTGCTGTATGAAGGATCGGTGTCGGTTGCGTTGGCAAAGAATGGCACGTAGGGACTAAAGGCTGGGACCCCAAAGCAGACCCACATAATTGCGGAGCTTTCCTTTGGCACGTCATTACGTAGCTGTAAGACGTGGGAGTTCTGTGTCCGGTTCATTGAAATTGGCCGGAACTTCAGGCGATCGGCATCGTCGCCAGGACCTAATGGATCGTACTTCGTTTCGTTATAGTGAGAACTTAAAATGTATTCAACGTCCTCCACACTGATTTTGTGGCTCGTCCGGCAGATAAATGGCAGGTCACTAGATTGTGGGTCCTGCTTGATTTCTGGGTTCAGGCAACGTTGACCGAACCAAACCCGTGGCGTGTTGTAGTGCCGATCCTTTTCGGTACTCGTCCCAAAGATGTGGCGGAAGTTCCAGCCGTCTTGGTCGGGGTTTAAGTGATTTTCGCTGACAAATTCTTGAATGCCTTCGGAATACATGAAGTTATCAGGATCATCAAACGTCACCTGTTGGATAGCAACTTGGTTGGCGGCTACCGCATAGGCGTCGTCTGGAATCCGCTGGGCAACCCAGT
This sequence comes from uncultured Lactobacillus sp., assembly GCA_937874695.1. Lineage (GTDB taxonomy): Bacteria > Bacillota > Bacilli > Lactobacillales > Lactobacillaceae > Levilactobacillus. The sequence goes on from CALNAJ010000045.1 coordinate 19,752, forward strand.
GGTGACCGGTAACGATTTCCATATACCAGACTTCATCGTTGTCGGAGAACAGCACCCCATTACCTTCGGGTGAACCGTATTCCTTGATCATCTTGCCCAAGTAACGGACCCCGTCACGGGCGGAGTTGATGTAAGGCAGAACCATTGTCTGCAGGGAATCCTCAGCTAAACCATTGGCTACTAAGGGATCAAAAGCCAAGGCTTGGGGATTACCGTAAACACTTTCGGTGGCACTCATCGCAACATTTTGCGAGTTGATCCCACTTTCGGCGTATTCACCGGTCTTGTCGGTTTCAACGTTAGGCGTTGCCAAGTAACGGTAACCGTCGCTAGGAATTGGGGCCGTGAACCCGTTTTGATTGGAGACCCAGGTCCGCTTAGGCTGATCCTTTTCTGCGGGATGCACGTAGAACCGTTGGGGCGTCAAGGCTAAAAAGGTATCGTCATTTCTGGCGATCATCGTTGACCCATCAACCGTTGCTTTTTTACCGACAAGCACCGTGGTGCAGGCGGTCAAATGCTTTGCTGCTTTCATTACAACTACCACTCCTTCTATAACTATCGGCTTGTGGATGAGACCATTGAAACTGGGTTATCACCCGTTTCTCCTACCCCAGCCGCCAGACCGGAAACGCTTCACCAAATAGTCTACTCTTAATCTCCCCTGAACACTAGCCACCAAAGATTTTTCACAGCAATGATGGTTACACATTTAGAAATGTGTTGACATTCTGGCTAGGTTGTCTAAAATGAAGTTGTAACCAATTGATTATTTTTTTGAAATAGTTTGTGAAGCATTTTTCAATCCATTTAAAAATTTGTTTGGGAGGCTACATTTATGAAAGTCGCAGTTGTTGGTTGTACGCATGCCGGTACCTTCGCCATTAAACAAATCCTAGCGGAACATCCTGATGCCGAGGTAACCGTCTACGAACGCAATGATGTCATCTCTTTCCTGTCTTGTGGAATTGCGTTATATCTCGGCGGTAAGGTCGCCGATCCCCAGGGCCTCTTCTATTCCAGTCCCAAGGAATTGACCGGCCTGGGCGCCAACGTGCAAATGAATCACAACGTTCTTAACATTGACCCCGAAAAGAAAACGGTTACAGTTGAAGACTTGAACACTCATGAACAAACAACTCAGGACTACGATAAGTTAGTCATGACTTCTGGCTCCTGGCCAATCGTTCCCAAGATTCCAGGGATTGACAACGCCAAGGTCAAGCTCTGCAAGAACTGGGCCCACGCTCAGACACTGATCGAAGAAGCCAAGAGTGCCAAGCACATCACGGTCATCGGGGCCGGATACATCGGGGCCGAGCTGGCGGAAGCTTATTCGACTACCGGCCATGAGGTCACCTTGATTGATGCTATGGATCGCGTCATGCCAAAATACTTTGACAGTGAATTCACCGACGTCATCGAACAAGACTACCGCGATAATCACGTACAACTTGCCCTGGGGGAAACGGTAGAAAGTTTTGCTGACAACGCTGACGGTCGCCTAACCATTAAGACCGACCAAGGCAGCTACGACACCGACCTTGCCATCCTGTGTATCGGCTTCCGGCCAAATACCGACCTGCTCAAGGGCAAGGTTGACATGGCCCAGAACGGCGCGATTATTACCGACGACTACATGCGCTCCTCCAACCCCGATATCTTCGCCGCTGGTGACAGTGCCGCCGTGCACTATAACCCAACACACCAAAACGCCTACATTCCGTTGGCAACTAACGCCGTGCGGCAAGGTATCCTAGTCGGTAAGAACCTGGTTAATCCGACTGTAAAATACATGGGGACCCAGTCCTCATCTGGCCTGCAACTGTACAGTCGGACGATTGTGTCCACCGGCTTGACCCTAGCTGCCGCCCAGCAACAGGGAATCAACGCCGAACAAGTCATCGTCAAGGATAACTACCGGCCAGAGTTCATGCCAACCACGACGCCCGTGCTGATGTCCCTGGTTTACGACCCAGATACCCGGCGCATCCTTGGTGGTGCCCTGATGAGCAAGTACGATGTGTCTCAATCCGCAAATACCCTGTCCGTTTGCATCCAAAACGACAATACGATTGACGACTTAGCTATGGTCGATATGCTCTTCCAGCCTAACTTTGACCGGCCATTCAATTACTTAAACATCGTGGCGCAGGCCGCCCAAGCCCAGGCTGACAAATTAATACCAACAAAATAGGTACTCCACGCTTAATAAACCCAAAAGAAATCACCCGCAGGTATAGTCCTCGCGAGTGATTTTTAGGTATACGTTGGCGTTTGCCCTAGTCAGGGAACATTGTTTAGCGTCCAGGTAATGTTGGCTGAATACTCGCCTTGAATCGCATCACCATTGATTTCTAAGACCAGTCCGGCTTCATCGTCCCAACCGCCGACAACGTCTGTCACATCATCCTGGTCACTGGATGTCCCGCTCATCACGGTCATCGGCGTACTGGTCACTGGACTCTTCTGGTCACTGTCGTAATAGTAAAGACTACCAGACAATTCTTGACCAGAAGCCGTGGCGAATTTTGTGCCCGCTACTTGCAGCGACCACTCCGCTCCGGCTTCACGAGTATCTAAAATTTCGACCTGCCAGTCCTTAGTCCGTTTAACTTTCTGGTTGGTTCCGGTCAGGGTCGTCGCTTCAAAACTACTCTTGCTGGAGACCTGTTGGAAGAGTAACTGTCCTGGTACCGTAATCGTATAGGTCACCGTGTTCGAGACATTGCCATAGGGATCCTCCACACTGAGCTTCAGCGTATTGGTCCCAGACTTCAGCTGGTTGGCCGCGACCGTGTAGTTGAACCGACCACTACTATTGTCATCCCCGGCAGGCATCTTAAAATCAGACTGTGCCGTACCATTAAGTGTAGGATGAACCGTCATATCCGTGTTACTCAGATTAACCCCTTCTGGAATCACGACCAATCCTTTAAAAGTTGCACTCTCGCCGGGTTCAGTCTGCACACTACCGCCAGACAGCGAAAAAAGATTCAATTCAAGCGTTGGGTTCACCGTGAAGACGGACGTGTCGGTCGTCACGACCCCGTTGACCGCCGTAAAGCTACTGGCACTGGCATCCACGGTCACTGGTCCCTTGACGTCTGCCGCCGTTCCCGTAAAGGAAATCGTGGCGGTGGGATTATCCGCTGACAGTGCCTCACCTAGCGTAAAGGTCGCCTGGTTATCGGTCATTCCCGCCAAGCTCACGCTAGCCGTTTTGCCATTTTGATAACGAACCGTGGCCGTCTGATCATAGTTCAAAGACGTTGGGAGTTGCACCTTAGCCGCCACGTCTTTCCAGGATTGCTTCCCATCGCGGTAATCCAGTTGATAGTCCAAACGGAACTTATGGGTCCCCTTCAGCACATCGCCATCGCCAATCGTCTGATTGGTTTTCAGGTCTGTCAATGTCGTGTGGGCCTTGGCATTCACCAGCCCGGGAATCTTTTCCATCACAACTAAATTGTTTTCGTAACTGTCACCGGTCGCACCAGTGAAGCCCCAACGGATTTCCCCAGAATTATCGGGATCAATCTTCTTGAGGTCCAGGTCGGCCGTTTCACTGATTCCCGCCTGGTCGTTACCAGTAACGGGGTCCTTATCATTAAAGGTATAGGTCATTTGCTTCGTCGTAGCGTCCCAGTCCAGCGTTAAATGATGCCAAGCGCCATTTGACAGTAGTGTGTAATCCCCAGTAATCGTACCCTCGTGCGTCTGCGTGGCATAGTACCCCGAGGCTGGCAGTGGCAGAAGCTGTGACGCCTTAACCATCTGATACGTGCCAACTTCGCCCGGATAGTTATGCGCCAGGTGAGGTCCCTTCAGCTTGCCATCAAAGGAATCGGCATCCCCAGCATTGGAGTAATTGCTGGACGTGTTTAAATGCGTATCAAACTCCAACGCCCAACTGTTCTGAATCGCGCTGGCCGCTAGTTTGTCTGCAGTGCTCTGCTTTTTATCGGTGTCGACGCCCCAGACCCCCAGCGTTTCGCCAGAAATCGTTTTACCAAAGGACGGGCTCGCTCCTAAACCATCGCCGTCATTCTGAAAGACCAGTGCCATCCCATCGGCGGCTTTCTTCCCGGTATTCCCGAAGTACAGCCACATCGAAGCGGTTTCATTCTTCGTCAAATCAAAACTATTATCGGCAGTCGACCACAGGGCCCCGAACTGCTTCTTGCCATTATTAACCTTGGCCGCCTGCGTCCCAGTAGTGTTGGTATCCACCACCGCCGCCTGGTTATTACTGGTCGTTCCCGGCGTAAAAATATTCTCCAGAGAAATCCCCTGTGGCGCTGATTTCAGGGCATTATCATAATCGGTATCGGCCTGGGCCACGCCGCCCCCCAGGACAACGGCTCCTAGACCGAACACCACACCTAACCAAGTCTTCAACTTCATTGTTACCGCTCCTCTCCGCCCCCAAACGGTGTTGGGCCTTAATCAACTAAACAACTCTATATTTCCTCGCTTAAAGAATATCACGTCTTCACCTTTTGTTGGGCGATGGGTCAAAATATCACGGAATTAATTCGAAAATTGAACAAGGTCTGTCAACACCATTCTATCCGACAATTCTGTGCTAGCCGCGCAACAAAAGAGAGTGGAACCAGCTGCTTTTTGGCGCATGTTTCGACCATATAAAACAGTCTAAAAAAGAGCCTGGGTTTTGGCCCAGACTCTCTACTCATTTATTTAGATAATTTAATACATTAGGTCACCAGGCGATAACGCCTGATCCTAGTCTTGCGTGACTTTTCGTTGACGGACGTGGTACCAAATAACGCCCAACAGGCCGAACAAGATTGGTCCCACAAGCATCCAAATCGTACTTTGAATGTCGTCGTTTTCCAAAACGGGTTGAATCAGTGTGAAGGTGTTGGCCCCCAACACGACGATGAAGACGACCCAGCTAATAACCGTTGTCCAAGCCGGTGACTTGTAAACCTCAAACGGCTTTTGAATATCGTGATTCCGTTTGAACTTAGGAAAGGCGTAGACCAGGAACAGGTATGGCAGCGTCATGGAGACGTTGGCCATCAAGGTTAGGATGTTGTAAAAGGCTGAGGCATCCGTTGACGCGAAGGATGCCAGCAGAATAATAATGATAACGACCGCACATTGTAACTTCATGGCGTAGCTTGGCATGTCGTTGTCGTTTAATTCCGTAAACTTCTTGGGCCACATGGACTTCGGCGTCCCGAGAATCAACGTCTTGAGTGGTGAGTAGGTCAGCGTGAAGAAGGCACCGGAGTACGCCAGGAACATTCCCAACCCCGTATACCGCGCAAACCACAGACCAATCGTGGTACTTGTCGCTGCGCTCAGGCCCAGTGATTCACCCAACACGTCACCCAAGTTCCGCATCATGACATAACTAATGTTTCCCATATTGGTTGATGGGTCCGACAAGACAGCGTTCCAGTTCGTGCTGATCCCCCAGCAGAGAATCCCGATGGCGTAACCCAACGTGATGACGATGGCCGAAATGACGATGGCCTTCGGGAACGTCTTTTCTGGATTCTTAGTCTTATCGACCATCCCCCCGAGAACTTCCAAGCCCCCGTAAGCGAAGATGGCAAACACGGCGAAACTCATAATGCCCATCGGTTGTTGGTAATTAGGATGAGGCGAGTTCATGAAATGTTGTAGCGGTTGGGCCATGTGACCATGCCGCAGAGCCAAGACAACCCCGGACACGACCAGTAAGATAGCGTTCAGACTCATGACAGCGATCCCACCAAGACTGGTGACCCGCACGATACCCTTGACCCCTTTGATGGAGATATAGGTCACCAGAATCATCCACAAACAGGATAAGATGCCAATCACTTGAGTGGCGTTCAATCCAGCAAAAGCGAACTTCTGCGTCTGATCGGACCCGAAGAACAGCGTGGTAAAGGGAATCCAGACCTTAGCCGAAGTTGAGACTAGCCAGATAATGTAGGACGCGAACCACATGAAAGTCCCGATAAACGCGAACTGGGGATTCACGCTGACTTCCATCCACTGGTACATCCCACTCCCTTCATCGGATTTGATGGCGGCACCATACTCTGCCATCATTAAGGCAAACGGAATAAAGAATAGGACCGCTGCCGCTAAGTAAAACAGAATTGATGAATACCCCATTAAGAAGTAAGCCACCGTACTGTTGGCAAAACCAAACACGGTGGTGAAAATCATCATGACTAATGCCATTAAGGTTATTTTATTGCTATTTTCAGCCATTATATTTCTCCCCAAATTTTTTAAACTACCCAATTGAAGGCGCTTTTATTAGTTTATATGAGCGACAATACAATCCCCTGTAAATTTAGTAACAGCTAGCTTAAAGTTTCGTGTGATAATCAAACATTTTCTCATCAGATCTAACGTCTAAATTTGATAACACATTTATTTTAGGCCCACAATGGTTTCTTCTCACCACAATTGCGTTCGTCAAGTAAGCCCACCGAATTATCCGCAAAAAAAGAGTCTGAGACAAAATCCCAGACTCCTTTGCTATCTAATTTTATATGGCCGAAACGTGCGCCAAAAGGCAGCTGGTTCCACTCTCCATTGGTGTTTATAGTTTTGACGTCAATTCAACATCAGGGTACTTGTCCTTAAACCAACGCTCTGCGAAATGATTTTCAAACAAGAACAGCGGATCGCCGTGGTTGTCCTTGACCAACAGATTCCGGGATGATGACATCCGTTCGTCGAGTTGGTCGGGATCAATCCATCGGGCCGTCTTCTTGCCCATTGGTTCCATAATAACTTCTGAATTGTATTCGTTTTGCATCCGGAACTGGAAGACTTCAAACTGCAGTTGTCCCACGGCACCCAGGATGTAATCACCGGTCGAGTAGGACGTGTAGAGTTGCACAGCCCCCTCTTGTACCAGCTGATTGATCCCCTTGTGGAAGGACTTTTGCTTCATAACGTTCTTGGCAGCGACCCGGACGAACAGTTCTGGCGTAAATTGTGGGAGCTTTTCAAACTTTACGGCCTGCTTCCCGGTATAAATGGTATCCCCGATCTGAAAGTTCCCGGTATCGTAGAGCCCGATGATGTCACCAGCCACGGCCTTTTCAACGTTTTCACGCGTGTCGGCCATGAACTCCGTCACGTTAGACAGCCGGAGCTTCTTACCCGTCCGTTCCTGCGTGACGTCCATACCGCGGTCGAACTCACCGGAGCAGACCCGCACAAAGGCGATCCGGTCCCGGTGCTTCGGGTTCATGTTGGCTTGAATCTTGAAGACGAACCCAGAGAATTCAGGGTCAGTCGGCTTGATATCGATATCCTCTTGCGTGTGGTGCGTTGCCGGTTCTGGGGCGTATTCCAGATAAGTTTCCAGGAACGTCTTGACCCCAAAGTTAGCCAACGCAGATCCGAAGAAGACCGGCGTTTGGTCCCCACTGGCGATCTTAGCCTGGTCGAATTGATTTCCGGCTTCACCGATCAGCTCCATGTTGTCGCGAGCATCCTGATACCAGCCATCGTCTTCCAAGTCGTTGTGTTCAGCCAGTTCGCCATCTTCATTTAATGGCAGGTAGGGTTGACTCGCATCCTTGGGCCGGAATAATTCGACCCGTTGGTGATAACGGTCGTACAGGCCCTTCAATTCCTTACCCATCCCGATTGGCCAGTTCATTGGATAACCTTCGATACCCAACACGTCTTCCAATTCGGCGATCAGGTCCATCGGGTCCCGGCCGTCTCGGTCCAGCTTGTTCATAAAGGTAAAGATGGGAATGCCCCGCATCTTACAGATTTGGAACAGCTTCTTAGTCTGGGGTTCGATCCCTTTAGCGGAGTCGATGACCATGACGGCGGAGTCCACGGCCATCAGTGTCCGGTAAGTATCTTCGGAGAAATCCTCATGTCCTGGGGTATCCAAGATGTTAATCCGCTTACCTTGGTAGTCGAACTGCATCACGGAACTCGTGACGGAGATTCCACGTTTTTGTTCAATTTCCATCCAGTCAGACTTGGCAAAGTTACCACTCTTCTTGGCCTTGACCGTTCCGGCTTCACGCACAACGCCCCCGAACAGCAAGAGTTGTTCGGTAATCGTCGTCTTCCCGGCATCAGGGTGAGAGATGATGGCAAACGTTCGGCGCTTGTCCACCGCAGATGCTAATTTAATTTCACTCATATTGTTTAGTCCTCACAAAATTTCTTATTTTAAATAGTCGTTTTCTTTTGATTACACAGCTCTTGATTTTAACACATTTAACGTTACAATTCACGGCCTAGGTCCCTTTTTGCCCCGCATCCCAGTTCTTTCGTGGTATCATAAAGGAATGAATGCATTGAGAAACGGGTGAAAATATGTCGGCGAGTACCGAAGCCATCATCATCGAAATAGTTTTTAGTCTGGGAGCTCTGATTGCCGTGGGTGGCCTGATTGGTCTTCTCATCGCCAAGAATCGGCGACGTGGACTGCGACCGGCCATGACCATTATTTTTAGTGGTGCCGGTCTGGTTATCATTGCCCTACTGCTCAACGTCCTGCTATTCAAGACTTACGATCACGTCCGAGTCAAGAAGGACCAGTATTACGAGATCGTCAGTCTGACGGCCAACATGAATACCTCACTGGCCAGCAGTCACGCTGCCAACCAACCGGTTACGCCCCGCGACAAGAAGGCCAGTAAGAATGTGACCTACCTCGTTAAACACACGGATCAGGGCACCACTTCCCTGCGACTGGCCAAAGCAGCGCAGACACAGCTGACCACGCAGAAGCGGCCCAACTTGACGCTGGTCAAACACAATTATCGTTTGATCTTAGATCATTATTTCCAGGAGACCGTGCAACCCAGTCGAACGGCCACACGACTCAGTAATCACGCTTACCAGCAGGCCACAAAGTTCCATAAATAGGCGGCTTATCACCTGTGATGACAAACCCTATTTTGACAGAAAAGCGAAGCCCAAACGGCTTCGCTTTTCTTATCCGTAAATTTAAGGTTAGCGCCACGGGTTACCCGTGCTTTTCAATCTGTTGGACCACGTAGTTGACGATCTTCAGGGAACTTAACCCATCGTCGATCGAACAGAAGCGTTGGTAGAAGTCCATAAACTTCTGGTCATCGCTCATATCCGGTGTCTTCAGCTTGTCGCCGATCATCGTCAATAATTGTGATTCATTGTGGGCAATCTCACCCGGCAGGTCCTTCTCGTAATCGAGGTAGAACCCACGCAATTCGTCCTTGTACATGTGGTAATCGTACGGGTAGAACAGGATTGGCCGCTTAAGGTAAGCAAAGTCGAAGAAGACGGATGAGTAGTCGGTGATCAACATGTCACTGATCAGGTACAGGTCGGAAATGTTGGGATGGTTGGAGAAGTCGAAGACGACCCCTTCGTATCCGCTGATATCCAACGCGTTACTGATCAAGTAGTGCATCCGCAGAACCAACACGGCATCCTTGCCATACCGGTCGCGGAATTCATCAAGGGAGAATGGTAACTCGAACGTATACTTCCCCTTCTCGGCAAATTGATTATCTCGATAAGTTGGCGCGTAGAGCACGACCTTCTTATCCAACGGAATCCCCAGCTCCTGCTTCAACGCGGTTACGTCTTCGCGGGTGCTGTTGATCAGTTCATCGTTTCGTGGATACCCGACCTTCAAGATCTGGTTGTTAAAACCAAAGGCCGACCGGAAGATTCGCGTGGAATAGTCGTTAGGTGAGACCAACGCATCCCAGCGATTGGCTTCTCGAACGAAGTTGGCGTGATACTTGGTCGTCGTGGTACCGGGCATCGAGACATTTTCAATGTCCAAGCCCAACTTCTTTAACGGCGTCCCGTGCCACGTTTGAATGTAGGTCACGTAGTTCGGTTTCTTGACCCAGGATGGGAAGCGGGCGTTACTGATCCAGAAGCTAGACTTCTCCAACGTCCGTACCCACTTGGATGTTCGCCGAATGATGAACGGAATCCCGTTTTCCTTACAGAATTTCTTCTGTGACCGGTCGATCGACCAGATAAAGTTAAACCCAGGGTAGAGCTGCTTGAACAGCTGGTAGATAGCGTAAGGTGAATCACTGACTTGCCGCCCACCAAAACTTTCAAAGATTAAAGTTGGTTGATCGTAGGGCCGGTGCCCCCGCTTAAACAGTCGACGCATGTAGAACAAGTTGGCCTTGTCCATTAACATCGAGAGGAGCTTTGTGGCGCCGCCCACCTTGCCTGGCACGTTAGCCAGACGTTGCGGAATGGATGGTGCTGCTGTTTCTTGCACCCGAATACCGTTGTCAAAGCGCTTGTCGATGATGACCAAACGATGACCCGGTGTCACGGCTTGCGTCACTTGACCGGCCAACGACTTGGCTAAGACCACCCGCTGTTCCAGGTCTTGACCATCGATCGTTGAACGAATGAAGAGCTGCTGGGTACTGTCCGCCGCGAGATCGGATAGTGGAATCATCCCCGTGAATAACCCGTGTAAGGTCATCTGGGTAATTGGCCACTCCGCTGAGCTGTCAGCCTGCACGTTCTTCAAGACCAGCCGTTGGTTCGTGATGGCGTGGTTGTTGATGCGACTAGGCCCGATCACTTGAAGCTGGTCATCCTGCAGGTTAATCGCGTTAATGGTGAATTCGTCTTCGGCCTGTTCCGTATGCATATTGAACAGCGCCATCCCGTTGGCATCACTGTTCAGCTGGTAATAGCTGGTCAGTGTCAACTGATGACGGTCACTCAGGTATTCACTTTCAACCTGAATCAAGCCGCGCGTATTCTGTTGTTGCAAGTTCAGATAGAGTTCCCAGCTAAATTCACTCTGACCCTCTGCCGGAAATTGAAGATCACTTGCGTTGAGCCGTAACCGAACGACTTGCGCACTCAGCACCTTGCTGACGGGAATCGTGATGGACGCCTTGGTTTGTTTTTCCAAGAACGTTACCGCGAGATCGTCGAATGGTTCTGGAACATCGATCAGTTCAAGCTCGAGTTCCTGTAAATTCTTTTTATGATGTAATCCTGATAAAATCGCACGCACGATGGAAAAACTCCTTAGTAGTTAAAAATCAGTTGGTTCGGCATTTGCGGTGAGAAGTGCGCGTTGACCGCTAAATCAACGTACAACCGGGTATCAGCCGTCAACAATCGACTGAGAACCGCCTGATAGAAGGCAAAGACGTCATTGAAGCGACGATAGTTCGAGTACGCCAAGACGCCATAGTAGGCTTCCGTGGCCATAATGATCTGCGTCTGGTCGACCGTCTTAGCTTCCGCCCGTTCCCGTTGACGCTTCGAGAGCGTCTCTGAGGTGGCCACTTGCTTAGCCCCTTCAAATTCGGTGGCTAGCATGGCCGAGGTGGCACTTAAATTATAAACGTGTTCAATTGGTCGTTCATGCCGGACAAAGCGTAAGACAGCCTCTCCGTGGCGATTTAACAGGTAGCTGGTCTGGGCGACTTCATTTTGAACCTTTTCAATGCCCACGACCTGGCCATCTAATCCGTATGTATCGACCTGGACCAATTGATCGGCCTGATATTGTCGGAGAACCATAGGCGTCTCATCATCGATCTGCCGTAATTCTGCGACCATGTGGCCGTCACTCAGGTAACGCTTGACCTGTTCCTGATTGTCAGCAAACAAGCGTTGTTCGTAATTATCCAAGAGCATTTTCTGGCGTTCTTCGGCGGTCAACGCTAAGCCCGGTTCATCCGCAAACATCTCAGCTAACGTCATCAGCCGAACATTCTTGACCCGACCGTCTTTTCTGGCAAGTTGATTTAAGTATTGCCGGACCGTCCAGACTGATTCAAAATCAACCATGGCGACGAGAACACTGACTTGTGCCCCATTCTGCAAGGCCTTCAGTAGTTGCGTGGAAAAGTTCGGCTTGTGCATCCCATTGAGGGACGTTAATAAAAATATCATTTGCTGCATTCGTTTGCCTCCGTCTACGTGTTCCTAAGAAAAAATCCCTAGTCTGCGACTAAGGATTTCACTGCCAACACTACTTTTCGTCTTCCGTCCAAGTTTTTTCATCAGAAAGACCTAAATCGTGCTTGATTTTAGTCGTGGAGATACCTTCCGTCCGTGGTAAGTAAATGACTTCACAATAGTCCTTCAAGAAGTCAAACTTACCCTTCCAGTCATCACCCATAACAAAAACGTCAATGTCGTTTTCCTGGACGTCGCGAATCTTTTGGTCCCAAGTCGTTTCTGGAATCACGTGGTCAACGTACTTGATTGCTTCCAGGATGTACTTCCGGTCTTCGTAAGAGGTGTACGCCCGCTTACCCTTCTCCGCGTTAAATTCATCGGAGGAAACACAAACCGTTAAATCGTCACCCAAGGCTGCGGCGCGCTTCAATAAACGAATGTGACCTTTATGAATCAGGTCAAACGTTCCGTAAGTAATTACTTTTTTCATGTAGAATCTCCTACTTTATCTGGTTAATTTCCCCGTTGCTTTACCCGGGGGTCTATTTTTCAAAAAATCCAATAACAATCTAAATAGTAGCATATTCAGCGGTCACGTCAACTTCAAACCGCAAACGTTAGTCATTTCTTGATAATTTCTGCGCAATTTAGGCGAATTTACGAAAATTCTGGTCCCGCTGGCCATCGGATGACGCTACCTTTCCGAATGACACTTTTACAGCGACTTCTTCTCCGCGTGTTCCAATTGCCAGATGGTGTAGAGGTACTGCACCACCGTCTTGACCACGGCGTACAGCGGAATCGCCAGAATCATCCCCAGCAGACCCGCTATATTGCCGGCCGCCAGCAGGATAATAATGATCGTCAATGGGTGAATCTGCAAGCTCTTCCCAATGATGTTGGGGTAGACCAGGTTCCCATCAATCTGTTGAACCACTACGACCACGATAATCACGTAAATGATCAGACTGGTACTCGTCGCAAAGGCCACGATCAACGCTGGAAGGATCCCAATGTAAGGACCCACGTAAGGAATCAGGTTACAGATGCCGGCGAAGAAGCCCAGTAACAACGCATACTTTTCACCCACGAAGAAATAACCGATTGCCGTAAAGCTCCCCACGAAGAGGCATTCGACGATCTGACCACCCACGTACCGGGCAATCGTATTGTTCATCCGACCCAGTAACTCGGCCGTCTGCTCACCGTGCTTAGCGGGCAACCACTTTCGAATGGCCGGCATGAACTTGTCGCCGTCCTTCAGCATGTAGAACAACATCACAGGCACCGTGACCGCCGTCACTGTCACCGTGGTGACCGTGCCGATAATACTACCGATACCGCTGGTCAAGCCACTCATGAAGCCCTGCGCGTATTTAGACAATGCGCTCTGCAACTGCGTTAAGTACTTGGCAAAATCAATCTCCTTCAGTATAGGATGGTTGATCAGCTTGTTGAGGACCGCCTCGCTGGACTTGGCAAAGTCTGGAATATTGCCGACCAGTGTCGTGACCTGCGTGACCAAACGGGGAATCACCCACATTGCTCCGGCTACAAGTACCAGTACCAGCAGTAAGAAGACCAAGGCAACGGCGCCCGTGCGGTTGATGTGAAATTTCTTCCAGCGCACCTTTTCTAGAAGCTTCACCACCGGATTCAGCAGGTAAAACAGAATTCCTGAAATCAGCAATGGTGCAAATATTGTGGAGAGAAAGATACCAATTGGAGAGAATAAGAAGCTGATCTGCGTACAGACCCAAATCAAGGCGGCAACGATCAACAGTTCCACAGACCAAAACATCAGTCGTGAATTGGCGAACCACTTCATGGGCAGTGCCCCTCTCGTTCCTAGTTTATTTTTAACCGTGTTCCCGAACACAGTCAATCCTGATGCCCTTTAACTGTGTCCAGTAACAACGATGGCTTTTTGAAAAAAGGAGCCAGCCACGAATGACTTGCTCCTGGTGATACGGAAGACAACTCTTACAGGTCTACGCCGCGATTAATTTGAGCGTCGTAACAGTTCCTGATACCGTTGATACCAAAGATCGACATAGGCTTTAGAAAAGGGGCCCTTGTGATGATTAATCCAATCGACGAGGGTCAAGACGTTTGCCTTCAAAATCTGATCGGTTTCCTCGCCATACTGCCACCGTTGACTGAAATCTTGATATTCATCAACGTCGAGCAAGCGTTTCTCACCATCCGGAAAGACCTTTACGTCGAGATCATAATCAATATATTTGAGCGCTTCTTTATCCAAAACATACGGGGAAGCCAGATTACAGTAATACGACACCCCGTTATCCCGAATCATCGCAACAATATTGAACCAGTAATGCTTGTGGAAATAAACGATAGCGGGTTCTCTTGTCACCCACCGCCGCCCATCGTCTTCAGTGACCAATGTATGGTCATTAACGCCAATGAGGGCATTTTCGCTTGTTTTGAGTACCATCGTGTCGCGCCAAGTTCGATGCAAACTTCCGTCGTGCTTGTAGCTTTTGATCGTAATGAAGTCGCCTTCCTTAGGTCCTCTAGCTTCGCGCGTCATGTATTAACCCTACTTTCTAAGTAACGGGTAACTATAAAAATTCAATCAATATTATACCAGATTCGGCGGTATTAATGAATAGGCACCGCCACATTCCTGAACAAAATCCTTGGGTGACCCGTAAATTTAATACAATCTCAAAGAATCCTCTCAACGGGGACGCCCTATGACGTGAACCCATGCCATCGTTTGACCTAAAACAGGCACGATGGCCCGCTCGACTTGTGATACGCGGTGCTATCGTGCCTGTTTTTGAATTTTATCTCAATTCCAATTCTGGAGAAAGGCGCTTAGCCCGTCTGACGGTGCTACTTGCCAAGCTCACCGGCCTGCAGTAAATTCCAGATCTGAATGGCTGGTGTCTGCGAAAGCTGGTTGACGCGATAGTAATTGCTCAGGAGCACCACACCATCCGCGCCATCCTTACTCAGCAGAGAGGTCGCTTCGTACCCGTAGGCGAGGCCATGGGTCCGGACGTAACCTGGGTAAACGTACATCCCGCCCCCGTACATGGAAGCCGTTCCCGGTGCCAGCAAAACATTCACGTCGCCTTCTGGATAGAGCTTGCCCTGCAACATGTTGCGCTGGGCCGTGTAGAGGTCGCGGGCGGACATGTAGACCTGTCCCGTACCGAATTGGTAGAACATCGAGGCCTTGGATTCGCCAAACTGGGAACCGTAGTTGGCCGTCACATCGGCATTATTGGCATTCTGATACCCCTGCGAATACGTCGCCTGGTCCGCCATGTTGAAGACGAAGCCGGTGTGCTTCAAGTGCCAAGCATCGGTAATATTCTGCGTAAAGTAACGCCGGTAGCTCTCACCACTCGTCTTCTGAATGATTCCGGACAGCAACATAAAGTTAACCGGTGAGTAATCCCACTTGCCGATCTGAGCCGGTCGACTGACCACATTGGTTAGAATAAAACGAATCATACCTTTTTCCGAGTGAAGCTTGTTTGGAAAAGCAGGCAACGTCAATCCACTCTTCATGTCCAGCATATCCCGAAGAGTGATTGCATCGGATCCAGCAATCGTCGGATAGTATTTCGACAAAGGATCGGTCAGTGACAGCTTACCCTCACTGGCGAGCTTCATGATCAGCCCTCCCGTAAACGATTTCTGCACGGAAGCTAATTGATACACACTGTGGGCCCCGTTCTTCTTGTGGGCCGCCGCATCCGCGTACCCCCAGCCCTTTTGGTAGATGACCTGCTTGTTATGAACGACTAGCGCAGTTCCCACAAATCGATTGGCTCGAAGCACTGCGTCGATTTCCCGTGTGGCCGCCGTTGGCTTCGCCTTGACCACTGCCTTCTTAACCACTGGCTTTTTCTTCTTCGGCTTGACTTGTCGGACAATCGAACTGCTACTCGTCTTCGTTTCTGCCTGTGTCTTGGCCTGATTGTTGAACCAACAAGCCAGTCCCCCACTGAGGCCCAAGACCGTGGCAAATGCCAGCATCGTTCCCATCACTTTAGAATTCATGGTAACTCCCCCTTACCCTTTAATCCCGAACGGACCTATTCAGCCGATTCCCCTAAATCAGCCAGCCATTGACTAATGTCATCCAGCTTGAAGCCCTTACGATATAACATTTGTTTCGTTTTATACTGCCGTTCTGAGGGACTGAGTGCCCGGTAACGGTGCAGAAATTTTTCACCCTGCTTAGCCAGTAGTGCTTGTTGCTCATCCACATCCGGTGTCAGGTCAACGGCATCGAGCATCGCCTTGATTTCATCGCCACCAAAACCCCGGGCCATTAATCCCTGACGCATCTTCTGTTCCTGATTACGCGACGAATTGTGTTGATAACGCTTCGCTAACTTTTCCGCCACAGCCGTCCCCACGGCCAATTGCTCTTCCGGCGTATAAAGCGTTAGTGCATCGTCAATCACCTTTTCACCAACACCCTTTTGTCGCAAGTGTTGACGAATCACCCGTGGCCCCTTGTCGCCCGTGTGCATCACCGTGCGCACGTAGCTTGCCGCGTAGTGGGCATCGTCCACCAGCGTAAACTCACGCAACTTCTTTAGCGTCTGTTCGATGGTTTCCTCGGGGATTTCTAACGTCACCAACTTGTCAGCAACTTCCCTTTCGGTTCGCAACTGATGGGACAAGTAATCCAGCGCGCGATTATAAGCCTTGGCCACATCATCGGCAGCGGTCAGTTGTTCCTCCAACTCCTTGTCGATTTCCATCCCCTTGTACAGACGAAAGTCGACCAGTACACTCTCACTCACGGGAAACGCGTAGTGCCCATCAACGTAAATGTTAAAACGGCCACTGCGTTTCTGCGCTTCAATCATGGTAATTTCGGCCATTCAGGTCACATCCTTTTCTCGTCTTCTGTCATCATTTTACCAGTTCTCGCATCAAGGTGACGACCCCAACCGCGGTTTAGTTAGTCAATCATCTTTTCGGCGGCACCATCATCCCCACACGTCACCATCCCTAGTCACCATCACAATAGCCTGCTATAATTAACGGCAATCAATACATCCAAAGGAGTGACCGATTTTGCTAAAAGCACACGTGGTCTTTGCCACGATTACCGGCAATAATGAGGACGTTGCCGACATCGTTACCGAAAAATTAGAGGATCTGGGTTGCCAAGTCACCGAAACCGAAATCTCTCAGACGGACGCCGCCGAATTCAATCAAGCCGACCTCTGCGTGGTCTGCGCCTACACCTACGACGAGGGTTCCCTGCCGGACGAAGGTCTCGATTTCTATGAGGACCTGCAGACGTTAGACCTGAGCGGTAAAACATTTGGCGTCGCTGGCTCTGGGGATACCTTCTACGGGGAGTATTACAATACGACCGTCGACCACTTCGAAGCGGCCTTCAACAAAACTGGCGCTACTCAGGGCGCTCCTAGCATCAAAATCAATCTAGAACCCGATCAAGCAGCTATCGAAGAACTCGATACTTTTGCCACCCAACTGGTCGCCCATACCCAACAAACTTAACCGCTAGCAACGATATTCAGTGACATCACCACGATGCTGCCGAGTCTAAAAGCTACGACTCATCAAACTTTTCGGAGTTGACGAGTCGTAGCTTTTTGATTGCTTTTAATTAATAGCTTTCTGCATCGCATTTGCCAGCCTAATCAATTCACTTGGCAAACACATTTAATCACCTTTGTTGTTACGCTTCAGCCGATTCCGCAGAATGTAGGTAAAGACTGCCTGCTCCTCGATGGTTCCCTCAACCAAGTCCTGAATAGCGGCGTTAAGCACCGCACCAAACATCAGGATCAGGGCCGTAAAGTCCAACCAGAACATCAAGACAATAAACGTCCCAATCGTTTTATAACTATCGATATTATGGACGAAGAATTTCAAATACCAACTAAATGCCTGCGAAAGCAGTAACCAGCCTAATGTCGCTGTTAGCGCTCCGGGCCAAATATAGCGTAGCTTTAATTTCACGCTGGGGACAAAGTAAAACAGAATCATCAAAATAAAAAACGTCATCACAAACGTGACCGGCCACTTCGCCGCATTGACGTACGCTAGAATCTGCGTCGGTAAATGCAAGAGTGGCGTGAGCCGTTCCAACACGATTTGTCCCACACTAAAGAACAACATCATTAAGAACAGAAAGGCAATCAATGCCACCATCCAGAAGAAGGCCATCACGCGATTGACGATGGCATTTTGCTTACGCACAACGCCATACGCCCCGTTGACCGTCCGCTGAAATGCAGCAACGGCTCGCGACGAGGACCAGATAGCAACGATTACCCCAATGGATAACACACTACCACTTCGATTATTCAAGAACGAATGAATGATCGGTGCCAACAAGTCGTACACATTTTCCGGAATGAACGGTTCGATACTGTTCATCACGGTACTGGTTTCAATATGAAAAAAGGGCAATAGACTTGCTAATACCAATAATGCTGGAAACAATGACAAAAGGGTATAGTACGCTAATACCGCCGCCGAGTCGGAAACGTTCGCCATTTGATAGTGTTTGCTGATGGTTTGGATGATCCGGTTGATTCCCGCTAAATGCGGGCGCCATTTTTGCCACACGAGTCATGGCCCCTTTCACTAGATTTAGAACGACCCGTAATCCTCGGCAAACTTCAGGGTACCAATCATCTTTTCCAAGGTCTTACGACTGAAACGTACCCGTTTGGCCTGACGGAAGGATTCAATAAAGGTCGCCAAATCATCATAGTTGGCCACCGCCGTACAGTTGTAGGCGTCGTGGGCGTTCAGTTTTGTCTTGTTCCCAACCACTAACGAGTTACTGTGATTGTAACGGTCGTAGTAATTATAGTAAACCAATGGCTTCACAAAGTCGATGATTCGATCGTTCTTATTTTCCAATTGTCGGTGCATCGTGATTTCACTATTGATGTAACGCACCAGTAATTTAGAGGATAATTCCGCCTGAGTGGCTGGATTACTGATCCCCGTGTGCAACGTAATGGAACGCTGCCCACGCCCCTCCTGTTCCAGACTCATCGTATAGCCTTGCGTCAAAGATTCGTTTTCTTCTGACAGATTAGGCAGAAAGAACCGATCTAAATGACTCGCCAGAGCTTTGGGCACTTCCTTCTCCCGACCGCTCAGGTTCACGCCAGAAAAGTCATCCAGACTGGATGAAAAGATTTCTTCGGACAAATCATGAAAGATCATCCCGCGCCAGTACTTACTTTCCACGTTAATTACGCCAAAAGAAGTCACTAACAGATTATCAATCTGCATGACCCGCCACGAGTCTCCCTCGTTCATTTCCTGAGTCACGGGATTCTTAACCTTGTTGGCAAAGTGCACGTTACGCAGAATCTTATAATCGAAACGTTCGTGATGTTTTGCAGCACTCTGATGAATCTCCCGCATAATTTCATACAACTGTTCAGTCGTCTTTATTTCGGCTCTATCATACGCCGTTTCACCCATTAGCATTTCCTCCATTGAATTTTTCCTGAATCGCCGCCAGAATATATTCTGACGCGTGACCATCCCCATAAGGGTTCTCGGCCTGCGCCATCTTATCATAAGTGGCTTGGTCACTTAATAAACTTTCCATTGCTGCCGTGACACGCTTAGGGTCAGTTCCCACCAACTTAAGTGTCCCGTTGGTGACCCCTTCCGGCCGTTCCGTGGTGTCCCGCAAGACCAGAACCGGCTTGTTCAACGATGGCGCTTCTTCTTGGACACCACCGGAATCGGTCATGATGAAGTAACTCTTCGCCGATAAATTGTGGAAATCGACCACGTCTAACGGGTCAATCAGATGAATCCGATCCATACCACCTAACTCTTCGTGGGCCACCGTTTGAACGGCCGGACTCAAATGAACCGGGTAGATGACTTCCACATCGGGATGCGCTTCAACTTCTGCCCGTACAGCCTTAAAGACGGCGTGCATCGGTGCCCCCTGATTCTCGCGACGGTGCATCGTCATCAAGATTAGTCGGTGACCAGGCTGCACTTCATCTAGAACCGCGTGATGGTAGTTAGCATCCACCGTCTGCTTCAAGGCATCGATCGCCGTATTTCCTGTTACATAAATATGGTCTAGTGGATGGGCTTGCTTCAACAAGTTTTCCTTAGATAACTCGGTCGGCGCAAAGTACAGATCGCTCAAGATATCGGTCAATTGCCGGTTCATTTCCTCTGGATATGGTGAATACTTATTCCAAGTCCGTAATCCGGCTTCCACGTGCCCCAACATCGTCTGGTGGTAAAAAGCACTGATACTGGCCGCAAATGTCGTAGTCGTGTCCCCATGGACCAACACGATATCGGGGGCTGCTTCCATGATGATGCTGTCGAGCTTGGTCAACACCCGCGTGGTAATGTCACTGAGCGTTTGCTTCGCCTTCATGATGTTCAAGTCATAATCTGGTTTAATTTTAAAGATGTCCAACACTTGATCGAGCATCTCACGGTGTTGCGCCGTAACCACCGTAATCGGTGTAAATTCAGTTGGTCGTTGTTGCATGGCTAGAATAATTGGAGCCATCTTGATGGCTTCTGGACGGGTACCGAACACCGTCATTACTTTGATTGGTTTTGTCACTATGTTCCCTCCAAATTAACGTTGATTGATTAGGGTCAATTATAGCAGAACGCCGCCCGCCATGTTACGGATTACCCGCTTTTCACCGTGAATTATCAGAATCCCTCCGGATAACCTATCGCTACACTTACTATTTAGCGGACTGTGTGTCTGGTCCTCATACCATCAGTCTCCCTAACCTCATTGCCCTAACAATCCCAGTCTTGCAACTAGCTTCCCCATGGGCAATCGGCTAGACTTAGAAGCAACGGTGAACCTACGTCGACGTATTTGAAGGGTTACAGAAGACTTTACCCGAAGATGATGGCAATCACAATCCTTTTCGTATCTAGTGAAACAATAGTCATTGTAACCGACTAATTCGACATCCATACGTTTTAAATCACACTTAAAAAGTGACGTGAGACCAGTGTGCCGCAGTTCACACGTCTTCCTCGACCCCTGCCCGTCATCCCCCCTGACAAAATTGACTTTTGCCTGTAAGAAAAATTTAATGGTAAGCCCCCAATATTTGAGGTAAGATGGTATCGTTGTGTGAAAGGAATGTCTGCGATGAAAAAGCTTAGTCTGGTCGTTCCTTGCTATAACGAGGAGGAGTCTATTCCATTATTTTACCGAACCGTTAGCAAGGTGATCGATTCTATGAATACCCCTACTCCAACGGTAACACCGGAGTATATATTTGTGGATGATGGTTCCAGCGACCACACCTTAGAAGAAATGAAGCAATTACACCAAGATCATCCGGAGATCGTCCACTTTCGGTCGTTCTCCCGGAATTTTGGGAAGGAATCGGCGCTCGCCGCAGGGTTACAAGCCACTACCGGGGATATGGTGGCCGTGATGGACGTCGACCTTCAAGATCCACCAGAGCTCCTGCCAGAAATGGTTGATCTGATTGAAAACAGAGACTACGACTGTGTTGGAACCATCCAACAGGAACGTCGCGGTCAGAGCCGCATTCGGGCCTTTCTCTCCCGGAGTTTCTACAGCGTCATCAATTGGATTTCAGATGTCCGCATCGAACCTAACGCCCGTGACTACCGGTTAATGACTCGGCAGTTTGTGGACACCGTTCTTTCGCTGCCTGAATTCAATCGCTTTTCAAAGGGAATCTTCAGTTGGGTCGGCTTCAAAACGACCTACCTGACATACGAAAGTCAGCCCCGCGCGGCCGGCACGACGCACTGGAGTCTGCGGCAACTATTTGCCTATTCCATTGAGGGAATCATTGATTTCTCCAATGCGCCATTACGGTTAGCAACGTGGGTCGGTAGCCTATCGTTTCTCGCCTCGATCGTTGCCTTGATCTTCGTGATCATTCGGGCCTTGACCGTTGGCGGTTCCGTTGCCGGCTGGCCTTCCATGGTTGCCATCTTCTTGGCAATCGGTGGGATTCAACTATTCTGTCTTGGTATTCTGGGACAGTACATCAGTAAGATTTACCTAGAAACCAAGCATCGACCAAAGTACATTATTCGTGAAGAAAAGTAAACTACCTAAGAGACAAAAGGCGGTTAGTTGGCTCACGTTTCGGCCATGTAAGCTTGTATAGCAAAGGAGCCTGGGATTTTATCCTAGACTCCTTTTTTCTGTACGCCATCAAGCATGGACATATCGTATTTTTTACCTGGATACCCGTTTTTTCACAATTACTGCTTACCATTCGATAACCCAACACTTATACCTTTCAATCTACATACTGTCTCTCTACCGCTTACCGTTTCAAAATGGCTCACTAAGAAAGGACTATGTCATTTAACCAAATCAAAAGCCACATCACCGAAAACAACCGGTGATGTGGCTTAATTAAAATCTAGTTAATAATTGCATTCATCAGCATAACCATGCCCAAACCTACGACAGAAATAACAGTTTCCAGCGTGGTCCAAACCTGGAACGTCTGCTTAACACTTAAATCAAAGTATTCTGAGAACATCCAGAACCCGGCATCGTTCACATGTGAAGCGGCCAATGAGCCGGCCCCAATAGCCAAAGCGACCATTACGGGATCGGCATTCATCGTAGTCATCAGAGGCAAGACCAGTCCAGCGGCAGTCATCCCGGCAACCGTGGCAGACCCCAAAGAGATCCGTAAGATAACCGTGATCAACCAAGCCAACAGGATTGGGGAAAGGCTAGAGTGCATCATTAATTGTTGCACGGCCTTCCCGACCCCACCATCAATCAGGACTTCCTTAAAGGCAGAGCCCCCGGCAATAACCATCAGTAACATGGCAATCGACTTGATGGCGTCTTCCAGGGTCGCACTGATTTCCTTCATCGTTCGTTGACGGTGGAAACCCATGGACCAAATGGCAAACAGCAAAGCTAATACCATAGCAATGACGGGGTTCCCCAACATGGCCACAATGGCATCAAGGCCGTGTGGATTCTTTGGCGCTGCCCCACCGTCGACTGACAGTTGGTAAATCGTTGCAGCAGCCATGAAAATAACTGGGAACAGTGACGTCAAAACGGACAAACCGAATCCAGGCGTTTCGTCGATATCAAATTCCTTAACTTCCCCGAAGGCAGGCAAAGAACGCTTGATGACGAACAGGTCCGGGTTGAACCGCCGAATCACGCGCGTCCAAATAGGACCGGCAACGATCACACAAGGAATCGCCACGATAATCCCAATCAGCAACATTTCACCAATGTTGGCGCCCAAGACCGTCGCAACGGCTGTAGGTGATGGTTGTGGCGGCAAGAATCCTTGCGTAGCGGACAGTGCCGCAGCCATGGAAATCCCCAGATAGAGGAATGGCACTTCGGCTTCCAAGGCAACCGCGAAGACGATTGGTGTCACCAGAACTAACCCAACTTCGAAAAGTAAGGAAATCCCGATCAGGAAGGAAGCGACCACGATGGCCACTTGCAAGCGTTTCTTCCCAAACATGTTAATCAAAGTCCGGGCGATCCGGTAAGAACCCCCGGCATCGGCAACCAACCGGCCGATCATGGCCCCAAAACCAAACACGATAATCAGTTCGCCCATGGAGCTACCGATTCCGTCCTTGATGGAGTTTGCGATATTAGCTGGGTTCATGCCCAACCCTAATGCCACTAAGATTGAAGTGACAATCAGTGAAACGAAGGTATTCAATTTTACTTTAATAATTAAAAAGAGTAACAGTAAAATACCCAATAATAAAACGACGAACTGCATGCTTTTCTCTCTTTTCCTATGCTCGATTCAGATTCTCCCACCCAGTCGGAGTTGGGTGAATCATTTTGCATAAGGTACATTGTATGAAAAAAAGTTTCCCAATGCAAGGGCTTACTTGTATATTATTTTCACATGCAGTTGGTTAAAGCCTTATCTGACGCTATCGAACAATCATTACGGAAACTGGAGAATATTTTGCCATGTAGGCTGCCTGGCTCCCGAAATACTTCCGAACGCCGGTCTGAGACAATGACCCAATGACCAATAAATCTGGTTGCACTTCCGGAATAATTGTCTTCACGATGGTTTCACCGGGATCCCCTTCCCCGATAATAATGGTGACCTTATTAATGCCGAAACGTTCGGCTAATTTTTGATATTGTTGTAAGTGTTTCTGTAAGTCTGCCCGTTGCCCGTGCACATAATTCTTGCTCAAGGCTTGATAGATGTTCATGTTGTCTGATTCTAACACGGAACAAATGACCAACTCACAATCGTCAAACTTGGCCCGATTCATCGCATAGCGGAAAGCTAGCTGTGCATCAGGCGAATCGTCTACCCCAACTAAAATTCGACTAAATTTCTTAGGATTCATTGATTCTGAATTTTCCATCGAAAATCCTCCTCTTGTTTGAATACCCTTATTATAAAGGAAAACGGTACCAAACGCGAAATTTCCGAGAAATTTTCCGTTCAATACCGCTTTAATTTTTGGTAACTGGTGGGTCATTACGGCCCATCGCTTGTTTGAGTGCGCGTAGCCCCCAAAAGATCAGGGTCCAAATAACCCAGTATGCAACCAGAATCCCGACAAACAAAACCCAGACCCGCCAGTCGTGATACTGCCATAACCAGACGACCGTCAAGTTACGATGTTGAAAGAGGCCAATCAAATCCTTAAGGACCCCGAAAATCAATGACAAGGCTAACCAACTGCGGGCATCACCCATGGCTTTACGAAACATCTGCTTCCTCCCCAGGAATCATCGTTAATCTTTCTTGTTACCCTTCCCCTGAAACATGCCCCAGCTCTTCATCCAGCCAATGAGGAACATGACAATGTAGAATGCTGCAGCCACCGTAGAGAACACGGCAAAGACTTTTTGAATAATACCAACCCCACCAGAGGCTTGGGCACCGCTAAAGAACCAGAAGTACCAAGACAGAGCTGACCAAAAGATAGCTCGTAGTAATAACTTAAAACCAACACCCATGTTAAATGACCCGCTCTCTTAATAATTATTTCTTCTATATGTATAGGAACAACCTAATTCATAAGATTTTATATTACGTTATCGTTAGCGACAACAAAACTTATCTTATATTCTGGCACGAATAATTTTAAATGTAAAGCGCTTTTATTAACTAAAGGCGGACCCACCGTGCCCTCATATGTCCGTTACGTTATTGGCTTTCTGGCTGATACCTAAGTGCTCGTTCAGCACTGTTAAAGGACATAATTATAAAATAATAATGATATATGGCAACAAGTTTGATATGATTAACCTAAAAGGGGGTCATTATTTTGCATCTAAAGAAGCTATTTCTCTTCACTATCTCTTCATTGGCCTTACTCCTCCTAACGCCCACCAGTGCGGACGCCAAAACCTGGCATTATTCTGTCACACCATCCAATTCATTCTCTCACAAAACGTATGCCCAGGCGTATATGTACGGCAACTATGAGTATATGGAACTCTACAAGACTAAGCAGCACGCCCAGACTCAAGACACCGATACTGGCCAGATTATCAGCAACAGTAAGAAATTCTATGCTCGGAAAACCTCAAGCAAGCAAGTCTACGAGGTTATCTATCAGCATAAGTATTATTATATGAATACCAACGACACTCGTCTTTACCGCTACAACACTTGGCGTAGCGGTCACAAACTGATTTCAACGGTCAAGCCCAATCAACCTAGCAAGGTCATGTTGAAGGCCAAGACCCACGTCTACCGTAGTCAATATTGGCTGTATGATTATAGTGGTCAGAACCTGCCGCTTTACAACTGGTATCGCCTTGCTGATACTGGCAAATGGGTGGTCGATGCTTCGAAGTAACCAAGTCAACTGAATATTAGAAATCACCAAAAGAGCTAGGATAACGTTTGCTAACGTTGTCCTAGCTCTGTTTGTGTTTTATGGCTAACGTTATTAACTCTCTCTTGCCGAAACGTGCGTCAGAAGGCAGTCAGCTCCGCTTAACCCCGCTAAGCCAAAAATCCAAGCCCGGGATTTTCACCTTAGCGACGTGCTCCGACTCTCTATTGCTGAAACGTGCGATTCCAGGCAGTTGGCTCCGCCTAACCCCAATAAGCCAAGAATCCAAGCCCAGGATTCCCGTCTTATTGACGTTATGCTCACCAACTAACCGCCTGAAATCGCACTCTTTTGCAATGTCCCCACCCGGACTCGAACCGGGATCATTCGCTTAGGAGGCGAGTGCCCTATCCTGTTGTGCTATAGGGACAATATCAATAATCCGCTTTTAAGTTTACCACGGATTATTTGATTTCAAAAGGTTAATTACTGTTGTGCATCGCGGTCACGCCACTTTTTACGCATACCCTTGTTCTTAGTGTGACGGTTCTTATGCTTCTTTTTCTTAGAAGGATTGGGTTCCTGCTTGGCATGCGGCGCACTGGCCTTACCCGCTGGCTTGTTACCTGCGACTGCTGACTTACCCGCAATCTTAGGCGTCTTGGCAGTAGCATCATCACTTGACGTCGCAGTTGACGCCGCCTTGGGTGTCACAGCGACCGGCTTCTCAGTCGTCAACGTTCGCCCACTGAAGTACAGCGGTACCAAGTCGTAGTCGGTCTCCTTCAAGAGTTTCTTGAGGTCCCGTAAATCATGGTCATCCCCGAGACTGATGACCTGTCCCGGTTCGCCCATCCGGCCGGTCCGGCCAACCCGGTGAACGTATTCGTTCACGGAAGTTGGCAGATCGTAGTTGATCACGGCCGGTAGCTTAGGAATATCGAGGCCCCGCGCCGCCACATCCGTCGTCAGCAATAAGCGTGTCCGACCCAATCGGAAGTCCTGTAAGGCCTTTTCCCGTTGTACTTGACGAAGGTCACTGGTCAGACTCGCCGCAGACATGTGTTCATGATAAAACCGTGTCGCCGTCTGCCGTAAGGTGTTGGCTTGTTTGAAGAAGACCAATGCCCGGAAGTTTGGTATCGCCAGCATCCGTTTCAGCATCTGGTCACGCTTGCCCATGCCGACTTGTAAGAGGCCATGCCGGACGACTCCCTGGGTGTTATCTTCCTGACGGACGTCAATCCGGGTCACAGACTGTCCAAACCATTGCTCGAGTTCGTGAAGAATTGGCGTATCCGTTGCGGAGAAGAAGCCCAGTTGTACATCGGCTGGCATGTCCTGTGCGATTGACCGTACTGTGTCCAGGGTATCCCCCGTCAACAGGTCATCGGCTTCATCGACGATCAGTAAGGAAACCAGGTGTAGCTTTAGTTTCCGGTCGCTGACCAGGTTCAAGACCCGCCCCGGCGTTCCAACAATGACTTCTGGCCGCTTCTTCAAGCGTTCCGTCTGACGTTTCACGTTGGCGCCCCCGGTCAGGGCCACCACCTTCAAATCCAACAGCTTAGCCCAGTCACGCATGACGCGACTGGTCTGAATAGCCAGTTCCTGAGAGGGCTCCAACACGATCAGTTGGGTCCCATCGCCGGGTAACAGGTTAGCCAAGGCCGG
Organism: uncultured Lactobacillus sp.; assembly: GCA_937874695.1. Classification (GTDB taxonomy): domain Bacteria; phylum Bacillota; class Bacilli; order Lactobacillales; family Lactobacillaceae; genus Levilactobacillus. The sequence continues at coordinate 47,151 of CALNAJ010000045.1, forward strand.
CAGCGTAAACGCCACGGTCTTCCCCGAACCGGTTGGCGCGAGGCCCAAGACGTTCTGGTCTCCCGCTAGCGGCTCATAAACTGCCGTCTGAATTGCGGTCGGTTCAGTGTAGCCCAAGTCTTTAAAATGAGCCTCGAATTGTTTTAACATTTATTTTCCTCTTTCTTAGTGTTGATCGGCTGGGAACTTCAAGTTAGCGGAGACCCGCAGATCGAATAATACCTGGTTGACCGTCAAACTCCACTGTAACCAGCGTTGGTAATCAGCCACGTTTTGCTTGTCATCTGGCGCTTCCAGAATCCGGGCAAAGTCCTCAGCTTCCGGTAACATTGGGTTGGCCAATTCAGCAGAACTCAAGTCGGTGGCCTTCCCACTGACATCGCGTTCTTCAACGTGGGTCAATTCCCCAGCACTGTCGATAGTGATGGTTTCCTTCAAGCCGTAAATTTCGGATAAGGCGTAGGAATTGCTGGTCTTCCCAAAGTTAACGGTCACATCGAAGTCACCATAACGCAACATTGCCAAGCCTTTGCCATCGGCGCCGGTTGCAATGATCGTTGGGAAGAAAGCCACGTGTTCGGGTTGACCAAACAAGGCGATCGCCAAGTAAATTGGGTAGACCCCCAAGTCTTGAAGTGCCCCACCGGAGAATTCCTTGGTGAAGACATTTGGCTGTTCGCCATCCAAGACATTGTCATAACGAGAGGAGTACTTCATGTAAGTCAAAGCTGCCCCTTGAACGGTTGGCAGTGCCATGAGTGCGTTACTGATAGCCTTGAAGTTTGGCGTATGAACGTGTCGCGCCGCTTCAAAGTACTTCACAGCTGGATGTTGCTTGAGTTCGGCCATAATGGCGGCCATTTCGCGTCGGTTACTGAAGGCTGGCTTCTCAACGATGATAGAAATATCCCGGTCAATCGCAGCCATGGCTTGCTTAAAGTGCAAGCTGTTTGGTGACGCAATGTAAACCACGTCCAAGTTGGCTTGGTCTAACATGGTTTCGTAATCGGTATAGCTCTTTTCGGCCTGGTTCTTCTGAGCGAAGGCGTCCGCCGTTTCTTGGTGCCGGGAGTAGACCCCAGCCAGCGTGTACCGTTTCGATAAGGCTACCGCCTCGACCAATTGTTGCGTAATCCAGTTCGTCCCTACAGTTCCAATGCGAATCATTGCAATCCCTCCATCGATTTTCTATCGTTAACTTTATTCTAACAGTCGCATCGCGTTAGGCATAGCAATAGAATTAATTTTCTTTGAAATCTAGGAGAAAAAGTCCCTGTTTTCTGTCCATAAATGTTATATTGAGAGTAACTAATATTATCAAGGGAGGGATTACCGGTGAAAGGTCGAGAACTCGCATTATTTGGCGTTTCACTCGTGGCTGGTTTAACAGGTGGATTCTCATTACGTAGAAAGAAAAAGCCCCAGCCCAGTGAGTCGCCGTTGTTTTATGTCGGTACGTGGCAGTTCGTTGACCCCCACAACCAGCGGCGTCACCGGTTAGAAATTAGTCCTAATCTTGACGTGCAGATCGATAACCATCAGCTACAGGTGTCCGTAAAGAACCTCAACGATCAACAACTTACCTTCCAAGATAAGTTTGGCTATCACTTAACCATTCACGCCAACGAACACCAACCAATTTCCTTTTTCGATGAAGCCGACGATTGTACTTACGCAATGAAACCACTGGCATCGACGGACCAGTCTTCATAGGCTGATGCGCATGCCGGATGTTTTAATACTTAACAAAGCCGCAATCCCCGAATTTGGGGGCTGCGGCTTTTGTTTAAGTTATGCAGAAACGGATAAAAATTGTCGCCTGCAGCTGGCACCACCCCGCCTTTCTTCGACTAGATAGTTTTTATCCTTTGACGCAAACAAAAAACAGTAGCCAAGCTGACTACTGTCTCAATACATATCTTAAATTTAGTTCCCACAACCATTCACAAGTGATGCTGATATTAGCCGCAGACGGTCAGAAATGGAACCAGCCGTGACAGCGGTGTTGTCTGGCGTTCTTTGCTAGACTACACTGCGGGACGAGCTTTGAGACGTGGCACTTTCACGGCTCAAAGTCGAGGCGAAAGACCGCTTCATCAGGCTTTCGCCGGTCCCCACAGCAGGTGGAATTTCTGACGGCCGGAGGCGAACAATGCCAGTGTTACTTGGTGAAGGCGTGCCAATCGCGGCGGGTACCATTGAACACCGACTTAGCCACCGGCAGATCCTGCCCATTCTGGGTAACCTTCCCGTTGGCATCGTATTCGATCAACTTGACCTGTTGCGAATGCCCCGACAGCTTACCACCGGCGGTCCAATAATCTTGGCTTGGCAGCACCGGCTTCACGAATTGCGTCAACACGGACTTGCTGGCAAAGATGACTACGCCCTGATGGTACTGGTTACTGAGCAACCGTACCAGTGCTTTGAGCTTCTGCCCCTGCGTTGCCATTTCCGTATTACTACTATTATATTTACCGTAGTAACTAACCGCTACCATAATAGGTAAGGTTCCTGAATTTTTTTTGACTGTACTTTTAAAGTGGTTGAATTGTCGTTGTGCCGAAGTGGTGAAACTAAAGGTATGCGCCACCCCGACTTGAATGTCTGCGCCTTGAGACCGCGAATAATTATCGCTAAAGTCATCGTCGGTATACGTTGCCCCCGACGTTGCTTGGAGGTAGACAAACGTTTCACTCTTTGCCAACTGCTGAAAGTCTAGGTAACCACTGTCCTGATTGACCGTGACCCCGCGAACGGGATAGCTGGCCACCTGAGCGCGCTGGTGAGCGTCCCATCGGAACCAGCCCCAGCCACCTCCAATGATGAGTAGCACTAAGGCCAACACGATAAACCAGCGGCGATACCGGTGGCGGCGCCGAAACGTGTTGTCATATATGGGTTGATAGTCGCGTCGTTTCACCGTCGATCACCATTCTCCTTCGTCAGGTAGTCTACCCCCCGCTGGAGGTATGCCGTCCATTATACCATGACTGTTAGGAATCGTAACGGGTCTGTTCGATAACGTCTCTGACCCGGGTTAAGACAGGCTTGGTACGTGAAGAACTGCGCAAGACGGTCATCATAAAAAGACTGTCGAGGATCGTCATTTGCGAAATCAGCGAGTACATCCCCTCTGAACGGTACTTAACCTCATCCGTCAGGGAGAGGAAAGTGACTGCTGCGGCCTGGGCCAACTCGGAACCGCTGTAACTGGTAATGACGATGATCGCCACCCCATTGCGTTTCAGTTCCCGTACGATTTCCAAGGTCTCATGATTCCGACCTGAGTGAGAAATCACAATCGCACAGTCTTGGGCCGTCATTCGGGCCGCCTGCATCAGTTGAATATCGTAGTCGGGATGGTAGGTCACGTTCAGCGGTGTCCGCAAGAACTTGTGATAGCCATCAAGGGCCGCTACGGCAGATCCTCCCAAGCCAAAGAAGGCCACCGTCTTGGCATTGATGATCTTGATGACGGCTCGTGCCAAATCATCTTCGTTCAATGCTTCGTTTGTTGCCCGTAAAGAATTTATGGAAAAACGAAAGGTCTTGTTCGCAATCGTCGCGAGTGAATCCCCCTCGGCTAATTCTGGAAAACTATTCTGTTGCGGCGTCATCTCGGCTGCAGTGTGGGCCAAAGCCATCGTAAATTCCCGATAGTTCGAGTAGTCCATCCGCTTGACGAAACGGGAAATGGTCGCGGTCGAAACCCCCGTGGCACTCGCTAATTCCTTAATCGTCATTTCGCTGACCACGGCTGGGTTATCCAACGCCAACTGGGCCACCTTTTTTTCCGTCCGAGACAACTGATCATACGTCCCCCGAATCTTTCCAATGGTTGAGCGTGCGATAGTCGCCGCCCCCTTCCGATAATTTTTAAAAAGATTACCTTTTGTAAACATTTTACAACATTTCACTTGAAATGTGAAACTTCTTTTCATATAATAGTCGAAGCGGAAATTTTACATCTGCGCGCTGAACGCTACCGTTTAACAGGTGTCTTGGTGTTTCACGAGCATTGTCGTTGCGTTCTAACGGACGATGCGGTATCGTTCAAAGCAGGATGATTTTTTTCATTTAATAATCGCACCACGAAAGGAAGAGCACAATGGACTACATGATTGGGGTCGATATTGGCACGACCAGCGTTAAGACCGTTCTGTATGACACCACGGGTAAGATGCAGGGCTACTCCAACAACCTTTATCCCCTCTACCAGGATGTACCGGACATGGCTGAAGAAGATCCAGAAGAAATCTTCTCCGCTATCATTGATGGTTTAACGACCGTCTTACGGAAGGCAGACTTGAAGAACGGCGACCTACACGGTGTCTCCTTCTCCGCAGCAATGCACAGCTTGATTCTGTTAGATGAGAATCACAAACCACTGACGCGGGCCATTACCTGGGCAGATAACCGGGCCGTAAAATACGCTGATGAACTCCGTGAGAACGGCGTTGGTAAGCAACTTTACGAAAAGACTGGGACGCCAATTCACCCAATGACCCCACTGAGCAAGTTGATCTGGTTACGCAACGAACAGCCAGACCTCTTCAAGCAAGCACGTTGGTTCGTGGGGATCAAGGAATACGTCATCTACAAGTTATTTGGCGTGTTACAAGAAGACTACTCCATTGCCAACGCTACGGGGCTCTTCAACATCTTCAACATGGACTGGGACGACCAAGCCTTGGAAGTCGCCGGGGTTACCCGCGACCAATTGCCAAAGCTGGTTGATACCACTGATCAAATTACTGGCATGAAGGCTGACTATGCCGGCGTTATCGGCATGGATGCCAACACACCATTCGTCATGGGGGCTTCAGATGGTCCTCTGGCTAACTTGGGAGTTAACGCCATCGATCCCGGCGTCGTTGCCGTAACCATCGGAACATCCGGTGCTGTACGGGTCGTCACCGACAAGCCAAAGATTGATCCTAAGGGCCGGGTCTTCTGTTACTACCTGTCCAAGGATCACTGGGTCGTTGGTGGACCCGTCAACAACGGTGGGATCGTCTTCCGTTGGGTTCGTGACCAACTCTTCGCACCAGAAAAGTTGACCGCAGAACAGATGCACGTGGATTCCTACGATCTCTTAACTGAGATTGCCGAAAAGATTCCAGCCGGTTCCGATGGTCTGATCTTCCATCCCTTCCTGGGTGGCGAACGGGCGCCAATCTGGGACGCAAACGCGCGTGGCTCCTTCTTCGGTCTGACGCGGACACACTCACGAGCTCACATGGTGCGGGCTGCCCTCGAAGGGATCGTCTACAACCTCTACACGGTCATGTTGGCCCTGGAAGAAGTTGTCGGCAAGCCTTCTAGCATCCAAGCAACTGGTGGTTTCGCCCGTTCTGCTCTCTGGCGCCAAATGCTGGCAGACATCTTCGAACAAGATGTGACGATTCCTGAGAGTCCTGAAGGAACCGCTCTGGGTGCCGCAACCTTAGGGATGTACGCCTTGGGTATGATCGATGACCTCTCCGTTGTGAAGAACTTCATTGGGGTGGCTAACGTTCACCATCCAAACCCAGACACCTACAGTGCCTACCGGGCTTTGGTCCCAATCTACATCCGTCTGAGTCGGCAATTGCAATCTGAATACAAGAACATTGCCGAATACCAACGGACACATGTTGATATTTCCAAAGAGAAATAAGTAAGTCCCTGAAATTTTCAGAAAGTAAGCTAACATACAATTAAATTTATGAAACGTTATTGTGGCGATTTCAAAACAAATCGGTTACAATGATGTTTGCTTACAGTGAAGAGCCGGTGCTGATGCATCGGCTTTTCAAAATTCTAAAAATGAAAGGGCTTACCTTATGGAACTTATAGCTTTAGTCATCGGGGTCATTTTTTTATTGGTTTTAATCATCAAGTTTAAGATCAATACTTTCGTCTCCCTGATTTTGACCTCCGTCCTCACAGCGATTCTGCTGGGGATGGATTTAACCAAGATTGCCACGACCGTGGAGGCTGGGATTGGGAGCCAACTGGGTGAACTCTCCTTAGTCTTCGGATTTGGTGCCATGCTGGGTCGGTTAGTCGCCGATGCTGGTGGGGCCTACGTTATTGCTACCACGTTGATCGACAAATTCGGGAAGAAACGCCTGCAAATGGCCATCATGCTCGCTTCATTTATTCTGGGTATCGCGCTCTTCTTCGAAGTTGGGATGGTTCTGCTGATCCCAATCGTCTTTGCCATCGCTATTGAAGCCGATGTGCCCATCCTTTACTTAGGGATCTCCATGGCGGCCGCACTGTCCGTGACCCACGGATTTCTACCCCCTCACCCGGCACCTGTTGCCATCGCAGCAATTTTAAACGCCAACGATGGGAAGGTCCTGCTGTTCGGGTTAGTCGTCGCTATTCCGTGTGCCATTGTTGCCGGGCCTATGTTTACCAAGCTGGCCCAGCGTTACGCTCCCGCTGCCTTCGAGCGCAAGGGAAACCTGTCGTCACTGGGTGAAATCAAGACGTTCAAACCGTCCGAATCACCTAGCTTTGGTCTCTCTGTTCTGACGTCTCTGTTCCCCGTTATCCTGATGGCCATCACGACCATCTACAAGATGACGGTCGACGGTGGGGCAACGCCAACCAAGAATGCCTCCCTGCTCGACCAAATTGTCGCGCTGATTGGGGACCCCGCAATTGCCATGCTGATTTCACTGATGGTGGCCATGTTTACCATGGGTTGGGGTCGAAACCGCAAAACCTCAGAAATCATGGAATCCATCGAAAACGCCGTGAAGTCCATTGCCATGTTGCTCCTGGTTATCGGGGGTGGTGGGGCCTTCAAGCAAGTCCTGATCGACGGTGGTGTCGGTAAGGAAGTTGCTAAGATCTTCATCGACTCCAACATGTCCCCACTGATTCTGGGGTGGCTGGTCGCCGTCGTTCTCCGGGTGGCCTTGGGTTCCGCAACCGTGGCCGCACTGACTGCCGCCGGAATCGTTGCCCCACTGATGGCCCAAGCCGGTGTTGATCCTGCACTGATGGTACTCGCCATTGGGGCCGGGTCATTGGCCGCCTCTCACGTGAACGATGCTGGGTTCTGGATGTTCAGAGAATACTTCGATTTGACGGTGAAGCAGACCCTGAGTATTTGGACCGTGTTGGAAACCGTGATTTCCGTCGTGGGTATTCTGATTGTCCTGCTATTAAACATGGCTTTCCACTGATCCACGTAGATGTCAAAAATTAACGTTATTCTTTAACATCTATTTCCGCAAATGGTTGGCAATTCAAACTATTGGATTGCCAACCATTTTTATTTGTCTGACACACCGGAAACAGCTGGCTTTAAATAATTATTTAAATATAAATGGCCATTCTCCCCTCAAGTATCGACTTATAATCACTTATAATAAAATTCATACCCTGACTTATATTGCTTATGGATTGCCATTGTGGCATACTGGCAAAAAGCCTAAGTCACTATTAGTCAGCTACCTCCCCTCAGATACCAAACTGAGTTATAGACCCGCTGTTAATCGACAAGGTGCTCGGTGCACAAGCCAAAAATAAAGCACTTGCTAAGAACCGCCCTATTTCTTCCGAAAAAACTCTCGCAATCCCATACGATTCCTAAAGTTCCGTGCTATAATGGTTGAATCTAAGCATTTGAGAGGAAAAGGAGTCTTTATTTTGGCAAAGGAGTTACGCCGCGAAATCGGCACGTTTACCGCCCTCGCCACCGTCATGGGAACCGTCATCGGTGGAGGGGTCTTCTTCAAGACTGCTAGCGTGGTGGCCGCCAACCATTCCGCTAACATGACCCTGGTCGCCTGGATTCTGGGGGGGCTGCTGACCATCTGTGCCGGTCTGACCAGTGCAGAGCTGGCCGCCGCCATTCCCCGAACGGGTGGCGCTATGCGCTATCTGGAGTACACCTACGGCAAGCCCGTGGGCTTTCTGATGGGCTGGGCCCAGATGTTGGTCTACTATCCAGCAAACATCGCTGCGTTGTCCATCATCTTCGGTGTTCAATTCGTCAATCTCTTTCACCTGGACAGTGCCTGGAAGCTTCCCATCGCGATTATCTGCGGTCTGAGTATCACCGGGCTTAACTTTCTCGGCGCTCGGGTTGGGGGGCGCGTTCAGTCGATTGCCCTGATCTTCAAACTAATTCCAATCGTAGTGATTGTGGTCTTCGGGCTCTTTGCCCCGGCACACACCGCTATTCAATTCTGGCCCATCACGACTGGTGATCACATTGGCTTCGGTGGGGCCTTCGCCTCCAGCCTCCTTGCCACCATGTTTGCCTACGATGGCTGGATCAATATCGGGAATATCGCCGGTGAAATGAAGCATCCAGAACGCGACTTGCCTCGAGCAATCGTGTTGGGACTGGCCCTGATCACCGTCGTCTATACACTGATCAACTTGGTCTTCCTGCGCACGTTACCGGTCGACATGATTGCTGGCAATCAAAACGCCGCAGCAGACGCGGCCATGAAGCTCTTCGGCCAATTCGGGGGCAAGCTCGTTACCATCGGGATTCTAATCTCCGTCTATGGGGCCATCAACGGCTACACCATGACCGGGATGCGGGTCCCCTACGCGTTAGCAACCGAGGATAGCCTGCCATTGTCGAAATACTTCAGTCGCCTATCTCGTCGGACGTACGTTCCCTACTTTGCCGGCATCGTTCAGTTTGGGATTGCCCTCTTAATGATGTTGATGGGGAGTTTTGATATTCTGACTGACATGTTGGTCTTCGTGATGTGGCTCTTCAACTGCCTCATCTTCGTCGCCATCTTCATCCTGCGTAAACGGGAACCAGAGCTTGCGCGACCGTACAAGGTCCCCGGATTCCCCATTGTCCCGCTGATAGCGCTCGTTGGTGGACTCTTCATTATCGTCACCACCCTCGTCACGGAAATCGGCTTAGCCGTCACCGGACTAGCCTTAACCTTGATAGGTTTACCGGTTTACTTTATCCATCAACGTCGGCGTCAGAACCGCGCTGAATAACGTTAAAACAAGTCAAACCGCTAGTCATTCTCAATTGAGTTAATGGCTAGCGGTTTTTGATTACCCTGAAAACTATGCCATAACTCTGACAAAGCATGAGAATGGTTGATGAGTACCTGGTAAGGTTGCGCTAGAAGAACGATGTGGTAAACCCTATGCTTCAACACTATCCAAGCCGTGAGGGTGGTGAAAATCGACTCAGCCGTGGGAATTCATTAGGTGGCAAGCCGCTTAATGAATTGGTGCCTTTGAAACTCGCCCTTTGAGGTTCAAAGGCAAGTTCAGAGACCGCCCTTTGGCTCTGGACGTCCACCCACCGCGAACCGGTCGATTTTCACCACCCGGTAAGGCGTTGGACAAAGACCAGTTGAAGCATAAAAAAAGCCAGTCGGTAGAGGGACCGACTGGCTAACGTTAACTGATAAATTTAAAATTAGTGTTCTTGCATTTCTTCTGGGTGCTTCTTTTCGAAACGGTGTTCGATGAAGAAGTACAACGTGATCAATGCGTAGCAAAGCGTTGGGACAACGAATGAGAATTGCATTGAACCAGAGAAGTCAGAAACCAAACCTTGGATGGCTGGGATAATGGCCCCACCGATCAAAGCCATAACGATGATGGCCCCACCAGTTTCCGTGTAACGCTTTTCATCGATAGCATCCAACGTGTGGGTGTAAATCGTTGGCCATTCTGGACCGAAGAAGAAGCTGGTCAAGATAGCCGTGTAAACGGCAACCATGCTAGGAATCGTAAAGGTAACGATTAATGACAACGTCCCTAACAGAGAGAACCAAGTCAAGACACCAGTGATGGAGAACTTGCTCATGAAGACGTTAGCGACCAACTTACCCACGAACCAAGCAATGTAGCTGTAGATCATGAAAGTTGAAGCGGCACTATCCGTAATGTGGTGATCCAAGTTCAAAGCTAAACGAATGGTGAAGGACCAAACCGTCGTCTGTAAACCAGCGTAGAAGAATTGGGTTAAAACACCCTTCATGTAACGCTTGTTGTGAGACAGGTACTTGATCGTTTCGCCCAAGCTAGGACGGTCTTCAACGGCTTCGTCAGAACCCTCAACCGTCTTGGTAGCCTTAGCGCGAGGCATTGGTGATAAGGCAAAGATGATGAACATCACAACCAGCACAATCAAGATGTACTTGTAAGGACGCAACGTCAATTGCAGCATCTTTTCACCGTAAGCTAACCGTGCGGCACCGTGCATCGTGCTCATCTTGTTAGCCAAGTTATCAACGGAACCGAAGATCAGGTACTTCCCTAAGACGATCCCCATGATGTCACCAAGTGGCACTAAGGTTTGAGAGAAGTTCAACCGCATCGTAGCGTTAGCTTTCGGTCCAAGCATTGAGCTGTAAGTATCACAGGAAGTTTCCAAGAAGCTCAACCCGATAGCAATCGCGAAGATAGCGACTAAGAACATACTGTAAGTTGCCAGGTGAGAAGCTGGGAAGAACAACCCACAACCCACGATGTAGAAGATCAGCCCGGTCATAATAGCAAATTTATAACTGTTCTTTTTAATGATTAATGAGGCTGGAATGGCAATCAAGAAGTAACCACCGTAGAAGGCACTTTGAACGAAGGCCGTAGCGGCATCGTTCAACATGAAGACCGTCTTGAACTGGGTGATTAAGATATCGTTCAAACTAGCGGCAGTCCCCCACAATGGGAAGATCAGAGACACTAGGATAAATTGGAAAAGCGGGGTTTTGCTCAGGTAGCCATCGGCTAACTGGGTCCAACCGTGCTTTGATTCAACTGCGTTTGCTTGCATGGTAAAGACTCCTTTGTAATGAATTTAAAGTTAAGTAAAACGTTTTATTAAGCCTAAAAGATAAATTAGAACGTTACGCCAGATTCAAGAATAATGTTGGAGAATGGCGTCATTTCACCGGTCCGAACGAAGGCATGCGTTTGTGCTAAGTCCTTCTTCAACTGACTGTGTGGCATGTATTCAATCTCGACGTTAGGTAACAATTCCTTGATAGCAGCCAATTGTTCTGGGTTTTCCGTCTTGATTTCATCGGCTAAGTAAATCTTTTGAACTTCAAGTTCAGCCAAGATGTTCTTCAACACGTCTTGGAAACTTGGGAGTTGCTTGGTTAAAGCCAAGTCAATCTTCTTAGTCCCCATAGGAACAGGCATCCCTGCATCACCGATACTTAACCAGTCCATGTGGCCCATGCCGGCAATTACCGTAGATAATTCGGAATTAATAACGGTCGTCTTTTTCATCAGATATTTCTCCTTTTTAACTAAATTGATCACTGGTACACGTGCAACCCTTTTCCAACTAATTCTTGAATCAACCGGTTGCCCGGTTCTATTTGACAAATTAATTGACTAAAAATCGTATGTAAACCGTTTTACGTTTAGCGACATCGTTTACATTATCATAAAGTTAAAAGGCTTTCAAGGCCCATTCTCCAACTTGTGAAGCAATTCATTTTCAGAAAGCGGTCAAAAAAAGCCAACCCGGTCGCCCGTGGTTGGCTCATTTAGGTACAACTAATACCGTAATAACTGGCATCTCAAAATGAAAACATTTTTCATAATATTCCAAAAATCTGCTATTTTATTTCCAAAATTTTTTTAAAATTATTTTGATTGTCCATAATTTAATGGTGTAGGTCGCTCCGGCAGATCCGGAAACAGTCGCCGTAGTAATTCCTCCGGTTCCTTCCCCACTGTATCCCGCTCTTGCAAGACTTGCGTGATGCCGTCGAAGGTAAACATGAACATATCTTCACCATCCTCATCACGAACCTGATAGAACTTCACGCCTAATTGAAGAGCGACCATGATCAGGCGCTGGGTATCTTCACCCAAGCGTGGCATCTGCGGCAACAGTTGATCCGCGGTAATCCGCTTGTGATACCACTCTCTGGCAACCCGCTGGCCATACGCCATCAGGCTCCCCTGCTTGACGTGCGTCAACAGCTTGGCCGCCGGCGTCAATTCGGGATGCATTAAGACTTCTTCCAAATCCTCAATAGCACTCCACTGCTCATTGTGGGCCTGCAGTTGATCGGCCATCGCCCGCATTTCACGGAAGACACGCTGACCGTTAGCCTGAAACTGCGTGGTTTCGAGAGGATGTTCCAGGGCAACAGCTTGATTGCGCTGTCGACCCGTTGCCAATAATTCTAAAACATTGGCTGCGGGCAACGGCTGGGTCATCAGATAGATCATGAATATCTTCAAGAAGTACAGCGCGTGCCGGCTGACGCCATTGGGCGTGAACGGCGTGTTGTCAAAGTCCCGGAGTTCCAGGTACTGAATGCCGCCGGTTAGGAAGTCTTGGGCATTAGCTCGTCCCTTCAAACGAACCGGGCCATAGAATTCGTGAGCTGAGAAATAGGTCCCCGCATCGATCATGCGTTGTAATTGCGCCAAATGATCTGGCAGTGACGCATAGGTCACCTGCTCCTCTGGCCGATTGACGAAGCCGAAGCGACTGTTACGAATGCTCCGAACGGGATCGGCCAATTCTGGCGGCGTCGTTTCAAAGAAGCCCTTCTCGGCAATTGGACTGGCTCCAAAAAGGTACGTCAACAACCACTGATACCGCACAAAGTTCTGCGCGATGCGAAAGTACAGGGCATTCTTGAAAGCTACCAGCGACTCAAACTCGTCAGTATAGTGACTAAAGAGCCGGTGAATCACGGGATCTGGAATACTGTAATTCACGTGAACCCCGGTCACACAGCCATGTTGCAAACCATACTTCTTGACCAGATATTCCCGGTAAGGCTTCATGGCGGGCCGATCGAAGTGAGCCGCAATAAATTGCAAGTCGCCATCGTCCATCACGGGCGGCATACTCAGGGGCCAGATACGGTCATCCCCCTCAAGGGTGCGGTAAGCCACCGTTTGCAAGGTATCCAGTTGATCCAGTGTCCCCCCAATATTAGGATTAGGGTCGGTGATGACCTCTAACTGGCTTTCGGTAAAGTCCGTTTGGAAGTACGGATGAAAGGTCCGCGAGCCAAATTTGCTGGGATGCGGACGGCGACTCAACCGGCCGTGCTGGTCAATTCGCTGTTCCTCAACTTCTAATCCCACAAGGCTGTGATAAAGCTGTTCCGATAAGTGTTCTTCATGAATAACCGCTAATAAATTGTCCAGCATGGCGGTAACATCCCCTGACGTTCAAATGGTTTTACTGATACCTAAAGTTTACCCAAAAAAGGCCGTACTGTCACTGATATTGTCCGTTTTCAGCGAATTAAAATTTGTTGGTTTTATTGACTATACACTTTTCCAAGTTTTCGTTAAATTATCCTGAAGGAATCGACCAAAACTTTGCCGATTTTCAACTTAATCCGGTTACCCCATCTGATTCTGGAGAACTTCCAACCACTTGTCTCAACGGAAAAGTATTCGCCGCATTAGCCTTTCTTCCTATCAATTACTCGTGCGTTAAAACGATTTTTCAATTATTCGGCCAATTTGTGAGACGGATTCTCGAAAAAATACATTAGTACTAAGTAAGGGGTAAAAAAAGAAGCCAGCTCGCAGGAGTTGGCTTCTCAGTTACGTGTGTGGTTGTTGTTACATTATGCATGACTGGAAAATCTGAGATTTGAAACTTGTAGTCGTTCGGGACGTGGTGCCAAGTTAGCTATCGCGTTAAACCAGGAAAGGTGCTCAGCCCTTGGTGTTGCTTCCTGAATTTAGGTGAACTCACTCTTGTACCAAGTTGCCGAAACGTGCTCCAGCAGGCAGTCAGCTCCGCTTAACCCCGCTAGACCAAAAATCCAAACCCGGGATTTTCAGTCTAGCGACGTTAATGCTCACCAACTACCGCCTCGCTCCGCACTCTTATCTCACCGTCTCATGAATCAGCGTCAGCGGTTCGGCCGAGTCACTGATTTCAATGTTGGCGTATAACAGATCCTTGATGTCGTCAACGTTTTCGCGATCACTGTAGATGGTCAATAATGAGTCGCCAGCGGCTACCTTGTCGCCGACCTTCTTGCTCATCATGATCCCAACAGCGTAGTCCAGCTTGTCGTCAGCCTTTTGCCGGCCACCACCAAGCAACATGCTGGCAACACCCATTTCGTCAGCTTCGACCCGGCTAACGACACCAGCCGTCTTAGCTGGCAATGGAATCTTGTACTTAGCCTGTGGCATGATTTCTGGATGATCAATAACGCTCCGGTCCCCACCTTGTGCGGCAACCATGTCACCGAATTTCTTGAGCGCTGAACCGTCCGTGATCGTGCCTTCACACATCTTACGTGCTTCAGCCATGCTGTCAGTCTTGCCGGACATCACGACCATGTAAGAGCCAAGTGTCAGTACCAAATCAGTAATGTCAGCAGGCGCTTTACCCTTCAAGAGGTCGATGGATTCCTTGATTTCCAAGGCGTTCCCAATGGCATTCCCCAAAGGTTGATTCATATCGGAAATGATGGCCATGCAGTTCATGCCGACCCCTTTACCAATACCAACCAAGGCCTTGGCGAGTTCCCGAGAATCGTCCAGCGTCTTCATGAAGGCCCCGGAACCAGTCTTCACATCGATGACCAGTGCATCCGTGCCAGAAGCAATCTTCTTACTCATGATGGAGCTGGCGATCAATGGAATTGAATCGACCGTATCGGTCACATCCCGCAAGGCATAAATCTTCTTATCAGCAGGCGCAATGTTCCCGGTTGCCCCGACAATGGCTAGGCCTTCGTTTTGAACTTGTTTGATAAAGTCCGCTTCGCTGATTTCCACTTGGTAGCCTGGAATCGCTTCCAATTTATCCAATGTGCCACCCGTGTGCCCAAGGCCCCGGCCAGAGATCATTGGAACGGGAATGCCCAGAGCAGCAACGATTGGTGCCAATGGGATACTGGTCTTATCGCCGACCCCACCGGTTGAATGCTTGTCGACCTTGATGCCGTCGATGCTCGATAAGTCCAAATGGTCCCCAGACTTCATCATGGCCATCGTCAGCTCGGAACGTTCTGCATCGGTCATATCCTTGAAGTAAGTCGCCATCAAAAAGGCACTGGTTTGGTAATCAGGAATTTCACCGGAAACAACACCGTCCACGAAAGTTTGAATCTCTTCCTTGGTCAATTCGCCACCGTTACGTTTCTTATCAATAATGTCAACCATTCTCATGTTTCAGCCACTCCATTTCTAATTGGATGCGGTCACCGCGGCTAGGCCGTCGGGGTAACCTTAAGTAGTTGTGCTGCTGCGTGTTGATCAATAATCAAGCAATTCGGATAACCACCCCTGAGGGCCGCCTTGACTGCCGGCACCTTCGCATCGCCAGCCGCCACCAGAATCGAATGTTCCTTCTGACGGAGGTTGTCGAGGTCGATACCGATGGTCCGCTGATTCAACTGCCGATCGACGACTTCACCATTTTCGTCGATGTAGCGAGAGAAGATATCCCCCACCGCATGGGCCTGTAAGAAGTTCTTTTCACGCTCCTGCAGGTACTCCAGTTGAAAGACCAGCGCAGAGTTACGGACGGTCCCCACAGAATAAATCGCAATATTGGCTTTTCTTCCCAACTCGAGCAGGTACTGAATGTGTCGCTCAGCTTCCACCAATTCCTTAGTTTGTTGGTGGTCAAAGATGACCGGCAGCGGTAAGTATTGGGGCACGGCGTGAAAGGCATTGGCAAAGGCGTCAATACTTTCATACGCGTAGGTGTGCTCCGTCGCATAACTCACGCTTCCCTTGAGTTGAATCACCTCGACACCCGTTAAGGTATCGGGCTGTAGATTCGAACCAATCGCATAGATGGTCTTCCCCCATCCGATCCCGATGATGTCGTGTTCGGACACGATTTCTTCGAGATAGTGCGCCGCATACTGACCGACCGTGTTAAGTAGCTCACTGGCTACCGTTAACTGGGTCGGCACCACGTGAACTTCCACGTGATAAGCCTGGGTCAGCGCCCGCTCCAGCGTTTGAACGTCCTGGACTGGGTCCACAATCTGAATCCGTACCAGGCCCTGCTCTCTGGCAAACTGTAGCAAGCGCGACACTGTTGGACGAGAGATACCGAGCTGGTGGGCAATTTGACTTTGACTCTGGTCCGATTGATAGTACATCTTAGCCACGGCTAAGCTCTGTGCTAGTCGTTGTGCCGTTGTCTCTGCCATGTGTTTGCCCTCCTTATGATTTTTAAATGTGTTACCAGACTTAAAATTGGTGGCCACTAGCTGCTCTTAAAGCGCTGCGACCACCAACTTCAGGGTTACTCTGCAATGGCAGCTTCCAAAGCAACCTTGATCATATCGTTGAAGGACGTTTCACGCTCTTCGGGACTCGTAGATTCACCGGTAACCAAGTGATTACTGATGGTCAGAACGGATAAGGCCTTGACGTGGTACTTCACTGCGATCAGGAACAGTGCTGCTGATTCCATTTCGGTAGCGATCACACCATAGTCGACCAACTTTTGCCGGTCCATTTCATCGTTGTAGAAGCGGTCCTCGGCCAGAATGTTCCCAACCTTAACCGGAATCTGCATGTCCTTGGCAGCGTGGTACGCGGCGTCCAGTAACCCGAAGTCACTCAACGTTGCGTAGTAGATGCCCCCGCCAAAGACGTTGTGAATAATGGCGGAATCCGTCGTTGACCCCTGTGCCAGAACCACGTCGCGGACGTGAACGTCTGGACTCATCCCGCCGGCCGTACCGACCCGGAAGAGTTTCTTGGCACCGTAATCATTGATCAGTTCGTGAGCGTAAATGGAAATGGACGGAATCCCCATCCCAGTTCCTTGAACGGAAATCCGGTGACCCTTGTAAGTCCCGGTGTACCCAAAGGCATTCCGGACCTTGTTGTAGCAGACTGGATTTTCTAAGAACGTTTCGGCAATGTACTTCGCCCGTAATGGATCACCGGGCATTAAGACAGTATCGGCGATATCGCCCATTTTTGCTTCCAAATGGTTACTCATGATGGTTTTCCTCCTCGGTTGCGCTACTTCAAGTCAGCTAAGAAACTGTGGCCTTCATTGTTGCCAGCCACGCCAAAGTTATCCAACACAGTTGCACCAAAGTCTGAGAACGGTGACCGGATGCCTAAGCTCCCACCCTGCTTAAAGCCTGGGGAGTAAGCCAATAATGGGACAAATTCACGGGTGTGGTCCGTCCCAGTGTAGGTTGGGTCGTTCCCATGGTCGGCGGTGATCATCAACAGGTCATCGTCATTCATGTTCGCCATAACCGTGCCGAGCCGTTGGTCAAAGTCCATCAAGGCTTGACCAAAGCCCTTAGGATTCCGACGGTGACCATACATCGCATCGAAGTCCACCAGGTTCGTGAAGCAGAAGCCGGTAAAATCTTCTTGCATGACGTGGTCCACGTGGTCCATCCCGTCCATGTTGCTTTCGTTATGGTAGCCTTCGTCGATTCCATGACCGGAGAAGATATCGTTGATTTTCCCAACACCGACCACGTGAACGCCAGCAGCTTGTAGCCGATCCATGTCGGTCTCACCGGTTGGTTCCAGCGTGAAGTCACGTCGGTTAGCCGTCCGCGTAAAGTGATCGGCATCTGGTCCAACGTATGGCCGGGCAATGATCCGGCCAATCAGGTATTCTGGGCCGTTGACCAATGAACGTGCATATTCACAGATCTTGTAGAGTTCATCCAATGGAATGACTTCTTCGTGTGCCGCAATCTGCAAGACGGAATCCCCAGACGTGTAAACGATCAGATTGCCCTTGGCCATCTGTTGTTCACCCAATTCGGCAATGATCTTAGTGCCGGATTCGGGACGGTTACCGATGACTTTGCGGCCAGAAAACGTTTCCAATTTCTTGATGATATCAGCAGGAAAACCGTTAGGGAACGTGTCGAGGGCCTTACGAACAGGCAGACCCATCATTTCCCAGTGGCCGTCCATAGAATCTTTACCGGCAGAGATTTCTTGCATTTTACCGTAATAAGCGTGTGGCGCATCGACTGCGGGAACACCCTCGATTGGTGTATCCCGGAGATTGGATATCCCCAATTTAGCCAGGTTCGGTAAGGCTAGCTTGCCCGCGTAGTAGTGACCGACGTGGCCCAAGGTATCGGCCCCAGCGTCACCGTATTTCTCAGAGTCCGGTGCGGCCCCCGTCCCAACAGAATCCATAACTAAACCGAAAATGCGTTTAAACTTCATATCCGTATCCCCACTTTCACAAACTTATTTTAGTAGCCTGACTTCGTCCCAGTAGCTTCGCCGGTCAAAATAGCAACCGTTGCGCTGACACCTAAACGACTAGCACCAGCATCGATCATAGCTAAGGCTTCGTCCTTGCTGTGAATCCCACCGGAAGCCTTAACGCCTAAACGGTCGCCAACGGTCTCACGCATTAATTTAACGTCTTCGAGCTTGGCACCTGCGGTTGAGAAACCAGTAGAGGTCTTAACAAAGTCGGCACCGGCTTGTTCACTCAACTTGCATGCGCGGATGATTTCTTCGTTGTTCAACAGGCAGGTTTCCAAGATAACCTTGAGCAGCTTGCCCTTGGCGTGAACGGCTTCGGCTAAGGCGAGAATGTCCCGGCCAACTTTATCATTGTTACCGGCTTTCAATTCACCGACGTTGATGACCATATCGATTTCTTCGGCACCATCATCGATTGCTTTGTTTGCTTCAAAAACTTCGCTGTCGGTTGCCATGGCCCCTAGTGGAAAACCAACAACGGCGATAGGATTGACGTCGCTGTCCTTCAATTGCTCAGCAACGAACGGAATCCAGTAGGAGTTAACACAGACAGAAGCCGTGTCGAATTGCTTGGCTTCGTCACAGGTTTGCTTGATGCTAGCCTCGGTGGCATCGGCCTTTAAGTTAGTGTGATCCATGTATTTTGCTAATTGTGCAGTCGTTAATGTCATAATATGAAACCCCTTTCATTTATCACAATTAGCATAACGGATTCCTGCACGTTTGTAAAGCAAAATCTTGAAATTCTGTTCAGCAACCCCGTTAATTGTGTTACGGTGCACAGGTTGAAAATGCTTTCTAGTAAACCGCTTTACGTGTTGGAAGCAAGCTTTCATTGTGGTGTCACGTGTGCAAGAAATGCCCCTTTTAGTGTCGGCTATGTACATTTAGTAAGCTGGAATTCATGACAAAAAAACCTGCTTTTTTGTCATGGGCCATAGAAATTGAGCAATTTTTGCGAAAAAATTTTACAAAAAAAGGCCTCAGCAATTACTCACTGAGGTCTTCATTCAGACTAATTTACTTTTTTACTAATACCGTGACGCTTTCCACGTGTGGTGTCTGTGGGAATTGGTCAACGGGTTGGATTGGGCCGTCAATTTCATAGCCGAGTTCTTGGAACCGGGCCACGTCACGAACCAACGTTGCTGGGTTACAGCTGACGTAAACGACCTTCTTAGGTCCCATCTTAGCGGTGGAATCAATCAGGCTTTCTGCCAGACCCTTGCGTGGTGGATCGACCACGACAACATCAGGCTTAACGCCGTCTTCTTGCCACTTGGCCATTTGGTATTCAGCCTTGTTGATTTCGAAGGTCACGTTGCTCAAATGATTCTTCTGAGCGTTGACCTTGGCATCTTCAATGGCTTCAGAAACCACATCGACCCCGTAAACTTGCTTGGCATGCTTAGCCAAGGCCAGTGAAATCGTCCCGATCCCACAGTAGGCATCGATCACAGTTTCTTCACCGGTCAGACCAGCCTTGTCGATAGCCATTTGGTACAGCTTTTCAGTCTGTTGCGGGTTCACTTGGTAGAATGACCGCGCTGAAATGGCGAAGGTCAACCCTAACAGGCTATCCTCGATAGTAGGCTTGCCGTACAGCGTCCGCGTCACGTTACCCATGATGACATTCGTCTTCTTGGCGTTAACGTTCAGAACGATGCTGGTGACCTCTGGTAAGGCCTGGTGAATTTGGTCGACCAGTTGGGCCTGACTTGGCATCTTCTGCGTCCGGCTGATCAGCACAATCATCATTTCATGACTGTAGTAGCCACGCCGAACCATGATGTTGCGGATAACACCCTTGTCACTGATTTCATTGTAGGCCGGAATCTCAAATTGACGGAGAATGTCGCGAACCTTAACAATGGCAGCGTCAATAGCTGGATCTTGGATGTAGAAGTCCGTCAATGGAATCAAGTCATGACTGTGTTGCCGGTAGAAACCGGTTTCCAGTTGACCCTTGATCATCCGAACAGGGACTTGCGCCTTGTTCCGGTATTGGGTAGGATTTTCCATCCCCAACGTTGGGGCAACTTCAACGTCTTGGTGGTCCTTACTGAAGAGTTCAGCAATCTGGTGTTGCTTGAACTTCAATTGCGCCGGGTAAGCCAAGTGTTGTAATGGCGCAATCCCGGTTTGACGGTACGTCTTATCAACGTCCGTCACCCGGTCTGGTGATTCAGATTTCCAGGCGATTGCCCGGGCAAAACCATAGTGGCTTTGAACTTTAGTGACCTGAATCGTCAGTTCTTCGCCAGGTAAGGCATTTTCGATGAACAATGGGAAATCGTCCACCTTAGCCACACCCATCCCCTGATAAGTCAGGTCGGCGATCGTGACGTCGAGACGTTCATTCTTTGCTACTGGTGCTTTAGTTTTCATGTGTACTCCTTAATGAGAAAGGGACTTTGCCACTAAATGTTCGTGCAAAATCCCTTCAGTATCTTAATCTTCCGTTTGACGTTCGCCTTCGGGCAGGCTTTCGACCTGCTTGACGAAGCGCTGTTCTGCTTCCAGAACTTCCGGCGATTCACTCGTAACCGCCGAATCTGGGATAGCGTCTAGGTTGGCGTACATCTCAATGTGTTGACCGAGGTTCCGGAACTTCATTGGGGCATCGCCACCATACTCGCCATCCAGGTTGATCATCATTCGCTCCTCGACCGGCTTGGCGATCACCTTGCTGGTCTTCTTGTAAATGATGTGGGGGTCGTTGATGTGCTTCCCCCCGTTCAAGACTAAGCCCATCAACCGGAGGATTTCCGGCATGCTGGCCGTCTTGACGATGATCATGGTGAACTTCCCATCATCCAACGCGGCGTCGGGCACAATCTGCTCGAAGCCCCCGATGGAATTGGTCAGTGCCAAGAGAAACATGGACGCTTTGCCGCGGAAATGACCACCGTCATAGGTCAAGTCCATATCAATGGGCTTGATTCGTGGCAAAAGCTCGGCACCCTTCAACAGGTATGCCAGATAGCCGAAGATAGACTTCAAGTTAGATGGGACGTCGTAAGTCAGCTCCGTCAGTAGTCCCCCACCGGCGATGTTGATAAAGTAAGTCTCACCCGCCTGACCGATATCCATCTTAATGGTCTGATCCTTCAGGACAACCTTCGCTGCCGCTAACGGATCTTCGCGCGGGATGTGAAGCGCCCGGGCATAATCATTCGTGGTACCGGCAGGAATAATGGCCATTTTAGGACGATGCGGCAATCCAGCAATCCCGTTGACAACTTGATTGATCGTCCCATCGCCTCCGGCAGCCACGATCAACTCAAAGCCGGCTTTCGCTACTCTGGTTGCTTCGTTTTGTGCCGAGTTGGGATCGGCTGTGGTGGCAAAGGCACTCGTTTCGTACCCCGCCTGTTCAAACACCGCTAGAATATCAATCAGGTCTTTTTTCAGCGCCTCACGCCCTGAAGTTGGATTATAAATGACCCGTGCCCGTTTACGCATGATGTGCCTCCATTGCTCTATTGCTGTAATGCTGCCATCAACAATTTGTTAACGACTTGCGGGTTAGCTTGCCCGTGCGTTTGCTTCATGATTTGACCAACTAAGAACCCAACGGCCCGTTTCTTACCATTGTTAAAGTCTTCGATGGATTGTGGATTTGACTGCAAAACATCGTCGACGATTGGCTGTAACTTAGCAGGATCTGACAATTGTACCAGACCGTTCTTCTCAACGAATGCCTTAGGTTCTTCACCATTGGTAATCGCCTTGAAGACCTTCTTGGCCATCTTGCTAGAAATCGTCCCGTCAGAAATCAGGTTGATCATGCCAGCCAGGTTAGCTGGTTTCAACTTCGTGGCTTGTAAGTCAACGTGGTTGTCGTTCAGGTAGGCGTTAACGTCCCCTTGCAGGTAGTTAGCGGCCATCTTAGGATCTGCTTTCAATGCAACCGTGGCATCGAAGAAGTCAGACATTTCCTTGGTCTGGGTGATAACCATGGCGTCATAATCCGTCAAGCCAAGCTCGTTGACGTAACGTTCACGCCGCTTAGTTGGCATTTCTGGCATGGCATCGCCGAGTTCCTTGATCCAGTCATCACTGATGTTCAGTGCTGGCAGATCGGGTTCTGGGAAGTACCGGTAATCATCAGCGCCGGCCTTGACCCGCATCAGAATAGTTTCACCGGTCTTTTCGTCAAACCGCCGCGTTTCTTGTTGAACCGCGCCGCCAGACATCAAGACTTGTTGTTGCCGCTTTTCTTCGTACTCCAACCCACGTTGGACGTAGTTAAAGGAGTTCAAGTTCTTCAGCTCAGTCTTCGTCCCGAACTTTTCTTGACCGACAGGCCGAACGGAAATGTTGACGTCGACCCGCATAGAACCTTCTTCCATCTTCACATCGGAGATCCCAGTAAACTGGATACGTTGACGCAGAGCTTCCAAGTAGGCATAGGCTTCAGCAGGTGAAGCGATGTCTGGCTTAGAAACAATTTCAATCAACGGCGTCCCTTGCCGGTTCAAATCGACGTAAGAATAGTCGCGTTCATGGGTGTTCTTCCCAGCATCTTCTTCAATATGCATTTCAGAAATACCGATTTTCTTCTTCACGCCATCAACGTCAACTTCGACCCAACCGTCATGACCGATAGGCTTGTCGGATTGGGTAATCTGGTAAGCCTTAGGGTTATCAGGATAGAAGTAGTTCTTCCGGTCAAAGTGCGTGTGTTGTTCAACGGTCGCATGCAAGGCCAAAGCCGCAATGATCCCATCGGCAACGACACCCTTGTTGGTCGTTGGCAGAACACCAGGATAACCAAAGTCAATGACGTTGGTGTTGGCGTTAGGGTCAGCACCGTAAGCAACGGGGGATGGGCTAAAGATCTTTGAATTTGTCTTTAACTCAATGTGGACTTCTAGTCCAATCGTAGTTTCAAAGTTCATTAGTTTTGACCTCCTAACGTTGGTACTTGCAAATGAAAGTCCGTGCTTTGTTCGAAGGCATACCCTGCTTTGTACAGCGTGCTTTCGTCGAATGGCCGACCGATCAATTGCATCCCAACTGGCAAGTTGTTGCTAAAGCCAGCAGGTAATGAGAGTCCTGGTAACCCAGCCAAGTTGACTGGAATCGTCAGGATATCGTTCATGTACATCGTGATTGGATCCTTGATCTCAGCGCCCAAGTCAAATGCAGGCGTTGGTGCAACGGGTCCCATGATGAAGTCGTGGTCTTTCAAGACCGCTTTAAAGTCATTAATGATAACCGTCCGGACCCTGGCAGCCTTTAAGAAGTAGGCGTCATAGAATCCAGCGGACAGAGAGAAGGTCCCTAACATGATCCGGCGCTTAACTTCGTCGCCAAAGCCTTCGGAACGGGACTTCACGTAGACGTCTTCCAAGTTCTTAACGTCCTGTGCCCGGTAACCGTAACGAATCCCATCGAACCGTTGTAGGTTAGATGAAGCTTCGGATGAGGCAATGATGTAGTAAGCAGCAACCCCGTACTTGTTGTGTGGTAAGGAAACTTCGTCGACTGTGGCACCTAACTTGCGGTAAGTGTCAGCAGCGGCCAGAATGGCGTTCTTCACGTCTTCGTCGACCCCTTCGGCTAAGAATTCCTTAGGCAACCCAATACGCAAGCCCTTGACGCTAGTTGCATCGTTTAAGTCCTTGGCAAAATCAGGAACAGCTTGCGTTGAACTGGTCAAGTCGTGTTCGTCATGCCCGGAAATCGCGCTTAAAATCGTGGCGTTATCCTTAACCCCACGCGTCAATGGTCCGATTTGGTCCAAACTAGACCCAAAGGCAATCAGACCCCAACGGGAAACACGACCGTACGTTGGCTTCATCCCAACAACCCCGTTAAATGCGGCAGGTTGCCGAATAGAACCACCAGTATCGGTCCCTAAGGCAGCGACTACTTGGCCAGAGGCCACAGCGGCTGCGGAACCACCAGAAGATCCACCAGGAACCTTGGCTTGGTCCCAAGCATTCTTCGTTTGCTTGAAGGCAGACGTTTCGGTCGACCCACCCATGGCAAATTCATCCATGTTGGTCTTCCCAACCGTAATCATTTGCGCATCAGCCAACTTGGTCGTTACCGTAGCGTCGTAGAGTGGGTTAAAGTTGGTTAAAATCTTGGAAGCAGCCGTCGTCGTTAAGTCCTTGGTGACGATGTTGTCCTTGATGGCAACGGGAATCCCAGCTAAGGATTGGTCTTCCTTGATACCAGCAGCATCGACCTTAGCAGCTTGATCCAAGGCAGCATCTTCGTTTAAAGCTAAGAAGGCGTCAATCTTAGGATCGGTTGCCTTGATGTTGTCAAAGGTTGCCTGCGTTAATTCCTTAGCACTAAGCTTCTTAGCGACCAAGTCGGCGTGGAGACTGGCGAGATCTTGTTTAAAGTAATTCATCTGTTAGTTATCCTCGCTTTCGTCAATGATGGCCGGCACCTTGATGAAGCCGCGAGCGGCATCTGGTGCGTTCTTAAGCAGTGCTTGGCTCTGTCCCCAGTTATCGGCGACATCTTCACGCATAACGTTTAATTGATCAGATACATTGTTCGTTGCTTCAACGCCGTCAGTATCAACTTCGCTGAGCGTTTCAAAAAGGCCAATAATGTCATCAAGTTGGGGCGTGAAAGCATCCAACTGGGCATCCGTAAATTCAAGTTTTGCCAAACCGGCAACGTGTTGAACTTGGTCTCGATTAATTCGATTAGCCATCAATATCCCTCTTTCTAATTTATCCGCATTCACCGTTTATCCCCAACTTACTTGAAGATAAACATACATTAATATTCTACCATATATCCGCAGTACACCAAAGATTCTGACAAGAAAATGGTTGTTTTTCTGTGACCCCTTTTAGATTTCAAGGTAACCGGGCTAGAATGCGGCTGGCTTTCAGCTCGAAAAAAGCTGTACGCAACTTTTCTCCGGGATGTGACTACCGCCGAATGCCCATGATAACAGTTAGTCCGCCCGATAACAACACATTTGCGCCCAACTTATCACTTTCAAGTACAAATGAGGCCTACCATTATCCATCTGCCAAATCATTATCGCTTGAAACGGTATGGGGCAGATAAGCCAAAAGTTGCGGCGCCCCTCGTCAAAACGACGAAAAGACTCCGCAACTTTGCTAAAATTCACTCATTTTAGTAACTGTTAAAGACGTGACTGGTGAACTTCTTCGCGCCACTTGCACGAGACAGGAAGCTCTGCGTCCCATCGGTCGAGGAAACCGTAATATCAATTGGCACTCCGGATGGCAGATATTTTTGTGCCGCCGTTTGGAGATACTGCGTAAAGCTAATGATTTCCGTTTGACTGTAGAATTGGACGGTGATGTTGACGTGCATCCCCTGTAAATTCTTACCGTCGTAACGTGCTTGAGCCGTCACTCCACTCAGGTTCGGGAAGAAGTTCTCGACCTGCGTCTTGAAGTTCGTAAAGGAACTCTCGTCGTTACTGTTAGGACTGCTTGAGCCACTCTCAACTGGGAAGACGTAGTTCTTTTCACCAAGCGGCGTCCAACTCTTCACACTGGTTGCGCCGGCCTTGTTGTTCGAGTACGCCATGAAGGTCCCGCCAACGAGGCTATCGTTAGAGGCCTGTCGGTAAACCGCAATCACGATTGGCACGTTCTTCAACGCGGATTTCTTTCGCAGACGCTGAAGCACTGTGTCGGCCGCCTTCTTGGCATACGCCTCACCGGCAGCCTTGCTGATCTTCGTCTCATAGGTTGCGCCATACTGCGTCTTCTTGTAGTAGTCGACCGAGTTCACGGCAATCCCAATCGTCACCCCACTCAGCGAAAGTTTGTTGTTCTTTTGCGTCATGTAGTCCTGTTCTTCAAGGGCTTGGAGGTAGATTGGATTCCGCTTGCTTGGCGAAGTTGACCCATTACTCGTGGGATTCAACCCATCTGGATTAGACTTAGACTTTCGATCCAACCAGTTCTGGACCGTTGAGGAACTCAGGTACTGGCCTTCTTGGAAGACGTATTTCTTGGTTGAAAAGACCTTCTTTGAGACACTGAGCATCCCATTTTCAAAGCTCTTCAAGTTGTAGGTATTACCAGAATCCTGGCTGTTCGTGACCCCACGTGACTTACTCGTCTGGTAGTGACCACTCTTGATGACACCTTCGTAATCCCCGTCCGTCGACTGACCGGTCAACTGGGTGCTCCCAGATTTACCACTACCGCCAGAACTCGAAGACATGCTGGAACTACCTAAATTACCACACGCAGCCAAAAATAACGGAACCGCAGCTAACGCGATAAAAGTTCGTAACCGTTTCACGACTTGTTTCCTCCTAAAGGTCATCATTTATTCTCATTCATTGCCGCCTGCAATTGGGCTTCATTCCAAACGGGAACGTTTAGGCTCTGAGCCTTAGTGAGCTTGCTACCAGCCGCTTCACCAGCAATCAACAGGTCTGTCTTCTTCGAAACGGACCCGGTGACCGTGGCACCGTGCTGTTCTAGCCATGCGGTGGCCTCTGGTCTGGTTAGCTCTTGAAGCTTCCCCGTCAGAACCACGCGTTGCCCAGCAAACTGCCCCTCAGTGTCAACGGGCGTTCCCGCGCCACTGGTATAGGTCAGATTAACGCCAAGATCCGCAAGCTCACGCATCAAGTCTTGGACCTGATCGCTGCTAAAGTACGTCACCACGCTATCGGCGATGATGCCGCCAATTGTATCGATGGCCGCAATCGTCTCGCTATCGGCAGCCATCAAGCTGTCGAGATCGCCAAATTCTGCCGCAATGGAACGGGCAGCCTTGGCGCCAACGTGACGAATGCCCAAGCCAAATAGCAAACGTTCTAATGAATTATTGCGACTATTATCGATTGCTGTCAAGAGGTTTTGGGCTGACTTCTCCCCAAATTTATCTAAAGTTAATAATTGGTCGGCAGTCAGCCGGTATAAGCTGGCAACATTGTTGACCAGTTTCCGGTCAAATAACTGGGCCACAATCTGTGGCCCCAAACCGGCAATGTTCATCGCATTCCGGGAGGCAAAGTGATTCATCCCCTCGGCTAGCTGCGCTGGACAGTTAGGATTGATACAACGCAAGGCAACTTCCTCATCCAAGTGAACCAGTTCCGCCCCACAGGAGGGACAGTGTGTTGGAATTGGGTAGGGCTCGGCATCCGCTGGACGCTTAGCCGCAACGAACTGTGAGATCTCGGGGATGATATCCCCCGCCTTGTGCAATAACACCGTATCGCCAATCCGAATATCCTTAGCTTCCAAATAATCCGGATTGTGCAGGGAGGCCCGGGCGACCGTGCTGCCAGCCAATGCGACTGGGGTCATCACGGCAGTTGGCGTGACGATACCCGTCCGGCCCACGGTCCATTCGATATCCAAGATTTCCGTCTGGACTTCTTCGGGTGGAAACTTGTAAGCAATTGCCCACCGAGGCACCTTGACCGTGGCGCCTAATGACCGTTGCAGGGGCAACGAATTGGCCTTGATGACGATCCCATCGATACCGTATGGCAGGTCGCTACGTTGTGCCTGATAGCGGTCGATATAGGCGCCGACCTCGGTCATGTTGTGTGCCACCTGATAGCTAGGATTGGTCGTAAAGCCCAATTCAGCCAGTTCATCCAACAAGCCACTCTGCGTTCGTGTATTCAGGGGTTCGTAATCAGCAATGTTATACATGAACGTTGCGAGCTGGCGATCCGCCGTAACTTGAACGTCCAGTTGCCGTAGCGACCCCGCCGCAGCGTTTCGTGGATTGGCAAATGGTGCCTTACCGGCAGCTTCCCGCCGTTCATTTAACGCCAAGAAAGCCGCCTTTGGCATGTAGCACTCACCCCGTACGTCAATGGTCAACGGCCGACTCAGTGTTTGCGGAATCGACTTAATGGTCTTCAGATTAGCCGTGATATCCTCACCAATCTGACCATTGCCTCGCGTGGAGCCCTGAACGAACTCCCCGTTCTCATAACGTAACGAAATAGCTAGGCCATCGATTTTTAATTCACAGTTATAGTCAAAGTCCTCTTCAACGTTGCTGCGGAGTCGGTCGTCAAATTCACCCAACTCTTCTAGTGAGAAGACGTCACCCAAAGAAAGCATTGGAATCTCGTGCGTGACCTTGGGTAAATCTCCCCGCGTTGTCCCACCGACCCGTTGTGTGGGTGATTCCGGCGTTACGATGTTGGGAAAGGCCGTTTCCAACGCGACTAATCGCGCATAGACGCGGTCATAGACGTCGTCCTCTACTGCTGGTGCGTCTGCATCGTAGTACTGTTTCCCCCACGCAACAAGTTGGGGACGCAATTCAGCCGCTTCAGCTGCGGCCTGTTCTTCGGTTAAAGTGTTAATGGGTTTATCAGTCATGTTAGCCTCCCACGTTAACTTTTTTAATCAACTCGCTTGATTGGTGCAAAGGCGGCTAACAGCCGCTTAACACCCTGTTCTGGAAACGCAATGTCCAGTTCGGCATCTTCGCCGGTACCACTAACCTTGACCACGGTTCCGATACCCCACTTCTTATGACTGGCCTTGTCGCCAATACTCCAGGCAACCTTACCAGCACCCGTGCCAGTGGGTTCGCTGACCCGACCGGTCTTGCCATGATATGGCGTGGCAACAGCACTAGCCGTTCGCCGTGCAAATGGCACGTCTCTGCGACCTGGTGTTAAGCCAGCCTTGCTTTCACTGTAGTCCAAGTGCAGCAATTCTGGTGCAATTTCAGTAATGAATCGTGATTCAGGGTTGTTCTGACGCCGACCGTAAAGCATCCGCGAGTAGGCATTGGTCAGATACAACTTCTGCTGGGCCCGCGTAATCCCAACATAGGCCAGGCGACGTTCTTCTTCCAACTGATCATCCTCGAGCATTGCGCGTGACAATGGGAAGATACCCTCTTCAAGCCCCATCAGGAAGATGACTGGGAACTCCAGCCCCTTAGCGGCATGGAGCGTCATCAACGTGACTTCAGCCGGTTCTTCATCGACATCGTCTTGTGCGGAGACCAAAGCTAAGTCAGCTAAGAATTCAACCAGCCGGTCTTCATTCTCATCGTGATCTTCGTTGTCCCAGCCATCATCGAACTTTTGCGTGACGGACAGGAATTCTTCAATGTTCTCGATCCGGGTCTCAGCTTCCAAAGATTTGGAGGCCTTCAATGCGGCCATGTAGCCCGTCTGATCCAGTAGTTGACTGGTAATGTCAGAGACAGTCGCCGTAGCAGCAACGTCCTGGACTGCCTTGATAGTCAGTCCGAACTTCTCCATGGCGTTTCGAATTCTCGCACCCAGGTTCGTTGCGAGGCTGACGTTTTGCGTAGCTTCCAGTTCGGACCAGCCATTAAAATCAGCAAAGTCGCGTAACTTAGTCAAACTTGTCGCACCAATTCCCCGCTTAGGTTCGTTGATGATCCGTTCCAGACTCATTGAATCGGCTGGATTGGCGATCAACGTCAGGTATGCCAAGACATCCCGAATTTCCTTACGGTCGTAGAACTTGTGGCCCCCGACCATGGTGTAAGGGATGTTAGCTTTAACCAGCGTTTCTTCAATCACCCGTGACTGGGCATTAGTCCGGTACAGGATGGCAAAATCACCGTAATCGTGATGATTCTGCTCACGTTCTTCCTGGATCTTAGCCACCACGTAATGGGCTTCATCGTTTTCATTTTGCCCCCGATAATAGGAAATCGGGTCACCCTCTGGATTCTCGGTCCACAGGTCTTTCTTTTTCCGGTTCACGTTGCGTTGAATCACATCGTTTGCGGCCTTCAAAATGGTCTTGGTTGACCGGTAATTCTGTTCCAACATGGTGACGTGTGCGTCGGGATAATCGTGCTCAAAGTTCAGAATATTTTCCATGTTGGCCCCTCGCCAACCGTAGATACTCTGGTCCCCATCCCCAACAACACAGAGGTTGTTATACTTCTTAGCCAACATGTTGACCAACATATATTGCGCGTCGTTGGTATCCTGGTATTCGTCCACGTGAATATATTGGAATTTATCTTGATAGTGCGCCAAGACTTCCTTTTCGTCATTAAATAGCTTGATCGTCAACATGATCAGGTCGTCAAAATCCATGGCCTGGTTAGCTTTCAATTGTCGTTGGTAGCTTTCGTAAACATCGGCGACCGTCGTCTCGAATGGATTGCCCGCAGCCTCGCGCATCATTGCCGGCGTCTGTAAGGCATTCTTGGCATTCGAAATAGCTCCCAGAACGGAACGCGGATCAAACTTCTTAACATCCAAATTCTGGTCCTGTAAGACTCGCTTGATCAGCGTCCGTTGTTCACCGGTATCGGCAATCGTAAACGCCCGGTTGTAGCCCAACTTGTCAGCATCTCGCCGCAAAATCCGGACACACAGCGCATGGAACGTGGAGACCCACACGTCGTTGCCGTCAGGGCCTAATAACTTGGCCACCCGTTCCCGCATTTCCTTAGCGGCCTTGTTCGTAAAGGTAATCGCTAGGATGCGCCACGGCATAACGTTGTTGTGCTCAATCAAGTAGGCTACTCGGTGCGTCAAGACCCGTGTCTTCCCACTACCGGCACCTGCCAATACTAGGAGGGGTCCCTCAGTCTGAAGGACGGCCTCCGTTTGTTTATCATTCATGCCAGTTAACAATTCTTCTCCTGCCACCGTGAACACAATCCTCTCTGTAGTTAGTCCTGACTATTATAGCAAAATTCCGGGGTTGACGACACCGCCAGGGCCTAAATAAGTCATCCCCTATTTCCCTTGAAATCACTGGGTTCCGCGTCCCTAACCGCCACGCTATTTGCCAACGTCAGAATTTTAATAATTCCCAAATTTTTGATTTTTAAATGTGCAGTCACCAGAGACGCGCACATACGTTCCCTTTTCATCATCTATCATTGTAGCAAATATCTGGGGCCACGCCTACTACTCCTAGCCATCTTTTCAAATCTCTTATTATCAGATTAATATTGACCGGCCAATCCACGTGTTGACCCCCAAGAGACAGCAAAACTGCATCTTCCTGGTGTGGTGAACAACCAGGCCAATGCAGTCTCACGTTAGTTTTTACAAGTTAATTTTGTTCATTCGTTGTATTTGTTGGTGTAGCAGTCGCTGCACTGGCATCATCTGACCAGATTCCCGTATCATCTAATTGATCCAGAATTGGCTTGATGCTGTCCCCTTGCACGGCGATATGCCCCATGACATCGTTATCTTCCTGATGCTTCAAGTGATAGAAGGTAAAGTGCCAGTTAGCCTTCAATTGCCACTGCGTCCGCATAGCGGGCAGTTGGGCCGTGGTAAAGGCCGCAGTCACAGCTGGCGTTAGGATGTGGGCCGAAGCTAATGGCAAGCCGGCAATCGCCCGTAGATGTTGATCGAATTCCGTTAAATTGGCAGCGGCTTCGAAAACGTAGCCCGTCTCACTCGGCGCTGGCACGATCTTCTTGACGTAAATGGCACCACTGCTCGTGAGGTAGAAGGATACTTCAAAGACCCCCACGTAGTTCACGTGCTTCGTCACTTCCGTCGCGATCCGCTGAATCTCACCGGCAACGGCATCATCGACCTGTGCTGGCACCCACGTCCGAACCGGCTGATCGTCTACCGACTGCGTTTCCGTAATTGGAAAGGCTTGGCCGTTCCCGTCTTGGTCGCGCGCCACAATAATGGAATATTCACGATCATAGGCAATCTGGGATTCAAGAATGTAGGTCCCCCAGTCCAGGAGCCCCGCCGCCTTAGCGATATCCGTTTGGGTTTTGATGACCAACTCACGACCCCGAGACCATTCCTTTTGAATTGGCTTGAGGACGCACGGATAGCCAATCGAATTGATGGATTGGTAGACGTCATCGAGGTTGATGATCGTCGCATATGGTGCAATATTGACGTTTAATTGTTCGAAGAATGCCCGTTCCAATAGCCGGTCTTGCATCATTTCGAGCATGTCCGATCCCTGGGGAACCCGGGTGTATTGGGCCAAGAATTTCACAACACTAGTGCTGACGCGATCAGAATCGTAAACGATTGCCGCACAGCTTTCCGCAAAGTGTTGCAATTTATCACTATCTTTGTTACTACCGACTGCTTTAAAATCTGCTAACTGTAATGCTTCACTGGTTTCGTCAGCGCCGTACGCACCGACTCGTAACCCCATCTTGCGAGCGGTAGTCACTAACATTGCGGCATTTGCGCTGTTACCGATCACCCCAATGGTATCTCCAGGATATAAGACCGTGTTCGCCAATTTGCTCCCTACTTTCTAACTCAAATTTAGATGATTGCTAAAAATAATCAGACACTTCAACACTTATTTTAAAGTTTGCGTAGTGAATAAACAAGCAAGGTGTTTAGTTAATCTTCCGCAAAAGTAACCGTGTTATTCTCAAAGGCAGCGATACTTGCTAGGGCTTCCAATTGAATGCCCGCATCCGTTACCATCTTGTGGCCCTTTTGGAACCGTTTCTCAATCACGACACCCACACCGGCGACCTCAATCTGCGCCGTCTTGGCAATGTCGAGTAATCCTTGGACAGCCTGACCATTGGCCAAGAAATCATCGATGATCAGCACCCGGTCTTCGGAACTGAGGAATCGGCGATCGATAGAAATATCGTTATTGACCTGCTTGGTATACGAATAAACTTTCGCCGTATACAAGTGATCGGTCAGCGTGAGGCTCTTGTGCTTCCGAGCAAAGATCACGGGCACATTCAGATGCAGTCCAGTCATCACGGCCGGGGCAATTCCTGAAGATTCCACCGTCAGGATCTTCGTGATGCCAGCGTCGGCAAAACGCCGTGCAAATTCAGCACCCAACTGGTTCATGAGTTGCGGGTCTACCTGGTGATTCAAAAAATTATCGACCTTAAGGACGTTTCCCGGTAATACGGTGCCGTCCTGGCGAATACGATCTTCTAAAAGTTTCATGACAACGCGGCCTCCATTAGTCCTTGTTTAGAGTCTCATCTGGGATCGTCAATTAAGCTGTGAACGACCTCAAAACAGACATGCTTGTTTATATTCTACCCGATTGAACCTTAAAATCACAACGGCCCTACCCTAAAATTTAGGAAGGCTTAACCAATCCATAAGCCCAGCAACTCTGCTAAGACCGTGGTCAGCGCTAGGATAGCCAAGTTACGAACTGCTAAAATAAATGTCTGTTTTTTGACTTGAATCCGGAAAAAAGCCGCCACATTTCGGTAAATTAGTGGGATACTGATTAAGGACAGTAGCGACCAGGCCGGCAAGTCCCCAATCAGGACGCTCGCAATCAATGACAGGTACCCGACAATGTAGAAGCCAGCGAATAACCATAGGGAACGTTGTTTGCCCAAATAATAAACAATGGTCTTACGCGCCAAATCAAGGTCTTCCTTCGCATCACAGATATTGTTGGCCAACAGCAGCGCAGCGATGGCCATGACTGCAATTCCCGAAGCCAGCAAGACCCGCGCCATGAGTCCGCCGGTAAATTGGGCCGTCTGATACAGATTCAAGTAAACGGTAATCAGCATGATCAGATAGCCCATGGTAAACCCGGCAAAGAATTCACCAGTTGGCGTCCCGGACAATGGCTTGGGACCGCCCGCATATAGGTAGCCCACCAGAAAGCACAGGACCCCCATGACCAGTAACGGCCAGCCGGTGACCCAGACCAGGTAAAGGCCAATCACCCCAGCAATAACGGCGAAACTCGCCATCAAAGCAAAGACCCGGTGAATGTGAAGGTGCTGCACGCCGATGATATTGGTCTTCTTTTTCCATTCAGCGGCCTGATTGCCGGCCTTGGTGTAATCCTGATAGTTATCATTGATGTCGACGGCCATATTGAAGAGTAGCATGGCAATGAAGAACAGCGCCGTGACGCCCCAGTTCAGCTGATGGAAGTTAGCCTGAACAAAGATCAGACCCAATAAAAACGGCCAGACCGACGCAATCTTCGCTTTGATTTCAACTAATTCGAAAAAGATATTGAGTGTCAACGTAATCCCCCCGCAAATAAATTCTAATTAGATGATAACCTTTATTTGACAACGTTTCCACTTGCCAGTAAGATAAATTTTAACGTACATATAGTGAGGTGCAGTATGGATCGACAACTTTGGCGGCAATTTCCCCAGGTGGAACCGCAACTCGTCGCGCTACAAGATTACTTGTTAGCCGCGGTCCAGTTAGATAACCAACCCATCCACAGCAAAATATTAGCTCTACTCAACGCCGGCGGTAAGCTCCTACGCCCTGGTTACTTTTACCTATTCGCCGCATTTGGCGATGCAGCCACACCAGCACAGCTTCAAGCCGGTGCAGCGGCCCTGGAGATTCTCCACGTGGGCACACTGATTCACGATGACGTCATCGATGAATCCCCCACTCGCCGCGGCGTTCGCACGATTCAGATGAAATACGGACAACGCAACGCTATCTACGCCGGCGACTTCATGTTCACCGCTTACTTTAACCAGGTGCTCAGGTCTACCGACGACCGTAACCTGATTCAGAATCACATCGATGCCATGCACCGGATTCTTCAGGGAGAGCTCAGCCAGATGGCGCTGAACTACCGTGAAGACGTAAGTATAGATGCCTATCTCAAAGAAATTGCGGGTAAAACAGCCGAGCTCTTTGCGCTGAGCTGCTACCAGGGAGCCAAGCTAGCTGGTGCCCCGGCTGCCGTCAGCGATATCGCCCGTGAAATTGGGCTGAAGATTGGGAGTGCCTATCAGATTCTAGATGACATTCTAGACTACGCTGGTGATCCCAAGAAGACACGCAAACCGGTGCTAGAAGATCTGCGTTCCGGTGTCTACTCTTTGCCGCTAATTTTGGCAATTCCTCAGGCACCACGCGACTTTCACCGACTGCTGAAAAAGAAACAAGACATGACACCCGCAGATATTGAACAAGTTCAGAATTTAGTGACGCAATGCGATGGTGTCGGTGCTGCCCGCAAGTTAGCTACAGACTTAACTGACCAGGCTTTGGCCCTGATTGGCCGCCTGCCCGCAAGTCAGGCAGCGACTGATCTCGCCAGCTTGACGGGGATGCTCCTTCGCCGCGATCACTAGTTGGTATGGTCCACTATACAGGAGTCAGCTTGAGAAGCCAGGACAATCGTACCTAGTCTCTTAGTTGCCCGCGACGCCAACTATTTCTCTGTTAAATGAGATAATGACTTTCAAGATCACTAGCACATTATGCTGGTGGTCTTTTAGTTTGTCTGCCAAATGATACTGTCAAACGATCATTGCCGAGATTGCGCGGTTTGCGAGCCGTATTATCAGGCATTTTAACTACTTAAAGGGTGGCTACGATTGCTGAGCCGTTCGCTTGCGAATGAACTGGCCATTCCGTATCATGACAGTTGAGCCCAGCAAGTACCACACAATGTTCGCTCTCAGTTTTCAATATCAAGACTCGCCAACCGAATTATCGCAAGTTTCCACACAACCAACAAGCAGTGGCGCAATTCACTTTCTAGCATAGAAAAACGTTTCCTTTGTTCCGAGATACAAGCAACACACACACCCAAACACATCCCATAGACAACGATCCCTATGGGGCCATACAAAGCGCTGGACTCGCTCCACGTTTCACAGGCAACACAGAATCCTCTGGACAACCCACCAGAGGATTTTTTTAATCAAAGAGTGTGCCAAAAGGCGGTTAGCTGGTGAGCATTAAGGCTGCTAACCGAATAATCCCGAACTTGGATTGTTTGGTTAGTAGTTTTAAGCGGAACCAGCTGCCTTTTGGCGCACGTTTCGGCCATGTAAGGTTGGCTAGCAAAAGGGCCTGGGATTTTGTCCCAAGCCCTTAAAATACACAATCACTTATTTACCGACCACGATCCAAGTCATACAGCGACTGGAATCGTGGATTGTCCCGATACAGTTCTGCGGGCGTCCCCTGCATGTCGAAGTGTCCGTCCTCAATAAAACGGACCTGATCGACGTGGTTGATTCCCGCCAGATGGTGCGTCACCCAGATAATCGTCTTATCATGGAGAACGTCAAACACCGTATCCAGCAAATGCTGCTCGGTGATGGGATCCAGGCTGACAGTGGGTTCATCCAAAATAATAATCGGCGCATCTTGCAATAGAATCCGTGCTAACGATAACCGTTGCCGTTCCCCACCGGAGAATCGGCTACCGGCCTCTTGGACCTGGGTCTGATACCCTGCCGGCAAGCGCGTGATCAGCTCATCGAGCTCCACAGCCTTGACTGCCGCCATGACTTCCTCATCAGAAGCGTTGAGGTTCCCCAGCCGGACGTTATTCATCACCGTCGTATTGAACAGATAAGGCTGTTGATCGAGCACCCCAAACAATTGGGCCCGCTGATCCTGTAGTCGGGCAATCGGCTCCCCGTTCAAGGTAACCTGACCGCTCGTCGTTGTTTCATCACCCAGCATCAACTTCAATAACGTACTCTTCCCAGTCCCAC
The DNA here is from genome assembly GCA_937874695.1 of uncultured Lactobacillus sp. Lineage (GTDB taxonomy): Bacteria > Bacillota > Bacilli > Lactobacillales > Lactobacillaceae > Levilactobacillus. The sequence continues at coordinate 83,733 of CALNAJ010000045.1, forward strand.
TTGGCCCCAATAAGGCCAGTTTTTCACCGGGATGCAGCGTCAACGATAGGTCGTCGATAACCTCGCGTGAGGCCCCTGGATAGGTAAATTTCACGTGGTCTAACTTCAGTTCGGCCAAATCGCCAATCGTCGTCTGTGCGACCTGCTCCGGTTCATTCTCATCCAACGCATTGACCCGCTTGATGGAATCCTGATAGACCGGCCACTCGCTGACCCCCTGGCTCATATCGGCAAAGGGTTCCACGGTTGGAAACAGCGCCAGGCCAAAGGCAGCGACCCAATTGGCCTCCGCTTGATTGTGGGTAAACATGACACCAGCCCACCATACCAGCAAGATGACCGCGGCACCAAAGATAAATTGAATGGCAAAGTTACGCCACCACTGAAAATGATGATCGGCTCGCCGCAACGTGGCAATCTCATCGATCGGTGCGTCTTGTTGTGCCAAAAAATCGTGACGGCGACCGGAAATCAGCCAATCACCCAAACCCAACACGGCATCGGTCAATTGGGTATAAAAGGTCCGCTGTACCTGTCGTGCTTGGAACTCCCGCCGACCGTTAACGGCCACGGACAAGAGTGGCATCACAATCACAATGACGCCCAACAGAATCAGCATCAAGAGCCCAAAGGCCCAGTTAAAGTAGCCGATACCGATCACAACGAAGGCGTACAGCAACCAGCCAATCACCAAGGGGAAGACCGTCCGCAAATACAGATTCTCAATGTGGTCAATATCCTCAGCCAAGATGCTCAAGACATCCCCGGTCTGGTGCGTCTGCCGAATCGCCACGGCCTGCTTCTCAACCGCCTCATAGAGCCGCTTGCGAAAGTCCGAAACGATACGCAGTACCCAGTTGTGGCTAGTCAACCGTTCCGCATAGCGAAAGGCTGGCCGCCCGATCCCGAAGGCCCGGGCTAAAACGATTGGCACATAAATCATCAAGATGTTGTAGGGATGCGTGGCCGCCCGACTAATCAGATAGCCGGAGTTAAACATCAACGCGCCCCCACAGAAGAAGGTCATGAAGCCCAGGAACAGAACCAATACCAGTAGCTTCTTGTAACGACGGAGATAGGGCATGACCCAGTGATCATTTTTAAATGTTGCAAAGAATCCCTTCATTTGACCGTCGCCCCTTCCATTTCAGACCGCAGCCGGACGTAAGCGCCGCCCTGTTGCTGAAGTTCGGCGGGCGTCCCTTGTTGAACGATCTCGCCGTGATCCATGACTAAGATATAATCCATTTCATTCATCCAATGTAATCGGTGGGTGGCGAAGAAGACCAGGTGGTTGTCGAAAACGGGCAGCATCGTCTGCTTCAGCTCGACTTCCGTCTCAATGTCCAAATGCGCCGTGGGTTCGTCGAACAATAAGATTCGCCGCGAATCGTCCAAGAAGGCTCGGGCCAACGCGATTCGTTGGGCTTGGCCCCCACTGACGCCCCGTGCGCCTTCACCGATCGACGTCTCTAACCCAGCTGGCAGCGTAGCAATCCAGTCGGTCAGACCCGCCTTCGCCGCCGCTGCGTTAATCGCATCGTCACTCGCATCGGGGGCGTAGAAAGCCAAGTTATCGCGTAAGCTGGCATGGAAAAGATACGGTGCCTGTGGAATATACACAAAACTGCGTTGCCAGGCCTGCTGGTCGAGGTGTGGGACAGTTGTCCCCCGCACATCGATTTGGCCGTCAGCCGGGCTCAGAAAGCCGCCCAGCGTGTTGATCAGTGTGGACTTCCCAGAGCCGGAAGCCCCGATGATCCCCACCTTTTGAAAACCATGAACGTCAAAGTTAATGTCCTTCAAGGTTGGCTTATCAGCGTTACCGTAGCTGACAGCAACGTGGTCAAATTTAAGGCTATCGTCCGCCTGCCAAACGGGGTCCCGCACGGGCAACAAGTCCCGGTCGGTCGGTGTCTCCCGCTGTAAGACGTCCAGCACCGCTGTCAGGGCGTTCTTCCCGTTCAGTGTGGCGTGATAGTCATTCGCAAAGTTACGAATTGGCGCAAAGTAATCTGGTGCCAGGGTCAAAATGATTAAGGCTGGCAACAATTGAATCGAACCGTTCATCAGGCCAAAGCCCAAGAAGACGGCAATAATGGCGATCGACAAAGTCGTGAAGAAATCCAAGGCAAACGTCGAGGTCATCGCAATCGTCAGGGTCGACATCGTCTTCTTCCGATAGTCCTCACTGACCTGGTAGACGTTGTTGGCATAGGTCTTGTTCAATCCCAACTGCTTCAACGTTGGTAGCCCACGTAGGGTGTCGACAAAGTGATTGGATAGCCGCTGGTAGCCCGCATACTGCCGGTCGGCTTTGGCCTGCGCCGCGAGCCCCAGAATAATCATGAAGAAGATGATTAACGGGTAAATGGCTAACAGGAACAGCGCCTCTTTCCACTGGATCAAGGCTATGTAAATCAATACGATCCACGGCGTCAGCGACAGATCCAGCACCTTGCCAATAATTAGCATCAAGTACGTCTGGATCTTATCGATACCCTCAAGCCCCATCGTGACCACGTTCCCGGTCCCCTTCTGCGCAACGACGCTGGGACCGAGATCAAACAACTTGGCCATGAACTGCTTCCGCAAGGTCTTCGTCGTCTTCTCCACGAACGGATACAGGAGCCAATTCTGCGCCAACGTTAGGAGATGGCGGGCTAGAAAGGCCACAGCGAATAGTGCCAGTGGGGCCACAATGGTCCGCACGGATTTCATGTGCCAGAGATTCACGATGGCAATTGACAGGTACCGCGCCTGAAAGATAATCATGAAGGCCTGAATGAACGTCAAAACGGCCATGACCGCTGCGGCCGGCTTGACGCCCGGAAATTTAAAAACACGTTGATCAATCACAATAACGCCCCCTCTAAACAAGTAAGTCTTACTGCTATAATACAGCTTTAACCGCGACATTTCGAGCGCTTACATCGCTGATATGTGTCCGGTTTGGCACCTTGCTTCCCAACCATCGATGTCTGCCGCCAATCAAAAAGGACGCCGCCCGAAGACGACATCCCCGATTGCTTTCATTTAAGCTAAGCGCTCTGCTTTGGTGAAGCCAGGCGCTTGTAGAAGACCCAGTAGCTCCAGATGAAGTAGATCAGCACGATCGGTAGGATACTGAACGTGAGAATCGTCATCAGGTGAAGCGTGTACGGTGAGTTTGAAGAATTCTTGATCAGTAGCGAGTTGGCTGGATTGTTGGCGATCATGACCCGTGGGAATAACCCATTGAAGATCAGGACAACCACACTAATCAGCGATAACCCACTGCCGACAAAGGACAGCCATTCGTGATTCCCCAGGACACCCCAGTAAGCCAAGGCGGTGAAGATGACCAGTGCAACGACGATTGCCGTGGTGGTCATTGGCTTCTTGTCGAAGAAGTCGGTGGAGAAGAATAACAGAACGGCGAAGAGCACTTCCCCAGCGAATAATACTGGGTAAAGAATCTTGTTCCAGGCCAAGGCCCGGTCCCGCAAGCCACCGGAGGTCTTCAGACGGATGAAGTTCAAGCCATGAACCAGACTCAAGACGGTCACGGCGACCCCACCAACGAGGGAGAACAGGTTCACGTAATCGCCAAAGTGGGCGGTCATGTCGCCATTCTTATCGATTGGCATCCCGGCAATCATCGCGGTGAACAGCATCCCGAAGAGGAAGGCTGCACAGAAGCTCCCGATAGTCGAGGCCCATTCCCAGAAGCTCCGCCAAGTATCCGTTTTCATATTTGCCCGAAACTCGAAGGACACGCCCCGGAAAATCAGGGCAGCTAGAATCAAGAATAAAATCAGATAGAAACCAGAGAATAAGGTGGCGTACCACATTGGGAAGGACGCGAACATCGCCCCACCGGCAGTGATCAACCAGACTTCGTTACCGTCCCAGTGTGGGCCGATGGTCTTGATGACCACGTCCCGTTCGTCACTGTTCTTGGCGAAACTCTTCACCAACATCCCGACACCGAAGTCGAACCCTTCAAGGAAGAAGAAACCACTAAACAACACGCCAATGAGAATGAACCATACAAGCTGCAGGCTAGTCATGGTTGAACGCCCCCTTCGAGTAAGGATCTAACTCTTTCGTATCACCAGCTGAGTAGCCGTCGGTGTTCTCGGCATCCGGACCAGCCTTTAACGTCCGGTGGCAGAGGATAATCATGACGAGCCCCATGATGGCAAACATCGCAAAGTAAACGATGTTCGTTGTCAGCAGTGAGGCCACAGATACATTCGGCGAAACCGCGTCGGCAATGGTCAACAGGCCATAGACGATCCAAGGGTAACGACCAAATTCAGTGATAAACCAACCAGCGGTGTTGACAACAAATGGTAACCACAGGCATAGTCCCATGATGTAGAGGAACCAGCGCTGCTTCATAATCAATTGCGATCTCTTACGGTTAAAGATCAAGCCCACGATGGCGAGTAAGGCGAACAGGGCCCCAGCACCTGACATGATTCGGAAGCTCCAGAACAACGTCTTGGTTGGGACGTAGTAGTTCATGTCGCTCCCAAACTTCTTATCGTACTTCGCGTGCATATCTTTATTGACTTGATTCATGCCTTTAACGGTCCCGGTCGTCTTGTGATAACTTAATAAGTTCAGAACGTAAGGCACATCGACGGACCAAGTGGTCTTGTGTTGCTTCGTATTGAAACCAGAGACAGCGGCCCATTCACCTTTGTTGGTCGAGTTCTTGTAGAGCCCTTCCATAGCGGCGAACTTCATGGGCTGGTTGTTGATCAGGTAACGACTCTGCAGGTCACCAGTGGCGATGGACCCCAGAGAGAAGATTAAACCGATAACCAAGGCAACGTTCAATGACTTCCGGTAGAAGTCCACGTGGTCTTTCTTAAGTAAACGCCAAGCACAACACCCAGCGATGACGAAGGCAGCGGTTACAAAAGCCCCGAAAATAACATGCGGGAACTCATTCCACAGCTGCGGGTTCCCCACCACTTTACCGAAGCTGACCATTTGAACATGACCAGTCTTTTGGTTTATGATGTAGCCTAAAGGATTTTGCATGAAACTGTTGGCCGCCAGAATCCATAATGCAGATAGTGAAGACCCGAACATAACTAACCAAATAAAGAGCGTGTGGACCCACTTATTGAAGCGGCCCCAAGTAAACATCCACATCCCAATGAACGTAGATTCCAAGAAGAATGCAGCCAGGGCTTCAATGGCCAATGGTGCACCGAAGATGTCCCCCATGAACCGAGAGTATTCAGACCAGTTCATCCCGAATTGGAACTCTTGGATGATACCGGTAACTACCCCGACGGCGAAACTGTAGAGGAACATTTTGCCCCAGAACTGTGCCATCTTCTTGTAGTCCTCATCACCCTTGATGGCATACATGGTTTCCATGACTGCCACCACGAAGGCTAACCCGATTGAAAATGGAACGAAGAAGAAGTGAAAGACAGTGGTCATTCCAAATTGGAACCGCGCTAGGCCTAGGATATCCAGACCAAGATTTAGCATTTTTCTAACCTCCCCAAACGTTATTAGTGTAAATAAATAATTGCTGTCTTGTGTTCATTATATCTAGTGATAAGTGAATTTTCAATGGTTGGGCCCCAATATCCCTAAAGTTGATGGTATATATTCGAAATTCGTGTGTTAATTGTTCGGTGACTTTCGTAACACTTCCGAAAATGTGTGTTATCTTTGCCGATAAATTATGCATACGCTTTCAAATTTAACGGATAAAAGTCACAAAGTCGTGCTAAAATAATAGATAAGTAATAGGTATGAGGAGGTTTTTCATCATGACAGAACGCGTACTTGCCTTACAACCCTTGGCAGCAGAACAACGGGTGCAATTGGAAAAGACTGGTGTCGAAGTCGTCGACGCTGAAAACTGGGAAGCAGCAGCGCCCATCACCATCATCTTCGGCTGGGACAAAAAGATTGGCCCGGCAGCCTTGATGGCGCCAAATAACCAGGTCAAATGGATTCAAACGGTCAGTGCTGGGATCGACTACCTGCCGCTGGACTGGATCAAGGCCCATGATGTCCAGGTGACCAATGCCAGTGGCGTCTACTCACCGGCGATTGCGGAATCAACGCTGGGCTACCTGTTGTACTTTGTGCGGGGCTTTAACGAAGCAGTGAAGAATCAGGCCGGGCACTTCTGGCAGGTGCCTGCACGGGATGATCTGAGCATGCTGGCGAGCCAGAAAGTCGTCATCTACGGTACCGGGAGTATTGGCCAAGCAATTGCGAAGTTACTGAATGGCTTCGGCAATCACCCATATGGGGTCAATCGCTCGGGTCACCCGGTTGAGGGCTTTGCGGAAACGGCTAGCTTGGATGACGATAGCACCTTGCTGAAGGATGCGGACGTGGTGATCAACGCCATGCCAGCGACCAGCACGACCGTCCACTACTTCGACGAAAGCTTCTTCAAGCAATTGGACGGGCTCAACATCTTCGTTAACGTAGGCCGTGGCAAATCGGTCGACCAACAGGCACTGATGAACGCCCTCCTCTACCAAAACGTGTTGCATGCGGCACTGGATGTGTTTGAGGAAGAACCACTGGCTAAGGACTCTCGGCTGTGGGATTACCCGAACGTATTGGTTACCCCGCACCAAACTGGGTTTGCTAAGGAAAATACAAAACCAATTCTGGATATCTTCGGGAAGAACCTGACGAGTTGGTTGGCTGACGGCAGTTTGTCTGTTAATTTGACGGATGTGAGTCTGGGGTACTAAAACAAAAGAACTTCTTAAATAAGGTGTCATCGCCTAGGAGCGTGCTAAAGCCCCTGGCGATGACACCTTATTTTGTTTGGGATAACCATGTCGGTTAATTATTGCCAGGTCAAGACTGGCCCTGGTTCATACGGGATGGCAAACCTACTTTGTGTGATACCGTTATCAACAAAATAATTATATTGCCATCTTTTTTCAGCTTTACAAAATTAATACACAAAATCTACATCCCTACTACATTCACCTGTTACTCTGGTTTATGTGTTAGCTTTAATGACTCAATTAGGAGGAGTGACACTACACGCATCGATCAACTATTGTCAAATCACTAAACCTCACCGGAATCGTTCTTTCACTAATGAATGTGGGTGTTCCCAGTGCTAGTGCCGCTGTGGATGCCCAAACATCATAGGAAATCGGACGACCAATCGCAAGGCAGACAAAAATAAAAAGTGAGAACCGAGGGGCCGCCCTCAATTCTCACTCCTTATTTACCTAAAGGCTAATTGGATTTAGTTAGCTGTAACAGTGTCAGCAGCCTTGTTCAATTGCTTCTTAGTGAAGACGGCAGCTTTACCAGTCGTCTTGTGGGATAACCCAAGGCCCTTACGAGCTTTGTTCGTAACCCGTTGCAATTCAACCTTCTTGATGACCTTCATGTTAGCACCGTTCATGTGCTTCATAGATCCACGAAGGGACGTCTTAGAAACAGACTTCGTAGCGCCACGGTAGTTCGTAGCCAACTTAGACATTTCGTTAAAAGTCATATCAGTCTTCACAGCATCAGCTAAGGAGTTGATGAACTTTTGGTTGAATAACGTCTTGAAAGTTGCGTTCTTCTTCAAGATAGCCCCAAGAACAGCTTGTTGACGAACTTGCTTACCAGCGTTAGTCCCCTTAGGATCAGCCTTGAAGGAAGAAACGTAAGCCAACGTCTTGTTCCCAGTCAAATGGGTCTTAACGCCCTTCTTGAAGTTGTAGCCATAGCTTGAGAAGGTTGCGTCGGACTTGACGGTAACCCCGCCACCCTTGGTAACAATCTGCTTCAAACCACTAGGCTTAACTACAGTGTAAAAGTCGACTGGCACATTCAAAGTACTCTGAACCGTGTTAATTGCACTCTTAGTTCCACCCAAAGTGTAGGCATCCTTGATACGAGATGGTGCCTTTGAGCTGAATCCAGAAACCCGGACAGCAGTGGTATGAGGGATACTCGTCACTGTCGTCTTCTTGGTTGAAGGGTTCAAAGTAACTAACATTTCACTGTCAGCACTAGTCTTACCGTCAGCACCAATCAAAAGCAAGGAAACTGGCTTGTTCTTCGTAACCTGCTTGACAACGTTACGTTGCTTAGCAGCAGCGGTTGGTACAAAGGAACTGTTAACCGCATTCTTGATACTTCTGTAGCGGGTCATGCCGTAAGCTGATCCACCAACTAAAACAAACAATGCTCCTAAGAGAATTGTATTA
>CALNAJ010000046.1 GCA_937874695.1 uncultured Lactobacillus sp.
TGACAGCACTACGATCCTTTTCGTTCAGTATTCCCCACGCATGTGGGGTTGATCCTCATCTGCTTTCAGCTCCCAACTTAGTTTTCTTGTATTCCCCACGCATGTGGGGTTGATCCCCAGACAAGTATTCGGCCACCTGACCGTTTTAGGTATTCCCCACGCATGTGGGGTTGATCCCGTCAATTCATCCTGATGTACCCAGTGTAGATTGTATTCCCCACGCATGTGGGGTTGATCCTTTAGCTACATTGGCCCGTAAGAGTTGTTCTGGGTATTCCCCACGCATATAAGGTTGATTCTCAACAATATAGTGACTTATTACCTAGTAGTTTCTGTGCTAGGGAATGCAAAAGGGCCAACCCGTAGATTGGTCCTTTTACTTTCAAAAACTATGCTCTCTAACTGAGGTGCAATGTGTAAAAATTTGGCTTGACAGTGCGGTAGAAAAGCGAGAGTAAATGCTTCGTCAAGGATGCTGTAGCAGCGGTAAAACAGCCAGAATCAATGGTGCCAAAATAAACTCGAGCAAAAGTTCCAGCAATCCTGGCAACATACGTGATTCACGGCCGGCGTAGTCACGGATAGGCATCAGCGGCCAACCTGCTGCGTAAATTATGGCCTTAGGAACAGATGGATTGATCTCAGAAGTATGTTTAACCAGACTATCTTTAAACCTTACGAGAGGGATGTGAATCAAAGGGAATATCAGGTAGCAGACAGTTAGATACCAAGAGGTGAAATTCCAGGTAAAGACAAATCTGCCCACGATAAACTGGCAATTTAACAGGATTAAGATGATGAATGCTGGCAGGGATTTTAGATATAGTGAGAGATACTTGATAGCTTGTGTAGATCCTAAGCCTGCTAGGGGAGCGCTAGGCGTATGGTAAGCGTGTTTCATTGTGGCCACCTTCTTGTTTACGATTGTGGCAAGTATAGTTCCAATGGCTATGCCTATAGTATTGCGACAGCGAGGTTCGTTACTTATCAAAGTGAACGGGAAATTTTAGTAGGTGAAAGTTGACTAGCTGTCAAGCAAATAACTTCGCATTCCGCCATCAGCCGCGTACACTTATGCTATAAGTCTTTCGAAAGGGTGAAGTATATGAAAATTGGTGTTGTTGGATCTGGAACGGTCGGCACGATTCTGACGCAGACGTTTAGTCGAGGGGATAATGAAATTATTCTTAGCCATTCCCGTGGTGCGGCTAGTCTCGCGCCTCGGCGTGACGAGTTTGCGGCTAACGTTGTCTTTGGCGAGGTGGCCGACGCCCTTCAGCAACCGCTTGTGATTATTGCCGTACCATTTGGGATTGCACCCGATGTTCTCCAACAGGTTGCTGACTATCAGCAGCGAATCGTGGTCGACGTGACCAATCAGTTTACCGCCGACTTTAAGAAGATTGATACCCGACCATTGACTGGTAGTGAAGTGATTGCGGCAGCTGCCAACAATGCGCGCGTCATCAAAGCCTTTAACACCTTACCACATGAGTTAATGACGGGTAAAGTTGACGGCCCCGGTCGGCGCGTGTTGTTCTACGCTGGGGATGACAAAGACGCCAAGAAGACCTTTGCGGCACTGGTCAAGTCACTCAATTTCCGCCCGGTTAACCTAGGAAAACTACGTCATGGTGGCAGTGTTATGCAAGTTGGCGGTGGACTGGGGCACACGGCCTTTGTCCAACTGGATGAGGAATACTAGATTTCTTTAAAGGATATTAGTTGTTAGTGTCGAATAAAAAGAAGAAATTCTTAAGCTCAGAATTTCTTCTTTCTATCCGACACTATTTGTTTGCTTGTAATGCTGCCAATGTTTCACTTCTCATTCGTAAATCAGATTCCAAAATACCGGTTAATCCGAAAATGTGGATGGCCTCTTTATATAAGTTAGGATCTTCGAATATTTTATTTAGAACCGCATTAGATATGGGCGTCGGGAGGCCAATTTGAGTATTAGGGTCATGTTCGAAAAATGAAATACTTCCAGACGATGATTCGAAGTAGATTTTAGTGCCACCATAAGAAAATAGTTCCAGGGAAGTCACATTCGTTTTTTGTAAAAATTTGTCTTGAGTGCTCCAAAAAGTAAAGTCGTCATCAACAATTAGATATTGTAATTCTTTAATATTTTTCTCAATTAAAAGTCTGACTTCGCTAACCATGGTTGAAGTCAATTCAGATATTTGCTTTTTCAGTGGTGCCAGTTGATGTTGATACTCTTGTAAGTCCATTTCTTTCTCCCATCGTTGAAGGTTATCCTTGTTCTACACTATCTGCGATTATTGATGATTTTAGAGTTTTCCCGTTTAATTGAACCATTTGTGTTAGGCCACCACCGTTAACAGTGATTGTGTCACCTTCGTGAATTGGCGTTTCCTCCATGATGTCAACGTTGACTTCAACTACAGTCCCATGGCCTTCGCTGTATCCAGATGTGGTGTGGCTGTCTTTGGGGGCAATTACGACGTAGTACATGTTCTCATCACTAGGTTTCTTTTGAATATAGATAACAGAACCGGTTGTCTTGATATTCTTACCAACATAGTCTTCTGGATTTTCAGCGAATTCACTCAAATCTACAGATTCATTGGAGATTTTAGAAGAAGTACTTTTGGATGAGTCGGTATCTTCATTATCTGTTGAATCTGTATCCTTATCTGAATCATCTTTATCTGATGAATCATCATTGGAATCGTCAGACTCGTCTTTGTCAGTGTCATCAGATTCATTCGTGCTATCATCGTCATCCTGTACTTTACTGCTTTCCTGTTCATCTGCACTCGTCTCTGTCGTAGTTTTTCCGCAGGCAGCTAGTGGCAGGATTAGTAGTGCTAATACCCCTGTGATTAGAAGCTTCTTTCCCATTTAATGATTTACTCCTATGTAGTTAGACAGCTTTTAAGGACATCCGTATCTGGTCTTGCAACTATTTGAAACTAAAACATCATTTCATATCATATCAATAAAATGTAAAAATCATGAAAAGAAGCTGTACACGAAATGTAAAGATTTAGAGTAACTGGATTAAAAACCAAAGCATAAAAGTACGTTTATAAGTCTAGCATGTTTCACGTGAAACGTTTTTTACAGTCCCGTGCAGCTCAATCATCTTCAAGCCGCAAAAAGATAATTGCCTGCCTAGATTATTTCACAAGGAAACAAATGTTAGGGACAATTTTAGAGTAAGCAGGCAATAAAAGTGGTAAACTATGTAAGCGCTTCACAGAAACGCGTTTATTCATGCAACGCAAACTTTCTGAAAATGTAGGAGGCAGATTATGACAATTCCAAGTTTCACATTGAATGATGGCTGGGAGTTACCAGCAATTACCTTGGGGACCGCTCGTGTTCGTGGTGGGGCGGCCGTTAACCAATTTCAGATCGCCATTAATGACGGTTATCGAAGTATCGATAGTTCCACGAGTTACGATAACGAAGGTGCTGTCGGTGAGGCCATTCGTCGCTCCGGGGTACCACGTGCCGAGCTAGTGGTGACTTCGAAATTACCGGGTAAATATCATCGGTATGCCGATGCAACGACGGCAATTCAGGAGTCGCTGTATCGGATGGGTTTGGATTATTTTGACCTCTTCTTGATTCACTGGCCATTGCCGAAACAGGACCTATACGTGGAAGCCTGGCAAGCCATGATTGATGCACAAAAGCGGGGCCTCATTCGGTCAATTGGTGTGTCCAATTTCGAACCGGAGCATCTCGACCGAATCATTCAAGAGACTGGAGTGACGCCTTCCGTTAACCAGATTGAGGTTCATCCTTACTGGAATCAGGAACGCATGGTCGCCGCTAACCGCGAACGGGGAATTCTGACGGAAGCCTGGAGTCCACTCGGTCGGGGAAGCTCGGTCATCAAGGAACCTTTGATTCAATCGTTGGCTGCCAAATACCACAAGAATGTCGTCCAAATTATTTTGCGTTGGCACCATCAACGCGGCATCGTTCCGTTACCACGGACGCATAACGTCGCCCATCAACGGACGAATTTGGATATTTTTGACTTTCAATTAACAAATGACGAAATGGCCCAGATTGCAGCCCTGACTAAGGTTGAAGGCAGAGTAGTCGCTGGTCAAGATCCGAATGTTTATGAAGAATTTGAATAGGACTCACGTAACCGCAGGAATTAAATAGGCATTTACCAGAAACGCGTAATCTGAGAGGGCTCAGCTTTCTTAGGATAACGCGTTTTTAGGTTGTGTCGCACTAGAACTATCGTGGTATCTTAGAGTTATCAGCCAATTAATTTCAAAGGAGTGTTGCCATGTTAACCCTCGCAGTTTATCAGGATACGCAGCAGGATCGTGACCGCATCGCGTCCTATCCCCTGAGTGATCCGACCTTTACGGCGACGCCACAAACGGCGTTGACCATCGCTATTGGTAATCCGGATCGACTACCCGTCATGATTTTAGCGGATACCGAACTCGTTGGGTTTCTAGTGCTTATTAAGAATGAAGATGTTCGAGAGGTGGGAGCCGACCCAGCTACGGCCGTCCTGATTCGCTCATTGTCCATTTCAGAAACGCGGCGTGGTCAGGGCTTTGCCAGCCAGGCGCTGCAGCTATTGCCGGCGTTTGTGCGTCACCATTTTCCGATGGCAACCACCTTGACGCTGTCCGTCGATCACGGCAATTTGCCAGCTCAGAAGCTCTATGAAAGGGCGGGCTATACGGATACTGGTCGGCGGCGGTTTGGAGCCTATGGTGAGCAGTATGTGCTGACACAGAACTTGTAAATGTAGGCGCGGAATGTGCGCCTAAACGGTTAGTCAAAAAGGGCGGGATACCTCCATAGAGAAGTATCCCGATCTTTTTGACTAATTAATTTTAAGAATGATTTTTCCGCGAGCATGTCCGTTCTTAGCGTAAGCTAGCGCACGATTCAGTTCATCAAAATTAAAGCTGCGATCGATAATTGGGCGTAATTGCTCCTGTTCTATCAAGCGCGTTAATTCTGCTAGCTCAGTACCACTGGGCCACATGAAGAGAAAACGGTAGGCTACCTGTGTCTGCTTTTCCAAGTGATTTAGCCGATGCGTTGCTAGTCTGAATAGAGTACGTTTCCATCGTGGAAGACCATATGCCTTTGCAAAACGGGCATTAGGCAAACCGGAGATGCTGACCACCTGGCCGCCTGGTTTGACGATTGAGAAGGCCTGCTCGAGACTTTTTCCACCTAGAGTATCAAACACAGCGTCGTAATCCGTCAGCGCATCCGCAAAGTTCTCAGTATGGTAATCGATGATGCGGTCGGCGCCCAACTTGCGAACAAGATCGAAATTTCGTGGGCTGGTTGTGGTCGCGACAATGGCACCAAGGCGTTTGGCTAACTGAATAGCTACTGTGCCAATGCCCCCCGCACCGGCTTGAATCAGTACGTGTTGGCCAGGCTTAATTTGTAGGATATCGTGGAGCGCCTGATAACTCGTCAAACCGACTAGTGGCATTGCGGCAGCCTCCTTGAAACTGAGATTGCGGGGCTTTAAGGCGATATCGGTAGCATCGACCGCCAAGTATTCCGCGAAGGTACCAATCCGGTTCTTGCGAGGCCGACCGTAAACGGCGTCGCCAACTTTAAGGGTTGTGACGTCGGCGCCCACAGCCACTACTTCGCCGGCAAAATCACTGCCGATGATCAGTGGCATCTGGTAGGACAGTAACATTTTTAGGCCACCTGCCATCGTTTTCAGGTCGATGGGATTGATACTGGCGGCTTTGATTTTGACCAGCACGTCGGTTGGTTGCGGCGTGGGCATGGCGACGGTCTTGATGCTGGGTGTGGCTTGCTTATAGTGAGTAATTACGGCGGCCTTCATAGTTTTGGACACGATGTTTTGCACTCTTTTCCGTTTATATTTTTGAACGATTGACATATATATTACATATTCTGTTTAAAAATGTCAACGAATAAATTCGAGTCTAATCTCTGATACATCAGAGTTGACAAAGAGGTGATAGCATGGTTTAATGGTTTAAAATAATAAACTACTAGGTGATATAAATTGTCAAATTTAACCAAATTAAAACACGAGTTCACGCGCTCTAGCGACTTTTTAGTCGCACTGGGAGATCAGAAGCGTCAAGCGATTATCATTGCGCTACTAGATCAGAAGGTTATCCATCGCGGACTTCAGGTTACCGACCTCATCGGTGTCACAGGGCTCTCACGGCCAGCCGTGTCACACCATCTCAAAATTTTAAAGGACGTCCAGCTCGTCGATTATCGACGGGAAGGGACGAAGAACTTCTACTATCTCACGCATCAGACCAAAGCCATTGACCAATTGAAGACCCTCTTAGACCACGTTACGGAGACGATGACATGCAATCAAAACCTTTAAAGAAAATCCTAATTGTACTTACAAATACGACACGCTATGGCAGTACGACCGACCCGACTGGATTGTGGCTGGGTGAAGCGACTGAATTTGCCCTGATTCTACAGCAGGCCGGCTATCAGATCGATTATGTCAGTCCTAAGGGCGGTTTCGTGCCGCTGGATCCCCGTAGCATGAAATACACCGATAGCGAAATTATGGCGTTCTATGAGACTGCCGACTTCCAACAGCGGGCGTTAACACATTCACTAGCGCCAATGCAGGTTGACCCGGCGGATTACGCCGCAATTTACTATGCTGGCGGTCACGGTGTCATGTGGGATTTCCCCGACAATAAGCCACTCCAGAGCATAGCTACCGGCATCTATGCCAATGGTGGCTACGTTACCGCCGTCTGTCATGGGATTGCGGGACTCCTAAACATTCAAACGGCATCCGGCGAGTATTTGATTGCTAACCGTAACGTCACCGGTTTTACCAAGTCCGAGGAGATTTTGGCTGGCAAGCAATCAGTCGTGCCATTTTTCAATCAAACAGTTGCTGAACAACGGGGGGCGACCTTCATGAAGTGCCGTGCCTACAAGGAATATGCCGTTCAGGATGGCCATCTGATTACCGGTCAGAATCCCTTTTCGGCCAAGGCAGTCGCCCGGTTGTTGGCTCAAAATTTAGCAAAATAAAACCACCTCCGTCGATTGACGAAGGTGGTTTATTTTATGCAAAAGGCTTATATAATATGCGGTTCAACCGCCCAAACTGGTCCTCACGCCGATCCACCAAAGTATAATCCAGGTGTTCGTACAACCCCACGTGACGGGTCACGATGTAAAGGCCATCGATGTCGGCCGCCTCCGCCGCGGTCTCCGCCTGCTGGACCAGCCGGAGACTGATGCCTTGGTGCCGGTAGTTCGGGGCAACGTAGACCGAGCTGACGAATGGGGAGTAAGGCGTGTCGGGCACAATATCCTCTGCCAGTAATGCGCAGAAGCCCGCCAATTGGTCATCGACGGTAGCGTAGATGACACGCTCAAACGGCTGCCAGACTGCCGGCGTGTGCATACGCTGAGCTAAATGAGGTCCCGCTGGCCAGTCGATGGCGCCAATCTGAGTGGTTGCTTGAGGCCAGAGGGGACTGGTTGGGATTAAGACGTGGTAGGCAATCATGGCAATCTCTCCCTTTCAGTTAGGTTTAAGTTCGTAGATACCCTTTTTCCTGGTCCACAGCCATTTGGGCCGTTTTATTCAGGTAGTTGAAGGGTTCACTGAAATTGGGTGAGAATAGCATGTCTAGCATGGCCAATTGGTCAATCGTGCCGCCATTTTGCATGAGGGCCGAGACCGCATTGGCGGCCTGAGAGACATCGTGCTGACAGAGTAACTGAGCCCCCAGGACTTTGCGATTATTTCGATCGTAGACGAGTTCCATCATGACCGGATAGTGTTCTGGCATGAATTTAGGCCGGTAAGGACCAGCATAGAGGACGTGAGCTGCGTTCAGATTGGCCGCTGCCGCTTGTTTCATCGTCAATCCAGTCCGAGCCAGTGTGTGATCAAAGACCAAGACACCGGTCGTGTTCTGGGTGCCAATCGTCCGCAGACGACGTTCAAAGGCGTTGATTCCCGCCAGGGTGCCTTGACGTACCGCGTGAGAAACCAACGGGGCGTAACTAGGCGCATTCGTGGGGTTGTCGTGACTGACAGCCGCATCACCTGCGGCTAGAATGTCAGGGTTGGAGGTCTGCATGTAGTCATCGGTCAGAATGGCACCGTTTGGGGCCATCTTGACCTGGCCATGCAACAGGTCCGTTTGCGGAATAATGCCGGCGCTGATGGCCGCCATATCCACCTTGAATTTGCCCGCTTCAGTAGCTAGGCACAGTTTTCCCTCGTCGGTATCTGCGAAGGCCGTCACACGAGTATGCCGCAGAACTTGGACGCCATGCGACCTCAAAAGTCTGGCGACTGCTTCGGATATTTCTGGCTCGACATATTGATCGAGTAAATGCGTTGGTTGTTGGATTAACATGACCTCGTGGCCAGTATTGGCATAGCCCTCCGCTAACTCAATGCCGACGTAGCCACCACCAATGATTGCTATGCGCTTCTGGTTGGTGCTATAATCACATAAACTATGTGCCTGATTGTAAGTTTTGCAGAGGAGTACCTTGGGATTTTCCACGCCTGGAATGGCTGGAATCGCGGTCAATGAACCGGTCGCCATGATTAATTTATCATAGGTGTCGGTGATCATCTCCTTGGTGTCCAGGTTCTGGACTAACAAGGTGTGTTCCGAAGCGTTGACCCGGATGACATCATGGTTAATCTGCATAGTGACGCCTTCATCGGCAAAATCATCCGGTTCGACGTAGCGGGCATCATCTAGCGACTTTACCGTGCCCTCGATATGTAGATAGGTCGCGCAAGAGAGATAAGAAATAGTTGACTGACGCTCGTAAACGGTAATCTCAGCGTCAGGATAATTTTTTAAAATTTGTTTAACAGCAGCAATACCCGCATGGGTACACCCAATGACGACAACTTTCAATGTCATCAATCCTTTCTTTTTGTAACACCACTTTAACTTTATTATAGTATACTTAGAATATAGTTCACGTAAAATATTTATTTAGGGGGGTACTTTTTTTGGAACCAGTCTACCGTTACTTTGTTCAGCCGCAAATTGACACCGATACGAAGACGATTTTTGGCTATGAACTTTTAATGAAACAGATGACACCGGAGGGTTGGCGTTTGCCGGAATCATTTTCAGCGATTGACCCGCAAATTACGGCGGATCTGTTGGTTGCAACGACAAGGGTACTCTCGCTAAAGGTGCGCTATTTATCGGTCAATGTCAATCGCGAACAACTGATGACTACGACCATTGCCAAGGCTATCATCAAAAGTCAGGAGCAACTTTATCCCACGAAACTCGTGGTCGAACTGACCGAGGATGACGGGCCTCAAAAGTATACGATCGCCGACCTATTGCCGCAGTTGAAGGATTTTATCAACATGGGTATGCAGATTTCGTTGGACGATGTCGGAACCGGGGACAACTACTTCAAAGATATTCAGGAGTTGTTGCCGCTAGCCTCTGAGATCAAATTCGCTCTGCAAAACTTCAACCGCGAGTTCAAAGATCCTCACATTCAGCAAAAGATTCGCTTCTGGCGCGCTATTAGTGCAGAGTACGGTTTGCGAATGGTATTGGAGGGTATCGAAGATCACGCCGACAATCGGTTGAGTAAGCAACTGGGGATTAAGCTGAAGCAGGGTTATTACTTCAGTCGGCCACAGTTGTTGAAGTTACCGCAAGATACTTGTCCAGCTTAAATAAGTAGATGATCATAGGCTAAGGAACACCGTTGTGGCGGTGCTCCTTAGCCTTTTTTATGGATGATGTGTTATAAATTTTCTTATAATTAAACACTTCCAAAATAATTTATGTATTTGATGGTATTTGGGCGATGTTACCTGTATACTAATGGCAGATAATGTGACTGAAAAAATTATGTCGGGAGTAATCACATGATAACTAATTGGCTTACTATCAATCTGTAAGTGATTATCTTGAGATGAGGATTGGTTAATTTCGGACAGAATAGGGTGATTGCGTAATGGATTATTGATGAACTTTGTTAACATCTAATCCCGCAAAAAGTGTGCATAAATTATGATGATTCAAGGAAAGGATTATGGAAGAGGGATTGCAGCATGATGGGAAAATGGTGGTTACGCGTGCTGGTGGGGTTATTGGCGTTATTTGTCGTTATGGTTGGCGGTCAGAGAAATCAGCAAATTGAGGATGCTCGGGCGGCAACTGGAATTCCAGGTAAAGGGTCGCCAAGTAGCACACCAATGGGGATGTTTGGCCTGTATCTCAACACGGGCTTTAGCTTGCAGCCAGACAACCGCTATACATCAGTGAATCGAAGTGTGATGTTGACGACGGCAACGGCCCATTCGATGGTGGATATACTCATTCCCTTTGCGAGTGACCGTTTTCAGTGGTATCAGTCCACTAATGATGGTAAAACTTGGCAAAAATTGAATGGTGATCAAAAGGCAGATCTTACGATTACACCGACCCAGGTGGGCACCGTTTATTATCAGCAGTCCTTTCAATATTATGTTAACATGTCAATTCCCTATGTGACACCAACCTATTACTCACGAGTCGCAGCGTTAACGACATTTCCTCAGCCAATTCCGGCAACGGGGCTGAAGGTGACGAGTGACCAAAGCTACCTCTACAATAATCAGGGGAATGCCATGGTGACATACGTTCACGGTACGCCGACACCAGCCACCGCGACGGGTGAATTGACGTGGACGAGTTCCGATGATCAGTTAGCGACGGTGGATGAGGCTACCGGTGAGGTGACGGCGAATACGAACGGACAATCAGGAACGGTAGTTATTACGGGAACACTGACAAATGACGATGGGTCGACTGAGACAGATCAAGTTGCTATTGAAGTTGGCGGTGGCTTGGCGGCGGAACAACGGGTCGCTGAGGGCCAGACGGCAACCTTCAGCGTACAGGGGAGCTTTGCGGAACCCCCTTCGGCCGTTGTCTGGCACCGTGTCATTGGTGGAAAGGATACGGTCGTGACGCACGACAGCAACCTGAGTTATACCACGCCGGCCACCAGTATGGCCGATGATCAAGCACAGTACTATGCGGTCGTTACGATTAAGGCGCCGGATGGTAGTACGCAGAATATGACCACGAATCGGGCCAAATTGACGGTTATTCCTGATACAACGCCTAAAGTGACGGTAACTAATCAGGTGGAAGATGTGACCGATAATACCGGCAACACGACGAGTGAACTTACTAATATTCTCAGTGGAGATACTTGTAAGGTTACGGGGAGCCTTAGGGACGATAATCCTTATTCCAAGTTGACGGATGGAGAATTTTTGATCACACTGCCGACTGGTGTTCAGCCGGCCATCACGGTGGACGGGCAAGAGGCCCACTTTGGTAAATATCCCAGTGGCGATAGCATGAAGGTACTGGTCACTGGTGTTGATTTTACAAAGACTAAGACCCATACCTTTAGCGTGACGTTCACGTCGAACCAGACTGACAACCGGACGATGAAAACCTGGGTAGATTTGAGCGGTGATGATGTGCAGAACAACCATCTTGGCACCTATTCCGGAGAACCACTAACGCTGCGATTTACCGATGGTAAGCTCCATGCGGCGGCAAATGATGTGAACTTTGGCGAAATTACTACAACTAATCTGGGGCAGGAGATTCCGGGGATTGCTACCGGTGACGGTGATCTCTTAGATGTGACAGATAACCGACGTCATAAGACAGCAACGACGATTGACTTGCGACAAGAAACGCCGTTCAGTAATGGCCAGACAACTTTGACGGCTGGGCTGAGCTATGATGATGGCTTGGGACTGCCCGCCTTATTGTTGACGAATGCTGATCAGACGGTAGCCTCGGTTGCCAGTGGGATGCCGGTCCCGTCGATTGGGAAGAGTCATGGGGAGAACTTGAAGGTTAAGGTGGCAACGCCGGACTTTCTCCCAGGAAAATATACGTCGCAATTGGATTGGACGTTTGTGACGGCACCCTAACGAGAGATGTTTCATGTGAAACATCGGTTAGTGCGGTCAGAATTGCTTGCCTTTAGCCCGGGTGATTCGCGAAATTTCGTGAATCAGTGGTGGGATAGTATAATGATTAGGAATGACAAGTTTCAGCGTCGACGTACCGTCGCTGAGTCACTTAGACAGAATTCTTAATCAGAAACTAAAAAGGAGCAATTCAACCATGAAGCACATCGTAACGGGTATCGTTGCCCACGTTGATGCCGGGAAGACGACTCTTTCCGAAGCGATGTTATATCGTTCTGGCGCATTGCGGCAGTTGGGTCGCGTCGATAACGGCGATGCCTTCCTCGACCCCGATGATCTGGAGAAACAGCGGGGCATCACCATCTTTTCCCATCAGGCCAGCCTGCAACACGGTGACCTCGATCTAACGCTACTGGACACTCCAGGACACGTGGACTTTGCTTCACAGACGGAGCAGGTTCTCAGCGTTTTGGACTACGCCATCTTAGTCGTCTCGGCGACAGATGGCATTCAGGGCTATACGCGGACTCTGTGGCGGTTATTGGACCATTACCAAGTACCTACCTTTATTTTTGTGAATAAAATGGATGCTGATACCGCCGACCACGACCGGGTACTAGCCCAGCTCCAGCAGGTGTTCTCTGCCGGCTGTATTGCTTTTAATGATGCAACCACGACTGTGGGCACGATTCCAGCTGATGCCTATGAAGATATCGCCATGCAAAACGATGACGTCCTCGAGAGTTTCTTGGACGCCGGAACCGTGGCGGATGATACCGTGCGGCAAATGATTCAGCGACGTGAGGTGTTCCCCTGCTACTTTGGGGCAGCCTTGAAGTTAGACGGGATTGATGATCTGTTAGCCGGTTTGGAAGAGTGGACGCGTGAGCCCGAATACTCGGCAGAGTTTGGGGCGAAGGTCTTCAAAATTTCACATGATGACAAGGGCGAACGGCTGACGTGGGTCCGCGTTACCGGGGGTGTTTTGGCCAATAAGGACGTTATTTTAGATGAGCAGAAGGTCAACCAACTTCGGGTGTATAATGGCGCGAAGTTTACGATTCGGCCATCGGTTGCGGCAGGTGAAGTGTGCGCGATTCCTAACCTGACGGGAACATACCCCAGTCAGGGATTGGGCGAGCAGATTGCTGGCCGGTCGCCGGAAATTCAACCGGTACTGAACTACACGCTCGATCCGCAGGGCCACGATATCCACGAATGCCTGACGATTTTACAGCAGCTAGAGGACGAGGACCCACAGCTCCACGTGGCGTGGTCGAGTCACCTTCAAGAAATTCGCGTGCAGATCATGGGCGCTGTTCAGCTGGAGATTCTTCAGCAGATCTTGCGTGAGCGCTTTAACCTCGACGTCGGGTTTGGTGAAGGTAGCATCCTCTACAAGGAGACTTTGACGCAGGCTGTGGAAGGTGTGGGCCATTTCGAACCGTTGCGACACTATGCCGAAGTCCACTTGCTGATGCAACCAGCACCGCGGGGCAGTGGCGTGACGTTTGACGCGGACTGCGACTTGGAAGTGCTGGGAAAGAACTGGCAACATCAAGTGCTGACCAGTCTACGGGCCAAGGAACACTTGGGTGTGTTAACGGGGTCACCACTAACCGATGTGAAGATTACGTTAGTTAGTGGCCGTGCCAGCATCGTCCACTCGGTCGGGGGCGACTTCCGGGAAGCCACTTGGCGCGCCGTTCGTCAGGGATTGATGATGGCACAGACACAAGACCAGACTGAGTTACTGGAACCGTGGTATCGTTTCCGATTAGAGGTCGGTCAAGATCAAGTTGGCCGTGCCATGACGGATATTCAACGCATGCATGGGAGCTTTGAAACGCCAGACGCGACGGCCCCTTCGGCAACGGGGGATGGGATGAGTATCCTGACGGGAACGGCGCCCGTTGCCGAAATGCAGGGCTATGTCCAGGAGGTCAACGCCTACACGCATGGTCAGGGGCAGTTAGAGTGCCTGATTGACGGTTACCGTCCTTGCCACAACGCGGCAGAGGTCGTGGCTGAACAGGCATACGACCCCGTCAGCGACCTGGAGAACACGCCGGGTTCCGTCTTCTGTGCGCATGGCGCAGGCTATCCGGTCCACTGGGATGACGTGCCGGGGATGGCGCACGTGGATTATGTGTATACGGCGGAAGCATTGGCGAAAATATCGAAATAGGACTAAGGAACATGATTCTACAAGCCAATAAAGCAGCCTCGCTGGACAAGAGAGCGGCAGTCTTTATTAACACTATGCTAAAATAATAAATATAATCGTAACGATGTGATTTTTTCTAAAGATCACATCGTTTTTGTTGCTAATAACACCATATGCCAAAACTATTTTGTATAATGGAGCCAGAAGTCAATTGCCCTGAATGAATTCAGAGGCTTGTCACTCACGTGTCTTACGACACAGTAGTCCAACATGTCTATTTGACACTCCTACTCGTAATGGCAACATCATCGGGTAATTGACGGCTACCCGTTTAACTGCCAGGTTTACCCAGCGGTTGTTAGCTTCTTAATTTTTGGGTGCTTAACACCATTCAACCAATCTTGTCCAAGCATCTTAATATTCATGGCCCCTAACCGGTCATCGTTACAACGATACTGACATTGTGCGCACCAATATTCATGCGTTTCATGGTGAAGATTAGTCTTCTCAATTAAGCCGCACTTAGGACATCGCTGTGAGGTAAATGCTGGATTCACTTTCACAACAGTACTTTGAATAGCCTGAGCCTTATACATTAGGAAAGATTCTAACTGGAAGAAAGCCCATGAGCGGTGACTATTACGCAAAGCCTTAGGTAAGTCATCCGTATTGAATGTCACATTGGTTAAGTCTTCCAGAACGAAGAGCGTATGCGAACCATATGCCGTAACGAGTGTCTTAGCTAGCCGATGATTCACATCGGTCATCCAGCGGTTCTCTCGTTGAGCTAGCCGTTTCAGCTTCTTATTGGCAGACCTGGTGCCCTTACTTTGTAGTTTTCGCCGGATTTCTAGGAACTTTTTCCGCCTACGTAAGATCTTTTGACCGTCAAAGAATAGCGTCTTCCCCTTACTATCAAAGGCAGTTGCTAGGAAGCGTAACCCGCGGTCAATACCTACAATTTGAGGATTATCTTTGGGATTGAAATCGCTAACTTCCTTTGTGATACCAATATGTAAAAACCACTTCCCCCGATTACGGACCAACTTGGCGGTACCGAGTTTCCAGCCGCCAATGAAGTATTTTTCGAAACCTTTGTTGGTAAAATTCAACTTAGTCCGCTTACCGAGAGTAGTCATAGAAATCTGTCGCATTCTGTCTACAAAAGAATAGTTACTCTGACGAACCAAGTCTGCTTGTGGTCGCCGAAATTGAATGGGCTTCACTAACCAGGTCAAGTCTCTAGGAATTTGAACCCATTTGTTTTCTTCGCTCTTGCAGCGGTAAGGATGTTGTTTCATTTGTTCTCGAACGGTTTTATAGCGAGCCACAACCGTCCGAAAAACGGATTGAATCATCTGACTATTGAGTTCTGATCCCTGTCTAAATATTTTGTACAGATGATGATTGATTTTTAACCAGCTTAACTGAAACTCATGGTCAAAGATCCATTGACTAACAATGTTAGCTAATCGTTGATACTCCTGGCTCATCGCTAGAAATTGTTCTGCCTGATCTGTGTCCGGATAGAGTCTCATCTTGATTGTTCGCCCTAATTTAACCAACGGATACCTCCCCTGTAAATTGGGTTAAGTATACCATGTTTAGTCTCTTTTAGGGGAACATATGTTTCAGAAAAGATTATTAAATTTTGGCATTCATCCCGCGATTAAAATCGCAGGTTTTCTGCTTAGTTTTTAATAAACGAGCTACGGCTGATTCGTTTCGTACATATCCAGGAAAGTAGGGAAGTTCATGTTTAAAAAGGTTATCTTACTGGGAACGCTAGCAGTATTGGGGACGGCTGGTGGAATGGCGCTCAACACGCAAAGTGCGGCCGCTAAATCCTATGGGTCACCCAAGACGTTGAAGGGCATCAAATACACCCACACCACGCCCAAGCGCGCACGAGGGACGTGGTACAATTGGGATAAAAATATCGGTGCCAACAAGATTGTCGTCAAAAAGCATCAGGTCAAGTGGTATTATCGACAGCACAAACAGGGAAAGTGGCAGCATCAGCAAACCCTGACCGGCAAGAAGCTCTACGTTTACCGGCAAAAGCTAAATCACAAGCAGATGTTTGGCTTCTATGCGGCCTATCAGGATGATTTCAGCTTCTACTACACCGGAACTAAGAAGCTGAAGGGCAAGACCGTTAAGTATATGTCCGGCAACTATACCTATTACAAGGCATGGAAGTATGCGATTCGCTAGGAACAACCAATGAGGAGGCGCCCATGGATGTGACGTTTAGCACCACCTTTGCCAAATCCTTACGAGTCACGCAACGGCAACCTGCACTGGGGCTACAACTGGATCTTCAGATTGGAGATCTTACGCGACTAACTGATGGTCAGAATCTTTTCTGGACGCTTAAATCTCAGTATACAGACCAGTCTGCCCAACAACTTTTCAAAGACGTTCAACAACAGCTGGCCCGGTTACAATCGGCAATTGCCAATGGCGACGCCCTACGAGTCTGGTGCAGTGATACGGCGGAGGATCAGCTGGGATTTCTGTGGCTCTGCAATCAACTTAAGGCGGTTGATGTGGCGGTCACTCAAGTTGAGGTACCATTGGATTTTGCCTGCGCAACGCCGACGCCGTTTTATCAGGAGGTTACTGGACTAGGCGAAATGGATCCGCAGCAGGTACTGACGTGGCAGCTACCAGAGACCACAGTAACCCTAGCAGAGCGCCAAGCCTTTAGCTATGCCTGGCAATCGCTTACTACCGAGAATGCGGCCCTGCGAGTAGCCCTGAATGGTCGACCAACGAGCGTACCAGTGGATTTTTTCGATACTTGGTTCTTACCGTATGTCCATAGCGATCTACCGGTGGATGAGGCATCTGGCCAGCTTCTGGAAGGGTTCCCGCCGGGGATGCCCACCTGGTGGCTGCAATCACGCTTCACGAGCTTGCGTAACCCTTGAGGGAGATATTATTTTTTCTGATATTGAGGGAAATGGCTTGACCTTCCACCGGCCCTAAGGTGTAGGCTGAGGTTATTAAAAATTTTGGAGCGTGAGTGATTTTGACAAAAACTTGGCTGATTACCGGGACTTCAACGGGTTTTGGGAAGTCTTTAGCAATTTACTTGGCACAAAAGGACGACGTGAACTTGGTCGCCACCGCCCGGCATACCGATCAATTGAGTTACCTGAATCAATACGATCATGGTCAAATTTTAAAGCAGACCTTGGACGTGACGAACCGCGATGAAATTGCGACGGCTGTCAAAGCCACCACGGATAAGTTCGGCAGTCTTGACGTCTTGATCAACAACGCCGGCTTGGGCTATTTTGGGACTTTCGAGGAAAGCGACCGGGACGCCGTTCGTTACATGTTTGATGTCAACGTCTGGGGCCTGGTCGACATGACCCGTGCCGTATTGCCAACGATGCGGAACCAAAAGGCCGGCATCATCGTGAACTTCTCTTCCATTGCTGGTCTGGCATCCTTCCCTACGCTTTCCTTTTACCATGGGACGAAGCACGCTGTGGAAGGGATTACGGACTCCCTGGCACAAGAAGTTGCCGACCAAGGCATCAAGTTCATGCTGATTGAACCCAGTGGCTTCCGGACCGACTGGGCAGGGCGTTCTTCCCAAAAGGCGGAACCTAAGATTGCCGCTTACCAGAAGTTTGCGGACAATATTGAAGGGAGTGCCACTGGCGCCCACCACGAACCCGGTGATCCCGATAAGGCCGCTGCCATCATCTACGACCAAGTCACCAACCACGCAGCTGACTTGCCATTGCACTTACCATTGGGCAAGTTCGCCTCCGATATGGCTATCGCTAAATACGAAAAGTCATTGGGTGAATTCAAGGTGGAACGCGACCTCTCCATTTCCGCAGATCAACCAGAATAGATAAGATTTTAGCCACCGTGAGCGAACCTGCCACGGTGGCTTTTTGTTGTATAATTTGTTATTAATAATTATTAATAACAAATTATTGGCATGTAATAGTCTCACCATGACGTGGGTTGTAACGTTTTACCAAAAAGTCTTGCCCTTCCGTCAGCAATCCTGTAAACTGACAATTACACAAATTATGCAAACGCTTTAACGATTAAAGGAGTAACTTCATGAAAATAAGCAAAAAAGTCTGGTTCGACGCCATTGGGGTGGGCCTCTTCACACTGGTCTACAGTCTGATTATGGGTGGCATGTCGCTGTGGATGGGGTCCGCGGCTTTTATCGCCGTCTCGTATTTCTTCGGTGCGGGGTTCCCCAAGGATAAACTCTGGAATATCTTGGTTAGCTTTGCCCTTGGCATCATCTGGGGGCTCATCGCCTTTCGTCTCCTGCAGGTACCAAGTATTGCGCCCCTTTGGCCCAGTGCCATCATGTTTGGCCTGCTGACCTTCCTGGCCTTATTCCTCCAAGGCACAATCCTAAGATTCACGATTGTTCCCGCCTGGCTGATTGCGTGGGGGACGACGATGCTGATTATTACCAATGTGACCGTACATAACTGGTCACTCTTCGTGGTTCAACTCTACGGGTCAATGCTGCTAGGAATCTTTGTGATTGGCTATGCATCGGATATTTTCAATCGGGTCATGTTCAAGCTCTCTCCGGAGAAGAAGGCGGCTGATGCGTCTACCGACGTGACAGAGGAAGAAAACTAATTCAGTCGTTTGGTAAAGCTAGATTCACGGGTATAATGAGTCTAAAGTGAGGTGCTTCCATGCAAATTACAGAGGGTTATATGCCATTTCAAAAGTATCACACGTATTACCGTGTCATCGGTGACCTTCATTCGGGGTTAACCCCGTTGTTGCTGCTGCACGGTGGGCCTGGATCAACGCACAACTACTTTGAGGCGTTCGATGCGTTGGCAGAACGGACGGGACGGCCAGTTGTGATGTACGATCAACTCGGTTGTGGCCAGTCCGATATGCCGGATGATCCTAGTCTCTGGCAGGCGGCGACCTGGGTTGCCGAGTTGCAGGCGTTACGTGCGTACTTGAACTTAGATCGGGTACATTTACTGGGTCAGTCTTGGGGCGGGATGCTCGCCATTATTTACCTGTGTGACTACCAACCACAGGGCGTCCAAAGCTTAATTCTGGCCAGCACGCTCTCGTCCGCTAAGCTGTGGGCGCAGGAACAGCACCGGATGATCGGGTTCATGGCGCCAGTCGACCAGGAGGCAATTGCCACGGCCGAAACGAGCGGAGACTTCACGACGCCGGCCTACCTGACCGCGAACCAACACTTCATGGAACGTCACGCCGCGGGTCCCGTCACGACAGCGTCGCCTGAGTTCTTACGGCGGCCAAAACGTAGTGGTACCGTGGCGTATACGACCGCTTGGGGACCGAACGAGTACTTTCCAACCGGCACGCTCAAGGATTACGAGTATACCGATAAACTGGCGCAGCTGACCTTGCCCACGCTGGTGACTAGTGGCGTCAACGATCTCTGCACGCCGTTGGTGGCTAAGACCATGGTCGATCACCTACCGCATGCAGAGTGGACGCTCTTTGCTCACAGTCGGCACATGGCTTTCATCGAAGAGACGCCAGCTTATCTGGACCGTTTGACCGGCTGGCTTTCTAAAAAGGATTAAATAAAACCCGCATCAACTGGCCATTTCGGTCGGCTGATGCGGGTTTATTTGTCTGATTAGAGGTCGTTAGCGTTGGCCATCATCTGTTCCATGACCCGATCGAGGGTGTTGAGGTCGGCCTGGGGGATTCCAGTCGTGACCTGCGCGCGAAACGCCTCGGCTAGGGGAATGCTCTTGGCTAGAAGTGCCGTGCCAGCCGGCGTCAGTGCCAGCAAACGTGCACGACGATCTTGGGCGCTGATTGCTACCGTGATCAGGTCGGCCGTGTTCAGCTGATTGACAACCTTGACCATGCTGGGGCCGGTGATTCCGACGAGTTCGGCGAGGTCACGCTGCCGAATCTGCTGGTGTTGGTCGATGTAGTAGAGGGCCATCCAGGCGCTACGATTGATGCCCATGGGCGCCAGCGCGTCGTTGAATTTACTAGCAAACAGCTTACTGCTGCGGGATGTAATGCACATGATGCAGCTATCCAAATCGAATTGAGATGTTGCCATTATTCGTCACCGCCCTCGAGAAAATTATGGCCTTATTATACCATGATTTCTCTAAAAATAGATAGTTAGCTAACTATTGACTTTGCTCAATGATTCGTTATACTGGGATTGTAAGCGCTTTACAAATCATGGAATAGGGGGCTACACCAATGGAAAGATATAACGCAACAGCCAGAAAGACCTTATCCAGTCTACAAGTTGACGTCCATTCCCGCGGCGTACACACTACCATCGACGAGCCAGAGAGTTTGGGCGGAACCAATACGGGGATGAACCCGGTTGAGTTGGTTCTGAGTTCGCTGGGCACTTCATTACAGGAAACGGCAGCAAGATTAGCACCAGAAAATAAGTTCACATATGAGCAAATGACCGTCAATTTAGAAGGCGATTTGGATGCGGCCGGATTCATGGGCGATCCAGATATTCGAAATGGCTTCCAAGAAATCCGCTATAATTTGCAATTTAAGACGACCGAATCGCAGGCAGCCTGCGGGGCATTTGCTGACCTCGTGGCAGCCAATTGTCCAATTGAAGATATGCTGAGCAACGGTGTCACGGTAGTCCTAGACCAAGTCGAAATCGTCTAAAGGAGGCCTTCAACATGGCAATGGAAACGTTCAAAGTACAAGTGACCGGCACGGATCAACCCAATGAATATCAAGCAGCTGTGCGGGACTTTAAGGTTAAGCTAGCACCGGACTCAACGTCGGCTACGAGCTCGCACGAGGCAATCCTACAGGCATTAGGTGCGTGTGAAGCCATTGTGATGGCGTCCTTCAACAAGCAACAGGACTTTACTTACCGTGATTTCTACTACACGGTGGAGGGCATTAAGTCCGGCGACTCTGAGCGGCCAGGTATGGACCGCATCGGTGTGGCCGTTCATCTGAATACTGATGAATCCAAGCAGAAGTGTCACGAGTTCATGGATTTTGCGGAAAATACGTGCCCCGTGATGGACAACCTGACCAATACGGTACCTGTCAAACGGACCGGCGTTGCGGTCGTTTCTTAACTAAATGGGTAATTAAGCAAGCAGCTCCCGCAAATTGGGGAGCTGCTTTTTTTGGCAATGTTTCATGTGAAACATCGGTAGAATGAGTTAATCTCAAAGAATTTCTTTAGTTGGCTAAAAAGATGCGACAAATTCCGGGATTTTTACATTAGTAATAAGTGTAGGGCAAAGTTGGAGTTGACCAGCAAGGACTACGGAATAGGCTCATTTCTGATAAATGAAGACGATGTTCGTCGCGGTCGATCGTTCTGCCGAGTAGGTCCAATCCGGGTGGTCGAATTGGGGCACGGCAGCGACCGTAGTCACTTGGTGTTCCGCCAGGTACCGGACCATCGCGCCACGGGCCATCTTGGCGAGGGTCGCCTTGGTTTTCAATTGGCCAGCGACGAGACTGCCAAAGGTGACGGTGACCATGGATTGTTGCGGCGCCAGATAGGGCGTAATCGTTTTGGCGTATTCCTGCGACGCGAGATTGATGATGAGTTCCGGTGTTGGCGTTAGCGCGCGGTAGAGACGGTCACCCCAGAAGGCATAGAGGGTGGGTGTTCCAGCTACAGCAAGCTTGGATTGCATTTCCAAACGGTAGGGGACGATGCCATCAAATGGCCGCAAAATGCCGTAAAAACCGGAGAGAATCCGTAAGTTATCGCGGACGTAATCCAGCGCGGGTGCGGTGAAGAGGTCGGGGGCCATGTATTGATATTGAATGCCACTAAAGGCCAACAATGCCGGCGTGAGTTGGCGATCCAAATCGAGCCGTTGTAGCCAATCGTAGTTGGGTTGCGCCAACTTGTCGCTGCAGTGCCAGAGGGTTTTGGCCTGTGAGTAGGTGAGTTGTCGTAGCTGATCTAAGATTTGGTGGGTGGCCGCTAGGTACTGAGGAACGCCGTCGTAAGCGAAGGTGTCGGTATCGATGACCATCTTCTTAGCGGGGGCGATGATGATTTTCATGGCAAACGAGGCCTTCTTTCGGAGTGATTAGAGTTCAAGCATAGCATAGTGCCAGTATTTTGGGGAATAGTTCGTATGTGTTTTTGGACACAATAAAAGAGCTCAGACCTGCGTCCAAGCTCTTCAAAGAGGTGTTCATAAATTCAAAATCACTAGACGAGTTGACTGCCCTCACTTTGACCAGGGGCCACGTCGTCGTGGTTAGCTGGGGTTGGGTTCAGGGGGAACTCATCGTCGGTTGGGATGGTCGTCGTGTTAATGGCGTCATCCGACTTGTGCAACGTGATTGTCCCGTAAGCGGGAACGGTTGCGATTTGCCAATTGTTGCCATCGCCATTGACCGTCACAGCTGCCTTGATTGGCGTGTCCGTTGGGTTGTAGAGGTGGGCAACAATGTCGCCGTTAGTGCCCAAGAAGGCTACGGAGCCGAGGCTACCGGTGTACCCATCCTTGGTGTAGTTGGTTGAGCCAATGACCTTGGAGCCGGTTGGGACGTCTTGCCCGAAGTTTCTGAGCATGAAGTATTCGAGGTTCCGTTGAACTTTCCCGGTGGTGTGGTCGATGGTGACGACCCCTTCACGACCGGTGGAGTCGGCGGCGTTTGGCAAGCCCCGTTCGTCCAGTGCCAGGTTCCACAGCGTGATCATGTTCAAGCCGTTGTGAACCAACCAGTTGCCAATGATTCCGAACATGATATGGGCACTTTCCTCGGGATCGTCGGTCATCATGCAACGCCGTTCCGTCATGACCACATCCCAGTTGGGGTAGGTCCGGTTTGCGTGGTACATGTTTTCAAATGGCCCGGAGTAGGTGTGGACGGCCAGACCGTCAAAGGCAGCTGCCTCGGCAGGGGTGACTTCTTCTTCGATTGGCTTGGTCAAGGCGTGGAAACTGTCATCCAGCAGGTACAGCTTGGTATCTGGAAAGGCCCGGTTCAGCGCTGGTCGGAGATACTTGTAGCCGAAGCTAGCCAATTCTGGCACCGTCCAGATCATAGCTGGCCAGTGAGCGGCGTTTGAGGGTTCGTTTTGAATCGTCAAACCGTAGATGGGAATGCCCAGCTTTTGATATTCTTCGATGTAGCGAATGAAGTATTGCGCATAGATGTATTCGAAGCGGTTCTCTTCGGTATAGCCGTTGCCGGTAAATTCGCCGAAGCGTAAGTGGCCTCCGTGGGTCAGGTGACCGGTATTCTTCATCCAAGCCGGACCAGACCAAGGCGAAGCGATGATCTTCAGTGCGGGGTTGATCGTCAAGATTTCTTGGAGCACGGGTACGATGTTCTTCAGGTCCTTGGTAGCGTCCGGTGCGCCGGGTTCACCCTCACCAATGGAGAAGTGTTCCAGCTTGTTGTCGTGTTCGCCATAAGGCATATCGTCGTAAGTATAGTAGTCTTGACTCTGGAAGTCACAGGAGCCCAAAGGTACCCGGACACTGGAGAAGCCACCTTGTGCGGGATCAAAGAGTTCGGTCAACAGGTCGTGTCGTTGCTTGGCGTCCATGTCCTGCCACAACAGGTGAGCAGCGGAGTCGGTAATGGCGGCCCCAGCACCTTTCCAGTCCTGATGTTTGTCTGTAGGATCGATCACGATCTTCTTGGCATCAGCGATGTCGGTTTGATAATCTGGGGTGGCTAACGGTTCGCGCCGTTGGGTCAGATCACCAGAAGTTGTGGTCCAAAATTCATTTTTAAATTTTCTCATAACTAAACTGCCTCCAATAAGACTTGATTGGTATGAAATTAATCGTCACTAGGGATAAAACCCCAGTCGTTCAGCGCCCTTACCCTCTTATCGTAACCGCTTACAGTGAATTCGTCTATGGCAATTACCACCCTCAATTTGTCCAAATGGCAACTAAAAGGATTGCCGACGAGTGAATTAGCTGGTAGGCTGGGACTGTAGCAGTTTTAGTCGAGAAAGGACGAGACCATGGCGC
The DNA here is from genome assembly GCA_937874695.1 of uncultured Lactobacillus sp. Classification (GTDB taxonomy): domain Bacteria; phylum Bacillota; class Bacilli; order Lactobacillales; family Lactobacillaceae; genus Levilactobacillus. Next base: position 24,119 of record CALNAJ010000046.1, read on the forward strand.
AACAACAGCTTTTCCAGACAATTGAATCAAACATCTACCTGTATGGTGGGCATTTCCAGCGAAACTTTCCCAGCTGGCACTATCCGCGCGAACAGCATCAGTTGTTTGAACTGATTGCCGTCATGCAGGGGAGTGTCACCATGTTTATGGGGGCTAGTCGGCGGGTGATCTCGGCTGGCGAAGCGGTGATCATCACGCCGGAAACACCACATGAGAGCTTTAACTTCAGCGGTGACCGGTTGCAGTTTTTCTGTTTTCACTTTAACGTGGGTGATCTGGATCTGAAGACGCGGATCATTAAGAATCTGGGGAACGTGGTGATTCCCGCCGATTCCGTGGTCAGTCAGGCTGCTCGCAAGCTGATTCAATCAATCGTGGTCTTGGAGGAAGCGAACGTTCAGGCAACCGAACGAAAATTTCGGCTGGAGATTTTCTTTCTGGACTTCATGATTGCTTTGTCCAAGTCACAACCGGTGGTGACGACCACACAGGAGTACCCGGAGCGTGAAGTCATCTTGGCTCAGAAGTTGGCCAGTGGTCTGTTTGCTGAGGATACTACGCGCCGGACTTTCCAAGCGGTGTGCGCACATCGCAACATTAGTACCACGTATGGTCACCGGATTTTTAAGAAAATCTACGGGGTCACGCCGACCGAATACGCCAAGGAACGTCAGTTTAGCCGGGCGAAAGGCCTCTTGGAAATTGGGGAGAACTCGATCGAAGCGATTGCCCTCCAGATGAAGTTCAGTAGTCAGGCCAGCTTCAGCAAGCAATTCAAGCAGTGGTCGGGGATGACCCCGAGTGCGTTTCGCAAGACGCAGAAACGGGAACGTCATTCGGCAGATTATCTCATCTAGGATGTTTCACATGAAACATTTGGGCAACAAAAAGGGCGGCTAGTTACAGTCGCCCATCAAGCGTGGATTTACCACATGTATTCAATTGGATCTTTAATGTACTTGTCGTAAACGTCCGTGACGATGGCCATTTGGTCACTCGTTAGTGGCTTTACTTCAGCGGCACTCGTATTCCGTTCGATTTGATTAGGGGTGCTGGCACCAGGAATGACGGCTGAAACGGCGTCAAACATCAGGATATAACGCAAGGCGGTAGCGGCCAAATTGTCCGTCCCCAAGCGTTCCTTCAATTCATTAGCAGCCTTGACCCCGGTGAGGTAATCAACGCCGGAGAAGGTTTCACCCTTACTGAAGAGTTGACCATCACGGTTGTTTGTCCGGTGGTCTTGCGGGCCAAAGCTTGTGTCTGCGGTGAACTTACCGGTGAGTAAGCCACTAGCCAAAGGTACCCGAGCCAAGATCCCAACGTTGGCCTTCTTGGCTAAGTCGAAGAATAACTTGGCTGGCCGTAAGCGGAACATGTTAAAGATGATTTCAACACTGGAAATATCGTAGTCCAGGGACTTGATAGCTTCCTCAACGCGTTCAACGCTGACCCCATAGTTGGCGATTTTACCTTCTTTTTTGAGGTCGTCCAAGGTTTTGAACGTTTCTGGTTGGTAGTAGATGCTCATTGGCGGACAATGTAGTAAGACTTGATCGAGAGAGTCGACTTGCATGTTTTGCAAAGATTCTTCGACGTATCGTCTGATGAATTTAGGACTGAAATGTTCCTCAGAAAGGGGCATTTCTTTTCTACCGACCTTGGTTGAGTAGTGCACATCGGGGTGGCGCTTGATGAATTGGCCAATGACCTTTTCGCTCAGGCCGTCCTGATAGCCATCGGCGGTATCAAAGAAGTTAACGCCGTGGTCATAAGCGGCTTCCAGAGTATCCATGGCGTCCTTTTCGTCGAATGGGTCCCCCCATTTACCGCCTAGTTGCCAGGTGCCGAGTGAAACCTCGCTAATGTTAAAACCAGTTTTTCCTAATGTTCTAAATTCCATAGTGGTTAACCTTCCCTTCTGAATATTTCAAGCATAGCACTTGAAGTACGCTTCAAGTAAAGTTTTTTTATTAAATGAATAGGACTGGTATAAGATGACAGAATTAACGATTTCAGAAGTCGCCAAGCAGTATGATCTAGCCCCGTCGACACTGCGTTACTATGAACGATTAGGGTTGATTCCCAATGTTCAACAGAAGGGGAATCATCGCGTTTACAACGAAGCGAATCTTGAAAAGTTGAATAGTATCGTCTGCTTCAAGAATTCTGGGATGAGTATGAGTGAGTTGCAAGAACTCCTGAGTTACCAAGAGACCGGTACCGATTTGGATAAAATCTTGGCGATATTAAATGAGCACGAAGTTGAAGTGGCCCAGCAATTGGCTCAGCTTGAAAAGTACCACCGACACATTACCCAGAAGGTGGCCTTTTATTCCGCGATTAAACAGGCCGAGATTGCGGGGGAGCCGCGGCCGGATTGGGCTGATTATAAGCCTGGTGATGAGGTTTAGTATCATTGATGTTGGGCGTTAGTAGTGGTAGTTATTTTGGTTTAGAGAGCTAGACTTTCTCTCGCCGAGATATCCGGAAATATGCGGCTTCCAAAACGTGCTCAGTCGGGCAGGTCCCTGCGCTTATCTACGTTAATGCTCAGGACCTACCGCCCGCCTTCACACTCTGGTCGAAACGAGTTCCGCAAGGCAGGTTCTTCCGCTTAGAAAGCTAAGAGCTCCTGTCCGACGTAGTTGTTAGTGATTATTCGAGTTTAGAGAGCTAGACTTTCTCTCGCCAGAATATTTGGGAAATATGCAGCCTCTGAAACGAGTTCCGCAAACCAGACTCCTGCGCTTAGAAAGCTAAGTGACTCCTGCTCGGCGAGGCCGAACAGAAGCCCCTTAGCTCCCTAATGCTCAGAATCTAAGCGGCTTGCTTCACTCTCTGTACAAAAAAGCCATCCCGCGTTCTACTCGGGATGGCAGTGGTGAGGTGCGGCGACCTTCTGAATGCTTGCGCACCGATCGCGTACCCCCACCTTGGTTTGGCACCATTGGATAGTATCGCACGGGTGCTGCGGGAAGTCAACCTTAATCGATTTCGCGAATCGTCATGAGCTTGACCGATACGCCCAGGGCGATGACCAGGAAGACCAGACACATGGTGAAACCAGCCTGAATCCCCATTTGTGGGGCGTTGGGATGGGTCGTGAAGAACTTAGTCGCTAAGTTGATCGTGGCGATGATAATCGCGGTCCCAAACGAGCCGGAAATCTGGCGGAGCGTGTTAAACGTCGCGACACCGTCAGCCACTAACCGGTTGGGGAGGTGGGTCAGCGCGTGTGTTTGAATCGGAATTAAGATCAAGACGAGTCCCAACTGTCGAATCGTCTGGCCAACCGTTAACATGACCACGGAAGCATTGACGTCAATGAACGCCTGCATGATGGTCCCAAAGCAGTCGATCAGCAGGCCGGCCGTCACAATTCGCCGCACGGGGTAACGGTCGTAGAGTCGCCCACTAATCGGTGACATGATTCCCGTTAGACACGCGCCGGGTAACAGCGCAATTCCAGAAATGATCGGACTTTGATGCATGATTGACTGGATCAAGAGGGGCAGCAGAATCGTGTTCCCATACATGGTGGCCACAATCAACGCGTTGAGGGTGGTGGCCGTGGTGAACTGAACGCTCTTGAAAATTTTAGGATTGATCAAGGGGTTCTTACTATGTAGTTGTTGCCGGATGAAGATGATGGTGAGGATCAGGCCGATGATAAAAGGGACCACGACAAATGGGGAGACCAGTGAGTATTGGCCCACATTTGAGAAGCTCCATAACAGGCCTAATGCACCGAAACTAACGAGAAACAGGCCCCAGCGATCCAGGGTCGGCGATTCATTCGTGGGCACACTTGGCAGGTAGAAGTAGGCCAAGATGAGGTCCAGCAGGATGAAGGGGAGCACCAGGATGAACAGGTATCGCCACGACATGTAAGTCAGGATGACCCCGGACAATGTCGGCCCTATAATAGGAGAAAAGTTGAAGGCGAGGCCCACGATACCCATGACCGCACCCTTCTTAGTGGGCGCGGCGTAGCGAATTGCCAAGATATTGACCAGCGGCATCATGACGCCCGACCCGGTGGCTTGAATCATGCGGCCGAGAATCAACATCCAGAAACTCTGTGCCAGACTGCCTAGTAGTGTTCCAATTAGAAAGATAACGGAAAACAGAATGAACAGTCTGCGAAACGTAAACTTTTTAATCAGGTAGGCACTGACAGGAATCATCATCGCACTCACCAGCATGTAGCCGTTGCTGATCCACTGGACGGTGGAGGAGTTGACGTGAAACACGGTCATGAACGTTGGTAACGCCACGTTCATCAGAGTGGAACATAGGATGCCGAAGAAAGTGCCAAATACCATGATAAATAACGAATGCTTAATTTCCTTTGACATTAAACGGCCTTCTATTCTATTAAAATTGCACAACTTCTCCAATGATACTGATAATTGTGAGGTTAGTCAATTGGTCTAGGCAACTCATATTTGCGAGAAGTCTTGCGAGCACGCCTTTCAGAAAATATAAGCAGAAGATAATCGCCATCGCGACTACTTATTCACACCCTTTACGCTTTTGTGAAAACATTTGAAAGCGTTTACACAACGGGCGATTTGTGTTAGTTTAGAAATAAAGAGGTGTCCAGGTATGAAAAAAAGTGATGTGTTAGTAATTGGGTCAAACATGATTGATCTCATGACGTATATTAAGCGCATGCCGGTGGCGGGCGAAACCGTTGAGGCCGATGACTTCTCGATGGGTTTTGGCGGTAAAGGCGCGAACCAAGCCGTGGCCGCAGCCCGGTTAGGTGCCCAGGTCAGCTTCATCTCGATGGTTGGGAATGATAGCTTCGGGGAACAGCAACTGGCCAACTTCAAAGCCGCAAACATTGATGTGTCTGGCGTTGGTGTCGGTCATAAGAACAGTGGTGCCGCACCGATCTTCGTGGACCCAACGGCTGACAACCGCATTCTCATCGTCAAGGGGGCCAACAGCGAGTTAACACCGGCCGTTTTGGATGAGCATCTCGATATGATTCAGAATACGAAACTGATTGTGTTACAGCAGGAAATTCCGCTGGAAACTAATTATCATGCCATCGACTTGGCCAACCAGTATGGCGTGCCAGTCCTTCTAAATCCGGCACCGGCCAACAAGCAACTCGATATGGAACACGTGCGGCGGGTAGATTTCTTCTCGCCAAACGAAACGGAATTGGCAACGTTGACCGGCTTACCAACGGAATCCATGGATGAAATATCGCGGGCCGCACAACGTCTGGTCGATATGGGCGTGAAGAACGTGCTGGTCACGATTGGGTCTCGGGGCGTGCTATGGGTCAGTGCCACGACGAGTCAGCTGATTGACGCGGTTAAAGTTGATGCGGTCGACACCACCGGTGCGGGCGATTCCTTCATTGGGTCATTTGCCAATTACTACGCTCAGGGTGAGACCGTACCAAAGGCGTTACGGCATGCCAATGAATATGCCGCTATCACCGTGATGCGGCGGGGGACGCAGAAGTCCTATCCAACCGCTGAAGAAGTCGCGGCGATGTATCAACCGAGTTAATGAACAACTAATTTGTCTAATTAAAATGAGTGGCCGACCAGGTCTGACTGGTCGGCCACTTTAATTATTATTTGCTATTAATAATTATCCAATATTGATACTTGTGAAATTATATAAGTGCCAATCGTCCGTCAGGTGAGGATTGTTTCGCGCCTTGTTAGGAGATACACCGACAAACTTCTTGAACTCGCGGGTCAGATAGGCTTGGTCGGTAAAATTCAAGATTGCGGCAATCTCCGAGAGTGGCAGGTTGGTCGTCTGTAAAATTTCAACGGCCCGATTAATTTTGACCAGAATTTTGAAACGAGAGATGGGCACACCAATCTCTGCGCTGAAAAGAGTCGAGAGGTAGTGTGGGGATAGGCCCAGCTGATTGGCGAGTTGGGTCACGGTGATATTAGATTCTGGACTGTTCATGATAATCTGATAGGCCCGTCGAACCGGCGCGGAGAGGTGAACACTCTTGAGCTGATGGACGCGTTGGGCCATGTCCTTGATCATCGTTTCAATCCCGGTCATGACGTCATCGTAGGTCGTTAGCGTCTCCAGGGTGCGGACGTAGTGGTCGTTGAGCGAGTAAGCCTGATCGAAGTCCATTCCGGCATGGATGGCTGCGCGAAGTGTGACTGAGGTACTGATGATCCCCCAATTTTTAATATTGCGGAGGTTACTGCCATCCGCGAGAATTCCAATGCGACCGGAGTTGACCAGCCCAACGAAGGCGTCGTGAACCATCGAGGGTTTACCCAGCTCGACCGCGGTCTTCAATGCCTTTTCGTAGGCATAGCTAACGTGAGCCCCCTCGTCATCGAAATTGACTAGAATCAGCTTGTCATTGAACTGGTCGGAACGCAGGGCTTGTTCGAAGGCGGTCGTCACAGTTTCAGCGGTCACAGATAAGTGGATAATCTGCGTCAACGCTAGGATCTGTTTCAGACACTGGTCGCGTGTGATCGAGTAGGTACTCAAAACTTGTGGCAGATAGATTGTCCGGGCTTCATTATCGGTGGGGTCGTGAGCCGTGACGTCGGTGACTAGAATGGGGCCCAAGATGTAGGTGAAGTCAGCCTGTTTGAGGCAGATTGAGAATAGGTTCTGACTGTGCCGAAAGACGGTGACGGCGGCCTCGTGGTCGGGGATTTCGTAGAATAGGGCGATATACGCTGACGCTAAGATTTTACCCTGTTTGAAGGTGATTTTCGGTCGGTGTTGGACAGTTTTAAAGATAGCGGCGGGGACCGCCAAAGCTTCTAGATAGAGTTGGTCGAGGGCCAAGAGACGGCCTCCTTTCTGATGGATGGTGGACATGATAAAATTTGCATTCGCATGTAAGCGCTACATCAGTTATACCTTAGCCCATCGAAAATTACTAGCAGAGTTTCAAGGGTGTTTCACATGAAACATTGATGGTTGGTAAACTCACTGACAAAGTTACACCGCTTAAAGAGATTTATGCGGTGTTTTTATAGGATTATGGGTTTAATAGGAGAAAGGGGGCAAATACGATGACTGATGAAGAAAAACTACAACGGATTTATGCGGCGGCGAGTGAATTGTTCATTCAGCCGGGCTATCACGAGACACAAATGCAGATGATTGCGCAGCGCTCGCAACTCGCGGTGGGAACGCTCTACCGGTTGTTTACTAGTAAGGCCGCACTCTTGGACTATGTGTTCTTAACGACCTTGCCGACAGCGGCATTGACGATGCAGACTTATCCCTTAGAATCGGTTGATCCGCGAGAGTTAGTCAACCGGACGCAGGCAGCCTATGCCGATTGGAATCGACAATTGACTAGTCACAAGGCCGCGAGCTTCGATGACCTTTTGACCGCATTATTTCAGGCATTCGAACGGTACGGGCAATACTTTTTGATCTTGGAGCATAATCCCACGGTGAATCCGGCGTTGACGGCACTCTATCGCCAGCAACGGCAGTCGTTGTATCAACAGGTGGGGGCCTTTATTGCGGAGAAATTACCGGCGATTCCGGAACCACAGCGCAATGGTGTCATCGTGGTCGATCTGGTCTTCTGGTGGTGCGCACACAAGCGCTATGACAGCTTTGAAATGGAGATGGCCCACGGTGAGGATGACCGAATGATTACGGTCGTTCGAGAGATGTTACGCCGGAGCTATCAGTAAGGCCCTTCGTTATCTCAGCGAGTGAACGCCACGGTTTTAATCACTTTAAAATGACTTTTACACGTCAGTGGTTAGACTGGGGGCAATTCGAATGAATGATTCGTTCACTCGTTTGAGATAAGGGGGATGAGATCATGAACTTTCATGAATGGACCTATATCAAGCAACATCCAACCGTTTGGCGTATCTTGTTGGGAATTTTGGTGATTCCACTGGCGTATGCGGCAATTTTGTTAGCCTCCGTTTGGAATCCGTATGACGAGCTTCATCGCCTGCCAATGGCGGTGGTCGACCAGGACCGAGCGACGGCGACGATGCATTGGGGGCAGACCGTTACGCGGCAACTCACACGCAGCAAGTCATTGCAGTTCCACCGGATGGCCGCTCGGCAGGCCCATCGAGAACTACGTGCGGGGAAGCTTTATTTAGTCTTGACGATTCCACAGCAGTCATCGTCTCAATTAGACCGGCTGGCAAGTCATCCTGAAACATTGCGACTAACCTATCAAACGGATGCTGGGCAGAGCGCAGTGGCCGCTAAGATGGCCAGCACGGCCATGCAAAAGCTGCAGGCCTCGCTTAATCAAACCGTGATTCAGGCTGAACTGGTCGCGATTCAGCGGCAAACGGTGCAGTCCGGTAGACGTTTGGTTACCACGGCTGGTCAGTTGCAGCAGGTGGTTCGGGCCAGTGCGTCCGGCGCTCCGGCAATGCTGACCAACGACACGAATGAAGCAATCATTCAGGGATTGACGCATAGTGGGCAACAGTTGGCGCAGCAAGCCAAGCGGCCTCACCAGTTACGGGCGTTGGCTGCGCCAATCAAGCTGGTTCAGCACAATGTCACGTCGGTCGCCAATAATGGAACCGGCATGGCACCTTATTTTATGGCGATTTCACTTTTTGTCGGCTGCATTACCCTGAATATCATTTACGATGCAGGCAAACGTCACGGCAAATACCGAAACTTTGCGGTGGCTTGGTTAGATAAGATGGGGATGCTCTGGGTATTTGTGATGCTGGCCGCCTCGGCCATGTGGCTAGGGGTCCGGAATATTAATGGCTTACGGCCGCTTCAACCTGGGAAAACCTACCTGCTCTCGTTGCTCATTGTGCTAGCGTTCTTCAGTCTGGTCACGTGCTTCCGTTTATGGCTGGGGCTCACCGGGGCTTGGTTAATGCTGATCTTCATGATCTTTCAGATTGGCTGTTCGGGTGGCACCTATCCCATTGCACTGACCAATCCCCTCTATCGGGCGGTTCATCCGTATTTGCCGATGACGATTGCGATGTCTGGGTTACGCCACACGATTTCTTTGGGCGGATCGATTGCCGGAATTTGCTGGGTATTAGTCGGTATCGTGGTGGTCTTCAGTCTGGGAACACTGGCGTTCTTCTATGAACACCGAAACGACGCGGTAACGGTGTGATTGAAGCCGCTCATTTCGGGACAGGCAGGCCCAACACACGAAGCGTATAATGGAATGGTGAGATTTTACGAAATGGAGTGAAGGTTTTTGCGAAAAATAGCACCATTCTTTGTGGCATTGGGCGCCATCAGTTTTGGGGTTCCAGCCACCTTGATGAAGATTGCGCGTAGTGAAGGCGTGGTCAACGGGCCACTGTTATTTTGGTCATTTCTGAGCGCCGTAATCATCCTGGGGATTATTCACGTGGCGCGGCGACGTTGGCTACGTTACCAGCATACCAACTGGAAGCAGCTGCTGGCGGTTATGGCTGCTGGAACGGCTTCCGGCTTTACTAATACCTTTTATATTCAGTCGTTGAAATTAATTCCGGTTGCGGCCGCGGCGGTCATGTTGATGCAGGCCGTGTGGCTGTCGGTTCTGCTGGGCAGTATCCTGCATAAACGCCGACCGACTCGGCTACAGGTCGTGAGCATTGTCCTAGTCTTGATTGGGACGGTGTTGGCGGCGGGGCTCTTTCCGATTACCCAACCGTTGTCGCTGTGGGGCTTATTCCTGGCATTTCTGGCGGCGTGCGCGTATGCCTGCACGATTCAATTCACCGCGATGTTGGGGAATAACTTGGACCCGTTGAGTAAGACGTGGCTCCTGTGTATCGGCGCCTTTATCCTGATTTCGGTCGTCTGGGGACCACAGATTGTGTCGGCACCCGTGACGTTTGATACGGTGAAGTGGGCCTTCTGGATTGCCATCTTCTCCATGGTCTTCCCATTGGTGGCGTACTCGATCTTCATGCAATATTTGGACTTGGGAATCGGTCCCATTTTGTCCTCGTTGGAATTGACAGCGTCCATCACGATTGCTTTTCTCGTCCTGGGTGAAAAGGTCGATTGGCTCCAGATCGTGGGAGTGCTGGTGATTATTGGTGCTGTGATTCTCCCTAACGTTTGGGGGATGCGCCGACAAAATCAGTTGCGCTAATGTTTCATGTGAAACAAATATGGTCCTGTTGCGGTCAATTGCCGTAGCGGGACTTTTTCGTGGTATTCTAGGGTTACTAAAACCACTAAGGGAGACGAGTATATGGCAACTGTAACGGGCGAGACCTTTTCGCTAGATGTGTTGGAAGCCGGTAACCAGTACGTGAACTGCGAGCTGACCTATTCCAACCAAGACATTCGGGTAGAAGACGTTAGCTTTGAGAAGTGTACGTTTCAGCAGACGGATTTTAAGAATAGTGAGTGGTTGGATTGCCAGTTTCAGGGCTGCCAATTTTTGAATTGTCAATTCCAGGAGAGCTACCTGTATCGCTGTCAATTCGATGGTTGTCAGTTATTAGGCAGTGATTTTACCGCGGCGCGACTTAAGGATGTGACCGTCAACGAAACGCGGGCAGACTACGCCAATTTTGCAGAGGCAGTCCTGACTGGCTGTGATTTTAGCGAGACGCGACTGAACGAGGCAAGTTTTCAGATGGTGACAGTCAAGCGGCGGCTGAGCTTCAACCGGTGTGAACTGGTACGGGCCGATTTTTCGGAGAGCCAGTTGAAATTAGTTGATTTACGGACCAGTGATATTGACGCACTGGTCTTTACCCCGGGATTGGTACGGGGCTGTAAGATTGATGCGCTCCAAGCGGTGACGTTTGCGGCGGCTCTAGGGTTGGACATTGGGGATTAGCGCAAATTAAAACGAGTGGCCGTGGGGGTCACTCGTTTTTTATGCGAATTATAGGGTCGCTGTTAGGGCTACCCGGGGTAGGTCAGCCTGTGCTTCGGCGCGCGTTCCCCAGTGGCCCAAGCAGATGCTCGCCGTGGCACCAAGAATAATAATCGCCAAAATAGTTTTCAGGACTTTTCCTCTGATGATGCGGACCTCCCTTGGGCTGTTGGCCCGAGTATAGCATGTTGTGTGGGGAATGCCAAAAGACTTGCTAATGATAGCAAACACGCAAATGAGCAGTTGGAAAATAGTTACCCAGTCACGCCGTCGTAACCGATAAATGTAAAGTAAGTTTGACCGCCAATGTGATACAAGCTATCGAAGGTGCCGGCGATGCCCTTGTCCTCGTTACCGGCATTATGCTGCGGGTCGTGAAGGTTCTTTAGCGTTAAGCGATATTGATATAACCCGGTGTGACTAACGCGTTTAGTTTTGAGACCCGAAATATCGTGGGCAAAGTATAGTACGCGGTAGGGGTCGTGAAAATCCGTCTTGGTGATCTTAGCCATGCCAGTGGGCTTTTGCATGAAGCCCAAGCCGGCATTAGCCTTGGCGTCATAGGTCATATACTCGAGGTAGCCATCCGGCGTAACCCGAATGCTCGAAGTAGTTGTCTCAACGGCACTCAAAGCCGCTTTGGCACCTCCCAAGTAAAGGTCGCCATGGCTATATCCGGGCATAAAGTCGGGGGCTTTGATCCGTTTGAAGGCCGTCAGCTTATCGGTCGCCTTGAGCGTTGCCTGGGGATCATAGGCGCCAGCACCGGGGTCAATCGTGTAGCCGGCGGGGGCGTTCTGTCGGATCAAGGGGTAACTCAGCCGCGATAAGTATAATTGAAGGCTGGGCACTAAGAAGTCGCCGGATTTGGTGCTCGTGAGATTGCCCGCGACGACTGTCCCCACGGGGAGCCTGAAATCGCGGTTGATTGCGTGACCGACCTTGTGCGTAGGGACGTAATTGACCTTGACCTTAATCGTTCGAGTCAGCACGTAATATTGACTGAGATTTAAGAAATCGGTGCTGGCCGTAAAATTTCCAACTTTGACCAGTGCGCTGGGCCGTTCCGTCTGGGCATTAGCCGTTTGCCATCCGGCACAGATGACGGCAAGAAGCGCAATGATCCCTGAACCGATTTTAATGAATTTATGCATGCCGACGCCGGACCTCCTCTGAAAAATTAGATACGATAAGTATACCGGAAACTGAGGTGAAAATAAACGAACAAACGTTCTTTTATGAGTATAAATTTCAAAATAATGGGTGGTTAACCCGGGTTATATTCTCCTAATTTCCCGTGGCAACCAGAGGATGCGTGTCACCGGGGGCATTGTTTAGTATGCTGGAAGTAGTAATTTGAGGAGGAGAGTACATGAAAATTGGGGAGCAGTTAAAGATCCAGCGGGAACAACGAGGCTGGTCACAGCAGATTTTGGCTGATCGTTTAAAAATTTCGCGGCAGTCCGTTTCAAAGTGGGAGCAGGGGACGGCACTGCCGAGCTTTGCCAATGTGGTCTTGATCAGTGACTTATTCAATCTGACCATCGATGACTTAGTCCGTGACGACACCGACCTGAGACGGACGTTTGACCGCCCGGTGACGGGACCGTTGGGGCTAATTGTCGTTGGTGGCTTGGGGGTGGCTATACCCTTGGCTGTAGTGGCATTGGCCCTGGGCATTCACACGGCAACCCTGTTGGACTGGGTACAGACACCATTGTTGATTGGTGTCATCATCTTATTGGGGTTGATTTACGGAATCAACAGCGTCGGCAGTATGCGCTGTCGAGAGTGGTTATCGCCGTTGCTATCGCGGTCCTTGGCTTATTGCTGATGCCACAAATTACGGACTTTATTATCGGATTCTGGAATGGACTACGGGCACAAGGCTAACTGAATGAATTGGAGGCTGGCTTGGAGCTGGCCTTTTTTAAAATAACCCGGGAAATTAATTTCCTGTATTTCCCGCTACTAGGTGGCAAAACCGAATAATAAGTTGCGGGCTGTGGCGGTCGCAGGGAGAGTATAATGAAAGGGGTAACAATTCAAGAAGGAGGAAATACAGATGCAAGCAGATCTTACTTGGCTTGATGATCCCCAGACATTTCGTATCAATCAGTTGCCGGCACATAGTGATCATCGCGGATACGCGACGGTTGCGGAAGCACAGGCTAAACAAAGCAGCCTGGTTCAGAGCCTCGATGGTAATTGGGACTTTCAGTTCGCAGCTGACCCACAGCACCGGCCAGTTGGTTTTTATCAACCGGACTATGATCGGTCTAATTTTGACCAACTCACGGTTCCGGGCCACATTGAGCTCGCCGGTTACGGCCAGATTCAGTATATCAATACGGCCTATCCTTGGGAGGGTAAGCACTATCGTCGGCCCGCATACAGTATGGGTGCTGATCAACCGGCTCGTGGCATGTTTAGCAAAGGCCCTGAAAACACTGTCGGCGCCTACGTTAAACGATTCACGTTACAGCCAGCACTGCAGAATCAGCGGGTCAGCATTGAATTCGATGGGGTTGAACAGGCCATGTATCTCTGGCTAAATGGTCACTTCATTGGCTATGCCGAGGATAGTTTTAGTCGATCCGAGTTTGATCTGACCCGCTACCTGCAGCCGGGAGAGAATTTGCTAGCGGTGGAAGTCTTTAAGCACAGCACGGCTGCTTTTCTTGAAGATCAGGATATGTTCCGCTTCTCTGGAATCTTCCGGAGTGTTCGGTTGGTCGCAAAGCCCGCTCTCCACTTGGAAGATCTAACGATTCGCCCCACGGTAGACGTTGGATTGACCACGGGGACGCTCAATCTCCAGCTCCAACTTTCAGCCGCGCAACAGCTTGCAGGCACGGCGGTTATCACGTTACAGGATGCCGCGGGGCAACCGTTGTGGACTACTGAACGCGCCGTAGCCGACATGCTGACTGCGACCACAACAATCTCACACGTCCATCTGTGGCAGCATCACGATTCCTACCTTTATCACTTGCAGATCTGCTTACATAATGCGGCTGGCGATTTGGTCGAAGTGATTCCTTATCCGGTTGGCTTTCGGCGACTGGAAATTAAGGACAAGGTGATCATGCTCAATGGTCAGCGGTTGATTTTAAATGGCGTTAATCGTCACGAGTGGGATGCCCACCGGGGTCGCGCGGTGACGATGGCCGATATGCACCACGACCTGGAAATCTTTGCGGACAATCATGTCAATGCCGTGCGGACGTGTCACTACCCGGATCAGCCGGTCTGGTACGATTTGTGTGACCAACATGGGATTTACATGATGGCTGAGAATAACTTGGAGACGCATGGCACCTGGCAGAAAATGGGCGCCGTAGAGCCGTCTTACAACGTTCCTGGTGACTTACCGCAGTGGCAACTAGCGGTGCTCGACCGGGCGAAGAGCAACTATGAAATGTTCAAAAATCACCCAGCCATTTTATTCTGGTCGCTGGGAAATGAATCCTATGCAGGTGAAGACATCGTCGCGATGGACGCCTATTATCATCACGTCGATCCAACGCGGCTGACCCACTACGAAGGGGTCTTTCAGAATCGGGCGTATGCCGACCGGATTTCTGATGTGGAGAGTCGGATGTACAATCCACCCCGGGAGATTGAAAAATACTTGCAGGATTCACCAGCCAAGCCATTCTTGGACTGTGAGTACATGCATGATATGGGGAATTCGCTCGGTGGCATGGCGAGCTACACGGACTTAATTGACCGTTATCCCATGTATCAGGGGGGCTTCATTTGGGACTTCATCGACCAGGCACTCTGGGTCAAGGATGAGGTGACCGGTCAGCCAGTCCTGCGTTATGGTGGGGACTTTGACGACCGCCATTCGGACTATGAATTCTCGGGCGATGGGCTGCTCTTTGCCGACCGAACCCCTAAGCCAGCTTTGCAGGAGGTGCGTTATGAGTATGGCCAACACGACTAAACTAAACGTGACGTATGGCGACGTCACGTTGGGCGTCAGTGGGGATCACTTTCGCTATATTTTCGCCTACGACCGCGGCGGTTTGGAATCACTAGTGCGCTACGGAAAAGAATGGTTGTATCGGACGCCGATGCTAGCGTTTTGGCGTGCCACGACCGACAATGATCGGGGAAACGGCTTCTCGCAGCAATCGGCGATGTGGCTGGGAGCTGACTGCTTTACCCACTGCACCCAGGTGACGGTGGCAGTGGATGGTCAGTCGATTCCGCTACCAATTGCGCCGGAAAACAATCGCTACAGTGATCACGAGACGGCGGACACGGTGGCGGTGACCTTCACGTATACTACACCGACCGTCCCGGCAACGACAGTAACTGTGAGTTATCTCGTGGACGTCACGGGGAAACTCTCGGTTGCGGTCCACTATCGCGGCGCTGCTGGCTTGCCAGAGCTACCGGCATTGGGATTACGTTTCGTGTTGCCCACGGCGGCTAGTGGTTTTGACTACCAGGGCCTTTCGGGGGAAACGTATCCGGATCGCATGGCCGGGGGGAAATCAGGAACTTACCACGTGACGGGATTGCCCGTGACGCCGTACCTGGTACCTCAGGAATGCGGGATGCACATGGCAAATGACTGGGTCACGGTGACGCGAGCTCACACGCTAAATAATGCCGATCCCGACCATCAGCCTTTTGGCATCACGCTGCAGAAGCATGACGCGCCATTTGCGTTTAGCTGCTTACCATACACGCCACTGGAGCTGGAAAACGCGACGCACCAGGAAGAGCTACCAGCACCACGGCGGACCGTGTTGACTATTTACGGTGCCGTGCGCGGTGTGGGTGGCATCGACAGTTGGGGCGCTGATGTTGAACCGCAGTATCACATTGCTGGGGATCAAGACCATGATTTCCAATTTGAGATTGCTGGTCTGGCCTGAAGATAATGGCCATCTTTTAACTAAAGATTAAGCGAGAAAAGGCGACAAAGGTCGCCTTTTTTATTACGTAGTTAATATAAAGAATAATTAACCTACAATTAAATTTATAAGACGCTATAGATGGAATCTGAGGGTATATCTGATATGATTCAAGGGTAGATGAACAGAACACCTATTTATAAGGATATGTATATTTCGGCTAAAAATGTAGTTTTAAATAATGCCATCTGAATGATCAAGGCTAAAGGATTTCCTGGGGAGGAAGAAACTTGAAGAAGATTATTGAACTAGCGCTATTCGCAGTGAGTGCCACAAGTTTGTCTGGTATGTCAGTCACGACAGCACAAGCAGCCAAGCATCAGCATACAGTACCAAAAGTTTTACAAGGAAAATGGAACTACCAGTGGAAGATGGACGACGTTCCTGGAGACTATATCTATTTTAATAAAAAATCTTTGCGCGCGGGCAAACGAACCTACAAGATTTCTTACATCACTGGTTCGGTAAAATCACGCTATACCGTCCATTTGAAGCGCAAATTTGCTGGGAGTAAGACGTTAACGTTTAAATACAAGCTCCGGGAAGTTGACCACCATGCAAACGTAAAATCACTGAGTATGAGTACTAAGCGGTACGTCGACAGTTCTGATGCTCTGTATATCAAGGGGTATTTGGAGGATTATAAGCCTAGCAACTTTATCAAGTTGTCGGGAACCCCCGATATCTTCGATTCATCCGTGAGTGGCTACACGATTCCAAATGCGGAAGTCTCTATTAGTGGAGATGAGGAAGCCAGCACGGTGGCAGATGCCTCAGGCTATTTTAAAATTAGCGTCGAGGGTAACTTTGATGAGTATGAATTTTCCGGTGATGATCAATTGATCATCTGGTCTAAGGGCCCCAAATCAAACGAAACTTTCAAGGAGACTTTTGAGTTAACTGCTAATAGTGACTATTCGGATTATGAAGATAATGATGACGGCGATGACTATTTGTATGAGACATACAATTATAATAACGATTGGGATTAAGCAGTTTTGATGAACAGACGTATTAGCAATTGAATCTGAAATAGTTTCCATAGTAACCTGCACAGAAAAATTTAGCTGAAACCGCTATCTATTTGATGCTATAATGACCTGCAGACAAGTTGAATGGTCACACCAATTTTGGTGTGGCGCAATGATTTAACGAGCCGAGTGTCCGTCGATAAGTGCACTCAGGGCGTGCAGTGGACGCAACAACCGGCGATGGCGGTATAAGGTGTGCGGCCATCAATCAAATTAAGCTGAGATGCTAGGGATTCTTGGTGAATGTCTAGTTTACTTTTTCTAGTTTGATTAGCGGGATGGAGGTTACGGATGGAAACCGTATTTTTAGTATTGGTCTTGTTGATTGCGGTTGTGGGAGGCAATGTCCTTGGGAAACATTGTCCACGAATACCACAACCCTTTTTTCTCATTGGTTTAGGGCTATTATTTGCATTTTTCCCACTGTATCATGGGTTTCAGTTCAGCCCAGATGTGTTTACATTCGCCATTATTGCACCACTTATGTATAACGAATCGGAAAATGTTTCGCGTTACTGGGTTGGTCGGGGAATCGTTAATATTTTCTCACTGGCAATCGTCTTGGTTGTCCTGACGGTGCTGGTCGTGGGGACGGGTGTTCACTGGTTGTTTCCCATCTTCCCACTCAGCTTGGCCTTTGCGCTCTGTGCGGTGGTGACACCAACGGATGCATCTGCGGTGAGTGCGATTGCGCCCGAGAGTGAGGAGTACCGGGTCCCACAAACGATTCTGCAAAATGAATCGCTATTCAATGATGCTTCCGGTATCGTGGCATTTGATCTTGCAATCGCAACATATGTGTCCGGTAAATTTGCAGTGGGTACCGCATTACTAGACTTTGGAAAAGAGTTCTTAGGTGGACTTTTACTCGGTGCACTGCTAGGGTTAGCCATTGCCTGGGTGCGCAAGGTGTTGATTCGTTGGGGAGACAACTCGCCATTGGTCTTAGTGACCATCGAATTGGTGACGCCATTTGTCCTATATTATGTGGCGGATTTGGTAGGCTTTTCGGGAATCTTGGCGGTCGTCGCTGCCGGCCTTGTCCAAGGTGGCGAGCGGGAACACTTACGCATGACGTCCAGTCGCATGCAGATGGTCAGCGCCAACGTTTGGGAAGTTATTAATGGCATCCTCTCCAGTTTGGTTTTCGTGCTACTGGGAATTTCGTTGCCGCGGGTACTCCAGGCGGTTTGGCAAAATGAACAAGTTCTGTGGTGGCAACTCACTTTAGCAGGACTGTTCATTTACAGTCTGAAGTTCGTGATGCGGCTAGTCTGGTCACGGTACTTTGTTTGGATGCATGCACCTAGTAAGCACCGGTGGTCAGACAGTTGGCTGATGGCGTTGAGCGGGGCTAATGGCACAATTACGTTGGCCTTGGCCTTCTCTCTGCCACTGTTGATTAAGGGGCAACCCTTTGCACTTCGAGGGTCGTTGATTTTTACGGCGACCGTGGTCATTTTGCTAAGCCTGTTAGTACCGACTTTTGCGCTGCCACAACTCTTAAAAGCGGGGCCAACGAAGACAGAGTCGACAACGGCTTGGCACCACCGGATGCGGTTAGCGGCCATTGCCGATTTAAAAGAGCAAACGGCTCATCCGAGTGAACGTCAGATTGTGATTGATGCGTTACTTCAGCAATTTCAATGGCAACAAGCGCCACGTCGCCGTCAGCAGCGGGCACTGTTCCGTCAGGCCGATCGAATGGAAGAACAGGCGATTAAAGCGTTGTATGATGACGACAAGATTACCGAGCAGGCGTGGAATTACTATCGCCGTTTTCTAAAATATAGTCGCTTTACCGTTGACCAGCGGTGGTGGAAGAATCTTATTTTACGTGTGTGGTTCGGGGTGCACATGGGGCGGATGTATCACGATATCCAGAAGGCTCAGGATACCTTTATGACGTCGCCCTTAGTGATGGAACAGATCTATTGGCAGCAACGGTTTGAGAAGCACGGCGAGGACATCCGGCCCATCGAAGCAGCTGGCAATCGGGCGGCCTCAGCAAAATTGGCGGCGTTAAAAACTGGCGAAAACAGCACGGCTGTTGACGTTGTCCAACGCTACTACAATGAACGGTATCGGCAACTCAACGCGCCAGAGGTTGATCCAACCGTTGTCTATCAACTATTTTTAGCGGCGTTCCACACGGAGTATGAATTGGTCCAAGCCGAATTGGCCTCCGGCGAAATGTCGACGGCCGTGGCGGATGATCTGCAACAACAGATTATTTATGATGAAATGAGTTACTTGCAGAATCGCGCGGCATTTTTAGCCTAATATTAAGTGCTTCGGGTAATTAGAATGGGATGATTCGCTACTAAATAAAGTAGCAATCATCTTTTTTGAATCTTTCAAACTTTTCCCTTGCCTTGAAGTACACATGAAGGTTTAATCTAAGGTCATTCAAGCGTGAGGAAAGGAACTTTAATGATGACGAAAAAAGTAATGATTTTAGCAGCTAACGGGCAAATCGCCCAAATCGTAGAGCACCGAATCTTAACGGAAGACCAATTCGCAGACGTTGACCTGACGCTCTTCTTGCGGAACACTAGTCGACTTGCCAACTTACAGGACAATCCGCGAGTGACGTTGGTTGAAGGGGATATCACTGACCCAACGGCCGTGAGTGCCGCTATGGCCGGCCAAGACCTAGTATTCGTTGCCGTCGTGGATCACGACCAGCAGAATCGGTTGACCAACAGCGTCATTGCCGGGATGAAGGCCAACAATGTTTCCCGGGTGCTATTCGCTAATGTCCTGGGGTTGTACAATGAAGTCGGTGGCGAATTTGGCCGGTGGAACTCAGAAATGATCGGTGCTGGGATGGCACCGGCGCGCCAGTCCGATAAACTACTGGCCGATTCGGGTTTAGATTACACGACGTTGCGGCTGCCTTGGCTGAATGACCGCGGGATTAAGTACGTGGTGACCACCAAAGAGCAAGCCTACAAAGGTGTTTCTGGATCACGGCAGAGTGTTGCCGATGTTGTTTTACACATTGTTGCTGACCCTAGCAAGTATAGTCGCGATAGCATTGGCATGGCTGACCCTGATACCGAGGGCCGAGATCGACCTGTTTACTAATCTGTGAGGAGCGAAGATAAAATGAATATTAAAGAAGCCAGCGAAAAGACGGGGGTCTCCTCCGCAGCGATTCGCTATTACGAAAAAGAATCATTGATTCCACCTATCGACCGGACCGCGGTTGGTAACCGGGACATCGACGACCGGATCATTCGGCGGATCACATTTGTCACGCAGATGCGCGCGGCGGGGATGAGCATTGAAAATCTTCGCCGGTACATCGAGTTGTTTGACGCCCAGGAGGACAATACCAAGGAACAAAAGGCCCTCCTACAGGAACAACTCGGCGTGATGGAAGAAAAGCGGGATGACTTGCAGGCGGCCATTGACCACCTGAATTACAAGCTCAACCACTTCTACGATCACATGGAATCGACGGAAGAAGAACTCCGCGAATTGGAACGTCAACATGCCGATAAGGTTGCGCAGAAGCCAACCGAAGATGACGATGGTTTTAACAATGCGTATTAACGATTAAGGACGACTATAGCAGAGGTAGCCGTCCTTTTTAGTGTATAATTGGAAAAAATTTAGTTTGTGGAGGAGACATGCATGGCGCTATTCACATCGACGTTTGTTTTACTGATTACGGTTGCCCTAGCGAATTTGGTTGCAGAGTGGGTGCCTAAAATTTCCAAGACCTATTTTGCACTGGTAGCTGGAATTATCGTGGCCCTCATTCCCAGTCTGAACCATTTAGTCTTGGAGTTTGAGAACGAGACTTTCATGATTTTTATTTTGGCACCGTTGCTGTTCTTCGAGGGCCAGATCACGCCAATGGTGCGGGTTGGTCGGCGTATTCCTAGTATTCTGGGGACCGCGTTTGTGCTGGCCATCGTTTCAGCTGTCATTGCGACGCTGGGCCTACACGGAATCTTTGCCGTGAGCTTGCCACTGGCCCTAATCATGGTCGCCATCAGCACGCCAACCGATGCGACAGCATTTGAATCGGTGGTGACTGGTCGTAAGATCAGCGAGCGATTGGGAAATCAATTGAAGATGGAATCCCTATTTAACGATGCGACTGGTCTGATCCTGCTGCAGGCGGGCTTGCTGTGGCTGAAGACCAGTAAATTTTCCTTCAGTCAAAACGTCGGCAAACTCCTGGCTTCTGCCATCGGCGGCGCACTCATTGGGGCTATATTGGCAGTAGCATTCATGTTATTTCGGCAGGCGCTGGTGCGAACCGATGCCAATGTAGTTTCCTCACAATCGCTGCTATACTTGCTAACGCCAATTATCATCTATTTGGTCGCCGAAGAGGTCGCAGTTTCTGGAATTATTGCTGTTGTTGTGGCGGGACTCATTAATAATGGCGAGGCCAATAGCAGTCGATTTAGCGCGCCGCGACAAATGTATTTTGGTACGCAGCTGATGAACTTTGGTTCGGAAATTCTGAATGGCGCGGTCTTTGTCATCTTGGGAATTAGTCTGGAACGGATTGTCAGTAGCCAATATCAGCAAATGTTCCAGTCGTTGCGGTGGTTGTGGCTGGGACTCGCAGTTTACCTGTTGCTCATTATTTGTCGGGTCGTCTATGCTTACTATTTTGTCGCCCGGCGGCAGTGGCGAGATAGCTGGCTGTTTGCATTAGGTGGTGTCCACGGAACGGTGACACTAGCCATGACATTTTCGATTGTAGGGATGGTGCCAACGCGCCAATTTCGACAGATTATTTTAGTGGAAACAGTCATCATCATTGTTAGCATGTTGGTGCCAACGATTCTCTTCAAATGGCTCTTACCACAAGATGGCGATGCGCTCAGTAAACCGGCTATTCTAGCACGGATTCGTGAGGAAATGACGGCAGTCGGGATTCAGCGGGTCAATGAGTTAGAGTTAGCTGCCGACGTGAAACGGGCCGTCGTCTACGAGTTACGGGATCAAAATAATACTAATCCCTTGCGTTCCTTCCTACGCCGCTGGCGAGGAACCGTTAGTCATCACGAGGCTATCACCTATCTGCAGAGTCGTGATCAACGTTGGGCCATGATGCAGGCGTTTGCCAGTGAACGTGAATTCTTATCAGAGCAAGCCCGGCAACACGTGGTCGATCGGAATTTGATTCACGATATCTACACGGAAGTTTTGATGTCAGAGGCATTGGTTGTTGATCCGTACAGTCGGATGGTGTAGGGATGGATTTTTATTAAAAGTAAAGTGGGCTCGGTCACCGCGATAATTGAGGTGTCTGAATCCATTTTTTACAAACAGTTAATAGTTATAATAAATATATGATTAATACGATTCCTGAGCTAAGCATTGACTTAGAGGGACTATAACCCGGTATACTAGACATAAGATGAAACATGAAGGAGATTTTCAGATGGCAAGCTCAGCTTTGATTGTAGACTATTCCTGGTCCGGGACGACCGCCCAGATGGCCGTTGATTTACAGCAGGTGACGGGGGCCGACAAGGTCAATTTGACCGTCACGCAAGGAACGTTTCCACCCGATATGTTCGCGACCGCTGACGTCGCCAGTCAACAACTTTCGAGTGGCAAGTTGCCGACGCTGACCAATGAACAACCAGACCTTAGTCACTATCAAACGCTGCTGGTTGGGGGGCCCGTCTGGAACGGTAAGGTTGCTACACCGGTGCGTCGTTTTCTCCAACAACTGACGGGTTTTCAGGGAATCGTGGCCCCGTTCTATACGGATACGGGCAATCCTGGCGGCTATGAGGACGACTTCGAACAGCTGATTCCACGGGGGACATTTGTGATGGGCCTCGGGATGACGGCTGGTGACTTGGCCCACGACCAACAGGTGCTACGTGGTTGGTGGCGCAATTTTCAAAATTAAGCAGATTCTGCTTGCCTTGAAGTCCACTTTAAGGGCTAAACTAACCGTATCGATCGAAATTGGAGGATGAATCAATGAAAACAGCTGTATTTGTTGAACCGGGCAAGGTTGAAGCCCAGGAGTTACCAAGGCCAACGGTCAAGAATCCAACGGACGCCGTTTTAAAAATTGTGCGGGCCTGTGTCTGCGGTTCCGACCTATGGTGGTACCGTGGCATTAATGATCGCCAAAAGAACACGCCGGTCGGGCACGAAGCCATTGGTATCGTGGAAAGTGTTGGGAGCGAGGTTACCAACGTTAAGCCCGGCGACTTTGTTATCGCGCCATTCACGCATGGTTGCGGTCACTGTGCAGCCTGCTTGGCTGGCTTCGATGGTAACTGTGAAAACGCCCGGACCGATGATGAAATTGTCGGCTACCAAGGCGAATATTTACGTTTCAAGAATGCCGACTGGGCCCTGGTTAAGGTTCCCGGCCAACCTAGCGATTATTCCGATGCCCAACTCAACGACCTGTTGACTTTGGCCGACGTGATGGCGACCGGTTACCATGCCGCTGCCACCGCTGAAGTCAAGGATGGCGACACGGTCGTGGTTATGGGTGATGGTGCCGTGGGTCTGTGTGGTGTGATTGCTGCCAAGCTTCGTGGCGCCAAGCGGATCATCACGATGAGCCGGCATGCCGATCGTCAAGCCCTTGCTCAAGAGTTTGGGGCGACCGATGTGGTGGCTGAACGTGGGGATGACGCGGTTAAGCGCGTCATGGAACTGACGGACGGCGCTGGTGCCGATGCTGTTTTGGAATGTGTGGGGACTGCCCAATCCGTCGATACAGCCGTTAAAGTTGGCCGGGCCGGAGCCGTGGTTGGCCGCGTCGGCGTACCACAAAAGGCTGAAATGAACACGAACAACCTCTTCTGGAAGAATATTGGCCTGCGTGGGGGAATTGCTTCCGTCACGACTTATGACCGCGACGTGTTGTTGGATGCCGTTTTGACCGGCAAGATTCACCCCGGTAAGGTGTTCACCCAGCGTTTCGATCTTGACCACGTAGCGGAGGCTTATGCCGCAATGGATAAGCGCGAGGCTATCAAATCATTGTTAGTTATTAGCGATTAATTAATTGATAATTATTAATAATAAAGGTCCACGTCAATCAGACGTGGACCTTTTTGGTTACATAAGTTAGTGTAGCAGAATCAACTCTTTAGTTCCCCGCGAGGCTGCCACGTAACGCCGGTTATTGCCGAACTGTGGGTCTTGATAGAAGCCGGCGTCCCAATCCGTTACTATGGCGAAGTCAAATTCCAAGCCCTTCGCCACGGTCAGCGGTAGGACGTTGACGCCAGGACGGATGGTGCGGGTGCCATCACTGGTAATCAGTTGCGCATTTGGCAGGCGTTCCGCAAGTTCAGTTGCGGCCTTCGCTGAGGGGGCGAGGACGCCAATACTTTGGTCGGCGGTCGCCGACAGATCAGAGAGTGTGGATTTTAAATCAGCGGCTGCGAGTAGGCGTGGCGGTGTCCCCGCAGCCTGCACCGCCTGAATCGTCGTTTGCCAGTCACCGGCGAATTGCGCAAAGAACTGCGTGATCTCACCCGTCGCGCGGTAACTCGTGGTGAGGTGGAGGACAGCCGTCTTTGCTGGGTCAAAGTAGTCGGAGATGGTAACTGCTTGGCCCGCTAGTCGCTGGCGGTGATCGCCAACGATAGTGAGCTCGGCGTTATGATAGAGGGCGGTCAGAAAGAGCCAGGTATCGGCGGCGTAGTCTTGGGCCTCGTCCACGAAGAGTGCCGCTGTCGTCGTTTGTTGGTAGGCCGTGAACCGAATCAACAAATATAGCTGGTCGTAAGGGGTCAGTTCAGCCAGTCCCAGTTGGTGGGCCAATGCCGGCCAGTCGAGCCATTGACTGACGTCTTCTGGCAGTCGACCAACGGCTTGTAGCCAGCGCCAGGCCCGCTGCATGCGGGTTAATAGGCTGTCATGCGTACTAGACTGGGCGTACGCATCCTTGGAGAGTCCCGCTGGTATTTTATTTAGTGGTTTTTGGATAATTTCGGCTAATTCAGTGAGATGGTTGCCGCGGGTGGTGGAGATAGTCAGGCCAAATCGATGGCCCCACGAGCTGACGAGATTCGAATAGGTCGTGCTCAGTGGTTCGGCTTCACCCAGCGCCGGTAACACGCCGCGAATGTAGCGACTGAAGGCGACGTTGGGCGTTAAGATGAGGATATCGGTCGGCGTCCAGCTGTCCCGGTGACGGTACAGTTGGTAAGCGACACGTTGGAGGAGCACGGACGTCTTGCCGCTACCCGCCACGCCGTCGACGATGACTGTCGGCTGGCTGTTTTCGCGGATAATAGTGTTTTGTTCCTGTTGAATGGTGGCCGTGATTTCCTGCAGGCTGCCACTGCGATTGCTGGCGAGAACGTCGAGCAAGAGGGGATCGCCGATGGCCGCGTCGGTATCGATCACCTGTTGGAGGGTGGCGTGGTCGATGATAAATTGTTGTCGAGAAACGACGGTGACGGGGATGGTGCGCCCGTTGGCTTGGTAGCTAGTAGCGCCCGTTCGGTTGGCATAGTACGCGTCAGCCACGGGCGCCCGCCAATCGTAAATAAGGTCATTGGTATTTTCATCGGTGTAGCCGACCTTGCCTAGGTAAAGCGCCTCATGGTCGCCATCCCCAAAGTCGAGTTGGAGTTTGGCAAAGTAAGCTTGGGGCAACAAGAGTTGGGCGTGGGCCAGTCGCGTCACCGCGGTATCGTGGCGGGCATTTAACGTATCAATCTGTCGATTGTTGGCTTCGATACTGGCAAAGGTCTCCAACTGATCACTGAAAGTCCCTAAGTCGAGATGGCCTTCGCTACTCAGCTGCTGTTTCATGGCGCGTGCGGACTGACTCAGATCAGCCAATTGGGCCGTTAACCGATCGATGTCGTTGGTTAGACGCTGATAGATCACCTGCAAATGGTGTGCCTCTGATTGTGACATCCAATCACCTCCGAGCACCTAGTTTACGCCCTTTGGTGGCAATGACTAGTCTGTTTTTGTTAACGTGGCCATGGTATAATAACTATGGGGGAAAGGGTGTGGCCGGTTTTACCTGAGGCCAGATGTCCCCCACAAGATGAACGTGAAGAGAATCATAATATAATGATAACTGGCACGTGCTAACCTTAATTGGTTAACACGTGTTTTTCGTTGCCCTTTTTGACTTACGAAGAATCGGCGCAGCTTGGAAAGATTCTCACGCGTTGAATTTAAAAACGAATTTTTTTGAAATTATCCCTTGCCTTGAAGTGCAGATGAAGGTCTAAACTCCTAATCATTCACTTAAAGACGAGAGAGGTAAAACACACATGGCAAAGCAAAAACGATTCGACTGGATCTTACTGGTCATCTTAATGAGTTACTTTATGATTTTATTGGACAATTCAATTATTTTTACGGGGACGGTCAAGATTTCTCAGGACTTAAACTTAAATCAGGCAACCCTGTCTTGGGTCAGTAGTGCCTACTCGCTGACTTTTGGTGGTTTCTTACTACTTGGTGGCCGAGCGGGCGATCTGTTTGGCCGGCGGCGGGTGTTCGAGATTGGGCTGGTGATTTTCGGCCTGGGGTCGCTACTTGTCGGTCTGGCCGTTAACGCGCCCATGATCATTGCGTCGCGGGCCTTCCAGGGAATCGGCTCGGCCATTCTGGCACCGACCACGTTAGCTATTTTAATGGACACTTACGAGGGTGCCGAACGGGTCAAGGCGATTGCGTACTACGGGGCCATGGCGGGTATCGGGGCCAGTGTGAGTCTGGTCATCGGTGGCATCTTCGCCAGCCTATTGACGTGGCGTGTTGGCTTCTTTATGAATGTTCCCATCAGTATCTGGATGTTCTATTTAGCCGTTAAGCAGTTGAGCAAGGACAACGGCCAGACGGGTAAATTAGACTGGCTCGGCACCTTTAGTTCTCTGATTGGGATGAGTGCATTGGTCTACAGCATCATCGGTGATTGGGCCAAGTTGCCAGCCTTTCTGTTAGCCATCCTGTTCTTGGGAATCTTTATCTACCAGGAACACCGGACAGGGCAACCGATTATGCCATTGCGGTTATTCACCGACCGCGAACGTATCGGGGCTTACATCGGCCGGTTCCTCTATCTGGGGGCAATGATGGGCTTCTGGTTCATCACGCCACAGCTGATGCAGAATCAACTCGGGTTTAGTGCGTTAATGGCTGGGGTGGCGTTCTTCCCCTTAACTATCGTAAACTTTATCGTAGCCTTACAGGTGGCGCGGTTAACGGCGAAATGGGGCAATGGCGGCTTGCTGGTCATTGGGATTGCTCTCACGGCGATTGGCATGATTTGGATGAGTCGTTTTACGCCGGCAGTTGGCTATTGGTGGGGGATTGCCGCGCCGATGGTCATCGTTGGAATTGGCCAAGGCTTCTCACTGAGTCCCTTTACGGCGGCCGGTGTGGCGCACACCCGTGGTTCTGATGCAGGGGCAGCCTCTGGCGTCGTCAATGTCATGCATCAAATTGGGGGCTCCGTGGGACTGTCGATTCTGGTGACGGTACAAGGACTGTTTACCGGGCAAGTCGCCGGCTTCCAACACGCCATCTTAATGGGTGGTGGTCTGTTAGTCTTGGCCCTGTTAGCGGCAATCTTCCTGATTGTGCCAGGTGAACGGCAGTCAAAATAAATTAATTTGCAAATAACGCTTGCCTTGAAGTAACTGCAAGGCACTACACTAGTTTTAATCAATTAATCACGAACGGAGGATATTCATTATGACAAACATCTTAATCATTGGCGCAACGGGTTCTGTGGGCAGTGTCACCCGGCAGTATTTCTTGAACAACACGGACGATCATTTAACATTGATGGCTCGGAGCACGGCACGTTTAGGCAAGCTGTCCGACCGCGAGCAGGCAGTGAGTGGGAGTGTCACCGATGCAGCGGCTTTACAGGATGCTTTAAAGGGGCAGGACGTGGTCTTCGCCGCCTTGAGTGGCAACCTAGCTGGTATGGCTAAGAGTTTGATTGCCGGGATGGACGAGGCCGGTGTTAAGCGGCTGTTATTCATTGCCTCTATGGGTATCTACAATGAAATTCCGGCTAGCCTTGGTGCGAGCGGCAACCTGCGTAGCAACCCCATGTTGCAGGGTTACCGGAACGCTGCCGATGCCGTGGAAGCCTCTGACCTGAACTACACGGTGATCCGTCCCGGCTGGTTCGACAATGGTGGCGACACGGATTACCAAGTCACTAAGAAGGATGAGCCCTTCGGTGGCCACGATGTTTCCCGGCAGAGTATTGCCGACCTCGTGATGCGGTTAGCTCACGATGAAATGTTGGGATCACGGGACAGCTTGGGAATTAATCGGAAGTAAATTGTTCTTGAACCAGACAGATTGAAATCATTGGAATCGATGACGTAAGTATGGTCTACCAGAACATTCTGGATAGCAAGTGCCACTGGCAGGTCAACCTCGACGTAGCGGTTAGATTCAAATGAATATAGAAAAAACAACGTCTAACAAGAGCTCGTCGTAGATTCCCCCGGATCTGCGACGATTTTTTTGTGATTATTTTGGAAAAAAGCTTGCCTTGCAGTTACTTCAAGGGACTAAAGTAGTCTCAATCAGTTAAGTTGAAAGGGAGTAAATGAAGATGAACGAAGAGATTTTGAATTTATATCGTGCTTACAACGTAGCCATGGCCGCTGACGATACGGTGACCTTGGATCGGCTATTGGCACCAGACTTCACATTGACCCACATGACCGGCTACGTTCAGCCCCGAGCCGAATGGCTGGGTGAACTCCAACGGGGCACCATGCGGTACTTCTCATCGGTTGAGGATCACGTGACGGTAACGGCTGTTGGTGAAGGCTGGCGAGTTGTTGGGCAGAACCGGGTCGTTGCCAGTATTCATGGCAGTGGCAAGAATGAATGGCCACTGAATACAGACATGACGGTCCAACGCGTCGATGGTGAGTTGCAGATTATGGGGGCCGTCGTAACGACCTACTAGCGGATAAAAATAACGCGACACCAATGTTTCATGTGAAACATTAGCGGCCACTTCCAGTGAGGAGTGGCCTTTTTGTTTGAGAAAATTCAAGCACAAAAAAGGGCACCACCATAACGGCAGTGCCCCTCGAAAAATCGGTATGAAGCCAACTAGATAAATTGAATCAATGACATCAAGATTGGGACCACGATGATGAATAGAACAGTACTGGTCGTGACCACGTTGGTGGCGTACTCCACGTCACCGTGGGATTCGTTTGCCAGGATTGGCAGGACGGCCAACATTGGTGTTGCGGATTGCACGATCAATGTTTGTGAAGCCAGCGTTGGGAAAGTGGCGCCGAAGTGACCGGCAGCCAGGAGTACCCCGACCATCAGGATAGGGGACAGGACGAACCGACCTAGCAAGGCGACGACGGTATCGCGGTCAAAGTGAATACTCTTCAACCCGGCATCGGCCAGGACAATCCCGATATAGATCAGGGAGAGCGGCGTTACCAGGTTTCCCACGTAGGTTAGCGTAGAGTTAATGAAGCTGACCTTGAGTACGGGGATGTTGAGGAGTAAGAAGATCAGGGCCACCAGGAAACCAACCAGTGGCATCGGGATGACTTTCTTCCAGTCAATCTTGTTGTGGTGCTTTTCCTTTGGCTGAGTTGGATCATCGTTTGAGATCAGGAAGACCCCGAATGCCCACGTGGACACGGTATTGACGATATAGTAGACCAGGAAATAGGTCATACTCTTGTCACCAAACAGGGCGATGTTCAAGGGTAACCCGATGAAGATGGTGTTAGCGTTGACCATGGCGTTGATGAAAATCCCCTTACGACCAGGTCGGACGTGCATGAGCCGTACCAGGCCAAACGCAATGACATAACCGATGATGACGGCGAGAAAGGCGTAGACCAGATAACCTGAGAAGGAGACCAGTTGCCCCCGTGTTAACCGGCTTAAAACGGAAACGAAGATGGAAGCAGGCAGGGCAATGTTCTTAATAAACTTTGAGATGGTCCCGCCGAATTTATCGTCGAACCAGCCTTGTCGCCGGAGGACAAAACCAAGAATCATGATTAAAACAACGACGAGGACACTTTGAATTGAATTCCATAAAACAGCCACGAGTGACGTCCTTCTTTCAAATAATTTCTTTCAGCGACTTATGCCAAGTACTGTAAGGTAATGATTTATTTTTGAGATAAGTGGTTTTGATAATTAATTGTTACATTGCAATTTAATCATACACAATAGACCGTGACGCATTGTGCCAGCGGGAGTTGGGGTGAACCAACTCCTGCTGGCACAAGGTGACGTTGAATTAAGTTGTTTAGGAGCAGATTAGTCGAGACTCTTGTATTCTGGGACCCACTTCATGTCAGCAACGGCTTGCTTGGCATCAGCGATGGGTTCCTTGTTTAACTTCTGGTCGAGAACGCTTTGAGCCACGATTTCAGCCAACTTTTGGGAGAATGCTGTCAGTTGAGAAACGGGTGGTAGGACGGCAGCCCCGGGTTGGGTGGTGTCGACGATGCCCCCGAGGGCGTGGCAAGCGGCGGAAAGCGTTTCACCATTCAAGACCTTGGCCTTAGCGGCGATTAGACCGAAGCCTAGGCCGGGGTACATCAGCGCGTTGTTCCCTTGGCCGATGTGGTAAGTGGTGCCCTTGTAGTCCACGTCGCCGGCAGGAATCCCGGTGGCAATCAGGGCCTTACCATCCGTCCACTTGATCAGGTCGGCGGCCGTCGCTTCGGCCAGCTTCGTTGGGTTGGACAGTGGGAAAATGATTGGCCGTTCCGTGTGGGCCGCCATGTCCTTGACGATGGCTTCAGTGAAGGTCCCCGGTTGGGTGGACGTTCCGATCAAGACCGTTGGGTGAATCGTTTTGACTACGGCAGCTAAGGTCGTCAGCTCGTCGGCGTTGTCGAATTCGGCACGGTCGCGGGTGAATGGCTTTTGCGCTGCGGTCAGATCGGGCGTGTCACTGAATAACAGGCCTTGCTTGTCGACGGCGTAGAAATGCTTGCGGGCTTCGTCTTCGGAAAGACCAGCACGCTTCAATTCATCGAGAATCTGGTTAGCGATACCCATGCCGGCGGTTCCGGCACCGAACGTCACGAACTTTTGATCCTTGATATCTTCCTTGGAGATGTTCAAGGCGCCGAGAATCCCGGCTAAGACGACCATCCCAGTCCCTTGGATGTCATCGTTAAATGTGGCAATTTTGTCCTTGTACTTATCGAGGATGACCTGAGCGTTGGAGCGCCCGAAGTCTTCCCAGTGCAGGAGTGATTCTGGGAACAGCTTCTGTTCTGCGGTCACGAAGCGGTCGATGACGTCATAGTATTGGTCACCGTAGACCCGCTTGTGGTGGTTCCCCAAGTAGAGGGGATCGGCGAGTAGGGTTGCATTGTTAGTACCAGCGTCGATGCTGACGGGCAGGACTTGGGCGGGGTCGATACCGGCCGCTGCGGTGTAAACCATCAGTTTACCCACGGCGATATCGACTCCATTGACGCCCCAGTCACCCATACCGAGGATGCCCTCAGCATCGGTAACGACGACCAAGCGGATGTCCCGGCCGTCAGCAGCGCTTTTCAAGGCAGCTTCGACGTTGTCGGGATCATCTACGGAGATGAAGGCAGCGTTTTGAGGGTCGGTGAAGAGGTGACTGTATTCTTCAATGGAGTCGGCAACCGTTGGGTCATACACGATTGGCATGAATTCAACGACGTGATCGTCCATCAGCCGGAAGAAGAGCGTCCGGTTTTCATTGAACAGGCTCATCAGGAAAATCCGCTTTTCCAGGTCATTGGGCTTGCTTTGGAATTGCGCGTAGGCTTGCGTAGCTTGTTCGTCCAGCGTTTGGACGTGGCTGGGCAACGTGCCAACGAGGCCGAGTGATTGGCGTTCAGCTTGAGTGAACGCGGTGCCTTTGTTTAAAAATGGATTATTTAAGATTGCAGCTGTGGCTGTCATAGATGATTTCCTCCAATTCGTGGTTAACTTTACAAGACATACTATAACCGGTTACAAAAACTATAGTCAAATCTAGCAGTCATTATAAAAATAATTTATAATGGGTCTATAAACAGTGCTAGAGGGGAGTTCTAAAATGAACACAAAAGACTTAGCCTATTTCGACCGTTTAATTCATTTAAAAAACTTTTCGCAGGTTGCCCTGGAGTTCGGCGTGACTCAGCCGACGATTACCACCGCTATCAAGCGGTTGGAGACGGAGTTTGGGTCGAAGCTGGTGTTACGTGACCGGGTCCACAACACCCTGACGGTGACGGCGAGTGGCCAGCAATTGGCGATTCACGCGGCAGCCATTCTGGAAAGATTAGCGTTAGCCCATCATGAGATCAGCAATCTAACACAGCAGCGAACGGTGCTGGGGCTACCGCCAATTATTGAGAATCACTATTTCCCGCGGGTGGCGGCCCATCTGCAGGAACTGGGCATGTTGGAGAACATCGAGACGTTGGAAGGTGGATCGGTCTGGCTGCGCAACGCCCTGAGCGACGGGCAGGTGGATCTGGCCCTACTGGGGTCGACGGCCCCGCTCGCGTACGAGACGTTGGTGGCTGAGGAGTTCGACCGCAAGCCATTCAATATTTTTGTCTCGCGTGAGCACCCGTTGGCGTCGCGCAAGCGAATTTACTTCAGTGAGCTACGCCGGGAAAAGTTTGTGTTATTTAATAGTAGTTTTATCCATAATACGGCGTTCAATCAGTTGGCGCGACGTAACCATTTCCGGCCGGACGTGGTCTACCGGGCCCGTGACACCCATATCATCATGAATCTGGTCGCGGAAAATGTGGGCGTCACCTACCTAACGGCTCTGGTCGATCAGCACCGCGATGACGTGGTCCGGCTGGAACTGTTGGATGACGAGCAACCGGCGTTTATTTCCAGCATTGTCTACCGCTCGTCGCATGTGCTGACACCAGCGCAGAAGCAGGTGTTGGCGGTGTTGCGGGGGACGCTGGAAGAAAAATTATAGTGGGATTTTCGATTGGCTAAATAAAACTGCCAGCACCCTAAAAAGGCGCTGGCAGTTTTGGTCTATCGTTTGGGAAAGGGAATAATATTTGAGGACTTACCGGACTGATTGTCGTTGTCATCCCGTAGGTAGCCAAATTCCTGTTCCATGAATTTGTCGAATTCTTCGGGCGTATCAGGAACCTCATCGTCATCATCCGTGGTTACTTCGGTATAGAGGTTATGAGCCTGTGCGTACTGCATCAGTTGGCCCACGCCTTCGCGATTGGATTTGTAGGCGTAGAGCACGTGATCGATGCCCAGCGCATCAGGAATCTGGTCGATGGCGTCGGCTGGCACATTCTTTTTAATTCGCTTGTAGGCCTCATTATCAATGAAGGAAAATGAAAATTTAGACGTCGTCACGGTCAGGGTGTCGTCCTCGTTACTGAGATCCTGAAGGTCACTGAGGGGGATGGTGAATTCTTCTCGCTTGTTGGTCATGAGATTTTTGGTGATTAGTTTGAGAGTGTCCTGTGGCGTCAACAGGTTGTCCTGCCGGCGTTCTTGAGCTTCGGCCAAGGCATCAGTCACCAGCTTTTCGAATTGGTCGTCGGACAGGTGTAGGACATCCTGGGAAGCCTGCATGGAGAGCATAAGTAGATTGCGGAAAACGTCGACGTTGGCATAGTCGGGGGTTTCCGGGGTAAATGTGATCTGCGGGTCGCCCTGTGGGGTGAGGCTGGCTTGATAAATGATGTGGTCGTGGCTCATAGTGGTCCTCCTGTAAAGTTTGTCTTGCCCCCATTATACCTGGAATTTAGAAAGTTGCGCCGGATTTTGAGAACTTGTATGATTAACTGTCAACCACGCCCGTTTAAAAACGGACGCTTGTGAGAACCACACCCCATGACATGGTGATCACAATTTGCTTAGATACAGCGATTGCCTACGAATAGGACTTATCCGCTAATTACCAAAGCCTTTTAGGTCCGCAGGTTGCCAGGCGGACTCATTTTTATAGTGTTGCTAAACCCTTAGCTAAAATATTTTTAGCAGCGTTATGATCACGCACATGGAATACCCCACAATTAGGACACGTCCACTTGCGATCAGCCAACGTCAACTTGTTTTTACCGATCATGATGTGCCCACAGTGGCTACAAGTTTGCGTGGTATTTCTGGGATTGACGGTCAAAAATTTTCGGCCGTACAACTCAGCTTTGTAGGATAGCATAGACAATAGTGTTCGCCAGCCAACGTCCGTGATACTCATTGCCAAAGCGTGGTTCCGCAACATATTTTTACTCCGCAGTTCTTCAGCTACGACTAAATCGTGGTTTTTGATTAAGGCCGTAGAGATATGGTGCAAGAAGTTTTTACGTTGATTAGCAACTTTTAGCTGTAACTTAGCCACTAGTAACCGTTGCTTTTGATAATTCTTTGATGCTGATAACCGTCGCCGACTCTTTTTAACTCGTCTAGCCCGCCGTGACAGTTTCCGCTGGGCTTTAGCCAGCTTTTCCTTAATCATCCGATAGTACCGTGGATTCGCAATCACCTGTCCATTGGAGTCCGTCAAAAAGTTATCAAGATTTAGATCAATCCCAACCTTAGATTTCGTAACTCTTTGCTTGGCAACGAAAGGGTGTGTCGATCCAAGCTGCAGAGACACAAAGTAATGGCCGCAAGCATCCATCGAAACTGTCGTGGTCCCGATTCTAATATCATCGGCTTGGCCTAAAATCTTCGATGGCAGCCCCTTGAAACGGATACGCCCCAGTTTGGGTAGTTGCAGGTGATGGACATCATTTAGTCTTACGCTACCATTACTCATGGTTGGTACTGTCACCTTGGCACCGTACAAACACGACGTTTGATAAGTCTGAGTATAACCACGTTTATGAAATTTAGGCGTCCCCGCTTGATGAACCTGGCGGAATAACTTCCAGGCAGTCTTGTAATTCTTGATAGCGTTGGCTTTCATCAGACTGTCAAAATCCGGATGATTTAACCAACCATGAATATTGGAGATAGCAGTTGATGGCTTCTTTAGACGTTCAGTCAAATCAGCTATTCGATTCAAGATAATTGTAATTGGAATCTTCACTTGCTTTAACCAGAACAAGTCATTATTCATACCGTTCATCTGATTATAAATAAACCGACTGGCGTCACTGTTACGTTTAATTAGCCGCTTTTGTTCGGTTGAAGGAAAGACTCTAACCTTAACCCCATAATGATAAGGTAATTGTGCCATTGTCTTCGCCATAAGTCGCCCCCCCTTTTTTGCTTGATAAAAGCATACCATATGAGTGTGCTGTATCCATAACAAAACGGTTTATAATAATATTTATAAAGGTATCATATGAGTAAGAAAACCGTAGAAAACTACATTGCCAGTCAGCGAAGCGCATGGCGACTGGTAAACCCTACAATGATCTCGATCCGGTCCTGATTGCCGCACGGGATCAGGCCACAGCAAAGACCAATGCCCTCAATGCTACGGATGATCCGGCAGAACGGATGCGGTTATTTACGGCATTGGTGGGGAGCACCGGTGCTGATCCAGTGGTCAATACCAACTTTCGCTGCGAGTTTGGCACGAATATTCACGTTGGTCGGGACTTCTACGCCAACTACGATGTGGTCATGCTCGATGGCGGTCGGATTACGATTGGGGATCGTGTCTTGTTTGGTCCCAAAGTGGGCCTGTACACCAGTAATCACCTGTTCGATCCGACTGAACGTCAGCTGGGTGGAAGCCCATTACGATTGGCGATCAGTGCTGGCTGGCGGCCAACGTGTCGGTGATGCCGGGCGTTACGATTGGCGAGAACACCATTATTGGCGCCAACAGCGTGGTGACGCATGATATCCCGGCTAACGTGATTGCTGCGGGGAATCCTTGTCGCGTGTTGCGGCCGATCACGGCGGCGGACAAGACCGGATTTGTCGGGCAAGACTTCGTTTGAAATTAGGCCGATAGGCTAGAAAGTATCAATTGACAGAGATCCGTGTTACACTGACAGCTCGCCTTGGGGCTGTTTTTTTCGTTCAGGTGGTGTATCATCATTAGATAGTGCAAAATGAGAGGATAGAATTTTTATGTCGATGTTTTTCCGCGGGCTGTTACTAAGTATCGCGTTGGTCTCGTCAATCGGGATGCAAAATTTATTTGTCTTTAATAACGCCATCAATCAACGGCTACCACGGGCCGGCATCGTCGCCGTGATGGTCTGGATCGCCGATACGGCCCTGACCTTAGCTGCCTTCTTCGGAATGGGCGCGCTGATTGGCGCACACGAAACGGTTAAATTAATTATTATGTTACTCGGGGGAATCCTGGTTCTCTGGATTGGGTTCGGGATTCTGCGGTCCGCCAGTAGTTTTCGGCTGGCAAGTTCCAGTCAGACGATGCCCATGGGCAAGTCGCTGGTCAACGCGTGGGTCGTGACCTGGGCCAATCCCCAAGCCATCATCGATACGAGTCTGATGTTTGGCGCTATGCGGAGTACGCTGGCCGACGGGGAAGTCTTCCCGTTTATCACCGGGGTCATTACAGCGACCGCTATCTGGTTTGCCAGCATCACCCTGATTCTGGGATTGCTGAAGGAACGGTTGCCACAGAAGCTGATGCTCTGGGTCAACATTCTTTCCGGGATCGTCGTCATGCTTTACGGGGCCTACCTGCTCTGGCAAGCCGGCCAACTCTTTTGGTAAAATTCAGGACTATGCGTTAAAAAAGCAGCACGTTCAGGCAAAGTTGTCTGAGCGCGCTGCTTTTGTTTCACATGAAACATTTTAAAAGAGAATGACCAATCCTACGATGATAAAGAGGAGCGGTGACAACCACGCGCCAAACCGGGCAAAGAAGGCAGCTGCAGCCGTTGAGCGGGCGAGACGGTGGCTAACAAACAGCCAGAGGGCGACCAGCGCCATGAAGATGAGGAAGACGCCACTAAAATCGACGGCTGTTAAGCCGGTGAAAAAGGGGATGTAAATGCTGAGATTGTCGCCACCGTTACCCAGCGTTAGCGACCATACCAACGGCAGGCTGACGACGCGGGCCAGTTGCGGCGGCAACGTTTGGTTATGCCGTGCTGGCCACCAGTTAATGAGACCCGTTACCCCTAGAATAAAGGGAACCAAGCCCAGCCAGTGAGTCCAGTGGGCCACGTTGAAATGGAGCATGCCCCGGCTGATCAGCCACGAGGCGATAATCAACGTGATGATGCCCAGATGTTGGCCAATGATGATGGCTCGGGACTGCCGACGATTCTTGGCGGCCAGCCAGAGGAGCAGGAGCACGATGAGGTCATCGGTGTCCGTGACGAAGAAGATCCCGATGCTGGTGAGCAGTAGTGAGAGTGACATGAACAGACCCAACCTTTATGTTGAAATGAAAAAGCGGCCGTCTCCAGCGAGATGACCGCTTTATTTGTCTAAGTTACTTAGCTTCTTCTTTGGCTTCAGGCTTGTGCTTGAAGACGACCTTCATGGATAGGAAGTAGTTGACCGTGACGGCAACCGCGTGACCGATGATCTTGGTGATGGTTCCGTTGGCGCCCATGACGGAGATTCCTAACCACAGCATGACGAATTCAATCAGGTACGTGGCAATCCGCGTGCTGTAGAAGGTCCCCATTTCACGAAATGGGGTGTTGGACTTATGCTTGAAAACGAACGTCCGGTCCAACCAGAAGGACCCTTGGACGACTAACAACCAGTCGATAAAGTTGGCCAGTTGGTATTCGATGCCCAGGGTGTGGGATAGGAAGTAGAAGAGGGCGATGTTGACGACGACGGTTAGCGCCCCAAATAACAGGTAACGTTGGACTTGGCCGTGAACCTTGTCTTCGACTTCTTCTAATTGTTCCTCAAATTCTGCTTCCGTTTCTGTTAACTCCGCTTCATACTCTGCTTCAGTAGTAGGGTAATGGTCGTGCCGTAATGGTGTTTTATCTTCTGGTTCGCTCTCCATAACTTCTGAGACCTTTCTGTGACGTTCTAACCCTGAGGCATACCGTTACGAGAGTTTTCAGCGGTCAACCTGAGTTATGAAAACGTGTAATTAAGTTGCTAATTTAATTATACCGTTTTTAACTGCCACTGCAACGCAACACCACCTTTAATTTGAAACTTACTAAGGGTTCAACAAATATGGTTCGCCTATGGCAGCCAAGGATTCCGCCTGCTGTGGGGACCGGTCCAAGCCAAAGGGCGGTCTTGAACCTCGACTTGAAACCTCGCTAAAACCGCGAGTTTCCAAGCTCGTCCCATGACCGTAAGAACGGGAAGAAGCAAGCGCCCGTCCTAACGTCATCGTCACGGCTGGCTACATCCTTGACTGCCTTCGGCTTAGGTAGTGTTTAATCATTAGTAAGAGAATGTGGTAATAAGTTTGGAATTAACGTGATAGTATTGGCAGTTGGAAGTGTCAAGATTATCCAATTAGTTTTGTAAAAACAGCTTAAAAAACAACGCGCCCATAGATTTCATGAGCGCGTTGCGAGGGGGTGCTTTAAAGTTGCGGAACAGGTGTTAATTGGCAACGTAAGCGGTACGGTAATCCGCGTCACCATTGAACTTGTTGTAGACGACACCCTTGATCTTAGGGTTGACCAGACTGCTGGTCCGGCTTTCGTAGAGTGGGGTGACGGCTTGGTCCTTCAGTGCGGTCTGTGCGGCAGTGACCAGGTCTTGGTAACGGGCGGTCTTGTTGAGCGCGTCCGTTCCTTCAGCGGCCTTCAATGCACCGTCGTAAGCCTTGCTGTCGTAGTGACCCATGTTAGAGTTGTTCGCCGATTGTAGAATCTGTAGGGATTGAATTGGGTCGGCGTAGTCCATGCCCCAGCTGGTCAGGTTCAGTTGGAAGTTGCCCTTGGAAACGTTGCTGAGCATGGATGGGAATGGCATTGCCCGGACTTCGACCTTGGCACCTAACTTGCTGGTGATGGCACTTTGGACAAATTCAGCGATGTTTTGGCTGGCGTCGTCATTGCCACAGGTAATAGTCAGCGTGACGGCCTTTTTACCGAGTTGCTTCAACGCACTCTGGTAGAGTTTCTTGGCCTGAGCTGGTGCGTAATCTACGGTGCCCTTGGTGTAGGCGTCGCTGGTGAAATCGGCACCGGTCTTAGGGTTCTTCATCATGTCGTGAACACCGAATGTCTTGGCTGGTACGGAGCCGTTCTTCAAGACTTTGGTTGCCAATTGTTGACGGTTAACGGCTAGGGAAATGGCCGTTCGTAAGTCTTGGTTGGCAGCGACCTTGTTGTTTTCGTTGTATTGAATGAAGCCAATCCGGCCGGCGGACAATGACTTCAAGTTGGCATTGTTCTTGTTTTGCGTCGTTTGTTCGCCGCTCAACGTGACTTGGTCAAGCTTCTTGGACTGGTAAAGGTTGTAGGCCGTGGTGCTGTCCTTGATGACCTTGTAGTCGATGGATTGCAGCTTGACGGACTTGGCTTCGGCGTAACTGGCATTCTTCTTTAACGTCCAGTTGTCGCTGGTTCCGCTCCAGTTGGCGAGGGTGAATGGCCCGTTATAGACGGTCGTCTTGGCAGATGAACCATACTTGCTACCATACTTGTTGACGGCCTTTTCATTCAGTGGGTAGTAGGTCGTGCTGGCCAGCATCTTCTTGAAGTAGGAAGCGGGTTGGCTCAGCGTGATCTTCAGTTGGTACTTGCCGACAGCCTTGACACCGAGGGTCGATGGCGATTTCTTTCCAGCAGCAATGGCGTTGGCATTTTTAATATTTGCAAATTGATAGGTGAATTCCGACTTGGATTTCGGATTCAGCGTCCGTTCCCATGAGTAGACGAAGTTCTGGGCCGTCACGGGATCGCCGTTACTCCATTTGCCATCGTGACGCAGGTTGATGGTGTATTGATGGCCATTGTCAGAAACGGTGGTCTTGGTGGCCAAGGCGTTTTCGGCTTGACTGTTGGCGTTCAGGCGATAAAGGCCTTCGCCAACTTGGCTGAGCGTGTTGCTGGAAATGTTGTCGGTGATTTTGGAAACGTCCAGGCTAGAAATCGTGGCGGTCTGGTACAGGTTTAAGTGCTGTGCAGCCGCAGTTTTAGTGGACTTCGAGTGGGCAGTGACGGCGAAGATTCCGCCGCCGATAACAACGATTCCGGCGCATAATAGTAAAGCTTTCTTGTGATCTAATAAACTCATGATGTATTCCTCCAAATTGTGTGATTGTCTGGGTTAGAAATAACATTGAGCTTTGCCATCGTTTGAGCATGAGTGTTCCTCCTCGGTTAGGTTAAAAATGTATGCAAAAAACCGTCCTCAACAGCCAATGTGTTAAGGACGGTTTTAACCGCGGTGCCACCTTAATTAGATGGGTCGTCGTCAAATAGACGGACCCCATCCCTCTCCACAGGAAACTAACATTTCCCTGACAACTGACGTATGTCGCACGTCTTCCCGTACTACGAATGTTTCGGGGAAGCCCTCGGTGGTCCATTTAACTACCTGCGTTCGGCCGTACTCTCAGCAACGACGGCTCTCTTTACGTGCACGATAATCTTGATCTCCACTTCAATGGTTTGTTTCGGACGATTTATTGAATTGAGGCTAGTGTACCCCGGAAAAAAGTCGGTGTCAACCCGGGAATTGAAATTTATTTTGAACGGCTTATTTATTATTAATAATTAGTTATTAGAATTAACCAACTAAATTATAACTATCATCGATGAGCTGATAGAGGGTTTTGATATCGGTCTGATCGTTCAGAACGATGGTAAGCCAGTGTTCCTTATTCATGTGGTAGGCCGGTAGGTAGCCAGGCTTCTGGCGTAGAATACCAGCGAGGTCGGGATCGACTTTGAGATCGATAACGTCGATCTCATCGGTGCCAGAGAGGCCTAACTTTTCCTGAGACACATTCATAACCAGCGCGAACCACTTGTCTTGGGGAGTCTTGAAAATGGCGTAGTGGGGGAATTTCTTGAATGTATAGACTGGCGTTGCGGCATAGTTATTTGCGATGTAATCGAAGATATCTTGACGAGTTGCCATGAGCGAAAACCTCCTGATAGTTTGGGGACTGGCTTTAGTGTAAGCGGTATCTGAAGGCGGGTCAATGGACAGGGAAGTTTGGGCAGGCAATTGATGAAGACGGAGATGAATGCGGCATGGATTAGCCCAGCGACTGGTTAGCTAAGCGGGTAAAACGATAGTTCTCGCTATTGCGGTTCGTTTCAGGCATACTAGGTGAAAGTTCCAGGGGATATTCTTCCTGTCAAGTATGGCAGAGCACACAAAAAGTGAGGTGCCTCACAGGACATCTCACTTTCCTTTACCTAAATATTAAGGTTTATTTGCCAGGAACGTAGTCTTCATCGATGACCAAGACTGGTTTGATCGTCTTCCCGGAAACAGAGTCGGCGTTGGCTTCGTTGATTTGGCTGAACTTGTAGAACTTTTCAGTCTTTTGGTAGTCGAACATGCCTAACTTGTTGAATTCAATCAACCGTGGAATATCAACTTGAGGAATGGAGTCCCCCATGTTGACCCCGATGACACTCTTGTCGTTGACACAGAGGTCGTTCCAAGTATCCAGGTCAATGTGATGGTTCGTTACGGCAATCGCAGCCGAAGTCCCACCTTGTGCCAAGGCGTTGATGGAGTTGGAAATGACACTGGCAACCCCGGTCGTGTCGACCGCGTAGTTGACACCGTAGCCACCGGTCAAGTCTTGCACAGCCTTGACGACGTCGTCTACGTCATTACTGTTGATGGTGTCAGTGGCACCGAGTTCCTTGGCTAATTTCAGCCGAGAATCCACGATATCAATGGCGATAACCTTGGTGCAACCAGAGATCCGGCCGGCCATCATAGCGGCCAACCCAACGGCCCCAGTCCCAAAGACGGCGATGGTGTCACCGGGCTTGGGCTTTAAGGTGTTCAGGACAGTCCCGGAACCGGTGACGTAGCCACAGCCCAGAGGACCTAAGCCCCGCAGATCCAAGTCCTTGTCGACTTTAACGGCGTTCCGTTCCCGAACGACCGTGGTTGACGTGAAGGAACTTTGGTCGAACATGTCGGCAACGTCATGACCGTTTTCGGTAAAGTGCGCGGTCCCATCTGGCCGAACCCCAGAGAGGTTGTTGGCAGCGTAGTTTTCACACTGCGTTGGGATCCCCTTCAGGCAGCTCTTACAGTTCCCACAGCCGTAGAAACTCAGGACAACGTGATCGCCCGGCTTGAATTGGGTAACTTCGGGGCCGACTTTTTCAACGATCCCAGAGCCTTCATGCCCCAATACAATCGGGTAGTCAATGACGGCGACCCCGGTACGGAGCGCTTCGTCGGAGTGACAGATCCCACTGGCAACCATGTGGACTTGAATGTCATCTGGGCCCATCTTGGCCAGTTCAACGTCATCACGAATTTCAAAATCAGCATTTTGCTTATCAACAACTGCAGCTTTAATCTTCATAATTGGCACCTCGGTTTTAAATTTATGTTTACATTGATAATTATCACACATGTAGCGAGAAAAGCAAGCGCTTTCATAAAGGCTATTCGCTACCTATGTCCTTCTAATCACCGCCATACCAGCGTTTGTGATGTTAGCGTCAAAACGTTGAAACTGATGGGATTAATCAAAACTTTTTCACAGTCACAGGAAAAAAGATAATTCCTGACGAATTACCTTTTTTCGACGCTATGACTAGCCGTTGGCCTTTTCAGGATGGCCTTGCAGGTAGATAACGTGGGTGTTCAGGAATTCTTCGATCCCGTGCTTCCCATCGTCACCACCGATACCAGATTCCTTCCAGCCGGAGTGAGACCCGTTCATGGCTTCAAAATTGAACCGGTTGATGTAAGTTTCACCATCTTCAAGTTCCTTGGAAGCACGCATGGCGTTGTCGAGATTCTGGGTAAAGATGGAAGAGGTCAACCCGAAGTCACTGTCGTTAGCCATTTCAATGGCATCGTCCAACGTCTTAAAGGTCAAGACAGGGAGGACTGGGCCAAAGATTTCGTCTTGCACAATTTCAGAATCTTGCTTGACGTTACTAATAACGGTTGGTTCGAAGAAGAAGCCCTTAGCGATCTTAACGACGTGACCACCAGTTTCCAGCTTGCCACCGGCCTTAACAGCACGGTCGACCATGCCAGATACCTTGTCCAAAGCGGCTTGGTTAATCAGTGGGCCCATGCCAATGTCTTCGTGAGCCATTGGATCGCCGACGGTAACTTCGCCCATCTTGGTTGCCAACTTCTTCGTGAATTCATCCGCAACGTCTTCTTGAACGTAGACCCGTTCACAGTTGTTGCAGAGTTGCCCGTTGTTGTCGACCCGTGAATCGATGATAGATTGTACGGCTAAATCGATGTCGGCATCCTTGCAAACAATGGCAGGTGCTTTCCCACCAAGTTCCAGAGATACCTTGGCCATATGGGTGGCAGCGGCAGCCATGACCCGCTTCCCGGAGTTAACGGAACCGGTCAGGCTGATAATCCCAATCTTCTTGTTCTTAGAAAGTTCGTCCCCAATGACGGCACCGGGTCCGGTAATAATGTTGACGACACCCTTAGGAATGCCAACCTTGGCACAAATCTTCCCAAATTCAAGGCCTAAGTTAGGTGTATCGGTACTTGGTTTCATAACGATCGTGTTCCCGGTAACCAAGGCTGGCCCCATCTTCCGGGCAATCAAGAAGAATGGGAAGTTCCAAGGCAAGATTCCGGCAGCGACCCCAATTGGTTGCTTGTCGATCATGATGCTTTCGTTAGGATTATCGGATTGAAGAATTTCTCCTTCGTAAGTCCGCGAAGCGCTGGCCATGTAGTCAAAGTAGTCGGCAGAGAACATAATTTCCGTGGTGGCTAGTGACTTGATCTTGCCTTGTTCCTCTTGCAGCATGGCAATTAGGTGAGCGGAGTCTTTACGAACTTCGGTGGCAACGTCGTGGAGGTATTGCCCACGAGTTGCGGCAGGAACCTTCTTCCAGGATTTCTGTGCTTTGTAGGCAGCGTCGATGGCTTCACGAGCTTCATCGACGGTTGCGCTAGGAACAGTGGAAATGGGGTCCCCGGTAGCTGGGTTGATCACGGTGATCAGGTTACCAGAAGTGGAGTCCTTGAATTCACCGTTAATGTACATTTGATAATGTTTCAGTGCGACAGAGTTCTGTGTCATAATGCGAAATACTTCCTTTCCCAATTATCCAAATCGGTAGGTGCGATAACATCGAATATATCTGGGTAGTAAACGAAAAAACGTCACAGATTGTTACAACGTGAGCAAAACATAATCAAAACTAAACGCGCGTATTTATTTGATTACTCGACATCGTTATAGTCCCTTTTGTGTTTCATTGCAAA
Source organism: uncultured Lactobacillus sp. (assembly GCA_937874695.1). Taxonomy (GTDB): domain Bacteria; phylum Bacillota; class Bacilli; order Lactobacillales; family Lactobacillaceae; genus Levilactobacillus. The sequence continues at coordinate 68,176 of CALNAJ010000046.1, forward strand.
TTGATTCACAAAAATTTATGTCCTAAATCGTCCTTAAAATTCGGCAAATGTCAAGAGCGACTAGCGGTTCATAATTTTTGGGAGATTTATCGCAAACTTTCTAAACTATAGGTCAGCGGGAGGGATCGCTAGACTCTAAAAATTCGGGATGATTCTGAAGAAAGGTCGCAGCACTAGGATGATTGACTAAAAAATCGTGACGCTTAACCGGATCGGCAGTAAGCTTCCGCAAGTGTTCAAATTCAGAGGGGGAGTTTGCGGTGATGCCTGGATAAAATATTTCCGTCGTGCTACGGTCTTTCACGGCCTTGACGTAGACCTGGGCAACATTCGCGGGAAGCATGGCCTCACTGGTGCCAGCAATTCCCTGAATCGTCATCAAGCCCACGTATGTGTTGGTGCCAGCCATTTCGGCAGCTAAGGAAAGGGCATAGCTGCGGAGAGCCGCTTTGGTGAGGGATAAGGTTGTCGTCGTCTTATCAGGATGGTGGGCAGCGCCACCACCCGTGAAGAGGATGTTGCGAGGGGTGTCAGTTGGGGCCAGTTCTAAGAATTGCCGACTGGTGGTAATGGCACCGAGAACGTTGGTATCAAAGCGTTGGCAAATTTCGCTGATGGGCGTGGTTAAGGGGCCGTCCAGCATGGTATTCGCAACGTTATAGACGAGAGTCTGGGGATGACCGAATTGTCGATTCACCTGCATGAAGAGGTTCGCCGTTTGCTGCGGATCAGTTGCATCCGCGGCAATCCAGTCGGCCGCCAAGCCTTCCGTATGAAGTTGTTCCGTCATGGCCTGTAAGTTCTGCGCGTTACGGGCGACCAGAACGGGGTGGTGGCCGGCCTCGCTGAAGGCCCGCGCGATTGCGAGTCCAAAGCCAGAACCGGCACCAAGGACAATAACTGTCTTTGTCATGAGTTTTGCCTCCGATATTCGATGGATACGAGCTGTTTCACGTGAAACATACTCGCCTGAAAGTACCATACCAGCTTAAGCGGATTGGTGCAAAGAATGGGGGCGTAAACCCGAATATTTGTTGAATGACCGAATCAAGTTAACTGCTGAAAGCTTCACTGGTGATGCCTGACAGGATCCCCTCATAGCTGATATGGCGGTGGTTAGCGGCATCGTGACGCAAAAAAGTCCAAGACAATTGCGTCTTGGACTTTAATGATTAGCCCCTTGAAAGAGTGCTAAATGTGTTACTTGATTTTTTCGTTGGTAATAGCTTCGATATCAGCCTTGGCAATCTTAGCCATATGCTTTTTGAGATGCTTAACATCATTCTTGTTGGTGATGAAGCCAGATTCGACCAAGCTGTAGTCGATACCACGACGGCGTAAGACGTTGCAGTTCCGCAGGTTCGTCCGGTAGCTGAAACCGTTGTAGGCCCGGTTCAAGCCGACATACTTCTTGATAACTTTAGCCAAACGTCTGTCACGTTTCGTCGGGTGCTTCTTGTGAATGATCACGTGGCCACCGTGACCAGCGGGGGCATCCAAGTGGAACATGATGACCGTAGTGTTCTTGTTGAGCTTGTAAGAACCCTTGTGATGGTACAGCGTGTCGCTGACCAAATTCTTCTTAGGATTATAGAAGGTAATCGTACTGCCCTTGACTTCCTTCGCATACTTCCGTAATTGTGGCAACATGTGTTTCCGCAAGAAGGTGGCTTCCGTCGTCCCGTTACCACGGGCACCAGGATCGCCGGCACCGTGGCCCATGACGATTAAGTAGTGTTTCTTAGCCTTGGGTTTAGCCTTGGCCTTGGCTTTCTTGGCCGTTTTAGATGTGGCTGTTTGGTTAGCAGCGTTGGCCGTGGTGATCGTTGTGGTGGCAAGTGCTAGTGGCAAGAGTAGCATGATGCCGGCAACAAAGCCCATTTTCCAGTTACGTTTCATTCCTGATCGACTCCTTATGTATTCTTGTTAACGCCTTTAATCATACGCCAAAGGTGCTGATTAAGGTAGTGTTACTTACAAGAAAAAGGAATTATACAAGAGAAAATGCACGATGGAAAGTGAACATCGGTAGCCGTGTTTGGTCGGTTAGTGGTAGCGGGCGGTCATCTCCGCGAGGGTGGTCTTCATACTAGCCACGAACTCGGCCGGAGCAATGACTTCAACGTTAGTCCCCTGGCTGAGTAACCACATCTTGGCACCAAGGTCGAAAGTGATTGTCTCAATGATAACGTAATCTGAGTGATGGGAAATGATTTTAGCCGTGGGAAAGCGATCAAGGGCGGCCTCAACGATTCCCCAGAACTTAAAGCGGAGAGTTATTTTCTGGCCAGGCGTCATGTAATGGATGAGCTGCCGTAATTCACCGTCCTCGAAGCGTTCGGCCCGGTTGCGCGTGATAACCTGGTTACTAGTTTGAAAGTGACGAATTCGGTCAAGTCGATAGAAGAGATTACTGCGGTATTTGGCGTTATAGGCGACAACGTAGAAGTAATATTCGGAAAAGATAACGGCCTCTGGCAGAATCGTGCGCGTCACGATTTCACGATGTTGCTTCTGGTAAATGATGGTTACCGGCTGTTTTTGCGTGATAAATTGGCTGAACTGCCATAGGCGATTCAACAGTGGTTGCTGATGCTGTAGGGGGTGATAGTGAAATAATTCGTTTTTAATAATTGGTTGAATTTCACGTTGGTCGTCCGGGATAGACAGGCTGAGCAAACTGGTGATGGTCTGTTTCATCTCGACGGTTGGCAAAGAGCGGCTTGCTAATAACACTTTTATTAATAACAAAATGGACTGTTTAGTAATAGTAGTTTGCGTTCCTTGTAGCTGGTAGCCGTTTAGACGGCGGGAGTAGGTCAGGCGATAGTCGAGGTTTTCAGCGGCTAGGAACTCACGTAGTTGACTGAAGTCACGTTGAATGACGCGGGGCGTCACGTCAAAGCGACTGGTAAGTTCGGCCTTGACGGCAACGTGACCAGTTAACAAGGATTGGAAAATATAGAGTTGACGGTAAGCGGCGTTCATGAGGCATCCTCTTTTCGTAGATAGACGTATACGTTCTATCTACCAGTGTAAGCTGGGGTCAATCAGTTAGCAATGGGGGAATCAATATGGATAATCCACAGAATTGGCAAGTGTTGTATCGTGAGATCTCACAGGTCATTGGTCGCTCGGCAACGCGACAACTTTACCATTATTTTCAGGGCATGCAGGTCAGTTTCCCACAGCGACTATTGGACCCACGCAGGGAGGCTGATCTTATGTATCAAGAGTATTGCCGCGGTAGCAGTGTGACGCGGTTGGCTCAGCGACATAATTACTCTGAACGCAGTGTTCGCCGGATCTTAGCGAAGTTTAGAGAGTAAAATAAAGCTGAACGAGTGGCCTGAAAGAAGGGTGTATAAGGGCCTATAAGTGGATAAAGGCAGCGCGTTCTCAGACAGTCGCGTATAATCAACTCTAATAGGAGTGATGACAGATGACGACGGAAGAAGAACAGGTCTTAGAGATTATTCGCGCCACACCAGAGCTGATGACGATTCTCAGATTAATTCGGGATTGCCACCTCAAGCAAGGTGCCCTGGCCGCTGGCAGTATTCGCAACACGGTTTGGCAGGTGTTGAGTGGCCAGTCGGTAGCCCTGACCAGCGACGTTGACGTGGTTTACTTTGACCGTGAGCGACCGGCAAGTGATGACTTAGAAATTTATGCGGCACTGACTGAACGTGTGCCCCAATATCAATGGCAGGTAAAGAATGAGGTCTACATGGCCCACTATAACTTTGCGGACACACCGGAATTTACGTCGGTGGCGGATGCAATTGGCCACTTTGTGGAAGTGCCGACCTGCGTTGGCGCCTATCTCAACGAACATGACGAGGTCAAATTAATTGCGCCCCACGGTGTGACGGACCTACTGAATTTTCGGTGTCGACCGATATCTTTTTATCAGCAGGACGAACAACATCTGGCAATTTTTCGCCAACGCATGGCAGCTAAACAGTGGCAACGGCGATGGCCCCGGTTAGTCATTACTGAAATTTAAGTGTTCGGACCGTCGCTTCTTGCGGATTTGTAAAGAATAATGCAAAGCAGACCTCATTTGTCGTTTATGGTAATCTGCATTTTCCCTCGCCTTAGGCCTTTGATACGCTATTGATGGCGGAAAACCGTACAATGAGGAGGAATTGTCAATGGCAATGCGTGTGGATTTATTGCAGGAATCATACGCCCAGTTATATGAACTATTGGGTGAAGATTTAACGGAAAAGATTTATGAAATGTATCGTGGACGGCAAATTTCATTTCCAATGCGGCTCTATAACCGTGATAAGGTGGCTGAACAGATTGTCGAGGAGTACGATGGGCATAACCTGGCCCAATTGACGAAGGAATATGATTACTCGCAGCGGTGGATTCGGCAGATTATTCAGAAGAGTCGCGAGCAAGATGAAAAGCAAAAATAAGTTGGTGTAACGATTTTTAAATTAACAGGGGTGGAAATGGCAGGGACGCTTGGCTGGACTGAGCGTTTTTTGCGTGTCATCAGGATTCGCTTAATAAAATAGCAATTTAAAAAAACAGACGGTCATCATTAACGATGGCCGTCCGTTGGTCGTTGTCGTGGGACAACGATCATAAAATAGAAAAACGTCGCCACTACTGATTGGTAGCGGCGACGTTTAGTTAGGTTAATCTTCGACTGATTCTGGTTCTAAGTTTTCGGTAGCAGGGGTTGTTCTCTTCTGCACGGCGCCCAGGACTGCCCGTGCGATGGGGCCAACCACGATTAATTGGAGTGGCAGGGCCATGAACACGTTGAAAACCCAAGTATGCAGGTAGGTGAGGAAGAAGTTACCGCCAAAGTTTTGCGTCACGATCATCCCAAATAGTGACATCAGCGTAACCATTCCCACAACCATCATGCATGAGATGGTCAGGGCAATTCGAATCTGCTTTTTCTTCATGTAATCGTTTAAGATAAATTTGAAAAAGATGCCCTTAACGGTGGGACCGATGATCCCCAAGTCGCAGATTGCGGCGACCACGAGCGCTAACGGATAACCCGTCAGGACCTCACGGATGAAGTGATGAGAGAAACCGTCAGCTAAGGCGATGTTGTAGCCAGCCATGACCAAGACCATCAGTCCGGCCATCACGGCAGTAAATAAAAGTTCTTCTTTAAAGTTTTTAGGCATTGTGTTGCTCCTCGTTTGAATTTCCCACGAGATGTTAGCGTACCATAGATATTTTCATTTCGTAAGGATTATTTTGAAAATAAATGAAAAGAACGCTTACTTCCAGAAAATTTATGGCTATTAAGGCAGCAAAGCTGATTTAGCGGTATTTTCACGGCGACTATTTTCTGGGTAGAAGCTACAGTGATTAGGCGTAGCCAGCTTAGAAACTGAACGGCCCCTGACGACCCACTATAAACGGCGGTACGTCGTGTTTTCTGCGCGGTATTATACAAGGAAATCGGCGTTACCTTCGACCACCAATAACGCGTACTATTATCCTGCATTCATCATTTAATAATCAAATAATTATGAAGCGGGAGTGGTTTACGTGCATCGTGGAAAATACATATTAAGTAGTCTGGTGGCGTTGATCGTTATGGTTGTGGGTTTAGCAGCCGTGCCAACGACACCGGCAGCGGCCAAAAGTGCGGCCGATAAGACGACATATAACAAGGTTTATAAGAGTTCACGGACGCTGTATCATACCAAATACGGGTTCTATCATAGCCTATATAAGTCGGGTATGAAGCGGTCAGCCTCAGCTAAGCATATGTATGAGCATCACTTCAAAATTACGCGGGTCGCTAAGAATGGTCACGGTGTCTTCTTCAAAACCAACTATGGCTGGATCAACCGGGATGCCTTTTACAAGTGGCTGCGGAACAATGGCAAGTTGAACTACAGCATGAAGGTTAGCAAGCAACATATCCTGTTGTACAACAAGCCGTGGGGGCTGAAGGGTGCAAAAATCACTGGTAGTACGAGCACCAAGCAGTTAGTCGGTCACTGGTATCATGTGGATCAGCGAGCTGAGGTCAATACGGGGACGGGTTATTATCGGATGAAGGTCGGTAATAAGCATTACTGGATTCGTGGCAAGTATCTCGCCTTCAACACGAACAAGCTGAAGGGGAACGTCAAGAAAGTCGAGAAGGCTATCAAGACGGGCTCTGGGTTAGTCGGTAAATCCAAATACGACTGGGGTGGTGGCCGAACGAGTGCCAGCATTGCCAATCGACGGTTCGACTGTTCTTCATTTATTCACTGGATCTATGCCAAGTCTGGCGTACGCTTAGGACCGACATCGAGTTGTACGACGTATTCCCTGATTCATATGGGGCGGAAGATCAAGGCCAGCAATATGAAACGGGGCGACATCTTCTTCTTTAACGATAAGGATGAAGGTAAGAACTGCCATGTGGCCATTTACCTTGGTGATAAGCTCTTCTTACACGATTCACCTAGCGCCGATACCGGTGGTGTTGGGATTTCTAGCTTGAATGATCCACACTGGAAGACTCGCTTCAACCACAACGTTCGGCGGATTGTGGGTTAATTTAGAATAAGATCAGGTGCCGTGATCAGTCTGAAAAGATAGTCGCGGCATTTTTGTGACTAAGTCAGTTCTATATGCGAAATTAATAATTGAGGCCACCTCATTTTCATGAAAATTGGCCATAAGTTTTCTTTTTTCAGAAAAAAGGCTAAACTGCAATGAGGAGGTTTTTCAAGTGAAGACACAAGAAGCAACACTGTCGAAGCGGACAATCCTACTCATGGCGGTAGTCACCGGAGTTATCGTGGCTAACCTGAATTTTATTCAACCCATTGAGAATTTGATTGCAACAGACTTCGCTATTTCAAAAGCAGCAGTGGGGACACTGGCCATGGTGACGCAGTTGGGATACGCGTTTGGCCTGCTGCTAATCGTGCCATTGGGCGACATCTTTAATCGCTATCATCTCATTCAATTCATGATGATTCTCTCAATCTGCTCATTAGTCTTAGCGTTTTGGGCGCCCAATGCCGGCGTCTTTGCGGTAGCGACGGCGCTGGTCGGTATCACTTCGGTCGCACCGCAGATTATCATTCCGTATGCGGGATACTTGGCGCCGGCATTACAGCGGGGCCGGGTCTTAGGCATTGTACTCAGTGGGCTGTTGACGGGAATTTTACTCTCGCGGTCCTTTAGTGGCTTGCTGGGTAGCGTGATGCCGTGGCAATATATTTACCTGTTGGCAGCGGGTATCGACCTGATCTTTTTGGTTATTGTCCATTATCGATTGCCACGGGACGCGCGGGGGCGTCAGGACCTACGTTATTGGTCGGTTATCGGTATGTTACCCAAGTTATTTACGGGGCAAAGGGCGCTGCGGGGTGCGGCCATCAACGGTTTCTGCCTGTTTGGGATGTCCAACGTTCTCTGGTCAACCCTGGCCTTTTACCTAGCGGCAACCTACCATTTAGGTAGTAGCGTAGCCGGTCTGTTAGGGCTCCTCGGGATTGCGGGTGTTTTGGCTGCACCGATGATTGGCAACCTGGTCGACCAGCGCTCACCACGACTGACAATTGGCCTTTCGATGGCCCTTTCCGGGGTGGCTTTCGTAATCTTTTGGTTCGTTGGTCACTGGATGGTTGGCTTGATTCTGGGAATTATCCTGCTTGATCTGGGAACCCAGTTCAGTCAGGTCTCCAACCAAGCGATTGTCCAGTCGCTGAATCGCAAATTAAGCAGTCGAAATAATTCGGTCTTCATGTTTAGCTACTTTTTAGGTGGCTCGATTGGAACCCTCGGGGCGACGTGGGCGTGGACTCACGCCGGTTGGCTCGGGGTTTGTAGCGTGGCCATGGGTTTCTTAGTGATTGCCTTGCTGGGTCACTTGCTGATCGGGGAACCAGAGAAGTTGGCGACGGAGAATTAGCGAATCCTGAAACGGTCGATTTCGGCTAAAGTAACGTCAAAAATCACCTTATCCCCGAGACTAGTGGATAAGGTGATTTTTAAATGAGGCATTAATCAATCGTGCGAACGAGATGCTTATTTGCTGTAATGTACCCGCCGGCAACTTTGTAACGTAAGGTATCGCCCTTACTAAAGTCATTGGTGTTTGAGTAGGCCCAACCTGTAACCTTAAAGGTGGCGTGAGTTTTTTTGGTATAGTGATGATTACGCTTGGTCAGGTTAGCCGTACTGTAACGGTTCAACGCTGTCTTGGCCTGAACCCGCTTGGGCATGATCTGCTTACCAGCGGTGACAAGCTTCTTGTTAGCGGTGATGTAAGTGCCGTTATTGAGTAAGAAGCGAGTTATCATGTTCTGAGTCACAACTTTTTTAATCGTCAGGACTTGGCCTTGTTTGTAGTGAGTCTTTTGATGCGTGAGATCTTTCTGGCTATAAGCATTGACGCCCTCGGGACCAATTACCGTGACCTGTTTGTAGGTTGGCGTGTAGTAGGCAGAGGTCGTGTAATCGGAGTTGGCCGTGATGTAGCCGGTTTGTCCAAACGTTTCGCTTTCAGAATTAACGTCTTTGACCTGGTACCGTTTGACACCGGTCTTGGAAGTAGCGGTGCCGATCACTTCAAACATAGGCCGATTCAAACGGGACTTCTTGGCATACCACTGCTTGAGTGTCTTACTGCTGAAGTCGGGAGAACTGTAGAGACCAATCTTCTTGGTTGCGGATAGGACGGTTGATTTGACGGCGTTCTTCATATAGGTGTAGGTGACGGATTGCGCGGTGTCACTGAATGTTCCCGATTCCGTCCCGGCCGTCTTGGCAAGCGTATAGCCAGCGATGGTGAGTGGCTCAGCCTTGTAAGTGTCATTCAGAGAACCTGTTAAAGTTTTGTCGGGCTTCAGTGTGTTGCCGTGGTCATCGATGTAGTGGACGGTGACGGGCTGGCTAGTGGGTGCCTGAGAAGAAGGTGCAGGTGTTGAAGGGCTTTCATTTCCAAAGATGAGATCGCCAGGTCCATTAGCTATCACCTGACTAGCAACTAAAAGACCATCTGCAGAATAAGATATAACGTTGCCGTTAGCGTCAAGTTGTGGTGTTAGATAGTCATTTATATACGTGGTTGTCCACAACCTATAGGCATTGTTAGCGGTTGCGTCTGGATTTAGTTGAGAGAACACTTTAGCAAAGTCTGGGGCATTATAGTTTATGTAAAAAGTTTGGCAGAAAGTTTCCGCCGCAGAAGTTACCATTTCTTCAAAGTTGGCTCGGCTGTCAAACGCGTCTTTAAATACATCGCTACCGAAGTCAGATGTGATTTTAGGTGACACGTTTTGTAGGTGGCAAATTACAAGTTTAATCCGAACAAGCCCGGAATCTTTCAATGGCAGTCTGT
>CALNAJ010000047.1 GCA_937874695.1 uncultured Lactobacillus sp.
CAGACTGCCATTGAAAGATTCCGGGCTTGTTCGGATTAAACTTGTAATTTGCCGTTGAATAAATTTGTGGCAATCACCGGCCGTAGCGGGTCTGGTAAGTCGTCCCTGGCTATGGGCGTTCTCTACGCCGAGGGGGCCCGGCGTTACCTTAATGCGTTGTCCACCTTTACCCGGCGACGCATCAATCAGATGGGAAAGGCAGCGGTTGAATCCGTTGAATATCTGCCCTCTGCGTTGGCACTTCGGCAGCGGCCACAAGTTCCTGGTGTGCGGTCGACTGTGGGAACGATGTCGGAAAGTCTCAATATTTTGCGGCTGGTCTTTTCGCGGCTGGGGTCGCCCGTCTGTCCCAATGGGCATCAGGTGCCGCCAACACTGGCGGTGGCCGAAAATGATGGCTACGTGACCTGTCCGACCTGTGGTGTGACTTTCCGTGCGCCTGGGGCCGAAGACTTTGCGTTTAACTCTGATGGGGCTTGTCCAACTTGTGGGGGCCTGGGTGAGGTCCGACAGTTGGATGCCTCGCTCTTGATTGCGAATGAGGACCAGACGATTGAGGAAGGGGCCGTGGCGTCCTGGCACTTGCCTGGCCGTAACTTTATGCCCTTAGTGGCCAACGGTATTGGAATTCCCATCGATGTTCCTTACAAGGATCTGAGCGAAGCCGATAAGCAACGGGTCTTGCATGGACCTAAACAGAATGTGGCTATTACCATCCCAAGCAGTAAGGGAAAAATCTTCCACATGGATAACGCGGTTTACGAGAATGCTTTTGCGGCGGTCGAGGATAGCTTAGCCACAACGAAGAATGAACGAACAATTGCCAAACTCAATAAGTTTTACACGTTTGATACCTGCCCAACTTGTCATGGAACGCGGTTGAATCCGAAATTATTAAAGCAATTACTGAATGGTAAGAATCTGGCCGAAGTCAGTGACTTACCGGTCAAGCAACTCCGCGAATTTGCGGGAACAATTGTCGATTGGCTTCCCGTTAAAATGCATAAACTAGGAACGAATCTCGTCGATGAGCTCGTGCGTAGCCTCCAACCGATGGTCGACCTGGGCTTGGATTATCTGACGCTGAGTCGGCCCGGTGCAACGTTGTCCACTGGTGAACTCCAACGGATTCAGTTGGGACGGACCTTGCGGAGTGCAACGACTGGTGTTCTATACGTTTTAGATGAACCCTCGGTGGGGCTACATCCGGCTAACGTGACTGGTCTGATCAAGGCCTTCAGAGGATTAGTGGCCCAAGGCAATTCCGTGGTGGTTGTTGATCACGATACCCGAATCATTGGAGCGGCGGATTATGTCATTGAAATTGGTCCCGGTGCCGGGAAAAATGGTGGCACGGTGGTCGATCAGGGGACGGTCGCTGAGGTGGCGCACAGTACCCATTCGCTGATTGCCCCGTTTCTGAATGGGACGACGCAGTTGCGTGAACGGCCACTATTGAGCGACCAGGCACTCTGGCAAAAGGGCCAACTTAGTCTGGAAGTCCAGCACCGCTTTAACATCGATGATGTCGCGGTGAAATTCCCCAAGAATCGCTTAACGACAGTCACGGGGATGAGTGGAGCTGGTAAGACGACCATGGTCCTCGACAGTCTGATTCCGGCGATCGAAGCCGAAGTGGCACATCGACCATTGCCCAAGCACGTCACCCAGTTGGACCGTGCGGGTATTCGTCACGTGATTAAAGTCGATTCGGTACCCGTGGGGAAGAATGTACGCTCAACCGTGGCCACCTATACGGATATTTTGAACCGGTTACGAAAGTTGTTTGCGGCAACATCGGCGGCGCAGGAACATGGCTATACCAATAGTCGTTTCTCCTACAACGTTAAGGCAGGTGCTTGTCCCACGTGTAATGGGACCGGTCAGATTTCCTTGGACGTTCAGTACCTGCCGGACATTACGGAGGTTTGTCCGCAGTGTCACGGTCAGCGCTACAATCAAGAAACACTGGCTGTGAAATGGCAGGGATACAGTATCGCCGATGCTCTGGCATTGTCCGTCGATGAAGCCTTACCGGTTTTCGCTGAGGAAGCGGGCATTGAACAGACTTTGCAGACACTCCACGACATGGGGTTAGGCTATCTGTTACTCGGTGAAAGTACGCCGGCTCTTTCTGGTGGGGAGGCCCAGCGCTTGAAGCTGGTCTCTCGCATCGGCAAGCGTCAGAACGGGACGTTGTTTATCTTCGATGAACCCACAGTTGGGTTGCATCCCCTGGACATCCAGCAGTTAGTCAAGGTCTTCGATCAACTCCTGCAGCAAGGGGCCACGGTCATTGCCATCGAACATGATCTGGATCTGATTGCCAATGCGGACTATGTGATCGATATGGGGCCCGGTGGCGGAATTGCTGGGGGGCAACTGGTCGCGACCGGGACACCAGCTGCGGTCAGCGAGAATCCAGCGAGTGTCACGGGTCAGTATTTAAAGGCACAGTTAGATCTATTTGCTTAAAATTTGAGACAAAAAGAGCGCCGACGAACCAATCTTCGTCGACGCTCGTTTCATCTAAATTAAAGTTTCTTGGAAATTTGGTAACGCTCGCTGGCCGCGTGGCCGGTCTGGCCATTTCCCAGTTGTGATTCTGCTAGGAAAATATCAAAGGAAGGCTCACCTTTTTCGCTCTTCACTACCAAAACGTGACCGGCATCGGTGTGCCGTTCTTGATAGATCTGCGCCGATTGGACGGCTTCGTGATAATCGTGAAAGTTACCAATTGAATCGCCAGGATTAAAGAGTACAACTTCATCCATTATAATCATTCCTTTCAGGGCTAGCTGCTAATTTCATTATACCGCACTTGTCTTGAAAACGGTATCAATTCACAAATTCTGGTCCATGGTAAATGAGAGTTGTGACTGCTCGGCGTTGGCACAGAGCAATTTGCCAGCTTGATTTTCAATTTCGGTCGCAAAACGTTGCGCGGTGTCCGCATTGAAATGGCCTAAACTAGCATCGTCGGTCGTCGTCAGGGCATCACCAGCGGTCACACGCTGAATCCCCAATGACTGAGTGCGCTTCAGAAAGTCCGCGATGAGCTGGCGATTCTGGTGATAGTGCGTTTCGCTCAGGTCTTCGAGCAGTTTACCGGCCCAGTAGGGGTTCTGTGGTGAGAACTGCTGGTTGTCGGCCGCATAGGCTGGATTGAGCTGATCGCCGTTGGCATAGAGGGGCACGTACGGATTGAACGCAGGATTGCCCAGGCACTGCCAAATGAGACCGGCCAATTGTGGCACCACATGGCGTCTGATTTGCAGAATGTGAGAGTTCTCCGTGCGTGAGAGGCCAATGGCTCGGTAGAGGTGGCGCTCAGTTTCGGTGCCATCCCCTAACGGATCGTAAGGCGTTTCCTGATAGTGAGAGCCCAGGAGTTCCGCAACGTCCGGGACACTGATCTTGCGTTCCGCGTGACGAATGAAGGGCAATTCCTGATCGATCGGATTTTCAAAAGCACTCGGGGTAAAGAGTTTGTGCCCGTACCAGACTCGTGGTGTATTGTAGTGGGCATCGAAAACGGTTTGGGTCCCGAAAATATGGCGGGAGTTGAACCGATTGCCGTCTGGGTTAAGGTGGTTGGCTTGAACGAAGTGCCGAATATCGGCGGAGGTCAGAAAGTCACCAGGACGGTCGAAGTCGATGTCCTGAATCGCCAATTGATTGGCAACGACGGCGTACATGTCATCCGGAATCCGCTGGGCGACCCAGTGATGACCGCTGACGATTTCCATGTACCAGACTTCATCGCTGTCGCTGAAGAGGACACCGCTGGCTTCGGCGGCACCGTTGGTTTCAACGAGGTGGCCAAGACGCTTGACGCCGGCTTGGGCCGAGTCTACGTAGGGTAAGACGACCGTGACCATGGCGTCTTCGGCGATACCGTCGTCAACGAGTGGGTCTACGCCCAGAACACGACTGTTGGCGTAGGCGGATTCCGTGGCGCTCATGGCGACGTTGTGACTGTTGATGCCGCTCTCGGCGTAATCGCCTTCGCTGGAATCACTGTCGGGGACGGCGGTGTAGTGCGCCGCGTGGACGGGAAGCGTCGTCGTGAAGCCGTTGTTTTTGGAAATGAAAGTGGTATTTGTATTGTCGGTCGCCGGGTGTACGACCGCTTGTTTGGGCCAGATGGCGACACCGTTGTCCTCATTGCGGGCAATCAGGGGACTACCGTCGATGGTAGCCAGCTTGCCGGCGAGAAATGAGGTGCAGGCTTGATGGGTTTGGCGAGACATGGGGGTTCCTCCTTCGAAAAGTACCTAAGTATAAGATTTACTATAGCATATTTTAACTGAATAAGCCGTTGCGCACCGTTTCCACCCAATTGTTTGCTAGAATAGACCGTGGATAGTTGTTGAATTTCGAGAATAGTGACTGCTTGCGTGCCAAGCTGACGTAAGCAATCGGCTGTGACGACCGAGAATCAAGATTTTAAAGGAGATGTCGTGATGGAAAGTGTCCATACGCATGAACATTCGATTGAACGAGAATTAGAGTGTGTCTCACAGGTGCCAATTTTTCAGCGGTTGTCTGCCGAACAGATGAACTCGGTGGCGCAAGTGACCCGGCCGATTCACGCGGAAAAGGGGGGAGCCGTCTTTAGCACGGGCGAGGTCTCACAGACGTTGTACATCGTGAATCAGGGCCAGGTTCGCCTGTACCATTTGGCCGAGGATGGCCGCGAACAGGTCTTGCGGGTGTTGAATCCGGGAGATTTCGTTGGTGAAATTGCGCTGTTTACGGATGAAATTCATGCTTCCTATGCCGAAGCGACGAAGACGACGGAACTGTGTACCATTTCTCGAGCTTCCTTGACGGCGCTGATCAAGAAATTACCGCCGCTGTCGATGGCCTTACTGGGCGCTCTGGCTGACCGGCTGAAGGCCGCCGAACGCCAAGCAACCCTGTTGGCGATTCCAGATGCGCTGCCCCGTTTGGCAGGCTACTTACAGGAACTCACCGGCCATACGACGGGAACAATTGACTTGCCGATGAGCAAGCAGGACTTGGCTGCTTATCTGGGAATGACGCCAGAATCGCTCAGCCGCAAGCTACGACAGCTGGCAACAGCCGGAATTATCGAAACGATTGGCCGCCGGCAGGTCAAAGTAACCGATTCCATTAAACTTAGTGAATTGGCCCCATCATAGGGCATTTTCAGCGAACCGTTTAAGAATCCTTAATAATATGGTATTCCCGAAATAAATTTGCTAAAATGATGGG
>CALNAJ010000048.1 GCA_937874695.1 uncultured Lactobacillus sp.
GGATAGGACGTTGCCACGCGAACGAAAGAACCCTGTGAGGGTTCTTTTTTTATACAAAAAATTAAAAGAAGGTCGGGCGCATGACCATAACGACAGTGTGCCCGGCGACTAAGTAGCGACAAAAGCAAAACTGACGTGTAGCTTCAGATAATTTTATTAAGCTACTGTCACGGCTTTTATCTATGAATAAGGGACACGTGCAAACGAATCAAAATCATAACAAGTCATGGACGGTATCTTGAGTTGACGGTACGCTTTCAGATTCTATAACCTTTGGGTTGTGGATGGTCCAATTCTGCTATTGATGCGTAGGTGAATTGACGCTTATTTCAAATTGCCGATAATGATCGAACACACTACTGTCAAAAGAGAGCACCTGGCAACTAAGCAAGATTAGAAGAATAGTCAATTTAAAAAGGTAACGGCACTTCCATGCAGGAAGGTCGTTACCTTTTTTCGAGCGGTTAAATTTAGCCCTTATGTATGACGATTACTTTTGCGTTGCCTAACCTTAGTTGATCGCAATTGCCAGCATTTTCTGGCCAGCACGATGACAACCACTAGACCAGTGAATTGACAGGTCGTCATTAGGCCAAAGCCCATATTGAATGCATTTAGACTGCCGCTAATGAGGCTAAGCACGGCAAATACCATTAGGCCAATCCAATGTATCCGATTCGTCCAAGAGCTCGGGTGGCGCCGGGCAATGCCCAAATTGAGCATAAGACCAATTAGCAAGAGGATGAGAAAGTCGATCCAATAGAGACCGGGGAAAGTTGAAAACTGCGTGATGCGTTCTATCAGGAGAATGCCGAACAGGACTACCAATAGGATGGCACTGGGGCGGGCAACTGCTTTTGTCATGGGGACTGTTGTTGCGCCCTGTAAGAGATCGTCTACTGGGACGGCGTATAGAGTGGCTAATTGGGTAATGGTGGCGATGTCCGGTTGGTTCCGGCCAGTCTCCCAGCTGGAAACAGTTTGGCGCGAGACGTGAAGCTGATCTGCTAGTGCCGTTTGGGTCAGCTGCTGCGCTTGCCGAAATTGTTTTAAACGTGCGCCTAGTTCTGTCGATGCCATGGCGGGCACCTCACTTCCTTAATAATTGCTGTTAACTCTAGCATAGAGAATCAATGGGAAATAGCAAGCTATTCTCGCTAGCATCCGTATCATTAGGCGGTTTGAACGGGTATGTTGGAAGGCGTAGAGGAGACGATGTCCAGTGCAACACGTACAAGAGAAAATGGTTCAAGTAGTCGGGTTACGGAAAAATTTCGGGCACCGAACCGTCTTACATGATGTGAATTTTGAATTTTCAGCCGGCAAAATTGTCGGTTTAGTCGGTCCCAATGGTGCGGGCAAGACAACCATTATGAAAGCATTGTTGGGACTAATGACCACAGATGCCGGAAATATTCGAATTTTAGGCCAACCGGTTTCGGCTGCTACCCATGCAGTTGTGACCCAACGGGTAGGTGCACTCATCGAACGCCCAGCAATCTATCCGTTCTTGAGCGGCTGGCAACATTTGCAATTGATGACGACTTCTGCGAAGCAAATAGCGTGGGTGGTGCAGGTCCTCCAGATGGAAAGCTATATCCACAGGCCGGCCAAGCGGTACTCCCTGGGCATGAAGCAAAAACTCGGAATTGCCATGGCATTAGTAAACCGACCACGCTTAGTCATATTGGACGAGCCTATGAATGGGTTAGACCCCCAATCGGTTAAGCGGCTACGCGTTTTGATTGGGCAATTGGCACAGCAAGGAACTACTTTTCTAATTTCCAGTCATATTTTGAGTGAGCTGGAAAAGATCATTGATACGGTGGTCTTAATTGATCAGGGGGAAGTGTTGCTCCAACGGACGATGGCTCAGCTTCAGCAATTAGCGCGGCAATCTTTAGTGGTGCGGACGACGGGAAATGCACGGGCCTTGCAGGTGCTTTTACAGGCAGACTATCCAGTGACGCAGCGGGGCGGCAACTTAATCGTGACGAAGCCGGTTGCGTTAACACCCTTACTGCATACCCTGCTTAACGCGCGCATCCAGATTTTAAAGGTAAACCAGGACCAGGAAGACTTAGAGACAGTCTTGTTACGCTTATTGGCAGAAAGGAAGGCATAGACTATGGGACAATTGATTCAGCAAAAGATTTTCAAATTCAGACATCAGCGATTGGCATGGCTCGCACCAGTCATCTTGTCCCTCTTGATGGTGGGACTGGCTCTGACGACACACGGGGCATCAACTAGTGATCAAAAATTTTATATCTCGTCAGCATATGGTGGATTCCAATGGGTGACGATACTCATGATTGTCATTGCTGCTAGCGGTGTCACGATGGAATTCGAATACGGGACAATCAAACAATTGGCAATCCAGGTGAATCATCGCTGGACAATCTTTGTGGGGAAGTATGTCTTGGTCCTCGGTTATAGTGTCCTACTCCATGGGGTGGTTATCCTCATGACACTATTACTCAAGAGGAGTGGTGGGCGAAACCCCATGTGGCAGAGCGTCTATCTCTATCACCAGTCCTTACTGGTTAATCTAGTGACTAATGCGGTGCTAGATATGTATGGTGGTGTGATGATTATCGGACTCGTCTTTTTGCTGGCAAGCTGTAGTCATAACAGTGCGGCGGCAATTGCAATTGGTGTAGGTGTCTGTTTCACGGGAGAGGGCGTATCTAGCTTATTGTTACAGTCCTTTAAGTCGTTATTGCCGGTGATGAAATGGAATCCGTTTAACATGTTTTTCCTGCAGGAGGAGTATGGTAACCCTAGCTACCAGCAGAACGTGACCCATTTGACGATTCAGCAGTTGGGTGTCGGGAATCTCGTGTGGGCATTGTTCTTTGTCGGGGTAGGCGCAGTGATCTTTTCGAGACGGCGGATTTAGGTAAGGAGGGTTGGCCGGAAACATGATTAGCGAGTTAGCGACATTGCGAAGCGTTACGGCGGAAAACTATAGCAAGAGGCTTCTATCCCCTTGAAATAGGGCCTGGTTAGAAACGTTCCTGGATCCGTTGCAAACAGAATGTGGTATTGTCGATATTAATTTGGAATTTTTGTTGACAGTCAGATGATATGCATGGTATATTATCTAAGTTGTCTTTTACGACAGCGACTCATTAATTTAAAAAGTTAAATTGCTTGTTGACAAGTAGTCTGACAAAATGGTATATTAATTGAGCTGCTTCATTAGAAGCAACAAACAACAAGAAATATTATTTAAAACTTCTTGTTGACATTCATATCAGTTAAATGGTATGATGATTAAGTTGTCTGTGAGAGCGGATAACAAGTAGACCTTTGAAAACTGAACATTGTTTCGACAAACCAAATATGTGT
>CALNAJ010000049.1 GCA_937874695.1 uncultured Lactobacillus sp.
TTCCTCCACTTCTTCGATACGATCCTTGTCATAACCAAACCCCAGCCACTTCTGCCATGCCTTCGACACCTCAACGATCAAGGCAGCCAACAGTGACATTTCATCCCCTAATCCCACGGAGTTATCAACACCATAATGGCGATACGCCGTAGTCACAGAATGACCGGCTATAAGCTCCTTCGCCGCGATAATGTTTGGAGTGTTCTCGCTGACGACAATGCAGTGCCTAGTCAAGGCCACGATTCCCTGTCTCAACTCTCTTAAATTCAAACGAGAGTCGACGGTCTGTCCCTCTAATGAGGGATAGTTCTTGAAAATGGTGGAAAAGTAGCTGTAACTAAGCAAGCAACCAGTGGAAGGGCGGATGAAGACAAAACTCTGCAGAACATCTATGTTGTAGATGCGGTCAGTGTGGCCTTGCAGAATTTTATCGTCAGTTGCCATCAGGGCATCGAGCTTGTCATCCTCCGACATAGCCTCGAAGAGATCTCTGGAAATTCCCAGAAATTCATCCCCAACGGCGTGCCTCATCATCAACCGCTCGACCATAATATAGTGGAAGAGGTAAGCGGAAGTGGTGGGGTCGAGACGCTTCAAAAGTAAGTTAAATGCACGGGACTTCGAATAACCGGTTATCAAATCGATCTGTCTTGTAACAGGATCAATGAAAACATTCCGGTCATTTCCCGCGTACTTCAAAATTGCCATCTCTGGGAAACGGTAAGGACCACCCGACGCCAGGTAAATCATCCACATTAGGCAACGTCCAATCTCCTCGATTTTGGCAATAACTGTCTCACTCGAGATGTCAGTAAATGCGCAGGCAGTAGGATTAACGTTCAATCTTACCTGGGCGGGGAACAAAAGCAGTAGTGAATTCAGTGGGTTGCTCCGGTTTTCGTAAATGTGAATCTGTGGGTTCGTCAACACCTCTCTGGCCACCTGGATGACACTTTTGATGTTGTCATAAGCGCCTCTTAAAAATTCAATGTTGTTATCGATAATATTCTTCATTTGTTCGTAAAAGGCTTGGATGTACAATTTCGACAAGTACTTTCCATTGACCATTACGGTGTCGGGAGCAATTAGAGGAACCTGAGTGGTGATATCGTTGGAGACATTTCTAACCAGGCGGGTGTAGAGATTGTTCATCCAAACGATCTGCTCAGACCTGCCATCTAGCAATAGGTGGTCGGACTCTATTTCCATTGGTTCGGTGGCAATAACGGCGGCGTAACAGGTTGCGTAGGTAACAAAGGCCCTGATTGCATCTACAATTTTACGAAAGGTAGATTCAGCGTACAGTTCGTTTCCGGCTTGTCCATTAAGAGAGTTCCACTTGAAGGCCAACAGTTTGACCAGGGTCATCCAGAAGTTGGTGTAGGTTGTGTCAGAAATTAGGGTAAGGATATAAGCCGAAAGTGAGGTAGCGTTAATAGATTCGATGGTGAAATTGGAAGCAAGCATTGGACAGAGGATAGGATCGTAAAAACTCAAGGTAGAGAAATTCATGATCAGGTAAATAAATTGGGCGATGTAATGGGAGTATTTCCTGAATGTGTGCACGTGGAGAAGCTTGGGCCACCCCTGGCTCATCGGACCGCCCTCAAAGGTGTTCACCAATCTGCGCTTGGTGTACTTGCTC
>CALNAJ010000050.1 GCA_937874695.1 uncultured Lactobacillus sp.
TTTCTATACAATTCAGCAATCTTTTATGCATTTACACAAGATATTTTACGCTCTCGCGTAGACTGATGAAAAAGATAACTTGGGGATTACTCGCACTGCTGATTGGCCAACCAATCATCGTTTATATTGGGCAAGCAGCCCTTTTAACGACGATACCAAATCACTATGGTTTATTGGGGACAATCGCTTATACGAGCGATCCGTACCATTATTTGGCAATGTTTGAAAGTAGGCTCATTCCGGCCCTATTGCTTGCGATTATCCCGCTAAATCGGTATGCGACACCCTTTGTATGGTCAATGATTCTGAAAGGCACACTCAGTTGGTGGCTCTTTGGGATGAATTGGTTCATTTTGATCAGTTTATTTGTTCAGGCCAGTTGGTTAAGCTGGGGCGTCTTCATTTGGACGCTCGGTGGGGCCATTATCCTGCTTGTCAAATTATTAGGGGCCCTAGGCAGGAACTATCGGTGAGTTAGTCTCGAACGGCAAAAAGATACTGTGTAGGCGTCGCCTACACAGTATCTTTAAATTGGTCAGTTGGTTTAATAACTAGTCATGGTGTAAAAGTGGTGTCAACATATCAATGATACCCACTGAAGCACTCGGAAAGGCAAAAATCTTCTGACTTAACGTGTTGGCTGAGACGTGATCAGTAATAATCATGGTCAGTAAGTTAATCAAGTCTGGCGCGCCATTACCATAGATGGAAGCGCCAACAAGGTAATTCTCTTGGTCAAAGATCAGTTGTAGATCAGCATCGACCTCGTTTTGATACTGAAAGGCTAACAGTTTACCGTATGGCAGTGCTTGAACGTGAAAGTGTTCAGTATCAAGCTTGGCGGCTTCGACAGGGATACCGACTTGTGCGATTCTTGGTAACGTAAAGACGACCGATGGAATGACCGGATAATCAATCGCGGCCGTACTTCCAAGCAATTGGCCGGCAATGTAGTTAGACTCAAAGGTCGCGGTCGGTGTTAACTTCGGCAAAGTCTTGCTGATGACATCACCGCTAGCGTAAATGTTGGGAATATTTGTCCGCAAATGGTCGTCGACGACAATGCCGTGCCGATCGGTCTTAATGCCAACTTTCGTTAACCCTAAGTGTTCGATGTTTGGAATCCGACCAGTGGCTGCGATGATGTCATCACTCTCAATGGTCAGGCCGTTCTTAGTGGTTGCCAATAATCCCGTGGCGCTTTTAGTCACTTGGCTAAGGGCTTCACCAAAGTGGAAGTGTACCCCGGCTGCCTGTAAATGTGCAATCATTTTTTCAACGTGCTCTGAATAAAATGCAGGTAGTGCCCGGTCGGCAAACTCAATAATATGCACTTCAGATCCTAGTAACACAGCCATGTTGGCAAATTCTAACGAGATAATTCCGGCACCAATCAAGGTCAACCGCTTGGGCATGGTTGGTAGGTCAAGAAAATCACGACTATCATGCATTAGATCAGCGCCCGGAATAGCTAATTTGGCTGGGCGCTGTCCGGTCCCGACAACGATGGTATCCGCCGTATACGTGCTGCCGGCCACTTTAACAGTGTGCGTATCAGTCAGTTCGCCATGTCCTGTAATAATCTTAATTCCTAATTGCTTGAATACGGCCGTCATTTGTACCGATAAGGGTTGAATGACTTGCTGCTTATATGCCATCAACTGTGACCAATCGATACTGGGCGTTGTGTTGACACCAATCCCCTGGTATTGTTTGAGCTGTTCGGTCAGCTCGAAGGGGCCGTCTAACAGAATCTTAGCATCACAACCAAAGTTAGTGCATGTCCCGGCGATTGTATCCTCTTCAATGATTGCTACCTTTTGTTGCGCACGTGCAAGGGTTACTGCAGCGTGCCACGTCGCGTGACCGCTACCGATAAAAATTGTGTCATAATCTGCCATTAAAGATTCCTCCTAAATTTATAATTCAGTCGCGCACGATTTAAACAGCCAATAAAAAGGTCCATCTAGGCCAAATCTTGTGATAATGCAGTAATGATCTTCTGGTTCAAGGCCAAAGCCTGCTGATATTCATCGATGGTCAGATGGTAGCGACTGATACAAGTTGCAATCGCGGCTTCGATTGGTGCTTGTTGTTGCTTGCCTTGAGTTGTGAGATGAATAACCAATTGACGCCGATCCGTTGCTGGGCGCTCCCGTTGCAACCACCCGGCGTCTTCCATACGCCGCAAAAGTGGTGTCAGAGTGTTGCTACTTAAACGCAGAACTTGACCCAATTCGTGTAGTGACTGGTCGTCGCGTTCCCACAATGCCATTAGTACGAGATATTGTGCGTAAGTCAGCTTGAATGGCGTTAATGTTTCGACATAAAATTTGTTAAATAACCGATTGGCATTGTATATGCTAAAACAAAGTTGATTTGCTAGGTCAATTTCTAGTGTCATGCAGATTCCCCCTTTCAATCGTGTGCGATTGATTAATAGTATAAGCCCCTTTCTTAACAAAAACAAGGAGTAGTTCGATTTTTAATGGCACAGCCACGAACTTCGGACAATTTTTAATTTTCAAGAACAAGCTGCTTGGGTGGTGTCGTCAATTAGGCAGCGACTTCCGATCTAGTCCTGAGTCAGCGACTTAATCATGAGTAAATCGGTTCTGTTGCGAAGTTTGAAAATCAAACGCGCCCTCTCTGAACTCCAAATATCTTAGGCTGTTATTCCCATTAATACCTTGATTTCAGTAGACACCGAAAAGCCGAAGAGCGTTCCATTTCTTCGGTTCTTTTTATATATTCCTCGAATGGTCTCCATGCCCTTAATCGTGGAAGAGGCTGTACGGAGACTTTGATAAAATTTATTTCGTCGTTTAATAGGTCGATGGTCTTGTTCTATTAAATTGTTAAGATACTTCACAGTTCGGTGCTCTGTCTTAGTATATAAACCCACACTCTGTAACTTTCTAAAGGCGGAGCCAAGAGAAGGTGCTTTATCGGTCACAATTGCTTTCGGCTCACCAAACTGTTTATGGAGTCGTTTTAAGAAAGCATAGGCTGCTTGCGTATCCCGTTTCTTTCGTAACCAGATATCTAAGGTTAAGCCGTCCGCATCAATTGCACGATAAAGATAATGCCAACGTCCCTTAATTTTGATATAGGTTTCGTCCATTTTCCATGAATAGAAGGATTGTCTATTTTTCTTCTTCCAAAGATAATAGAGGACTTTGCTGTACTCTTGCACCCAAAGATAAATCGTAGTATGACAAACATTTATTCCACGATCATATAACAATTCCTGAACTTCACGATAGCTTAGATTGTAACGCAGGTAGTAACCAACAGCGACAATAATGACGTCTTTTTTGAATTGTTTGCCTTTAAAATGATTCATTACTCTGTCCTCTCTGTCTTTTTTCTCAATTTTACACTAAAATAGATTTTTGGGAAAACTTTGCAACAGAACCAATTTTTTGTTATGTTTACTGAATTTGAAATTAAAGGTGAAGCTGAAGAACCTTATGTTGATATTCAGATTTATCCCAAAGCATTGCACTTGCTAAACGATTTAGAAAGTTGGGTTCGTTATGCCCTAACAGAATTTAGAAATTTAAAAAGCAGTTACGCTAAAACAATGTTTCGTCTAATTAAGCAATTTCGAACTGCTGGCTATTCTTATTTCTCTAAAGAAGATTTTCCTCGATTTAAAATTGAAGTGCAACACCTGCTCTACTAGACCAGTTCTTTATTCAGACTAGTCAAAAAGGCCATGAAGACCTATTCTTAATTCACCACAAACAAGAAAGAGGTATCTTCATGACCCGAATTAAGAATATCATATCTAATCAGTATCACCAACTCAATTTAGCTGAACGTGGTCGAATTGAAGCCCTAAGGGGCTTAGATTGGTCCATCCGCCGGATTGCCAAGGCTCTTCATCGTAATCCCAGTACGATTTCGCGTGAATTAAGACGGGGGACAACAACACAGATTAACGCTAATACTCGTATCTTCGAACAGTCATATCTGGCGGAAACTGGCGAAGCAGTTTATCGTAAGCACCGGCTAAACAGCTGTTATCGTGGACTCTTTGATCACTGTCAAACCTTCTGTAATGCTTTGGTTACAGCTTTAAAAGCTCGCCCCAGAATGCATAGTGTGGATACTTTTGTTCACCAATTCAAGACTAATTACCCAGGAGTTGTCTGTCCCTCAACACCGACGGTGTATCGATACATTGATGACCAGCGTTTAACTATCCGTAATTCAGACCTACCAGCTAAACTCCGTCGCCGAGTCAAACGTCCCGGAACAAAGCATCACCGAATCAATAAGAAGAATCTGGGCCATTCAATCGAAGAGCGTCCCACTGTGGTTCAAGCACGTCAAGATCTTGGACACTGGGAAGGTGACTTGGTCAAAGGTAAACGAGTTGAATCTGAGCCAGCATTAATGACTTTGACTGAACGTGTTAGTCGTTTAGAAATCATCGTTAAACTTCCCAATTATCATGCCGACACTTGCTTGAAAGCCCTCCAGAACACCTTATATGACTATGGAACTGAGTACTTTAAAACCATTACTTTTGATAACGGTGCCGAGTTCTCAAGCTTGAGCCAAGTGGCGGGAACGGACATCTACTTTGCCCATCCTTATTCACCATGGGAACGCGGAACCAATGAGAACACTAACGGCCTTTTGCGCGAGTTCTTCCCGAAGGGTAGATCCTTGGTTTTGGCCTCACTCATTGATATTCAGCTGGCTCAGGATACCTTAAACAACCGGCTGCGGCGGTCATTAAACTATCGTTGCCCAGCCGATCTAATGCCTGAACTAGCTTAGCAACTAGACCACTTCTAAGAATAGATTCTTAGTGTTGCACTTGATTTGACAATTGAGGATTTTTTTGAATTGCTTGATATACCTAAAAGTTATTGGAATAGTCCTTCAAATGTTGACAAAAAGGTTATTAAGCCAATTAGAGAAGAATTAACCCCGCTTTTTAGAGGGCTAACGATTAGAAAAAAATACGGTAAAGGCAGAGGAAAACCAGTTATCGGTTATTCTTTTACTTGGAAACCTGAAAGAAAGGACGCAAATGATTTTTCTCAATGCAAATTTCAAGATGAGCGTCAAAAACTCTTTAACATTCAGCACAATGATGAATTATCAGATAAAGAAAAGTGGCGTGCAATTGACAAAGTTAAATGCTTGCCTTTAGGAACAACTGAAAAACAGGTACTGGCTGAAAAACAAGCTGAACATGATCAAAAAATCAGAGATCAAGCAAGACAAGAAGCACTTGCTGAACTCCGAAAAGGGTTTGGAAATCATGCCTAAAACTATTAGAGAACTTGCTGACGAATTGAAGGTCTCTAAACAAACTATTCAATACCACT
>CALNAJ010000051.1 GCA_937874695.1 uncultured Lactobacillus sp.
TGGGTCGGCGCCGGAAATTGATGAATAAAATAATATTAAAAAATCGGTAGGCTTAAACATTGCTAACGCTTATATCAGTGCTGCTATTTAATTAAAATGCGACATCCCAACAACGGGGTGGCGCATTTTTGTTTGCAATGCGGTGACAAATAGGCCGGAAATAAAATAAGTGAGTGATAACTCATTTTAATGTTGACAAACCGAGATGTACTGATTATACTAAGGCCATTAAGTGAGTGAGTATACACTCGCTTTGAGAAAGAGGGTTATTAAAATGGCAACGGATTATGTCATCGCCAAGCAGGTCAGCAAGCACTTTGGTCATCAGCAAGTGCTCAATCAGATTGATTTGACACTGCCGGCTGGAATGATTTATGGCTTGATTGGGCCATCAGGAGCTGGGAAGACCACCTTGATCAAGAGTATTTTAGGGATGGAAGCTGTGGATAGTGGCACTGTTAAAGTCATGGATACGGTGATGCCCAATAGGGCGGTAATGGCACAAGTAGGGTATATGGCCCAAAGTGACGCTTTGTATGAGACACTAACGGCCCGTGAAAACCTGACCTTGTTTGGGCAATTGATGAGCGTTCCAAAAATAAAGTTAGCACAGATGATTGATTATGCAGCCGGATTAGTTGATTTAACGTCCCAATTAGACAAGCGGGTCAGTGGCTATTCGGGTGGGATGAAACGGCGCTTGTCGTTGGCAATTGCCCTGATTCAGGATCCCCAATTATTGATTTTAGATGAACCGACCGTTGGGATTGATCCAGAATTACGGCAACAAATTTGGACCGAACTAAATAAGATCAAGGATACCGGTAAGTCGATGCTCGTGACAACGCATGTCATGGACGAAGCAGAACGGTGTGATTATCTCATGTTGATTCGGCACGGGATTGCGCTTGCTGAGGGGACACCCGCGGCACTGAAACAACAGTATGCAGTAGATACGATCGAACAGGTCTTTTTGAAAGCGGGGCGGATGCAAGATGCGAACGATGGCAATCGTTAGACGAGTTTTTAAGCAAATGTTACGTGATAAGCGTACCTTGGCGCTGATGTTTTTGGCACCATTGCTGATTATGACGCTGATGTATTTCTTATTTCAAAACAACACGACGCAAGTAGCAAGCTTGGGTGTTCATCATGTAGACCAATCCGTGGTTAACGTGATCGATACCAAAAACGTGACGATTCATCATTATGATAGTTCACAGGCACGGAAAATGATTAAGCAGCATGATCTAGATGGCTATTTGACTCAGAAAAATGGTCAATTGACGATTACTTATTCAAATAGCAATCCAACCAACACGTCTTTAATTAAGGCGAGTTTACAATCAGGATTAGTCAAGTTGAAAATGAAGACGCTGGTGACCGTTACTAAGAAACAGCGCGCGGCCCTTGAATCGCAACAAGCCGCTTTGAAGAAGCTGACAGCAGCCCAGACACAAGCAACGGTGACCAAGCTGAAGACTGCCATTGCACAAGCCCAGGCCCGCGGTGACCAGGCAACTGCTGAGAAATTACAAAAGCAACTCAAGCAAGCCACAGCCACGACGTCTAGTTCGACTCAGTCAGCTAAAGCAACCAGTTATACGACTAAGTCTCATTATATTTATAGTAGTAGTGATTCAACGTTCTTTGAAAACTTTTTTCCAGCCTTTCTCGGTTTCTTTGTCTTCTTCTTTGTGTTCTTGATTTCTGGCGTTTCACTTTTGAATGAACGCACTACTGGAACCCTAAGCCGGCTACTTGCAACCCCAATTCGACGGAGTGAAATTATTATGGGCTATCTAATTGGTTATGGGGGCTTTGCCATCATTCAGACTGTCCTGACCGTTGTTTTTACAATTACGGTCTTCAAGATTCACTTAGTTGGTAGTATTTGGCTGGTCTTTCTGACTAACTTATTATTAGCGTTAGTGGCTTTGACCTTGGGTATCTTTATTTCCACCTTTGCTAACTCAGAATTTCAAATGATTCAGTTTATTCCACTGATTGTTGTACCACAAATCTTTTTTGCTGGGTTGGTTCCAGTCGATGGCATGGCCAGTTGGTTGCAAGCAATTGCCCACATCATGCCGTTATACTATGGTGCTAATGCGATGACGGCTGTTGTGACAAAGGGTGCTGGGCTTGGCGATATTGGTGTCAATTTGTTAATATTAGTAGGGTTTATGGTCGTACTAACAATGTTGAATATTGTTGGAATGAAACGTTATCGGAAGGTGTGAGGATATGGAACGACCACGGATACGGGATTATTTTCAACAGGATCTAAGTCAGAATGAAACGATTACACCTAAGCAACGGGCCATCCTCCAGGCAAGTCTCGATTTGTTTGCTGAAAAGGGTTTTGACCAGACCAGTACTAGTGATATTGCACAACGGGCCGGCGTTGCGGAGGGGACGGTCTATCGGCGGTATAAGACTAAGGCTGCCTTACGGGATGCCATCTTAGCACCAATTACCGCGCACATTGTGCCAATCTTAGCGAGTGATTTTTCAGAGGATAAATTACGGCAGCGTTATCCCAGTCTACAGGCATTCGTCACAGCAATTTTTACGGACCGAGTTGCATTTGCTAAAGCTAACGTGAAAGAGTTAAAGGTCATTTTTGAAGTGGCAGCTTTTGACACCGAACGACGCGAACAGATTCTTAGCCAGATTGCGCCTAAGATGGTCAAGCAGATGGGAAGTGTCATAAATCAACTAAAAGCAGATCATTTGATTGTGGATTGGCCGAATGATTTGATACTGCAAAGTTTGTTATCGCAGCTATTCGGTTACCTAGCGCGGTTAATACTGGAATTGCCGGGAACTGAAATTGAGCGCGAACAAGCGTATTTGATTACGGTGATGACCAAAATATTGACCCCGGGTGAACATGATCAAATTACTGGTCAGTGAGCTAACTGTTACTTGATATAAACTAAAGCCACTTCTGTACTTAGCGGTCATTTGAACGCTAAGTACAGAAGTGGCTTTGGTCGTTGCTACGCGTGTTCGTTTGTTAATCTGCTAGTATCGTCATTTTATTCAACAAACTAGTTTGTAACTGGCTGAGTGTGGTCGTCATGTAGACCGGGTAAAGATCTGGGTTGACGAGCCGCTGGGTTGTTCGTGGGAGCTCGGCAAGTTTAGCCTGGGTCGTTGCCTGAATGGTTGTAA
>CALNAJ010000052.1 GCA_937874695.1 uncultured Lactobacillus sp.
TGGGATGGTAACGCCGTTGCTTAATTGTGTCGTTTCCATGTAATTACCTCGCTCTACAAATATTTTAAAGCATATAAACACATATATATATGATACACTACTGTGCCAATAGTTTCATGGATAGTCCCTTATCGATTGCGATAAGGGGGATGGGGGGAATGAAGTAGGAAGAACTAAAAACAGTCACCCACGCAATTCGATGATGGAATTGGCGGGTGACTGTTAAATCATTAACTTAGTGAAAATTAGTCGCGAGCGTTCAAGACTTCTGGACCGTCTTGACGACCAACGATTACCGTGTTGACCGTGTCTAAGAACAGGCCGTGTTCAACGACACCCACGATGCCATTCAAGGTGTTGGCCAATTCGTGAGGATGGTCGATGCGACCCAAGTGTAAGTCGATGATGTAGTTCTTGGAATCAGTCAGGACGTGGCTGCCGTCTTCGTTCATCCGGAAGCTAGGGTGTAAGTCCATCTTGTCTAACTTTTCCAGAACGTGGCTGGAACCAAATGGAATAACTTCCAATGGCAATGGGAACTTGCCCAAGTGATGAACCATCTTGCTTTCGTCAACAATCCACATGTTCTTCGTGGAGTTGATAGCAACGATCTTTTCCCAAAGGTGAGCGGCACCGCCACCCTTGATTCCTTGGAAGTTATCGTCGATTTCGTCGGCCCCATCGATGGTTAAGTCGAGGTGGTCAACTTCATCCAATTGCTTGATGGTGATGCCAAGAGATTCGGCTTGCTTGGCAGAACGGTCTGAGGTAGCGACCCCCACGATGCTTAAACCTTCTTCTTTGACGCGCTTACCTAAAGCGTCGATCATGTAACGAACGGTTGAACCGGTTCCGATTCCTAAAATCATGCCATCCTTCACGTACTTGACGGCTTCTTGGCCCACGAGGGCTTTTAATGCGTTTTGATCCATCTTAACTACTCCTCTTCTATGTGTTCTGGGTGTAAGGCGACTGGTCGCACGGCATCCGCACCGCTAACGGGCAATTGATGTGCCGCTAGGAAGTCGGCGGGATGGGTCGCAAAGTAACGTTTGGCGTACGGGTCCAGTAATTTCACACTGACTTGGGCGGTCGTTGCCAGTTGGGTAAAACGTTTTATCAGTTGCTCAGCTAACGCGGTAGCGGGCTGGGCAGGCCGTACGAAGATTTGTTCGAGAACCCACGTGGATTCGTCTAAGCAAAGGTAGTGGAGACTTGCCAACAGCCGGTCATCGTCAACGATTGCCAGCTCTCCCGAATGTTCCGTAATCGTCATGGTTACTTGCTCCTTTCGTGACCAGATTCATTCCTAATTTTGGTCTATCCGCGTGGCCTTGTCAACTAATTTTCGCTGGCGGATAATTTTGCTGGCATTCTCACGGAAAGGTAGGTACTCTAGTAAGAGGTTAGTCGAAATTTGACCTAATTTGTATTTTGATTACAGGGTGTTAGAATGAACGGTCGTGGTGTCAATATGAGTCACGAACGATTGTAGGAAACTTAATGGCTATTAATTAGAACTAATTTATAGAAATAAAAGGAGTGTCACAATGCATCGAGGATTTGAAATTGTCAGTAAATATGAAGCGCAAGACATCAAGGTTCCTTACCGCACAACGCAACAGGCCGCGGGGTATGATTTTGAATGTGCTGAGGACTTTACGTTGCCCTCTATTTGGCGGCACGACCTGCTCCATGCCTTCAAGCGGCTTTGGCACCGTGATCCGCTGACGACTGAAGAATTGGTCGCTGGGCAACACAACTTGAAACCATGGCTGGTGCCTACAGGGGTCAAGGCCTACATGGAACCTGG
This sequence comes from uncultured Lactobacillus sp., assembly GCA_937874695.1. Taxonomy (GTDB): domain Bacteria; phylum Bacillota; class Bacilli; order Lactobacillales; family Lactobacillaceae; genus Levilactobacillus. Next base: position 1,814 of record CALNAJ010000052.1, read on the forward strand.
TGAGGTCCTTTTACTGGCGAACCGGTCGAGTAATCCACTGAAACACAACTTGATTCTACCCAACGGGGTCGGGGTGATCGACGCGGATTATTATAATAATGAAAAGAACGAGGGCGAGATCTTTGTTCAACTGGTCAATGTTGGCCTGAAAGATCAAGTCATTAAGAAGGGGCAACGCATTGCCCAAGGGATTTTCATGCCATTTTTACTGGCCGATGGGGAACAGATTCCAAGCCAGCAACGGATTGGTGGTTTTGGGTCCTCTGATCGCAACTAAATCTTTACATTTGAAGCTGATAGACTAGTGGGGAAACGCCCCCGAGATATGCTAAAATGAAAGTGCTGAAAGTAAACGGATAAGGGGGATGAACGTGGCTAAAACGAAAACGAAATTTGTCTGTCAAAATTGTGATTATAGCTCCCCCCGGTACCTGGGACGCTGCCCGAATTGTGGGGAGTGGAACACCATGGTCGAAGAGGTCATCACGCCGGCTGCGGCCAAGCCTCAGTCAACACGAACAACGGTGACTGGCGAGCATTCTAAGCCACAGTTGATGAATGATATCAAGCACACCACGGAGATGCGGGTCAAGACCCAAATGAACGAACTCAACCGCGTGTTGGGTGGTGGTATCGTGCCGGGGTCACTGATCCTGATCGGCGGGGACCCTGGTATTGGGAAATCGACCCTGTTACTCCAAGTGTCCGGTCAGCTGAGTGCGACCGGGGGCAAGGTGCTCTATGTTTCCGGGGAAGAAAGTGCTTCGCAGATCAAGATGCGTGCTGACCGTTTAGTTGTCAACAGTGATAACCTCTACCTCTATCCGGAAACGGACATGGCCAGCATCCGGGCTAACATCGAGGAGATGCAGCCGGATTACGTGGTCATTGACTCCGTCCAAACGATGCAGGCGCCCGGAATTGAATCGGCGATCGGGTCTGTTTCTCAGATTCGAGCGGTCACCGGTGAACTGATGCAGATTGCCAAGACTAACGGCATTACGATCTTTGTCGTGGGTCACGTGACTAAGGGTGGCGCGATTGCTGGTCCTAAGATTCTGGAACACATGGTGGATACCGTGTTGTACTTCGAAGGGGACCTGCATCACACCTACCGGATTCTACGGGCGGTCAAGAACCGATTTGGCTCGACCAATGAGCTGGGAATCTTTGAAATGCGTGAGGGCGGCCTGTATGAGGTGGCCAATCCTTCGGAAATATTCTTGGAGGAACGTCTCGAGGATGCGACCGGTTCAGCCATCGTGGTATCGATGGAGGGAACTCGGCCAATTTTAGTTGAAGTGCAAGCACTGATCTCACCATCCGTCTTTGGCAACGCCCAACGCACATCGAGTGGGCTGGATCGTAACCGAGTGGCCTTGTTGATGGCCGTATTGGAGAAGCGGGCTAACCTGATGCTTCAGAACCAGGATGCTTTCCTGAAGGCGGCCGGTGGCGTGAAACTGGATGAACCAGCGATTGACTTGGCGATTGCCATGAGTATCGCCTCCAGCTACCGCGACACGGCAACGGAGCCCAGCGACTGTTTCGTGGGTGAAGTGGGGTTGACTGGTGAAATTCGCCGGGTCAGCCGCATTGAGTCTCGGGTAGCAGAGGCCAAGAAGCTTGGTTTCAAGCGCATTTTCGTCCCCAAAAACAACATGCAAGGGTGGAATCCCCCGGCCGGCATCAAGGTCGTCGGGGTCTCAACCCTGCGGCAGGCGTTGAAACTGGCACTGGATATTTGATTTAGTTAAGCATCATTTGTGTTAGTAGTGCGCTGGCTTACACGAGAGCAGAACCGTTTAAATTAGTTGAAAGATGATTGCAATAAGCATGAGCGGGTAAAAACTAGCTTAAGCCGGAGGAGGACAGGGATGGAACCAGCCGTGAAGGTGGTGTTAGCTGGCGATTTTTAGCCAGGTTACACCACGGACGTGTTTGAAGACTCGTTGAATTTTACGAGGCTTCAAACCGAGGGCCAAGACCGCTTCCCAGGCTTGGCCCGCTCCCACAGCAGGTGGAATTCCTGTCAGCCGCAGGCGCAGTTAATGGCAAGATTTTACCTAAATTATGGTAATTTGAAAGGAGGTGAACGTATGCGTAAGAAAACAGTTATTCTCGTGATCTTCGCCATCCTAGGTGGTGTCATGGGGGTCGCGTATCTTTCTCGCTTCTGGCACATCATCGGGATGACCAGTCCGCTCGTCAACAACATCTTAGTTAACATTTTAGTTGGTGCAATTATTTTCCTCATTCTGGGGTTGTTGTTTGCCGGACTGATTATGCGGGTGGTCAACAAACTTGAAGCCTATCTCAACAAGCAGAATCCGATGACGATTCTCTTTGGTAGTCTGGGTGCGATTATTAGCTTGGCATTGGCCTTACTGATCTCATCGTTTCTTTTCCGGGTGCCATCGTTCTTCATCAGCACCTTCATTCCGTGGATTCTGATGTTGTTGTTTGGATATCTTGGCTTCCGGATTGGGACACGGCTAAGTAAGGTACGGGCCGAAGAATGGCGCAAGCTGTTCCAGTCACGGAGCAAGAAGGCTAGCGAAGAAGAGTCTAAGAAAGTCATCGATAAACAAACGGAACCCAACTTCCATCACTACAAGATCTTGGATACCAATATTTTAATCGATGGTCGAATCTATGATCTGGCTAAGACAGGCTTTCTGGAAGGAACATTGTTGGTTCCCAATTTCGTGTTGTATGAATTGCAGTACATCGCGGATTCCAGCGATTCCATCAAGCGGGTTCGTGGACGCCGAGGGTTGGATATCTTAAACAAACTTCAGAACGAAAACATCATGCCAATCGAAATGTACGAAGGTGACTTCGAGGATATTCCCGAAGTTGACAGTAAGTTGATTCGATTGGCCAAGGAAAATGGTGGGGTAATCGTCACTAACGATTACAACTTGAACAAGGTTATTCAGTTCCAAAACGTTCAAGTCCTCAACATTAATTCCTTAGCGAACGCTCTGAAGCCACGGGTGATTCCCGGTGAGAATCTCCACGTCATGGTGGTTAAGAACGGGACCGAACGGCAACAGGGGGTCGCTTATCTCGATGATGGCACGATGGTCGTCGTCGAAGATGGGAAGTACTTCATCAATAAGCAGTTGGATGTAGTGGTGACAAGTGCCATCCAGACCGATGCTGGGCGGATGATCTTTGCTAAGCCTGTGCACTCTAGCAGAAATATCGAAGAGGATGCCGGCGGTAAGGGCCAACCGAAGAAGCCGAAACGGTCGCGGTAAATAACCGCTTACTTGAGATTTCTGGGAGAGATTAAGGGTCACACCTTTATTTTTCCGGTTTGGCATTGTACACTAAGAACAATGTGTCATCACGCAGATGACAGTTAACACCTAAATTACGTAAATAATGGAGAAAGAGGCGCAAACGTTTTGGCGAAAAATTCAATTCGGGTTCGGTACGCACCGAGTCCTACCGGTCATTTGCACATTGGTAATGCCCGGACAGCGATCTTTAATTACTTATTTGCCCGGCACAACAAGGGTAAGTTCATCATCAGAATCGAAGATACCGATACTAAGCGGAACATCGCGGATGGTGAAAGAAGCCAGCTAGAAAACCTGAAGTGGTTAGGCTTGGACTGGGATGAAGGTCCCGATGTTGGTGGCGACTACGGTCCCTACCGGCAATCAGAACGGCGCGACATCTACACGCCACTGATCCAACAACTGATCGATGAAGGCAAGGCCTACGAATCTTACCGGACGGAAGATGAATTACAAGCCGACCGCGAAGCCCAAAAAGCCCGCAAGGAAATGCCACATTACGAATACGAATATGCTGGTATGGATGAAGCCGAAAAGCAAGCTGCTATCGATGCCGCTAAAGCTAAGGGCTTGAAGCCAGTTATTCGTTTCCGCGTCCCAAAGGATGAAATTTTTGCCTGGGATGACATGGTTAAGGGAAATGTTTCCTTTAACTCCGATACCATTGGTGGGGACTTCGTCATTGCCAAGCGCGATGGGATGCCAACATACAACTTCGCCGTTGTTGTTGACGACCACAAGATGGCCATCAGTCACGTTTTCCGTGGGGACGACCATGTTGCCAACACGCCTAAGCAATTGATGATCTACCAAGCCTTTGGTTGGGAAGCACCTAAGTTCGGTCACATGAGCCTGATCATCAGCAAGGACACTGGTAAGAAGTTGTCCAAGCGTGACGAATCTGTCCTCCAATTCATCGAACAATACCGTGACCTTGGCTACCTGCCAGAAGCCATGTTCAACTTCATCCTGTTGTTGGGCTGGTCTCCAGTTGGGGAAGATGAAATCTTTAACCGGAAGCAATTCATCAAGATGTACGATGAAACGCGTCTGAGTTCATCACCCGCAACCTTTGACAGCGACAAGCTGGACTGGTTGAACAACCGTTACGTGAAGGATGCCGATCAGAGCACCATCGTCGACTTGGCCATGAAGCAATTGATCAAGGCGGGCAATATTCCTGCCAACCCAGACACGAGCACTATCGAATGGTCGCGTCAATTGATCAACCTGTACAAGCAGCAAATGAGCTACATGGCACAAATCAACGACATGGCTTCCGTCTTCTTCCAAGAACCAGAACAAGTTTCTGGCGACGCCCTGGAAGAAATCAGCAATGACACGGCACCCGTTGTCTTAAAGGCATTCGCTGAAGAAATCGAAAAGCTCGATCTGTTTGACTCCGTAGAAATCTTCCACGTGATCAAGCGGGTCCAAGCCAAGACCGGGATCAAGGGTCGTCAATTATGGATGCCAATCCGAATTGCTGTTACTCATGAAATGCACGGTCCAGAATTACCTGAATCAATCGAATTAGTCGGCCGTAAGACCGCATTACAACACATTCACCAAACTTTGGCCCAACTCGAAGGCTAACGTTTTGGTAAAGAAGCCGAATGAGGGGCCATTGGCCGTCCATTCGGCTTTTTGCTAACCGCTCTGGTATGCTACAATGGAGCTAACTCATTCGACATCCTGGGACTGGTGGTTATGTCGCCTCCCGGGTGGTCCTGAAGATACTGATTGGATACCAATGCGTGCGTAAGTTCATATCATTTATGAGTGATAATCGCGTAGGGGAGGTCAGCGTAAGCCGGAGGTTGGTTCTGGAGATGCTCAGGTGTGTCGTTTTCCTTGGCCGAGTGATTTGCTCGGTCTAGGAAAAGGCCAAGCTTGAAGACTCGTGTTTTTTTGCGAGGCTTCAAGTTGTGCCCACCCGTTCCAGTATCTCCAGAACCAACCGGGAGGCGAAATTATCGCTCACTCAGCGATGTCGAAACGAAGCAATATATAAAGGTTACGCGAAAGGAGCCTCGCGATGCTCAAAGTATTTAATACCATGACCCGCCAGAAAGAGACTTTCGAACCCATCACTCCCGGAGTGGTTAACATGTATGTGTGTGGTCCGACCGTCTATAACTATATTCATATTGGGAACGCGCGAAGTGCCATTGCCTTTGACACGATTCGGCGTTACTTCGAATACCGCGGCTATCAGGTGAAGTACATTTCTAACTTTACCGATGTCGACGATAAAATGATCAATCAAGCGAAAAAATTAAACATTACCGTTCCCGAATTGGGTGACCGGTTTATCAAGGCCTTCAAGGAAGACACGGCGGCACTGAACATTGAACCAGCAACCGCTAATCCACGAGCTACGGAACACATTCCCGAAATCATTGAATTTGTGCAGGACCTGATCGACAAGGGTTACGCTTATCCAGTTGATGGGGATGTTTATTACCGGGCGCACAAGTTTGCCCATTACGGTGAATTGTCCCATCAGAACTTGGACGAGCTCGAGGAAGGGGCTTCCCAGCACACCAACGATGAAGAGACGGCACGTAAGGAAGATGCCGTCGACTTTGCTCTCTGGAAGGGTGCCAAGCCGGGTGAAATTTCCTGGCCATCGCCTTGGGGTGCGGGTCGGCCTGGTTGGCACATCGAGTGCTCCGTCATGTCGACGCACTATCTCGGTGACACCTTTGACATCCACGGTGGTGGTGAAGACTTGACCTTCCCCCATCATGAAAATGAAATCGCGCAGAGTGAAGCCAAGACGGGCAAGACGTTTGTCCACTACTGGTTACACAATGGTTTCGTAACGGTTGGCGATGAAAACGAGAAGATGAGCAAGTCATTGGGTAACTTTGTGACGGTTCACGACATCTTGAAGACCATCGATCCACAGACGCTACGCTTCTTCATGGCCACGACCCAGTACCGGCGGCCGATTCAATACAGCCAACGGAATCTGGATACGGCGGCACGGAACCTGGAACGGCTCCAAACGTCCTACAACAACATGGGCTACCGCTTGAAGGATGCTGAAGACGGTAATGATCCAAAGGTCGAACAGGAAATTCGGCAGATTATCGCCGACTACAACGACGCTATGGATGACGACTTTAACGTGCAAAACGGGGTCGCCGAGGTTCATGACTTAGCTCGCTTAGGAAACGTGTACGCTGAACGGCCAGTGGTCTTTAGTGGCACGTTGACGTTTATTCGGCAGACCTTAGTCGACCTGTTGAGCGTGTTCGGTGTTGAACTGGCGGAAGCCGACTCACTGGATGATGAGGGGATTCAGGCATTGATCGATGAACGGTTAGCTGCCCGGAAGAACCGAAACTTTGAACGCAGTGATGAAATTCGTGAACAACTGAAGAGCCAAGGGATTATCTTGGAAGACACGCCCCAAGGGACGCGTTGGAGAAAGGGAAATTAATGACTGAACAAACAGAACAAGTCGATTTTCGACAATTAAACGGGGTCGCACTGGCCTACATGGGTGATGCCGCTTACGAAGTAATTATTCGTCAACACCTGATTGCAGAGGGCTTGGCCAAACCCAACCATCTGCAAAAGAAGGCGACGCACTACGTCTCAGCGAAGGCCCAGGCCGCACTGATCGACCTGATGGAAAAGGACGGCATTTTAAGCGATGACGAGTGGACGATGTTTAAGCGCGGGCGTAATGCCAAGAGTTACACGCACGCCAAGAACACGGACGTCGTGACCTACCGAATTTCCACTGGGTTTGAAGCCTTGATGGGCTACTTAGCACTCAGTGGGCAGCAGGACCGGGTCAACGAATTGGGTAAATGGTGCATTGAACAAGTAGAAGCGGGGCGGACTGAATAATGAATCCAGAAAATGAAACGAACGACGTATCCAACGATTTTGTGATCGGCCGGCACCCAGCCGTTGCCGCATTGCGTAGTCAACAGACCATCAACAAGGTCTTTCTACAGAGCGGTCTGAAGGCCGAAGCCATCGACGAGATTCGCCAATTGGCTAAGAAGCGTCATTTGGTCATCTCAGAAGTGCCTAAGCAAAAGCTAGACCAACTGACGGATCATCAGAATCACCAAGGGGTTGCCCTCGGTGTCGCAGCGTTTGAATATGCCAGCATCGATGACCTCTTTGCCAAGGCCGAAGCAGCCGGCGAAGCACCATTCTTCCTGATCCTAGATGGTGTTGAAGATCCCCACAACTTGGGGTCTATCTTGCGGACGGCCGATGCCAGTGGCGTTCACGGGGTAATTATCCCGAAGCGCCGGGCCGTTGGGTTGACCTCGACCGTTGCTAAGACTTCTACTGGTGCGATTGAAACGGTGCCGGTTGCCCGGGTCACTAACCTGGTCAACACGGTCCACGACTTGAAGGAACGCGGTATGTGGATCTTTGGGACCGACATGGAAGGCTCCGACTACCGGGACTGGAATGCTAAGGGCGCCGTTGGGCTGATCATTGGTAACGAGGGTAAGGGGATTTCTCGCCTGCTCAAGGAGACCGTTGACGAGATGCTGACGATCCCAATGGTTGGCTCCGTACAGAGTCTGAACGCCAGTGTGGCTGCCGGCCTGCTGATGTATCAAGGCTTCAGTTCACGGCACCCAGTCCAACACTGAACGAAGGGATGAGCGTGGGAAAATGAAAGAAGATATTCTTATTGTCGACGCCTATAACATGATCGGCAACTGGCCCAAGCTCAACCGGCTAAAGCTCAGTGATCGGTTACCGGAGGCTAGGGACTTGCTCCTGTCCATGTTGGCAAATTATAAGAAGCTACGGGATGCCTCAATCACCGTCGTCTTTGACGCGATGTACGTACCAGGTATTTCCAAGAGCTATAAGCAGTTCGACCTGGAAGTTGTCTGGACGAACCGTGATGAGACGGCCGATAGTTATATTGAAAAGATTGCCAAGGAACGTCAAACCCGCTTTACTCAGGTGACGGTCGCCACCAGTGATCAGGCGGAACAGTGGACCATTTTCTCGGAAGGTGCTTTGCGGATTCCCGCCGGAGAACTGTTGCGGGACATCGAACGGGCCCAGAACGAGGTCAAACAGACTGCCCGTGAATTTGCGGATAAGGGCTTGGTGCGTAAGTCACCGTGGAATGACCAGCAGCTGTACAAGCTGGAAAAGTTGCGGGACCAAATGATGGCGCGCCCTGACCGTGACCACCGGCCTAAACGCTAGTTGAAACCGGTTGGAACGAGTCCGTCTATAGAATACTAATGTAAAAAATCTAAAAGTTGTCGCACGTTTTCCGAATATAAATTGTTTTGTTTTCGGTCGTGTGACTGTGAGCCACTTCGACTAACCCTCAAAAGGTTGGCCGAGTGGCTTTTTACGTCTCATGGAAAATGTGGCAGGTATTTGGATAGGGCTATACTCCTACTTAAGTAGACAAGCAAATAATCAAAGCTTGTTTACTTAGG